>NZ_JAOYOD010000001.1:2400000-3600000 GCF_025833875.1 Reichenbachiella ulvae | reverse complement strand
TCATAGATCAAGACTCGTGTCCTTATCTACTTTGTCGGGTGACGGTTGTTTTCTATGTCTTTCGGAAGGCTTGAAAGAAAGGGGTTTTAATTTAAAAAAGCTAGAAACATGGATGTTTGGAACTTCGGAAGATGTCCAAAAGGTAGAAACGCCCATGTTTGGGCATTCTGCAAACTAGGGAATGCAGAAAAACCAATTTTTGGAGCTTCCGCAAGTTGCAGAATCGAGAAAAATCAATTTTTGAGCCTTCTGCAAGTTCGGGAATGGAGAAAAACGCATTTTTCTGCTTTCTGCAAGTTGGCGATTGCGGCCGCATGGATGTTTGGGCAATCTGCAAATTTGGGAATGCTGCTGCCGCATGTTTCTACCAGAAAAGCCGTATAAGGAGATATTTGTTTCATTTTAACCTATCAAGTCACACCTCAGAAGACTTGAGAGAACGGTGAACGGGGTGCCATAAGCAGCCTGTATCAACCCATCGATTGCTTCTCCTGATTTATTGCTCTTTTTCTTTTAATCAATAGCAGAGTCACCACCTGGATCATGAAAAGCAGAATGCACAGGCCATTGGCCAGGCCACCCCATTGTTTCCATGCGGGGATGGATAGCATGGAGCCGAGCAGCCGGATCAGGAGCGAAGCATGAAAAACAGAAATCCAGAGATAGAGGATGGGGTGATAGGGTTTGTAGCTGAGTTTTAAGATCCCGGGTAAAACAAAGGGCGCGTGTGCAAAAATCATAGAGAAGACAAAGCCCAGATAAAAGCTATGAATAAGCACATCGTAGTTGATCGTACCACTGGCATCTAGCCCATAGCTGAGCCCTGATAGGCCCAGCCACACATAGCCTAGCAGCAGACTAACTGCGCTGTAGCGATGAATACCGGGCTTTTTGATAGACTGGCGGATCATGTCGTAGCGCATGAGCCATAGGCTGATCAGCAGTAAAGCCACACCTGCCACATAGTTGCCTCCCAAATGATATGGCAGCATGCAGGCGACAACAAAAGTCCCCAATAGCACGAGCAGAATGGCTCGTTTGCCCTTGCTCACGGGTAAAAACTGCGCCAGCTCTAGTCGTTCGCCGGCAATCGTCAGGAGCAAAAAAGCCATCCACCACAGGATCGAATGGGCATAGGCGCCCATGAGTAGCAAATTCGTATTGCCCAGCAGCCATGCAGCGGCTCCTACCCACATGATTTTGTGTGGGAGGTTGGGCGATTTTTGATGGATCAGATGAAAGACATAGAACAGTCCCAGCGCGCCAAGGATCAAACAGAGAAATGCAGCCTGATGCCAGCCCATGTAGTAAAACAGCAGGCTGCTCACATTGACCAGCGGGAAGGCAAAGAGCCATTTGCGCTGGAGGGTGACGATGCGTTCCATCAGGATCAGCGTGCCCAAAAAACTGCCTGTCATGATGGCTCCATGGTGTAAGAATATTTGATCTACAGGCAGGGCAAAGCCCAGGCGATACCATCCGCTAAAAATACCAGAGAGTAGGGAGGCGACCACCAGGATCATGATGGGGAGGAGGAAACTCTTTTTCATGTTGGTTGATGTTGGGTTTTCATCTGAGTAAAAAGAATCAAAAGCGCCAATAGCTGAGACAGAGCCAGTAAGAAGAGGTACCAGGCAGACGCCCTGATGTAGGGCTGTGCCAGCAGGATCACTTCGCTGAGTAGGAAGCTCCCAAAAAACAAAAGGAGTCCTAAATGGGTCGATCTACTCGGGCGCAAATATCCCTGCAAGTGCAGGTTGAAAAACAAGAACAAGGTGACAAAGCCAATCAATACCATATGCAAATAGGCTATGACTATGTTTCTGGCAAAGGCCAGTTCGACCAGAGCGGGGATGGCAGACAGTGCCTGCAGCACATGCTGAACCAGCAGGGCCAGAGCTCCCGCCAATAAAAGATAGCGAAGGCTTTTAGCCATTTCCATAATCGGCTGTCGGGCCTCCTTGATCACAAAAGCCAGGAGGAATAAAAGCCCGACCAGTTGCAGCATAGCCGCCAGTGCAGCCAGCATGTACCAAGGCATAGCCGGTGTGGTCCATAGGGCGGAGAGCACAAAGGCCGGGAATATGGCAATCAGTTTTAGTTTGAATCCCAGTCTGGCCCATCGGTGCTGGGTGTCTACCCCACGCTGCTCCAGGTGGCGCAGCAGTAACCCGATCAGAGCAAAAGTGAACCAGCCGTTGTACTGAAAGTGCAGGTAGAAATAGATGAGCAGGTAGTACAGGTCGCCCTTCCCCTGGGTAGCCGATACGGGCCCCAGTGCGAATGGTGCCAGGTTGGACAGGATCATCAGGATCAGCGCCCATTGGACAAATAGCTGGGCTGTTTTCTTCTCTCCTTTTCGCATCTCTTTGATGAAAATGATGGCGAAAAACATAGCTGTCACAGCATGTATGGACGAAAACACAATCGACCAAAGGGCATAGCCCATAAAAGGGAAAGTGAAGAGCATACCCAGGTTGGCCCCCTGTAGGATCCAAAAAAGACGCACATAGACGGGTTTGTTTTCATCGCTAGCAAAGGCCGAAAGAATAAAGGCAAAGAGTGCCATGAAGACCCAGCCCAAAAAAGCCATGTGCGAGTGGGCATGCAGGACAAAACCATAGTCGAATCCGGCAAAGGGTCGGTAGAGAAAATACCTGAGCATACAGCCTAGTAGTGCTACGACCAGAAAATTGGCCATGGCTATCTTGAGCCGAATCCCTGTCGATTTGATTGCTAGATCCATTTTTATCCGAGACTAAAAATCCTTTCTTCGGGCTACTTTTATCAACAGCGCAACTGGCAAAAGCACCCAGACCAACAATAGTGAAAAGGAGAAGAATAAGCCAGCACCCGTGCCAAAAAAACGCTGAAACAAAGCCCCGGTATAACCCAGCAAGGCGGAAATGTCCAATTTGAGAATAATCAGGATCCGAGACAGGTCTACCGGATTGAGAAAACTGGCCACCAGCGCAAATTTGTCCAGTGGGTAATCCTCAAATACCATCATCGACAGTAGGATCAGTCCATCGTATATCACCGCAAAAAACAGCCACATCAGGATGGCAAAGCCAAAGCCTTTGATCTTGTTGGTATTGGCCAGGGCGATGTTGATCGACAGTGCCACGAATATGAAAGTCAGAAATGTGCCGGATATCAGGAGCAAAATGAAATTGAATATCTCCGTGGACCGAAACAGTCCATAGGCCAGAAAGGGAATCCCCAGTCCGATGATCAAGCTGAGTGATAGCGAGAGGGAGATACCGAGATACTGCCCAAAAAACACTTTGGTACGCTGAACGGGCTGTGCGAGCAGCAGCTCCGTAAACTCACGAGAATTGTAAAAGTACATGACGCCAAAGATGGTACCGATCATAGGTGTCAGCACCACGATCACATTCATCATGGTGATGATGGCCTTGGACAGGTCATGGTTTAGAAACAATAGTACAAACCCCAATAGGAGGTAAAACGCCAGATAGATGTAGCTCCATCTGCTTCGGATCAAATCCGAGAAACTGTATTTTAATATCTTGATCATGGCTCTAATATGGCTGCAATTGAATGTTCGAGATCTCTGGTTTCCGTTTTGGACTGGAGGTCAGAGAGCGTCCCTTGAAAATAAATCTTGCCTTCTAGCAAGAAGATGACTTCATCGGCCAGTTCTTCTACGAGGCTCATGATATGCGAAGTAATCAGTATCATTTTGCCTTGATTTTTGGCCTGATGCAAGAGGTCCTTTAGCTTGATCAACGATACGGGGTCCAGACCTGCCGTAGGCTCATCCAGCACCACCACTGGTGTGTCAAACATAAAGGTGAGCACGATGTTGACCTTTTGTCGGGTACCTCCCGATAGGTCTCCCAGCTTTTTGTCCATGAACTTGTCGAGCTTGAAGAGCTCGATCAGAGGTTCGGGATGCGCTGGCTCCTCGCGGATGTCCATGATCATATGGATGATTTCTCTGACTTTGAGATTGTCAGGAAAGCGCGCAATCTGCGGCAGGTATCCGATGTGTTTACGGTAGGCGTGCGATTGCAGGATGGGCTGGTCCTGATAGTAGATTTCTCCACTGTCTGGCAGCACCATGCCTAGCAAGATCTTCAAAAAGGTGGTTTTCCCCGATCCATTGGGTCCCAATACAGCGAAGATCCCACCTTTTTTTAAATCAAAACTTATCTTATCCAGCACCTGGAGTGACCCAAAGGCTTTGCTTATGTTTTTTACTGCTATCATTTGTGTTTGTTCATAGAAGGTGAATGATCCACCAGATCGTCTGGTGTGAAGGCAGGAGATACTTTTTCTGAAAAGTTGATCAGATCCACAAAAAGGCTCCTGAGTAGTACGATGGTTTCAGGTGTTTTATTAACCACGTAGGAAAACAGCTTGACAGGTCTGTAGGGGACATCCCCCTGACCATTTTGGTCCAGATCATATCCGCTGTACTCGCTCCAGAAATTGCCGTTGAATGTGTTGTCGTTCATCTTCGAGTTGTAGGAGATGTCAAAGGAATTTCCGAGGAAGTTGTTGCTCGAGAAGTGGTTGGCATAGCACCCGCCGGAGACCTTGATGGCCCATCCATTTTGTATGAAGGTATTCAGGCGGTAGTTGATACGAGACGACCCGTCTATAAAGATCCCGAGGGTGTTTTCTTCGAATCGGTTGCCGATCACCTCTCCATCATAGATCTCTTTGAGCAAAAGCCCATAGGAGGCGGTGCCCCAGTTTTCGATGAAGTGATTTTCTCGCATCACGATCCATTTAGAAAACATTACTGCCACTCCAGCGCCGTTGCTTTCGAAGGTGTTGAGGCTGTACTCGTCGTGATTAGAAAACATGAAGTGCAAGCCATAGCGCACATTGTGGTGGGTGTAGTTGTCTGCCACACTGCTGCTATCCACAAATTCCAGATAGACCCCATCGCGCATCCCCAGTACTTCGTTGCGGCTGATGCTGGCCTTTTTGCAATGCCATAGATGGATGCCGTTGCCCGACTGATCTTCGCGGGTGGCTGTTCCCACTACTTTGTTTTCTGCTATTTTTATCTCTCTGGATTTTTCTACCAGGATACCAAAAAAGGATTGACTGATGTGATTGTCCGTAATCTGAGAACCTTTGGAGCCACTGACGTAAAGAGCGGAATAGTCTTTGGTATAGCTCCTACCGGAGTTGATGATAGAAAATCCCGATACGCGGATGCTGTCAGCCAGGAGCTTTAGGACATAGCTTTTTCCTCCCCCATCCAGTGTGGGTCTTTGTTCGCCCAGGAGTATGAGGGGTTTGGTGATCGCGAGATTTTCGCAATCGTATATCCCCGGCTGTACACGTATGGTGTCGCCCGCTTGTGCTGCCTCTACCGCTGACCGAATGCTGTTGAGTGTACACCCTTGGCAAACGGTCAGCTCAGAAGCCTGACTATCTAATAACAATAGCCAGAAACACAACCCTATGATTAATCTTAGTTTCATGACGCTGAGGAATTATAGCAAATAGCGAAGGCCTGCCTGGCCTGATAACCCGGCTTGCATTTGGATTCCTTCGACGTGTCGGTATACAGGCATTCCGATCTCAAGACCCAGTTTTACGTTCTTCCAAAAATCAGACTTGGGAAAAGAAAGGTTGGTGCCTATATAAGTCATGACCTGCTGATAGCCATAATTGATAGGGTTGGCTGCAGGTGCCATCATGGGATTCAAGTCTTCGTCCTGGCCTTGGATTCCTTGCTGCAGTGCGAATTGTGCACGTGCCAGCACTGCCAACCAGGGTGTCGCTCCATAGCCATACCAGGTGTTGATTTGATACAAGTGACCCAGTCGGTAGCCTTCCTTGTTTTGTCCTGTGCGAAAGAGCAGGAGGGGTTGTACGCCCCAGCTGGACTTCTCGAAAGTTCTTTTGTACGTGCTGCCCAGACTGATGTCTATCGTGCCTGACCCGAGCTGCATGGCATAGGGCAGTTTCATTTCCTTGGACATCGGTGTGTCGTCGTTTTGTTGGATGCTGCCCTGAGGAAGGTTTAGCCCCAGGTTGAGATGAAAGGAATTTCTCTCATGGCTCAGCGCACTGTAGAGCGCAGAGATATTCAGGTCGCCCAGTCCTCTGCTTTGGGTTTGGTAGGCCATGGTCGTGTGATGCGTTTGTCCTCCCATTTCCATCTGTTGTGGCATGTTCATGTCCATACTTTGAAGGACGAAGGATTGCATCAAGCCCAGCGTGAGGCGGTTGGTAGGTGCGTACATGATACCCAGCATGTACATCTCCATGCGCATGTGCTGGGGAGCAGCCATGTATTGCTGGTAGATGTCGTCGTTGCTGATAGGATCAGCACCCGATTGATTGCCATCCATGGCCATGTTCATGTAGCGGAGGCTTAGCATCCAGCCGCCCTGGTGGTGCACGTGATCTCCCATGATACCTATGGATGCATAGGCATCCGATCGGTCGTGGTTGTGCTCTGGGTGATGGATGGCTCCAAAGTTGCTGCCCTCGAAAAGCTGCTTCAATTCAGTCCAGCTATAGGTTTTGCCTCCTTTTTCCTTGTGGACTCTGCTGGCCGTTTTGCTATCCGGGTAGGCCGAGAGATAGGCGCCCATTGGACTGGGTATCGCTTTGCTTTTCAGATAGGTGGCATTTTGGCTCTCGATCCATTGTCCCGACTGGGAATAGTCCGCTACCAGTAGCTGAGAGTAGTCTTCTTCCCTCTTTGGTTTGAGGTAGTTGATCAGGCATTCAATCGCATCAAATTGGAGCTGTTCTCCATCGGGGAGAATCGCTACAGCAGCGAACGACTGCTCCTTGATCAGCATATTGCAATGCTTGCAAGTGTCGTGATTGGTTTTGATTTCTTGCGCCATTACCAGTGTAAAAGCCAAGAGGCTGATGAGTAGAAGGTATATTTTTTTCATGGTAGTGAGCGTTAATTCGTGTTTTTGATTTCCTGGATGAGCTGGGGCCAATCCAGCGATTTTCCACCAACAGAATCGTGTGTTTCCGTTCTGTCGTCTTCGGTGGCAAATGCTGTGAGATGGGCTCCCATCGGGCTGGGTATTGCCTCGCTGATCAGGTAGCTGGCTTGATGTGCATCGGTCAGTTGACCGGGCGATGCATAGTCGGCGACCAGAAAGTATTTTACATCAGGACGATCCCACTGTAGATAGTCCTGCACCATGCATTCTATAGCGTCATACTTATAGTTGCGTCCCTTGATAGTGACCAGCTGGGCGGCATGCTGCTGATCCACTATGGTCATTCGGCAAAAGTCACATGCATCCTGACTGTAGTGTATGGGCTCTGGTTTGACCTCACAAGAGGAGGCGAGCAGCCCCAGGAGTGGGAGTATAAAAAAAACAGTCGCGGGTTTTATTTCCTTTTTCCCTTGAGCAAAGGCCATGAGGCTGAGCACCATACCGGCAGCCATCAGGTAAGCACCTATGCGGGGCATGGAGATGGCTCTGAAATTTAATATGGTTTTGGCACCAATCAGGGGTGGTTGGTAGGACATGGGGTTGCCTTCATCGTCGGTAAATTTGATGGGGGCATTTTGGTTGAGGTCATGTCCATAGTCGTACTCCCAGGCGTAAAAGTCGTACATGGCTACCGTAGCAAAGGCCATCATCAGCACGAACCAGAGCAGGTAGAGTTTACGTTTCCCCACAAAGGCAAACACCAATCCCAACACGAGCAAACTCCCAATCGCATAAGGAAAAATGCTGAACTCAGGAATCACTTCAGGTATGGCTTTCATACCTACATAGTGGTTCATGATATTAATGTTCTTGATGTCATTGTCGTTGGCTCCTACAAACTTGTTGATGTAGATGTTCATTCCGATCGAGTCGGGGTATTGTGGAGCCTCCAGTGTGATATTCCAAAGGGGCAATACAAACAATCCACCAAGTAATACTGCCGCTAGCAGCATATATATCTTAGATCGTTTCATAATCTTTCGTTTTTAGGGTTGAAATCACATGGCTGCCCGCAAACACACGGGCAACCATGCTACCTTCTATCATTCGCCATCTAGGCTCCAACTCAATGGAACATCGGCATCTTTGGCAGAGACACGTACATATCCCTGCATTTCCTGGTGTAGCGCTGAGCAAAAGTCTGTACAGTAGAAGGGCCATACTCCTATTTGCTTAGGCTCCCATATGAAAGTTTCTGTCTGTCCTGGCATGATGAGCAACTCTGAGGTATTGGCACCAATCATAGAGATGCCGTGTGGTACGTCATAGTCCTGCTCCAGATTTGTCACGTGGAAATACACTTTGTCTCCGACTTTGACACCCTCGATGTTGTCAGGGGCAAAGTGGCTTCTAATGGTGGTCATGTAGATGTGTACTTCTTTTCCATCACGTTCCACCCGGGTATCTTTCTCGTTTTTCACTGCATGGGGGTGGTGATTCTCTTCCAGTTTGTAGATCTTTTTCTGTCTCGGTTTGATCAGATCGGCAGGGCAGCCTGCAGCGTAGTGGGGCTCTCCGATGGTCGGGAAGTCCAGCAATAGCTCCATTTTGTCTCCTGTGATATCATATAGCTGGGCGGACTGGGTCAGCTCTGGACCTGTCGGCAAGTAGCGGTCTTTGGTGATTTTGTTCATCGCCACTGCGTATTTGCCAAATGGTTTTCTAGAGTTACCTCCTGGGATCATCAAGTGACCTACCGAGTAGTAAGTCGGCTGTCTGTCGAGTACTTCCCACGTTCCTAATTTCCATTTCACTACTTCTGAGGAGATGAAGAATGTGGTATAGCCATTTCCTTTGCCATCGAACTCAGTGTGCAATGGTCCTAAACCTGCTTGCTGCACTACGCCCCCTACGATATCGTCATAGTTGAGGATCGGAATACCATAAGCATCTCCGTCGAATTTTTCATTTTCGATGGCATCCAGCATTTTGGTAAAGGAGTGTGCAGTCAGCGAAGCAGAAAGCTTTCCGCTACCGATGATATATTCTCCAGTAGGATCTACATCACAGCCGTGTGGTGATTTAGGGGTGGGTAGTAAGTATACGAGTCCGGGGTGTTGAGTAGGATCGATCACACGCACTTCTTTTTTCATGGTAGTGGTGGCCATTTGAGTCTCCTCGTCATATACGTTGTGGGCATATGATGTGGGCATGGTTTCGAATGCTCCTTGCTCTATCAGCTCCTGGGCTTTCTTCCAGTTGATCGCTGCGATAAAATCCTTGTCGTTTTGCGAGGCATTTACCTCCAATAAAGTGTTGGCTTCTTCAGTATTGTAGGTAGTGAAGAACATCCAGCCGTGAGACTTGCCTCTACCTGGGTGTGCCAAGTCATAGTTAAAGCCAGGCATCATCACTTGAAAATCCAGATCCATTCTTCCGGTAGTTTCGTCTACTTTGATGAAGGAAATGGCGCCTTTGAATTTTCCTTTGTATTCTGAAATAGATACGTCCTCTTGCGGAACAGGGATGGAAAATCTAGTGCCTGCTACGACATACTCAGTGTTTTCGGTCACGAAAGAAGAACTGTGATTCCCGGCACTGTTGGGTAATTCTATGATCTCGTCAGTTTCGAAAGTTGAGAGGTTAACCCTGGCAATACGTGGCGTATTGTTGCCATTGATAAAGCACCAGCGTCCGTCGATTTCACCGTTGGTCTGCGATAGATCCGGGTGGTGAGCATCGTCCCATGGCACAGGTCCGAAGGATGTGTTGAGCATGGGTTTTGTTTCCTCATTATAACCATAAGCCTTTTCAGGATCTTGAGAAAAAACCGGGATGACCTTGAAAAGCCTACCCGATGGCAGTCCGTAGACTGATAGCTGGCCACTAAAGCCCCCCGAAATAAATGCGTAGAATTCGTCATGCTCGCCAGGAGCTACATAGACTCGCTCGGCGATGTTGTTGCTGAGTGCGCCTCCGTTTTGTTGGGATGGGTTACAGGATGTAACCAAAACCAAAACACCAATAAGTAGTGTGCTAGATAGATATGATAAAATTTTCATCTCGAATCAGTTATGTTATGAATTGGGTAGTATCACTCGATCTACCACTTGAATTATGCCATTGGAAGTAGGGATAGTCGCTAGGATTTTGGCGCCAGCTACTGAGACCTGATCGCCATCGACTACTACTTCCAGATAGTCGCCTGTGGCCATGTAGAGTTTTCTTCCCTTGCGCGATTCCTTTTTCAGCGCTTCCAGATCGTAGGATCCAGGTGCTGCATGCCGAGTCAGTATGTTCGCCAACTGGGCTTTGTTTTCTGGTTTTAGCAAGTTTTCTACCGTTCCTTCTGGCAAGGCTTCAAAAGCTTCATTGACAGGGGCGAAGACGGTGAGAGGGCCTGCATTGACCAGTACGTGTTCGATCTGTGCTGCTTCTACTGCAGCTACCAGCGTACTGTGGTCTTTAGAGCTCACGGCTACCTGCAGTATGTTGCGTTCAGACACATCGTCGGAGACAGAGGCCTGACCTTTGGGGTGGCTCAGCGCAGCTTCTTGCTTCTCACTGCTTTGCTGGTCGGCAGGGGCAGAGCAGGAGGCCATAGCTGTGACTATCACAGCTGCGGCCACTATTTGATTGAGTTTCATTTTCATGACGGATAGATTAAAGGGTTCTGAAATATTCCAGGACTGCTCTGGCTTCCTCTTCCTTGAGGTTTTGGTTGGCCATAGGTGAGCCATTGAAGTCCATGATGAGTTTTTTCGCAATTGGATCTTCCTGAACCATTTTGTCTGGCACCAGGATCATGTTCATCACCCAGGCGGGATTCCTTCTGGAAAGAATGTCCTTTGGTGATGGACCAATGAATTTTTTGTTCGTTTTGTGACAGGCTGTGCATTTTGCCTCGAAAATTTCCTGTCCATGAGTAGCGAGCTCTTGATCTACTGACGCTGGAAGCGTAAACGCCTCTACCGGACCCACTCCATTGTATTCCTGCCAGTTTTCGTAAGGGTCTGCTACGGCTATGCGCGTCTTTTCTCTGATACGCTCAGCCTGACTTTTGCCGCCACCACTACATGCGGTTAAAAAAAGCCCTCCTATGAGAAATAGTGATAAGTATTTCATAATGACCATGTTTAAAATTGAATAGTTATTAAAGATAAAAGGATCAAAAAGTCCTTAATTCAGTTAAATTTTTATAGTTTCAAAAATCGGTTGCCTTCTATTATGCCTCCTTTCAAATCGTTGAGTTGGGTATAGGTCAGCACTTGATTGAGTTGGTCACGTACGCTTTTGTACTTATCATGTACTGGGCAGGGGTGGCTCGACGAGCATTCCTTCAGCCCCAACACGCAGTTGGTTACAATCCCCTTTCCGTCTATGGCGCTCACCACTTCCAAAAGGGTGATGGGTTTTTTGCTCAGCTTGAATCCCCCTGCAGGACCTCTGTGAGATTCTAATAAATCTGCACGAACGAGCTGCTGTAGGATTTTAGCTGTATATGCTTCAGGTGAACCTATCGCCTGTGATATGTCCCTCAATCCGGCCAGTTTTTCCTCCTCCTGCACACAGCAGAGATGGATCATTATTTTGATGGCATATTCACAGGCTTTAGAAAACATCCTTCTTTGTTTTTGTCAAAGTTAAGCACGATTTTTATTTCGGATCAATTTGTCCGAAATAAAAATATATGATTATCGTCAGTATTAATTCTGATCAACATATAAAGACAATGGAGAGCCAGGGAAAACTAGGGCTCTCAAATGGTGCTTTGTGATTTTTCGTTTTTAACTTCACGTTTTTGCCAAATCAATATCAGATAGACCATGAAAAAGATCATTAACTCCACCAACGCACCAGCCCCAATTGGCCCATATAGTCAGGCAACCTATGCAGAGCATACCTTGTATGTATCGGGTCAGATTCCTTTAGACCCAGCCACGGGAGAGCTGGTGATGGGTAGCATCGAGGAGGAAACTCACCAAGTGATGAAGAACCTACTGGCGATACTCAGAGAGGCAGGTGGGGACTTTGCCAATGTACTTAAGTGCAGCATCTTCGTGACCAATATGGAAGATTTTGCCAGGATCAATGAGGTCTATGGCGAATATTTCAAACAGGAACCGCCCGCACGTGAGACCGTGGAGGTAAGTGCTCTGCCCAAGGGAGTGAACGTAGAAATCTCCTGCATTGCGATCATATAATTAATACTTATCGGAAAATAGGTAATAAGAATCTAAGCTTATTACCATATTCAATCAGAAATATTGATTTTTGCGCTACCGGATTTGATCCGGTATTTTTTTAATCCGAAACAAAGAGATAATGAGTCAAGAAGTAAGAGTAAGATTTGCTCCTAGCCCGACGGGTGTGTTACATATAGGTGGTGTACGTACGGCCTTGTACAATTACCTGTTTGCCAAAAAACATGGAGGTAAATTTTTGCTTAGGATAGAGGATACGGATCAGTCGCGATTCGTGGCAGGAGCGGAGCAATATATCAAGGATTCTCTGGCCTGGTGCGGTATCATACCAGACGAAGGTCCTGATCAGGGAGGAGAGTATGGCCCTTACAAACAATCGGATAGAAAGACACTTTACAAGCAATATGTAGATCAGTTGCTCGACGAGGGAAAGGCCTATTATGCCTTTGACACGCCGGAAGAACTGGATCAGATGCGTGAAGAATTGAAAGCAGCGAAGGCCAATTCGCTCAACTACAATTCGATCACCAGAAATAACATGAAGAACTCTTTGACACTCTCAGAAGAGGAGGTCAAGGCCAAACTAGATGCTGGTGAGCCCTATGTGATTCGTATCAAAGTGCCATCGAAAGAAGACGTTCGTCTGAAGGACATGGTGCGTGGCTGGGTCAATGTGCACACTTCTACCATGGACGACAAGGTGCTGATGAAGTCTGACGGTATGCCTACTTATCACCTGGCCAATGTGGTAGATGACCACCTGATGAAGATCACCCACGTCATCCGCGGGGAAGAGTGGTTGCCCTCTGCACCACTGCACGTGCTGTTGTATCAGTACCTGGGATGGGAAGACGAAATTCCAGAATTTGCACATTTGCCTTTGCTGCTGAAGCCTGATGGCAATGGCAAACTGAGCAAAAGAGATGCAGCCAAGCATGGTTTCCCGATTTTTCCATTGGCCTGGACTGGAGAGGGAGAAGATGCCGAGCTGAAAGGCTTCAAAGAAGAAGGCTATCTGGCAGAGGCTTTCGTGAACTTCCTGGCTTTTCTGGGATGGAACCCGGGCACGGAGGAAGAGATTTTCTCACTCAAGGAATTGATCGATAGATTCACGATTGAGCGCATCACTAAGTCAGGTGCTAAGTTTGACATTCAGAAGGCCATCTGGTACAACCAGCAATACATCCGCAAAATGCCGATTGAAGATTTGGGTACAGCTTTACTGGAGCAGGCTCATGCCAAGGAGATCGACTGCAGCGAAACGGATGCTTTCCGCATTGCGGATCAATTGAGAGAGCGAATTGATTTTATCCCACAGTTGCTGGAGAGAGGCAAGTTCTTTTTCGAGGCGCCTACTGATTATGATGACAAGGTGGTTCGCAAGAAGTGGAAAGAAACTGCTCAGGTCGTGTTGCCTGCTTTTGCCGATCATTTGGAGACCGCTGGTGACCTGGATGCAGAGGGTGTGCAGGCAGCTTTCGAAACAGTGCTAGAAGCGCATGAAGCGAAAGCAGGTATGGTCATGCAGATCTTACGTGTGGCTGTCACGGGTGAAGCAGGTGGGCCGGATCTCATGAAGATCATGGAGGTGCTCGGAACAAAGGAGGTAGCAAGCCGTATAAAAAAGGCATGTGAGACCTTTGATGAGATGAGCTCCCAAAATGACTAAGAAAAAGAAAAAAGACGAACCGAAAGTAAACAAGCAGCTAGAGGGCTTCAAGATGGAGATCAATAGCTTTGGTGAGATCCAAAGCACGATGGACATAGACAAGCTCAACGACTTTCTCAACGAGAATGTAGAGGATAAGAAGCTGAAGGATCGGGACGATCAAAAATAATAGCAGTGGCCTCAAGGCAACCGAACTTACCAAGATTTTTGAATCGAGTTGTAAGTTTTTAGATTTCTGTCCTACTAATGATGTGACAGATCTGATCATGGTTGGTTTGAGGCCATTTTTATTTTTGTCAATTCTAATTTTTATTCATCTATCCTAAGAAACCATGAGAAGTCACGAAATAGACTATGAAATCAAAGGCGAAAGCATTCAAATCGTAGAAGTAGAATTGGATCCGTCGGAAACCGTCATCGCAGAGGCAGGTGCCATGCTTTATATGGAAGACGGGATCAATTTTGAAACGAAGATGGGTGATGGCTCTGATCCACAGCAGGGCTTTTTGGGCAAATTGATGTCGGCTGGTTCGCGCATGCTTACGGGAGAGTCGCTCTTCATGACGCATTTTACCAATCAGGGTTCAAGAAAAAGAAAGGTGGCGTTTTCGGCACCTTATCCTGGTACAGTGATTCCAATCGATCTACAAAAATCTCACAATCAAGAGCTGGTGGTTCAGAAGGATGGTTTCTTATGTGCAGCACTTGGGACGAAAGTTTCTATCATGCTGAATAAGAAAATAGGTTCCGGTTTGATCGGGGGAGAAGGTTTTATCCTGCAAAAACTGCAAGGCGATGGCATGGCTTTCGTGCATGCTGGAGGTACAGTAATCGAGCGCGAGCTCAACAACGAAACTTTGAGAATAGATACTGGTTGTGTCGTGGCTTTCGAATCTACATTGGATTTTGATATTCAGTCGGCGGGAGGTCTTCGTTCGATGGTGTTTGGTGGGGAAGGATTATTTCTGGCTACCATCAGAGGTACTGGCAAGGTTTGGTTGCAGTCTATGCCTATCCGCAAGCTGATCCAGGCGATCGCCCCATATGGTCGCAATGCTAAGAAAGAAGCCAGCTCGATACTCGGGGATTTTTTAGAGTAAAAGGACATTACTAATTAAGAAAGGGTTTGATTTTTCAAAGGTCAGGCCCTTTTTTATATACCCATATTCCCTTCCATACACCATCTAAACCTGATGTTTTGGGGGACTAACCGCTCACAGCATTTCTCTTTACTATTCTCTATTGCAATTATACTTTTAGGCTGACTTTGAAAGTCTTTCGATTAGCTAAATAGAAATTCATATGAGAAACATTAATCCTAAAACGAAACAATTATTCTTCATCTTGATGACATTGCTGGCCGTGTTTGGTTGCAAACAAGAAAAAGAAGAGACCTCCATAGATAATTTGCTCCTAGAAGAATGGACAGGTCCTTATGGTGGCGTTCCTGCCTTTGATAAGATGAAGGTAGAAGATGTGAAACCAGCTATGTTGCGAGGCATGGGTCTGGAGTTGGCAGATGTTGAGGCGATAGCTTCCAATCCAGAAGCGCCTAATTTTGAAAACACCATTGCTGAACTGGAGCGTGCTGGAGCTGAACTGGATAGAGCTTATGAATATTATGGGATATTCAGTAGTAATATGTCCACGCCTGAATTCAGAGAGGTGCGAAAGGAACTTGCTCCCATTATTTCTGAGTTTAGATCAAAAATCACTCAGAACGATGCCTTGTTTCAGCGTATCAAAGAGGTGTATGAAGCTTCTTTGGAGAAACCTCTTCCAGCTGCAGAGCAACGAGTGGTAGAATTGACCTACAGGAGATTTGCGATGAATGGAGCAGAACTAGACAGTGCCAAAAAGCAGCGCTATGCTGAGATCAACAAATCGCTTTCTAGTTTATATACCCAGTTTTCTAATAACGTTTTGCATGATGAGGAGAATTATGTGACTTATCTGACAGAAGACCAGTTGGGTGGTTTGCCAGAAGGCTACATTAGTTCAGCTGCTAAAATAGCTGCGGACAAAGGACAGGAGGGGAAATATGCGGTAATCAATACCCGATCTTCGATGGATCCTTTTTTGACCTACTCCACCGAAAGAGCCCTTCGTAAACTGGTTTGGACTAATTATTATTCTAGAGGCGACAATGGGGATGAATATGATAACAATTCATTGATTGCCGAGATACTCAGGTTGAGAAGAGAGCGGGTAAAACTGCTGGGCTACTCTAATTATGCGGAATGGAGACTACAGGATCGAATGGCCAAAACGCCTGAAAATGCCATGGCTTTGATGGAGGCGGTATGGCCAGCTGCTATTGCCAGAGTAGAAGAAGAGGTAGCTGATATGCAAGCCATCGCCGACAAAAATGGAGACGATATTACCATTGAACCCTGGGATTATCGATACTATGCCGAGAAGGTTAGAAAAGAAAAGTACGACCTGGATTCGGATGAGGTCAAACAATATTTGCAGTTGGACAAGCTAACAGAAGCTTCCATGAATAACCCTCTGCAGCATAAATTTAGTTAAACTTCTTCATAATGTTTCTTTTGGCCGTTTTGGAATCGAATCTTTGATCCAATAGGTGGATGAAAGTAAGTCAAGGATGGCCATAATTCTCCTGTGTGGGCTCTGATGTAGCTCCCACTCCTTTACTTACTTTTAGCTGCCTATTAACTTTGACCGAGATTCAAAAACAACCCATGCTTCCATTAGTGGTACCGTTAAAGTCCACAGTTTCCCGTCAGATGTTTAAAAATGGCACCCCGCCCCATACTAAGATAGTGTTCGGGACACAGCGAGTGTTAAGAGGTCAGGGTGCTCAACTGTCGTTAGGGGCTGATTTTAAGTCTTTGGTCTTTTTACTATTTTACTAATCCTATCTCATATTCTTCTCCTGTTTTGAGTACATGATATATCCTTGAGACCAGTTTCCTGGCTATAATTACTATTGATCTTTTCTTGGTATGCGACTTGGTTAGTTCCTCGTATCTCATCAACATAGCGGGATCTTTCTGCACACAACTCCAGGCACATTCGATCAATGCACTACGCAGGGCTTTGTGCCGGCGGTTAGTCATGTAGCCTTTCACGTCTCTTTCTCCACTGGAATGACTGGTTGGTTTGAGACCAATAAAGCTATTGAAGTGTTTGAAGCTGGGAAAACGATCTATGCTCTCCAGTTCTATGAGTAGTTGTACAGTGGTCAATGGGCCGATCCCAGGGATGCCTCTGAGTAATTTTGCCTGTTGCTTGTACTTAGCTAATCGTTGGATTTTTCTGACCTGTATCGCCACTTTAAGCAAATGACGATATGTAAAATGATAATGCTCCAGCAAGAAGTTGACAGTCAGTTTTGTGTTTTTGGATTCAAACTGAACTTGCGAGATCCAAACCAAGAAGGCTTTGCTCCAATAGGCATTATCAAACTCTGTAGGTATGGGGATCCCCGCAAATAATAATTTGTCTTTGATGCGGTTTTTGATCCTGACCAACTCTGCCCACAATTTCTTGCGGTAACGAAACAGTTGCCTATGACCTTCTACTTCGATACTGGGAACATGAATGCCCCGAAGTAATCCAGCTCTAAGAGCTTTGGCTATCTTTCGACTATCAATTGGGTCGGTTTTTTCGGTGGTTTCCTTGTGAGTGGTGGGGATGTCTGCTGCATTGACTACCAAACAGCGATAGCCATAACTCTCCAAATCTCTACAGATCCAAAACCCAATCTTGCAGGCCTCATAGGCACAGATCACTTTGGCAGTAGGGAAATGCTTGTCGAGGTAGGATTTGAGTGCGATTGGTTCAGGTGGCTGGGTGAAAGTTCGATGGTGAATATGGCCAGCAAAGATGCTAACCGACCAGCTGCGCTTGTGTACGTCCAAGCCAATGAATAAATTGTAAGTGCTTAAATCTTCCATGATATAAATCCTTTGGTTTATACTTCATACGCCATTGGGTTATATCATGGGAACTATGCACTATGTAGCTGGTCGTTTGTTTAATTATTCTTTTGCTCCAGTGCCTGAGGGAAGCGTGCCTGTTTTTCATGAGGATGTAAAAGTGTGGGAAGTAAGTGATAAGGATAGTGGAGAGCATATTGGGCTTTGGTATCTGGATCCCTATGCCAGAGAGGGGAAACGTTCGGGTGCCTGGGCTACCACTTATCGTAGCTACTCCTCTTTTGATGGCGAAACCAATGTGCTTGCTTCTAATAACTCCAATTTTGTTAAGCCTGCACCTGGAGATCCCTTGTTGGTATCATGGGATGATGCTTCTACCTTTTTTCATGAGTTTGGACATGCTTTGCATTTCTTTTCAGCAAATGTCAAATACCCTACACTCAATAGTGGTGTGCGAGATTATACTGAATTTCAGTCACAGCTATTGGAGCGCTGGTTGCCCACGAACGATGTGATCAACAATTTTTTGGTGCACCAGGAGACGGGTGAACCGATGCCTGCAGAGCTGGTTGAAAAAATAAAGAAAGCAGCTACTTTCAACCAGGGCTTTGAGACGACCGAATATTTGGCCTCAGCTCTTATGGATATGAAATTACATTTGGCAGATCCGTCAGACATAGACATAGATGAGTTTGAAAGAAAGACACTTGAGGAATTGAAAATGCCCGAGGAACTCCCGATGCGTCATCGTACGCCTCATTTTGGGCATGTGTTTTCTAGTGAAGGTTATGCTACAGCTTACTATGGTTATATGTGGGCCGATGTATTGACATCAGATGCTGCGGAGGCTTTTGCTGAAGCGCCGGGTGGATTCTACGACGAGGCACTAGCGGATAAGTTAGTAAAATATTTGTTCGCACCGAGAAATTCGATCGACCCTGCTGAGGCTTACAGACTTTTCCGAGGTAGAGAGGCAAAAATTGAAGCATTGATGAGAGACCGGGGATTTCCAGTTCCGGGTGAGCAATAAAATTAGTGGTCTCAATATCTCAAGTCTGGGGTGTTGAGACCATTTATTAATTTCGCTGTTTTAGAGCAGTTGATTCTTTTTTGTGACAGGCAGTTTGATTCTGACGGTAGTGCCTTTGTTCTCCTCAGAATCAAATTCCATTTCACCTTTGTGATCCTCTATGATGGAGTAAGATATTGATAGTCCCAGACCAGTGCCCTGACCAGGATCTTTGGTAGTAAAAAAGGGTTCGATAATCTGCTGTAGGTTTTCTTTTTTAATTCCTACTCCTGTATCAGAGATGTTGATCTTGAGCCAATCTTTTTCAGTTTGGGTTTCTATTTTTACGATTCCTTCTTTCGGGATGGATTGACAGGCATTGAGCAGGATGTTGATAAAAAGCTGATGCAGTTTGTTGGCATTGGCTAAGGTTTCCATCGACTGTGGTGAATAAATTTTCTCCAGTGTAATTCCCTTGCGATCGAATTGCCTGTTGAGCATGAGTAGACAATTGTCAATGATCTGATGGATGTTGCAATTTTTGAATGGTGCTTTCTGGTTGCGACTAAAATCGTTGAGCACAGAAACGATGGCAGTAGAGCGTTCAATGCCTAATTTGATAGAGTCCAGCATCTTCCAGGCGTCCTTGTCTTCGATATTTGCTTCTTTGAAGAATCGCATCAGACCCAAGTAACTCCCATGAATAAAGTTGAGCGGGTTTTTGATTTCGTGAGCAACTCCTGCGGTTAGGGTTCCGAGTGATACCATTTTTTCTGTTTGTACCATACGAGTTTGCGCTACTTTCAATTGCTCCAGAGCTACTTCGAGTTCATCTCTTTGCATGGCAGCCAGCTGGTTTTTATTTACCAGCTTCATGTTGGCCTTTTCTAGCTCCTGGGTTCTTTTTTTGACTTGGTCCTCTAAGGTGTCTTTGTATGTTTTTAGGTTTTGATGTAGAATGGTTTTTTGAATGGCGCCTGAAAGGTGGTTTGCGACCATCTCACCTACTCTGATTTCGTGTGGGGTGAATTTTCTGATCTCAGTTTGAGCACCCATTATTAAAATTCCAAACAACTCATTTTCTAAAACAAGCGGGAGAAATAGCAGGCTTTTGACGTCACTGAGCTCAAGCACCTTTTTTTCTTGAGGTGATAGGGGTTCATTGCTGGTATCTTCAATGATTATAGGTGATCGGGTCTTCAGCGCCTGCTGAATATGTGGGTGTTCTGGTACTTTTGCATAGCGAAAGGTTTCCTGAAAATCAGTACTCATAGTGGGAGTAGCTACCTCTAAATAGATGCTTTGATCTTCTTGCAGACTGTAAATGGTAGCAGTATCTGTTTTGAGTAGCTCAGAGATACCGTCACTTATGATTTGAAGGACTTCTCTATAGTCAAGAGTTGTGGCAATATGTGTGCTGATGTCCATTAAAATACTGAGTTCACGCTGACTCAGAGACTCGGCAAAGTTGTTAAGAACAGAAGCAGGGTTAGGATTTGTTGGTTTCATTTACAGCCGACGTTGGAGTATAAGATGTTTTATATTCGAGATAAAGTTGGTTAGATAATATAATGATTTTTCCTTTATCCAGAAACCTAAATCCGCTATTTGATTGATTGAAAGGGGATTAATGAACTAATTGTTTCGAATTGTCGTGTGCTCGATTTTGCGTTTTAGGGTTGTCCTACACTTGTACGAGTTATAGGTTTGATCTTTTTTCTGAAACTCAAGGCTATTATTGAGTTAACTTTTAACCCCTTGTTTATGAGCTTTTTTGTAGATGAATTTGTGGTTTCCATATGGCATGAGTATTTTAACGGCAACTAATCAATCGAACATGGAAACTTACCAACCAGCAAAGGCACTTAAGGTGCTGAAAATCTTGCACTGGGGCTTGATGAGCGGCCCAATTTTCTTTTCAATTTTTGCCATTGCGATGATCACTTCGTCTGATCAATCTCAGCTCATCGATACCGAGAACATTTTATCATTCCTACCCATCAGTTTTGCTGTAATGTTGATACCTGGCTCTTACTTTTTGTTTAGCACAGGGCTGAAGGAAAGAGTAGATAAAGAAAGTGAGCTATCAGCGAAAATCGCAGCTTATCAAACCGCTCACATTATCAGAATGGCCGTACTTGAGGGGACCGCCTTGTTTGCTATTGTCGGTGCCTTTGTATCCAACACCTATGCCAATTTCACGGCTTTGTTTTTTGTTCTCCTGGTCATGGTCCTGGTGACCCCCTCACCTTTCAAATTGATGGAGTCTTTGCAATTGTCACGCTCTGAATTGGAGGCTTTAGGTGCCGAAGACGGTATTGAGTGATTCACCCAAACCTGACAATTCAGTGATCAAATGTCCCCCATGCATTTCGATAAAGTACTGCACCTGTAGGTTGACAGTAGAGCCTTCATTGTCAGCAGATAGTCGAAAATCACCTCTGTAGCCTACAACGGGTTTGCCCAAAGCTGCAACAAAACCAATTTCTGAAGCGGTACCACTGTCTACATCCACTCCGTCCAATATGGCAAATAAGCCATCGCAGGCTCGGAGCGCTTCTGTATTATGACTGGCGATGACTTGATTTAGCTCTTTCCATTTGTTTTTCTTTTCGATCCCGTAGGGCATGCTGTTTACCTCCTGGATTAGGTGTGCTGGCGTGAGTTTCCATGGATCGAGAATTTCAAAACCTTGTTCTAATACAATGGGCAGTACTGTCCCATACATGTAATCCCGTCCTGCTTCTGAAAAACCAAAAGGCGATGCGATATAAATTTTCTTTTTCATAATTATTAGTTGGTTCTGGGTTTGTCTTCCTCTCTTAAATTGCTTGCCCTTAGAAAATCAAATTGTGCTCTATTGAGAAAGATAATCTGATGATCGTTGCCTCCACGAATAGAGTAGACACGCTCTTCGGAATTTTGGAGCGCCAATTCCCTATTGAGAATCATGAGCAATTTTTCAGATGCTAAGTTCCATTGGGCAGACTTCCCATCTAGTTGATCATAGATGATGTATTTTCTTTCATTGAGGACAAGCCATTGGTTGGCGATATTGTTCTGATAATTTTCATGAAAATCCCGAATTTCCCATTTCAGTTTTCTCTTTTTGAAAGCTCCGCCTATTATCGGAAGAATGTATTGGAATCCTCCTTCCTCAAATAAGTCTTCTTCATCTGCAGGGTAAAGCCGGAAGCAAGCGGGCCGATCATTCGTCTCGATAGTGCTTATTTCCCCATATTGTTCGTAATTTCTCTTGATCTCGTCACATAGTAGATCCAGCGTTTTCTCCTTAGTCCACCGGAAATAATCATGGTCGGCTAATGCTTCAAGGAAATGTTCTCCATCTTCGTTGATTCTGGCTTTTGATTCGGTCTTTTTAGGGCTTTTTTCCTTTTGGTGTTGACGATAGTAGTATATGAAGATGGCCACAGCCAAAACGCTCATATATATAATTTCTATATTCATTCAGATGGTGGTTGCTCGCTATATATTAGAGGTAAATATAGGATTGAAATCACTATTCTGCTTTTGATTCTGATAATTTGCTAATTCAAAAAACTTTGTTGTTTGTTTCTGGTCTGCTATGCTTTAATTCCGATATTTACCGCCCTAAAACTTGAAACACATGCCCAAAATTGGAATACTAAAAGAGGGAAAAATCCCCATCGACAGACGAGTACCCATTACACCTACTCAAGCCAAACAAATTCAAGGCAGTTACCCTGACGTGGAGATAGTTTGTCACAAAAGTGATATCAGATGCTTCGATGATTCTGATTATACGAGAGAGGGAATTCATCTAACTGAAAATGTGGAGGACTGTGATATCCTGGTTGGTGTCAAAGAGGTGCCAATCGATCAGCTAATACCCAATAAAACGTATTTTTTCTTCTCTCATACCATCAAGAAGCAGGCTTATAATCGTGATTTGTTGTTGGCTATCTTGGAAAAGAAGATCACTTTGATCGACTATGAGACGCTAACGAATACGGAAGGGCAGCGAATCATAGCCTTTGGTCGTTATGCAGGTTTGGTGGGTGCATACAATGCACTATGGACCTATGGCAAACGATACAGACTATACGATATTCGTAGAGCGCACGAGTGCTTTGATCTGGAGGATCTGAAGACAGAGTTTACTAAAATCAAATTACCTAAAGTCAAAATTGCCATTACTGGAGGAGGACGTGTGGCTAAAGGTGCCATGGAAATCATGCATGGGCTAGGCATTCGCAGAGTGTCTCCAGCTCAGTTTGTAAGCCAGGTGTATGATGAGCCGGTTTTTTGTCAGTTGAACAACCGTGACTACAATAGACACAAAGAAGGCAAGACATTCAACCGTGCGGAGTTTTTCAACTTCCCAGAAAATTTTGAATCTGATTTTCACGGTTATGCCCAGCATGCGGATATCCTGATTGCCTGCGCCTACTGGCATCCAGATGCTCCTGTTCTTTTTACCAGAGAGCAGATGGCGCATAGAGATTTTAATATTAAAGTGATCGCTGATGTGACCTGTGATATTGAGGGCTCGATTCCTTCCACACTTAGGCCTTCGACGATCGACGATCCGATTTACGACTATGACCCTACACAGGGGATTTCAGCTCCACCACTCTCCGATGAAGGCAATGTCACGGTACTGGCAGTAGATAATTTGCCTTGTGAATTGCCAAGAAATGCCTCGGAAGATTTTGGTCATGAGCTGGTAACGAATGTCTTGCCTTGTTTGCTCAGGGAAGACAAAGGAGAGGTGATCGCCAGAGCAAAAATGACGGAAAACGGTAAATTGACACAGCGATTTTCCTATCTCCAAAACTATGTAGACGGTGTGCCAGAAGAAGGCTAAAAAACAGGAGGTCAAAATATTAATCTTCAATTGAATTCCTATCTTTGCACACCTTTAACGTCCGACGCAAAAGGGTCGGGCAGGGAAAGAAACGTGAAATATGGCTTGGTTTAAGAGAACAAATAAAGGGATTCAAACCCCTACAGAAGCAAAAAAAGAAGCACCTGATGGACTATGGTACAAAACGCCGAGCGGCAAAATTGTACACATGCGTGAGCTTCGAAACAATAGCTATGTAAGTCCTGAGGACGACTATCATGTAAGAATCGGCTCCAAGGAGTATTTCGAGATTCTTTTTGATAATAACAAGTTTGAGGAATTGGACGAGGAATTGAGTTCGGGTGATCCGCTCAAGTTCGTAGATTCTAAACCTTATCCTACTCGTATCGCCGCAACTCAGAAAAAATCCGGATTGAAGGATGCGCTGAGAAGTGCTGTGGGTAAGATGAATGGCAAGCCGATCGTGATTGCCTGTATGGATTTTAGCTTTATTGGCGGGTCGATGGGGTCTGTCGTAGGTGAGAAAATCGCAAGAGCCATTGATCACTCTTTGAAAAACAAGATCCCATTCCTGATGATCTCAAAATCAGGAGGTGCTCGAATGATGGAGGCTGGATTTTCCCTGATGCAGATGGCCAAGACTTCTGCTAAATTGGCGCTCTTGAGTGAGGCTAAAGTTCCTTATATCTCATTGTTGACAGATCCAACGACGGGTGGTGTTACCGCTTCTTATGCGATGTTAGGAGATTTCAATATCGCAGAGCCTGGTTCTTTGATTGGTTTTGCTGGTCCTCGTGTGATCAGAGAGACTATTGGTAAAGATTTGCCAAAAGGATTCCAAAGCGCCGAATTCGTGAAGGATCATGGCTTCCTCGATTTTATCGTGGACCGTCGTAGCTTAAAAAATAAGCTAACGACGCTACTAAAGATGCTGGAGAATTAATTAATCACTTTTTTTAATCAATAAAACGACTATCGAGAGATAGGTAGGGGAGAGGTACGCCCGATCGTGTCTGTCCTGCAACAACCCAATTACTAATGAAATCATTCTTTTCAACCCTGCACATATTGCTTTTATGTGCATTCGCGTCTGTAGCACAAGACTACAGCATCATACAAAATACAACAGGAAACTCAGGGTCATCCATCAGGGGACAAAAATTCAATACTTCAATTCTTGGAGAAGGTACGGGTACACCCGATGAATCAGATAAGGTCTATCTTACCTCCTTTGACTTAGTGTACAGCACTTCTGGGAATGAAGCACCTACCTTATACATCTATAGTGCCTTGCCGAGTGATATTACGAGCACAGATGATGGCTCAGGGGGAACTTTGGTAGGCCAGAGTACTGCTGTCGTAGATGGTGTATTTCCTTTTACCCGATATGAATTTGACTATCTGCCCTTATCTGTAGGCGGAAACTATTATGCAGTTTTCAGAAAAGATGTCGATTTGGAGTTTGGTGGATCGGCCAATGTGGAAGGGCCTTACGCAGGGGGCAAGATGTTGAAAAACGATGCGGGAGCATTGGTAGAAAATGATTTTACTGACATTAGGTTCAAAGCAGAATTCTACAACGAAGCACCAGCCAATACGGCAGATGTGGCCGTATTGAAAGAGTTGTATGAAAGCACAGATGGATCCAACTGGACCAATACCTGGGATCTGGAAGCAGATCCATTGACATGGTATGGAGTCGGATGGACTGAAGGGAGAGTTACGGGGATCAATTTGAGTGACAATGGATTGGTGGGAACGATCCCTGCTAGCATGGCTCAGTTAGGAGAATTGACCAGTTTTAACATGAGACTAAATGAACTGACAGGCTCAATTCCAGAAGAGATTGGACAATTGACCAAGATGCATGGAATCAATCTTAGCTACAATCAACTTTCAGGTTCTATCCCTGGCTCTATTTATGATTTGTCAGGAATGGTTGTTTTAAGTCTTGAGCATAACGAATTGGAAGGCAGTATTCCAGGCTCTTTTACTCAATTAAGCTCAATGGAGATATGCCGCTTGAGCCATAATAAATTGAGTGGAGCATTGCCAGCGGGCATAGCAGAGATGCCTGTACTTGCCACCTTTGATCTAAGCTATAATGATTTCGGTTTTGGATCTTTCGAAAATTGGGTGCCTAATGCATCCATAGCTAGCTTGAAGTATTTACCTCAAAATAGAATTGAGAGAGAAGAAATTGCCTTTGTTGGGGAGCCGTATACTTTGTCTGTCACAGTAAGTGGAGAAAATAACCTGTATGAGTGGAAGAGAAATGCGGTATCCCTCAACACGCCTTCCAGCAATCCTGATCTAACCATTGAGAACATCGAAGCGGGGGATTATTATTGCTACATCACGAATAGCCTGATAGGAGACGGATCTTATATTTCGGCTCAAATCCATATTGTGCCCAACATTGATTTTAGTACTGAGCCTAATGTGACAGACGAAAGTGCATACACTGTTGATGTGGATTTTTACACTTCAGGGTCAGGTGATTATTATTATGTTTTGTTAAATGCGGGGAGTGAAGTGCCAGATCCTCAGCAGATTCAGGAAGGTTTAGATGCCACTGGAAATGCTGCCTGGATGAGCGGAAGTGCTGCCCTTGCTTCTGGATACAATCAAATCAACTTGGTGAATTTGGATCCAGCAACCCAATACGAAATGTTTGTTTTGCTGATGGATAGCGAAATGAAATCTCAAAAAATCGCCAGGCTGACTATTACTACAGAGGATCGCATTCGATTTGAGGAGGGATTTCCTCAAATTCAGGATATAGGGCAGGATTATATTCAGATTTCTTCCCAGACGAATAGAATGGGGCAATTGTACATGGTAGGACTAGAGGGTGGATCCACATCACCAACTGCTGAGCAAGTCAAATTAGGTCTGGATGCCTCTGATGAAGTGGCATCTGTTCAGTTAAGTGGTGAACTCTTAGTTGGGCAGTCACTGCTTTTGACTGCCGAAGAACTGGAGCATGGTACTGCATTTGATTTTTATCTGGTAGCGGAAGATGAAGATGGTTATTTAAGTGAAGTAGGGATGTTGTCAGTGGAGACTATCTTGAATAGCGCTAGGCCGCTATTGGAATATACGGTGTATCCGAACCCACTTGTAGGTACCAATATGCATTTTGAGGGAAAGGAGGAGTTTGTTCATTATAGCATACTGGATGATCAAGGTAGAATCATTATAGATGGTGAAAAATCCTCTAAACAGAAATTTGATTTGAGCGATCTCTCACCAGGGGTGTATCTCTTACAGATTCATGATCAAGAAAAGAAAATGACTTTTAGAGTCATTAAGAAATAGAATATAGGGTGACGGAATTGTCACCCTTTATTTATCTAGTCTACTCTAATTTGTTTGAGTTCAAAGCTTCAATATTACTGACCAAAAAGGCCTTGAGTTGCCTGTCTTTTTGCTGTTGAGCAAAGGTCAATAAACGACCTGAAAGGAGGTTGTAACTATCTTTCATGTCTAGAATTCTGAGGGATTTGAGGAAGAAAATACTTTGAGCATTGACTTCCTGATAAGGAGCATAAAAAGTATTGAGAGAAAATTGAGCTACCTCTCTTGCTCGAGATTTATCACCTTTTTTGATCAATGCATCTGTTAATTCAGAAAATTCTGCACGCAACAGGTGCAATTGTCTCAGAATATGATCTTCATGTGTCAGGTAGATCTTGGGATCATCGAAGTTCGGGTATTTTGATTCTTCTATGAGGTTTCGGTAGGCTGCATCCACATCATATACCGTCGTAGTATTGGGTTCGAAGCGTAATAGGAAGCCTTCGTTGACCAGGTGGCGATCCAGGTCCATGTTGATGTTATGCTTCGCATTGAAATTGAAATGCAGTGGACGTTTACTGTTGGCCATCAGGTCCAACATAACCAATTCGTTTTTGTATAAATAGTTGCCGGTGACTTTTACTTCGCAACGACCTTTGGGAGTACTCAAAACAATGCGATCGGAGGGTAAGTAGTGATAATACTCTCCATTTTGCGTCTCCGTTCTTATGGCCTCATGATCCTCCTGGATTAACCTCAGGTATTTTTCGAAACTGAAGGCATTGCTGTCCTTCATGGAAGGGATCAGAGGCAAAACATCATTGGGTCCATTTTTTCGGTAATCTTTTGGCTCTAGCCTCAAGTCAAAGGCAGTGGATTCATAAAAATCATAATTGAGCTGTTGGATGTTCCAACTGGCATTGAGATAACTGGTGACAAGTACGCGTACATCAGTTCTGACTCCTTCTACCTGTTGCAAATACCAAAGCGGGAAGGTATCGTTGTCTCCTCCAGTGAACAAAATAGAGTTGGGCGCACAGGACCTCAAAATATTTCGGTTTTGCTCCATCTGAATGTAGCGATCAGACCGGTCGTGATCATTCCAGTTTTCGATGGCCATCCATCCAGGGACGAGTAGTATGAGGGCTAAAGTTGTTTTTGGTAATGAATGAATGATTCCTTTGAGGCCGATGACTCCAATACCAGCGTATATGGCCAGAACCATATAGGATACTACATAGATATAATCTCGTTCGCGCGGAGGATCTGGCGTTACATTTAGGTACAGGGCGAGGATAGGACCAGTCATCAGAAAAAGTGAAGCCAATACCCAAAATGATTTTTTGTCCCTACGATATAGGAAAAAGATCCCAAAACCTATCAGAACCAGCGGGAACAAAAAATATTGATTGTTGGCTTTGTTTTGTTTTTTGGCATCCCATGGCCAGTGTACTGCGGCGTTTTTGATGTCGCTATCTCGTCCTACAAAATTCCAAAGCAGATAGCGCATATACATGAAGTTGAGCTGGTAGCTGAACATGAATTTTAGATTGTCCAGAAATTGAGGTTTTTCTCCTGGCCTTAATCCACAGACCTGTTGGTAGACTTTTACGTGTTTGGGATCGCTGCTGTAGATTCTTGGCAGCAAGGTCTTTCGATCGCTTGAGTAGGCGTATTTGGTTTTGTGTCCGATGGGGAGGTAGCGGCCGTCTTCCCAGGTATAGAGTGCTTCCCCTTTTTCGTAGGATTGAATGCGTGCATCAAAATAGTGTCCATAGAGCAAAGGGACCTGGACGTACTGATCTCTTTGCATATAAGCGAGTATAGCGGGTAAATTGTCCGGGCTAAAAGAATCGATAGGTGGGTTGTGAGCAGAACGGATAAAGAGTAAAAGATAGGGGCTAAGTCCGATATACAGCAGGAAAGTGGCTAATATGGGCAATTGAGCTTGTTTCAATTTTAAAAAAGACAGTCCTCCAACAATGAGTGCTGCTGTGAGTGTCAGCCAAACACCCGAAAACTCAAGTAGGCCCCAGTCATTGACCATTAGAATGTCTAAGTGAAGTGCGATACGAAAAGGTAGAGTGACTAGCAGATTGTTGATCAAAAAGAGGAGAATCATTCCTAATCCAAATGCACCAAGCATCCATTTCAGTCGCCCATTTTGAAAGAATGAAACCATAATAGCGGGTAAGGCAAGCAGACACATGGGGTGAATGCAATAGCCCAGACCACAGAGGAAAAGAAGGAAAAGTCCCCACCTTATCTGCTGATTTTTTTCTGACCAAAGACTACTTTTCCATCCTAACCAAAATAATAGTAGCGTGTAAAAACTGGCAATGGCGTAGGCCTCTGCCTCTACCGCAGAAAACCAAAAGGAATCCATGTAAGCCATGATTTGACTGCCGACTAATGCAGCCGCTATCGATAACCAGCTTGGGCTAGAAGGTGAGACTTTTTTGGTCAGATCATAAATCAGCAAAAAACAGAGTCCCACTGCACCCGCTGAGAAAAGACCGCTCATGAGGTTGATCCACCAGGCCACTTGGGTCGTATCCCCAAACGAAAGCATGGCAAAACAACGGGCAATGATCAGGAAAAGTGGATTGCCTGGAGTGTGTGGAATTTGAAGCTTGTAGGCACTAGCAATGAATTCGCCACAGTCCCAAAAACTGGCAGTCGGTTCCAACGTAAGAAGGTAGACAACAAAGGACAGTAGAAAGCTAATGAATGCAAAGCAATACTTTGATTTCCAAAATGCGATGGATTGAAATTGCTGCATCAACCGCTCTTTGAGTATGATGGACATGCTTCGCCCTAATATCCCAAGGGCGACTAAACTGTAGCCTGTCAGCATGGATAAAGGTGCAAAATATAGGGTGCTTGCACCAAAGCCATATGGGGCTGAATCCAGGTGAGCTGACAATAATCCAGCGATAATTAGAAATAGTCCAGACAGTAGGAAGAAAAGATCGAATCGTGAAAATTTCATTGTTTTGATTTTTCTTCAAGGATAGGCGGGACGCCATTTGATTTGAGTTAATCAGTGTAAAGAAGTGTTAATGAAAGGTTAATGAGCCGCTAATCTTATCCTTTAATAGTGCTTAGGCCTATATTTGAAGTTATGAAACACAGGCATTTGCGATCGGTTATCATTTTTGGCTCGGTGGTGCTACTGGCTTTGATGCTAGTGCAGGGCTTTTGGCTCAATCGTGTCGTCAACATCACGGAGCGGCAGTTTAGTCATGATGTCAATCTTTCTCTCAATGCGGTGGCTGTCGATTTGGCTATCGAGAGTGGGACTCCGATTGAGGTCAATGAGCTGAAAAGCAATTTTTATTTTGTGCCGATGCATGCTAGAATCAATCACAGTCAATTGGATGATATGATTCAAAGGGAATTTGCTAAGAGAGGCTTGGATCTGCCCTACGAAATAGGTGTGTATGCGGCCGATCGTGATACGCTGGTGTATGGCAACTATGTACGCGCTACCTTGAAAAAACCTGAACTCATAGCTGATCAATCAGGATCAGAAGAACTATCCAATTTTGCGGTTTATTTTCCCTCGCGCGTGAGCTATCTGGCTGGAGAGATGAAAATCTGGTTGTTTTCTACGGTCACGCTATTGCTCATGGTGGGCTTTTTTGCCTTTGCGATTGTTTCGCTTTTGAAAGAAAAGCGATATGCGGATATGAAAAATGATTTCATCAGCAACATGACGCATGAGCTTAAAACGCCAGTGACCAATATCAAAATTGCACATGAAATATTGAGCCAGTCCGGAGGAGAGAAAAAACCCTATCTGGATATCATTGATAAAGCCAATCGCAATCTGGAAGAAAAAATTGATCAGGTACTGATGGCGGCATCTATCGAACAAGGCGCACAGCTGAAAATGGAAAAGTTGGATCTACATGAGATCCTAAAGGAGTGCGCAGAGAATTTTCAGGTAAGAATAGCCAAACGTCAGGGAGAGCTCAAACTGGAGCTAGAGGCAGATCATTCTGAGGTTTATGGAGATCGAGCCCTATTGATTAGGGCCTTTGAGAACTTGATTGACAATGCGGAGAAGTACTCCATTGATCAGCCTAAGATTTCATTGAAAAGTCGTTCTGACAAAGGCCAGATAGAATTGAAGGTGTCGGATACTGGCATGGGTATACCTACGGCCTTGCAGGATAAAGTATTCGATCGTTTTTTTCGTGTCTCTCAGGGTGATAGACACAATGTGAAGGGCTTTGGGCTTGGGCTAAATTTCGTACGTTCGGTTTTTAAATCCCACAACGGTGGCATCAGCCTCATGAGTGAGTTGGAACAAGGGACCGAAGTAAGAGTGACTTTACCACTGGCATGATCAAAATTCTTTTAGTAGAGGACGATGAAAGCCTGGGTTTTATGCTTCAGGAAAACCTGAACACAGATCAATGGCAGGTAACCTGGGCAAAAGATGGCGTCAGAGGCTTGAGCAGTTTCAGAAGTGATTCATTCGATATCTGTTTGCTAGATGTCATGATGCCCCATCGGGATGGCTATGAGTTAGCCGCTGAGATCCGAAAGTACGATCAAAAAGTTCCGCTGGTTTTTCTCACAGCCAAAAATCAGACACAGGATAGGATCAAAGGCTTTGAAGTAGGAGCGGACGATTATGTGACCAAACCCTTCAGCGTCACAGAATTGAAATACAGGGTTGAGGCTATACTCAAGCGCTGCAATCCTAGGCTTGACCAAAATAAAACCGTTCAGACCTTGTCTGTGGGACAGGCGAAATTAGATTTGGATAATCTGCTACTTCATATTCAAGAGCAAGAAAGGCAACTGACTTACAAAGAGGCTCGGGTGCTTCAATTGTTTTTTCAGTCGCCCAATCAGATCATCACTCGTCAGGAGTTTTTGGAAAAGATCTGGCAGGATGATGGTTTTTTTGTAGCCCGCAGTATGGATGTTTTTATTTCGCGAATCAGAAAATACCTCAAGCCTGATGATTCACTCCAAATTCAGAATATCAGAGGAGTAGGATACCGATTAATTGCCAAAAACTAGGCGTGCCCAATAATGTATATGGCATATGACAGGAAAGTATATGGTTATGCCTCAATCCTTGCCATAGAGCCATATATTCCCCCTATCTTCACTTTGTAGTTAACCGGATATATCTTGTATTTCACCTGATAGATTCTAGAGTTCACCGATTTTTAATAGACGTCACTGATCGATCATCGTATACTTGTAATGTAGTCAGAGACATAAAATAAGTCGGAACTACACGAGTCAGATAAGCTGACTCCACCGAAATAAGAATAGTAATTTAGTCTTTCATAATCATGCTTAAGCTGCTGGTCCGGACGGGATGAGCAGCTTTTCTTTTTTTATGGGTTTTTAGAATTATCTATGTTGCTGGGTCAGTTTGGGATCAGTCTGTATTTCTGGGGGATGAAACAGAATTGTCTACTCGTTAGATATTGATTAACTAATCTACTGGTCAAAGCAATCCTTTTTTCATATGGATACTTTCGCCTTGCCGGCTGGGCATTACTTTCTTCCTTGATGAAGAAAGTAATCAAAGAAATCAAGCGGTTCCCCGCCGGGGCTGCTATTCATTTCTTAACGCTTTTTGTAACTTCAAATCAGGAATCAAAAGAAACTCGTCCACTTTGATTCCTTAAATGTATCTTGTCCCTGCCTGGACTCAAACAGTCTTTTGCTTCTTATCTGAATTGAAGCAACAAAAAACTAAAATGAATAAAGGCCAACTCCCAGAAAAATAGACTGACCTGAATTCAGCGTTCGTCATTCGATGCATGCATGGCGTAGATTGGTTTCAAAATTCAATTTTTAGTTCATTCTCTCACAAATCCCTTCCTTTTGGTACTATTCACTTCTTTTTACTCACAAATCCCTACCATTCCCTCACTATTTATTGGTTCTCAGTGAATTTTTAGTGGTCTTGAATTAATTTTTATTCATTCTAATTAAATTTTTAATGAGACTTTGGAACTGATCGTGTAGGGAAAATGATATTCTGGTAGGATATGATACCTATTAGGTAGGGAATATTGTTCCCTAGTTTATTATGATACTTATTAGTGAGACATTGATCCAAATTAGCGGTAGAATGAGACCTAATCAGTACACTTTGAGACTTATTTAGTACACTTTGGAACCTCTATTGAATTTTTAGCCTTATCGAGATGGGGAGCTGTGATTTTGGTAGCTTCATGAGCGAGGTGTGATGCGGTAGATGTGAGTGGATGGTGGGGGCTGCAATTGTTATTAGGGTACCAGGTTTCGGCATTTGTAGTATTGTGCTTGATGTGCGGAATAGGTGCCTGTCAATACGCTTATTTTTTCCCACACTTCACCTGACGAATTCTTCACTTCACCGATTTTCACTTTAGCAGGACATCGCTCGTCACTATTATTGCATTGTAGTTAATAACAAACCAACACAGAATCAACCAAACGCAATTAACTACCTGAGTCGATCAAAAGACTCCACTGAAATAGAATAGTAATTTAGTCTTTCATAATCATGCTTAAGCTGCTGATCCGGACGGGATGAGCAGCTTTTCTTTTTTTATAGCTTCAGTGAATTATTCCTTCGTTACATGAGATTTTGGTAAGGCGACAATTACTTCTGTTCCTTCACCTATTTCTGATTCCACATGAATAGTTCCGTTCAGCTCCTCAATGATATTTAGAGTTAAAGCCAGGCCCAGACCAATGCCTTTCGAGCTTGGTTTGGTGGTAAAGAAAGGTTCGAAAATCTTTTTCTGTAGATTGGGACTCATTCCTTCGCCATTGTCACGGACGGTAATGGAGTAAATTTCATTGACTGACTTAATGCTAATTTCAATTTCTCCTTCGTTGTGAATGGCTTGGATGGAATTGCTCAGCAAATTGGAAATGATCTGATAGATTCGACTTTGATTCGCTATTATAATGGCAGGTTCTTCAGGGTAGTCCTTTTTGATATCGATTCGATGGGTGTACTCATTACTTAAAATAGTGAGTGTGTCTTCGGTGATCTTGACCAGATCGCATTCTTCCTGAAAGTTGTTCGTGTTTCTACTAAAGTTGCCAAGGCTTTTTACAATTCCATTGATGCGATTAACCCCCATGTCTACACAATCATAAAACTGCTGAATGGTTAATTCGTCTTTTTCCGAAAGGTTTGAAGGGTCATCAGTCTTAAGCTTAACCAATATCGGCATCAGGGAGTTCTTGAGTCCATTCGCTCCTGACTGGATGAAGTTGAGAGGGTTGTTGATTTCGTGTGCTACGCCTGCTACTAGTGTGCCCAGCACACTCATTTTTTCCGCATGGACTAGTTGACGTTGGGTTTCTTGAAGTTCAGTTACTGTAGATTCCAAAGTGCTTTTCTGGGAAGCCAATTCTTCATTGGCAGAAGAAAGCTCTTCGTTGAAGGATTGAATTTCTTCGTTCATTGATTCAATCTCCTCATTCTTAGTTTTCAGTTCCAGAGCTAATCTTACTTTCTTTTTGTAATTGTTGTACAATATGAAAAGTGAAACGGCCAGCGCAGTTAATATCAAGTAAAAGACTTGGATAAGTCTGTTTTGAGTTTCAATGAGTTTTTTGTTGGTTGCTAGTGCGGATTCATAGTTGCCATCAGGCTGATCGGTTATTGAAATGACGGTGTCTACAGATAGATTTTTTGAATTAGAAAAAGACATGCATTTCCCCAATAATGGAGAAGAAAAATTGAGTACGGTGGAGAGGAAAATGAGTGAAAGTATTATTTTCATTCTCTATTATAATGGATTTTTAGCTGGAAATCATAATTTACAAACCAAGCCTTTTGTAACAATAGGTTTATTTAAGACCAATTATGAGTAAAACAAACTTGTCAACATTGTACCCCTTGATACTAGGTGTGTTAGCCACTGCGGTATATGACAGCCTAGGCGTGATCGTGTCGGAAAATTGGGAGTTTGATTATTCTCTTTTGAAGTGGGGTAGTTATTTGATTTGGGTTCTTGTAGGTGGTTTTACTTTTTATAGAACTCAAAGTTGGTTTAAGCCTCCATTGTTTGGGGCTGCTGTTGGTTTTTTCGATTCGACGGTAGGCTGGTTGATTTCGATCAAAATGCATGCTAATGTAGCAATTAGCGATTTTGAGATGACATGGGAAATCCTGTTTTACACTATCACTTATCTAACCTTCAAATCTGCCTTTTATGCTCTTCTTGGTGCTGTACTGACATGGCTGGTGATCTTTAAGGCTGACAAGAAATATCTTCAAAGAATAGACTGATTTGTTTCTTCACTCCACCGGGTTTATTCTTCACTTCACCGATTTTCACTTTAGTAGTACAACCAATCCGGCTATCATTGCATTGTAGTTAATAACAACAAAGCCAACCTAATACCAACCGTTATCGTTAACTGCACTGAGTCGATCAAAAGACTCCACCGAAATAGAATAGTAATTTAGTCTTTCATAATCATGCTTAAGCTGCTGATCCGGACGGGATGAGCAGCTTTTCTTTTTTTAAGGACTTTCTATTCTAAGAAGCATAGTTTAAGGATCAGGGATCAGTCTGTATTTCTATGGGATAGATGAAAAATTTACACTCCCCTTAATATCTGACGAATACTTATTACCATAACAGCAACCGTTAATTAAAAAAAGCTCCTATTAAACTTATTGGATGATTCCCTTTGAAGTTAATGGTGAGAGTTAACAGTTTTTAAGTATCGGTTTCACTTCAGCTTTTAGTACCATGAGCTAAATATTTTACCAAATATTCACAGGATTGTCCTACGACGCTGTACCTATGTCAAGAGTAGAGATGAGATAAGGAGAAGTCCTCACTGCGATAACGCAGGAAAGGTAAAAAACGGCCGTATCTTTCATTAAACGCATATTTTACCTCGTTTGTCCCAGCGAAATTATACTTCAGTTCACCTCGAAAATTTTAAAGCTCACCGATTTTTGGTTTACTCAGCTGCTAAGACCCCGTAAACTTGTACTGTAATCAATTTTTAAAAAAGAAAAACACTACACCCATGAAAACTACAATTAAAACACTCGCAATTGCCGGTTTAGTAGCCATGTCATCTTTAGCCTTCGCAGAAGGAAAAGACGGAAAAGAAGAAGCAAAAGTTAGCCCTGAGCTAAAAGTTAGAATCACCGAATTAGACGAAGACAATATAGCAGTAACATTTGCTAAGTTGGAAGGTGAGGAAGTAAAAGTAAAAATTTATGACGCATATGGTGCCTTGATGCACACAGAGAAAAAATCTGAAGGAACTAAGTTCTTGAAGAAATTCGATATCTCTGCGTTACCTGCTGGTGAGTATACTTACCTGGTGGCTAATGACATGTATGCTGTCAAAAAGGTAATTACCAAAGAATAATCGTAATCAATTAATGAAGAAAACCTCAGACCCAAGGTCTGGGGTTTTTTTGTGTAAGGCTGTTTTTAATAATGGGATTTATACGCGTACTTCGTGTATAAATTTTTGTAAATGACAAAACTAAGAAGTGGGAGGAAAAACCCTGCTGGCAATTGGTGGAGATGGTTGAGTGTTATCTTCATGGGAGCTGGCTTGAGGTTTTTTATTGATTTGATATACAGTGTGTTCTATGCGGATATGCCCATACGCTGGGATCCAAACGAATACTTATATGCGATTGTTTTGGCACTCTGTGTGTTAGAAGGAATACGCTTCATCAATCGACGACTGGACAAGCTGTTGCCATGGGAAAATGGGGCCAAAAGTCGATTTATCATCCAGCTCAGTACCAATACAGTTTATGCCTCTGTAGTCATCGCTGTTTTTGGTGCATATTTTTATCAATTTGTAAGTGATCATCATTCGCGTCCGCTTTTTGATGAAATTGTGGTTATTTCTACCGCCTTGTCTTTGACTATTTTGGTGGTATCCATAGAGATGGGAATGTTCTTCCTGAACAAATGGAAAGTGTCCATGATCGAGATGGAAAGGTTCAAAAAGGAAGGATTGGAATTTCGTCACGAAATGTTAAAGACGCAGGTGAATCCTCACTTCTTGTTCAACAGTCTGAACACACTTTCCTCTTTGGTATATTCAGATCCCAATACCGCCTATAGTTTCATTAGAAAACTCTCCAATGTATATCGAAATGTTCTTGAGCACCGAAACAAAGGATTGGTGTCGATTAAGGAAGAGATAGAAGCGATTGAGTCGTATGTAGAGCTGATCAGAATGCGTTTTGGCGCCAAGCTGATGATCGAAATTGATCCTATGAAAGAGGTTGAAAAATTTCAGGTGCCTCCCTTGATCTTACAGTTGTTGATTGAAAATGCCATTAAACACAATGTGGTGTCGACAAAATATCCACTTTCGATATGGGTCTACCATGAGAACAATCGTATCGTGATCAAAAACTCTTTGCGATTGAAGTCTTCAAAGGGTTATTCGTCGAAGATCGGATTGGATAACATCATCAGCCATTACGATATCGTAACGGATAAAAATGTTGAGATTAAACAAACAGAAGAATATTTTATTGTATTATTACCCCTATTAAGTCCTGATTATGAAGGTATTGATTATAGAGGATGAGCAATTCGCCCAAGATGAGCTCAAACGCTTACTTGCTGATACATCTTTTGATATTGATGTTTTGGATTGTTTCGAATCGATCGAAGAGACGGTCGAATGGTTTGAAGAAAATGAAGAGCCAGATTTGGTATTCATGGATATTCAGTTGTCTGATGGTCTAAGTTTTGAGATTTTTCAGAAGACTACTGTCACCTGTCCTATCGTATTCACCACTGCATTTGAAAATTATGCCATTCGCGCATTCAAAGTAAACAGTATCGATTATCTGTTGAAGCCGATAGAAATGAAAGATCTGGAGGCTGCTTTGAAAAAGTACAATGATCTGAAATCTAGTACGGATGAAGAGGAAGGCAATGTGGCCCTTAGCATCGATCAGGTGCAACAGCTATTGAAGCTTTCTGATGAGCAGAAGGACTACAAGAAAAGGTTTATTATTAAATCTGGAGATCGTCTTAGACACGTAGCGGTAGAGGACATTGCGTACTTCTTTGCAGAAGATGATTATACTTATTTGGTGGCTAAGGAAGGAAACAAGTTCATCATAAGTTTCAAACTGGATGAATTGGTCAACCTTTTGGATCCAAATGATTTCTTCCGATTGTCACGGAAATATATCGCCAATATTCACTCGATCAAATTGGCTAATAAATACTTCAACAGTCGATTGGAGGTGATTTTACAACCGGAAGCCAAAGATCAAATTCTCATCTCTCGTGTGAGAGTTCCTGATTTTCTCGATTGGTTGGAGAGATAAAAAACACCCAAACGCTTGATTCAAAAATGAGTCAAGCGTTTTTTAAATGGCTTAACTGTTTATTGAAAAAGCTCTCAAGCCGAGCAGGCTCTTCATTTTTGGCTTGACCCAAAAACGAAGCAAAAAGCTCAAGGCTGTAAATCAAATCACTAAATTTCTGTGAGCTACATTGAAAAATCATAAACTCGCAGGGCTCAAACAGTATGATTTTTTTAACCATTTCACTCCCTGAAATTCTTAACGCATTTGATTTAAGGCCAAAAAGAGAACCCTAAAAATCAATTTTAAAAACGTTCCTGCAGAGGTTTAATCTAATTTTACAAAAGTAATTGTCACAGTAGCTTTTTTAGCTGCTTTTCTGCCCCTTCAATATACTCTTAATTTCATTCAGCTTCAGAAGAGCCTCTACTGGAGAAATCGTATTGATGTCCAGCTGATTGAGTAGTGTCAAAACCTCTTCGAAATGCGGATCAGATTCGAACATACTGAGCTGGAAGTTGTTTTTTGGGATGCTCGATACCAGCTCCTCCTGGTTTTCCTTGATCCTGTCTTTTTCCAGATGACTCAGGATTTCGTTGGCGCGGATCACGACTTCATTGGGCATGCCTGCCATCTTGGCTACATGGATACCAAAACTGTGCTCACTGCCTCCCTCTTTTAGTTTACGCATGAATATCACGCGGTTGTCGAGTTCCTTAACAGAGACATTAAAGTTCTTCACTCTTGGGAAATCTTCTGCGATCTGGTTTAGTTCGTGATAGTGCGTGGCAAACATGGTCTTAGCCTTGTACTTAGGATGATTGTGGAGGTGCTCCACGATCGACCAGGCGATAGAGACGCCATCGTAAGTACTGGTTCCTCTACCGATTTCGTCCATCAGTACCAGACTTCTGTCGCTCAGGTTATTGAGAATACTGGCAGTTTCTGTCATCTCTACCATAAAGGTCGATTCGCCTTTGGATAAGTTGTCAGAGGCGCCCACTCGCGTAAATACTTTGTCGATAATCCCGATTTTGGCATAAGCTGCGGGTACGAATGAACCCATCTGTGCCATCAGCACGATCAGTGCGGTCTGTCTCAGCAAAGCGGACTTACCCGCCATGTTGGGACCTGTGATGACCATGATTTGCTGAGAGAGGTCATCGAGCATCACACTATTTGGAATATAGGGTTCTCCTGAGGGTAGTTGTGCCTCGATCACTGGGTGACGACCTTCTTTGATATCGATCACATTGTCGTCGTGGATGCTCGGACGACAATAATTCTGTGCCTGTGCTACCTGAGTAAATGAAAGCAGACAGTCGATTTCTGCAATGCACTTGGCATTTACCTGAATCTCGTTGACATAGTCCGAAGCGAAGGTTACCAGTTGATTGTAGAGGTTAAATTCGATCGATCCTAACTTATCCTCAGCTGTGATGATTTTTTCTTCATAGACCTTCAGCTCTTCGGTAATGTATCGTTCTGCATTTACCAGTGTTTGCTTTCTGATCCATTCTGCAGGCACTTTGTCTTTGTGCGCGTTCGATACTTCCAGATAGTATCCAAAAACCTTGTTGTATGCAATCTTTAAAGACGAGATACCTGTGCGTTCTTTTTCTCTTTCCTGAATCTGAAGGAGGTAGTCTTTGCCAGAAAAGGCGATTTTTCTCAATTCATCCAGTTCAGGATCAATCCCATCCTTGATTAGATTGCCCTGTGTGGCATTGAGTGGAACTTCGTCTTTCAGGTTAGTTTCTATTTTTTCCAGCAGTTGCTGGCAAGGGTTCAGTCGGTCTCCAAATTTCTTAAGGGCATCAGATTGGGCTCCTTCTAATTGTTCTTTGATGGGCTGGATATGAAGTAAGGCCCTTTTTAGGTGCAATAGCTCCCTGGGGTTGATACGAAGAGCAGCAACTTTTGAAACGAGCCTTTCGATATCGGAGATTTGCGAAAGGTGGTTTTGCACCTCTTCTGTCAAATCTGTTTCTTCCAACATGGCTTCTACCACACCCAATCTCGACTCTATGATCGATTTTTCTTTCAAAGGAAGCACCAACCACTTTTTCATCAGTCGGGCCCCCATTGGGGTCTGGGTTTTGTCCAGGATTTGGAGCAATGGCACACCATCATTTTGCTGTGGATATACCAATTCCAGGTTTCTGATTGTGAATTTGTCAAGCCAGACGAATTTGTCAGTGTCCAATCGAGAAATTGACGAAATGTGGCTAATCTCTTTGTGCTCGGTTTCTTCCAGATAATATAAGATAGCTCCAGCTGCTGCTATGCCTTCTTTCGATTCCTCAATCCCAAAACCTTTCAGGTTTTTGGTTTTGAAGTGGGTATTGAGTTTTTCGTATCCAAAATCAAATCCATAGATCCATTCCTCCAAGCAAAAAATATTGTGATCGCTTCCCAATAAGGATTCACATCTCGACTTGTGTGTTTTGCAAAAGATGATTTCTGAAGGGTTGAAGCTTTGGACTAATTTGTCGATATAGTCATCATTGCCATGCGAAAGCATGAACTCTCCTGTACTCAAATCCAGAAAGGAGATCCCGTTAATTTCTTTCCCGAAACTGATCGAAGCGAGGTAGTTGTTCTTTCGCTGCTCCAACACATTGTCGTTCAGAGTCAGTCCGGGGGTGACCAACTCTGTCACTCCTCTTTTGACAATGCCTTTGACGTCTTTTGGGTTTTCCAGCTGATCGCAGATGGCTACTCGGTTTCCTGCTCGAACCAGTTTAGGTAGATAGGTATCCAGAGAGTGGTGAGGGAAACCTGCCAATTCGATGTGCGAAGCAGAGCCATTGGCGCGTTTGGTCAGGACTATGTCCAGGATTTTGCTGGCCTTCACCGCATCCTCCCCAAAGGTCTCATAAAAGTCACCAACTCTAAATAGTAACAATGCCTCAGGGTGCTTGGCCTTGATTGCATTGTATTGTTTCATCAAAGGGGTTTCTTTCTTACTTCCTGCCATTACGATTGGGATCAAAGCACGAATTTAAGGTTAATTGTGAAAATCGATAGCCAATACTTTAAGGGATTCCATAATCTATTTTTTAATCGACTGGCTTAACTCCAAATTAGTCCTTTTCAAGCCTGTAATTCTACTATATTTACTGCCGATGACCTTAGTTAAACTCACATGAAACGATTTTTTATTTTCTTGATTTTCATAACCTTGATGACAGCTAGAGCAGATGCCCAGGTGCTGATTTCTATTTTATTTGGTGACAAGTTGAATTCAGAGAGAATGGAGTTTGGGGTGATTGGGGGTGTTCAGGCTTCTCATTTATCAGGGGTTGGTGGAAATGAACTGTTTTGGTCCCCTATTTTGGGTTCTTATTTTGATATTCAGTTGAAGGGGCGATGGTATTTTTCTCCTTCTTTCTTTCTCATATCCAATTTGGGAGCTCAGTCCCTGGATGTTTATTTGACGGGTGATCCAGACCTGGACATTGTGCTGGCCAATGGTGATTTGACTCGAAAATTAAAATATATTCAACTGCCCTTGCCTTTAAGATATATGTTGGATAACAAGGTGTACTTTCAAGTCGGTCCTCAGTTGGGGTGGCTTAGCTCTGCGATTGACGAATTTACATTTGAGCCTACCGCCCAGTACTCTGGAGAGGTTCGACACGATGTGCTATCCAACTACAAAAGAGTGGATGCTGGATTTTTGTTTGGCTTGGGTTATTCCTTTCGAGAGAAAAACGGGGTTGATCTGGGGCTGAATTTTTATCAAAGCTTTGTCGATATTCGAAAAAACAATACGGGGGAAGGACAGTATCTGAATGCCATGTATCTATATGTGACTGTGCCTATTGGCGCTCCTAAAGAGTAAAGCCTTCCATTCTCTTTCTTCATTTTCTTACCATAGTTTTCGAAAGACCAGAATCACTGCTTTCTTTGCGGCTAAATCAGAAGATCATGCGAAAACTAAAAAACGAAGAGTTAAATCGACCGACAATTGACGAGTTCAAAGCCCAGCCTAAGCATGATGTGATATTGATTTTGGATAGCATCCGTAGTTTGAACAATGTGGGTTCTGCTTTTAGAACCTCCGATGCTTTTAATGTCAAAAAGATCTATCTGTGCGGTATCACTGGCCAGCCCCCTCATCGAGACATTCATAAAACTGCACTCGGCGCAACGGATTCTGTAGAGTGGGAGCATGTGAAGGATACTAAAACAGCCGTAAAGCAATTGCAAGAGGAGCAATGGACAGTATGGGCTGTTGAGCAAGCGGAGGGAGCTACTATGCTGGATGAGTTTACTCCAGCGACTGAAGGGAAGTACGCCTTTGTTTTTGGTAATGAGGTTTTTGGGGTGGAGCAGGATGTGGTAGATGCCTGTGATGGCTGTCTGGAAATCCCCCAATATGGTACCAAACACTCCCTCAATATATCGGTAACAATCGGAGTGGTGCTTTGGCATTATATCATCTCCAAAACATGATAAAGAACACTGTATTATTCCCTCTAACGATACTATATTTACGGCCTGATCGATCCATAGGCCAATTTATGGGTCCCAATTAATTCACAAAAATATCCTTGCAAAATGGAATACAGAATAGAAAAAGACACAATGGGGGAAGTTCAAGTCCCTGCGGATAAATACTGGGGTGCACAGACTCAGAGATCAAAAATGAATTTTAAGATTGGAGGCGATAGCATGAAGATGCCAATTGAGATCATCAAGGCTTTTGCTATTCTGAAAAAATCTGCTGCTGAAACCAATTGCCAGCTGGGTGTTTTGGACAAAGAAAAATCTGATTTGATTGGTCAGGTTTGTGACGAAATCCTGGAGGGTAAACTCGACGATCAGTTTCCATTGGTAGTTTGGCAGACTGGATCGGGTACCCAATCCAACATGAACTCTAACGAGGTGATTGCCAACCGAGCGCATGTGATCAAAGGAGGTTCTTTGACCGATGATAAGAAATTTATCCATCCTAATGATGATGTGAACAAATCACAGTCATCGAATGATACTTTCCCAACGGCCATGCACATCGCTGGCTACAAAATGATTGTAGAGACGACCTTGCCTAAGGTGCAAAAACTACGTGATACTTTAAATGAAAAAGCAGAAGCTTTCAAAGATGTAGTTAAGATTGGTCGTACACACTTCATGGATGCGACACCACTTACTTTAGGACACGAGTTTTCGGGTTATGTGGCTCAATTGGATTTTGGTATCAAAGCTTTGAAAAACACTTTGCCTCACTTGTCTGAACTGGCATTGGGTGGAACAGCGGTGGGTACCGGACTGAATACGCCTCAAGGATATGCAGAATTGGTAGCTGAGAAAATAGCGGGCCATGCAGGTCTTCCCTTGGTTACTGCTCAAAACAAATTCGAAGCGCTGGCTGCCCACGATGCAATTGTGGAATCACATGGTGCATTGAAGCAATTGGCAGTGAGCCTGATGAAAATTGGTAACGATATCCGTATGCTTTCTTCAGGTCCTAGAAGTGGAATTGGTGAAATCGTAATACCAGAAAACGAACCAGGATCTTCTATCATGCCAGGAAAAGTAAACCCTACACAATGTGAGGCTTTGACTATGGTCTGCGCGCAGGTATTGGGTAACGATGTGGCTGTTTCGGCTGGGGGTATGACTGGTCACTTTGAGCTGAATGTGTTTAAGCCTATGATGGTGTATAACCTACTTAACTCTGCGAGGTTGATAGGTGATGCTTGTGAATCTTTCAATGACAACTGTGCTGTGGGTATCGAGCCCAATCACCCGGTGATAGAGGAGAAGCTAGAGAAGTCCTTGATGTTGGTGACTGCATTGAACACACATATTGGCTATGAAAACGCCGCAAAAATTGCCAAAAAGGCGCACAAAGAGGGCACTACGCTCAGAGAAGCGGCTTTGGCTCTGGAGCTCGTAACTAATGAACAATTTGACGAATGGGTGGTGCCAGCGGACATGGTTGGCAGCTTAAAAGGCTGATTTTAGTGCAGATAGCGTAAAAAACTATAATGAAAACTTTAATTAGATCATTATTTTTGTACATTAGTCATTATAAATTGGATTAAATCATAAAATTATGAAAAATATACTTGCAGCTTTCGCAGTATTAATTGCTCTTGGCGTTTCATTTGAGGCTTCTGCTCAGATGTCCAAAAAAGAGACCAAAGAATGGAAAAAAAGAATTAAAGCTTTGTCTCCAGAGCAATACAAAGCACTGCTTGAAGAAAACAAATCATTGAAAGGTCAACTCAGCAGCTTGAAGAAAGAAGTGTCTGGAGTAGACGAAAAATTAGCAGCTAAGGATGATCAAATCGCAGACTACCAAGATCAGGTTTCTGCTTTGAGAAAAGATTTGGCAGAAGCTAAAAAGAACGCAAAATCAGATGGAGGAGAACAACAAGTAGCCACTCGTGGCATTGGAGTTCCTGCCAAAGGAGTTTTGTTCAAAGTACAGATCGGAGCTTTCGCTAAGAAAGATCTTTCTAAGTTCGCTCAGAACAATCCAGCTTTTGAGGTGGATGATGACGATGACATCATGAGATATACAGTAGGTGCATTCCAGGATTATTGGGAAGCAGATACTTTCAAAAAATATTTGAGAGAGATCGGTGTTTCTGACGCTTTCATTGTAGCATACAAAGACGGAAAAAGAGTGCCGATTAAAGAAGTTTTAGAAGGAGTTATTTAATTACAACTTCTATCAAGTATTGAGTGAAACCCTGTTCTTGGTTTAATAACCAACCTCGAACAGGGTTTTTTGTTTTAGCATGCGCTCAAATTACTATAGTTTTGCAGCCCAATAAATTGAGCAATTATGATCCATTACAAGTCAAAAGAAGAAATTGAACTGATGAGAGAGAGTGCCCAGATCGTCTCTAAGACACTGGGGGTATTGGCCGCAGAGGTAAAACCGGGAGTTACTCCTCTACAACTGGACGCGATAGCCGAGACTTGTATTCGTGATCATGGTGCAGTTCCAGGCTTTTTGGGTCTCTATGATTTTCCTAATACCCTATGCATGTCGCTCAACGAGCAGGTAGTACATGGTATCCCTGGTGACAAACCTCTGCAGGAAGGTGATGTGATCAGCATAGACTGTGGAGCTTTGAAAAATGGCTTTTATGGTGATCATGCCTATACCTTCGAAGTGGGAGAGGTGGCTCCAGAGGTGAAGCAATTGCTAAAAGTGACCAAAGAATGTCTGGACCTGGGGATTGCTCAGGTGAAGAAAGGAAATCGAATTGGTGATGTCAGTTTTGCCATCCAGCAACATGCCGAGAAGCATGGCTATGGGGTGGTAAGAGAGCTGGTCGGTCATGGATTAGGGAAGAAAATGCACGAAAGTCCTGAGGTACCGAACTTTGGTAAAAGAGGCCGTGGGCCACTGATCAAGGATGGATTAGTAATAGCCATTGAGCCAATGATCAATCTGGGTACCAAAGACGTGAGACAACTTTCTGATGGTTGGACGATCATCACAGGAGATAAGAAACCTTCTGCCCATTTTGAGCATGATGTGGCGGTGGTAGATGGCAAGGCAGATGTGCTTTCCACATTTGATTATATCGAAGAGGCCCTAAAAAAGGTAGGGGTATAAAGCACCTATAGGTACTAATATCTTTCGATAAATCGTTATTTTTAATGAAACTAGATTTACGCTTATTATATGAATTCCGAACCTACTAATTATCTGGAAGTCTGGTCCTACATCGCGCAGGTATCCTCGCTGGTATTGGTACTGATGGCTTGTGTCAATTTTATAGTCTATATGATCCTTGTGACTGTGATGGGCAATCGATCGGGTAGATACAGTTTTGTGTTGAACAATGAGACCCGTGTGATGATGGCATCAGCTGTGATGGTTTCTGTGGCCATTGGTTTGATGCTCAATGTGTTTATTCTCAATGAAAGAGATTTCGGGCATACTTTTGTTTTTGCTCTGAAGGCCGGTTTGCCAATAGGTATCATCATTACCATCGCCTTTGCTTTCAATGCTTATCTGAAGACTTACTATCCTTTCATCTTAGAGAAACGCCTTGCTGACATCAGGTTTAGAGAAAGAAAAAATCCTAAAACGGGTCGTCCCATGCGACTATTGAATGAAGAGGAGGAGGATGAATATCTAACTGAAGATATGATTCAACAAGAGAAGGATTTGTCCTACGACTTTGATGTTTGGCTGGAGGATGCTACTGGAGACACGATCATTGAGACCTACAAAGGATCGCCTAATTTGATCTGTGACAATTGCCAGTTTAGGACTATGAAATTGATCAAAGAGGAAATCAGCGAAGAAACATTGCTGAAAACGAAATACTATCTCTGCTCCCATTGTGGGCACAAACATAAAGAGACAGATGTCTAAAATATTGGGAGCTTTTTAGCTCCCTTTTTTATTGAAAAAAGGGATATTGCGTACATATGAAGTTGAATTCTGTCTTTTTGCTCTTGGGCTTTTTGGCCTTGCTCTCCTGTACCAAAAAGGAGTTGGAATACGAATCTAATGCTCCCACCCCCACTGTTTCATTGCAAGATGCTGATTTTGTTGGTGCTGAGACCTGCAAGTCATGTCATGAGGCAGAGTATGAAAACTGGAAGGGCTCGCACCATGATGATGCGATGAAAGTGGCAGATTCTACTTCAGTGAAGGGAGACTTTAGTGGGGTCTCTTTTGCCTCCAACGGAGTGAAGTACCACTTTTTCATGGAGGATGGAAATTATATGGTCAATACCCAGGATGGGGACGGTCAATACAAGGATTTTAAAATAGAATACACTTTCGGGACAACTCCCTTGCAGCAGTATCTGGTTCCATTTCCTAATGGCGCCTATCAAACCCTGCAAGCAGCCTGGGATGATCAGAAAAACCAATGGTTTGATGTGCAGGCGCGCTTCGAAATAGATACGACCGAATGGTTGCACTGGACAAGAGGTGCCGCACGGTGGAACACCATGTGTGCCGATTGCCACAGCACCAATGTCCACAAAAATTACAATGCCTCTACCGATAGTTATCATACCACATTCGATGAGATCAATGTAGCTTGTGAGAGTTGTCACGGGCCAGGATCAAAACATGTCGATTACTACCAGAATGAAAAGAAGGGGGAAAACCCACCCTTTGATATGAAGACGGGGATGGAAAGCGAAGAGCTGGTAGACAAGTGCGCCAGGTGCCATTCCAGAAGAGGCCAAATCACAGAGTATTTTGACTACACGGGGAATTTTCTGGATCACTATCAGCCCGCCTTATTGACCAGCGATATCTATGAGTTGGATGGGCAAATCATGGACGAGGACTATGTCTACAATTCTTTTATCCAGAGTAAAATGTATCAAAATGGTGTGTCCTGTCGAGATTGTCATGATGTGCATTCGTTGAAATTGAAGAAGCAAGGCAATGCGCTGTGCATGCAGTGTCACGAGCCGAAATATGATAGTCCAGCACATCACTTTCATGAGTCCAATTCTCCAGCTGGCCAGTGCATCAATTGCCACATGACGGGTAGAACCTACATGGGAAATGACTTTAGAAGAGACCACAGTTTTCGTGTCCCGAGACCAGATCAAAGCGTAAAGTATGGCACGCCGAATGCCTGCAATGGATGCCATGCTGATAAGTCTGCCAAATGGGCCAGCGATATCATTGTGGAGAAATTTGGTCCGAATCGACCCGAGCATTTTTCGGATGAGCTGTTGCCTGGGTATCATGGAGACAATCAGGCCTTGTTGGCTTTAATCGAGAATGATGCTTATCCGGATGTGGCACGAGCGACGGCTGTCAATTATCTCGGCCCAGCAGCTAGCCAGCAGGAACTACAGAAAATCACGGGCTTTTTGAGAGATAGCTCGGCTCTGGTACGAAGGGAAGTCGTACAGGCGCTATCCAATCGGCCTGATATCAATGCCATGTCATATGTGCAGCCTTTGATTAATGACTCGATTCGATTGGTGCGGATCAGTGCGGCCAACTACATGCTTCGTCTGGATCCGCAAGCAAGCACTCAACCGAGCTATCGGGATGCTATAGAGGAAAATTTGCAGGCACTGGAGATGCAGGCAGATTTTGCTTCAGGGCAACATGGCCTAGGTGTGTATTATGAAACCATCGGGCAGCCAGAGGCGGCTATTGATGCTTACAGAAAAGCCATTAAGATTGATAATTTTTACAATCAAGCAAGAATGAACCTGGCTTTACTGCTATACAATCAGGGCAGGGTAGAAGAGGCGGTAGGGTTGTACCAAACAGTGACGAGTCAAGAGCCAGAATACAGTTATTCCTATTACATGCTAGGGCTGCTTTACAATGAACAGGGGGATTTAGCGAATGCGATGAAGTACCTGAAGTTAGCCACACAAAAGGAACCCAGGAATCCACGGGCATTTTACAATTATGCAACGATGCTGTATCAGCAAAAGCAATTTGCCGAAGCGGTAAAAGTGGCTCAGGAGTCAGAGTTGTATTTTGGTATGGGAGAGGAGATGCTCTACGTCAAAATGCTTGCTCAGATGGAATCAGGAAGTATCAGGGAGGCCATGAAGAGTTGTGAAAAACTGATGGAAATGGCGCCAAATAATCCGCAATACGGACAGATATTTTCTCAGCTTAAAACGAATATGTGAGGAGGGAAGTGAATCAAAACGTCAAAGAGGTTGAAGAACCTCTCCGACGTGAAAATAAAATTTACTCCACCACTTCTCCTTTGATCAGCAGTTTGATGGGTTCGCCGATGCTAGGCTGTACGGTAACGCTTTTTTGGAAGCTTCCGAGTTTGGCTGCATTGTAGGTGGCGCTGACAGAACCCTTCTCTCCCGGTTGGATTTCTCCTTTGGTGTAGTCTGCTATCGTACATCCGCATGATCCTTTGGCTGAAACGATGATGATAGGGAACTCACTGCTGTTTTCAAACTCAAATTCTGCAGTGGCAGGTTCATTCAGTTTGAGCTCACCAAAATCATGGATGGTTTTGCTCCAGACAAAATTGTTGCTGGCAAAATGGAAAGCACTGAGTGCGACGATAAGGCCTAAGGCAATCATTACATTTTTCATAGTATTTGTTTTTTGGTTAAACATGATTCAAAGATTGGGATCTGTTTTTCCAAATGCTGTTAATGAATTCCTATCACTTGTTAATGAAATGTTAAAAGCAGAAAAATTGAGCTAGCTTTAGCTCTAAAGTGCTTTTTTAGTAGAATGAGCAGGACTGCCTTCCGTATATTAATCATACTAGCTGTGGTATCCATTGCTGGGATTTTGTTGATTCAATTGTTTTGGATGAAGCGTGCCTTTGATATCCGCAATCAGCAGTTCGACCGCAATGTGAAAAGTGCACTACTGAATGTGAATGAGGCATTGAGTGATCTGAATGCTGAGGTAGCCCGTACGGAAGCCATTGAACAGATTTCTTCCAATTACTTTGTGGTCAATATCAATAACAAAATCTCTCCTGCAACGCTTGAAGGCTTGCTCTTACGTGAATTTGAGCAACGCTCGATTACCGAAGGTTTTGAATATGGGATTTTTGACTGCAGCAATTCTCAGATGGTATATGGCGAGTATCTGGAGCTTGGCGATTCAGAAAGTGAAAAGCCGGGCATGGGCTCCTTTCCTGAGTTGAATAAGGACGAATATTATTTTGGCGTTTATTTTCCGAACAAGACGACAGGCCTGGTGAGTCAAATGGGGATTTGGATTTACTCATCGGTGACGCTACTAGTCGTTGTGCTATTTTTTGGCTTTAGTTTGTTTCTGATCTCACGCCAAAAGCGCTTGTCAGAGGTGCAAAAGGATTTTATCAATAACATGACGCATGAGTTTAGAACCCCGCTTTCTACTTTAGCTGTATCTGCGGAGGTGCTCAAATCACCAGAGATACTGAGCCAGCCAGATCGCCTGAGTACCTATGCTGAGATTGTGGAGCGGGAGACTTTTCGACTGCAGGGTCAAGTGGATCGCGTGTTACAAATGGCCAATGTATCCAAAGAGCAGATTGAATTGAAAAAGGAATCAGTGGATTTGTCTGATTTGATGCAGGAACTGAAGCAGCGCTATGAAGTAGCGAACCCGAGTGCAGAACTTCGATTGGATTTTGAAGGTGATTTGCCTCTGGTGCATGGAGACGCTCTGCACTTAAGTAATGTGCTGAGCAATTTGCTGGACAATGCGATAAAATATAGCGGAGAGCATCCATTTGTGCTGGTTCGAGGTTTTCAAAGGAAGGAAGAATTGATTCTAGAATTTGAGGATCAGGGAAAAGGGATATCAAGCGATCAGCTGAAAATGATTTTTCAAAAATTTTACCGGGTGCCCACAGGCAATGTACATGATGTGAAAGGATTTGGGCTGGGACTTTACTACTGTAAAATGGTAATGGAGGCGCATGGAGGTAAGATTACTGCTAAGAGTCAACTCGGAAAAGGAACCACAGTCACTTTATCTTTACCAATCAAATGAAGCCGAAGAAGAAAATATTACTGGTAGAGGATGATCAGAATCTGGGGTTTGTGATCAAAGACAACCTGGAGATGAAGGGCTATGAAGTTCATTGGTATCAAGATGGACAGCAGGCATGGTCGACATACGCATCTCTAATGCCGGATCTCTGCCTACTCGATATCATGCTTCCCAAATTGGACGGACTAACGCTAGCATCCAAAATAAGAGAAGGTGATAAGATCATCCCGATTATTTTTCTTACTGCCAAATCCATGCAGGAAGATAAGTTTGCTGGATTTGAGATCGGAGCAGACGATTATATCACCAAACCTTTTTCTGTCAAGGAATTGTTGTATCGGGTAGAGGTGTTTGTCAAGCGCAGCAAGATTTTGGAAGCTGAAGATCATTTGATTGCTTTGGGAAAATTTCGATTTGATCCTGAGGTTTTCAAATTGATTCATGAAGAGGGAGAGATCAAACTAACTCGCAGGGAGGCCGAGATTCTCTATTTCCTATATCGTCGAGCCAATTCGGTGGTCAAGCGAGAGGAAGTACTCTTGGCATTATGGGGAGAGGACGATTACTTCAAGGGCCGAAGCTTGGATGTCTTCATTTCCAAAATAAGAAAGTATTTAAGCCCAGACCCGGCAATCCAGATCGAGAATGTCCATGGCGTGGGGTTTAAGTTGAGGGTGTGACCTGACGAACGTCAAAGAGGTTTTAAACCTCGTCTACATTTGGTTACAATAAGATAAAAACACCTACCGAACAAATACCCTGTTGATTTGAGCAGATATACCCTTTGCGCAAAGGGGTGAGGTTGATTACCTTGAGGAAGATTTGATTTTATGAGGTTGTCTCAAAAGCCTTTCTTTGTCATGTTGAGCTCAGTCGAAACATAAACGCACCTTCCAAAGGTACATTTAGACTAAGCTCAATGCGACAAATTCTATTAATTGAACATTTTGAGACAACCTCTTTTCTATAGACCTAAAAAAATATATGAAAGACAGAAAAATACGCATGGGCATGGTCGGTGGCGGCCAGGGGTCCTTCATCGGCGCAGTTCACCGTCTGGCTGCTAATCTGGATGGACAAATCGAATTAGTATGTGGGGCATTTAGCAGTAAACCAGAAGTGTCTAAGGCTTCAGGTGCCGAACTATTCCTTCCGGACGAAAGATGCTACGGCAGTTACAAAGAAATGATCGAAACTGAGGCGACACTGCCTGAAGGTGAGCGCATGGATATCGTTTCCATCGTGACGCCTAATCACGTGCATTTCGAGCCGACACAGCTGGCGCTGGAAAAGGGATTCCCGGTGATTCTCGACAAACCGCTGTGTTTCACCTTCGATGAAGCTTTAAAACTGAAAGAGACCATTCAATCGACAGGATTGCCATTTGCCTTAACGCATACCTATACCGGTTACCCAATGGTCAAGCAAGCCAGAGCAATGGTCGCTTCAGGTGAGCTAGGAAAGATTAGAAAGGTGAATGTAGAATATCCCCAAGGCTGGCTAGCCGAAAAACTGGAAGATTCTGGAGCGAAACAAGCGGCATGGCGCACCGACCCCAAACGAAGTGGTAAGAGTGGCTGTTTCGGAGATATCGGGACACATGCAGCGAACCTGGCTGAGTATGTGAGTGGATTGAAGATCACTAAAGTGCTGTCTCGTTTGAGTACGGTGGTAGAGGGGCGCTTGTTGGACGATGATGCAGACGTTCTGCTTCAATTCGACAATGGAGCTCATGGTTTGCTTTCCGCTTCACAGATTTCTACGGGAGAGGAAAATGCCCTGAAAGTACGCGTCTATGGAGAAAAAGGTGGAATCGAATGGTGTCAGGAGGATAATAATTCTCTCTATGTGACCATGCACGGTCAGCCCACTCAACAGTTGCGTGCCGGAGGCAATAATGCTTATTTAAGCGACCTTGCATTGGCCAACTGTCGAGTACCAGCTGGACATCCAGAGGGATACCTGGAGGCTTTCGCAAATATTTACAGGAATTTTTCTTTCGCTGTTCGTGCACATGCAGAGGGTGGCAAATCAGATATGCATATCCATGATTTTCCTGGGATAGAAGATGGGGTGAGAGGTATGGCTCTCATAGATGCCATGGTAGAGTCAACCGAAAAGGGGAATGTTTGGTTGGATTTGAAATTGAGTTAACCCTATTAAATGGATGGAAAACATCCCCCCTCTTCAAAGGGGGATTATTTTTTTAACAAATAACCTTCCGATAAATTATGAAGACAATAAAAGGACCTGCCATATTTCTGGCGCAATTCGCAGGAGACGAAGCGCCTTACAACAATCTGGATAATATGTGCCGATGGGCTGCCGAAAAGGGCTACAAAGCGGTGCAAATCCCTGCCTGGGATGGCCGATTGGTCGATATCAAAAAAGCCGCAGAAAGCAAGGATTATTGTGATGAGCTCAAGGGAACAGCGGCCAAGCATGGGATAGAAATATCCGAATTTTCTACCCACCTACAAGGTCAGCTGGTGGCAGTACATCCGGCTTATGATAGCATGTTTGATGGTTTTGCTCCTAAGGAAGTGCATGGCAATCCAAAAGCCCGAACCGAATGGGCCATCGATCAGATGAAAGCCACAGCCACAGCCAGCAAAAACATGGGGATCGATGTGATGGGGACTTTTTCTGGTTCCTTGCTATTCCATACGGTCTATCCATGGCCGCAGCGTCCATCGGGATTGGTAGAGGCAGGTTTTAGAGAATTAGCTGATCGTTGGTTGCCGATTTTGGATCACGCGAAAGATGCAGGTGTGGAAGTATGTTATGAAATCCATCCCGGTGAGGATTTGCATGATGGAGTCACTTTTGAACGTTTTTTAGAAGCAACGGGAAATCACAGTTCCGCTAAGATTCTTTATGATCCGAGTCACTTTGTGCTACAGCAATTGGATTATCTCCAGTACATCGACTTTTATCACGAATTCATCCGTATGTTTCATGTCAAGGACGCAGAGTTCAATCCAAATGGGAAATCCGGTGTCTATGGCGGTTATCAGGATTGGATCGATAGACCGGGACGTTTTCGCTCTTTGGGAGACGGTCAGGTTGACTTCAAGGGCATCTTTAGCAAGTTGAGTCAATATGGCTATGATGGCTGGGCCGTACTGGAATGGGAGTGTTGCATCAAATCTCCGGAACAAGGAGCTGCAGAAGGAGCACCTTTCATCTCGAATCACATCATAGAGGTAACTGAAAAGACTTTTGATGATTTTGCTGGCAGTGAAACCAATGAGGAAGAACTGAGAAAAATATTGGGACTTGACAGATGAGAAAGTTATGGATTTTAGGACTGCTGCTATCGCATGTGGCAGTGGCACAAGATTACAAACCAGAAGATACTGAAGTCTGGGAACCAGAGCCCAAGGTAATCACTGGCGTAAAGGGAGGTCAAGTTCCATCAGATGCCATTGTGTTATTTGATGGTAGTGACTTTGATGCTTGGCGAAAGGCAGAAGCCAAAGAACCCATTGCCTGGGACTTGATTGATGGCAGAATGCAGGTAGCAGCTGGAACGGGTGCCATCATGACCAATCAGAACTTTGGCAGTATCCAATTGCATGTGGAATGGAAGGCACCGGCTGTGGTAAAAGGAGATGGTCAGGGCCGTGGTAATAGTGGGATCTTTTTGCAGTCGCGATACGAAGTACAGGTGCTGGATAGCTATGACAACCGAACGTATTCCAATGGTCAGGCCGCATCGATCTACAAGCAGTATGCGCCCCTAGTCAATGTCATGAATCCGCCTACAGAATGGCAAAGCTATGATATCATCTTTACTGCGCCAGAGTTTGACGACAAAGGGGATTTACTTTCTCCAGCCTATGTCACTGTTTTGCACAATGGTGTCCTGGTGCAGAATCATGTTGAGATCAAAGGAAGCACAGAATATATCGGGCCTCCGAGCTATCAAGCACATGGAGATGCACCGATCATGCTGCAGGATCATGGCAATCCTGTATCATTTAGAAATATTTGGGTACGTGAATTGTAGCACATGCTTGGACTGAGAACTACCATCTACAAAGTAGACGATATCGATGAAGCCAAGGAATGGTTTGCCAAAGCCTTTGAAACTTCCGCCTATTTTGATGAATCCTATTATGTGGGATTCAATATTGCTGGTTATGAATTGGGTTTGATACCTGATGAAAGTATTACTCCGAAGAGCAGCAATGTTCTTAGCTATTGGGGTGTGGAGGATATTGTCAAGGAATATGAAAAGTTTTTGGCTCTTGGAGCCAGAGAACTGGAGGCTCCTCACAATGTGGGAGGTGAAATTATCGTGGCGGCAGTTTTGGATCCGTGGAATAATGCTGTTGGGTTAATTTATAACCCTGAATTCAAATTGGAGTCATGAGATTTGCATTAACAGGTTTTGTAATATTGGTTGCTTTGGTAGCAAGGAGTCAGTCATTGCAAGAACGCCTGGGTTATGGCAAACAAAGCAAGCTGCTGCGTTAATCTTGACTGTGGTCTGGGACTATTAGGCGAATCGCGGCGGGGATACACTTTGCCTTTAAGATATTGGTGTCTCCGATCACCTCGCCATCTACCTGCAGGGTGTGTTGATGTTTGGAACTGATGGTCACCTCATTGGTCTGATGGATGGCAAAGTATTCGGATTCTTCCAGGTTTCCAACAAAGCTATGCCAGGTCATAGAGATGATTTTTCTCCAGGGAAAAGGCTTAAATATACAGACTTCAAACTTGCCATCACCCAGGTCGGATCTTGGGTTAACGATTGCGCCCGTTCCGTAACTAGAGGCATTGGCAATGACGATCATCTCTGCTTTGTATCGATTACTGGAAGTAGGTGTGACCACCTTGAATCGACCTGATTTTCTTTGCGCTAGCTTCTTGAAAAAGGAGCGGGCATAGCCACCTAAACCTCGTTTGCCTTCTTTCTCAAACTCTCGGATCAGCTCCGCATTGAAGCCCATGTCGCAGAGATGTAGCGACAGGTGTTTTTCGTTGATTTGAATGGCATCCACTTTTTGCACCCTGGGACGAATCAACATATCGAAATTTTCTTCCCAACCCTCAGGGATTTCCAATTCAGTCGCCAGTCCATTGGCTGAGCCCAGGGGTAATATGGACAACATGATCTCTGAGGAAAGAATCTGCTCTGCCACCAGATTGACCGTGCCGTCACCACCACCGGCTATAATAGCTTTTGGCTTTAGTTCTTTTATGGCAGTACGAATTTTCTGGCCATCTTTCTTTCCAGTGGTCTTGAGGATTTGGTAGTTGATTCCATTTTTTTGACAAAATTTATCAATATGGCTGTCCAGTTGCTTCTTATTCGAAGTCCCCGAGATGGGATTAATGACAAATAGGAGCGGACCGGCTGTTGCGTTTTGCATTCTATGGATTTTTGAGAATATTGCCCTAAAATCTAAGGCTATCACAATATTCAGAAAAGTTGGCGTTCGACTCGCACTTTGGGTCAAAAAAAAGATGGGGATTATCCATCCACCGACCATTGTGCCTTATCGTGGCTATGGTACTTCTGCCAAAGTCTACCTGAAAGGTCAGGTTTTGGAAAATCGTCCGGCTTTTATCTCCAATGAGGATGACAAAAAAAGAAGGAACCTCAAGCATATGCTGGCGCGCTATCTAAGTACGGTGATTCCAGAAGCCAAAGTGGAGATTTCTTTCCGAGGCAAAAAAGCCATGGCAGAGACTGACGAGAGTGGCTACTTTTCTACCTGGCTCGAAATGGAAGAGGGTAATCAAGAATATGGCTGGCAGACCGTAGAATATCGATTGCTAGAGGGAGAATATACTAAAGAAGTGATAAAGACTGGTAAAGCACTGATAGTCAATCCTAGTGCTCGATATGGTGTGATTTCTGATATCGATGATACCATTTTGGTGTCGCATGCCACACAGATATTAAGAAAGCTCAGGTTGATATTGATCAAAAATGCCAAGACGAGATTGCCTTTCGAGGGAGTGAAAAAATTCTATGATCGTTTGGCAGGGAATGGTAAGTCCAATCCGATTTTTTATGTGAGTAGTAGCGAATGGAACCTGTATGATTTTTTGGTTGACTTTTTCTCTACTCGTCAGTTGCCGAAAGGTCCTTTTTTGTTGCAGAATTTTAAATCAAGTCTATTGGATCTGATACGCTCTGGAGGAGGGAGTCATCAGCACAAAATTGATAAGATTGATCGGCTGATGAGTCTCTTTCCCGATTTGAAGTTTGTACTCATTGGCGATAGTGGACAGCGTGATCCAGAGATTTATGCTCATGCGGCAAGACATTATTCTGATAGGGTATTGGCTGTGTTTATTCGTTCAGTAGGTAGGAAAAAAGAGCTGGATGAAGAATTGGTCTCTGAGACTCTTTCTCTTGGTGTGCCCATGCTGTTGGTTGAGGATACAGAGGAAGCATATGATCATGCGACAAGTGCAGGCCTTTTTACTAATTGATAAACTTCACTTATTCAGATTAATCTTGTTTAAAAAAGGTGAGCGTTATATTTTAGCGCAAGATTTAAATTATTACTTTCTATGAAACCAACCGTGAAAAACATGCTCTTTGCCCTTTTGGCAATTATTATTTTTCCCTCTACTCCTGCCTTAGCTCAATATCAATCCAATTACGATGAAAAGTGGAATCAAGCCAGTTTAGGAATTGGTTTTGGATTAGGTTATAGCGGTATTTTAGGAGCCAATTTCAGTTATTGTTTTACTCCGTATATTTCAGTTACAGGTCAGTTAGGTGTTACACCTGTTCGTCCGGGATTGGGAGCGGGTATGAATTTTTATCTAATTCCAAAGGATAAGAGCACAATTTATAAGCCAAATCTGAAAATCCAATATGGATATACTTCCATGATTTGGGTGCTAGGGAAGGAAGAATACAATGATGTTTTTTATGGTGCTCGATTTGCATTAGGAAACGAGTTTCGTTTTGGAAGGGCAAGAAGACATGGATTTGATTTCGATCTTTTCTATTCGATACTTTCAGATGAATACCATGACAAATGGGAGATTGTGAATAATGATCCTGACGTAGAAGGCTTAGGCAAGGTATATCCTGTAACTATAAGTTTGGGCTACCATTTTGATTTTTAGAAAGAGAACCTGAATGAAGGCTTCACGATAAAGGTATAGCTATCGGGTAGCGTCGTATCATTGAGTCGCCAGACGAAATCCATTCGGGCTATTTTGAAAATGTTTTCCAAACCAAAACCCACTTCGTAATAGGGTTCGGTCATGGCGACTGTACCTGTTGGCATCAGGTAGGGCGAGTCGATATTTTGCTGTGACAGTTCGCCCCAGTAGCCTTTGGCAAAGACAAAACTTCGCCACTTTAGGCGATTGACAAGGGGGATGCGATCCATGATGAACCCATCGAAATGCTGCTGCACATTGACCGTGAAATATTGATCGGTGATAAATTCCAGATAATGCATCAGATTGAAAGCCATGTCGTCGTAAAGTACGAGTTGATTGCTGTAGGGTGTGTTGAGATACGGGTAGGGAACCTCTCCCCAGGTCTTACCTGCTTCGATGTGATACTGAAAATAGCCTAGCTTTTTGGTACGCAGGTGTTGCCGTAGATAGGCTCGGCTTTTTTGAAATGGTACATCTGCTCCAAAGCTTTTCCCCGAGTACTGGTACTCTATGGCCAAATCTGGAAAGCGCCTGAATTCTTTCTTGAAATCATCCCTGTGATAGAAGTCACCTTTTAAGTCCTTGTTCTGCCAGTTGAATTTGAGGGTCCAGGTAAGTCCGCTGGCTGTATAGTTATCGACTACTCCTGCGACTGTTTCTTCGAATTGAATGTCGCCGGTTGGGGCTACTTCAGATCGAAAGTAGGACAAACGTGTCACCAGACCTGTGGTCAGTTCTCGTTCGTAGTGTCCGGTGATTTCCTCCTCATATAGTCTGGATTCGTTGCTGCCGATCTGCACGATAGATGTCAGGATATGATCGATCGGGAGCGCATTGATGCTGCGGCCTAGCTGCATGATATCATAGCGATAACTTGCGCCGATGCGGTTTTTGTTTTGGGTATCCAGTCGGTAGCCGAGCTGAAGTCCGTACTTCCATTTTTCGTCTTTGAATCCATAAGCACCATAAACTGATCCTGACAGAGGAAAGGCTAGGTCAGGATCAGACCTGAATCCAAATTTGACACGTGAATCCTCGACGTAGTTGTTGCTGTAGAAAGTGTAGAAATCACCAATCTCCCAGCTTTTCCATGGTACATAGCCGGATACAAAGCCCATGACGAGATTTTTTCTGAAAATGAAGGCCGGATCGGTTTCGAGCTGGTCGACCATTTGAGTGACGCCTTCTTCCTTTTCGTCGAGTTGTCGGTCAGGGATGGCTTGCCAATAGGATTCACCTCGCAACTCTGCACTATCTGTTTCGGTCACGAGCTCGATTCCATTGTAAGCTTCCAGATAGGGAACATCGTTGATCTGATAGTTGCGGTAGGTAGCATGTTTTCTTCCAAAGAATCCAGTGAGATCCGAGGAGTTTTCCACCACTGTGTAGTCTCCTAATACTCGTGATTCAGCCAGCATCCAGTGTTCGCCATCCACAGCTTCGTATTTTTGCTCCACCAGGTAGCTACGAACAAAATTGACATTGGCCATGATGTCGAACCTGAGGGAAATCTCCTGCACGGCATAGCTGCCAGAGTCGATGGTCATTTCACCGCGAAAGGCCAGGTCTCGCTCCAGTTTGGGTTCGAATTGTAGATTATAGGTTTTATTATCCCCCGATCCGGCACTGTCCAGATAATATTCGTAGTGTAGCTTGTAATTGTTGTTGAGTGGGCTAGGGAAGTTCTTTTCCAGGATGACGATATAGTTGTCGTATACATTGGGCGTGAAATAAAGCTCCTCAACGAATTCGAGAATTTTTGGACCAGGAAGTCCAGTTACCTTTTTGCCTTCTACGATGCTTTTTCGTTTGGGAGGGGTGCGTCTATAGTAGTGTGAAGAATTTTTCTCTACCAGAAGGACGGTTAGATAGCTGACCCCATCGCTGGTCGTGTCGGTATTGTTCCAGATGTAGTCGAAGGGTTTGAGGAAAAAATTATTTTTTACTTTTTCGGTCAGGTGATTCAAATCAAATCGAATTTTGGAATACTCCTCGCAACTGTAATTGTCTAGTTTGTCAGCATTGTTTTGGTCCTTGTTTTTGATGATGCGGTCCATCACTGCGTAAGCTGGGTTCTCTCCGGCCTTAACTACGATATCTTCCATCATACGTAGTTCTGGTTCCAGATCAATTTCGATATAGCTTTGGCCCCTGAGTAGGATGCTTTGAGTGATATAACCCAGAGAGGAAACCACTAAAGTATCTGAAGGAAGGCTTGATGATTTGACTCGGAGATCAAAAATTCCTTCCATGTTGGTGGTAGTTCCAATTTGTGTGCCCTTCAAAAAAACATGGGCAAAGGGTACTACTTCATCGCTTCCCTTTTCGGTCACCTTGCCCTGGAGTTTTATCTGCGCAGACAGATTCAGTGTCAGCAGAGACAATAACGTAATGAACAAAAGTCGAATGGAATTTCTTGTCATCAGGATCGATGGGTTTCTTATCTGCTAAGATCGATTAGTTTTGTCAAAAATAGAGCCGATGAGAATCAAACACAGCTTTCTGGACTACCTCAATATCTTTAAGCACACCGCATTGGGGGTGAGTTTTCCTGTTTGGATTCAGATACTGGTTCAGCATCGCTTTGCGATTGGCTGGCGCTTTCTTCCCAAAGCAATGTTTATCACAGCGACCTCTATTGTAAATATACCTTTTCAACTGATTGAATATTTTCTTTATCACAAAAAAATCAAAGCTACGGTTGTCAAAAGGCCTATTTTCATTTTGGGGCATCCCAGGAGTGGCACTACCTATCTACACTATCTGATCAGTGCTGACCCGAACCTGGCATTTTGCACCACCAACGACGCGATTGTTCCTCATCTGATGCTAACTACTGGGCGCATTACTGAGAAAATATTGGATCGGTTCATGCCCGCCACACGCCCACAGGACAATGTGAAAGCGGGTGCGAAGATGCCAAAGGAAGAAGAGTTTGCTTTGGCCAATACCAGTAGTTCTTCTTTTATGCATGGGTTCTATTTTCCCAGGGATTTGAAAAAGGTATTTGATCGCGATGTGCTTTTTAATTCTGGTGATCAAAAGGTGAAAAAAAGATGGCAAAGAGATTTTCACTATTTCATCCAGAAGCTGACTTACAAGAACAAAGGCAAGCAACTTGTGCTAAAAAGTCCAGCCAATACAGGACGACTCAAGGAAATCTATGAGCTCTACCCTGATGCTATTTTTATCCATATCCATCGGGATCCCTATGCAGTCTACCAGTCCAATGCCGTTCTGTATGATAAGGTGCTTCCGATACTGGATTTGCAGCATGTAGATAGAGAGTCGATCTCCGATTTTATCATAGCATCCTTTCGTACGATGTATGAGAAATATCTGAAGGATAAGACATTGATTCCCCCTGCTCAAATTAGGGAATTGCGGTATGAAGATTTTGTAAAAGACCCTTTGGATTGTTTGGATAAATGCTATCAGGAGCTAGGAATAGGTGATTTCGAAAAGGTAAGGACTTACATTGAGAGTGAAGTGAAGGAGTTTGGTGATTACAAGAAAAACAAACATCAGGAGCTTACAAAGGACATTCGAGATCGAATTGAGAAGGAGTGGGCTTTCTTTTTTGAAGAGTATGAATATAACAGAGCGAATTAATTAGACTCTCTTAATCTTTCCACTTGCAGTCATTTCTATTTGCTCTAGTTGGATGATTTTTTGCGGCACTTTGTAGGGGGATAGAGATTGCCTGCAGTGTTTAATCAGTACTTCTTGACTGATTTCTTCCTCCGCAGTGATTTCTGCAACGACCACCTCGCCGGTTAGAGGGTGAGGTTGGCCAAACACTTTGGATAGCTTGATTTCTGGGAATTGGTTAATGACTTCCTCTACTTCATTAGGGAACACCTTGTTGCCGTGAACGATGATCACATTCTTTTCCCTTCCTCTGATAGTAATGGTTCCTTTCTCATCCTGGCTTGCGAGATCTCCAGTTAAGAAAAAACCATCTGCGAGTATCTCATTCTTCTGTCGTGGAGATTTAAGATATCCCTCAAACATACCCGGTCCCTTGATGGCCAGCCTACCTGTTTCTCCTGATTTTACCTCAGCGTTTTCCTCATCAAGAATTTTCACTTCATAAGATGGAAGTACCTGACCGACTGCATCTGGATGAGCTTTTGGGTCTACGGTGTTGATAATAGGAAGCCCAATTTCGATGATGCCAAAGGCCTGCTCTACATCGATCTGATATTTATCTTGAAAGGATTCGCAGATCGCTCGTGACGCACCAGTTGTTGTGGAGATCACTCTTTTGAGGCTACCAATATTAGTTTCACCTTCATAAGCAGCCAGTAACTTGAGATGCATCGGTGCGCAGTAAAAGAAATTGGCTTGATGTTTTTGGATACTAGAGATGATGTCTTCGGCTAAGAAGTCATTGTTGATGATAATAGTGGCACCCCTATGAATGTACAAGACAATAGAAACAATGAAATGATAGGCCATAGGAAATACCCATAGCACCCTTGTGTCTGTGCCTATTTGGAGATTTTGGTTGGCTGCTTCTATTCGATCGATGGCCGCACGGTGATTGATCACTACTCCTTTGGCTTGGCCAGTAGTTCCAGAAGTGAATCTCATAAAGGCAGCTTCTGGAAAAGGCTGAAGCAAATTTGAGTCACTATACACTGTAGATGCTAGGTGAAAAACCTTGTTTAAAGCCTCTGATTCTAACTTTAAGGGAAGGAGCATTTTTTGATGGCTGGAAAGAACAAAGGTCAATTCCGCCTCATTTATAGATTGGAGTATTTCCTGCGCTTTTTGCTTATGGAAAATAGGCATAGCAACAGCACCTGTTGCAATGATGGCATAGAGGCCGATGATAAAGTGTCGGTTGTTTTCTGTAAGTAAACCTACAGATTGCCCCATTTTGAGGCCTGAATCCACTAGACTTTGCTTTAGCGCGTTGACTTCATTCAGTAGTTGTGCATAGCTCAATTCGCCCATTTCATCTATGAGGGCAATTTGGTCAGGGTGCTCTTGAGCGCTCTGAATAAGGGATTCAAAAACCTCTAATTTTTTCATGTTGAGTGGCAAAAATAAGCAACTCCCCTTTATCCAAAAATGATGTTGGATTTATATCCTGGCTGCCAATCTCCCTGCTTCATAGCCGCTTTGAATACAAGTACCGATGACTCTCGCGCTGGCTATGGCCTCATCAGTTGCGGAGATGTTTTTTCCACCAAAAAATAAATTTTTACAGTTGGTAGATTGTAAACAATCCAATGGGATTTCATAGTAATCATGGTTTGCTATGAAGCTAAGACTGACGCGCTTGGCATCTTTCCAGTCTTCAATGGGCCATGTTCCTATGATTTTTCTTTCCTCTGCCCATTTTTTCCCTTCTAACACATCTTTTTTGGTCAGAACATATTTCCCTTTGGAGCGCTGTTGGATTCGGATGCCTGCTTCCGGATAGATAAAGTCTAGCTCAGCGGAATGGATGCTGGGCACTTTCCTTTTAAGTAGATCAAAAGTATCGATGGACAACTTACGTCCAGTTTGGTTTAAAGCCTCTCGATCTGTCTCATCAGTGATGGTGACAGGTAGAGTCAGCTTCAGATCTGCTTGCCCATTTTGAAGAGAACCAGGTATCAGACTCACATGCCTTACTTTTTTTGATTGAGTGGTAATGGCTTTTTGAATGGCAAAATTGACGGAAAACTCATTTTCCGAATGAATGTCTTTGATCCGAAATACCTGAGAGGCCATTTGATATTGTTCAGATTTTAGCATCTCCAGACCTGCCAAATCAGAAATGACAGCACGACCACTACAGTCTACAAAAGCCTTTCCTTCAAGGCAGAGAGCTTCTCCTTTCCAGTTGCATTCAATGCTTGTGATTTGATCTTCAGAAAGTTGAACATGGTTTACTTCACAGTTTGAGTACAAGGTTACCCCATGAATTTCAAGTAAATCATAGAGATAGTTTGACAAGGATTTGATCTGATAAGGAATAACTACTAGTCCCTGATGGTAATCAAAAGGTTTTGCCTTCATTCCTTCCAGGAATTGCAGGAGGAATGGATGTTGGATAGCCTTAAAATCATTTTCTTCTGCATAATAATAGGCTCCACATATGGTGCCTACATTGCTGTGAATCGCATTTCCTCCTATGGCTTCTTTGCTTTCAATTAATGCAACAGAAGCCTGGTTTTTTGCAGCTGCTATGGCCGCACAAATCCCAGAAATACCTCCACCGATTACGATTACATCTACCGAAGTTTTATCCATCACCCTTTACCAATTCCCTTTTGAGTTGTGCTTCCAGGCCTTGAAATTCCTCGTCGCTCAGGGCCTGAGTGTGGTACAATATCATCAATTTTAGCGAACCATGAAAACGCATAAAGGCAAAGGTCAGCCCTGGAGGATAGGCATTGGCGGGAAGACTGATGGCATTGGTGATGGGATGACCAAAAAGTTGATCCAATTCCTTCGGGTGATCCGCTGCTACGGTAAACAAGAAACTGGCGATGGAATTGCCACCTCTGCGCTTGACTAAATAATAATACAACCCAAGAGGCAGCCACTTCATGAAATCCATGAGATGATTATAGGAAAGATGAGACTTGTGTCTGATCTGATCCATCATTTGCTCGTTGATGCTGGCAACACAGCTTTTGAGGCTGATCATAGCCTCTTTTTTGAGTCGATAAAACAGAAAAGATAGCCTGTTGCCAATGATAGGGCCAGTGGCGCCTTTCTTTCTATTGTCTCTTGGGACTGGGATCCAAAAGTTGTTTATAACTGATTTTCTTTTGTCCAGCACATCTGCAACCGCACGTGTGCAGCAGGCCAAATAATAGGCACTTCTTCCAAAACGAGCGCCATTGTGCAAAGCAGATTGGTCGATGCTTTTGGTTTCTTCTTCATCGAAACTTAGGATGACGCACCTTTCTTTTGAGTCCCTGGCCAGATGTTTGGGACTGATCATGGTAAGGATAGGCCTGGAACTGTAGTCTATGAAAAATTTAGACTTGGTGGCTCTCCAGAATGTGCGCAGATTGTATTTTGGTTTTTCATAGTTCAGAAGCAGGTTTTCGTCAAAAGTGACATTTTCATCAAAAAGCTGCTTGAGAAAAAGAGTGGCGCCATAGCCATCCATCAACAGGTGATTCCAACTGAGGATTAGGCTCCATCGGTCTTCAACTCTCCGAATCAAATGGCAAGCCAGAAACTGTTGTCCTCTGCTTAGTTCATGGTTTTTCACCTCCTCAGGAATCAAAGAGGAACTCTCAATGAGAGCCACAGGAATACTGAGAGCTCCTTCCGAATAATGCCATTTGGGAATATGGAGCGCTTGGGCTTTTTCGTGTTGAAATCGACTGAGAACCTGAAAGTATGGGTTAGATCGAATTTTCTGGAGCGTTTCTTCTGGGTCTAAGTTGCCTTCTATATCCAGTACATAGTGGCAAATATTGCCAGAGATGGCTTTTTCATTGTATTGTTTCTCTAAAGCAAGTAGAAAGGTGTCAAATCCGGTCAGAGGAAAACTACGCATCTAGTTTAAGGTTTGAATGGCGCAGTGTGCCAGGCTTTGTACGCTCTTAAAATTTTGGGGAAGCATGTCTTTTTCAGGGATACTTACCCCATGTTTTCTCTCCAAAAATAAAACGAGCTCCACCACTGAGAATGAATCAATACCCAATTCGCTGAGTGTACTTTCTTCATTCATCTCTATCGAAGCGTCCAAAATTTCATCCTTGATGTAGTTGATTAGGTCTTTTTTAATTTGTTCTTCCGTCACTTTTCCCATCTCTGCACTATTAGGCCATCCGTCTTTTTACTTTGTGAAAGTAGTAAGAAAGCAAAACGGATGAAACAAAAAACAAGGTCAATTTAAGCACCTGCCACTGAATGTCCTGCCAACCTCCCCCTTTGATGAACAATTCATAATAGCCTTTCAAAGCCCAATTGAGTGGTGAGATATTGGCGATCTGCTGCATGTGCTCTGGCATGATGTTCAATGGGACCCAAATCCCACCCAGGGCAGACATGATTAGGACGCTGATACCACCGAATATGGCCGACTGCTGAGGAGTATCGAATACAGTGCCGATTAAGAATCCATAGCCTACCGCCGTGACCGATACGGCAAGGGTAAGTAGCGTAAGCGCCCCAATGTTTTCGCCAATGTAGAGAACTGGAAGCCCAAGTGCAGGCAGCAAGAATTTTCCTAATGCCAGAACGATCAGAAACTGGATAATGGCAATGCCTATGTAGGTGATGATTTTTCCTGATAGAATGCTCAGATAGGATCCCGGAAAGGTATGCATCCGAACATAAACCCCTGTGGTTCTTTCACTGATGATACTGCCAGCCAGAGGCAGTACGATGAAGAAAATGGAAAAAATAGCCCAGGCTGGTACATTGTGCTGAACGGCATTCGGGACATAACCCGAATTTTCATCTGTAGCTGCACTACTTTCTTGAAAGACAAAGAAATCATCGTCGGGGAAATTGACTTGATTCGTAGAGCCTATCACACCGTTGATTTTTTGCGTTACGATCTGAAAGAAAACTTTTGTTTTGATACTGGCGACTACTTCTTTGAGCCCGCTGGACATGGCCATGACGAAAGATTGTCTGGCTAATGGATCGGTGATGATTTCGAATTCTATCTGGCGAAAAGCTTGCTCCATGTTGATGACTGAGTCTCCATTCAGGTAGCTGTCCATCATTTGTCCCAGGTCGTTTCGTAGTTTGTCAGTCGCACCTGAAGGAATGATGAGTGCGATGAGATATTCGCCCTGGAGGACACTTTCTCTGACCTTTTTTGTTTCGCTGAATCGTTCGCCATGATCGACTGTCAGGTCGCACATGGGATTATCTGCAAAACCTTTCTCAATGGCATAGCCCAGACTGTCCTGATCATGATTGACCAGCAGAACTGGGATGCCAGATTCATTCAGGCTTTTATACGCTTCGTTCTGAATCAGGGTCATGAGTACTACCAATAGCATCGGCATGATAAACAGCACAGTGATCCCTGTTCTGTCCTTTGCCAGCAGTTGCAGTTCTTTGATCCATGTGGCTATGAGACGTTTCATCCGATTGCCTTGCCAGTTAGTTGAACAAAGAGATCTTCCAGATTTTGTGCATTACTTTCTTGAACAAGAGCAGCCGGTTGCCCCGTCTGGATAATCTGACCTTGATCGATAATCGCCACACGGTCACAAAACTGCTCGGCTTCTTCCATATGGTGGGAAGTATAAATGATGGTCATTTTTTCATCCCGGTTGATTTTTTTTAACATCTCCAGTATCCCTCGTCTGGCATGTACATCTACACCCACAGTGGGTTCATCCAGTAGCAAGATTTTTGGTTGGTGTAAAATGCCGCCAATCAAATTGATTTTTCGTTTCATGCCGCCAGAGTACTTTTTTACAGCAGATTTTCTATTGGTATCAAAGCCAAAGGCGTCCAGGCATTCATCGACTCTGATGGTTAGATTCTTTCCACTTAGCCCATACATCCTACCAATGAATCTTAAATTTTCTTCACCTGAGAGTGTAGGGTATAGGGCGATTTCCTGTGGCACAACCCCGATCATTTGTTTGATCTGACTCAGGTGCGTGTGTATCGATAGTCCATGGATGCGAATCTCGCCACCAGTTGGGTGAATCAATCCACAAAGACTGGAGAAAAAAGTGGTTTTACCGGCACCATTAGGGCCCAATAGTCCGAATACTTCCCCTTCATTCACATCCAGAGATACACGATCCAGAGCCAAAGAAGCACTCTTTGGGTATTGCTTGGAGAGATTCTGAATAGAAATACTGACAGACATAAGCTTTTGAGTTTGCAGCACGAACTTAACAAAATCGATGTTGATATTCTCTATGTGATCCGTTTTTGAACTACTAGGAACTCCCGAAGAATGATTGCAAATTTGCCAGAGAGACTTAGAATGGGAGACAAGCAAAAATGTGTGGTAATAGGAGCGGGTATTGCCGGACTGGCAGCCGCTATCCGAATGAAAGCCCGAGGCTATGAAGTGGAGGTCTATGAGGCCGCTCCAACTCCGGGAGGTAAAATGCGGCAGAAATACGCCAATGACTTTAGGTTCGATATGGGGCCTTCTATCGTTACTTTGCCACATTTGATTGATGAATTGTTCGAGTTGCATGGCAAAGACCCCCGAGCTTATTTTTCCTATTCTTTATTAGAGAAACCTTTCAAATTCTTTTTCGAAGATGGTACGTTAATACAGGCCTATAGCGATACTGAAAAATTCGGTGAGGAGATAGAGAATAAAACGGAGGATACGAAAAAGCGATTTAAGAAGTACCTGAAAAACATTCGTAAGAAATACACGATTACTCGTCCAGTTTTTATCGAGCGATCGATCCACAGAGTCAAAGACATGCTCCACCACAATGTGGTTTTGGGTTTGATTCGTTTCAGTAAAATCGAGGCGTTCAAGACCATGGACAAGGCCAACCGAAACCATTTTAAAGATTCCAGAATGGTGAGGATGTTTAATAACTACGCTACCTATGTAGGCTCCAACCCCTTCGTGGCTCCAGCTACTCTCAATGTGATTCAACATCTCGAGCTCAGCCTTGGAATGTATATGCCTGACAAAGGGATTTATTCCATTGTGGAGGCACTTTTCAAGCTGGCAGAAGACGTGGGAATCAGGTTTTATTTCAATTCCAGAGTGGAGAGAATCCTGGCTGAACAAACCAAAGCGCATGGTGTTTTGGTCAATGGACATAATGTGGAAGCTGATTTGGTAGTGAGTAATATGGACGTCTATCTGACCTACCAGCATTTGCTTCCAGACTGGACTCCCCCTCAGCATGTCATCAATCAACCCAAATCCAGTTCTGCAGTGGCTTTTTTCTGGGGAATGGATCGCTCTTTTGAGCAGTTGGGCGTGCACAATATGCTTTATACCGAAGACCAAAAGGAAGAGTTTCGAGCCATTTATTCAGATCAGAATATCAGCTCAGATCCTTCACTCTATCTGTATATTTCTTCCAAGCACGTTCCCGCCGATGCTCCTAAGGGCAAAGAAAACTGGTTCGTGCTTATCACAGCACCCAACAATCAGGGGCAGCATTGGGACGAGATAGTGGAAGAAACCAGAAAGACTGCCATTTCAAAGATCAGCCGTATGTTGGGGGAAGATATAGAAGACCATATAGAATATGAAGACCATATCGATCCACAAAAGATCGAGGCGGATCTACTAGGCGCCTACGGTTCTATATATGGCAATAGCTCCAATAGCATGTTTGCTGCTTTTTTGCGACATGCGAACTTTTCCCGTCAAATCGAAAGACTGTATTTTGTAGGAGGCAGTGTGCATCCTGGGGCAGGTATCCCGATGTGCCTCAATTCTGCCAAGATCATGGAGCAAGTGCTTCGGGACAAGTAAGGGATTTCGCTATTCTTCCTCTATTCGGTTTGTGAATTCTATTAGATTTGCGGGACATTAACCCTCCTGATTCGTTCAGGACCAAATTTGACAACAATGGATGCAAAAAACATCACTTTAAATGACCTGCATGTTTCCCTCGGAGGAAAAATGGTGCCATTCGCTGGCTTCAACATGCCAGTGAGATATAGCTCAGACAAGGCCGAACACATCTGCGTGAGAGAGGCAGTCGGTGTATTTGACGTATCGCACATGGGAGAGTTTTTCCTCGAAGGCCCTGAGGCATTGGATCTGATTCAGCGAGTGACCAGCAACGATGCTTCTAAAATTATCGATGGGCAAGCGCAGTATTCTTGTTTACCCAATGACAAAGGAGGAATCGTCGATGATTTGTTGGTCTATAGATTTAGCGATGAAAAGTACCTTTTGGTAGTGAACGCATCCAATATAGAAAAAGACTGGAACTGGATCAGCCAGTTCAACGACAAGGGAGTCAAAATGACGAACGTGTCGGATGAGTATTCTCTTTTTGCTGTCCAGGGACCAAAAGCGGTAGGTGCGCTGCAAAAAATCACCGATGTGGATTTGTCTTCCATTAAATTTTATCATTTCACAGAAGGCAGTATCGGTGGAGTAGAAGATGTGATTATTTCTGCTACAGGATATACTGGTGCGGGAGGTTTTGAACTTTATGTAAAAAATGAAGATGCCGAAAAGCTTTGGAATGCTGTATTCGCGGCAGGCGAAGAATTCGGGATTCAACCCATCGGACTAGGTGCCAGAGATACGCTGAGACTGGAAATGGGTTTTTGCCTTTATGGCAATGACATTGACGATACGACCTCACCACTCGAAGCAGGTCTAGGTTGGATTACTAAATTTACCAAGGATTTTACCAATAGTGAAGCCTTGCTCAAGCAAAAGGAGGAAGGCGTTTCTAAAAAGCTAGTAGGATTCGTGATGGAAGACAAAGGGATTCCAAGAGGTGGCTATGAAATCGCAGATGCAGATGGCCATGTCATCGGCCATGTGACTTCAGGTACGATGTCTCCCTCCATGAATAAAGGTATTGGTTTAGGATATGTTCAGATGGGACACCATACAGCGGATACTGAGATTTTTATTCAAGTGAGAAATAAGTCTCTGAAAGCCATAGTAACAAAATTGCCATTATATAAAAACTGAGAATTTTGAGTAAGACGATTGACGTATGTCTATCTCCCCAACTGATAGACTTGTATGATCTTGAAGGTAAAATAGTGGTGGTCGTGGATATTCTTCGCGCCACCTCTGTGATGACTACAGCCTTTGCCCATGGTGCCAGGGAGATTATTCCAGTGGAGAAATTAGAAGTGGCTAGGGAATACCTCTCTAAAGACGGTTATCTCTGCGCAGCAGAAAGAGGAGGCGAACAAATTGAAGGTTTTCCTCTCGACAACTCTCCATTTAGTTATATGGACGGAGTGGTGCAGGATCGATCTGTAGTGATCACCACGACCAATGGTACCGTAGCGATTGAGCGATCTATGGTGGCAGACGAGGTGCTCATTGGTTCTTTTCTCAATCTATCTAGTGTGGCAGAGTACATCCAATTGCAAAACAAGGATGTCATCGTACACTGTGCAGGATGGAAAGGCAAAACCAACATGGAGGACACTTTATTTGCTGGAGCGTTGGTGGAAAAGCTGAAGATGTCGCATGAATTGGGTTGTGATACGCCTCACATGGCATTGAAATATTGGGAAAGTGTGAAAGACAACCTCACGGAGACGGTAGAGTCATCTGCACATGCCAGACGTCTGAATCGCTTGAACATCAAAGAAGATATCGCCTATTGTTTGCGCATAGACGAGTATCAAGTTGTCCCAAAAATGATAGGAGATAGGCTGCTACTCGTCTGATGGACCTTTTGACCCTGGCTTGCCTTTCCCCAGTCCACTGGTGATCACGTGAGCCGCGGTTGAACATCCAAAGACCACTATTAGTAGCATCAAAATATATTCTGCGATCTCTGGGATTTCGCCAGTCACCCCACGGATGACCAAAACGCCTACTCCCATAAAAACGATAATTACTCCTCCCGTAAAGGATAGGATGCCTACTAGTTTCTCAATCATAAAGCCTAAATTCAGTGGTTTCTTTAAATTTAGGGCTTCTTATTGCCATTCTGAAGTGATGGTTAAAATCTTTGAGCTTACCCTTAGATTCAATTGTTTCTGTGATTCCGATGGATTGGCATTATATTAGCTATTGAAACTAATTATGATGAAACAACTGTTTGCCATACTATCCATATTTTTCATTGCACAGGTAGCGATGGGTCAGGAGACTACAGAGAATGTAGAACAGGCCTTCAATGCCGGTAGTGCGAAAGAACTCATTAAATATTTTAACCAGGTAACTGAAGTTAAAATCAATGATGTTGGAGCGAATTATAGTAAGGCGCAGGCCGAGCCGCTATTGAGAGATTTTTTCAAACAAAATCCTCCAGCGAGTTTCGAATATATTCATAGAGGCACTTCGCCAGAAGGTTTGAAATATAACATCGCCTTGTATTCTAGCCGTAGCAAGACTTATCGTGTCGTGCTACTGCTCAAAAAAGTCAATGACCAGTATGTGGTCGATACAATCAATTTTAGTGAGGACTGATAGACTTTAAAATCCTGCCACTTTTCTTTAAAATCCTGACATGGCAGGATTTTAAAGTTTTTTGTCAGGATTTTAAAGTCAGGCTTTTCTTAGTTTGAGTCAAATCAAACGAAAAAGCCATGAATGTTATTTGGTACAATACAGATAGTAAGTCTTATCACTATGGTTGCTCTGAAGAGTTTGTCAAAGCAGTAAGCAAATCGGGTAATCCATCGGCTCTTAAAATAGTGATGAAGTTTAACAACGCATCGAACCGCCTGGTTCAAAAGGTGCTGAATCAACTGAATCTTGTAAATCAAAAAATGGAGAAGTCTGTAGAGATATTTTGATTCTTCGACTTCAAGGAAATTGAAAAAGACGCTTTCTCAGGATGTGCTATTCAAAATGGTAGTTGTCCGGATTAACCTAACCCAATATTTGAAAGGTCTTTTTCTCGTAGCTAATCCCCTGTAGAAGATAGGGAAACCTAGCTGACTAAACCCTGGCGCCTGTCAGGGTTTTTTTGTGTCGAAAAAAAAAGACGGAAAGGCCTTTCTTTCCTTTCTTCCAAGGAGGCCAATGAGAATGCTTGATTTCAAAAAACCATATCCGTATCCCAGAAGCTGAATCCAGGCAGCCGGCACTGCCATCAAAGCTACTTTGAGAGAATTGCGGGAAAGTGCATCTACGAAAAGTAAGGTTGAATAAACAAGAAGAAGTAGGTAAAGCCACGGTGTCCAAACAAACCCAAGTGCTAGCAACCCTACCACTCCTAAAAGAAATAATGTAGGTAAGAAATAAACGAGCTTTTTGGTGTCGGGGTACCACTGATTCAAAATCACACGTACAACACCAAATTTGTAAACCTGCTTGACAAAGCAAGAAAAATCGATTCTGCGTTTGTGATAGACAAAGACCTCAGGCAGCAACATTGATTTGAAACCGGCTTTCATGATACGGAAACTAAGGTCAGGGTCTTCACCGGGGTGTATGTCTGAAAAACCGCCTACTTGTTGATAGACTTCTTTTTTTAGCCCCATATTGAAGCTCCTTGGCTGATAGGTGTCCAGTTGTTTTTTTCCACCTCTTATTCCTCCAGTCGTAAAGAAGGAGGTCATTGCGTAGTTGATGGCTTTTTGTGTATCGGAGAAGGATTCATGCGCGGCATCTGGTCCTCCGAATACATCAGGATCATGTTTCTCAATTCCCTGATCCAATTGATCAAAATATCCCGCTGGGATGAGGCAATCAGAATCGAAAAAAAGCAAATAATCGCCCTGTGCTTTTTCCATTCCGAAGTTTCTGCTGTCGCCGGGACCACTGTTTGCCTTAAAGTAATATTGGATATTAAGGCTGTAATTATCAACTAAGTGATCACTCTTTTCTGTTGAGCCATCTTCAACGATGACAATTTCAAGATCTGGACGTTTCTGTACTTCCAGGCTATCCAGAAGCTCCTCCATTTCTTGAGGTCGATTGAATACGGGTACAATGACGGAATATTTGATCACGAATGAATGCTTTGGGCAAATGTAAGACTAAAGGTTCTTTAAAGAATGGATGGCCGTTTCGTAAAATTTCTGAATCACACGAATCTGATCCTGAATCAGATCTTGCCCCACCAGTTTGGAATAAGGCAGGACGGCTCCTATCCAATTGTTTTCATGCCAGTGCCCGAGTGTTTCGGATATGTCTGGTAGTTCCTTGACGGGGTAGGGCCAGGGAGCTACATAAAAGTAAGGTTCGTCATAATCCTGATCTCCAGGAGACATTCCCACGCCGATTTTTTTTGAAGTGTCTTGATCACCTGTGTCAAGCAAAATGACAGATCCTGCGATATCAAAGTGGTGGGGCCAGCACTTGACCTTACTCACTTTTTTTTCTTCCTGAGCCAGTATGTAATGAATCATTAGGTTGGCATTGTGATAGAGTCGGCTCAATTCGTGGCTGGCCTGTTCGCTCTTCACACCAAAGGTATGTCCCAAATTGTCCGCATAATCCGGTAGTTCGTAGGGGTAATTGAGGTTGATTTTGGAGAAATCTACACCCAGCTGGACCAGTTCTTTTTCCAGCCACACCATCACGTCTTTTTGCTTGCTGCCTTGCATGGATATGGAAGAGAGCGTTTTAAAGTTTTCGTCCACCAGATAGACCATAAAGTCATAAAGACTGATAGAAGACCGGAAGGTGATGTTGCCCTCGATCCATCGACCTACTAGTCGCTGGAGTTTGGCATCCCACTCCAGATTGGCATATTCATCTATTTCGCTCTCAGGTAAGAAGGCGCGACCAACAGCTGCCACATTTTGTATGGCCTGATGGCTTTGCTCTTTGGCTTCTCTGATGCTTTCTAAGCTTGGATAGGTGAATTTTTGCCATTTTAAATTCATATAAGCGTAAGGGTTTTGCCTGATTTCAATTTAAGTCAATTCCTTTTAAAATCCTGAAAAGTTTGATTGCAGATCCGTCGGTCATGCCCGAAACATAATCTGTGATAAGTAGCATGGATTGATAGGGGCTTTTGGCTTCATGATCTAGCCTGTAGACGATGTCTTCAGGGAGTAGCCTGAAAATACTCTTGTGCTTACCAGAGTAAGAGGCTTGGTCGTAGTATTTGAAATAAACAGCCAGAATGAAGGATTCGAGCAGTCCGTCTATGACTTCAAATCCCGCAGCTTCTTTTTCCAGAACCTGACGACTCTGATAAAGGTTCTTGATAGAGAACTTGCTGATCTCTTCTAATATGTCAGCAGAAGGGATCAGGTCTGTGATTGCCTGATCGAATTGACCGGCCAGCATCGCTTCTTCATTTTGCAAAAAGACCTGTGTGCTTTCTTCGATCAGGGTGTGAATCGCTACCGCACGAAGGACACCGATTTTTTCTTTGTCACTTGGGATTTTTTCTAGTTTAGCTGGCTGAAACTTTTCTTTGAGAATCGATGCTAAGAAATTTTTGGTTTGTTCGAAGCTGACCAATCCCAAACCAAATCCATCTTCCAGGTCTATGATGCTATAGCAGATGTCATCGGCTGCCTCTACCAGAAAGGCCAGTGGATGACGTGTCCAAACTTTTTCCGCCACTTGAAGCAGGCCTAAATCCTGAGCCATGTCTTCGAAAATCTCTGCTTCGGACTGAAAATACCCGTATTTTTTTTGGCTCTTTTTCTTTTTGTCTCTTTGCTCAAATGCCGAATAACATGGGTATTTGGTAAAGGCCGCCAAAGTGGCCAGAGTTAGCTTGAGGCCCTGTCGCTGGTTTCTGGTCAATAGACGAAACCCCTGAGCGTTTCCTTCAAAATCAGTCAGGTCTGCCCATTCTTCAGGGCGCATGGATTGTTTCAGTTGATCGGAAATGGGATGATGCTGAAAGATGTCAGAAATAGCCGTCTCGCCTGAATGGCCGAAAGGGGGATTTCCCACGTCGTGGGCCAAAGCAGCAGCTCCCACTACTGCTCCGAAATCTCCTGGAGTCAAATGATCCAATTCGGGGTATTTTTCGAGCAGTGCAGCGCCTGCGTTTTTGCCTAAAGATCTGCCTACACTTGAAACTTCGAGACTATGAGTTAATCGTGTGTGGACGAAATCCTGATCAGGTAGAGGGAATACTTGTGTTTTGTCTTGCAGGTTTCTGAAGGGACGACTGAAAATGATGCGGTCATAGTCCACCTCAAATTCACTTCTCAGTTTTTGAGAAGAGAAAGCATCGGTTTTCTTCTTTTCTCCTAAACGCTGCACCGACATCAGTGCCTTCCAGTTCATTTGGCTCATTCTAGTTGTTTTTGTGGACTTTGGTGGCGCTTGCTTGCGAGCGAGCCAGAACAGTGACGTCTGCTAAGTTGACGTGGGCTGGACGTGTCACGGCAAACTGCACCACATCAGCAATGTCTTCAGCAAGCAAAGGCTCCATTCCTTTGTATACAGATTCGGCTTGATCTTCATCTCCTTTGAATCGCACCATTGAAAATTCGGTATTGACCAATCCAGGATTGACTGACATCGCGCGGATGTTGTGCTGCACGAGTTCCTGGCGCATGCTTTTGGTCAGTGCATCTACCCCAAATTTAGAGGCGCAGTAGACATTGCCATTTTCATAGGCTTCTTTTCCGGCGATGGAAGAGATATTCACTACATCACCGATTTTTCTTTCTACCATTCCGGGCAGGATGGCTCTAGTGACATAGAGCAAGCCTTTCAGGTTGGAGTCAATCATGGCCTCCCAGTCATTGACATCTCCTTCGTGCAAAGGAGCTCTGCCGTGGGCATTGCCTGCATTGTTGACCAAGGTGTGTATCTTTTGCCATTCTGTTGGCAGGCTTTCTATGGCCGCATCAACTTCTGCTTTACTTCCTACATCAAAGGTCAGGATCTGAACCTCTGTTTTTGCAGAAAGCTCATTTTTTAATTCTTGAAGTCGCTCGATTCTTCTTCCGCAGATGATCAAAGCAAAATGCTCCGCTAAAGAGCGTGCAATAGCTTGTCCAATACCTGAGCTCGCGCCGGTGATAAAAGCAATTTTTTGCATGTTTGAGTTTAATGACTAGTTAGCCCCGAAGATAATAATTATTAGAATGAGTTCTAATTCCCACCCTGATTCCAATGACTATTCGACTACCAATCTATCGGTCGATAATCCTTCAGGAACTTACCACACCAGTGTTTCCCAGTGTTGATTCCGTCGAATAAGGGATCCAAAACACGAGCTGCTCCATCTACGATGTCCAATGGTGGTTGGAAGTCATGAATTTCCTGCTTGCGTTTGGCCAGTTCGATTGGATCTTCATCCGTCACCCATCCGGTATCTACCGCATTGGTATAGATGCCGTACTTCGCAAAATCGCTGGCAGATGTATGTGTCATCATATTCAGGGCAGCTTTGGCCATATTGGTGTGAGGGTGACGATCCTCCTTGTGGAATCGATGGAATTTGCCCTCCATGGCCGATACATTTATGATGTGCTTCATGCCTGTGTCTTCTTTCTTCATCAGGTTGACCAGTCGGTTGGTCAGGACGAAAGGTGCAACAGAGTTGACCAACTGAACCTCCAGCATTTCTGTAGTATTGATTTCTCCAAGTTTCAGTCGCCAGCTATTGGTTTTGCGGAGATCCACTTGCTGCAGATCTGCATCCAGTTTTCCTTCTGGGAAAATTTCTTCTGCAGTCAGCGAGTTATCAATAGAATAAGGAATCTGTGAGAGTTTAGCCGAGGCACTTAGCCCGATCCCCAATTGTTTTCCATGCCAGGACACGGGCAGGTTTTTGTTCTCGCCGAATCCCTGGCTCAAAGTTCTTAGTTCTGTCAAACAAGCTTCATGATCAGCCAAAAGGGATCTTGCCATGCCTGGCAGTTCATCAAAGCTTTTTTCTTCATTTGGCATTAGGTGTTTGTAGAAGCCGGCAGGTCGTCTTACTGTTTGGGCCGCGTTGTTGATCAACACATCCAGGCGTTCATATTTTTGCTCGATAAAGTTGCAGAAAATCTCCACACTTGGGATGTGTCTTAGATCCAATCCGTGAATTTTCAGGCGGTCGCTCCATTCGTGATAATCTTCCTCTTTGGCAAAACGGAGGGCCGAGTCTACAGGGAATCGAGTGGTAGCTATGACCGTAGCGCCAGCTCGCAGCATCATCAAGGTGATGTGATAGCCAATCTTTAGGCGAGAGCCCGTGACTAGAGCCACTTGATCTGTCATATCAGCGGTTTGGAAGCGCTTCGCATAGTTAAAATCGCCACATTCTTTACACATCGTGTCATAAAAATGATGGATGCGATCATAGACTTTTTTGCAGACGTAGCAGTTTCGTGGGGATTCGAGTTTTACTTCTTTTTCGGCCTCTTCGCCTGTCAGGGCAATCATTTTGGGAGCCTCGAAAATCAACGCTTCACGAGCACTTCGGATCCCCGTGTTTTTACGAGCATGTTTGTCTCTTTCTGCAATTTTTCGCTTCTCTGCTTTTTTTGCTTCTTTTTTTCTTCTCAGGAATTCTTCTCTACTCGGACGTGAAAGCACGCCAGCTGCCATGATCAGTGCCAATCTTTTATCCTTGGGGATTTCAAATATTTGGTTGGTGTCGGCATTTAGCGATTCTAAAATGGCAATGCATTTTTCTATTTCCTCTAAACTGATTTTTTCTTCTTCTTGCTTTTTCACGCTAGTGATTGAATTTGAGGCTGCAAAAGTAGGTATTCTGAATGAGGCAGGAATCATAGCCAGGCCAAATTGTTTGATACAGCAGCATGGGTTTCTCACCATCAATCCACTCTTTTTTACCGTTTGTCAAAGCCTGGATGCTATTCCTACTTACTCCTTTTATTTTGGTGATTGAAACAACATCTATGGATATGAAAAAATTATTTTTAGGTTTCGCATCAATCCTATTTTTAGCGATTGCCTGCGAGCCAACCAAGGAGCCCATTGATCACAATGCCAAATTGGAAGCCTTTTTTGAGAAGACTTTCGAACAGAGGATTCAAAGATCACCAGAATTCCAGACCAGATTGGGTCGAAAGACCAACCAGGATAAATGGGATGATTATTCTGCTGCTTTTGAAAAGGAAGGTTTAGAAATCACCAAAAAAAATCTGAAATGGATTCAGGATTCTATCGATTACAGCTTGCTGTCGAAAGATAATAAGGTGAGTTATGATTTGTTTGTGAGTCAGGCTGAGAATAAAATAGCTGATTTCAAATATCGATTGTACAGCTATCCAGTCAATCAAATGTTTGGTCTGCACTCTTCTGTGCCAAGTTTTCTTATCAATATGCACAGAATAGATTCTATCGCGGATGCTAAAAATTATTTGGCTAGAGTAGAGGCCTTGCCGGCTCTTTTTGATCAATTGATAGTCAATCTCAAGGAGAGAGAGGACAAAGGAATCGTTCCTCCAAAATTTGTTTTTGGTCGTGTGATTGATGATTGTAAAAACATCATCTCTGGTCAACCGCTGACGGAGGAAGGAACAAATTCGATCTATGAAGATTTAGCCAGCAAGGTAGATGCACTGGATATCAGTGATAAGGAAAAGGAAGGTTTGAAAGCGGACATGACAGAGGCGTTACAGGCCAAGGCTAAACCAGCCTATGAGTCCTTAATTGTTTTCCTGACTGAACAAGAAGGTAGAGCGACCACTGATCATGGCGCCTGGAAGTTTCCTGAAGGGGAGGCATTCTACCAAAATGCCTTGAATAGAACTACTACGACTAGCTTGACCTCAGATGAGATCCACGAGATTGGATTGAAAGAGGTGGCCAGGATCCATGGCGAGATGAAAGATATCATGAAGCAAGTTGGGTTCGAAGGAGAGTTAAAGGACTTTTTCACTTTCTTGAAAGAGGACGAGCAGTTTTATTATCCTAACACGGACGAAGCAAAAGAAGAGTATCTGGATTCGGCTAAAAGTATAATCAACAACATGAAATCCAGATTGGACGAATTGTTTCTGACCAAGCCAAAGGCAGACATGATAGTAAGAAGAGTAGAATCTTTCCGAGAGAAATCGGCAGGTAAGGCTTTTTATCAGCGTCCGGCCAAGGATGGCAGCCGACCGGGGATTTACTATGCGAATCTTTACAATTCGAAGAATATGCCAAAGTTCGAAATGGAGGCATTGGCTTATCATGAAGGGATACCTGGTCACCACATGCAAATGAGTATTGCGCAAGAATTGGAAGGGATTCCTGAGTTTAGAAAGTTTTCTCGCTATACCGCTTATTCTGAAGGCTGGGGATTGTACTGTGAACAAATCCCAAAGGAAATGGGCTTGTATGCCGATCCATATTCAGACTATGGGAGATTAGCTATGGAGCTTTGGAGAGCTTGTAGACTGGTAGTAGATACTGGGATTCATGGTAAGAAGTGGACAAGAGAAGAGGGTATCGCCTATTATCAGAACAACACCTCTGGGTCGGAGAGAGAATGTGTGAGAATGTTAGAGCGACACATCGTGATGCCTTCGCAAGCGACTGCTTACAAGATCGGGATGATGAAGATTTTGGAACTGAGAACCAAGGCACTGGAGCAGCTAGGCGACAAGTTTGATATACGAGAATATCACGATGTGGTCTTAACCAACGGATTGGTTCCATTGGATTTGCTAGAAAAACTAGTTGACGAATGGGTGGCTTCTAAAAGCGCTGCATAGTTAGATTAAAGATCTTTATATGAGTTAGCCGTCCTAAGCCGCTGGGGTAAGGGACGGCTTTTTTATTTCGCGGGATGAGAGGAAAGCTGCCATGATCAATGAAAGAATAAAATATACAGAAATGATGATGTTGCCATATGGTATGTAATGGCTAAGTCCAAACCAATCACCTGAACTCCAAATCCAATACAACGCAGCAGCGCACTTGATCAATTCTATCCAAATGGCAGACCGGTTCAAATCCATCAAAGATGTGTAGGAAAAGACATGAATCGCGATGAATGCCCCATACAAGAAAAGCATCGGGAAGCCTATTGCTACAAAATTGATCAGCATGAAAAGCAATAATGCTAATGTGATACCCAATTGGATCCATGACCAGATGTGAAACAATGCTGAGGCAGGCGTGTCATATTTGACCTGATCTTCAGGATTGTCGATTACTTCAATGGGGTACTTGATTGCGACATCAGTGGGTCTCCAGCCTGTAGGTCTAAACCATATGGTGAATTTGGCATTCCAGTCTTTGGTTCGCCAGGCGTCCTTGATAAGAATCCACAGATGCTGAAAATTGATGATGATGGGATTCCAGGTTTTTGCTGGCTTCTTAATGCCATAGACACAAGGCTCCTCATCTAATTCTTCTTGAAAAGTGCCAAATAGTCTATCCCACCAGGGGAAAATCTGCCCAAGGTTTTTGTCTAAATATATCTTGTTGATGGCATGATGGACCCTGTGCTGGGAGGGTGTCACAATCAGGTATTCCAGCCAACCGAGTTTAGGGATATGACGTGTGTGATACCAAAATTGGAGAAATAAATGCAAGGGGCCGATGGTGGCTATCACCTTGGGAGGCATACCCAGCAAGGCTGCGGGGATGAGCAGAAAGGCGGATAGGCTAAAAAAATTGGAAATGGTTTGTCTTAGAGCACAGGCCAGGTTGAATTCTTCGCTGCTGTGATGGACTACGTGTTCGTTCCAAAAGTAGTTGATGTGATGAGATAGGTAGTGTTTGGTGTATCCTGCCAAATCGATCAAAACAAAGCTGATCACATAAACGAGCCAGGTAGCTTCGATATGGATAATGGCGATATGCTCTTGCATCCAGGTATATCCTACGATGACCAGTGTTAATCCCAGAATGTCCTTGAGCAAGTTGGTAATGCCAGAACTGATGCTGGCGATAGTGTCAAAACTTCGTAAGGTTTGTTTTTTGATGGCCCAACCGTAAAGGGCCTCGATGGCCATCAGAACCATAAAAGAAGGGATGGCTATGAGTAATACCTGGGCGTATGTCTCCATAAATCATGCTGCTTAGTATTCAAAAATAGAGCAGCATGGATGAAATGAAAAGAATCGACTGAAATATTATGCGTGCATAATAACTAATCTCAAATCACAAGACATTCGGATTGTTCTTTGAATGCCTGATTGAATTTTTGAAAAGCAGCGATGGTGTCTTTTTCGATTTTTCGAATGATGGGTCGGCTAAATATGCCAGAAAATCTCTCACCATGTGTAAGACGCGTTAGACTCTCTCCTTCAGGATGAAAATGAAAATAGTGATTGCCTGAGAAGATTCTCCTATGAGCTAGATTGCCCGTCCATTCTATGATTCTTTCTTCTTCCAGTTTAGTGATTTTGGGCTTGAAGGTTGACGTTTTGTCATTCAATATGATTTTTACTGTCAATTTCTCACCTAGTTCAGGAGTTCCTTTTATGTCAATGACATGGTTCCATTCTTTGTATGCATCAAATGCTATGAAGGTTTTCCAGACCACTTCGATCGGGGCTTCTATGATAATTTCGGTTTCAATCTGTTTCATTTTCTGATGCGTTTTCTTCTGGCAGATAAATCAATATACGTGCCATTATCTCAAGGTTTCATTTTTTGTCTCCTCTCTTTACTCTATAGTCATTCGATTGGTCACTTTTATTACAAGTTACCTTATTTCATTTGAGAGATATAATTTGCTTTCACCGATTATTCACCTATTTTTGCATCGAAATACCGTTTTCAAGAAAAGAGGGGACAAAGAGTCCCCTCTCTTTTTATACTGTAAGTAAGTGAGTGAAATCGTAAAACATATCGAATCCTGGACGCTGGAGTCCATTGCTGATCAGTCAGATCTCTTTTTGGTAGATATTATCAAGAAAGGAAACTCTGATACTGGGAAGATTATTGTGCTTCTGGATGGGGATCAAGGTGTGCCGATTGACAAGTGTGTGGAGGTAAGTCGAAACATTTCTCGTCGTATCGATGAGGAGTTGGACTTGCAAGACCCGTTGACTTTGGAGGTTTCTTCTCCGGGATTGGATCATCCACTGAAGTTGCATCGCCAATATCAAAAGAATGTTGGTAAGCAGTTGAGGGTAACAATGGATGATAAATCACTGGTAGAAGGTGAATTGCTATCCGTATCAGAAGATACAGTTGTGATCAAGGAGCTGAAGGATAAAAAGAAGAAAATCTTTGAAGAGCGGGAGATTAAGTTTAGTGATATAAATAAAACTATTGTTCTAGTTTCATTCAAATAATAAGATGGATAGTTCTGTATTAATAGAATCGTTTTCGGAATTTGCTAAAAGCAAGAACGTCGATAGACCAACCATGATCAGAATACTGGAAGATGTATTCAAGACGATGATCCGAAAGAAATTTGAGTATGATGATAATTTTGATATTATCATCAATGCTGACAAAGGTGACCTTGAGATATGGAGGTTTAGAGAAATCGTGGACGATAACTCTGAAGATATTTGGGATCACGACAAGATTAGTTTGACTGAAGCGAGAAAAATTGAGCCAGATTTTGAAATTGGAGAAGAAGTAGCTGAAGAGGTGAAACTGCTCGATTTTGGTCGTAGAATGGTAATGACGGCTCGTCAGACTTTGATCCAAAAAGTAAAGGATCTGGAGAAGGATATCCTTTTCCAAAAGTATAAGGATTTGGTAGGCGAAATCATCGTAGGTGAGGTTTATCAGGTGTTAGGAAGAGAAGTGCTTTTGATCGATGCAGAAGGAAACGAATTGACGATTCCAAAATCTGAGCAGATCAACAAGGATAGATATAGAAAAGGTGACTCGGTAAGATCGATCGTAGACAGAGTAGAGATAGTGAATGGTAATCCTCGTATTATTCTTTCAAGAACATCTCCTACTTTCCTTGAGAGATTGTTCGAAAGCGAAGTGCCAGAAGTATACGATGGTTTGATCACGATCAAAAAGGTGGTAAGAGAGCCAGGTGAGCGTGCCAAAGTGGCTGTAGAGTCTTACGATGATCGTATCGATCCGGTAGGTGCCTGTGTGGGGATGAAAGGATCTCGTATCCACAGCATCGTGCGCGAATTGCAAAATGAAAACATTGATGTAATCAACTACACTGAGAATATGGATCTTTACATCTCAAGAGCCTTGAGTCCAGCAAAGATCACTAGTATCAAAGTAGAAGAAGAAAGTAAAAGAGTTTCTGTTTATCTCAAACCAGATCAGGTGTCTTTGGCCATTGGTAAAGGCGGTCAGAACATCAAATTGGCTAGCCGATTGGTAGAGATGGAGATAGATGTATTTAGAGAACTGGACGGTCTGGAAGATGAGGATGTTGCGTTGAGCGAATTCTCAGATGAGATCGAAGAGTGGGTATTGGAGGAGCTTAGAAAGATTGGTTTGGATACTGCGAAGAGCGTATTGAATCTTTCTATCGAGGAGCTACAAAGAAGAACCGACCTGGAAGAAGAAACCATCCAGGATATACTCGACATCTTAAAGCAGGAATTTGAACAATAATTAAGGAATAAGAATAGAAGGATAGTAAATTAGCATATGGCAGAAGGTAAAATGATTCGTCTCAACCAAGTGGCCCGCAAACTGAATGTGGGTATAGACACTGTCGTTGAATACTTGAATGGGAAAGGCTATGAGGTAGAACGTAGCCCGAACACTAAAATAACGTCCGAACAATACGCATTACTATCTAAGGAATACGCAGATTCTGCGCATGAGAAGGAAGAGGCTTCTGGTCTGACTATTGGTACCAAGCAAACTGAAAATGTTGTTATCAAAGCTGGTTCTTCTACCGAATCAGAAGAGAAGAAGGAAGAGGAAATCCTGATCAAAGACAATACTGCTGATACTTCTACTCCCGAACCTGCCAAAGTGGAGCCTAAGAAGGAAGAGCCTGTCAAGGAAGAAAAGAAAGAGGAATCTGTGAAAGCAGAGGCTGAGAAACTGCAAGGTTTTAAAGTAGTAGGCAAGATCGACCTTGACGAAAAAGGGAATAGAAAGAAGGAGGAGCCTAAGAAGGAAGAACCTGTCGCGGAAACTCCGAAGAAGGAGGAACCAAAGAAGGAAGAACCTAAAGTAGAAGCTCCGAAAAAAGAGCCGAAGAAAGAGGAACCTAAAAAGGAAGAACCTAAGGTAGAAGCTCCAAAAGCAGAAGAGAAGAAGGCTGAAGAAAAGCCCGCTCCTGCAGCTCCTAAGAAAGAAGAGCCTAAAGTAGTAAAGGCTCCAGAGGCACCGAAAAAGGAAGAGTCTAAAACCATTGAAGCAAAGGCTGATTCTCTGAGAGGATTGAAGGTTTTAGGGAAAATTGAACTCCCAGCGGACAAAAGAAGAGATAAACCAGTGGCTTCTTCAGATGCCAAAAAAGAGGGAGATAAGAAACGTCCAAGAAAACGCATTAGCAGAAACAAACCACAAGGAGGTCCAGGTTCTGGACCAGGTGCCGGTGGAGGACAACAACGCGGAGGTGGAAGAGACCAAAGAGGCGGAGGAAAATTCAATAAAGACAAGAAGAAAGTTGTTAAGGAAGAACTTACTGATAAAGAAATTCAGGATAAGATCAAGGCAACTTTGGCTAAGCTAAGTGGAGGTAAAACCAACACGAACGTAAGCCGATCAAAATATAGAAAGGATAAACGTACTGCAGCAGCTGAGGCTCACGAAGAGAGAATGCAGCAAGAGCAGGAAGAGTCTAAAATTCTAAAAGTGACAGAGTTTATCTCTGCCAATGACTTAGCTAGTTTGCTTGACGTCTCTGTCAATGATATTATCTCAACTTGTATGAGTTTGGGTATGTTCGTTTCTATCAACCAAAGACTGGATGCTGAATCTATTACGATTATAGCAGACGAATTTGGTTACAATGTCGAATTTACCACTCAGGATGATGAGGTAGATGTTGCAGAAGAGGAAGATGCGGATGAAAATCTTGAAGAAAGAGCACCGATCGTTACGATCATGGGACACGTTGACCATGGTAAAACTTCTTTGCTTGACTTTATTAGAGATTCAAGTGTAACTGAAGGAGAAGCAGGGGGAATTACCCAGCACATTGGGGCCTATGATGTGAAAACATCATCTGGCAAACGCGTAGCATTCCTTGATACACCGGGTCACGAGGCTTTTACAGCGATGCGTGCTCGTGGTGCTAAGATTACGGATATTGTAATTATCGTAGTTGCAGCGGATGATGATGTGATGCCTCAAACGAAAGAAGCAATCAATCACGCACAGGTGGCAGGTGTGCCTATCATCATTGCGATCAACAAAATAGATAAACCAACAGCTAACCCTGACAAAATCAAAGAAGCACTATCTCAGAACAACATTCTAGTTGAAGATTGGGGTGGTAAATACCAGTGTCAGGAGATTTCAGCGAAGACAGGTCAAGGTATCGAGGACTTATTGGAAAAAGTGCTTTTGGAGGCTGAAGTTCTCGAGTTGAAAGCTAATCCTAATAAGAAAGCAGTAGGATCTGTCATAGAAGCCACACTGGATAAAGGTCGTGGGTATGTTACCACTATGATGGTACAGTCAGGTACTATGGAAGTCGGTGATGTGGTGTTGGCTGGTTCTTACTTCGGTAAGGTGAAGGCCATGTTTGACCACACAGGAAAAAAATTAAAAAAAGCAGGTCCTTCCACACCGTTGCAGATGCTAGGTTTGGATGGTGCTGCGCAGGCGGGTGACAAGTTCAACGTAATGGACAGTGATCGTGAGGCGAGAGAAATCGCAACCAAGCGTGAGCAGATCCAGAGAGAGCAAAGCATCCGTACGAAGAAACATATTACCCTGGATGAAATCGGTCGACGTTTGGCTATCGGTTCATTTAAGGAACTGAATGTGATTGTAAAAGGTGATGTGGATGGTTCTGTAGAGGCACTTTCTGATTCACTCTTGAAACTATCTACCAATGAGGTTCAGGTAAACATTATTCACAAAGGTGTAGGTCAGATTTCTGAATCTGATGTGCTTTTGGCCTCTGCGTCTGATGCGGTAGTGATTGGTTTCCAGGTTAGACCTTCTGGTGGAGCGAAGAAAATCGCTGAGAAGGACGAAATTGAAATCAGACTATACTCTATCATCTACGATGCGATCAATGATGTGAAAGACGCTATGGAAGGTCTATTGGCACCAACTGTAGAGGAAGTAATCACGGGTAACATTGAAGTGAGAGAAGTGTTCAAGATCTCGAGAGTGGGTACTGTAGCAGGTTGTTATGTAACTGATGGTTATGTGAAACGAGCTAATCACATCCGATTGATTAGGGATGGTATCGTGACTTATGAAGGAGAGATTGGACAATTGAAACGTTTCAAAGATGACGTTCAGGAAGTGAAATACGGGTACGAGTGTGGTATCAGTATCAAAAACTTCAATGACATCAAAGTAGGTGATGTGATAGAGGGATACGAGAAGCGAGAAGTAAAACGATCACTTTAATTGTGAAAGGATGGAGCTAATCCATCACTTAGCTAGTTTTCTGTTTTATGCTTCCATGTTCAGTCTATTGATAGGATTGATCTATAAACCATGGGTAGTACTCTGGTGGATGGATAAGCAAAATAGAATGATGGTGATTCAATATTACGGATCAGTTGCGATAGTAAGTTTCTTGATAAAATTTCTCACAGAATAAAGGGACTTTTTAATAGAGCAAGTATATTTGCAGCTCGAAAAAAGGAACCGAGAATCAAAAGAGATTCTTTAAAGATAAATTGGCCTCCTAGCTCAACTGAATAGAGCACTTGATTACGGCTCAAGAGGTTTCAGGTTTGAATCCTGAGGAGGTCACAAAAGCCTGGGTATATCCCGGGCTTTTTGCATTTAATGGGTCAAGGGTAGAAAAACCTTTACTTTGGTTCCCTCTCCTTCTTCACTTTCGATTTCCAGCTTTCCTTTATGCTCCTTGATGAAGGAGTAGGAAAGGGATAGGCCCAGACCGGTGCCTTTTCCTGGAGGCTTTGTGGTGAAAAATGGGTCGGTTAGCTTTTTCAAATCTTTCTTTTTTACACCCATTCCGTCATCCTCTATTGTGATCCATACTCCAGCTCCGGTTGGGTTGGCACTTACTTGAATATTTCCTTCATCACTGATAGCATCACTGGCATTGTGGATCAGGTTGATGAATACTTGATGGAGTTTGCCTACATTTCCAGTGATTTTGGGGAGGTCAGTGTGATAATTCTTTTCTACTTCGATTCTAGATTTTATCCTGTTATTTAGGAGCAACAGGCAGTTGTCGAGGATTTCTGGAATATTGCATTCCTCATCCAATTCCTCCCTGGTTCTACTGAACTGGTTGAGTCCTTTTACAATATCTATGGCTCGGTCTGCTCCGATTTTAATACTATCTAGTAACTTGGCCAGTTGCTCATCCTCTTTCAAGGGCTCTTTCAGAAAGATCTGAAGCCCCCTATATCCACCCATAATAAAATTGAGTGGATTGTTGATTTCGTGTGCAATTCCTGCAGTCAGTATACCTAATGAAGCCATTTTTTCGGCCTGAATGAGTTGGGCCTGGGCATCCTGAAGCTCTCTCATGGTTATTCTGAGTTCTTCATTTGATTGGCGGAGCTCAGCAGTTCGCTCATCTACTAATTGCTCTAGATTGTTTCGGTAAGCTTCCAGCTCTTTGGCTATGCGTTTGTCTTTGGTAATGTCACGAAGTACAGCCTGAACGTATTTTTCACTTCCAAGAACTACAGCATTGAGACTGACCGATACATCGAATAGCTCTCCATTGGGTCGTATATGCTGCCAATCAAATACGATGGCTTCTCCTTCTTCTACTTTAGCGAAGTAGCGCGCAGCTTTAGCTTCAGAAGTCTCTCCATCTGGTTGAATTTTGGGACTAAAAAATGCAGGGTGCTGGTCTAAAAGATAATTGGGTTCGCACTTGAAGAGTTCAAAGGATTTTTTGTTGCAATCAAAGAATAAGTGGTCTTTTATTAGAATGATGGCATCATTGGAGTTTTCATAAAGCACTCTGTATTTTTCCTGATTGTCTGCTATAGTTGCAGATTGCTCCTCGTTTTGTTCGAATAGCAGTTTGTTGGTATCTAATTGTTGTTTTAGATTGAGTTCTAGCTCTTTTTGCTTGCTAAGGTCGATGAGGGTGCCAGTCATTCTTAGCGCTCGTCCATCATCTGAAAAGTTCACCACTTTTCCTCTCAACTGAAACCAAACCCACGATTGATCTTTGTGTCTGATGCGAATCATAGACTCCAGAAGCGGAGTTTTTTTCTTAAGATGGTCGATGAATTGAGCCTTGGATGCTTTCAAGTCTTCAGGGTGAATCAATTCCCCCCATTTTTCTAATGTGATCGGGTTTAACTCAGAAGGTTTGTATCTCAGGATGTCGAACCATGATTCTGATATGATCAATTCATTTCGATCAAAATCTAAATTCCATAAGCCTGCCTTGGTAGCATCTACTGCCAGCCTGAGCTTTTCTTCATTTTGTTCTAGTTCGTCATTTTTTTGTTTTTGAATAATGGAGTAGAAAACAAAAGCAAATAGGACGGGAATGAGGGCACCCAGAATATTTTCAAATTCTTCACTATCGATGAATAATAAAACAAAATACCCAAATAAGAGTAGCAGCAAGCCTCCAAATAGAATGCTATCGGTTTCTTTGATCTTATCTCGATTTTTGATCAAAATAACAAAAGAGATAAAAATCAGGGCGATTGATAGGGTATCTAAGATGCTCTTCAACATTAATCTTGCGTTTTCGAATGAGTCGAGAGTGTTGATTTCCATATCCAAATTAGGATCATGATAGAGGCGGTGGTGTAGAATCCATGTTCGATATAATCGAATAACACTGGAAAAAAGAACCCTTCAGCAATAGTGACCCCCCACGCTATCAGGAAGAAGATATAGCTTAGGTAAAGATAAATCCAATATGGTGTTTTGGATAGTGTCTTATAATAGGCAATAGAAAATATGAGGACGATGCATCCTATCAGGAACATCAGTACTTCGTTTTCTTGAATCATAATTACGCTAGAAAGGGATTGGCATTTTTATTACCAAAAGATAAACAGATGTAGGAATTAATTGGTTAATTGATAGTGAAAAAGATGGTTTAAGGGAAAATTATCATCTTAATCTGTCTCGTAAACTTAATGATAAGTTGAAAAACGTAATAATAAGTTGTTAAACTTAAAAATAAGTTATACTATTGTTCTGCTGATTCAAACTAACTCATCGAGCAATGACGACACTTACCAAAGCAGAAGAGAAAATCATGAAGATACTCTGGGAGATAGGCGAGGGGTTCATCAAGGACATCCAGGCCGAATATCCCGACCCAAAGCCTCCATATAATTCGGTATCGACTATTGTAAGGGTGCTGGTACAAAAGGAGATCGTAGGTTTCAAGGCCTTCGGCAAGTCTCACCAGTATTATCCTTTGGTATCGAAGGAGGCCTATCGCAAGGGACAATTGTCCCGTTTGGTTTCGGACTATTATAACAATAGTTTGAAGCAGGTTGTCAATTTCTTTTCGGAGAGCAAAGAGCTGGACGAAAAGGAGCTGGATGAGGTAATGAATATGCTGGAAGATCTAAAAAAGTCCAAGAAGGATGCTTGAGTTCAGTTGGTATTTGCTGGAAGCCAGCTTGGTATTGAGTGTGCTTTATGCACTTTATGCTTTGCTGTTGAGAGGAGAAACCTTCTTTGGTTTCAATCGGTTTTTTTTACTGGCCATCGTGATGATTTCACTATTAGCTCCTTTGCTGAGCTGGGATTTTGTGCCAGAAAAGGAAGTCGTAGTTCGTAGGCCAATAGAGCAAGTTCGAAATATGCGCCAAGGCTATTTTGAGGCTTTGGGTGATTGGTATTTTGAAGCTGCCAGTTCGGAACAGGAGAGTGAACGACAGGTTCATACACCCATTATTCAGCAATGGAATTGGAAAGCAATCTCAATTTATTCTTTGTTTACCATCTACCTATTGGGCGTTATGGCCGTTTGGTCTCGTCTGGGCTGGATGCTTTACGGGCTTTATGCTTTGCGCAAGAAGTTTCCGAGCAGAGAAGTAAATCATGTACGAGTGGTTGAGCTACCGGATCGATCAGCGCCCTTTTCATTCCTTCAAACTGTTTTTGTGAATAAGGAAGTGATTGGGACGCCGGCGTTCTATCAAATTATGGCGCATGAGCAAGTGCATATCCGGCAGAGGCATTCTATTGATTTGATTACAGTACAAATATTGGCAGCTGGACTTTGGTTTCACCCCCTGGTCTGGCGTTTGTTGAAATCCTTAAAAACTACACATGAATACATAGCAGATAAACAAATGATATCATCGGGTCACTCTTTGGTTGAGTATCAGTCCTTGCTCTTGAGTCAGTTGATCAGCAATCAATCCTATGGGTTGGTACACAATTTCAATTTGTCATTCATTAAAAAGAGAATAACCATGATGAAAATAAAACAATCAGGATGGGGTGGTAGAGCCAAAGTGGCCGTCACGCTATCGCTAGCAGTCATTGTCAGCATTACATTGATGCAGTGAAATTCCAATTTGGAAGAATCAACGGAAATCGTAGAAGTGCCTTTGGAGGTAGGTAATAGTGACTTTAATCAGGGAGTTAACTTATCTGGTGTGCAGGGTGCTTATAGCTCTAATCACTTGGATACCACTAGCTGGGTGAGCATAGATATTTCGATAAACTCAGATCAGATCATGTTCAATGGAAAGATAGTTTTAGTCGAGGATCTTCAACGTCTTATTTCTGAAAATGCTTATTCTCCAAATGAAATAGTCTCTTTGAGGGTGGACGCTAATCAAACTATGGATGTAGTAAATCAGGTACAAATCGAACTCAGGAGGTTGAACATGCGGAAGATAAATTATATAACACAGAACCCTAAGGGAGGAATGGTTCAGTCTAGGTGGTTGCTTATGCCTTCTGTTTTTACCATCCCTGACTTTGAAAAAGAGCCGAATGCTCGACAATATGTTTCAGGTATGTTTGTCAGGTTAGATAGTGAGACTATTAATGAAACTCAAAAGAAGGTGAAGGAATTTGTAGAGACTCAAATTGCTGATAATAATTCCAACTATCTCGTGGATGCCAGTTTTGTATCTAATAGCAGGTTTGTTGATTACTTAAATAATTTGCTTCACCTTCAAGAGGCTTTTGACCAAATTTATGAGGAGCGAGCTCAAAATATGTTTAGAAAAGGATTGAATGGCCTGACAGATGAGGAGTTTAATGAAGTTAGGAAAAGGGTTCCAATATCGATTTTATTATCTTGTATTCAACCCTAAACCCCATCTCTAGAAGGGCACAAACCCTTCTAGGGTGATTTTACCCTTCCTCTTACGCGTATGTTTGCCATCTACATTTTTGAGTATTTGTTACTATTCGCGCTGCTGAGTTGCTCCAAGGCAGACACGAATACCAGTCCCGAATGGCTCTCGCGAGTAGAAAACTTGCCTAAGTCAGAAACCCCAGCTCCATCACTTCAAATTCCGCCTTTATATAGCCAGCTGAAAGATTTTGGTTCGAGCGATAGTCCGCAGAGAGCAGGCACTCATCCAGCAAGAAGAGCAGCGAATCATTAATCCGGCGCTTAGCTACTATCACTTAATCTCCGATCAGCCAGACAAGCAGTTAGAGTATCAATGCAGAAAACGAGAAGGATGGTACAGTTTGGAAGAAAAAGCACCACTCTATGATGTGGTCATGGCACAAATGGAAAGCGGTCATTATTAGATTTAATATTAGGCTTGGGTGTTAACAAAACTGAACTTTGACAAAGTTGCTTTGGTCATGGACTTTGATGCTCATTTGAAAAAAACTGGAAGGGGTCAAAGTATTTCATAAGTTTGTACCAAACAAAAGAACAACACAACATGCAAAGCCAGAAATTCATCTTTGACAATGAAATAGAATGGGAAGTAATCGACGAACATGTAAGAAGGAAAATCTTGGGGTACGACGATCGTATCATGATGGTCAAGGTAGAATTCAAAACGGGTGGTGTCGGTGCGGTTCATGATCATCCTCATACACAAGTGACTCATGTAGAAAGCGGGGCTTTTGAACTCACTATGGGTGATGAAACCAAATTGTTGAAAACGGGTGATGCTTTTTTTGTACCGCCGAATACTCCGCATGGAGTCGTATGCAAAGAAGCTGGCGTACTGATCGATTCTTTTAGTCCCATCCGTGAGGACTTTCTTTAAAAGCTAAAGTACAAAGATTTTAAATCCCTCTTTGTAGGCTTTGGTTTGAACTTTCACAAAATAGACCCCCGGGGTTAATGTTTCGGTATCTATTTTAATGGCCTGAACGTAATCAAATTCTTTTTCGAGAACGATTTTACCCAGGTTGTTGATGAGATAGACTTTCTTGTTGAGATCATCAGGGTGATTCAGTTGCAAAGTCAATTCGTGTTGTCCATTGATGCCTATTGGATTAGGTCCATAAGTGAATCGCTCCTCACTAGGAATGGGTTGGGAGGAAATGTCTCCATTGAAATATTTTTCGGCTAATTCGAAAGCAGCATGTCCGATTTTATACCCCATTATTCTACCATTGATATCATCAATAGGTGGATGGATGCCTCCCCATATTCTGGATAAACTACATTGATCCGAAGCATCTGCATATTTGGCCCATTGCAATGTGAGATCTTGACTTGGCCCTTCTTCGAAGACCAGGAAGTCATTTTCTGGCGCATGAAATTCGCCCATCCCTCCAGGGAAATATTCACTGCCGGTGATCAATGACATGAGTTCTGCTGCAGCACGAGAAAAAGTGGAATGGCCCGATACATACCCCGCAAATGGCGGAGTGACGAAGTTTGGCCGCTGGTAAGGTTGCCATCTGGTGGCTGGGATCCAATCTACCTGCGTTTCTTCATTCATGCCTGGATAGTAGACTCCTGGTACTTTCCAGGTTTTGATTTTTATCTCATTGTCAAAGTCCCCGAATTCATTGATTGGGTCATTGGGTCTAATTAATTCGATATGACCCGGTACGAGAGGGATACCAGCCGGGTGGTAATTAGGAAGAGCTGGATCGGTGGATTGTCCCCTTTCTGCCATGGACCGGATGGCCGAAATGGGTCGGACATAGTCGTAGTACCCTTTCGCTCCCCATGCAGCTACGGCCGCATCGTGCACGGCTCCACCGAGAGCAAAATAGGATTTTACGTTCCATTCCAGCGGATCCATTGGATCATTCTGCCCCTTGTATTGCCTCTCAAAATCCGAGTGATCATTGACATAATTGAGGACGACAAACCAGTGACCAGGTGGAGTTTCCGAATCCGGCCCGTCTGCCCAAAACTCAGCTAAAACCCGACTATAATCACCTCTAGGTACGATCTGCTGTTCGTAAGGCAGTCCTGTTATGGGGTTGATGTCGTACCCTGGGCTTACGTCACCGCCGTTTTCTAAATCATAAAAACCAGGAAGCTCTTCTATACTTTGTGGCAATTGATCGAAAGGGAAATTGCCTATAGAGGCTGGCGAGATATCCCATAGCACTCCATCCTCTGGATCATGGTGAGAAGCCCAGCGAGCTACGAGTGTGAATGCCCATTGATAGGCTTGCATGTCGTTGGATTCTGGATTCAAATTTAAATAGGCAGGTTCGCCCGGGTCGTGATAAAGGAGGTATTCATGCCCGTCTCTTGTTTTGATGGTTAAGTCTTCTTCTGTGAGGGCAAATGGTACCACTTGACCCCATTCTGGCCCTACAAAATTTGGAATACCCGGCCCGGCGCTGATGCCTGATTGTCCTACGAACTCTTCGAATGCGAGAGGCTGCCATCGATTGGGGTCGGTGATGCTACTAGTGCCAAAACCATCGGGAAACATAGGGTTATTTACCGTTTCATAAAACCTGCTTTCATATCCATTGGCCTCATTGGATCCATCCTGCATACCAAACTCGATGATTTGCTCGGCGATATAGTTGCCAAGATCGGCTGGATTGCTTGTATAGTTCTGAGATGATTGATAGTCTCTATCCAGCGCCAGTCTTTGGAGGATGTTATGGGCTCTGAGTTCAATTAAGCTGAGATTTTCGATATGCTGAAAGCGATGCATGATCAAGCGATACATGGCTTGACTCATGGCTATTTCTCTTGCCTCCTTTACCGTGAGGTTGGAAGGGACAGTGGCTCCTTCGAATGGGATGTAAAACCCTCTGTGCGTTTGTCCTAGAAAGTAAGGGGTTGCCTGGTTGTCATAAGCTGCCCATGCATCATACATGGCTGCCGAAAGATGAAATAAGTTACGAGAATGAACAGTAGGTCTGGCTTGATCATTTCTGATGGCCTCCAGTATGACCTCACTCCAATCTCGAGCGATACTTTGGGAATAGATTTGCTGTGAAAAGAACAGCAGTAAAAGGCTGGTAAACAGGTGTTTTTTCATCAATAGCAAAATACGATCAAAATGGGAATGATACCAAGAAGATGTTTTTTTACTTCTATTAATTGTCCAAAATGCTTCTCCCCCCTGAGGCTTTAGAACCATTATTATTGATAATAAATCAATACCGCAATTAGGAATTAACCCCATAATTGATTTTAATTGCATAACTACAATTAGGAAACAACTATGGGGAAATATCAATTGGGAGAGTTTGAAGAGGTAGTCATGCTAACCGTTGCGGTGTTGTATGATAATGCCTATGGCGTGAGCATCAAGAAGGAAATTGAAGGTCGGCTAGATCGAAAGGTGAGTGTAGGTGCGCTGCAGTCTGCACTGAAACGACTCGAGGACAAGGGCTACTTGTCTTCTAAGCAGGGAGGAGCATCGAGCGACAGAGGGGGGCGTCCAAAACGGTTTTTTACCATTACATCTAGTGGGAAAGAAGCGATCAAGCAAACCAAGGAGATGAGAGATGAGCTTTGGAACGCCATACCTAAGCCTATTTGGAGTCTGGAATTTGCGACTGTAGCATGAGGTTGAGCCAATTCCTATTTCGAATCCTAAGGAGTTTTTGTAAGCCGGAACTGGTCGATTCGATCGAGGGTGATTTGATTGAGTTGTATCAGGAGAATCTTGAAGCCAATGGCAAATGGAAGGCACAATGGGGGCTGACTTTGGATGTGATTAGGCTTTTTAGACCCAGTTTGATTAAGTCTATGGGAGGAAGTGTCAAGTTGAATTTTTATGGCATGTTTGTTAATTATCTGAAGGTTGGTATTCGCAGTCTGGCACAACACAAGATGTTCTCCATCCTCAATTGGGTAGGGCTTTCTTTTGCTATGAGTTTGACCCTATTGGTTCTCATTGTTTTAGAGAATGTCACTCGTTTCGATAATTTTCAGGAGCATAGAGAACAGATTTATCGTGTGGCTACCCGGCAAGAAGGGGAAGGCGAGCATGTGCTTTGGGCGACTACATCGGCACTTTCTGCAGAAGAGCTGGCTCTCAATCCAGCCGTGAAATCCTTAACCAGAATCAACAGTAACTTTGGAGGATTGGTCAGTCATCAGTTTCATGAAGTGGAGGCTCAAGGCTATTTAGTAGACAACAGCTTCTTCGATGTGTTTACCTACAGTTTTTTGGCTGGCAATCCTGAAACTGCTTTGTTGAACCCAAATTCGGTAGTGTTGACTGAGTCAGCGGCTATTAAAATATTTCGAAACAAACGCCCCATAGGGAAACAGATGAGAACTGATCTAGGAGAGTTTGTTGTCACGGGTATCCTTCAGGACAGTGATCAGAATTCCCATCTCAGTTTTGATATTTTAGGATCGTACAGCACGCTCGAACATGTGGAGCGGACAGGCTGGCAGTGGTCTTTTGAGATCAGTGACTATGTCTATGTCCGGCTCGGGGAGGAAAATACGGAAGCTGATTTGGCGGTCAATTTGCTACATATTTCAAAAAAAATGAATGAGCAATCTGAAGGAGAAGAGCTGACCGCTGTCCTGCAATCCATCGACGAAATCGTATTGGGTGAGCGTAATTATCGACAGATTGGATCTGCCTTTCCGATTTTAGATACCTTGCTTTTTATCAGCATTACTTTTTTGATTTTGCTGCCTGCATGTTTCAATTATATCAATTTGTCGATTGCCCGTTCGTTGAAGCGTGGAAAGGAAGTAGGGTTAAGAAAAATCATGGGTGGCAGCAAAGGTCAGTTGATCAGTCAATTTTTGCTGGAGACTTTCATTCTTACTTTTTTGGCGGTTTTTGGCTCGCTTGTTATCGTTTCTCTGATCAAAGATGAGTTTCTTCAGATGTTGGCTTCATCCTCTCACCTAAACCGGATAGATATGTCAGCTACTTCGGTGTTGATGGCGCTGGCTGTGGCGGCTTTTACTGCCTTGCTTGCAGGGATTATTCCTGCCCTCTACTTCTCCAAACTTAAGCCACTTGAAGCGATTTATTCCAAAGCCAAGCCTGGATCATTTGCCAGTGTAGGGATGAGAAAAGGGTTGATTGTGCTTCAGTTTGCCTTGTCTTTGGGCTTTTTGATTGGTGTATTTGCTGTGGCCAAACAGTACCGACATTCGCTGAATTATGATTTTGGTTTTAACAAAGAGAACATATTGGTGGTACAAACGGCGGACGTAGAGGCTCAATTGATCAAGCAAGAGTTTTTGAGTGTGCCGGGAGTCAAACAAGTGTCTTTTGCTTCTCACATTAGTGGGGCTTTCGTTCCGATGGTTAATTATATCCGTACTGAGAAGGAATTTGATTCTCTGGTAGTTCATCAAATGTATATCGATGAAAACCACCTGGAAAATATAGGGGTGACCATAGTGGATGGAAGAAACTTTCAGGCTGATCAACCGACTCATGTGGAACAGGTACTCGTCAATGAAGAGTTTGTCAAGAAGTATAAACCAGCTGATAAGAGCCTTTCTGAACTTAATTGGTTCATAGACGATAGCCTGAATATGCAGGTCATTGGTGTGGTGGAGAATTTTAATATTTCGCCTCTTTCAGAAAAAATAGATCCTGTTGTACTCAGGTACAATCGGGATCAGTTTAGATACGCCTATGTTTCATTGCAGTCCCATGACCTGCTTGCTAGTTTGGGTCAGATTGAGGATAAATGGGGAGAGTTGTCCCCTCTATTGTTCGAATCCAGGTTTTTGCATCATCATATTGAAGAGGCCATGGAGTACTATGAGGTCATGATTAAAGTGTTTGGGTTTCAGGGATTACTGGTGATTGTTATTTCCTGTTTGGGCTTGTTAGGGATGGTGGTTTTTGCTACTGAGAGTAGGGTGAAGGAAATCGGTATTAGGAAAGTGATGGGGGCCAGTCAGGGAGAGTTGATCTGGTTGGTGAGCAAAAGTTTTTTGACTTTGCTAGTCATAGCGGTGTTGCTAGGCGCTCCTATAGCTTTCTTTTTGTTCGATTATATGCTCTTGAAGACGTCTTACTATACGGAGGGTGTGGGATATGGAGAAGTGATACTGGCCGTTGTGACAATGTTTGTGCTGGCAGGTGGGATGATCTACTGGCAGACCAAAAAAGTGGCTCAAATGAATCCCGTAGACAGCATTAGGTTGGAATAAAAAAAGGAGGCTAAGACCTCCTTTAATATTAATATTATGTCATTTTAAATTTAGCTAACGGTTTCTACTACCAGATTATGATTGGTGTAGATGCAGATGTCAGCCGCAATGTTTAGGCTTTCTCTTACCATTTCTTCAGCGGTAAGTTTATCTCCAGCGTGTTTTTTTAGAGCCAATGCAGCGGATTGTGCATAGCTGCTACCAGAGCCGATCGTAGCGATATCATCGTCTGGTTCCAGTACGTCACCTGTGCCTGATACGACCAGGATTTCGTCTTTGTCAGCTACGATCATCATAGCTTCCAATTTACGAAGGTAGCGATCAGTTCGCCAGTCTTTGGCTAGTTCGATGGCAGCACGTTTCATGTTGCCTCCGTAGGAGTTGAGCTTTTCATCCATTCGCTCCAGCAAGGTAAAGGCATCAGCTGTAGATCCAGCAAAACCGGTTACGATTTTTCCATCCTGGAGCTTTCTTATTTTCTTGACATGGCTCTTGGCCACTGTATTGCCCATGGTAGCTTGTCCGTCAGCCCCAATGGCTACTTGTCCATTGTGCTTGATGGCACACACCGTAGTTGATCTTATTTTTGGATTTTTTGACATCTCCTGTTAGATAATTAATGGTTAATTGAAAATAGTTAATCGTTTGTTTCCAAACCTAAACTTTGTCAAAATAATGCCTGGATTCATTTGCGAACTGAAAGCGTTCTGCTCTTTGACAAAAGTTATGTCAACCAAAAGGAACGAAAAAGAAAAGGAGAGGGTTGAGCCTCTCCTTTCTATATAGTCATTTCTATTTTGCTTAAATCAAGATGCGAACGGGATCTTCGATCAAACCTTTCAGTGTTTGAAGGAAAGCGGATCCTACTGCACCGTCCACTGTTCTATGGTCGCAAGTCAAAGTCACCTTCATGATGTTGCCAGGTACGATTTCACCATTTTTCACAACCGGTACTTGATTGATAGCACCTACTGCCAAAATACAAGATTCTGGTGCGTTGATGATCGAGGTGAATTCGGTGATACCGAACATACCTAGATTAGAAACAGTGAAAGTGTTGCCAGACATTTCATCTAGGCCTAATTTTTTCGCTTTAGCTTTTCCAGCGAAATTTTTCACTTCTTGCGAAATAGTAGCCAAAGATTTACCGTCAGCAAATTTCACTACTGGTACAACCAAGCCATCTTCGATCGCCATGGCTACACCTACAGACACATGGTGGTTCATGCGGATGCTGTTTGTTTCGCTAACCCACGAGCTGTTTACCATTGGGTGTTTCTTCAGCGCTGCAGCTACTGCTTTTACCACGATATCGTTGAAAGAGATTTTAACCTCTGCCATCTCATTGATACTTTTTCTAGCTTCGATGGTTTTGTCCATATCGATATCCATCGTCAGGTAGAAGTGAGGCGCGCCAAACTGACTTGCAGTCAATCCTTTGGTGATCGCTTTTCTCATCTGAGATGCAGGTACATCTTCGTAGCTTTCTACACCTACTGTTGCACTGCTAGCAGCTGGTGCTAATGGAGTAGCAGATGGTACGAAAGCTTCAACATCTCTTTTTACGATTCTACCACCATCACCCGAACCAGGGATCTGAGCAAGGTTATATCCTTTTTCTTCTGCCATTTTTTTAGCAAGAGGAGAAGCGATGATTCTTTCTCCTGAATTGCCAGTGGCAGGAGCCGGAGCGGGTGCTGCTGCTGGAGCAGGAGCTGCGGCTTTAGTTTCTTCTTTCTTTGGAGCTGGAGCAGCCTCAGCAGCTGGTGCTGGAGCAGACGACTTAGCTTCTTCTGCTTTCAACAAAGTTTCGTAATCAGCGCCTTTCTCACCGATGATAGCAATGATGCCATCGATGGGCACTCCTTTGCCAGCTTCTACAGCTTTATAAAGTAACACACCGTCTTCGTAAGACTCTAGCTCCATGGTCGCTTTATCGGTTTCCACTTCAGCCAGGATGTCTCCAGACTTCACAGTGTCACCTACATTTTTTACCCAGGCAGCGATTACACCTTCTTCCATAGTGTCACTCATCTTTGGCATTCTGATCACTTCTGCGTTGATTCCAGAAGTGTCGATTGACTCTGCTGCGGGTGCTTCAGGTGCAGGAGTGGCCGCAGGTGCTGCTTCTTCTGCAGGAGCAGATGTTTCTCCTTCGTTACCAATTGAAGCTTTTAGCTCATCAATGTTCTCGCCTTTGTCTCCGATGATTGCGATTACACCGTTGACAGGGACAGAAGCTTTTTCTTCTACACCGATATACAATAAAGTTCCATCTTCATAAGATTCGAGCTCCATAGTGGCTTTATCGGTTTCCACTTCTGCTAAAATATCTCCTGATTTTACTGTATCTCCTTCTTTTTTTAGCCAGGATGCGATCACACCTTCTTCCATGGTGTCACTCATCTTTGGCATTCTTATTACTTCTGCCATGTTTTTGATTAGTTAAAAATCGAGGCGCTAAATTAGCCTTTAATGACCCGTATTTCAAATAATCCGAAGGCTAAAATTGGAATTGTCAAAGAGCTAAATGGTATTTCGTTAAGTTTTCGAAACGAATGAAGTGTATATTTGAAAAATTCTAAATTTGACCCCTTCAACTAAGTAGTTTTTTCCAATGCCAATAATAGATCAATCCGATTACCAACGTCCCTCCTGGATGATCAATCGTCATTTGGAAACTATTCTGCCCAGTGCGGCCAGAAAAATCAAGGCTGTATCCAAACCTAAACGTTTGAGAATAGACACTGAGGATGGCGATTTTCTGGATTTGGATTGGTATCAAAATGGCTCCCGGAAGGTTTTAATTCTTTCTCATGGTCTGGAAGGAGACAGTGAGCGTCCTTATATTTTAGGGATGATTAATCGTTTTTATCCAGAAGGTTGGGATGTGATTGCCTGGAACTATCGAGGCTGCAGTGGTGCAATCAACAAGAGAGAAAGATTTTATCACAGTGGTGCGACTGATGATCTGCATACTATGGTTCAGTTCGCCGAGAGACAGGGATTTGAAAACATTTGTCTTTCTGGATTTAGTCTGGGTGGAAATTTGACCCTGAAGTATCTGGGGGAGTATGACACTGCGGACAAGATTCGGTGCGCAGTAGTTTTCTCAGTCCCTTTGGATTTGGCAGGATGTGCCAGAGAGATTGATCGCCCTCATAATTTGGTTTACTCACTTCGTTTTTTGAAATCTCTAAAAGAAAAAGTGAGACAAAAAGAAAGTCTACTTTCCGGATCTGTGGACCTCCAAAAAGTGGAGAGTGCCAAAAGCGTCTATGAATTTGACGACTATCTGACGGCTCCTTTGCATGGATTCGGTACAGCGGACAACTATTATGCACAGTGCAGTTCGGTACATTTTGTGCCTAATGTCAAGGTCCCTACGCTAGTTGTGAATGCTCAAAATGATCCTTTTCTTTCTGAGACTTGCTTTGATACAACAAATTTCGTAACATCTGATCATGTTTATTTTGAGATGCCTAAATTTGGAGGTCATGTCGGCTTTAGTTCTAAAGGCGGTGCAAAAGTGTACTGGTCAGAGCAAAGGGCATTCGACTTTATATCTAAGTATGTTTAATTTTTCATGATCGATAGATACGCCATTTATTCGGATTTTAAGGACATCAACGAGCGTTATGGGCTGGAAGGTGAAGAGTTTACCGTGCCCAATTACAACGCCTCTCCATCGCAGCAGCTGCCTGTGATTGCCAATGAGTCCAAAAAGGGCATATCGTTCTTTTATTGGGGTACCAACAAGCAGTGGTCCAACAATAAGAGTATATCGCCTAAATTGCTTTCGGCTCCTCATGATAAATTGACCAAGACGACCACCTTGCGCACTGCACTCAATAACCACCGCTGTATAATCCCGGCCAATGGTTTTTATCTTTGGAAACAATACAGCAAGAAGCGCATGACTCCCCATTACTTTTATGTGCCCGATCAGACGATGATCAGTCTGCCGGGTATCTGGGAGGAATATGAAGATATGGATGGAAAAGTCAACTATACCTTCAAGGTCATTGAAATTCCGAATTACTCTGGTGTTCAGGAATTTGGCGAAAATATGCCAGCTATCCTGCCTCTGGACATGGAGAAGAAATGGCTCGATAGCTATAGTTCTCAAGAAGAGTTGCTAGAGATGCTCATGAAAACTGAGTTGACCAAAAAACTTACCAATCACCCGGTATCTCCACATATCACTACACTTTCTAACAATCACGAAGGCCTGATCAAACCCCAGGCTCAAGTGGATCAGTTGGGCAACTACACGCTTTTCGAATAAAGACAGAGCCCGAATCTTTGTATGTATCGACTTGTTTTCAAGACAAAATCTGTCTTAGAATACCATCATGTCTTATTTTTGGGTAGAACAATCAAATACATTGACCGACATGAAGCAATCAAAAATAATAGGGACAGGACATTACGTGCCTGAGAGAGTGGTGAAGAATGCGGATCTCGAAAAAATGATGGATACCAGTGATGCCTGGATTCAGGAAAGAACAGGGATCAAAGAAAGAAGACACATTGAGCCAGGAGGAGAGGATACAACTTCGTACATGGGAACTAAAGCATCCCGAATGGCAATTGAGAAAGCAGGTATTGCGGTTGACGATGTGGATTTTATCGTGTTTGCGACGCTTAGCCCGGATTATTACTTTCCAGGTCCCGGCGTTTTGCTTCAAAAGCAATTGGGATTCAAAAAGGAAGTAGGAGCGCTGGATGTCAGAAATCAATGTTCTGGTTTCATCTATGGCTTGTCGGTGGCAGATCAATTCATCAAGACGGGTATGTACAAAACTGTATTGGTTGTAGGCAGCGAGATCCATAGTGGAGGATTGGATATGACGACTCGTGGTAGAGGTGTTTCTGTGATATTTGGGGATGGAGCAGGTGCAGTAGTGATGCAGGCCACAGATGAAAAGGACAAAGGAGTGCTTTCTACCCATTTGCATTCTGAAGGTGAGCATGCGGAGGAGTTGTCTTTGATCGGGCCGAGTACTACCGATTGGGTACCTAACTATATCGAAAGAAATGATCCAGAGGATTTGAGGTACTTTCCATACATGAATGGAAACTTTGTTTTCAAAAATGCCGTGCTGAGATTTCAGGAAGTGATCGGAGAGGCATTGCAGACTAATCAGATGACGGCAGATCAGATAGATCTTTTGATTCCTCATCAGGCCAATCTTCGAATCAGTCAATTCATTCAAAAGCAAATGAGATTGCCGGATTACAAGGTCTTTAACAATATTCAAAAATACGGGAATACTACTGCAGCTTCTATACCATTGGCTCTAAGCGAGGCAGTTTTAGAAGGAAGATTGAAAGAGGGAGATTTGCTTTGTTTGGCAGCTTTTGGCAGTGGTTTTACCTGGGCTTCTGCACTGATTAGATGGTAAATATGTATGTTTGAATCCTAGCACAAAATTTGCTCGTAAACGCAAAAAACACTTGATCATTTATGAAAATCTACCAGGTAGTTCTTGTTCTTATTTTTGTGTCTTTGATTCAACCGGCCATTTCTCAGGATTTTTATAAGGAGGTAATCGAGGATACCACATTGGTCAAATCTGGAAAAGTTGTAGGCGGATTCAAGCAAGGACTCTGGATCTACAAAGACAGCAGAGGTAGGTATGTAGCCAGTGGGTATTTCGTAGATGACACACCTGATAGCACCTGGTATCTCTACAAGTATAAGCAGGTAGCGGAGCAAATCAGTTTGGATATGGGGGTGAAAAGTGGTTCCTATCTAGTCTTTGATCAGGATGTTTTACCTATCCTACATGCCCACTACAAAGAGGATATTTTGGATGGTGAGTATGTCGAGTTTTATGCAGATGGGAGCCCCGCTCTGACAGGTTTTTATAAGAAAGGCAAAAAGGACAGTCTATGGGTCGAGTATGACGAATACCGCCGAAAGACCTTTGAGAAACGCTTCAAAAATGGGTTGGCTTCTGGCAAGTGGGCGTATTATTACTACAATGGTCAGGCGTCCTCAATAGAGCACTACCAGAACGACTACCTGCATGGAGAGGTGATTGCCTATGATATTCGGGGCAATGTGAAATCCTCTTCGGTTTATAAATTCGGTGCGCTTAATGGGCCCTATAAGGAGTATTTCGAGGATGGGAAATTGAGTGTGGAGGGACAATACAGTTCCAATCAGAAGACGGGAGTTTGGATTCATATGACTGAAGAGGGGACGGTCTTTTCCATCGGTGAATACAAGAATGACCTCAAACATGCACACTGGAAGTATTTTTATGTTTCGGGAGCACTGCAGCTAGAAGGGAAATACCTGAATGATCAAAAAGAAGGTCAGTGGATGGAGTATTATGAAAGCGGAAAATTGAAGTCCATTGGTAGTTTCAAGCTGGATTTGAAAAATGGACTCTGGGGGCACTTTTACGAAAATGGTCAATTGATGCAGGACGAAAATTGGCGCAATGGCTACTTGATGGAGGTGAGTGAGTTTTATACCGAGCAGGGCAATAAACTGCCCAAAGGTACACTCAGCAAAGGCAATGGTTTGAAATATAGCTATTATCCGGATGGTACGCTAAAAGCAGAAGAGACCTACGTGGCGGGTTATGTAGAAGGTCCAGCCAAGTACTACCATGACAATGGAAAGCTGGAATCGCAAGGCAGCTATAAAGAGAATGAACCCAGCGGAATCTGGAAATATTACAACAAACGAGGTAAGGAGATATTGGTGAAGACTTTTTAAGAACTAGAAGAATTTCTTCTATGTGAAGAAATATAGTCGAAGCAACTCAGTACGGGTACGAAAAGACAAAACGCTATCCAGATAATTTTCTTTGATCTATTCAAACATTGATTCTTACAAATGAGCGGGACGAATAGTGCGAAAAGAGCCAAATGACTAATGGCTGGAATGGCCAAAAAGTATTCTCCATGTTTATCATAGACTACCAGGTTAATGAAGTCATGTCCTCCAAACCCTAATATCAATAAGGAATAGCCGAGAGTGACAAAAAGTATAAGTTGGTTTTTCATGTGTGGTTTGGTTAACTCTTATCTACTACGATTATTTGCTCGTTGAGTTTCTGATACAACATTTCAAAATCTTTCTTGAGTTGATCATATTCTTCTGGTAGATAAATGTTTTTTTTGAACTCATAGTTGGCTTCAATCTTAATAAATTCACCAATTTCTGAGACATTATAGTCGAAAGTCATTAATTCATCTTTATGATTTAGTGATTCAGGAATGTGCTTAAAGGATTTACCTTCTTCTACAGCGATCGTGGAACTGAATACTCGCTTCTTTGTATAAACCAAATCGATGGGGTAATCTCTTTTGTGGTTTTTGAGTGGGTTTTGTGCGTATTCTATTCTATTGAAAGGGACAAAGTAGTACTCTCCGTCAAATGTGTCTACTGGTCTGGACTTTTTGTAGGATACTCCAAAATTAGCATTGTAAGATTCTGTATTGCTTAATTTGACTTCTGATAACTGCTCTTCATTTTTAAAGAATTTGGATGCTTTATATGCTTCTTCATCGTCATCCAGACTATTTCGTTCTGATAGGGCATCATAGCCATTGAACTGTTCTCGAACACTAATTACCAATTCTTCACCACTCAGCTTGATAATAGAATTTTCAACTTTTGTTGAGCTCATTATAGGTGTCATCTCCAGCCATGACTGCTCGTTTTCATCAACTACAAAACCTTGGTCATTGTAACACCGGGTAGGAAGCAGATAATAAGGTAGTTTAGGCTCAGTGCCATCAAGTAGAAGGATGCCCTTATCCTCCGACAATTGCGCCATGGCTATTACGTAATTGAATTTGTTGGTAATAGGATAATTAGGGTAAATCTTGCCATGTCCACGAGTGCTGATGAGCACAGGTTTAGTCTCGATATTAGCTGCGCGAAGTAGTCCCGTTAAAAGTAGATTCAGGTCAGAAGATGCGCCTGAATGTGAAGAAATAAGTTCTCGGGGTTTTTGGGTAGCAAACATGCGGTAATACCCATTCCAACGAAAGTTGTCTCTAACATAATTAGTTATCAACTCAATCACTTCCATTTCGCTTAGATTTTTACCTGCTAAAAGGTTTGGGATTATTTCCTTTTCGCCTAATTTTTGAAATGACTTGATGAATTTTCCGAAGCTATCTTCTTTATTGAATCGATCTGTCAGCTGAGGCCATGTGGAAATGTATTCAGTAGAACTACCGTTTGGCTGGTTTACCTTAGCTCTCTGGAATTCAATTTTTTTGATATAATCACCTGGAGCAGTAATAAATTCATCATCTATGAAAGCCGGAATGTCTTTCATTTCAAATTCATAAACCATGTCTTGAAACTCAATGCCGGCAAATGATCTATCCAGCCCTTTGTCTTCATATGATTTTTTCGCGATTTCAGCTTCCTGCATTCCCTGGTACAAGATTATATATTCGTAAAAAGGGATCATTTTGACAATGTATTGACTGTAAAGGGTCGGGATGGAGGATTGGAATTCCCAATCTTGTAAGTTCCAGGTGAAGGGAGAGATCAGTGTGTATGTGTATTCAATGATTGTACCTTCTTTTACATTTGGGATGGCAAACTTTTTCCCTCTCCAATTTTCATTGTATTCTTCTATGTAGACTTCTTTCTTATCTAATTCTTTTACAACCATTTGTTCGTTCTCAAGGTTGATACTTCTCGCTTTGAGATCTTCTATTTTTTCAGTTCTTCCATAGCCATCCTCATAGTAACTAATCGAAATGTTAGCCAGTTCAACCGCAGATTCTTTGAGTATCTTGATTCTTTTGGTTCTTTTAAACTGTACATCCAATCCTCCATTCGAATCATGTATGAAGCTGGTTTCTCCAACATCGAATAGAATCACAGCCTCTGCACTGCTATCTTTATCATATGCTTTCAATTTGAGGTCTCCTGAATTAAGCAGACCATATTTATAAGTTTCTTGGGCAGAGCAAGTAATGCTCGTGATTAGAAAAAATAACAATGTGAAGATACTTTTCATAACTTGAGTTTGATCGAGGTTTGACTCTCTGATTTTCTGATTTCTTTTTGAAATTCATAAAATTCCATATAAGCTTCTCCAGGTGGATAATTCCCTGTTGTGTATTGAAAATTTCTAATAGCTACGGCCCCTTGAGGATGATTATGAAAATGAAGAGAGTAATGACCCACTTTTGATTCAATATCTATGCTGTCTGGTAAAATTATATGGTTGTACTTTTCTGTATCGAGATGATAAATAATGGTGTCACTGAGATTTTGTGGAACCCGAATTCGAAGTTCTGTTTGTCGCGAAAAAGAACTTTCCAAATCAATCAATGGTGATGTTGATGGTAAAAATAATGCACGGTTTGGGCCATATTTTTTGATTTTTCCATACGCTATGGCATTAGCTTGAAGTGTAAGTTCAGGTTCGTTTCTGTCATGTTCCAAAATTTCCCATTCCATTAATTCTACATTGGATATTGGGAAATTTTTTCTCAAATACTCCTCTGTATCATCATAACTCCAGTTTCTTGAAATACTATTGTATCGTTCAAAATTGCTTCCTTTGTAGCGTCCTGTAAAGTCAATCTGGAATTTGTCTTCTTGCACAGTAATTTCCATTTTTCGTGTACTCAAGTTTTCTTCGAGTCCAATCTTCGGTAAGTTGACAAGTATACTTTCTCCTTTTTTTAGGAAAAGTCCCTTCCTGTTTTGAGTAAAGGTACTGGTTTGGTCAAAAGGATCTGTTTTACTGGTGTTTTCAAGCCAAATGCTGTCTTGCTCTAATGGTACACATAGAAATATGTGATTGAAACAGTTGTTTGGAAAATCTTCTAGCACAGGAATATATTCGTCAGCATAAACGAGAACAGGGAAAGCCTGAATCCCAATGGCGTCAAGACTAGCCTGCATGTAGGTAGTTAGTGCCTTGCAATCTCCATATTTATTATTCGCTACATAACTAGCCGGGTAGCTCTGAAAACCTCCAAAATCAATGTCTACAAGGATGTAGCGAATTTCATCTTGCATCTTATTGTAGAGCATTTTTACTTTATCCTTATCGCTTTTCAAGTGTGCTACTGATTTCCGAATTTCTTCTTTTTGGGTAGCACTGAAATCCATGCAGTTTTCATTTAAATCCAATACCCAGTCCCCATAGCTCTGCCAACTTACAAATGACCCAGGTCTACCATAACTAAACTGGTCTGGAGTTATGATCACCTTTGGAGATTGTTCATAGGCGCTTGGCCCCATTTGCTCCTCTCTTATTGCCGCACAATTCTTGGCTTCCCATTGATAGAATACTTGATTTTTTTGAGTCAGCTCTATGGTACTATCAGAGCTATAAATATTGATTTTATAATCTTCTGGTTTTGTTAATGTCAGCGTCGCATTAAGGGTGGGGATGTCAAAATCAACATAGGGAACCCATCTGCAAAGGGTAAGATAGCTGTCGTATTCTTGAGTATAGCTGTACCTCAGTCTATATGGGTATTGATGGTGGATAAGCTGAAATTCTCTGATATAATCATCCTCATACAATGCACTATTCGAAATACTGTGTCGATCTCTTATGTCTTTGTTTTTTAGTTTTTTCACCAGATTTCCCTGGCTATCTAGGATTTCCGCTTCCAAAGATTTGATGCGGTTTCCTTTTCGGTAATAGATACCCACTTCCGACAACCAATCCCCTTTTCGATTGTTGATTTGGATATCATAGGCTACACTTACTGTCATACTGCCTGATTCCTCTATGATAATATTTTTGGTATAGGAGTTGACGTGCGCTTCTGAGACGTCAGAAACGGTTAACCAGAAACTTAGAAATGAAATTATATAAGACAAAATAGATAATTAATGCTCAATAGATTTTATCATTTGTCTCGAATGCTGCACCGCAATTTATTCTGAGAAAAATAAAAATTCAATTCTGATGAAAGCTTTCTATTTAATCCCGGGCAAGGACCATTCGTATTTGACTGCCAGTAGCCGGATGATCATGATACAGACAATTGGAATGATCAATGTCAGATAATCGGGTAAGCTGAACTGAATGAGAATCAGATAAAGTGCCGCTCCAGCCAGGCAAGCTGTGGCGTATATTTCTTTTCGAAAGATCAACGGAACTCTACCAACCAGGATATCACGGATCACACCGCCGAATACAGCAGATACTACGCCCATCATCATGGCGATACTATAGCTCATCTCGAATCCCAGGGCTTTTTGTGTGCCGAGCACTGCGAAAAGTCCAATCCCAATGGTGTCAAACAGGAACATAGTTCGACGCAAAGACACGATCCATCGCTTGAATAAGTAACTCAAAAGCACGGCAAGCAATACGGCATAGAGATAATTCGTGTCGCCCATCCAACCGACAGGGTGACTGTCGAGCAGTAGGTCCCTGATAGTTCCTCCACCCAGTGCCGTAATAAAGGCAATCACAACTGCACCAAAACCATCCATTTCATAGTCAGAGGCAGTCAAAGCGCCAGATATAGCAAATACAACCGTACCCACTAGATTCAATATATATATCAGTTCCCACATTTTACTCTACCCAATGAAATACATTTCTGATAATAGACCAGTTTTTTTCTTTTTGTTTGGATGCCTCTCCCAGAATCCAACGTTCATAGAGTCGATTGGTCGTGCCATCATATATTTTAAGTCCTAACCATTTGTTGATAAAGCGTTCTAGTTCAAGATTGTTTTTTGCAAAGATCCATGAGACTGGAAGTTTTATATCCAGTCCTTCAGGTTTTACTACTGTATAGCCAGGATATACAAGGGTCCAGGCTGAGCCAGCCTCTGCAGAAAAGAACATTGCATCCACGTTGGTTTGGTTTTTTAAGAAAGGTCTTGGTGAAGCAATGTGTTGAAATTGGATACCTTCTATTTCTTCTCTAATTCTGGTGATCATGTATTCTGATTGGTTGGTAGCATAGATGGCATCAGGTCGGTTGCGTAAATCCTTGAGTGTTGAGTATTCATCTCGTTTATGATCTGCTACTAACAACGCCAGGTTGAGCTCGGAATATGGCGTGGAGTATTCTACTAAATCCATTTTGTCTGCTAGTACGGGTACTCCTGATGCAAAGATGTCAATCATTCCAGTATTAAGTGCAGTTTCGATGCTGTCTCGTCCTATTTGTATCCACTTCAGTTTTATTCCCATTTCATGGGCGAAAATATTCATAAGCTCCACATCATAGCCTACTTTTTTTTGTTCGCTATTGACGAAGACATAAGGGAGAGCATCTGAAACATAACCAACTCTAAGATAACCTATTTCTTTGATGACGCTGATAGATTGCGGTATGTATGTGGAGTCGGATTTTTGATGAACTTGTGGAACTCGTTTTGCTTCCAAATCCATTTGGATAAAAGCTTCATATTTGTCAAAAGACTCCTGAAAACTATTGCCAATGAGTAGTTTCATAGGAAGCAAAAACAGAAGTGCAAAGATGATTGTGATCCCAAAGGCTCTTCCCAGCTTCCACCAGACAATCTTGACCAGATCAAGTGAATAAGCTATGGCAATAACAGCTAAACCAAAGAGGTGAATGGCACCCAGAACTACTCGTACCCTATCTGTAAAAGCAGTACTTACGATAAACAATTGAAAAATATCTGAGGGTAAACGTAGTATGTCCATCAGAAAAGGTATCCCGACTATGGGAGCAACGAAACTGCTCAATAGTACCGAGGAAATAAAATTGGCTTGATCACTTAGACTCAGTTCTGTGCCTGCAAACCAAGCCGCGAAAGGGACAAAAATCATAATGACCAAGGTGCCCAGATTAGGAAAAGGATAGGCCAGAGGCATGATGAGATCTGCAGACGAACTTATTTCTTCGTCTTCATGACCATATTTTTTGAACAACTGCTGAATATTCTCGATCAATTGGGGTAGCAATATGATGATTTTGCCAGTAGCAAAAATGGTGATCAATGAAGATCTCGGTGTGGTTAAGAAGTCTTTGTAAGAAAAGGGAGTGACTGCCGAAACTATTAAGGGTATCAAAATCAGACCAAGTACAATTACGGCAAGGGTGTAGATGCCAATATAAACCTGAATCAATCCCAATTCATTTAAAGACAAAGTGCCAGTTGTATGAGCCGCGATACCGAATATTCCGATAGGAGTAAGCTTAACTATGTACTTGTTGGCCTTGTTAAGGGCATCGGCAAAGGTCTCTAGGGTTTCTATCAGTTTTTTGTTGTTTTTGGTGCTGTTAAGACCAACCCCCACGATAATGGCAAAAAGTACTACAGCAGGTACCACATTGTTGGTCAACGCCCCGAACAAATTGGAAGGAATATAGAGTTTGACAAAATCTATGGACTCCTGAGGAGTAACTAAACTGGTACTAAAGAAGGAGGAGGACTCCCAAGCAGGGAAGAAAAAGGGCAAAAGACTGATGGTGATAAGACCGATGACAAGAAAGAAAACTAAAGTGACAGCAGCGGCCATAATCAGCTTCTTTTGTTCTATCAATTTGACCTTGCCTAAATTACTAAGTAGTGAAATAAGAATGTAGGGTAACACAGTCATTTGCATTAATCCAATAAATGCATCACCTACATATTCCAAAGGGGCAGCATATTCTCCTAAAAACACTCCTGCAAAAATTCCCAGAGTTAAGCCAATGATTATTTTGGTTGATAATTTCATGATTGTAATAGCTTCGGATCTAAAGTTAATTTGAAGTCAAAAGTCGTAGTGGAAGGGATCAATTTTGGAAAACATTTATAAACTCAAACTTATCCCCATCAAAAAATCCCAGGTCGCTCATTTTGGCTTTTGGGATGACGAGCAAGGCCATGAACGAGAGCGTCATGAATGGTGAATTCAACTGCGATCCCAGTCTTTTGGCAAAGCGATCGATAGCCGCATAGGATTTGGCTACTTCATATCCATTTTGGTCAGACATGATGCCAGCTACTGGGAGCTCCAGTGCCATTTCCCTTTTTGCACTGATGGCCGAAACCCCACCCTTGGCTTTGATGATTTTGTTTATCGCTCGGGCGATGGATTCGTCATCGACTCCTACTGCTATGATGTTGTGCGAGTCGTGACCTACTGATGAGGCAATGGCGCCTGATTGCAGCCCGAAATTCTTAACAAACCCCACCGCTGGCGGGCTATCTTTGTATCGATTGACTACTACGATTTTGAGGATGTCCTCATCTATATTGCTCTGGTAGGGGTGATGAACCAATATGCTATTGTAGGTTCTGAGGTAGGTGATGAGCTGACCATCCAGCGCCTCCATTACTTTGACTTTAGCTCCGGTGATCGGGATATGAAACTCTTCTGGCGTTTTTTCTTCACAGCTGAAATTGTTAACCACTTTCACTGGTACCTGCGGGATTTTTGTCTTGCCGTTTTTAGCGACTTGCTCCCCACCAATCCAGGTTTCTTTCACGTTAAATTTTTCTGGATGATCTATGACGATGAAATCCGCCTCATCTCCAGGCTGGAGCAGACCGATGTTCATGTTGTAGTGCCTGACGGGGTTGATGCAGGCAGCCTGAAGTACCTTATAAAGGTCAATTCCTTTTTCTAATGCTCGCTTGACTAACTGATCGATATGGCCTTCGACCAGATTGTCCGGGTGTTTGTCATCAGAGCAAAACATCATGTTTTCGTAGTGCTCATCCAGCAAAGGAATCAGCGCTTCAAAGTTTTTGGCTGCACTGCCTTCTCTGATCAGGATTTTCATTCCCGCTTTTAGCTTGTCTTTTGCCTCGTCGGCCGTGAAGCATTCGTGATCAGTGGAGATACCTGCGGCAGCATATTTTTGTGCGTCTTTTCCTCTGAGTCCAGGGGCATGACCATCGACAGGTTTCCCTATTTTTTTGGCAACTGCTATTTTGTCGTAGACGGTTTCGTCTCCATTCAGCACACCGGGCCAGTTCATCATCTCAGCGAGATAGACGATTTCATCTTTTTTTAGGAGATACTCCACATCGCTGGTAGTGATTTCCGCTCCAGCAGTTTCGAATGGTGTGGCTGGTACACAAGAGGGGGCCCCAAAGTAAAATTTGAAATTGACCTCATTGCCATTTTCGATCATGTATTCTACTCCTTTTACTCCTAATACATTGCCTATCTCATGTGGGTCAGAGATGGTTCCAACTGTACCATGCACCACTGCTAATCTGGCAAATTCTGAAGGGACAAGCATGGAGCTTTCGATATGAACATGGGCGTCTACAAATCCTGGCAGAATATATTGATCAGGCGCCTCTTCCAATTTTTCAATTTTTTCAATCTTTCCCTCCGAAAAATAAATTTTGGCGGGATAGGTTTTGCGCTCGGGGATGTCAATTAGATGTCCAGAGATTTCTTTCATGGGCTACTGTGGATTATAAGACTAAGCTACAAAGAAATGCCCTGAATCAGGAAATCCAACTGTTTAGAATTGACTCTTGACAGAATGGAAATTCGTGTTTGAGTTCTAAAAATTGGGATGTGTGGTATTATTTCTTCAAATCAGGGATAAAATGATCACCTTGTATATTTTTGCGCCGTGAAAATCAAGTATCTGACAGATTCGGCCATCAATGCTTTCATTGATTCGGCACTCAAGGAAGACATCGGCGATGGTGACCACAGTACGCTGGCGGCCATTCCGGAAGACCTGGAGCAAGAAGCACGTCTTCTGATTAAGGGAGATGGGGTGATTGCGGGTCTGGACCTGGCACAAATGATTTTTCATCGATTCGATCAGGATTTGCAGGTCGAGTTGTTGAAGAAAGATGGCGAGTGGGTAACTGAGGGTGAAGTTGGGTTGACTGTAAAAGGTAGAGCGAGATCCATCCTGTCGACTGAACGCCTCGTACTGAACTGTATGCAGCGTATGAGTGGAGTGGCTACTTATACCCGAAAAATGACAGATTTGATCAAACACACCAATACCCAGCTACTGGATACCAGAAAGACCGCTCCAAATTTCCGGATTTGTGAAAAATGGGCGGTGAAGATTGGTGGCGCGGTGAATCATAGGTTTGGGCTCTATGACATGGTCATGCTCAAGGACAACCACAATGACTATGCAGGTGGGATCACTCAGGCAGTGGAGGCCACAAAAAAGTATCTTGCTGAAAAGGGCAAGGATCTGAAGATAGAAGTAGAAACTCGAAACCTGAACGAGGTGAAGGAGGCTTTAGAGGTAGGAGGAGTCGATGTGATCATGTTGGATAACATGCTGCCCTCTACGATGAAGGAAGCCATCGCACTGATCAATGGTCAGTGCAAAACTGAGGCCTCAGGTGGGGTGACAGAAAAGAATATAAAAGAGATAGCTGAAACAGGAGTAGACTTTATTTCTGTTGGTGCATTGACGCACTCATATAGCAGCTTGGATATAAGTTTGAAGGCAGTAAAGCAATAACAATGATAGTTAAGACGAAAAAATACCAGTTAGAGAACGGCACATTCATCAAGTTGGCTTTTGGCAATTTGCTCAAGGATCAATGGTGGGTGCTATTGATATACCTGGGTCTTTGTGCAGGATATTTTGTGCTACCTAGTCTTTGGTGGATATATGGTGCGACGATCGCATTGGTACTTTATGGCTTGTTTTGGTTGATCCAGTTTGCCGGTATTTCACAGCTGGAGCAAGGCAAATTCATGTTCGAAAAATTGAGCTACGAAATCACTAGCCAGCAGATCCTACTGAAGCTGAACACGAAGCAAGGAATGCCGCTAAAGTGGGAGAATATCAAAAAGGCCAAAGTAGGTAAGGATTATATTCTTTTGGTGTTGAGCAAGGCGCAGATGATACACCTACCATTCCGTATTTTCAATTCTCAGAATGAGATCAAATTCATCGAGACCATCTTGAAGAGAAAAGGATTGATAAAGGAATAATCAAATTAAGAAATCTATACTGAAGGCTGTTTTGACTATAACAAAACAGCCTTTTTTTATGTCTATCGATTGGCAGATGTATCAATGTCGCTGGACATATTTCCCTATCCACTTGCCTTGGTTTTATAAGGATGGGCTTTTCTATACTTTAGTTTAGGAAATTCAAATACACAACATGAAAGCCCAATCCAGAATTGTAATCATCGATGCCCTGAGAGGTTTGGCACTATTAGGGATTATCATTATCCATTGCATAGAACACTTCGAAATATTCAAACCTTCTGATCCTAATAGCCCTTTCGTTTTAGGTATTGATGCAGATGTTTTTGAGTCGGTCCTTTTCATGGTGGGAGGAAAGGCCTATTCCATTTTTGCCATTCTATTTGGCTACAGTTTTTTCATTCAGATGAACAATAAGGCCGAACAGGGGAAGGATTTTCGATTCACTTTTTTGTGGAGAATGATCGTACTGTTCGTGATCGGGTTTTTACATTCTATCTTTTACAGAGGAGATATCCTACATATTTATGCGCTTGCAGGTATTCCCTTTATATTAAGCTATTCATTGTCCAACCGAACCCTGCTTGTTATTGCGGGATTGTTGCTTGTGCAAGTTCCTTTACTTTATTTGGCTTATCAGGCATTTACAAATCCTGATTTCGTATATGCCCCTTACTATGGAGATGGATATTTTCCTGAAGGCGAAGAAATATATACCACGGGATCAATGTGGGAGGTTTTTGAATTCAACCTTTACAAAGCTCGAGTCGTGGTGTGGACATGGACTTACCATACAGGGCGATTGGTTCAGCTCTTTGGGCTGTTTATCATAGGTCTGGTCATTGCCAGAAAAGGATACCTCACCAACCTCACCGCCAATAGATATCGCGTAGCTTTTGTAGGCTATTTCTGTCTGATTCTGATGCTCTTGGTGAAGCTTTATATCTCGGGAATCGAAAGTTTTGACTGGACGGAAGACCAAAAAACCTTGATGACTATGGCTTCTCAAACCTACTTCAATTTGTTTTACACCCTGACGATTTGCTCAGGCTTCATTCTTTTGTATATCTATGGTAAGGATAAGGTGAAGCTTTTTGATTACATGGCAGCATATGGCAGGATGAGTTTGACTAACTATATGTCGCAGGCTATTTTAGGTGTGATCTTATTTTTTCAGTTTGGTTTTGGTCTTTGGGATGATCTGGGGGCTACCTGGAGTTTGGTTTTAGCGATCGTTTTGTTCGTTACCCAGACTATGATCAGTGTTCATTGGCTCAGGGCATATCGATACGGTCCTATGGAGTGGCTCTGGCGTGCTCTCACCTATTGGGATTTCAATCTGCCGAACAAAAAAGAAAGGACTCGAGTTCAGGAAGTTTTGGTTTGAAAAAGGAAGTGACTAAGATTGTTAGCTCAATCTTTATTCATATGAATTCATATCGCCATTTATTCTCTTTGGTTCTTTTGTTTGCAGTGGGCTGTGCCAGCTCCAAAATGTCAAAAGTATCGCAGTTTTCGGATCAGCAAAGTCAAATGATCCTATCAGGAACAGCGGAAGATCCTATGCGAGTCTTCAAAATAACCGATCGATCGGATTCTCTATTGCTACGTACGCCTAGTGTTTCGGTAGAGGTAGATACTAGCGATGCGGTTTTCATGCATTTCGTTGACCGTCTCTATGCGACTGTTACGGACAGTATGTCGCTGGGAGTGGGCATTGCAGCCCCTCAGGTTGGGATACTCAAAGACATCATTTGGGTGCAGCGTCTAGACAAAGAGGATTTACCTTTTGAAGTTTATTTCAATCCTGAGATTACCTTTTATTCAGAGCAAAAGCAAGACTGCCGTGAGGGCTGTTTGTCTATCCCCAATCGAAGAGACACTACTAAAACCAGAGCTTATCGAATAGAAGTCGAATATGATAAAATAGATCAGAAACACTACAAAGAATCGGTGGAGGGGTTTACTGCAGTTATTTTTCAGCATGAAATAGACCATCTGGATGGCATATTGTATCTGGATCATTTGGAGCAGGAAGTAAAGGATGCGGAGTAGGTTGGCAACCATTCGTTACATTGCGTCATTCTTAGGCATATGAGACGATTCGCCTTCCTGTCCTTATTATTTTTATCATGTAGCTCCCATATTCTGGCTCAATATCAAATGCCAATGGCTGATTTGGATTGGGGGACTCGAGATTTGTCCGTCGATAGTGCTGTGAACCTACCACGGCTCAATCACCTTCTGCAGCAGTTAGATGCAGATGAACATCAGCTGCATAGTATGCTTTGGGTACAAGGGGATACCCTGGTGCTCGAGGAATATTACAATGATTATGCCCTTGATTCATTGCAAGACATGCGTTCCGCGACCAAAAGCATCCGGTCACTTCTCCTGGGAATTGCACTGGATCAGGGCTGGATTGAGGATGTCGAAGACCCATTTTTGAAATATCTGCCAGGTCATGAAGTGCAGAAAAACATAGATCCCAGAAAGCAACAAATCAGAATTGTGGATCTAATGACCATGAGCAGTGGGTTGGATTGCAATGACTGGGATCGTAGATCAAAAGGACAAGAAGATAAGGCCTACCGAAAACCTGCTGATCAGTGGGTTCAATTGGCATTGGACTTGCCGCAGATCAATGATCCGGGAGATACGGCCATGTATTGTTCTTTGGGTGCCATTCTTTTAGCCAGGGTAATCGAAGAGTCCTCCGGGTTGACCATAGATCAGGTAGCAGAGCGCTTTCTGTTTGCCCCGATGGGCATCACTCATTATCGGTGGGGCCATACTTCCAGTCAAAGAGAAATCCCCACTGCAGCCAAAAGACTCTATATGAGACCAAGGGACATGGCAAAGATCGGATGGATGGTGATGCATGACGGTGTTTGGCAGGGGCAAAGGATCGTGTCAGAGGATTGGATCAAGGAATCCACAACGGCTCATGTTAGATTGACCGGTCTCGAATATGGTTACTTCTGGTGGAGGATACCCCTCAAGGTGGGTGAGAGCGAGCGATATGTTCAGTCCATATTAGCCACGGGCAATGGCGGTCAATACATCATAATGATTCCGGAAATTGATGCTTTGTTTGTTTTTACAGGAGGGGCCTACAATTCTGAAAAGGACAAAGTTCCTTTCGTTCTGCTTCAAAGATTGCTGATCCCAATGGCGCAAGCCTGTGTTGAATGATCACAGCGCCTATACTCAATTAGAGCAGGGATGTTAAATGCGTTTAGGCGATTTCTTCTTATTTTAGATCAAAACCCTAAACATGAGACATCAGCTATTCCTTTCAATTATTGTGATTCATATCTTCTGTTTTCCCTTTCTCTCCTGTGAGCAGAAGGAGTCAAATACCCGTTCTCTATCCTCAGAAATAGCTCAGGCAGACAGTGATTCACTCATCAGAGTCAAGTATGGAGCGGACGAGTATGGGATGAAAAAATATGTAATGGCTTTTCTGAAAAAAGGCCCCAATCGGAACTTGGATTCAGTGGAAAGTGCCAATCTGCAGCGAGCTCACCTCAACAACATCCGTCGTATGGCGGAAGCTGGTCAGTTGGTTTTGGCAGGTCCATTTATTGGCGATGGCGAGCTCCGAGGCATTTATTTGTTCGATGTGCAAAGCATAGCAGAGGCAGACTCACTGACCCGAACGGACCCGGCCATCAAAGCAGGAAGTCTGGTCATGGAACTCAGAGAGTGGTATGGCTCGGCAGTATTGACTACAGTAAATCAGGAACACCGAAGACTGTTTCCCAACTCTCCCTAAAAAAAGCTTCTAACTTGTAAGCGGATAAATTGTCTTGAGTCAAGTAATTGTCTATAATTGAGTTGCGGCAAATTCAAGATCAATTATTTGTATCATTTCTGAAAACCTAACAGATGCAATCAATTGATGAAGTCCTGGCTAAGTTCAAGTATATCGTGGATGGATGTCAGGAAGACAATGACAAGCTGGGTTATTTTCCAGCACTTTATATGGGGGTAACGGCCCGGATCAAAGAAGAAATCAGTAGAAACAGCTTTGAAGACTCCAAAAGAATGGAGCGATTCGTGATCAGTTTTGCGAATATGTACTTTGAAGCCTATCACGCCTATCTAGGCAAGGATCCTCACCATAGCCTATCCTGGCGCAGCACCTTTCAATATGTAGATACCTTTTGGCCTATTGTTTTTCAGCATTTGTTAGCTGGGATGAATACCCATATCAATCTAGATCTGGGAGTGGCCACTGCCAAAATCGATGTAGATAATATAGATGATTTTAAAAATGACTTCAATCGAATCAATGAGATCCTATCTCGTCATGTAGAAAAGGTACAAGAGGATTTGGCTGAAATATGGCCAGGTCTGAGGTTTCTATTGAGACTAGCAGGTCGAGCCGATGATTACCTGATCGATTTCAGTATGAAAAAGGCCCGTGATGGAGCCTGGAAATTTGCCAAAGAACTGCATGCTACTCCTGAAGATCAGCAAGAGGCCTTTATAAAGACAAGAGACGAGAAGGTGAGCAAAAATCTCAAGATCATATCCAAACCGGGCTTCTTTGTTAGTTTCTTATTTATGATTATTCGCGTTTTCGAACGAGGGTCTCGAGCGGATAAAATTGCTCGATTGAGGGATTAACCCGCTACATTGGGTGAGTCTTCGTTTACTAAATATTCCTTGGCTTTTTCCAGATCGTTAGAAAAAAACATTTTCCTGTCAATAGTAGAAACAATGAGTCTTTGCCAGGCAGTGAGACCGATGGTGGCTGCTTTGATTTGGAAGCCCAATCCGGCAAGTTTGGCATAAAAGGCCTTTGCTTTGTTTTTACTCTCGATGTTGAGCCGTGTGTTCGCCACGTTGGAGATATATCGAAGCGTTTTCTCCTCCTGCTTTATCGCTAATTCAAAGGCCAAGTCCATGATCCAGGGGTGCTCATCTGCTCGCAAACCGCTAAAATCAAAGTAATATATTTTTTTGCCCTTGTGTGTTAAAAGATGGATTCGCTTAGAATATTCCATTGTAGCAAGATTGAATGGATCAAAAGATAAGAATAGAATTCTAAAATATCTATTTAGTACTTAGCGTATTTTGGAGCTTATGAGAAATGTTCCTTTTTAAATGAGATTAATTCAATCGCTTGAGTGCTTTGCAACCTCAATGGGATAAATTGAGTACTACCCATCAGCTAATGGGAGTATTTGGTTGATAATATTCTCTATATGAAAATTCTACTCACCGGAGCTACCGGTTACATTGGCAAACGTTTGATTCCTAACCTCCTCAAGGCTGGACATGATCTGGTCTGTTGTGTGAGGGACACAAAGCGATTTGCCCATCATGAAACCTTTGGGCAAAGTCTGGACATCATCGAGGTAGATTTCCTCAAAGAGGAGACGCTTCAAAACATTCCGGAGGACATAGATGCGGCCTACTACCTGATTCACTCTATGTCTGCTGCTAGCAATTATCAGGAAATGGAGTTGAAATCGGCTCGGCTTTTTCGTGAGCAGATGGATCGAGTCAATGTAAAGCAGGTGATCTACCTCAGTGGCATTGTCAATAAGGATGAGCTGTCCAAGCATCTAAGTTCCAGAAAGGCAGTTGAGACGGAACTGAAGAAAGGCCATTTTCATTTGACCACACTCAGGGCAGGTATCATCATCGGTTCGGGGAGTGCCTCTTTCGAAATCATCAGAGATCTGGTCGAGAAACTGCCAGTGATGATTGCACCCAAATGGCTTAATACCAGATGTCAACCGATTGGAGTTCGCGATGTGCTTTATTTTCTTATTAAGGTATTGGAGGACAAAAGGTGCTTTGATCAGCATTTTGATATAGGAGGTCCCGAAATCCTTACCTACAAAGAAATGCTGCTTGGGTTTGCCAGAGTGAGAAAATTGAAACGCTACGTTTTTACTGTTCCAGTGATGACTCCCAGACTCTCCTCATACTGGTTGTATTTTGTCACGAGTACTTCTTATAAACTCGCTAGTGCGCTGGTCAGCAGCATGAAAATAGAGGTAATCTGCCAAGATCAGCAGTTGAATGAAATCTTTGATTATCAACCGGAGACTTATGAGAAAGCGTTAGAGCGTTCCTTTCAGAGAATTGTCAATCACGATGTGGTGTCCAGCTGGAAAGATACCTGGGCCAGTGGGCAATTGAATTACCAAATCGCTGATTACATGGATGTCCCGATTTATGGCTGCTTCAAAGACTGTAGAGTCAAGGAAATTAACGACCGTGAAAGAACACTTCAGAAAATCTGGGCTTTAGGAGGGGATACTGGTTGGTATGCCTTTGATGGTCTATGGAAATTGAGAGGGTTCATGGATAAGATGTTTGGAGGGGTAGGCTTGAGAAGAGGAAGAACAAATCCCGATTCTATCTCTGCAGGGGATGTCATTGATTTTTGGCGGGTACTGATTGCAGATCGAGATAGTGGTCGTTTGCTGCTATATGCAGAAATGAAATTGCCAGGTGAGGCCTGGCTAGAGTTTAGAATCAGAAACAACCAGTTGTATCAGACTGCTACTTTTAGACCGACTGGATTGTTGGGTCGCTTATATTGGTATTCGGTCATCCCATTCCATGGGCTGGTTTTTCGGGGCATGATCAACCATATCTGTCAATAATATCAAAATTTATTTTTTGCTTCAAATTACCTTCTAAGGCCTTTTTTCTTATTTAAGTTTAATTAAAAGTAAAAATAGTTAAACAAATAAATGTAAGTACACGTATCTGTTTAATGTATAATAAAAAATATTAAACATGAAGAAGACAGTTTACCTATTACTCCCATTTATTGCAGCTTCCCTTTTCTTGGCAAGCTGTTCAGAAGATGATAACGGTGGATCAGACATGATGCCTACCGCTGATATTGTAGGTGTAGCACAAGCCAATGGCTACACATCTCTCGCTGCAGCACTTACAGCTGCAGATTTAGTCGATGACCTCCAGGGTGATGGACCTTTTACTGTATTTGCACCCACTGATGCGGCTTTTGCGACATTATTATCAGATCTTGGTGTAAGTGGTTTGGATGAAATAGCACAGGAAGATCTTATCGAAATCCTAACCTATCATGTAGTGGCAGCTGAGGTATATTCGAAAGATATCGCTGCAGGAGACGTAACTACACTGAATGGTTCGGCAGTAACGCTCGCGGTGGACGGTGGTATCACTGTAAATGGTGTTGCGGTTGAGTCACCTTATGATGTTCCAGCTACTAATGGAGTTATTCATACCATCGGTACTGTTTTGGTACCAGAAGGATTCGAATTATCACCAACAAAAGATATTGTTGAAACTGCGGTAGATGCTGGTTTCAATTCCTTGGCGGCAGCCTTAGGAAAAGCCGATTTAATAGCTGCACTTCAGGGTGATGGTCCTTTCACAGTATTCGCTCCTACGGATGAGGCTTTTGCGGCCCTATTGGAAACTATCGGACAGGAAAGCATAGAAGATGTGCCAGCATCAGTTCTAGCGGAAATCTTGAAATACCATGTAGTAGCGGCAGAGGTTTACGCAGCTGATGTGACAGCAGGTGATGTAGCTACCTTAGAAGGTACAAATATTACTTTGGCAACAGAAGGTGGTGTTACCGTAAATGGCGCAAATGTGACTGCTACAGATGTGGCTGCCACTAATGGTGTGATTCACGTAATTGATGAAGTGTTGGTGCCAGAATCAGTAATGATGTTTGTGAACACGGTACTGGAGCCAGCTTATTTCAGCGAAGATTTTACTACTTTAATTGAAGCAGCGGTAAAAGCAGATGTGGTTGGAACCATTCTGGCTGCAGATGCTCTTACCATATTCGCACCGACCAACACGGCCTTTGCTGACGCAGGTGTAGTGGTGGCTGATTTGGATGCTGCGACCCTTGCAACCGTGCTTAAGTATCATGTAGTAGGAGCCAAAGTTTTGAGCTCAGGAATTCCATCGGATGCATCTACACTTGAAGGAAGCAGTATTTATTTCTCGCTAACCGATGGAGGCAACTTTATCAATGGCTCAACAGAAATAACGGCTGTGGATATCGAATCTGGTACAGGCGTGGTACACGTGATTGACAATGTGTTGATGCCCCCAGTAGGAGATGTAGTGGCTTTGGCTCAAGACCTGAGCGACAAAATGGACGGAGAATTCTCCTCTCTGATAGCCGCTTTGACTGCTGCTGATTTAGTCACAACATTACAAGGAGATGGTCCTTTCACCGTATTTGCTCCAACCAATGCAGCCTTCCAGGAGCTATTGGATAGCAATGCGGATTGGACAGAATTGTCAGATATTCCTGTCGAAACCTTGACTACAGTGTTGACTTATCACGTAGTACCTGCTAGAGCCTACAGTGTAGATTTGGCTGGTGCTGTAGATGCTAACAATGGCATAGCAACAGTAGAAGGATCAAGTTTAACTTTTGATCTATCAGCACTGACAATAGATGGTACTGCCAACATCACAGGGGTCAATTATCACGCTTCTAATGGTGTGATCCACGTGATTGACGAAGTAGTATTGCCATAAAAGAAAAGTAAACAGCATTAGTTTGAATGTTAGAACCGGGAAGATTCGTTTTCCCGGTTTTTTTGTTTGCTCAATTCCATGAAAAAACTTTGACCCAACAATTACATTTTGCTTTTATTAAATTAGCCTTTCACCCAAAAATCATATCATGAAACAATTTTATCTACTCACTTTTACTTTTTTGTTCTCCATTCAACTTTGGGCTCAGGACAGAATCGCGAGTAACAGCACCGCATCCAGATCCGAGGTACTGGCCAAAAATGGTATGGTAGCTACCAGTCATCCTTTGGCGACACAGATCGGTTTAGACATCCTCAAATCAGGGGGGAACGCCATAGACGCGGCAATTGCAGCCAATGCAGCTTTGGGACTCATGGAGCCTACGGGGTCTGGCATTGGGGGCGACTTGTTTGCCATTATCTGGAGTGCTAAGGATCAAAAACTCTATGGATTGAACGCTAGTGGTCGATCTTCTCAAAACATCAGTCTTGATTACTTCAAAGAAAGAGGCATGGATAAGATTCCTGCATTTGGTCCATTGCCTGTTACTGTGCCTGGTTGTGTAGATGGCTGGTTCGAAATGCATAAAAAGTTTGGATCCAAGTCGATGAAGGAGATTTTGTTTCCGGCAATCAAATATGCCCGAGAGGGAGTTCCGGTTCCTGAATTGATTGGCTTCTATCTGAATCTGTCGGCTAAAAGATTCAAGGACTATCCCAATTTTGCAGATACCTACATGCCCAATGGAGAGCCTTTGAAAAAGGGGGATGTATTTGCCAATCCATATCTGGCGGATACTTATGAAAAGTTGGCCAAGAAAGGCCGAGATGGATTCTACAAAGGAGAAATGGCTCAGATCATGGCTGATTTTCTACAGGAGCAAGGGGGAGTGATGAGTGTGGAGGATTTTGCTGCGCATAGCTCCGAGTGGGTAGAGCCTGTATCGACCAATTACAGAGGGTATGATGTTTGGGAGTTGCCTCCAAACGGCCAGGGCATCGCGGCTTTGCAAATCTTGAATATCATGGAGGGCTATGATGTGGCCGCTATGGGCTTTGGCAGTGGTGAATACATGCACCATTTTGTGGAAGCCAAAAAGTTGGCATTCGAGGATAGAGCAAAATATTATGCTGACATGAACTTTGTCGATGTTCCGGTTGAAGAGTTGATCTCAAAAGAGTATGCGGCCGAAAGGAGAAAGCTGATTAATGAAAGAGCAGCGAGAACTTACGACGCAGGCAAGTTGGAACAAGGAAATACTATCTATATGACCACAGCAGATAAGGATGGGAATATGGTGTCGTTGATTCAGAGTAACTACCGAGGCATGGGATCCGGTATGGTGCCGCCTAAGTTGGGTTTTATGTTTCAAGATCGTGGCGAACTTTTTTCTCTCGAAGAAGGTCATAGCAATGTGATCGAACCGGGCAAGAGACCTTTCCATACGATCATCCCATCTTTCATCACCAAGGATGGTAAACCGTGGATCAGTTTTGGTCTCATGGGAGGGGCTATGCAACCACAGGGGCATGCTCAGATAGTGATCAATTTGATTGATTTTGGTATGAATCTACAGGAGGCCGGTGATGCTCCGCGAATTCATCATACCGGATCCACAGAACCGACCGGTGGAAAGATGACCGACGGTGGAGAAGTGAACCTGGAGTCTGGTTTTGAATACGACGAGATCAAAAAACTTTTACTCAGAAGACATAAGATAAGCTACAGTCTGGGAGTCTATGGAGGCTATCAGGCCATCATGTATGATGCAGAAAAGGGAATTTACTATGGTGCTTCTGAGTCTCGCAAGGATGGTCAGGCTGCTGGATATTGATTTTTTTCTTCTTTAGTTCAACCTTTGTCAATACTTACCGTTACTACTAATACAACAATATTTGTTGTAACATATTTAAATCAAAATTACGATGAAGAAAATAGTAGCATTCGGGGCGAGTAATAGTTCTAAATCGATCAACAGGCGATTCGTTAGCTGGGCAGGCAAGCAAGTGCCAGAAGCCGAACTTACGGTATTGGACTTGAATGACTATGAAATGCCCATATTTAGTCAGGACAGAGAAAAAGCAACCGGAATCCCTTCTGAAGCGATCAAATTCAAAGATGATTTTAGAGATGCCGATGGCCTGATGATTTCTTTCGCCGAACATAATGGGAATTATACTGCTGCTTTTAAAAATATTTTTGACTGGGCCTCACGAGTAGAGCCAAAGACCTGGTTGGAGAAACCTATGTTTTTGATGGCGACTTCCGATGGTGCTAGAGGAGCACAGACTGTATTGAAGATTGCTACAACAGAATTCCCTTTTAGAGGTGGAGAGGTGACTTCCAGTTTTTCTCTCCCTCATTTTTCGGATAAGTTTGATGACGAGGAAGGAATTAAAGACGATGAACTAAAGGCGGCTTTTGATAAAGAGCTGAAAAAATTTATAGGTACCATTTGATGAAAAGCCACTTCGAAATCTGAAGTGGCTTTTTTAATTCATGTCTTGACCATTAGGCTTGGTAAATTGTTCTTTTATATCCATCTGTAATTCATTATATTTAATTATCTGATCCTTTCAGGACCAATCACTTAAATGCAAAAAGATGGATTTTAAATCCCCCAATCTGGATATCTACAGCAGCCCTGATTTAGGAATGCATGTGCTCTACTTTAAGTTCAAGGGAAAATTTTCCGAATCCGCTAGTGTGGATGGAACTCGCGCCTGGAGCGAAGAAATGGAGAGTTCGAATAACAATTACACTTTTATTTGGGACTGTACTGATATGTCGGGTTTCGATCCGTCTGCCCGCAGTGAATGGTATAAATCTATGAAAATGTACAAGTCACGAATTTCTGAGGTGACGATCATTTCTAACAATATCCTTATTCGAGGGGCAGCTCGTGTCATGATGGAACTTTTCGGTATCAAAGCCAATATCGTTCGTTCGATAGAAGATTTTCATGTTCAGTGATAATCTATGCGTAGTATTTTTTATTTACTAAGCCTTGTTCTGATTCTTTGCTCCTGTCAGGATGACGAAAGTTCAGATCACAAACAGGAAACCAATCGCCCTTACAAGATGGGATTTAGTACCTGGTCATTCGGGCCAGAGCTCGCTGATTTAGAAGCCACCTATCAATTCATCTCTTCGAATGCCGACATCTATTCAGAGCAGGTCGACAATAAAATTCCATGGAATGCCTATATAGATAACCAACCCCCTCCAGAGCCTTTGGTGACGGACATCAATGCTCGAGTGGCTCGGCGATTGGCCAATCATAATTTGATGCTATCTGTGAGTTTGCTCAATTTGGACCGGACGGGTTTGCTGGAGGGTTTTGATGGGACGACACCTTATGTCGCTACCATGGATGATCCTTTAATTATTAAGGCTTATTCGGATCATTTGCTCTACCTTCTAGATCTTTTGCAGCCCGACTATTTGGTGATGGCCATGGAGGTGAACGAGCTGATGATCCACGACCCAATGCTATGGACGGAATACTTATCATTGATGAAAGCAGTTCGTGCTAACATAAAGGCGAAGTATCCAAATCTGAAGACGTCCGAATCTGTAACCCTTCACAATTGGTATGGCAAGGATGCTGCGATTGATGAGGCGATTACCAATTTTGTCAATCAACAGGACTTTGCGGCCATTAGCTTTTATCCGTTTTTTGTCGGTTTACATACTGCAGCAGATTTTCAAAGAGCCTTTGATTTCTTGCATGAAAGAGTGACTGTGCCGATTGCCTTTGTTGAAACCAATCATCTGGCAGAGGATCTAGTGATCCCAAACCTATCGGTAGATATTAGTTCTAATGAGACTGAACAAGCCAATTATTTAACCTCCCTTCTTCAAAATGCCGAAGAGCACAGCTATCCTTTCGTGATTTGGTGGGGGCATAGAGACTATGATGCGCTATGGGAGACTTTTCCTGAGGAGGTCAAGGATGTAGGGCAGATTTGGCGTGATACCGGATTGCTCGATGAGAATGGAAACGAAAGACCTGCCTATCAAGTGTGGGTAGAAGCTTTAGACTTTGAGTAAATTTACGCTCGAAGAAATACCTGAATTTTGATCGAAAAAAAGAAATTAAACCTATCTAAGAAAGAAGCCAAACTAAGGGCCGCGAACTACTGTGCCTATCAGGAGCGGTCGCAGAAAGAAGTCCGCAATAAACTATATGAATATGGTTTGTATTCGGATGAGGTGGAGGATGTTCTCACGGATCTGATCATGGAAAATTTCATCAATGAGGAGCGTTTTGCTCTGAGTTATGCAGGGGGGAAATTCCGTATCAAACGATGGGGAAGAAATAAAATCAAGCAAGGTTTGAAGCAACATGATGTGTCGGAATACTGTATCAAAAAAGGGCTGAAAGAGATAGATGCGGATGACTACATAGCGACTCTTTGTGACCTGATCGAAAGAAAAGCCGAATCCCTGTCTGAGAGCAATGTTTTCAAAAAACAGGAAAAAGTTTCCAGACACTTGATCTACAAGGGGTACGAGCCAGATTTGGTTTGGACGCATGTCAAAGACCTGGTAAAGTAGCAGTTTATTGAAATGAACTTTTTAGATTTAAATCTGTTTAGGCAAGAGTGAACCCAATGGGAAGAGTCTCAATTAACCCAAGCCCTGATGATATCAGGCAAAGAATGAAACATGAGGATTAAACCTGCTATTCAAAATACTTTCGACCAGCTACTACAAGTGATTGAGCCTCTGACAAACGAGGAATACAGTCGATCATCCGCCATTCTGAACAAATCCACAATCGGTCAGCACGTGCGACACACTCTGGAGTTTTTCAAATGTTTATTGGAGGGTTACCCTACGGGCCTGGTCAATTACGACCTGAGAAAGCGTGATCTGTTTCTAGAGAGCAATACACTGGAAGCGATCAACGAAATAAAAAAGTTGCTAGCTGAGATGGACGGGGTATCAAAAAATTGTGATTTGACTCTGGAACAGAACTACGATGAGGAAGAAAGCCTCAAGGTCAAAAGTAATCTGGAGAGAGAATTGGTTTATAATCTTGAGCACGCGGTTCATCATATGGCGATCATTCGCATCGCCATCCAGGAGATCAAACCTGGCATGAAAGTACCTGATGGATTTGGGGTGGCAAGTTCAACTCTGCGCTATCGAAGTTCTTATTCGCAAAAAGCCTGAGCATGGAGGCAGCTTTAGAGCAAGATCGCTCCACTTTTACTAAGGAGGAAAAGAAAGATCATTCACTATACGGTAGATTGAGTAGCTCAGTGGTATGGGCAAAGATTTTTCGATGGGAGTTCTGGCCTTTTTCTCTTTTCTATTTCCCGGTCCTGTTTTATTGGCTGTGGATTACGTTAAGGGCACGATCACTTTTCTTTTTTACTGCTTCCAATCCCGGAATTGAGTTCGGCGGCATGCTGGGTGAATCCAAGAAGAAAATCTTTGATCTGATCCCTGATGAATACATTCCTGCTACTTTTTTGTTTGACTCCCAGGTGAACAAGGAGGAGGTTCTGAAACAAATGAAAGCTGCAGGGCTGCATTTCCCTATTGTGCTGAAGCCTGACATAGGCGAGAGGGGATGGATGGTCGAGTTGGTGAAGGGTGAGGAGCAACTCCAGCAATATTTGGAAGAGGTGCAGGTGGATTTTTTGTTGCAGGAGTATGTACCTTATGAAATCGAGCTTGGGGTGTTTTATTATCGCTATCCGGATCGCCCTCGTGGGACTGTCAGCTCCATAGTCCAGAAAGCCATGCTCTCTGTGGTGGGTAATGGACAGTCTACAGTTGAGGAGCTGATGGACGGAGATGCTCGTTCCAAAATGCATATTGATAGACTCAAACGAAAGAATCCTGATCTCTTGAAAAGAATTCCCAATGCGGGAGAGACCGTTGAGTTGGTGTCGATTGGGAATCACTGTCTCGGTACGACCTTTCTCAATGCCAATCATTTAATCAACGAAAAGCTGATTCAAACTTTTGATCAAGTGAGCCAGCAAATAGAAGGGTTTTATTTTGGTCGCTATGATTTGAGATGTCGATCAATTGAGGATCTGAATGTTGGGAGAAACTTCAAAATTCTTGAGCTAAATGGTGCTGGGGCTGAACCCGCTCATATCTATCATCCTGGTTATTCATTGATCCAGGCCTACAAAGACATCATCCATCACCTGAAGGTCCTATCTGATATTTCTATTGCCAATCACAAGAGGGGCGTTTCCTACATGGGGTTATCAGAAGGGTGGAAAGAGATCAGAAAGATTAAACAATACAACAAGCTAAAAGACCCCAAATGACATCATTGATATCTTTATTCGCAATCGCCTTTGTTTTTAGTTATGCGGGTTCTATCCCACCGGGCTCGATCAATTTGTCCGTAGTTCAGTTGGCGATGCGAGATCGCAAGGCAGGGGCTTTGAGTCTGGGGCTAGCTGCTGCTATGATTGAGTTTGTATATGCAGGTATTGCCGTTCGTTTTCAAATCTATCTGACCGAAAACATTGAGATAGCTACCTGGTTTCGGTGGATATCAGGTACGGTATTGATCGTATTAGGATTGGTCAACTGGTTCCAAAAACCGAAAGAGAAAAAGGAGGAACCCAGTGGGGAAAAACGTGCAGGATTTGTAAAAGGCCTAATGCTGGCTATAATGAATCCATTGGCCATTCCCTATTGGCTCACCGTATCGGCCTATTTGCAGACGATGAACTGGGTCAACCTTACGGATGACAATTATTTGATCTTTGTAGCTGGAGTGTCCTCTGGTACTTTTTTACTGATGGTGACGGCCACTTATCTGGGGAGCCGTTTTTCCTCTATTCAAAACAATCGTTTCTTATTGTTCAAAGTACCGGCGATCATATTTGTGGTCATGGGTATTTGGACTTTTGTACAGTAGTGATTTCTGCATTAGATTGATGTACATCTATGGATTTGCCTTCATATTCGAACATTTCCAGAACTGTACTAATCATATTGAGGCGAGCCACTTTTTTATTGTTGGCATCTACTCTGAGCCAGGGCGCATGATCACTGCTGGTCTTTTCCAGCATCAGATTGATGTATTTTGAAAATTCGTCCCACATGCCCTGCGCTTTCATATCTACAGGACTTAGCTTCCAGGTTTTCAAGGGGTCGCTCTGTCTGTCGTCAAATCTCGTTTCTTGCTCGTCTTTGGCTATGTCCAGCCAAAATTTGATCAGGTGTACGCCATCATCAGTGAGCATTTTTTCGACTGCATTGACTTGCTTCATGAACAATCGATATTGATTTTCTGAGCAAAAGCCCATGACAGGCTCGACCACTGCTCTATTGTACCAGCTACGGTCAAAGAACATGATTTCACCAGCAGCTGGGAGATGCTTGATGTAGCGCTGAAAATACCATTGCGTTTTTTCTTTTTTATTGGGTTTGCCCAGTGCGATCACTCGAAACTCACGAGGGTTCATGTGCTCAATGAAACGCTTGATGGTTCCTCCTTTACCAGCAGCATCTCTACCCTCGAACAAAATGACAACTCTAAGACCATGTTTGACGATGTGCTTTTGGAGTTTTAGGAGTTCTATCTGGTAGCGCTCCAGGAGTTTGCTGTACTGCTTTTTGCTCAGATCGCTCAGTTCCATGGTCAGATTCTTTATTTAAACAATGAATTTAGAAAATTTGACAAAGTAAATATAGTCTTGTTACAAAATATAGCAGCTGAACTAGGGTGTCGAAGGCTTTTTTATAAATTGCCAGACATTAAACAACACCCAAAGCACAACCTATGACAGAAAAAGGAATCATCGTACTAGGTGCGGGAAGGTCCTCTTCCGTACTCATTGATTTTTTGTTGGATCATGCCGAACCCTCTGGATGGAGGGTCACAGTCGGCGATCTGGATATCAAAATGGCCGAAGAGCGTATACATGGACACGCCAGAGGTCAGGCAATCTCCTTTGATATACACAGAGAGGAGGATAAGGCACAGATCAAAAACTTTGATCTAGTCATCAGCATGGTGCCTGCAGCCTTTCATATCCATGTAGCGAAGATATGTGCCCAGGAAGGTGTGAATATGCTCACTGCCTCTTACCTCAATGATGACATCAAAGCACTGGAGGATCAATTTAAGCAAAATGGGGTCGGTTTGATCATGGAACTGGGACTGGATCCGGGGATCGATCATATGTCAGCCATGAAGGTGCTTGATAAAATCAAGGCTTCTGGCGCTAAATTGAAAACATTTGAGACGTTTACTGGCGGGCTCCTGGCACCAAGCAAAGATGACAATCCATGGAAATATAAATTCACCTGGAATCCCCGCAATGTGGTGCTGGCAGGTCAGGGCTATGTCAAATTTCTGCAGGAGGGTCGCTACAAGTATATTCCTTACCAAAAATTGTTTCGTAGGACAGAGGTCATACATATACCAGAGCATGGATATTTCGAAGGCTATGCCAACAGAGACTCCCTGAAGTACCTGGATGCCTACAAACTAAGAGGGATAGAAACACTCTATCGTGGTACGCTCAGACGTACAGGCTATTGTAAAGCTTGGGACGTATTTGTCCAGTTAGGCGCAACAGACGATACTTATCAGATGCAAAATGTAGCTGAGCTAACTCACCGTCAGTTCATCAATTCTTTTCTGTCCTTTAACCCCAACGATTCGGTGGAGCTAAAACTGGCTCACTATCTGGGATTGGAAATCGATGGAGAAGAAATGCATAAACTCAAATGGCTCGGGTTATTCGAAGAAGAACTGGTGGGACTGAAGGAAGGTACACCCGCTCAGGTGTTGGAACATATTCTCAAGAAGAAGTGGACCATCCGACCAGACGAGAAAGATATGATCGTGATGTGGCACAAGTTCGAGTACTACGAAGGAAAAGAACTGAAGCGACTCCAATCCTACATGGCTGTAGAGGGAGAGGATTCGGTAAAAACAGGCATGTCCAAGACCGTTGGACTACCATTGGCTGTGACTGCAAAATTGATTCTGGAAGGGAAGTTGCAGCCAAAAGGTGTTTTTATCCCGACGGAAAAGTTTATTTACGAACCCGTCCTGGAGGCATTAGAGCCTTATGGGGTTAATTTTACGGAGTGTGGGATGGAGTAAAAGGGAATCTATTCTCATGAATTTATCTTTCTAATGACAAAATTCACGTAAAATCCGTCAATATAATGACAATATTTACATAAATTTATTCAATAATGAATTTGTGTAAATATGGTTTTGATCCAGAGATTTTTATTGAAACGGCTAAATGAGAGCCTTAAGCCAGGAAAGGTGTTGATTCTCTATGGTGCCAGAAGAGTGGGGAAAACGGCATTGGTTAAAACTTTGATCAAGGAATATTCTGAAGAGAATTACTTGTTGTTGAATGGTGAAGATAGTGATGCAGCAAGGCTTTTAGAAAATCAATCAATCGCGAATTATAAGAGGTTGGTATCCAATAAATCTCTATTGATAATCGACGAAGCTCAGCAAATCCCTGAAATAGGAAGGAAACTAAAACTGATGGTAGATGAAATACCGAACCTGAGAGTTCTTGCTACTGGTTCCTCGGTATTTGATCTCAGTAATAAGTTAGGGGAGCCATTAGTAGGGCGCAAATATACTATGCACTTATTTCCCTTGGCACAAATGGAGTTGCAAGGCAGTGAAGATTTGCTGCAAACGCAAGCCAATTTAGAAGAGCGATTGATATTTGGTAGCTACCCCGAACTGTGGCATTTGTCCTCTGCAAAAGAGAAGGAGAGATACTTACAGGAATTGGTAGACAGTTATTTGCTAAAAGATATATTGGCCTATGAGGGGATTAGAAAATCAAATAAAATCTATGATTTGCTTAGGTTATTGGCTTTTCAATTGGGGAAGGAAGTGAGCACACATGAGCTGGCAAACAATCTCAGTGGTATTTCTAGAAATACTGTAGAGCAGTACCTTGAATTGTTGACCAAAGTGTTCGTTATCTATCCTGTTGGTGCATATAGTAATAATCTGAGGAAAGAGATAAGCAAAAGTAAAAGGTGGTACTTTAGTGATAATGGTATTCGTAATGCCCTAATTCGTAATTTTAATCCCTTCGCACTTAGGAATGATGTAGGAGAGCTGTGGGAAAATTATTTGGCAAGCGAACGGATCAAATACCTGTCATATACAGAATCTGACTGTAGCAAATTTTTCTGGAGGACCTATGACCAGCAAGAGTTGGATTGGGTGGAGGAAAAGCAGGGGCAGCTGTTTGCTTACGAATTTAAATGGAATCAAAAGAAAAAGGCAAAGCTTCCAAAAGCTTGGGAGAAAGCTTATCCCGAATCTCAGTTTTCTGTCATTGATCCATCGAATTATCTGGATTGGATTACCTGAATATGGCCATTGAAATGAATTTCTTGAAAAATCTCTTATTCTTATTTCTATTAATTAACTGGACCGGTCACTCGATGGCTCAGTCAATCGACAGCACCGATCAGATCCTGGAGGTAGTCACTATCTCATCCGATTTGTTTGAGCATCAGCAGATCGAGTTTGGCGGATCGGTATCGGCGCTGAGTCATCAGCAGCTAGAGCGCGCAGATGCTTTGAATCTTCAACCGGTGTTGAATTCGGTACCGGGTGTGTTTATGCAGTCTGGTACACTAAGCACCAATCGCATTACTATCCGGGGTATTGGTTCGCGATCGCCTTTTGGGACAGACAAGATCAAGGCCTATCTAGATGATATTCCCCTGTCTTCCGGAGAGGGAGAAACCACACTGGAAGACATTGATTTTGCAACGCTGCGAAATGTGGAAGTTTATCGTGGTCCTGTTTCCACGGTATTTGGTGCGGGTCTGGGAGGAGCGATTCACCTGCAAAGTAGAGAGTTAGAGCCGGGAACTTCTGCTTCGCTAGATGCCATGGTCGGTTCTTTTGGTTTGCGGAAATATAACGTCCGAGCACAAGTGGCAGACGAAAAGAAAAGCCTGGGACTCTTCTATCAGGATGTGCATAGCGATGGCTACCGTGACAACAACAACTATGACCGACAGTCCATCACGGCATTGGCCAGAGCGGAAGTCTTTGCAAACTCCAAGCTAAGCCTCTACGCGAATTATACAAGCCTGACGGCTCAGATTCCCAGCTCTCTGAATCAGGATGACTATAACAATAATCCAGAAGGTGCGGCCTTCGTCTGGGGAGATGTCGAGGGGCAGGAGGACAGTGAGCGAATGCGACTGGGGCTTTCTCTTCGTACGCAGTACAATCCACGTACCCAGTCGACGGTGACTTTGTTTTTCAATGCCCACCAGGCCAGCGAAATACGCCCCTCCTTTTTAGGAGATCTGGAGAGTGATCAAGCCAATGGCGGGATCCGTGCCCACATCAAAAGAAGTTTTCTGTCTCAGAATCAATTACAAGTCGTGATGGGAGTGGAAGGTTTTTTGGAGTCCTATCGTTATCAGGAGTTCAGCACTGACACGGGGGACAAGGAACTGGACTATGATCAAAACCGAAGTTATGGCAATGTGTTCTTGGCAGCAGAGTATTACCCTACAGACGACTGGATTGTCTCTATTGGAGGGAATATGAATGGGTCGGCCTATCAGTTAAGTGATGAATTGCCAGCAACAGGGGATGACCAAAGTGGAGACTACAATTTCACACCCGTTTTCTCTCCCAAACTCAGCCTGACGAGGAAGTTGACATCAGATATAGCCGCTTACGCTTTGGTGTCTCAGGGTTTTTCCCTTCCGTCCTTCGAGCAAAGTCTACATCCAGATGGAGCGATCAATTATGACTTGAAACCCGAGAGTGGCTGGAATTATGAGTTGGGCATCAAGGGCCGAACACTAGGGCAGAAACTATATTTCGAGCTAGTGGGCTATCGAATGAAAACACAGGACCTGATCGTGGACCGAACGATCGATGCGGTGACTTATGGCGTCAATGCCGGATCGGCCATTCATGATGGGATCGAAGTGCTATTGGATCATCGAACCCTTGAGAGCAGTCTGTTGACGATCAATCAAAGGCTATCTTATAGTTGGATGTCCTATCACTTCGATGAGTTTGTAGATGGTGCTGATGATTACTCTGGCAACCGCATGACAGGAGTGCCACAGTATAATCTGGATTATTCCATTGATTTCAAACTGAAGATGGGGTTGTACCTGATTGGCAATTTGCAGGCAGTGGGGTCTCAATCCATTCTTGATGATAGCAGTTTATACACGGATGCGTACCAGCTGATTCATGCTAAGCTGGGCTATGAGAAAAAGTGGAACAATCTGAAACTGAACCTATATGCAGGTGTGAATAACCTGACCGATACTAAGTATGCCTCTATGCTGCAGATCAATGCCGGATCAGGCCGCTACTACTACCCCGGCCTGCCCATCAACTACTTTGGAGGTGTGAAGCTGGGGTATGGGTTTTAATTTCTCATAAGGTAAAGGACGAATGAAAATGTAACCTTCAACTATTGGCGTGATCTGATACTTATTAAGATACCTTTGCGCCATGTCCGCAACTATCAAAGACCAAAAGGCGATTCTGAATAAGCTGGGAATCGAAACACTCAATCCCATGCAACAGGCTGCCCATCTAGCCATCACAGAACATCCAGAAGTCATCCTACTATCGCCCACAGGCACTGGCAAAACCCTGGCTTTTTTGCTTCCAATCATAGCTGCTTTGGATCCTGCAGTGGAGGGAATCCAGGTTTTGATCCTGGTGCCCTCTCGTGAACTTGCCATCCAAATCGAGCAGGTCATCAGAGAGATGGGAAGTGGCTATAAAGCCAATGCGATCTATGGGGGACGATCTGGATTCAAGGACAGAGTGGATCTGAAGCATGCTCCAGCTATTTTGGTGGGGACACCGGGTCGTATCGCTGATCACATCCGTAGGGAAACGATCAGTACCGAAAGCATTCAAACGCTGGTGCTCGATGAGTTTGACAAATCGTTGGAGGTAGGATTCGAATCAGAAATGACCGAGATCGTAGCTTCCCTGAGTCACCTGGACAAGAAAATACTCACCTCTGCTACTCAAAAGGCAGAGGTTCCTGAGTTTGTAGGTCTTCGCAATCCCCAACAACTCAACTACCTCGATCAGGCCAAAAGCCAACTCGAAATACGCAGGGTTGTTTCTCCTGATGCAGAGAAGTTAGAAATGTTGGTTCACCTCATAGGACATCTGGGCGAGCAAAATGGCATCATATTCTGTAGCCTAAAAGACACCATTCAAGAGGTCTCCGATTATCTGGAAGAAAGACATATAGGGCATGCTTGTTTCTATGGTGGACTGGAGCAGATGGATAGAGAGCGATCCCTGATCAAATTTCGCAATGGGACACAGCGTATTCTGATCGCTACGGACCTGGCTGCACGGGGGATAGACGTACCCGAGCTGGATTTTATCATCCACTACGAACTGCCTTTCAAAAAGGAGGAGTTTACCCATCGCAACGGACGAACCGCAAGGATGAATAGTAACGGAACGGCCTACATTCTCCATGGCAAGAAGGAGAAACTGCCGGATTTCGCAATGGGTGCTGAAGCCATTGACATTCGCAAGGATCAAATTCCAGTAGAAAGCCCCTGGGAGACCTTGCATATTTCTGGAGGGAGGAAGGATAAAATTTCTAAAGGAGACATAGCAGGACTATTCTTTAAGCAAGGAGCTCTGGAGAAACATGAGTTAGGAATCATCGAGCTCAAGCAAGATTGTGCCTATGTAGCGGTAGCCAGCCAGAAGGTGAGGCCTTTGGTCAAGAGCCTCAACAATGTCCGACTGAAATCAAAGAAAGTGAGGATCACACTGCTGTACTAGTGTTTTTGCTTTTTGCTGCTATTGCATTTTTTCATTTTTTATAGGATTATTGGAGGTCGGTAATTGACCGGACTTGAAAACCAAATAAACTTAAACGATGAAATACTTTTTCCTGTCCCTACTCTTGGGGATGAGCAATACTATGATTGCTCAAAATGAATCCAGTAACTATTCTAAGGCTGCCTTACAATTTCAGCAATTCTATAATGCAACTGAGTATGATTCTATTTTCGAACTGTATGATGATGGAATGCGTGGCGAATTGTCAAGGGATAAAAGCCAGGCTTTCTTAAGTAGTCTATATGCACAGGTGGGTGCTATCCAAACTATGGAATTCAGTCGATTCGAGGAGCAAGTAGTAGCTGTCTACAAAACGACCTTCGAAAGAGCTACCCTGGCTATCAATATGGTGGTGAGTCCATCGGGTCAGATCACGGGTCTCAGGGTACTGCCTTTTGTCGAGGCTGCTACAATGGAGAGAAATATGAGCAAGATGATTTTGCCCTTCAAGGAAGAATGGACAGTCGTTTGGGGTGGCGATACCAAAGAACAAAACTACCATGTGCAATCTCTCGCTCAAAAAGGAGCATTTGATATTGTAATCACGGACGAAATGGGAAAGTCGTATAAAGAGGGAACTGGAAAGAATGAAGACTATTATGCTTTTGGAAAGGAACTCTATGCGCCCTGTGCTGCAGAGGTGGTCATGGTGGTCGATGGCATCTATGACAATGAACCTGGCAAGATGAATCCCGCTTTTGTGACGGGAAATACGGTGGTACTGCGAACAGAAAATGAAGAATACCTGTACTTTGCTCATTTCAAGCAAAACTCTATCGTGGTGGAGCAAGGGCAGCAGGTACAGGCTGGAGATCTTCTCGGACTTTGTGGCAATTCGGGAAATTCCTCAGAAGCTCACATTCACTTTCATATACAAGATGGGCTAGACATGAATGCCTCACAAGGAGTCAAATGCTACTTCGATCAACTGCTGGTCAATGGCGAAAGTCGAAAAGACTATTCGCCAGTGCAGGGAGATAAAATTAAACCCTAGGACTGTCTTCAGTCCTAGTTGAGAGAATGCAGTCCCAATCGATTTCCTTCCGAATCCAGAAACAGTGCGAAGTATCCATTTTCTTCGTCAATCAGGGTTTTAGGCATTACAATCTGGCCTCCACTTTTTTCGATTTTGTCCAGGATCAGTTGCAGATCGTTACCGCCATTGAGGTAGACCAGTACACCTTGGGAGGAGGGTTCATATCCTTCTCCTTGCGTGATGACAACTGAGACTGCTTGCCCTTCGCTGGGGAAAAGCCCCATCTGCATGCCTTGCATATCGATCACATCGATAGAGGTGGATAAAATGGATTGGTAAAATCCCACCGCTCGGGAGATATCCGTGGCAGGGATTTCAACAATGGAGATAAAGCTTTTTATGTTATCTGTGGTTTGTGACTGGGCATTGTATGAAGTGGTGCTGGTAATGAGGATCAGGACGATGATAATTTTCTTCATGATGGTTTTGACTGATTAGATACATAGTTACGGCTATATAGCCGACAGAAATTGTAAAAACGCGACAGCTTAGTCCTGAGCGTATATGAGGGATGAAAGCATCATTTGATCATCATCGAGATATTGCTTTGGGTTCACTCCGGTAAACTCCTTGAAGTCCTTGATGAAATGAGCCTGATCGTAGTAGTCGTTTTCATAGGCTATTTGGGTTAGCTTTTCACCCTGTTGGTTGAGTATCGATTTGAGGGCGGCCTGTAGGCGTATGATTTTACCCAGTTGTTTAGGGCTGATTCCGACTTGTTGAGCAAACTTTCTTTCCAGATTTCTTCTTTTGCCTGGGTCGTCTTTTATTATAGAATGAATGGAGGCACTGCCTTTGGTTTGGGAAAGCGCCTCTATCGTGGAGCTGACTATGAGGTCTATGGTAGACGGGGCGGTCAACCTATTCAGTAAGAAAGCTTCAATGAATTCGATCCTTTCCTCGGTGGTAGAAGCTTCAACGATCTGCAGTTCGAGTTGGGCGGCTGTCTGGTCGCCAAATAGATCAGACAGCGGGGTCTCCTTATCCGCCAATTCCCGGATGGGTTGATTGATGAAATTGGCAAAACCATAGGGATAAAAACGAACCGCAAAAGTATTGACATAACCAGTGGGTTGCACAAAATAGGGCTGGGTGATCTGCCCAAAAACCATCGCACGGGGCTGGATGATGAATTCGGTCTCGAAAGTGTACCTTCTCACATCATCGCCGAGGATAAAACACATCTCTATGCATCCATCAGGAATTACTCGCTGCTTAGGTGCTTCCAGATCATCGGGCACCTCCAGTATCCAGTGGCATTTGACCACCGAATCCAAATCTGGGTGCGGCTTGTAGGTTTCGTATTTCATACGTTTAGGTGAGCCTATTCTTCTAATATAGCCCGTAATGGGAGTGAATGCAATAATAGTAGGTGAGGTATTTATTGAGCTTTATATGTTTTAGTAGTATCTGGACCTAAAACCTCCCAATCGACATTCAGGTCTTAGCATCCGCCCAATCTGGTCTTAGCATCCGCTAAGACCTACATTAATGAGAGCGTCCGCTCGATTAGAGATAGATTAACTCTAATTCACCCGCTTCAGCTGCATACTGTCTGGCGCTACTCCATATCCAATCCTCTGCTTTGAATACAAACCCTGCTTCAACAGGTTTGTTGTGCAAATAGTCTAAGCGCTGATCGATCATATGATTGGTTGATAATTGGATAGGATGATTGTGCTGTTGCCAGAATTGAAAATTATTGTTTCTTTCATTATGCTTTCCAGCTCTTTCGAACATCCATACTAACCACTCCTTTCGACTTTCTATCGTTGATGCATTTTGCAATAGTTCTTTTATCTGCCTTGAAGTGAAACTTTTAAAATCTCTAATGACATCTGATAATTCTCCCTCTGATACACTAAGCATCAAATGTATGTGACTTGTCATGATGCAATAGGCATGTACTTGCAAATGCTTATTGGCTTGGCAATATTTCAAACTTGAAATAATTACCTCTTTATATATGTCTCTTATGAATATATCTTTCCAGTTAACAACAGTGAAGGTGACACTATGAATTGCTAGTTGATCTCTAATTGCATACTTTCTGGCCATGCATCAATTTACAATCTTTATTTCATATAGTTTAATCGGGCGGACGCCCTAGATGATGTAGGGTCTTAGCGGATGCTAAGACCAGTGGAGGTAATTGTAGGTGAGGTATTTATTGAGCTTTATATGTTTTAGTAGTATCTGGACCTAAAACCTCCCAATCGACATTCAGGTCTTTTTCTATGATAAAGCTATAATGATGACCATGCCAGTCGTTGGTCTTGAATTGGTGGAATGTAGTCAGGAGTGAGTCTAGATAAAAAACCTCAAATCGGTTTTTGCCATAGGTTTTGAAGTACACTTTCAGATCACGGCCTTTAGCGTAGACAGGGATTTGCTGATTTTCATAACCAGAGGACCAGAGAATCTTAAAATCATCTTTGGGATAAGTGCTATGATTGATTAGCTCGATGCTATTGGGGTTGGCTAGTTCCCTTTGATAGTGCCTGTAGCTGTAGTAACTAATCAAAGAAGCGATACCAGTTGCAATAATGACAAGCGAAATGATGATGAGTTTTTTCATGGCTAAACTTCAAGGAAATTTTATCCATCAATTTAATCTTAACGGATACTAGCACTAGTTAGTCTTTTTTACAACAAACCTAAATTGCGTGCTATGTTTTCGGTTAAGGGACGAATATCTTCAACAGCCAAGTCACATAGGTGAATCAGATCTCTCAGTTCCCAAACTTTTATTTCTTTGCGATTGCTATGATGGTTGAATGCAGTTAGAGGTTCGATGACCCAATAATTCTGACCGTTCTTTCTCAAGATCCATTCCAAATTTCCTTTAAATTTTCTCACTGCTGCCTGAAGCAAGTCATAGTCTTCATCATTTCCATCGACAAAATAAAACTTAAGCCGGGGAGGTCGAGTGTAAATATTAATGCTTTGAAACAAACATAACTCTGGGCAATGCATTTCTTTATACTTACTTAAGGTCCCACCAAGTAAAGAATTAAGATTGTGGGTTATGGTTTTGAGGTGAGGAGTGTTTTCCATCTATCTTCGGCTTACTTTATTTCAATCTGGTCTTAGCATCCGCTAAGACCAGTGGAGGAATCCCTTTTAGAATTCGATGAGGAATGGGACATCATTTTTATCACTTCCTAATAACCTTCCTTTGATAATTGGGATGTCTGCTTGAGTTTTTTGTCCAGTTGATTCATTGATGAATTCTACATGAATTGTAAGGTCATTGATCTCAGAAATAGACTGGGCAAAGTTGTTGCCCCATAGGTCAATTTTGTTGTTTGATGGGTTGATTTTATTTTGAGGATTAGAACTGCTAATGGTAATTTGAGGTGTAAAATACCAAATGATACCTTCCTTATCTTTTTCATTATTAACTCGAAAACTGACGGAATTAACATTACCATCTAATGTAGCTAGATGCAACTTTCCAATATCCTGTCCTTCAGCTTCGGTATCTGCATAACTATAGCCTATGAATAATTTAATTTTGCTATTGGGAATTTCTACATGAAAGCACTTTTCGTTGTAGGTCAAAAAGGGTGTTTTTGAATCATAGCTGTATAGCTGATTGAAGTTTTCAGCACCGCAGCAGCCAAAAGTGGTGGCCTGGTAGTAGTTGCATTGAAACTGCAGGTTGTTGACGTAGTTAGTAGTTTCCCAATATGGCTTGTTAAGTTCTGAAGTTTCAGCATAGACCACAGTAGGGACCTTTTCTCCACCAACAATAGTTCTTTCTACAGTTTTCTTAATTGTACCCAGCTTGCAATGAGAATGAAAGGTCACCTCTTTGATTTTTTCTAAACGATCTCCTGTTTCGGGATCACTAGTAATTCTATGATAAACCGTTGATTTATTCTCATAAAGTGCAGGTTGGGATTGTTGCTGGGCTAGCTTTTCGAACTTCAGTATACGTTGAATATTAATTTTATCTACTTCAGTGAGTTTACTTTCAACATTTGAATTTTTAGGAGAATACCAGGGTTTAGTACTGAAATATTCTGTTAGTTTCTCTGATTTGAATATGTAACCATAACGCGCAAAAATTTCATTTCTCATTAATCTAAGTTCTTCCTCAGCTTTTCCCTTTAATACAAATTCTGGTATTAGTTGCTGGTCAGGTGTGGATTGAGCCCATAGAACAGCTGGGGCAAGTAGAACAAAAAGCAGGATATAATGTTTCATTGATTGGTAAGTTGAATTCTAAATTTATTTAGTCTTATCTGAAGACCAAAATTCTAAGTTGGTCTTAGCATACGCTATGCCCCATTAACTTGATCTATCTCTGATGCACTGACATTCGACTTGCCCCAAAGTATTTCTTTGCCATAGGGGAAATTGTCATATAGTTCAATTTTAAGAAATTTAGCAATCGCTACTCCAGCTTGGATCTGACTTTTCTTGGAGCCAGAATCAGAAATTCTGATTTTTCCATTTTTTGATGTTTTAAGTTCAAGAAATCCATCGTCCGAGTCTGTATTGATTTTATAATTGATTTCTACAGCTTCAATATCATCCAAGTGTGCCATGCGTGTTTCATTCAACCATAATTCGTTTAATGATCGGTCGAAATGAAAATATTCTCTCATAAGAAGGTTCTTCATTTCCTTTATTAATTTGGGAATCATGAGTAGAGGTAGAAGATAAATCAGTACCAGGTATTGATTGAATGCTATGACTTTTTCATAAGTGAAGTTGAAAATCACAAAAACGACAAAAAGAACCGAGAGTAGTAATAACAGTAGGTTCTTAGTTGCTCCAATATTTGAAATAGATACTGTTAATTTATTATCTCTTTGCTCGATTTTAAAGTGGTTAGTCATGGTGCTTTTTTGATGTCTCAAGATATAAAAGCAATATAACAAGGAAAATGAAGCAATCAGTTTCAACCTGGTCTTGGCGCCCGCTAAGACCTACATTGATGAGAGCTTCCGCTCGATGGTAAAAATATTAATTCTAAGTCACCTATTATCATTACTTACCCACCTCAGAAGTGAGCCTTCCGAGCAAATAGCTCGGAGTTTGCTCCTCTGAACAAGGAAGCCCGGCCTTTTTACTCGACGTTTGGTGACCTGATGTACCCACCCCCACTGCGAAGGTGCAATGCTCGAGTGTTTTGCTCGGGATTTGGAGATCAGAACTCCAAATTCCGAGTTCTGAAGTACCCCTCCCCACTTCAAAGGCTCAAGTTCCGATCTTTTTACTCCAAATTTGGACCTTTTTGCTCGGCATGCCGAGCATTTAGCTCGGAGTTTCGAGTTCGGAGGCCGGATTGATCGGGACTGAGGTGGGGAATCGAGATTTTGCGTAGAATTGATTTTTTCAGAATGTTGAATCGCTGTATTCCTGATTATTCATTGGCGACTTAACCCGACCTTGATTAACTTGAATCAAAATCAAGCACATGAAAGACGCTAAATATACTGCCACTCGATCCAGACGTCAGTTTCTGAAGAATGGGGCTACTCTGGCTGCCTCTAGTTTTTTGATCCCAGGTTTTACCTCAGCCTTAGCATTTGATACCACGGCTGCCATACCATCCGTCACGCTCAACAATGGCACGAAGATGCCCATCCTTGGTTTTGGGACGAACACTCTGAAAGGAGAAATCGGAATCAACTCGGTCGCTCATGCGATTCGATCTGGCTACCGACTGATCGATACGGCCACCATCTATGGCAATGAGCAGTTCGTAGGTGAGGGGATCAAACAGTCAGGAATAGACAGAAAGGAACTTTTCGTCACTACCAAAATGTGGGTGGACGACTACCCAGACCCCAAGGCGGCTTTCGAGACTTCCCTGAAAAAACTACAGACCGACTATGTCGACCTCTATCTGCTGCACAGACCCCGTGGTGCTGTGAAGAAGGCCTGGCTGGCCATGGAGAAACTCTACAAAGAAGGTAAGATCAAAGCCATCGGGATCAGCAACTTCGAACCGAAACAAATCGAAGAACTCCTGAGCTATGCTACAGTGAAGCCGGCAGTCAACCAGATCGAAACCCATGCTTTTTATCATCAGTATGAGGCGATACCAGCGCTCAAATCTCTAGGTATTCAGCATGAAGCCTGGTCGCCATTGGCCGAGGGTAGAAACCAGATTTTCAGCAACGAGGTACTAGCCAGGATCGGCAAGCAATACAACAAAAGCAATGCTCAGGTGAGCCTTCGCTGGCATTATCAGCGCGGCATAGTGGCCATCCCCCGGTCTTCTAATCAGGCACACATCAAGGAAAATCTGGAGATCTTTGATTTTGAATTGAGCGAAAAGGATTTGAAAATGATGGAAGGCCTGGATCTTAATAAGACGCAGTTCCCTGAGTGGGGGTGATTATGTGCTAAGGACTTAAAGCACATGTTAGGCTCTGTTAATTTTTATGTAGTTTCTCAATGATTTGGTCAATGTCATAGCCTTCATAAACCAAGTTATGCAGTTCTTCCAAATAGGCCAGAAGGTTCAGTTTTTGTTGGATTATTAGTCCCTTTGTTCTACTGAAAATGTGAAAAAATTCATCTGGTGTTATAGGCATTCCCTTGCTAACAATTATATCTAGAAAGTTAGTTACGTTAACCTCAAAGTTGCTTCTTTCTTTGATATAATATAGAGAACGAAAGAAATCCAGTGACATATTCAAATTAGTTTGATAGATAATTTTAATGTATTCGATATTCTTGATTGCTTCAGGCATTTTATCAATCGGGACTTTCATAAAAGCTAGAAATTTGACAGCCTCAGCTCTTCCGAGTCCGCCGAGCACATTGTGCTTAGTATTAATCTTTGTTACTTTTTGAAGAGCCTTGTAAATCGCATTATGATTTTTGAGATCAAAAAAATTTGCAGCCATTTTTAATTCAGATTCAACTTTAGCAGCTAACGAAATTGAAGAGATTATGAAAATAATTGCGTGAAACCCAAGATAAAAAGAAAAGAACAATATGGATTTGTAAGAATCCCATGTTGCTGAAAAAACGGTTAGTAAGCCGAGCATAAATGTTAATAATGTTTCTCCATATTTCTTTGTGTTAGCATATATGATAATCGAAACGAAGGTCACTAAAAATGACAATGCAAATGTCATTTTTGTTGGGGAAGAACTAAAGTAGTAGAATACTGTCCACAAAAGACCTATTACTATGAATACTAGCAAAGGAAATTGTCGCACCAGTCTGCCTAAAACATTGTTGAATGCAAGTATTACATGTTTAAGGTTGTTTCCTTTTTCTTCAGCCATATACAATTGAGTGTAATAAAATAATAAATTGAACTATGCACTTTATTCGTAAGATAATAAGTGAAAGGTGAATCTGCTTAGTTGACATCTTTCTCATAATGGACTTAGATCACTTTTGATTTCACTTTCTCCAATATATCGTCACACTTGCTTATGTATTTTTCTACTTGGTCATAAGCCATTTTATAGTATTCATTTGACTTGGTTGCCAACATCCTAAAACTTTTCATGGCCACTTGTTGCGTTGAAAACTGAATCAAATCTTCGAAGACAATGACCTCTCCTTTTAAAGCAGTGATTTCAGTGGATAAGTCTGAAATGATCTTTTGAAACCCTAAAGTTTCATTTTTGAACTCGTCGAGTTTTGATTTAGCGTCAGGATGGTTCACTAGCTTTTCCCAACTCAAAAACATCAAAGCATCTTTTATTCCTTGCTCGGCTTTAAGAACCAGGTTCTTATAAGATTTACTCTTGCGTTCCAGCTTCAACCAACGCTCTTTTTCTGTGAGGAGGGAATTTAAGTTGGGGTTAAGCGGAGATGCTACGCTTATTAATTCCTTCTCAACAGTCTTCTCCAACTTTTTCAGTTGAGGTTTAAGGTCTCTGGCTCTCTTTTCGAGGGCATCTAATTCATCGCACATCTTATTTACAGATATGACAAGAGCTCTATTACCTCCTAGATATCCGCTGAAAAAAGAGTCTTTCCAGCTGTACTTTGATTCCCCTTCGTCAATTGCCTCGTTTAATCTGGGGATTTGTGATTCAATTCTTTCTAACTCTTCCTTGAGTGCCCTCTCTTGAAGGATGGATTCTTTTAGTTTGGTTGATATGTTCATTTTGTTAGTCTGATTTTCTTCCCTTCCAGGTTTTAGGATCGCGCCGCGTATGTAGTACAGCATGTACGGTGACGATTTTGTTGGACTTATCAACGGTGAAGTGTATCATGTAGGGATATTTTTTGACTGGTAGGCAATGCACGTTATCATATCTGATTTGAAAGGATGGTTGGGTTTTTAATACGTTGAAGGAATTTTTTACTTGTGCATGAAACTTCCTCCCCAATCCAGATTTTTGCTCATTGTACCATTCGATACTTTCTTGAATGTCTTCATAAGCTTCCGGTTCAAGGCGAATTTTAAACGTCATCAGTCTAGTTTGAACTTGTCCTCAACCTCTTCCCAGTCTAATAGTCTGTCAGGGTTTGATTTTGATAATTCGATTCGCTCTCGGACGATGGCCTTGTGTTCTTCAGGTATGTCCATTTCAGCATCAGGCTCCAGATCGAACCCCAGATTATGGACAAGCTCCATGAAGAATTGGTATTTATTGTCTGGAATATTTAGAATGACCTTTTTCATAATACAATTTATCAAAATTGTCTCAAATGATAGTTTTCTATGTTCAGCGTCTTGAAACGATCAGCTGACAAAAATAGTCTTGGTGATTGAATAAGGTGGACAACTATCGAGAATTAAGGTGCCTGGTGTTGTATCTAAGCACAAAACCTCTCCAATCCATCCAGCGTCAGCGGTCCGGCATGGCGCTTTACTTCCTGGCCTTTTTCGATCAGGACAAATTGGGGGAGGCCTTTGATCTTGTATTCTTTCATTACTTTGGGGTGGAGATCTCCGTTGATCTTGATGACGGTGATATCCTCGCTGCTGGCGGCAAACTCTTCGATCATCGAGCCCATCATCACGCAGGGACCACACCAGCTGGCCCAGTAATCCAGCAGCACTTTGTCATGGCTCTGAAGCAGGGTGTCCAGAGATTCCTTTTTCAGTTCGATCAGTCCTCCCGTTTCTTTCTTAGATCGAAACAGGCTGGCTATGCCCCTTAGTGGCATAGTGAATGCAGCATACATCGTCGAACTCATGAATAGCACGAAGGCCAGAAAATAATGAATTCCATTGATCAGGCTTTTGTCTTGCTGAAAATTGGCTTCAGATTGATTTTGATAATCGATGAGACGAGTTCTGATCTTCATGCCCCGAAAATAAGGACTCCCGCAGAAAGTGCCAAGTGAGAGGTCTTTTACCCTGGCAGGTGTGGATTAACCTATACAACCTGTGGCATTACCACACGCTTTTGCCCCGGTCCAACCCGTCTGATTGCATAGAAAGGGGCTGGCACAGTCTTTTCTACTATATAAGTGAAATTAGATAATCACCTAAAACAACAAACAATATGGAATTACAATTAGAAGCAACTAAGAATATAATTAAAGGTAAGTTGAAAGAGAAGTTCGGAGAGTTGACAAACGACGATCTGAAAATGCTCGAAGGTACGAATGAGCAAATCATTGGTAAGCTAGAAAAGAAGTTGGGTAAAGAAGGGGATGATTTGCTGAACGAAATTAATGACTGGCTTCAAAGTAAAACCCTATAATAATTTGCCCAATAGTTAGCCTAAAGGACGGATCCCCTCCGTCCTTTTTTTATGTCTTATTTTTGGCGGTTTGAGGGATCAGGATTTCAAAAGCGGTTCCTGAACCTAATTTACTTTTAACAATGATGCGACCTCCGAGCTGTTCGGTTAGGCTCTTGATGATGGATAGCCCCAGACCATTGGAGTGTTCGCCGGCAGTAGGTCGGGCAGACAAACGGGTAAAGGGCTTGAACATCTTTTTCTGATCGGCCGAGCTGATCCCGGGCCCTTCGTCGCGCAGGGTGATTCTTACCTTTTCTTCTACGGGAGTGATGTCCAAATAGACATTCTTGCCTGCATCCGAAAACTTCATGGCATTGGACATCAGGTTGTCCATGATACGCGATAGCAGACCCTGATCGGTTTTCATATTTAGCTCCTTGTATTTGCCAGAGATTTTGAGGCTCTGATTTTTAGCCGCCAGTGGTTTGGTAAAGTTACTCTTCCAGTTGGTGATGAAATCCACCATCGTAAAGCTCTGAATTTTCAGCTGAGGATCCATCGATTTGGCCTTGTTGATGTCCAGAAGGTCACGGATCATTTCATTGCCTCGTCCTACTACAGTTCTGATTTTGGCGATGTATTCTTTCTGTTCCTCGTTCAGGTTGTCGTCCATAGAGACCAACTGTATCAGGCCTTCGATGTTGTTGAGTGGAGTGCGGAGGTCATGGGCTACCACACTCATCATACCGTCCTTTTCACGGTTGAGGTCGGCCATCTTTTCGTATGAGGTACTCAGGTGAGCAAAGGCTTCCTCGATGGCCATGTTCTTGATTTTGATCTCTTCGTAGGCCTTTTGTAGTTCTTCGGATTTGGTCTGCAGTTCTTCCTTTTGCCTGATGATTTCCTGGGTACGCTGATCCACCTTGCGTTGTAGGACCTTGCGCTGGATGTTGATCCGACGAAAAAACTGCTTGACAATTAGATACAGCCCTGCCAGACAAAAGATGGCCAGGAGGGTAAACAGTAAATCAAAATTTTCGTCCGTGGTACGCGCATATTCATCCAGACTCGGAGGCTCGGGTCTCTGTGCGAGATCATCCAGGTCAGAACATAGCGCGACATACCCTCTGGTGATCCAGAGCAGTAGGGTGTCTAATGCTATATGCCAAAGAGTATAAATGGTGCTAACGAACATAACTTTCTGCGAATACTAAGGTACGGGGTAATACAGATGTTATGTGAATTCAAGCTTCCAAATTAATAGAAAAAACTGGCAAGCAAAGATTTTGCAGGTTAAGAATTAGAAAAATTTGGGACTAGTAAACGACCGCCGAGTGACACACATAATCTGGCAATATCCCCATGGCCTTGATACGGTCCATGTATTGTTCTTTTAGGGTATTACCTGTCAGTACCAGCGCCGTATCGATTCCAAACTTGTTGCCCCCAATGATGTCCGTGTAGAGCGTGTCGCCTACCATTAGAATTTTTTCTTTTCCTACCTCAGCACCCCCTCTGGTATGCTCATAGGCGAAAATGAACATACTGGAATCTGGCTTTCCGAACTTGATAAATTTTCTGCCGGTGATTTTTTGAACCATATCAGCGATACTACCCACAGCTATAGCTACCATGCGTTCGGACACTGGATAGGATTTGTCTGTATTGGCAACCATCACAGGGATGTTTCGGATGCGTAGCAGGTTGATCACCTTATTTAGATCCTCTCTCCAGTCGAAACCTTCGTCATCCAGAAACACTAGCGCGTTCACATCATCGATATGATTGAGGTCCAGGTCTGCGATGGATAGTGCTTTGAGTCCGGTTTCTTCCAGGTAGTGGGCAGATTGTTTGGTGCCCAGATAGGCGACCTTCCCGTCCTTTACTTTGGTGCGGAGATACTCTCTGGCGAGCATGCCAGAGGAGATGATTTTTTCTTCGTTGATCATCGAGAATCCCGCGTCCTGATAGCTCTTGGCCAGCAACTTAGGGCCTCTTGAGGCATCATTGGTCAGGATATAAAAGTCAATATCATGTTTGATGAGATACTCAAATGTTTTTTCGATATGTGGGATCATCCCACTGCTGTTTTTCAACACTCCGAAAGCATCAAAAAACACGATATCGTAGTTCTTTACTACATTTTTAAATTCCTGAATCTCCATGTTTTTATAAGTCTAGCGCATTTAAAAGTTTGTCCGCATCAAAGTTGTCGATCTGCGGAAGATAGATTTCGTAAGCTTCCCGCTGAAGCTTGGTGGCGTAGACTTCATGGAAGAAGTAGCGCCCGTCTTTGATGACATAATTGAGTATAAAGAAACGGTATGCTTCTTTGATAAACAAAATTTCGTTTCGGGTAAGTGGATAAATCTTGTGGTATTCTTTGAGGAAAAGTACAAAGCGGTCTTCATTGACCGGATCGATCAGGTAGCTAAACTCCTCCCTGTCACCGATGGTGGAGCATACCCGGCTAAAGAAGTAGAAGTCCATGATTCGGGAACTCATCCGGAACCAGTCATAGTCCCATCGAGAAAAGAATTTTCCATTTCGATCCAGAGAAAAATTGCCAATGTTCCAATCGACAAAAACCGGAATGGCTGGCCAGCTATCGGCATCCAGTTCGTCCATGTTTTTGTGAAACAAGTCAATTTGGTATTGGATGGTCTCGATGTTGCCACGGTGTTCGTACTGACCGTCCTCCGTTTCCAAAATCTGTAGCAGGTGATCCAGGTCGCTCCTCAGGGTTTTGGACCAGGAAGGCAGGATATTGCGAATCGAAAAGCAGGCCTTGTGGAATTTGGCCAATTGTTTACCCAGATTCTTGATTTGATCTTCTTCTAGAATCTTAGGAAGCAATTTTTTGATTTTGATCGGGTTGTAAAAAACCACCCAGGCGTCTATTATAGGATCTTTGTGCCTATGGGTGAACAAGGTGTTGCCCTTGGTCAGGGACCGAGAGATGAACTTGTCGTAGGGATCAGGCAGGTTGATCGACATGGAGTTGACCAGCGAGTGATCTTCCAAAAAATTGTCGAATGTGCCAAAGTAGGAAAGTTTGGCAATGATGATCGCACCGGTTTCCAGCTTCAGTTTGAAGACATGGTTGGTGGATACGCGTGCACTGATATCGTTGATAGATACAACTTCTCGTGAGTTGTCGTATTTCGCCCAGGCTTCCAGGACGATTTCGTTAAAATTGAGCTGTCGGTTCATTTATATGATTTCGAAATATCTTTTGAGTTCCCAGTCCGAAACAGAGGAAACATATTCATTCCATTCGTGATCTCTCGTTACAGCAAAGTGGGAGATGAAATCTTCTCCTAATATCTCCTTGGCCAGTTTCGATCTTTTCATGGCGATGTTGGCGTCATGGAGATTGTCAGGTAGGCTTTTCAAGCGCCCATTGCTATAGGCATCCCCTTCGAATGCAGGGGTGTCTAGTCGTAGGTTGTTTTCTATTCCGTAAAGTCCAGAAGCCAATCCTGCAGCCATAGCCAGATAAGGATTGACATCTGCTCCTGCTACCCGATGCTCGATGCGAGTCGTTTCTGGTCGGTCGTTGAGGATACGAAGGGCCGTCGTACGGTTGTCAAATCCCCAGGTCAGGGTAGTGGGAGCCCAGGCACCTTCAACCAATCGCTTGTAGCTGTTGACCGTAGGAGCAAAGAACGGCATCAGGTATGGAAGCGCCTCCATTTGTCCAGCCAGAAAACTTTCCATAAGCGGACTCATATGGGGTTTGGCTTTCTGATCGTAAAAAACATTTTTGCCATTCTCATCTAGCAAGCTCTGGTGCATGTGACCTGAGCAGCCTGGTAGGTTTTGATTCCATTTAGCCATGAAACTTGGCGTGATGTCATATGGGTGGGCGATTTCCTTGATGGCCGTTTTGAATAGAGCTGCCTTGTCGGCGGCTTTCAGTATCGCGTCTTTTTGAATGGCCGCTTCGAATACTCCAGGACCTGTCTCGGTATGCAGTCCCTCCAGTTTGATATCAAAGGCCTCACAGAGATCGAAAATATCATTGAAATAGTTGCTGCCCTGTGCAATCCGAACCAGAGAGTAGCCAAACATCCCATCAAAAATAGGTTGAGGTTGTGGCTTCAGGGCACTTTGGTTATTGGCCTCTGACTTGTGAAAGTTGAACCACTCGAACTCCAGAGCATATTGTGGGAAGTAACCCATTCCTTCTGCTTTGGTTACTATTTTTTTAAGGAGAGAGCGAGGACAAACGGCTTCCATTTTGTCGCCGGCAGAATAATCTGCCAAAAAGAAAGGTACATCATTGTCCCATGGGATAGGACGAAAACTCTCCAGGTCAATTTTTGCTATGCCATCCGGAAAACCTCTTTCCCAGCCTGTGATGCTGGATTTGTTGTAGAGTTTGTCGGCACTGTCCCAGCCATAAACCACGTCGCAAAAGCCGTATCCGTGATCTAGATTATCAAAAAACTTGTCTTTATGTATGTACTTGCCTCGCAAAACACCGTCTATATCTATGATGGCAAATTTTACCTTGTTGCCCGGGTGTTCTTTGACTGCTTCTATGATTTCCTTATTTGTCATGGGTATTGGATTTGACTTATGGTCGAAGTTAGGCAAAATTGAGACGTCTGACCTAGCGTAGAAATGGAAATTGATAAGCAGAAAAATGTTTAAAATATCAAACCAAAAGATAAACAAATAACGTATACCATAACTAAAAGCCTAGAAATATGACAACTGCCACAAAATCAAAGAAGAAAAAAGCAGGAAGATCAGAGATGATTTCGCACTATATGAACAGTGTCCTGGAGCACGAAAGAGCCCCGGTTTCTGTCTTCAAATTTTGCAAGGAGCTTAAAATTTCAGAACAAGATTTTTATCAGGAATTCGGAAGCTTGGAGTCTTTGAAGAAAAGTATCTGGACGGCCTTTTTTGAGCAGACCCTGGAGGTCATGCAAAAGTCTGAGGAATATGCCGGCTATGGCAGCAAAGAGAAGTTGCTAGCGCTCTATTTCACGCTATTCGAAATTTTAACGCTGAACAGAAGTTATATTCTGCAGACCACCGAGCAGCCCAATATGATTGGAAATAACCTGCCTGATCTGCAAGATTTTAGAGTTCATTTCAAGAAGTACCTGTCCTCACTAGAAATTCCTAAACAAGTAGAGCAGGAAAAAATCAACAAAGTATCTGGTAAAGCAATCGAAGAATTGGGCTGGGGACAGTTTCTGCTCGTGCTGAAATTTTGGATGACGGATGATTCTCCGGGATTCGAAAAGACAGATATATTGATAGAGAAGACCATTAATTCTGCTTTTGAATTGGTGGATATTCGACCTGTCAAAGGCGTGATTGATCTGGCCAAGTTTCTGATCAAAGAACGTTGGAAAAACTAGTATACCGTAAATATTTTTTTCAATCAAATTAGGCGCAAAGTCTACACATCTAAAAAGGATATATGAAATCAATTGATAAGATCCCAGTGGGGAAAGTGAGTCGTGCGAGCAAACTTATCTCCACGGGTTTGAAGGTAGGAACCAACCAGCTGAAGTATTATGGAGATCGATTGATCAATCCTGAGGATGCCAGAGAGCGATTGAATGAAAAAAATGCGGAGGACATTTACAATAGCCTGTCCCAGCTGAAAGGTAGTTCACTTAAGGTGGCTCAGATGCTCAGTATGGACAAGAATGTCTTGCCAGAAGCCTATGTGGAGAAATTTAGTCTGGCTCAATTTTCTGTACCCGCGCTTTCTGCGCCTTTGGTCAATAAGACTTTTCTAAAGTACTTCGGTCAGCGGCCTCAGGAGCTTTTCGATGAGTTTGTGTCGGAGGCATCTCATGCAGCGAGTATTGGTCAGGTGCACAAGGCTGTGAAGGACGGCAAGGAGCTAGCGGTGAAAATTCAATATCCCGGTGTGGCGGAGAGCATCTCTTCGGATTTGGCTATCGTAAAGCCCATCGCCAAACAAATGTTTAATCTGAAGGGTGGGGATACGGAGCGATATTTTCGTGAGGTAGAGTCCAAGTTGCTAGAAGAAACTGATTATGTGTTGGAGCTCAATCGGAGTTTGGAAATCACCCAGGCTTGTTCGGTGATCCCTCATTTGCGCTTTCCTAATTACTACAAGGATTGGTCTAATGAGCGAATCATTACTATGGACTGGATGCATGGTACGCATCTTTCGGCATTCGAAAAGTCCAATCAGGCCCAAGCTCTGGCAGATCAATTGGGGCAGACGCTTTGGGATTTTTATATGTACCAGATCCATGTACTGAGAAAAGTGCATGCAGATCCGCATCCGGGTAATTTTCTCGTAAATGATCAAGGGGAATTGGTTGCCATTGATTTTGGTTGCATTAAGGAGATTCCGGAGAGTTTTTATACGCCTTATTTCGAACTCGCTGATTATGAAAACATTCACAACGATGAATTGTTTGAAGCGAAATTGTTCGAACTAGAAATATTGAAAAAGGAGGACAGTGCCGAGGAGCATGCTTTCTTTAAATCTTTCTTTCAGGAGTTGTTGGCCTTGTTTACTACACCACTTCAGTCAGACTCGTTTGATTTCAATAATGCGGATTTCTTTAACAAAATAGCTGAAAAGGGTCAACAAATCTCGAAAGACAAGGCTTTCAGAAAATTCAATCAAAACAGAGGGTCTGAGCATTTCATTTATATGAACAGAACCTTCTTTGGGCTTTACAATTTGCTCTTTGCATTGAAGTCTAATGTGAGAGTGAAGGACTTTGTGAAATACAGTCCAGATCCCAATCTGCCCATCATTAAAAAAGCATCGTAATCATGGTAAGTATCAAAAGGCATTCTGGAATCTACACGCTTGAGGTCAAGCAGTTGGTAAACACAAGCATGCAAGAGGCTTGGGAGTTTTTTTCTACTCCTCGGAATCTGGCCAAAATAACCCCGGCACATATGGGTTTTCAGATAACGTCGGATAATGTAGACGAAATGCATGTAGGGCAAATTATTACTTATCAGGTTGGGATTTTGCCAGGAATCAAAAGCTCATGGGTTACGGAAATCACTCATGTAGCGCCCGGAAAATTCTTTGTAGACGAGCAGCGATTTGGGCCCTATGCGATGTGGCACCACGAACATATTTTTGAAGAGAAGGAGGGACAGGTTTGGATGACAGATAGGGTTTCGTACAAGCTACCCTTTGGGTTTTTGGGTCATTTGATGCACGGTTTATTCATCAAAAAACAGCTTTTAGGTATCTTCAATCATCGGTTTCAGACTTTGGAATCTTATTTTGGAGAGAACGCAAAGGACTCACTTTCTCAGAGCGCCTAGAGCAAAACCTATATTCTATAGCAAAGCAAGGATTGTATTCGCGTTTTTTTGATTAATTTGTGTTACTAATAATTATTCAATCAACAGGAAATGACGCAGAAATACATCAAGGAGCTAATAGACAGCATAGCAACAGCCAAGAAGAAAAGAAAGGCGGATGCATTGTCTGCTTATGAGACAGGAATGGAATTGATCTTTCAATCCAAACCAAAGTATGATGCGCTCAAAGAAACTTTTGGTGAAACTGAGCCTGAATTTCGCGTATTGGCCAACGAATTGGCTACTGAGGTGCTTCAGTGTGGTATTGATTATTTCAAGGCCGTTCAGAATAACAGCAATTTCAGTGGGGAAAATGCGCTTGAGATATTGCGCAGCGCCAATGAGTTTGCGCTAGAGATGCAGATCAAGTCCCGAATAGAAGATAATATTCAGGGAGTGAAAGACTGGGTTTCTAATCAGGCGATGCAGGAGAGCCAAAGCAGGATTTACAATTTCCCTTCCATTGCATTCAAGACGGCATTTTCCTTCATGACTTGTGATGGTCATATCGATAAAAATGAAATAGCCCTGATCCGAAAGCTAGCTGCAGAAAGTGAGCTTTTCGGTAACATCAATGTTGATGAAGAATTAGAATTTTTAATTGAAGTGATCAACCGATTAGGGATGGGCTTCCTTAAGGATTATTTCAAAGTTTTGAAGAATGCTCATTTGACTCAGGATCAGGAATTGACATTGGTGCAGGTTGCTATGGATACTCTGAATGCTGATGCGAGAGTAGACTACAACGAAATCAAATTTTTCAGAATCTTCAGGACTCTGCTTACCATCAGCGACGATCAAATCAGAGAAAGAATCCCTTCTATCAGTGAGGATTTTCTCGAAACAGATATTTTCTCAAAAGCTTATTTGGATCAATTGTTTGACGACTATTTCGAGCATGCCAGTATTCCAGTCTTTTCTAAAATTTTGCTGGAGTCTAAGGCCAAATACGTCGAACCGGACCTGTAGTATACGATTTCCTTTCGCTTTACTTATCTGATTGGTATTAGATAATTTTCCTTCGTTATATATTTGCGTTTTTAATCAAAAGACTAAAAATGGGAAGAGCATTTGAATTTAGAAAAGCCAGAAAGCTCAAGAGATGGGGCCAGATGGCAAAGACCTTTACTCGCATAGGCAAGGACATCGTAATCGCGGTAAAAGAAGGTGGACCTGATCCCGATACGAATGCTCGTTTGAGAGCGGTCATGCAAAATGCCAAGGCCGCCAATATGCCCAAGGAGAATGTGGAGCGTGCCATCAAGCGTGCCACAGACAAAGAGCAGGGTGACTATAAAGAGACTTTATTCGAGGGCTATGCTCCTCATGGTATAGCAGTGCTGGTAGAAACCGCCACCGACAACAACAATCGTACTGTAGCCAATATCCGCAGCTATTTCAATAAATGTAATGGCAACCTGGGTACCTCAGGTTCAGTAGAGTTTATGTTTGATCATACTTGCAACTTTAGACTAAAGAGCGAGGGTCTGGATGCTGAAGAGCTGGAGCTAGAGTTGATCGACTATGGTGCAGAAGAGGTGTTCGAAGATGAAGACGGAATGATGGTCTATGGTGGTTTTGCTGACTTTGGTTCGTTGCAGAAGTACTTCGAAGAAAACAACATTGAGATTCTTTCTTCAGGTTTCGATCGTATCCCACAGACGACAAAAGAATTGACCGAAGAGCAGCAGGAAGATGTGAATAAGCTGCTTGAAAAAATCGAAGAAGATGATGACGTGCAAAACGTCTATCATACTATGGCTTAAATAGTAAGTCTCTTAGAAAAGAGAAAAGGGAGGGCTCATTTGAACCCTCCCTTTTTTTGTTATTTGGCATTGGTAGGAACCAGAAATAGTCCGGCTACCTTGTCCGCATCATCAAATACGACCTTGAGTTTGAAGGGTGATTGTTCGAATTTCAAAATGGTATAAACTACTCGGTAGCCTTGTATGGTATCGGTAGTCACATCGCCCTTGGACTGATAGCTCCCTAGTTGGGTGCTAAGGCCATTCCAGACTTCCTTAAGTTGCTGGGCTTGAAGTGCGGCTGTCATTTGATCATTGAAATCTGATCTGGCCGCTTCGAAATCGTTTTTGATCAAATTGTCCAGAATCTTATCTGAAACTTCAATTAATTCATCTTCTCCCTCAATAGTGGCATTGGCACATTGGAAGAACAAAAGTGAGGCAAATAAAAATAGGCTTGTGGTTTTCATAACAGTTGAATTAAAGAATGATTAAATAAATTTTCTTCATGAATAGGAGCATCAGTAGCTCCGTACTGATTGTAGTGACAGCAAAAGTGATCCATAGATGCTTTCCCTTCAAATTGGCACTGATCCGTATCGCATGATACAGCAGTATCATCGACCAGGCAAGGCAAATAATAATAAGCGGAAGCACGATGGCTTGCCATAATTCGTATGGCATGCCGGTTGCACCCAGATATCCACCTAATGCCAGCAGAACATATGGAGCCCTTGATAAACTAACAGTGCCTAGTAGATCTATGATTCTAAAGTTGGCTTTGAAAATGAATGCCATTACACTGCTCAGTAAAAACAGGGCTATGGCAGCTGCTCCTATTTCCGCCACTGGAACAAATGGCCCATTCGATACGGTGTACAGCGTCTTGATCAGATCAGGAAAGTGCGCGCCATTGTGACCTGCGAGGGTTCCTGCCAATCCTATGGAAACAAATCCAATAACAAGCGCCTGAACGCCCGCTATTCGTTCGAAAGGATTGATTAAAAGTTTAGGATTCATCATCGGAATTCATGGCTTTTTCTAAGGCTTTCACCTTGTTGATTAGATCATCCAATTTGTTTCTCAGTGTCGGATAACTCACCTTGTGCTGTTTGGCCATTGTATTGAGTTTTCCGCTTTCTTTAAAGAAGTCCAAAATGAAAGCTTGCTCATCAGGCAGTAGATAATTAAACAATGGCATACTGTACTTTCCATTGACTCTGGTGTCGCATGCTGAACACTCCAACTCAGTAACAAGTAGGGTGTTTTCACAGCTCGGACATTTACCTGGTATTTTGGCTTTCATTGAATAAATATCTCATTTGTTTTAATAAAGTTAAAGTAAAGTTTAATAAAATTAAAATATAAGAGTGGATTATTAATAAATGAGGGGTAGGAATTGAGATGGCCCAGCAGAGCCATCTCAGTTGATATCAAGCATATTGTCCTACTTCGTATTTACCCGCTGGTATACCAAAGGTTTTCATCAGACGATTCCAGCTATTGATTTGCACAACAGCCAATGTCAATATTGATATCTCTTCTTTATCAAAATGATGTTCGAGTTGGGAATAGATGTCCTCCCTCAATGCTCCTTGGTGTGTGAGAGTGAGATTTTCTGCAAATCGAAGTACAGCCATCTCTTCAGCGTTAAAAGCAGCTGATTCCTCCCATGCGGCCAGCATACTCAATCGGGTAGCTGATTCGCCTGCCGCTATGGCCTCCTTGTAATGCATATCCAAACAATAAGCACATTGGTTGATCTGTGAGACTCTAAGGTTGATGAGCTTGAATAGTCCATGATCGAGTTTTGATTCATGTAGCAAGTTTTGATTGGTAAACATGCCTTTGAACAAATCCTGGTGTGCTTCTTGAAAACTAATTCTTTGCATAATTGTAATGGTTTTGAATGAAAAATATGTTTTGATTCAAAACTGCATCACATGAGTCAGGCATTTCTTAATCTAAATTAAGAACCTTCTTCCATCAATTTTTTTCTGATTTTGCTCAGAGACTCTGGAGTCATCCCCAGATAGGAGGCCAGCATGTACTGAGGGACCCGTTGTAGAAAGGGCGTGTTTTTAGTAGCAAAGTGCTTGTAGATTTCTTCAGCCGTCAGCGTAAACATATACTGCATGCGCCGCTGGTCTGCGGTGTGCCGCTTTTCTAGTATGACTCGAAAATAGTGGTTGATTTCTGGATGTTGTTCTATTAGCTGATCGAAATTCGATCTGCTGAGGCAAAGCAGCTCAGAGTCTTCCAGAGCTTGAATATTGAGTTGGCTTATCTGCTGATTGCTGAAGTTATCGTAATCTGTCATCCACCAGTTCTCTATCCCAAAATTGAGGATTTGCTCCGTACCCTTGGGGTTGATGAAATAGGATCGCATGCATCCTTTGGAGATGAAATAGAGATAATGACACGGATGTCCTGCAGTCAGTAGATGTTGTTTTCTTGTTAGCTTCTTTGAGCTAAAGAATTTTTCAAGTTGATGGGTAGAGAGTTTGAATCCCTTGGGAGAGAATTGAGCGATGTGATCTGACAGTTGCTCAAGGGCGTTCATACAAACAGTACCTGATTGATGACTTTTCTGCCAAAGTCCTCGTTGATTCTGTCTACAATTTTTTGCTTGGCACTGTTAAGTTCGTGCTTCAAGGGGGCAGAGGAAAGTGTTACGATCAACACATCTTTTCTCATTTCTATATTAGAGGTACGATTGGCGATTGGGGCACCCATGATCCTTTCCCATCGGGTGATGAGACTGGCCTGGTCAAACTTGTCTTCAATGTTGTATGATTTCAGCATGGCCTCCATCAAGTCCTTCATGGTGACTGTCTTTCTTTTGCGTTCTGCTGCTGGATGGACTCTTTTTTTCATGGACGTAATGGATCTTGGTGCAAAAGTAACGCTAACAAGGTGTACAGTTGTGGTAATTCTTGCTGAAAGGCTTCGGGACGTTCAAAAAAGTTTTCCACAGCCACAGCAAAGAACTCCTCAAAGTCTGTAGCAGCATAGGCACGAAAAAAAGTACTCACTCCACTTTTAATCTTTTCTATTTCTTCACCGGCATGGATTCGCCATTGCTGCTGGATATTGTCATCCAAAAAACCGAACTCATTGTTTCTGATCAGATTTTCAATTCGCAATGCGTGGGCCATTTCATGTAGTCCGAGATTTCTTCCATCTTTTTCATCCAGGTATCCATCTACAAAATGCCGCCATGATAGCACGATGGCCTTTAGACGAGGGTTGACTTCACCTCTGTGGTATTTTTTGCTGATGGTAGAGTAGTAGTCGTTTGGGTAAACCAGGATTCTGGTAAAGTAGGAGAGAGCGACATTGGGAAAACCAAAAGTTAACTGAACTGCGCATGCAGCAATCAGTACTTTCATGTCTTCTCTTACTTCTTTCATTTGTCTGGGGATGAATTCTTTTTGATGAAGGAAGCGTTGCACTCTGTATTCAAATATTTTCTGCTTTTCGGGAGGCAGCTTTACATAATAAGAAAAGTATTTTTTCAGGATCGCTTTTCTCTCTCGACGTAGTGGGACGGGTACGCCGGGTAAGTAGATGCCTAAATTGAATTTTCTTGTAAGAACCAATGACAATAGAAAAACCATTGTAACGGCGAACATTAAAAGAGCGCCCATTCCACTGCCTTCCTGGCTGGCTTGAAGTAAAATCATAGTTTTAAATATAAGTCAAGAGACATTGATTCAAGAAATCGAAAGTGTTAAAAGGTTTGATGCCTATCAATTAAGCTGTCAGGATCTTGGCGTGTATCAAAAAAATCAGTTATGATAATTCTGGATTCCTCAATTAGATATATTATTTTAAAATGTTTGATCAATATAATATACCTATGGCCTTGATTTAGGGAGGAAAGCAAATTTTCGACCTGTCCTCTTTGATAATTTTTACTTAAGCTGTGAGCTTTTTGGATGAATTCTGTTCTTAAATTTTCTACATAGGAGTGGGCACCTACAGAACTATAATATTCACAAATGTTTTTTAATGCTTTTTTAGCCGGGTCGGTTATAAATACTTTCACAGAAGCCAGTCTTTTGTTTCCTTTTCCAGGTCATCTATGCTAGTGATTTTGCCTGCTTCTATGGCCTTATTAGATGCTTTGGCTCTTTGTATAAGGTCTGATTGATTGATTGATTTTCCTTCAGAGGTAGTGCCCACGATGTTTTTAGTCTCATTCAATAGAACCTTAATTTGTTTAATCAAGTTTTCGTCTTGCAATTGGGTCAATTGCTCTATTAAGCGAAGTTTTTCTGATTGTATGTCCATCTGTAATAATTAACGTTAGTTAAAGTTAACGATTTCTGATATCATAATAGGGAGCCTTGCTTTAGTTACCATATATAAAAAAAGCGCCTGCTTTATTCAAACAGACGCTTTGATGTTTTTTTGTTAGCCTCTCTTAGAGAGATTTCAAAAGTGGTTTCAAGTCCACTGCATTTTCGATTTCAGAAACTACCTCCTGGATAGAAACTCGTTTTTGTTCCATCGAATCACGCTCTCTGATGGTTACTGTTCCATCTTCCAGTGTCTGGTGATCGACAGTGATACAGTATGGGGTGCCGATAGCATCCTGTCTTCTGTATCTACGTCCAATGGCGTCTTTGCCGTCGTACTGCACATTGACAGAGAACTTAAGCTCATTCAAAATCTCACGGGCTTTTTCTGGCAATCCGTCTTTGTTTAGCAATGGCAAAACAGCAGCTTTTACTGGAGCTAATACTTTTGGTATTTTCAAAACAGTACGCGTGCTGCCATCTTCTAGTGTTTCCTCTTCGTACGAATTGGAAAGAATAGCAAGGAACATCCTGTCTAATCCGATGGAAGTTTCTACCACGTAAGGAACGTATGATTTTTCTTCTTCAGAATCAAAGAACTGTAGTTTTTTGCCACTGTACTCTTCATGTGCTTTCAGATCAAAATCTGTACGAGAGTGAATACCCTCAAGCTCTTTGAATCCCATTGGGAAATTGAATTCAATATCACATGCTGCATTGGCATAGTGAGCCAAATTCAAGTGGTCATGGAACCTGTAGTTCTCTTCTCCCAGTCCCAATGACCTGTGCCAGTTCATTCGTTTTTCTTTCCAGTTTTCATACCATTCCATTTCGGTACCTGGCTTTACGAAAAATTGCATTTCCATCTGCTCGAATTCACGCATTCTGAAGATGAACTGTCTGGCAATGATTTCATTTCTGAAGGCCTTTCCAGTCTGAGCGATACCGAATGGCAGCTTCATACGTCCTGTTTTTTGGACGTTTAGGTAGTTGACAAAGATCCCTTGAGCGGTTTCTGGTCTCAAGTAAATTTTGCTGGCACCATCGGCTACAGACCCTAGTTCTGTAGAGAACATCAGGTTGAACTGACGAACCTCTGTCCAGTTTTTAGAACCGCTTACAGGGTCAGCTATGCCTAATTCTTCGATCAGAAGCTTTAGATCCTCAAAGTTTTCTTCTTCAATATCTTTTTTGAATCGCTCATTGATGGCATCTATCTTTTCCTGGTTCTGCAGAACTCTGGGATTGGTTTCTTTGAATTGAGCTTCATCAAAATCATCACCGAAGCGTTTGGCCGCTTTGGCAACTTCTTTATCGATTTTAGCTTCGATTTTAGCCACATGCTCCTCGATCAAAACATCGGCACGGTAGCGTTTCTTAGAATCCTTGTTGTCGATCATAGGATCGTTAAAGGCATCTACGTGACCAGAAGCTTTCCAGGTAGTAGGGTGCATGAAGATAGATGCATCGATACCTACGATGTTTTCATGCATCTGCACCATGGCTTTCCACCAGTATTCTCTGATATTTTTCTTCAGCTCGGCACCATACTGTCCATAGTCGTAGGTAGCACTTAGGCCATCATATATTTCACTCGATGGGAATACATATCCATACTCTTTGGCATGGGATATTATTTTCTTTAGCTCGTTTTGATCTTCATTCTTTGCCATAGCCGCAAAGATATATGAATCGACAAATGCGTGCTGTTTTTTGTCTGTTTTTTGGGAGGGAGAAAATGCCCCTGCCGGTCCTAAAAGACCGACAAGGCTAATAATGAAAAGAGTCTGTGGCTTTCGCCGTTATCATTTTGGGTCAGAGTGTTGCTTATTATCCCCTGGGCATTTATCTCGAATGAGTACTTTCAAATATTTTGTCGGCCGATTTGGCTATGAATCCAGTAAATAGTTCACCATCCTTAGAAGGATACCTTCTGGCAAATTCATAGTAACAAGACGGGATTTCATATGTCCCTTCCTGGAAACGAACCGCCTGTTTGTCCGCTAATATGCTGGATTGTTCTAATAACTGATCTGGGCTTCCTTTGATCATACCGCCAGATACATTCATAGGAAATCCTTCTTTGATCAACAGTTCATTCATTTCTTCCAGTGAATGAATGTTTTTTAGATGATTGATAAAAATCGTGAAGTGATTGGCACAAAAACCGAATACATAGGTCCATGCGGCGTACTCAGATTCTTCCAATAGCTTTTGATAAGTTTTATAGGAAGGAAATCCCCATGGTCTGGATGGAAAGTTGATTTTTCCTTTCTCTACGCTCATACACAGCCCATCTATTGTCTTTTGAAGACCCTCCGAAAACTCTTCCAAAATCAATTCACTGATAAAGATTCTAGGTGCATCGGTATCTGGGTGCTCGTAGTGCTTGGCTCTTAGTTTCTTGGCCTCAAAGTAGTATTCTCCTGACTCCTTGTATCCTAAATCTACAAAAACAGCAGCTAGCTTGTCTGTGTTGACTTTTGGGTGACCAAATGTTCGAAACGCGATGTGATCATTGACTATGTGCTCTCCACGGCCTTCTAAGATTTCGTGAATCTTTGCAGCAGACGGCGTTTTATCCACATAGTCCGACCAGCATTTTGCTATAACTTCTTTGTAACTCATATCGATAACAAAAAGAATCAAAGTCACTCATTATTTATAATATTAAGAAGTTAATGGTTTGAAATGTTGATATATGAAGTCATATTTGACATTGATATATATGATTTAAGTTAAAAGTAAAATTATTTAAATGCATGGCTGTAGATAAGAGTCAAATTAACGAAGTGGATTGGGCGATCATGAGGCGTTTGGGTGAAAATGCCCGAGTACCCTTCTCGACAGTAGCCAAGGAGCTGGGTATATCCAATACGATGGTCCATCAGCGCGTGAATAAGTTGAGGCAGTTAGGCATATTAGAGAATGCCACCTATAGGTTTAATGCTTCGGTGCTTGGTTATTCTACAGAGGCTTTTACTCGGATCGATATCGCAAATGCTAAGTATATACCTAAAATCGTGAAGGAATTGGAGAGGATACCTGAGATCATCGAATGCTGTAATATCTCGGGTAAGTATGCCTTGTTGATCAAAGTGATGGCCAGGGATAACAACCATCTGAGGGATGTGCTATATGGTAAAATCCACGATTTGGAGGGGGTAGTGGGTACTGATACCAACATTTCCTTTGAGACGGTATTTCAAAAGAACGTCCCTTTGAAATAAAAAAGGCCCTGCATATCTGCAGCGCCTCATACCACCTTAATTAAATTACTTTTGCTCTTTGCTTTCAATATCTCTTTCTCATAGCGCCTCTGCCGACGGTGATTGTATCACCTCCCACAATCTCTCTCACTACAAAGAAGCAAAGTAATCGCTATATCATTACGCTCAACATGGCGCAGGCAAATACGAATCCGTAGGTTACCAATGTGCCAATACATACTTGAGCTATTGTTCTTACTGCTGATTTGAATTTAGGCTTCATAACTTTTCTTTTTTAATGCTGAATGAATGCTTAAGCTGCTTTTCCGTCTTTACCGCCATCTTTGTCGGTAATTCCGCCAAGCGTATTGATCACCGGTACTTCTTTGAAATTGAATTCGTACTCGAAGAAAGAGCTGAAATCCTCTCCTGCTTCTTTCATGTCTTCGTCTTCACTTTCGTAGTACCAATTCACGACTACTTTTTTGCCAAGTTGCTCAATGCTTTCTAATTTTCTTAATATCATAAATAGGCATTTGCTTGAACTTGTATTGAAGTATTCAAATGCCATGTTCACCGTAAGCTTGCTTACGTCCAGTTGCACATAGCTATCTATGTTTTGTAAGAGCACATTGTAGAATGCCAACGCATTTTCTGGGCTGGATTTACCCCTTACATCCAACAACTGATTCTTTGGATTGAAGTATACTGATGGAGTAATTCTAGACGGTCTTATAAAATATCCTTTCATAGCTTAGTGGTTATTAATGTTATGCTATAGTTTATCAAAAATGGTTCTTCAAAATTGCCGCAATTGGCTGGCTAATAAAATACAGGATTTTCGTAATTAATTTATTAGGGGTTTTGTTGACACCTGTTCGTAATTAACTAATAAAAATTCGCTAACTGCCTTTTTTATCCAAAAAAGAGCCTTTCGGTCATAGGAAAATCAAGGTGCGAGTAGGGGATTTTCTTATTTTTACTTTTAGGGAGTGAAAAAAAGCAATTCTTTTATACTCAACTGAGTTCTGCTATTTTGCAGTTTTTGAGCTCAAGATGTACTTTGTTAGGGTTTGGTAGAGTTCTTGAAGCTCAGGACTTTGCTCTAATAAATGCTTCTGTTTTTCTATCGTAACCTGATCTTCTCGCTGTGCCGGACCGGTCAGTGATTCATTGGCTCCTTTTCGAAATACATTTTGAATTGACTGTAGGACCAGTGGTTCGATTAGATTTAGCTCTTGCCCCATTTCACTGAGTATTTGTTCAGCAGCATATAGCATCCGATTACTAAAGTTGCTGGCGAAGACTGCCGCCAAATGAATTTGTGCCCTGAAGGCTGAATCTGCAGCTATTACATTATTACTCAATCTTCTGGCCAGTGCTTCTGTTGCCTTAAAAGTATCCGGGTCAGTTGCTTCTATTAGGAGAGGCACATTTTGGAGCTGGGTGAGCTGTCCCTCGGCAAAGGTTTGGAGGGGATAGAATACTGCAGATCTCTTTTTATTTAATGAATCCAATGGAATGGTGCCTGAAGTGTGAGCCAGAATTGCATCGATTGGTAGATCAATCTGCTCAGCTATTTCTTCTATTGCTGAGTCGCTTACTGCCAGAATGAAAAAGTTGGATTCGCTATCTGTAAAGTCTAGTTGATGTGGGAACCGGACATGAGGGTGATTAAGAGCAAGCAACTTTCTATCCTTTTCGTTTCTAACATATACTTCATGCAATACTTCAATAGCGAGCATTTCTGCCATTAAGCTTTTCGCTACTTTGCCACCACCGATGAGCGTTACTTTCATGTGATAAAAGTAAAAAGCCCCGACCAATGGACGGGGCTCTTGTTTCAAATTATTTCAATTTTCGAATTAGCTCTTTTTCTCTTTATTGAAATCGATTACTACTGGAGTAGCAATGAAGATAGAAGAATAAGTACCAATCAAAATACCAATGATCAGTGCAAATGAGAACCCTTTCAGTACAGCTCCACCGAACAAGAACAAGATCACTACTACAATCAAAGTAGTAAGAGAGGTGATCATCGTACGGCTAATCGTGCTGTTGAGTGCTTCATTGAAAACTGGTTTCATTTCAGAACCTTGTCTTAGCCCAAGGTTTTCTCTCACACGGTCAAATACTACCACCGTATCGTTGATAGAGTAACCAATGATCGTCAACATCGCCGCGATGAATACCTGATCCACTTCGAAAGAGATTCCTGCTAAGTTGGCGATTGCAAATGCAGACAATACAAATAATGTATCGTGGAACAATGCAATGATCGCACCCAGACCGAATTGCCATTTTCTAAATCTGATCAAGATGTATAAGAAGATCATGATCAAGGCGAAGGCTACAGATTCGAAAGAAGCATTTTTGATGTCATCCGCAATTGTCGCACCTACTTTAGATGAACTAGCGATGGTGAAGTCTCCTTCTCCTGCCTTAGTGTCGTCTACTACATAGCTCAATCCAGTAAAGTCTGAAATTCCAGCTACCAATGCTGATTTTACAGTTGCATCAGCTTCATCAGACTCATCGTTGATCATGTAACTGGTCGTTACTTTCAAGATGTTGTTGGCGCCATAAGTTTTTACCTCTACACCAGACTTTTCAAAATCATCTGCCAAAGCAGTTTTCAATTCTGAAGGAACTACCGGGTTTTCGAATGAAACCACATAAGATCTACCACCAGTGAAATCCACACCATAAGTCAATCCTTTGGCTAACATCGCAACGATACCAATGGTGATGAAAATCCCTGAAAAGATGTAAGCTATTTTTCTCTTAGAGATGAAATCAGCATTGATATTCGTAAGGAAGTTCTTAGCGAATGGAGTAGAGAAAGAAATTTTGCTCTGGTCTCCCTTTTTAGTCATCCACTCGACAATCACTCTAGTAATGAATACAGCAGAGAAGAATGAACAGATAATACCAATGATCAATGTGATCGCGAAACCTTTAACTGGTCCTTGTCCCAGGAAGTAAAGGATAAATCCTACTAATAAGGTAGTAACGTTCGCATCTACAATAGAAGAGTAAGCCTTGCTATAACCAGCAGAAATCGCCTGCTTAACTCCTGATCCGTTGCGTAGCTCTTCTTTGATTCTCTCAAAGATCAGTACGTTCGCATCGATAGACATACCGATGGTCAATACGATACCCGCGATACCTGGCAATGTCAAAGCAGCACTTAGCTGAGCCAAAATTCCGAGGATGAAGAATACGTTGAAGAAAAGTGCCAGGTTAGCTACCAATCCACCTTTAGAGTAGTAGGCGATCATGAAAATAATCACGATACCCAGACCGGCCAGGATAGAGATGATTCCTTGCTCTTGAGCAACTTTACCCAGTGTAGGTCCGATCACTACGTCTTCTACGATAGTTGTAGGTGCTGGAAGGCTACCTGCTTTCAAGATGTTTGCTAAATCTTTTGCCTCTTCCAGAGTGAAGTTACCAGTGATCTGTGAACTACCACCTGGGATTTCACCTTGTACGTTAGGGGCAGAATAGACATAGTTGTCTAGCACGATGGCGATTCTTCTGTTGATGTTTTCACCAGTCAATTTTTTCCACTTCTTCGCACCTTCTGCATTCATGTTCATGCCGATAGATGGAGCAGAACGCTGATCCAATTCCTGTCTTGCATCTACAATTACTTCACCTGTCAATGGCGCTTTGCCACCTCTTGCAGTTTTGATTGCATATAGCTCGATGAATTCGTTTTGATCTACAGTTACCTCCTGTGGTCTGATAGGCTTCACTGCCCACAAGAACTTCATGTTAGAAGGAATCGTCTTCTTAACATCTGGGTTGTCCAATACACGATTGATTCTAGCGGTATCTTTTAGATTGTAGATCAAGCCGTATTGTGCTTGCAATAAGCTGAACAATGGAGACACATTAGCTGCCATAGCTGCAGAATCCAATGCAGTACTGTCGCTTTCTAGCTGAGCCGCTAGATCTTCTGCAGAATCCAATTCTGCCTCTGCGGTATCATCGCTTAATAAATCATCGATGTTTTCTGTTTGTGCTGGTGCAGCTTCTTCGCTATCATCGGACAACAAGTTAGAAAGCTCCTCTTTCTTCTGATCCTTAACAGCAGCGTCATTCATGGCTTGTAGGGTAGGGAAGATCTCATTGATCTCATATACTTCCCAGAACTCTAGCTTTGCCACGCCTTGCAATAGTTTTCTTACCCTGTTTGGGTTGTCCACACCAGGTAGCTCGATTTGGATACGGCCAGTTCCCTGTAGTCTCTGGATGTTTGGCTGTGATGTACCGAATCTGTCAATTCTAGTTCTAAGGATGTTGAAAGAACGATCGATTGCTCCATCTACCTCTTCGTTGATCAATGCCAATACTTCCTCGTCAGAAGTGCTTAGGCTGATACGACCTCTGTTGGCAGCAGTAGCGAATACGCTTGCCAAAGATTTGCTTGGAGCAATTTCTTTGAAAGAGCTCGCAAACTCAGTAACGAAATCCAGCTGCGTTCCTTTGATTCTAGTTTTGGCCATATCCAGAGCCTTGAGGAAGTCAGGGTCTTTACTATCACCGCTGATACCTTTTACGATTTCAACAGGTGAAACTTCCAAAGTCACGTGCATACCCCCTCTAAGGTCAAGACCTAAGTTGAGTTCAGTTTCTTTGATTTCCTGATAGGTAAATTCAACTCCGAAAAGGTTGTAAACGGGCTCCTTCCAAATAGAATCCAGATACTGTTGCTTTTTAGCATAGTCTGTTGTGTTGTCAACAGTAGCTGCTGCTGTAGCCTCTTCGTTGATTCGCTGTGCTACGAATGTAAACGAGAGATAATAGATACAAAGTAGCGAAACCACTATCGTGAGCAGTACTACTCCTCCTTTATTTTTCATCGGTATATAATGTTAAATATGTAATTATTGTTTGATTAAAAATCTTCAATGAGTGTGAGTGCCTTTTGAGAGAAAGGCGATCGATAAGTAAGGGCGAACTTAGGGCGCGTTCGGACTAATAATGAAATTGAAAAGCACTCTCAGTAGTTTCTGAGGCAACTTCTCAACAAAGTCGTGATTAAAGTTCGAGACGAAATCTCTGAATATGATTTCGGTATCCAGCAAATCATAATCGATGCTGGTCACCTGAATCTGAGCGGCGGGAGCCACTGCCTCCAGTGCAGAAATTTCTTCCTGCTCGTTTGATCTGTCCTCTTGCTTTTCGTCGCTGCTCTCCTTTTTCAGTTCGCAGCATTGGTGATGCTTGATATATTCCTTGGCGATCGGTTGCCCGATCACAGCAATACCCACTAGCATCCCTAGTATCAGGATCAGTGCATTGCGTTTCGATATATCATGCAGTATTTTCATATTGGGACACGAAAGTAGATAAATCTATAAAAGATTGAAAGGAATGTAGGATAAAAACAAGGCTAAGAGTGGATTAACTTTATTTTTGAGTCATGGATCAACCCCTGGTATCGGTCATCTGTCTTTGTTATAATCATGTGCGATTTGTTCTCGAATCGTTAGAGTCTGTGCTTAACCAAAGCTATCGTCATATTGAGATGATCATAGTGGATGATGCCAGTTCGGATGGAAGCAAAGAGATAATCCAGAACTTTTTAGAAGAATATCCTGATGTGCCTTTTATCAATCTGCCGAACAATGTGGGTAACACCACTGCATTCAATCAGGGATTGAAAATGGCAAAAGGCAAATATGTCATTGATTTGGCATGTGATGATGTGATGCTGCCAGATCGAATCGAAAAGCAGGTAGCTTTTTTCGAAACTCAGCACGAAAGGGTAGGAGTGATATACTCTGATGCGGAATATATAGATGAAGAAGGGAAGCACATCAAATTTCATTTTAAGAAAAAAAGGTATGAAGCTAAAGAAGGGGATATATATAAGGACTTGATCGGTGATTATTTTATTCCTCCTCCCACGATGATGATGAGAAAGAAGGTTCTGGATGAATTAGATGGCTATGACGAGGACTTGGCTTATGAAGATTTCGACTTTTGGATTCGTTCTTCTAAGATGTGGCATTATGCTTTTCAGCCCGAATTACTTACTAAAATCAGAAAGGTGACGAATTCTTTATCCACTCAGTTGTACACTAAAACCGATTTGCAATTGAATTCAACGATTATGGTTTGTGAAAAAATCATGGAGCTGAATCAAGAGCCAGAGGAGGACCGTGCACTTGTCAAACGATTGAAGTATGAAGTGAGACATGCCTTCCTGACTGGGCATCGAGATCAAGTTATGAGAATGATGGAGATGCTAAGAGAGCTGAAGGGGATGACCTTTCTGTATTATGTGCTAAGCGCTGTAAATCTGGGATGGAATTTGACCTGGTTAAGAAGGTTGATACACCTAATAAAATACGGCTGATTATCTTCGGTTGTCATCACCGATGAGCATGCTGAGGTAGCTGTCATACCTGCTCTGTGATATTTTTCCTTCCTGATAGGCTTCTTCAATGGCACAGCCAGGTTCATGGGTGTGGGTGCAGTTACTAAACTTGCACTGACCTAGCAATTCTCTCAACTCAGGGAAATAGTGACTGAGCTCGTCTTTTTCTATCTCTGCCAATCCCAGCTCCTTGATGCCCGGAGTATCTATTATATAGGAGTCGGTATTTAACTTGAATCTTTCTGCAAAAGTAGTGGTGTGGACCCCTTTGTTGGCAAAGTCAGAAATCTCAGAGGTCTTCTGTTCTGCATCAGGAATCAACTGGTTGATGATTGTGGATTTACCTACACCCGAATGCCCAGTGAGAAGAGAAGTTTTATTGGCTAATTCTGATTTTAAACTGAGCACATCTTTTTCTTCCAATGCTGATATATAAAGCACACGGTAACCGAGTGCTTCGTATTCTGTCATTTTGGCTTTCAAGCTCTCTAATTCGTCTGCAGAGAGTAAATCAATCTTGTTGCAAAGAATGACTGCAGGAATACGGAAAGCCTCTGCTGTGACTAAAAACCTGTCGATGAATCCAAGCGAGGTTCGAGGTGTGCCTACCGTGGCAACTACGATCGCTTGATCGAGATTGGAGGCGATGATGTGACTATGACCTTTTTTCTTGGGAGAGACTCGAATGATGTAATTGTCACGTGGGAGGATGTCAGCAATGATCATGGCGCTACTGTCACCTTTGTCTTCGATGAGTTCGACTCGATCACCTACCGCTACTGGATTCGATATTTTTTTATCCTGTAGTTTGAATTTGCCTTTGAGTCGGCAGTTATGCATTTGGCCATCTGCGGTTTCCACCTGATACCAAAGCCCCATCGATTTACTTACTATTCCTTGCACGGCCCAAAAATAAAGAAACCGCCCCAATGCTGAAGCGGTTTCATTGCTTATCTCTTGAGAGAATCTTAGTGCTTAGATAGGTAATCAGCTACACCATCTTTAGTGGCTTGCATAGCATCTTTACCTTCTTCCCAGTTTGCTGGACATACTTCACCGTGCTTTTCTACGTGGTGTAGCGCGTCAACCAAACGGATCATTTCATCGATGTTTCTTCCTAATGGAAGGTCATTGATCGTTTCGTGTCTTACAGTTCCTTCTTTGTCGATCAAGAAAGTACCTCTGTAAGCGATTGGTAGACCGTTGAAAGAAAGGTTTCCTTCTTCATCGTAATCCCAATCTCCAGCCAATACACCAAAGTTGCTAGCGATAGTTTTAGCTGTGTCAGCTACCAATGGGTAAGTTACACCTTCGATTCCACCTTTGTCTTTGGCAGTCATCAACCATGCAAGGTGAGTTTCTTCTGTATCAGTAGAAGCTCCCACTACAGCGACTCCTCTTTTTTCGAATTCCGCCAATTTCTCTTGGAAAGCCAAGATTTCAGTTGGGCATACGAAAGTAAAATCCTTTGGGTAAAAGAAGAAAATCACTTCCTTTTTACCAATGTATTGATTCAATGAAAATGACTCAACTATTTCTTCTCCATCAATTACCGCTGGGGCATTAAACAGAGGTGCTTTTTTTCCTACTAATGACATAATTTTTTCCTGTTTATTATTATGAATAATTACTTGGCTGCAAATTTATGATTTGACCATTCTATAAGACAGGTCAGCGAATAAATTTTCTTTATGACCCTATAGATTTTTTATTAGACTAAAATATATGTCTTGCTTTAGAGTTAATTCATAGAGAATATGGAGATTTATACAATTACCTCTATTTTTAGGTCGCAAAACCAAATACGGATACTATGAAATTGAATTTAATTAAGCGCGGAAGTCTATTAATGGTAGGCTGTATGCTTGGAACTACATTATCAAATGCACAGGACTTGGGAGATATGACTGCTTTCTTGCAGGCTGGATCCGAAGACGCAAGTACTTATATGGGGAACTATCTAAGTCCAGTATTCAAAGGCTTTGGATATGGAACTGCCAATGGTTGGTATAACACAGCTAAAGCTCACAAACCACTGGGTTTTGATTTAACATTTACACTTAACACATCATTTGTTCCAGATAAGGATCTCTTTTTTGATATTGTTGAAACTGACTATAATAACGTAACATTAGTTGATCCAAATAACCCAACTACATCCACTTTATTCGGAGATGAGACTACAACTACTATTTCTTCATCCTATGATCACCCTGATGGGACTGTTTCTGCAGAGTTCCAAACTGCAGCAGGTTTAGGCTTGAATGATTCTTATAACGGAATGGTTCCTGCGCCAATGATTCAATTAGGGATTGGACTCATCAAAAACACAGATCTCAAGGTTAGATGGATGCCTACTCTGAAGGGACAGGATGACTATGGTAATGAGTCTAGAGTAAGCATGTTTGGATTTGGTTTGATGCATGATTTTAAGCAGTGGATACCAGCTATCAAGCATATACCTGTTGATATGGCTGTTATGGTTGGGTATAACCGTATCAATTCTAGTGCAGGACTTTGGACGAATGGAGATGTGATGACTGTAAGTGAAGATGCGGAAGGCTCATTTGCAATTAATTCTTGGACTTATCAATTGTTAGTTTCTAAAAAACTTTCTGTATTGACAGTTTATGGCGGTTTAGGATATAATGATGTGCGTACCAACTTGAACCTAACAGGTGATTATACAATTGACGAAGGACAGGGGATCGTATTGACTGACCCAATAGATGAAAAATTTGATAGTAAAGGAATGAGAGGGACTTTAGGTCTTCGCCTTAAGTTGGCAGTAATAACCATTCATACTGATTATACTTTCCAAGAGTATAATACCCTTACTGCAGGGATTGGTGTTTCAATTAGATAAAATATTAAGGTTACACGTACACATACTTAAAAGCATCTCCGATCGGGGATGCTTTTTTTTGTGCTTAATTTTCTGATAGGTACAAAAACAAAAAGCTCCGAAGTGACTCGGAGCTTTTTCATTTTTGATAAAAATGTTAAACAGGTGTATGAATAAAATTTGTGTTATGTACTGTTATATACGCCGAGCAAAAAGAAAGTAACCCCTAAGAGTAAAAAAAGATGAAAAAAAAGAAAGGTTTTTTTAAAATGATCGATTGGAGCCTTTGAGGCTATTTTTTGTAGTGGGAATTAATGACAAAAACAGAATCTTTTGTTTGGGACTTTAATACTTTTTCGGCCAATACCCGATCTGATTTGCTGATTTTACTAGCAAATAGAATAATGAATAACAGGAAGATTTTGAGAATGAACGATAGTTCAGATTTCGCTTTCCTAGACATGGGTTGTGCATTAACTTTCCAAATATAAATGTAGAAATTAATAATGCTCTATCTTTTTTGAATTCGATGAATGCCATGAATAACTGGATCAATGAATTTGAAAACGGGCATATGTTAGACCAAAGAACAAAGAATGGATGAAAAAGGTATTGTTTGTATGCTTAGGGAATATATGTAGGTCTCCATTGGCAGAGGCGGTGTTTAATCAAAGTGCTAAAAAACATGGGTATGAAGCAGATTCTGCTGGTACAGCAGCCTATCATATTGGCGAAAGTCCAGATCATCGATCTATTCAAGTGGCCAAAGATCATAACGTACCGATCGCTCATAAAGCCCGCCAGTTTGTAGCAGAGGATTTTGAACGTTTCGATTATGTGATCGCCATGGATAAGAATAATTACCGAAACATGAAGTCGCTGGCGAAAAACGATCCTGCGAACCTTTACATGCTTAGGGACTTTGATCCAGAGGCTGATGGAGATTTGGATGTGCCAGATCCATATTACGGAGGATATGATGGGTTTGAGCATATTTATCAAATTATTTCCAGGTCCGTGGATCGACTCATAGCGCATATAGAAAAGGAAAGCTAGAAGTGCAATCATTTTTTCAGTCTGTAATTGGGGAAGTTTTTGGTGTTGAGCCAAATGAATCAATACCTGTACACCATGTCGGTGGAGGCTGTATCAATCAAACAGGTTATTTCGAATTTGAATCTCAACGCTACTTTCTAAAATGGAATGAGGGAGTAGGTGACTTGTTCGAAAAGGAGTCCAGAGGCTTACAGTTATTGGGCGATGCAGGTGTCATCAAAGTCCCAAGGGTAATTGGATTAGGTGAGGTTGAGGGAATAAATTATCTCTGTCTGGAGTATTTAGAACCCGGCAGATCGAGCCTTCGGTTTTGGGAGCGGTTTGGTGAGCAGCTCGCTGGCTTGCATAGAAACTCCTCAGATCAGTTCGGTCTAGATCATGATAATCACATCGGACGTTTGCCTCAGTCGAATCAATGGCATTCAAGCTGGGTGGATTTCTTTATCAAAGAAAGACTGGAACCACAGTTGGATATGGCTTCTGGTAGTGGGCTGGTAAGCGCCAGAATTAGGAGTCAGTTTGATAAATTGTATAATATACTCCCAGATTTGGTGCCCGAAGAAGCACCCGCTTTACTACATGGAGATTTGTGGTCAGGCAATATGATGGCTGCTAAGGGGGAAGTGCCAGCCATCTTTGACCCGGCAGTATACTATGGTCATAGAGAAGCAGAAATGGCGTTTACCAAAATGTTTGGAGGATTTGATCAACAGTTTTATCAATCCTACCATTCCAGTTTTCCTCTGCAGCCTGGATATGAAAAAAGGGTACAGATTTTTAATCTATACCCTTTGTTAGTTCATGTCAATTTGTTTGGGTCTTCCTACCTTTCAGGTATCCAACAAACCTTGAATTACTTTACTTCTGATTAGCCTTTTGAGCCGTCAGCTCTATATGCTTCTTCTCTGGAACATAAAGTAAATGGAATACTTTTTTCGTTTTCTGCTTCAAGATCACCTCGTTTCTGTGGTAGATAGATCCAAGCGCAGCATCATCATATCCTATGATGGTAAGTAGTTCCAATCCTTCTCTTACTTCGATATCAAATTCATCTTTCAAGCTTTCTGTTAATCTTTCTACTTTGTCGAATTTCTTATCGATACAGATAGCAAAACTAACCGCAGAGTTCTGCATCAAATTGACTTTGATGTTGTGCTGATCCAAAGCATTAAAAATGATGCTCAATTTCTTTTCGTTGATGAACGTAAAGTCAGTCACGCCAAATTCTATAAATACCTGCTTGGTTTTTACAATAAATGAGGCAGGGTGCTTCGCAGCGTGACCTTTTCCGATTACTGTTCCTATATTTTCTGGTTCAGTAAATGGTCTTACATATAGCTTAATCTTAGCTTGTGCCAATGGTTTAATTGTACGTGGGTGGATGATGGATGCACCGTAGTAGGTCATTTCAGCCGCATCATTGTACCTCAATTCAGGAATTACAATCGCCTCTGGCATTTTTCTAGGATCGGCAGTCATTACCCCAGGTACGTCTTTCCAAACGGTCACTGATTCCGCATCTAGACAAGTGGCGAAGATGGCCGCACTAAAGTCAGAACCTTCTCTTCCTAAAGTGGTGGTTTTACCAACACTATTGGAACCTATGAATCCTTGTGAAATCACCATTCCGTCTTTGGTATAGCTAGGGATCTTTTTAGAGAGGTTCTTTTTGGTCATATCCCAATCGACACGTGAGTCTGTGAAGTTCAGGTCTGTTTTGATGTACTTTCTAGCATCGATCCAGGTGGTCTTTCTTACATTTTCGTTTAGGTACTCTCTGATGATTCTGGTTGAGAGTAACTCTCCCTGGCTTACGATCTCACTATACACTTCTGCATAGCGCTTTCCTTCAGCTTTTTGTAGGTAGTTTTCTATACTATCGAATATTGATTCGATTCGATCGTATAGCTCGTGCTCATCCTCTTCCATCAGATCTTTAGAAATTTCCAGATGGAAATTTTTGATCCACTCTAGTTTGGCTTTCCAATCTCCTTTATCAAAAAACAGTTGCAACAATTCTTCGAGGTGATTGGTTGTCTTGCCCATGGCCGAAACCACGATAACTAGCTCTTCCTCGCAAAATCGCTTGATTACATCTGCTACATTTCTTACTGCTTGTGCATCTTTTACCGATGCGCCTCCAAATTTGAATACTTTCATCTGTATTTGATTTTAAAGTATCACTGCTTTTCTTTTTGACTATCAATCAAAATTACTTGTAGTGATCATATAGTTAAATCCTTGATCTATCGATCTGGGAATATTGTGTTTAATGGTTCGGGAGACTTTAGCACAAATGTTATTTCGTGTAGGTGTCGGAAACCCGAACTGGGGCGCAAAGTTAGAGGGCAGCAGTGAATATAGAAAGTTTTTGCGCTTTATTTGGTGGATAATGCACGGTCCTTGACCGATAATAAAGACTTGAAACCCATATATTTGCTTAACCCAAAACTAATTTCAAATGAATAATAAAACCCTCGTCGGATCTACCATAGGTACCACTCTGGATAGATTCATTAACAAAAAACAGTCAGAGTTTCCTTTTGCAACAGGAGAGCTCAGCCAATTGCTGCGTGATATAGCATTGGCAGGAAAAATCATCAATGTCGAAATCAATAAATCAGGCCTTTTAGATATTGCGGGTGCATATGGTACCACCAATGTGCAAGGAGAGGAGCAGCAAAAACTTGACGTAATTGCCAATATCCGTTTCATCCGTGCCCTTAAGAATGGTGGGCAAGTTTGTGCCATCGTTTCGGAGGAGGATGATGAAATCGTGGAGATCAACCAAGATAGCAATTATGTAGTGGCAATGGATCCCCTCGACGGTTCGTCCAATATTGATGTGAATGTGTCTATAGGAACGATTTTTTCCATTTATAGGAGAGTTTCTCCTAATGGAAGCCCCGTGTCAAGGGAAGATGTGCTTCAGAAAGGCCAAAAGCAGGTGGCGGCTGGATATATTTTATATGGTTCTTCGACCATGATGGTATACACTACCGGTCACGGAGTGAATGGATTTACTTATGAGCAATCTCTGGGTGAATTTGTACTTTCTCATCCAGATATAACATGCCCTAATGATGGTAGCATCTACTCGGTCAACGAAGGCTCCTATTTTAGTTTTGAAAAAGGTGTGCAGCAATACATCGAGTACTGTAAAGAACAGCGCTATTCGGCCCGATACATTGGGTCACTGGTTTCGGATTTTCATCGCAATATGTTCAAAGGAGGAATTTACATTTATCCTAGAACTGACAAAGCACTGAATGGAAAGCTAAGACTGGTGTATGAATGCAATGCTCTGGCATTTATCGCAGAGCAAGCAGGCGGTGTGGCTACAGATGGTGAGCAGCGTATTATGGATTTGGACCCATTGGAACTGCACCAGCGTACGCAGCTTTTTATTGGTTCAAAAAAAATGGTGGAGAAGGCAGAAAGCTTTTTGTAATCCTTCCCTATAACCTTAACAAAAAAGAGACCAGTTACATCTGGTCTCTTTTTTGTTAAAAGTCTTTGTACTTTTCTCTTGTTTCTACCTTGAGAAGCTCTCTCTTGATGACCTCTTTGGCCAGGAGAATACTAATATCTGCTGGAGGAGCAGTAGAGATGATCTGTTTGAATTTTCCTTCATCCAAATCGATTTTGTAAAAGGCAGCCATCAGACGATCCATGTCACTATTGAGTAAGCGGCCAATAATGATGGCTAATTTGTGCTCCAGCTCGGAAAAGTCGGAGGTTTCAAGTGCAAGCTCGTTTTCTGGCAGCTGAAAATGCTGACAAATAAGAGGGACACACTTTCCGACTTCCTGATTCAATTAATTTTCTTTAGATTTTTCTTCCTCCTTTTTTTCTTCAAAAAGTTCAGGATGCGAGGCACTCAAGAGGTTGTACCAGGTGACTAGTTTTTTGATGTCAGAAACGTAAACGCGCTCTTCATCATATTCTGGAAGAATATGGCGTAAAAATGATTTCAATTCTTCTGGGTCAGAGTTGCTAGTCAACCCTGTATCTCCATCGAATTCTGAATGAATTTTCTTCATTACATCTTCTAATGGGCTTGAGCCTTCTGCATCAGTGGTGTAAATAGAAATTTCTCCAAGGATGGATACTTTTGAATTCATATTTACTACCAATTTTTTCTTTTGGTCGTCCATTGTTTCTAGGATCACTCCACCTCTCGTAGGTGCAACCACTGTGAATAACCCTCCCTTGCCTGATACTGTCGCTATTTCGTTGAAATCCATTTGCTAATCGTTTATTGGCCGCAAATCTAATACATAGTTTAGAGACTCTGATTGATTTGATCGATGTAATCAAGTATTTCCTTTTGCCCCACTTTTTGAGCCGAAGAACTCACAAAGTTGGGAGGAAGTTCGTCCCAGTTTTTCTTTAGTTCGTTTTTGAATGTAGAGATATTCGATAATATTTTCTTGCTTCCAGGCTTGTCAGCTTTTGTGAAAATAATACTGAATGGAATGCCATTTTCTCCCATCCAATGGATGAATTCCAGATCGATGGCTTGTGGTGGAATACGTGAATCAATGAGAACAAAAACATTGACCAGATTCTCCCTTTTTGTCAGGTATTGCTGTGTCATTTTTTGCCAGTCCTCCTTTAGTTTTTTACTGACCTGAGCCCAGCCATATCCAGGTAGATCCACCAAATACCAATGGTCATTGATGAGAAAATGGTTGATCAACTGTGTTTTACCTGGCTTACCAGAAGTTTTGGCCAAACTGGTTTTATTGGTAAGCATGTTGATCAAAGAGGACTTACCTACATTTGATCTGCCTATAAAGGCATATTCAGGACTGTCGGTTTTTGGGCACTTGAGATAGTCTGTGTTACTAATAACAAAAGTTGCTGACTTAATTTTCATAAGTGCAAAGCTAGAGTAAAGCAATGAATATTTCCGGGGTTCTATTTTTTAGCCTTCTGATCAGATTTGGATGGGAAGATTAAAACTAAAAAAACACTGTAGAATGGCATAACTGGTATTTTGTATCTCATCAGAGTGCCAAAGTTATAAGTGCTGACACCTACCGCAAATGCAAACATTAAGGCAAAGCTTAGGCAAAATAGGATAACGGGGGAATTGAGTTTTTTGATTAGGGTTTTGAGAGGAGTTTTGTATAATACCCAAATGGTCAAAAGAAGAAATGCTAAGCTCTCCATGGCGGCAAGTAGCATTAAAGGATTTTTTACCTCCCAAACCCAGGGCCGAAATAAGGTGACAATTATACCTGAGGGAGCCAATCGTATCAAGCTGCCTAAACTACCATCTAACTCTCCTAGTGTGTATCCTGAGTTGTCTCCGTGCCTGGCACCCCAACCATAGCGTATGTCGTATGCTGTGATCATAGCAGTCTCTCCAATTTTGTCTAGCGCATACCTGGAGTCATCTTCAGCCACCTCCTCTAATGCCAAATATCCTCCTCCTAAAAAGAGGCTAATGAGAATTGGGGCTATCATTAATTTGACCAAAGTGTTTTTAACAGTGGAGATATATCTGATGTATAGATAAAAACAAGCTGCCACTATGAAGCACAACAAGATGTAAATCTTAATGGCATAGATAACCCAGGCCATAAATACTAGAATGAGGATGTTTGCTAAGGAATAATTGTTGGTCTGGAATATTCTGAAAAGTGCAAATGTCATCCAGCACAAGGCAGCCAGCGTGATACTGTCTTTGAGTATCCCAGATCCCCAAAAAACGACTGAAGGAACAAATAATATTGAAAAAGCCAACCAGCGAGTCTTGTCGGGGTATATTTTTTGGAATATGCTGAAAACTGCCCATTGCCCGCTGAAAGCAAAGGCTGCAAAAAATAAGGCAGTAGAGGAATATGTGCCAAAGGTCAGTAAATCAAAAGCAGCAGCAAGTTTGATAATAGCCATGGATGCCCTATCCTTAAACATCCAAATTTTCGATGTGTAGGCATAAGTTTCTCCATTGTAGTTGCCGGGTTCTTGTGTGAATAGTTTGAACCCCACGATGGGATCATCCATAAAAGCCTCCCAAATCCAATGGCTCCCATGGGTGTGAAAAGTAAAAGTGTCTCCACCCCCATAATAAAACTGATAAATCAATCCGAGAGCAATGGCGCCAATGAATTTGAATAATAATGCCGGGATAAAGTAATTGCTGGTCTGACTGTTGCTAAAGTTGGATCTTAGGAGATACGCCGCAATAAGGAAGAGTAATAAATAAATGGGCGTTATGATTAAGTCCTGTTGAGTCACTTAGATTATTTGATCAATTAATCATCAAATCTAAGCATTTAATCCTCTAGTTAGTAGTTGAGATTTCACCTGTAGAGCCAATTTTTTGATTCAAAATTTAAGTGAATGAGTAAATTGCATCTCTAATGGAGGTTCCCTTTTTTGATCTAACTAGGCAGCATGCTGCAATTGAGAATGAATTGTTTTCCGTGATGGAGGCAGTGATGAATTCTGGTCAATTTTTGAATGGGACATACTTGTCTCAATTTGAAGATAGTTGGTCTCAGTACCTAGGAGTGGAACATACAGTAGGAGTGGCGAATGGCACGGATGCAATTTATTTGACACTAAAGGCACTTGGTATTGGTTCTGGAGATGAAGTGATTACTACGGCCGTGTCCTGGGTTTCTACAGCATCAGCCATTGTAAATGCTGGAGCCAAACCAGTATTTGTTGATGTGGACGAATCAGGATTGATGAATCTTGACTTGATAGAACACATGGTTAGTTCGAAAACCAAAGCGCTATTGGTAGTTCATTTGTATGGTCAGATGGTGAATGTTGTCAAGGCAAAGGCCATTTGCGACCGACTGGGCATCATGTTGATCGAAGATGCGGCACAGGCTCATGGGGCGAGTTTTGATGGGGTCAGTCCTGGTCAATTATCGTCAGCTGCTACATATAGCTTTTATCCAACCAAGAATCTTGGGGCCATAGGTGATGCTGGAGCAGTAGTTAGTCGAGATAGAGAACTTGCTACAGAGATTCGGAAATTGGCCAATCAGGGTGGCGTTTCAAAAAAAAATATCGAGAGGATAGGTATTACGAGTCGATTGGATGAATTACAGGCGGCAATTCTCTGTGCGAAACTTAAATACTTGTTTAGATGGAATGAAAGAAGAGTTGAAATAGCAAGAAGTTATAATGACATACTGAAACAGTGTGCGGGAATCAGTTTTCTCAAAAATTATTCAGCGTCTCATCATGTCTATCATCAGTATGTGATTCTCAGTTCTAATCGAGATGAATTTATCTCCTATTTATCTGAAAATGGAGTGGGGGTTGATGTTCACTATTCGCAACCACTGCCAGAGTTGCCTATGTTTCATGTTGAAGGCAACTCCTTCCCGGTTGCGAAAAAAATAACACAAGAGGTCGTTTCTTTGCCCATTTTTCCTGAATTAAGGAAAGTTGAAATAGAACACATCTGTAGAGTCATTGGCCATTTTCTCGACAAAACGCGGTCCCCGACAGTTGATTGAAAAGGTTGTAGGTTGAAACATAGTCAAACGAATCAATATATAAATTGATGAATCATATATCTTTGCGGAATGTTTAATTTCTCCTGTACCTGCAATAACTTCTAGAATGCTTACGATCAAGAAAGTTTCCAATAAGAGTGATTTAAAGCGATTTATTGATTTTCCTCATGATTTGTATGCAAATGATGACAATTATGTGCCAGAGTTGTTTTTAGCTCAAAAGGACATGATGGACAAAAAGAAATACCCTTTCTTTAATCATTCTGAAGCAGATTTTTTTATAGCACTAAAAGGAGAAGAAGTAGTAGGACGAATTGCTGCAATCAAAAACAACAATTACATCGAGTACACAGGAGAAAACTCTGGGAGTTTTGGTTTTTTTGATGTTATTGAGGATTATGAGGTTGCCAAAGCTTTGCTGGACAAAGCAGCTGAATGGGTGGCTTCCAAAGGAGTTGAACAATTTACTGGTCCATACAATTATTCCACTAATGAGACTTGTGGTGTTTTGGTAGATGGATATGATCATCCACCAACAGTTATGATGACGTATAACAAGCCTTATTATTCTGAATTTCTAGAGAAATATGGTTTTGAAAAAGACATGGATATATTATCCTACAAAATCATGACTGCCGATCTACCTGATAAATTGGTTCGTATGTCTGACTTGCTTAAAAGTAGGCTAGAAACTAAGGGGGTTACGATTCGAAAAGCTCGTATGAATGATTTCAATGGCGAGATTGATCGGGTTTTTAAGATTTATAACAAGGCTTGGGAAAAGAATTGGGGATTTGTACCGATGCTTGAGGAAGAGTTTAAGCATACAGCAAAGGATTTGAAAATGATCCTAGATCCTGATTTTTTATTAATCGCTGAGGCAAATGGAGAACCCATTGGTTTTTCCTTGAGTTTACCCGATTTTAATATGGTCTTAAAAAGGCTAAAAAGAGGTCGTTTGCTGCCTTTTGGGATTTTTAAACTACTTTATTACAAAAGAAAGATAAATCGAGTGAGGGTTATTACCCTTGGGATTGTCGAAGAATATAGGAAGCTAGGAATAGACGCCTACTTCTATTATAAGTCTTTCGAAGAAAGTCAGAGGAAAAACCATGAGTATGGTGAGGCCTCTTGGGTTTTGGAGAGCAACGAAATGATGAATAACGCGTTGAAGAAGATCAACGGAAAAGTATATAAGAGGCACAGATTGTTTAAAAAGGCGATCTAACTCACTTTAAAGAAATTATTGATAAAAATTAAGAGTGCCATTCCGGGTGGTGCTTTTAGCAAGTAAACTGACTTATTGAATGAGTATTTTAAAAGAACGTCTTGCAAAATTTACCTATGCTGATGAGGTTAAAAATGCAGGACTGTATCCTTACTTTCGAGAAATCAGCTCTGATCAGGATACAGAGGTGATGATCAATGGTAAGAAAGTTCTAATGTTTGGCTCTAATAGTTATTTAGGACTTACGAATCATCCGAAGGTAAAAGAGGCAGCGAAGGAGGCAGTAGATAAGTATGGTACTGGTTGTGCGGGTTCTCGATTTTTGAATGGGACGTTGGACTTGCACATTGAACTTGAAAATAAACTTGCAGAGTTTTTTGAGAAAGAAGCTGCCTTGATTTTTAGTACAGGTTTTCAGACTAATTTGGGCGTAATTTCCTGTTTGACTGGTCGTAATGATTACATAATCATCGATGAATTTGATCATGCCTCTATTATAGACGGAACTCGATTGTCATTTTCAAAAGTGGTGAAATATCGTCATAATGACATGACCTCTCTTGAGGCACAGTTGGCCAAATTGCCATCTGATGCGGTTAAAATGATTGTAGTAGACGGAATCTTTAGTATGGAAGGTGATATTGCTAAACTTCCTGCAATTGTTGATTTAGCCAAAAGATATAAAGCCGAAATTATAGTTGATGATGCTCATGCCGTTGGAGTAATTGGAAAAAATGGTTCTGGAACAGCCTCTCATTTTGGTTTGGTTGATGATGTGGATTTCATCGTAGGAACGTTCAGCAAGTCATTGGCATCATTGGGTGGATTTGTTGCAGCTGATAAGGTTGCGATTGACTTTATGAAACATCATGCCAGGTCTTTGATTTTTTCTGCTAGTATTCCTCCATCATCAGCTGCAAGTGCACTGGCAGCTTTGGATCTCATGAAGAATGAGCCGCAATTGATGGAAAAACTCTGGGACAATACCAATTACGCCATTAAGAGTTTAAGGGAATTGGATTTTGAGATTGGACCTACTGAGTCTCCTATTATACCAATTTATGTAAGGGATAATGAGAAAACCTTTCAGGTAACTCAGTTCCTCGTTGAAAATGGGGTTTTTGTCAATCCAGTTATATCTCCTGCCGTACAAAGCGGAGATTCTTTGATTAGATTTTCTTTGATGGCTTCCCATACCCATGAGCAGATTGATTTTGCCTTAGAGAAATTAATTGAAGCAAGAAAAGTGATTCAATTTGGTATAGAAGCTGAGCAGGAGATTTTGATGCCTAAGACAGCAGTAGCCAAATAAGGAGATAGAAAATATTGAAAGTAGTAATAAAGCCCGGTTCATCGGGCTTTATTTATGCAAGAAAATGGCCTTTGAAGGATTTTATTTCTTCGAGTTGTCCAATGATAATGATCACTGTTTCTGTCAAAAGCTTTTCATGTGAATTAGGATTGAAAAGAAATTTTTCCTCTCCTTTTCTAAGTCCTAAAATGGATACACCGCTAACCTTTCTAATATCTAATTCACCGATGCTCTTGTTTACAAATTCACTTTTGAGATCTTTTATGTGAATTTCCTCCAGTTGAAGCCCATTCTCATCGGATCCAGATAGACTTTCTAGATAATCTATGACTACTGGTTTGGTGATGTGCTGGGCCATGTGCAAACCTCCAACCGCATCGGGCATGATCACCTTATCTGCGCCAGCTCTAAGCAATTTTTTCTCGGAGCTTTCTTCTGAAGCTCGTACTATTATTTTGATGTCTTTGTTGAAATCTCTGGAAGTCAAAGTGAGGAAAACGTTTTCCGCATCATTAGGAAGTGAAATGATGATGGATTTTGCAAGAGCAATTCCAGCGGTCTCAAGTACTTCGTCCGAGGTAGCATCTCCTTGCACCACTTTGAAACTGGTGTTTTGAACAATTGAATTGGCCAGTTCTTCGTCCCTTTCAATGATTACAAATGAGACATTGCTATTTGCGAGTTCTTCACAGGCTTTGGCACCATTTCTACCATATCCACATACTATTACATGGTCTTTCATTTTTTTGACTTCTTTATGGTACAAGTACTTCTTATAAATTTGATTTAATTCTCCTTCGAAAATATAAGTGGAGATAACAGACACAACATAGGCAAAAATCCCCAAGTTGAGAATGATATAAAAACTAGCGAACATTCTGCCATCAGCCGAAAGCGGGTGGATTTCATTGTAGCCAACAGTCGAAATCGTGATGATAGACATGTAAAAGGCCTCTGCTAGATTGTAGTTTTCGATCCAAATGAATCCTCCTACCCCTATTGAAAGGGATGCAAATGATAGAATAATTGCGAAAATGAATCGATTGATTCTTCGTTTTTCGAAAAGGTTCAATTGCTTCATTTGGATTGGAGCTTAGTTCGAATCGTTTTCGTCCTTTACTTTGATTTTCCTTGGTTTGGCAGGAATTGGTTTGTCCCTGAATCCTAATCGGTAAATGATATAATAGTTGAACCCGAAAGTCGCGGAGCTAGAGGCTCTTCCAAAACCTGGAATCTCATACGCTTCTAATACGCCTTCTCCTGAAAGTTTTTTGGCCATCTTAAAACGAATGGTGTAGCCTAAATAGATCGGTCCAAATATCCGTGCCTGTATGCCTAGATTGGCTTCAAACCATCTGGCAGTTAGATTGTCGTTTTTAAAGCTTAAGTCCTGTTCACCCCAAGCTGACTGTATTACTCGGTAATCTATTTGATCTGAAAAGAGAGACTGAGCATAATTGACACCAAAAAAAATGCTACTTCTGTTTTTATTGTATGGTATAAGATTCGCTTGAGGCCCAACTCTAAAAAAATATCCTGAACTGCTATAGTTGAAGCCGTTTCCTGATGAAGATAGGTCACTTCTACCACCATCTAATGCAAGGTAGAATTGGTCGAAATCAATCTTCGTTTGAAACTCAGATTGAATATCTCCTGAAATCAAGCGTCCAAGCCCAACAACATCGGCAGAAAAAAACACCTCTGACGGTTTCCAATCTCGCTCGCGTTTTTCATATATATATTCCTGAGCAGATAGGGTTTTAGTTATAAACAGAAGACTGAAACTAAAAAATATATATTTTGATATTTTCATTAACTTCTTTGTCAATTATTGGGTCAGTCACACTAATCGAATCGAAGGTGTGAGTGACGATTTTCAGTTCGCTAAATTTGAAATAGGGCCCGCACTCTTCCGATAGCCAGTCCAGTTTTCTTTGATAAGTGACGGTCACAGAATCAATACTCACACCGGTCACAAAGTAATAGGACAGTGTGTCAACGGATGGGTTGACTGGCATGTTGAATAAGGCTAACGTGTCCGCTCGGTTGTATAAAATAGAGTCACTCCCGCTTGCCTCAATCAAATCATACTTAACCTCAGTTTTTTCTTCCGTTTCATTATCATAAAACACAATCTTAACAATGCTTTCTGGTTGCTCAAGTGCACAATCCGGATCGTTGGCACAAGCGAAAAGCCACATCGAAGCGACCAGACTCAATCCAATATGTCTTAGTTTAATTTTCATTCAATTCATTGAAGTCAATTGGGCGCTAAGTTAGTCATATATACTTAATCCTGTGGGATGCAAAAGTATCAGCTGAGACCCTGTATAACGAATTTTTTGTGCTTTTTGATTTGGGATCTGAAAGCGTCGTTTTTCATGATTGTATAGGTTGATCAGTACGAGCTCTTCTTTGTTCTTAAAATAGAGTTCATCTTTCCAAAAGGAGGGCTCATTTGGTGAGTCTATATCAAATGAATAAGTGTAATTCCCGAGATTATCGAAAACATATATTTTCTGATAGTTCTGAATAAGGTACGTTCTATTGTTATGACTTTTGAGTTGTAATTGATCCGTTTTTGATTGATTCAGGATTTTTGCGAGGCTTTTGGTTTCAAGAATTCTTTTTTGAATTGGATCGACTAGTTTCATTGAGAGGTCGCCAAGATTGATTGTCCATAGGTTTTGATTGAGGTCTGGAGCTAGATCCGAAACAAAGTTCACGTCATAATTTGAAAAATTGATAGTAACCGGGTCTGATAAATAGCGATTGAGAAGGACTGCCTCCTGAAAGTCCCGATAGAACAGAAATACCTTGAATTGACTATTGATGTCTATTTGATCTACTGGTTGATTAAAGCTAGGAGAATACTCTACCAATAGTGCTCCCTCTTTATTGTATTTAGAAACTGTCCCATTCGATTGAATGGTATAAATGTCTCCTTTGTGATCAACTTCTATTTGTTGGAAATCACCTGCTATTTCTTTGACCAATTTCCATTGAGCTTTGGCCTGAACTGTTGACGACAGAGACAATAAAAACAGAAGCCAAAACCTCATTCTTGAAAACGTTTTAGGTGTAAATCTTTCCCGTCAAATTCGGCATAAGAGTAATGGTGGATCCAATCGCCGAGGTTGCAATACAGGCCTTCTTCGATGGTCTCTGTTCTGGCAACATGACAATCGCCATATATGTAAAAATCATGAGGAGAGTTTTGGTGTAGCTTGTGGCTATGGTCTACCAAATGTTGATCTTCATGTTGTCCAAGTTTACTGTCTTTACTCTTGCTGGACCACCAGTCTGCAAGTGCGATTCCTATATCTGGATGTAGCCAACGAAAAAGGTATTGACATATGGGGTTGGTGAATACCGCCTTAATTGCTCGAAATTTTTTATCCTTTGGATCTAAACCATCACCATGAGCGATGTAAAATTTTTTGTCATTTAAGCTAAATGACTTGGGGTGATGTATGATGTTAGCCCCTAGCTGTTCTTTTAAATAATCTTTTAGCCACAGGTCATGATTACCCACAAAGACAATGATGGGGATTCCTAGATCAGCCATGGTTGCTAGTTGTCCGAGAAAACGTATATGTCCTTTAGGAATTGATTTTTTGTATTCGAACCAAAAATCAAATAAGTCTCCAACCAATACTAGTGCTTGCGCATCGTTAGTAATTGATTTTAGCCAATTGACAATCTTTTTTTCCCGGGCAATTGAAGAGACGAGATCAGGTGAGCCAAGATGAAAATCACTGGCGAAATATATCTTTTTTCCGGGTTGTAGTTCTGGGATATGAAGATCCATCAAAAAAAATTGGGGCTTGATAAAAGCCCCAATTTAATTTTTTTACTTTGGATTTTCAGCAGAGGATTGTTCTAAATCCCTGTCGAGTTCTGAGTCTTTCGAATCCTCTTGTTCTACTTCTGATTTAACTGTAGATTTTAATTCTTCGAGCGCCTCTTCATTTTTTTGTTCTTCTACTCCTTTGCCATTGGTAAAGGCCTGGTAGTTTGTTTCTTTTTCGAATGGACGTTTACCAATCAAGTCTTCCAGATCTTGCTGGAAAATGATTTCCTTCTCAAGAAGTGCCTGAGCGATTTTTTCCAATTCTTCTTTCTTATCTGTCAACAGATCTTTGGTTCGGGCATAGGCCTGGTCGATAATAGTCTTGACCTCTTTATCTATTTTTTCCGCAGTAGCATCCGAATATGGTTTGTTGAAATTGTATTCAGATTGCTTAGAATCGTAGAAAGAAAGATTTCCTATCGCCTCGTTCATACCATATACAGTCACTATGCTGTATGCCATTTTTGTGATTCTTTCCAGATCACTAAGTGCCCCTGTAGATATCTTACCAAAGACGATGTCCTCTGCAGCTCTACCACCCAAGGCCATACACATTTCGTCTAGCAGTTGTTCGGTTTGGTAGAGGTACTGCTCCTTTGGTAAGTATTGCGCATACCCCAAAGCAGCCATACCTCTTGGGACGATACTTACCTTTACCAATGGATCTGCATGTTCGAGGAACCAGCCTGCAACTGCATGTCCAGCTTCGTGATAAGCCACAATTTTCTTTTCTTCAGGAGAGATGATCTTGCTTTTCTTCTCCAAACCACCAATCACTCTGTCAATGGCATCCTGGAAGTCTTTGAGATCTACTGCCTTCTTGTCTTTTCTTGCAGCTATCAACGCTGCTTCGTTACAAACGTTGGCGATTTCAGCACCTGCAAACCCAGGAGTTTGTGCTGCTAATTTTTTGGAATCTACCTTCTTGTCGATTTTCAAAGGTCCTAGATGTACTTTGAAAATAGCATCTCTTCCAATAATATCTGGTTTGTCAATACCGATTTGTCTATCAAATCTTCCAGGTCTTAGCAAAGCAGAATCTAGCACGTCTGGTCTGTTAGTAGCAGCCAGAATAATTACCCCAGAATCGGTAGAGAAACCGTCCATTTCTACAAGTAGAGAGTTGAGTGTGTTTTCTCTTTCATCATTAGATCCTGGCATTTGGCCTTTCCCTCTTGATCTACCGATTGCATCGATCTCATCAATAAATACAATACAAGGCGCTTTTTCTTTTGCTTGTTTGAATAAGTCTCTAACTCTGGCAGCACCCACTCCTACAAACATCTCAACAAAGTCAGAGCCTGACAATGTGAAGAAAGGGACACCTGCTTCACCAGCTACTGCTTTCGCTAGCAAAGTTTTACCTGTACCTGGAGGGCCTACCAATAGCGCTCCCTTAGGGATTTTACCACCTAACTTGGTGAACTTGGTTGGGTTTTTCAGGAACTCTACAATTTCTTTCACCTCTTCTTTTGCTTCGTCTAAACCAGCTACATTGTCGAAGGTGATTTTCACTTTGTTTTCAGCATCAAATAGAGCAGCTCTTGATTTTCCTATGTTGAAAATTTGACCACCTGGACCGCCACCGCCAGTCATTCTTCTCATCAAAAACCAGAATCCTAAGATGATAATAATGAAGAATCCGGAGTTAAGAAATATGTTAGTGTAGTCTGATCTTTCGTCAACTAGATACTCATAGTCAGCACCACCATTCAGTCTGGCATTCAGTTCGTCTTTCTTTTTGACGAAAATGTCTTTGCTTTCAATTTTGAAGAAGTAATGAGGGTTTGAACCAGACATGCCGAGGCTGTTTTGGTTCTCCAACTCTAGTTTGTACTTGCTGTTTTCTAATGCTTCTTCCTTGAGGGTAACTTCAACTATGTTTTGATTGCCGATCAAAACGACACGCTTCACGTCATGGCTCATTACCATGTCTTCAAATCGCTTGAAGGAAATCTCTTTTGCGGAATTGTTATTCGAAAAATACGATATGCCGAAAATGAAGGTCATCAAGCCAATGATTACCCATATTTGGTAATTCGGCTTATTTCCATTGGGCTGGCCGGCCGTATTTTTTGTTCTTGGTTTTTCTGCCATTATGTTTTATTCTTAAAAATCTTTGTAACGCGATATCGCTTGCCAGGTTTATAAATCTTCTATCTGAGTCACCTTGGCGTCTCCCCAGAGCTTTTCGAGTGAGTAAAATTCTCTACGATCCTTTCTAAAGATGTGAACCACTACGTCGGCATAGTCTAGCAAAATCCACTCTTTGTTTTCTTTGCCTTCCTTTTGCCAGGGGTTGATGCCCAGTGCTTTATAGACTTCTTCTTCTACTGAGTCGGCTATTGCATCGAGCTGAGTGTCAGAATTTCCTGAGCAAATTACGAAATAATTGGCAACTGCATTTCCGATCTCTTTCAAATCAATGACAACTATATCAGAAGCCTTTTTTTCTTGCATTCCTTTGACCACTATCTCCTCTAATTGCTCAGATTCTTTAACTCCCTTTACTTCTGTCATATATTGTCTCTAATTTTGCACAAAATTAATCAATTAATCTTGCATAAATTCTTTGCCAAAACTCAATTTCTAGGTAAAAAGGTCATCTTTCTGCCACAATGTCATTCTACTAACGAAGTAGCCATGTCATTAGTGAACCATGGCCATGCCAGGGAAGGTATGGTGGTGATCACTGAAGATCAAACTGCAGGCAAAGGACAGCGAGGAAATAGCTGGCATTCAGAGCCGGGTAAGAACCTGACTTTTTCATTCATTATCAAGCCACATTTTGTCTCTCTCGATAGGCAATTCCAACTCCATACCATTGTTTCTCTTGGTATCTTAGACGCGATTAGGAAGTTTACCAATGAGCAACTAAAAGTGAAGTGGCCGAATGATATCTATCTAGGAGAGAAAAAGCTTGGTGGTATTTTGATAGAAAATACCATTAGAGGAAGTCAGATTGATTATTCAGTAGTAGGGATTGGCCTCAATGCGAATCAGGTGTCATTTGAATTACCCAATGCCACCAGTTTGATTATCCATAATAAGGTAGAGGTGAACCTTGACGAGTTGGCGGAAGAAGTTTTGATTCAAATAGAAAAGAGATATTCTCAAGTACAAGAGGGGATTAACTTGATGAGTGAGTATGAGGCAAGCTTATTTGGTAAGGAGAGGGAAAGAAACTTTCAGGACGGAAAAGGAAAATTTAGAGGGATCATAAAAGGGGTGAATGAGAACGGTCAACTGATGGTCTGGGATCAACAATGTCTCAGAACTTACAATTTCAAGGAAGTCAGCTTTTTAGATTGACAATTCGTTGATAGTAGCCCTTAAAAACCGTAATTGGTTTGTCTCATTTGCATTACCTTTGCTTACCGAATTTTGAAATTCATAGAAGATAATGATAGATACACAATTAAAACACAAAGTAAAAGATATCAGTTTGGCCGCTTGGGGTCGCAAAGAAATTGAATTGGCCGAGGCAGAAATGCCAGGTTTGATGTCTTTGAGAGAAGAGTATGGTGCTTCTAAAATTCTAAAAGGAGCTAGAATCGCAGGATGTTTACACATGACCATCCAAACCGCTGTATTAATTGAGACATTGGTTGAGCTTGGTGCAGAAGTAACTTGGTCTTCTTGTAACATATTCTCTACTCAGGATCATGCTGCAGCTGCTATAGCAGAAGCAGGGATTCCAGTGTTTGCCTGGAAAGGCATGAATGAAGAAGAATTCGATTGGTGTATCGAGCAGACTTTGTTTGCATTCGAAGGTGGTAAGCCTTTGAATATGATTTTGGATGATGGTGGAGATTTAACCAACATGGTGTTGGATAGATATCCAGAGTTGGTGAAAGACATCAAAGGTCTATCTGAAGAAACGACTACTGGTGTTCATAGACTTCAGGAGAGAGAAGCTAAAGGCACCTTGCCTATGCCAGCTATCAATGTAAATGACTCTGTGACTAAGTCTAAATTTGATAACAAATATGGATGTAAGGAGTCTTTGGTAGATGCGATCAGAAGAGCTACTGATGTAATGATGGCGGGAAAAGTAGCTGTCGTTGCAGGGTACGGTGATGTTGGGAAAGGTTCTGCAGCTTCCTTGAGAGGGGCTGGTGCGAGAGTGATCGTGACAGAAATCGACCCAATATGTGCGCTGCAGGCTGCAATGGATGGTTTTGAAGTGAAGAAAATGGATAATGCCGTATCTGAGGCAGATATCGTAGTTACTACTACGGGTAACAAGGACATCGTAGTAGGACGTCATTTCAAAGCGATGAAGGACAAAACGATCGTTTGTAACATTGGACACTTTGATAATGAAATCGATGTGGCATGGTTGAACCAAAATGCATCGAAGGATGAGATCAAACCACAAGTGGATCTTTATGACTTAGATGGGAAACATATCATCTTGTTGGCAGAAGGTCGTTTGGTGAATTTGGGATGTGCAACTGGTCACCCATCATTTGTAATGTCTAATTCATTCACAAACCAAACTTTGGCTCAGATCGAACTGTGGACTAACACGGATCAATACGAAAACAAAGTATACATGCTACCAAAGCATCTTGATGAGAAAGTAGCTATGCTGCATTTGAAGAAGATCGGAGTGGAGCTTGACGTACTGAGTGTAGAACAAGCAGAATACATAGGTGTAACGGTAGAAGGACCATACAAGCCAGAGTATTACAGATACTAATTATTGAGCTCTTAGGAGTTTAGTTTTATAGATATTGAAGCCTAAGACTATGTCTTGGGCTTTTTTGTTTCTTAGCAATTCTTGGTAATTTGTCGGATAGGAAACTTCATGAAAAATATGCCGTTAACAGATGCTTTAGTAATAGGTTAGCAGCTTGCCAAGAATGGAAGAGGATCACACGGGAAAACAAGAGTACTCAGAGAAAGAAAGTAAACAACTCTTTGAGGCAGAGTTTATGCCTCATCTGGGTGCACTTTATAATTTTGCTTTCAAATTGACCTATGATGAGGACGACTCCAAAGATTTGGTTCAGGACACCTTTATGAAAGCTTATAGGTTTATTAATTCTTTTCAGCGTGGAACTAATGCCAAGGCATGGTTGTTTCGAATATTGAAAAACAGCTTCATCAATGATTATCGCAAGAAAAGTAAGCAGCCAGCGAAGGTAGATTATCAGGAGGTTGAAGGTTTTTATAATTCTAAGGATACGGATAAACCAGCAACAACTACCGATCTCAGAGTGGATATGGTTAAGAATATGATTGGTGATGAAATCACAAATGCACTAAATAGCTTAGATGTGGATTTCAGAACAGTGATTATATTGTGTGATTTAGAAGGGTTTACCTACGAGGAGATGTCCAAAATCTTGGATGTACCTATAGGTACGGTTCGGTCCCGAATACATCGGGCAAGAAATTTGTTGAAGGAAAGGCTGTCGACATATGCGGCAAAAATGGGTTATTAGATAGAAGAGGAAGTGGGAGTAAAGAAATTAATCAACAACGTAAGATTCAAAACAGGAATGGCAAATTGTGCAGAATATATGGATCTCATTCATGATGTGATTGATGACCAAGCCACGCCTGATCAGGAAGTATATTTGAGAAGGCATCTCAAAATGTGTTTAAAATGTGTAGATCACCTAAATTTGGAGCAAGAATTGAAAATGGCCATCAAACAAAAAATCGTCGATCGAGCGGTTCCGTCTGATCTGGCTGAATCTATCAGAACTAAAATAGAGAATACAACGCTCTAAAATCATCTATGCATCAAGGCAAAGCCATTATTTTTTCCGCTCCATCTGGATCTGGAAAAACCACTATCGTAAAATATCTATTGAGCCAATTTCCGGAATTGTCATTTAGTATTTCAGCCTCTACCCGTGACAAAAGAGGGCGTACCGAAACAGACGGTAAAGACTATTATTTCTTATCTCCAGAACAATTCAAAGATAAAATTGACAAGGATGAATTTATAGAGTGGGAAGAAGTGTACGAAGGGAATTTTTATGGTACGCTCAAGTCAGAGATTGAAAGAATTTGGTCAAATGGCCAGCATGTGATATTTGATGTTGATGTGAAGGGAGGTCTCAATCTGAAGCAATACTTTGGTGATAAGGCTTTGGCGATTTTCGTGAAGGTGCCTGATATGTCGGTATTGGCAGAACGTCTCAAGGACCGTGGTACAGAAGATGAAAAAAGTTTAAGTCGTAGACTTTTCAAGGCGAACTTTGAAATGTCTTTTGAAAATAAGTTTGACATGACGATTGTCAACGAAGACCTGGACGAGTCTTTCGAAAAAAGTGAAAAAGTAGTCAAAGAGTTTCTGACTTCATGAGCGTAAAAAAGAAGGTAGGTCTTTTTTTTGGATCCTTTAATCCCATACATATTGGGCATATGATAATAGCTCAAGCTGTGGTGGATTCTGGTCGGGTGGATGAATTGTGGTTTGTAGTCAGCCCTCAGAATCCATTCAAGAAAAATAACAGCCTTTTACATGAATTTGACCGACTGGATTTGGTGAATGCAGCGATTCAGGATCAACCACAGATGAAGGCTTCAGATATTGAGTTCAACCTTCCTAAACCAAGTTACACGGCAACTACTCTAGCTGTATTAGCTGAAAAACACCCTCAGAATGAGTTTAAGTTGATTATTGGAGAAGATAATCTGACTCATTTTCATAAGTGGAAAAATTACGAGGAGATACTGGAGCATCATCGATTAATAGTCTACCCAAGACCTAATGTGCAAAAGCCTAAAATCAATTTTGAGGATCATGCTGAAATGATAGAAGCGCCTATGCTGCATATATCAGCGACTTTTATCCGAGATTCTATCAAAAATGATAATTCGATCAAATATTTGGTGCCAACAGAAGTTGAATTTCTGATCAAAAGCAGGAAGTTTTATCAATAAAAAAAACACCGAGAACTTCCCGGTGTTTGTAATTTTTTTAGGATCATGTCATCCCTTAGATGGTCATGATGTCTTCTTCCTTGTCCGAGATCAATTGATCGATTTTTACCACGTGGCTATCAGTCAATTTTTGTACTTCTGCTTCGGCGTCTTTTACAGCATCTTCAGAAACCCCATCTTTTAAGAGTTTTTTCAGAGAGTCATTGGTGTCTTTACGGACATTGCGAATACTCACTTTTCCGTTTTCGCCTTCAGCTTTTACCTGTTTCACCAAATCTTTTCTTCTCTCTTCTGTCAATGGAGGAATGTTAATTCTTACTTGTTCTCCATCATTTTGAGGGTTTAGACCTAGATCACTGTTGATAATGGCTCTTTCAATTTCACCAATCATATTTTTCTCCCATGGCTTGACAGATAAAGTTCTCGCATCAGGAGTAGTGATAGATGCCACCTGATTGATCGGTGTAGGACTGCCGTAATAGTCCACCATCAAACCGTCCAGCATATTTGGCATAGCCTTACCTGCTCGGATTTTAGTCAATTCTTGATGGCAATGGGTTACGGATTTATCCATTAGTTCTTTGGCTTCTTCCAAAAACATTTCGATCTCTTCCATGTCTAATAAGATTATATAATTGTGTTATTGAATTTAATTTTAAGCAATTAGAGTACCAACATCCTCGCCTTGTACGATGTTCTTCAAGTTGCCTTTTTTGTTCATATCAAAGACGATGATTGGCAGTTTGTTTTCCTGACAAAGAGTGAAGGCAGTCATGTCCATTACATTAAGGCCTTTCTCATACACCTCCTGAAAACTAATATTGGTATAACGGGTAGCACTTGGATCTTTTTCTGGATCAGCTGTATAGACGCCATCTACTCTCGTTCCTTTTAGTACCACATCGGCTTCTACTTCGATCGCTCTCAAGCTGGCAGTAGAGTCTGTGGTGAAGTAAGGGTTACCAATACCCGCCCCAAAAATCACTATTCTGCCTTTTTCTAAGTGACGTACCGCACGTCTTTTGATGAATGGCTCACACACTTCTTCAATCTTGATTCCGGACATGAGCCTGGTGTATAGTCCTGCTTTTTCCAAAGCTGACTGAAGTGCCATGGCGTTGATCACTGTGGCGAGCATACCCATGTAGTCACCTTGTACTCGGTCGATACCTGAGCTTTCGGCCTGAACACCACGGAAGATATTTCCTCCACCTATCACGATGGCAATTTCTACATTTTGTTCGTGAACTTGTTTGATGTCCTCGACATACTGTTCTAGCCTAGAAGCATCAATTCCGTATTGATTGTTACCCATCAATGCCTCGCCGCTTAGCTTCAATAAAATTCTTTTGTACTTCATCTGTCAGGTATTATTCCTCTTGTGATTTTGAAATTTCACAAATATAGAATGGATTTCCTCACCTTTTAAAAGATCAATAAAATTTTGCCTTTTTCTACTGCATCTCCTTTCTGAACCAATAGGCTTTGGACTGTCCCGTCAGTTGGGCTTTTGATTACATTTTCCATTTTCATGGCTTCCAATATCAATAGTGTGTCTCCCTCCTTTACTTCATCTCCTTCTTTTACCATTAAACCCAGGATGGTACCTGGCATTGGTGCCTTGATTTCATTTTCTTTATTGAGATGACTAGCGTCAAAACCAATTTTTTCAAGAGCTAAATCCAGTTCGTCCTTCATATTGACTTCCAGGGGACGCCCATCAATCAGGAGGCTAACCTGTTTGGTTTTAGGATCAGAGCTGACAATATCAATTGTAAAGGAGTGTTGGCCTAGTAACATATGGAGGCTTCCATCTGGGTTTTTCACCAGATTGGGCTCATGCCTTTGGCCATTAATGACAAAAGCACCATCGACTGACTCCAGTTCTATGGTGCTTTTATGGATAGTAATTTTCTTCATTTTCGGGTGTTTGTCTTAAAAGTAAACTGCTTTACTCTCAACACCCAATGAAGAGAGGATTTATTAAGAAAGTTGAATCGGGCGACTCATACTTTCGTCCAAAGAGATAAAAGTCTCTGTTCTTTCGATTCCTTCTACCTTTTGGATTTTGTCGTGCAGGACTTCTCTTAGGTGATTGGTATCTCTACAATGTATCTTGATGAAAATATTATAATTACCTGTGGTATAATGGATCCTTACTATTTCAGGAATTTGTTTGAGCTCAGTTACTACCTGATCATATAAGGAGCTTCTTTGTAGATATACACCTAGAAAACAAGTGACATCAAAGCCCAGTTTGGCATAATCAAGTTGTAGGGTTGTCCCTTTGACCACCCCCATTTCCTCGAGCTTCTTCATACGGACATGTACGGTTCCGCCTGATACATAGACCTTTTTGGCTATCTCAGTGTAGGGAGTTTTTGCGTCCTGCATCAAGTGAGAGAGGATTTTCAAATCCACTTCATCAATTTCATAATTTTTCGGCATGATTCACAAGTCATTTTGTTAAATACTCAACAATTATAATAATTTATTGAATCACGTCTAAATATTTCAGTTATTTTATGGAATATTTTTAATATTCCGGTGAGTTGTTGTAAATTTGTAATCACAAAGGCAAAAGAAATAGAAATAGTTCTTTTACATACTGTAGGATGATGAAATCGGCAGCCATGCCCCCCTGTCTCGGGGGTGAGGATAAGGGATAAATCGCAACTCGCGACTAACTGCCTCGTGAAGGTTCGAATCCTTCTCCTACAGCTATCATTTTTGGGTTAATGTTGTTTAATGAAAGAGTCTGGTTTATACCAGACTTTTTTCATTTAAACGCAAATGTAATTTCTTTTCGCCCTTTTTTCACGATCCTTTCTTTGCTATTCCATTTTCTATCGGCATATTTATTGGCTCGATTCCAACCTGATTGCACTCAAATAGATTAAACAGCATAATATGAAAGACTATCCTTGGTATAAACAATATCCAAAAGGGATTCCTCACGAAATAGATCCGGATCACTACTCTTCATTGGTTGATTTGATGGATTCAGTGTTTACAGAGTTTGCAGATCTGCCTGCCATGGAAAATATGGGTAAGGTTTTGAGCTATTCTGAACTAGAAGAAAAGGTAGATCAAATGGCCAGTTTTTTTCAGAATGAAACCAAACTGGAGAAAGGAGACAGGGTTGCCATTCAAATGCCCAACTTGCTACAATATCCTGTGGCCATGTTTGCGGCACTCAAATGTGGATTAGTTGTGGTAAATATAAATCCACTGTACACAGCTTCGGAGATGAAACATCAGATCAATGATGCAGGAGCTCGGGCTATTGTAATTGTAGAAAATTTTGCTTTCAACCTAGAGAAGATTCTAAGTGATACGCCATTAGAGTACATCATCACAACTGAGATTGGTGATTTGTTCGTTGGACTGAAAAAGTGGATTACCAACTTTGTCGTAAAGAGAGTGAAGAAAATGGTGCCCAGCTTTTCATTGCCCACAGCGATCAAATTCAATGATGCGATGAAGTTGGGCCAAAAGAAGCATTTTAGACAAATAGAATTAATGGGAGACGATTTGGCTTTCTTGCAGTATACCGGTGGAACGACTGGTGTAGCCAAGGGTGCTATGTTGACACACCGAAACCTGGTGGCTAATCTCGAACAGGTCAGCGGTTGGCTCGATGTGAAACTGATAAAGGGGAAAGATATTGTGATTACGGCTCTGCCACTTTATCACATTTTTGCTCTGACTAGTAATTGTTTCACCATGTTCAAGTATGGGGCTCACAATGTATTGATTACCAATCCGCGCGATATGCCGGCCTTTATCAAGGAGATGGGAAAGCATCAGTTTACAGTGATCACTGGAGTCAATACACTATTCAATGGGCTTTTAAATCAAGAGGCTTTTGCTAAACTGGATTTTAGTAAACTCAAAGCGGCAATAGGTGGAGGCATGGCAGTTCAGAAGGCTGTGGCCGAAAAATGGCAGCAAGTGACAGGATGTGTCTTAGTGGAAGGATATGGTCTGACAGAGACTTCTCCTGTGCTATGCGTCAACCCCATGGATGGAAATCATAGAATCGGCTCAATAGGCGTGCCCATGCCAAGTACGGATGTGAAATTGATGGACGATGATGGTAATGAGGTAGGTTTGAATGAGCCTGGTGAACTATGGACCAAAGGTCCACAAGTAATGAAAGGCTACTGGGAGAAGCCTGAAGAAACCAAAGAGGTAATGGAAGGCGACTGGTTCAAAACAGGCGATATCGCCACATTGGACGAAGAAGGGTTCTTGAGAATTGTAGATCGAAAGAAGGAAATGATCCTCGTGTCGGGGTTCAATGTTTATCCTAACGAAATTGAGGATGCATTGGCAGGCCATCCGAAAATTTTGGAGGTGGGGGCTATAGGTGTCCCGAGTAAGAGATCGACGGAGGCTGTGAAGGTTTTTATAGTTAAGAAAGATGATTCTTTGACAGAAGAAGAAGTATTGGCCTATTCGAAAGAAAATTTGACCGCATATAAATGCCCCAAGCATGTGGAGTTCTGTGATGAGCTACCCAAGTCTAATGTTGGGAAAATTCTGAGAAGGATATTGAAGGAAAATGACGCCAAGGTGAACAGCTATGAATAATTAACAAAGAGATAAATAGACATTTTCGTATTTTGGGCTAATTTCGTCGCGTATTTGTTAATCAATTAATCTAAATCATGAAACGGTATCTTCTCGCCCTATTAATAGCTTGCCCATTTATTGGCTTTTCACAGACAGAATCAGAAGCAAAGAAAGACACTACCTATTGGAAGAAAGGAGGAGCAGTAAGCTTGACTGCTAATGCAACTACTCTAGCAAACTGGTCAGCCGGTGGGGTTGATAGCTGGTCTGGGGGTAGTTTTTTTAACTATTTTTTCGACTTTAAAAAGGGAAGTACCGTCTGGAAAAATACCATTGACATGGGGTTCGGCTTTATTCAGGAGAGTGGCTCTGATCTTAAAAAAGCGGATGATAGGATTATCCTAACCTCACAATACGGAAGTAAGATCGGTGAGAGTAAATGGTATTACAATGCCATGTTGGATTTTCGGACGCAATTTGCTGAAGGGTACAACGTGGATGATCCTGATAACTATATTTCTAAATTTATGGCTCCAGGCTATTTGTTAGCGACTATTGGTTTTGACTATAAGCCCACAGATTATTTTGACGTTTCTATTGGACCACTTTCGGGTAAAACTACTTTCGTAATGGATCAGAGGTTGGCTGATTTAGGTTCTTTTGGTGTCGAAGGGGCCGATAGAGACAATAATGGCGTGATCATAGCTGGTACAGGTCAGCAGGTTCGTTATGAATTTGGTGCAACAGTCAAAGCATCATTCAATAAAGAGATTATGAAGAATACCACTTTGGTATCTAACCTCTTACTCTTCTCAAACTACATGAAAAACCCTGAGAAAATCGATGTGAACTGGGAAAATGCATTGACATTGAAGGTGAATGATTTCTTTTCTGCCTCTGTCTTTTTACAGACTATATACGATTACGATATTAAGTTTTATGAAAATGACATCAATGGAGATCCTGACCTGAGTACCGAAGAAGACCGATGGCAATTTAAATCCGTTGTGGGCCTAGGCCTTTCCTATAAGTTCGGAGCGAAAAGAAGTTAATATCAATTGACAAAGAAATTAAAGACCGGTTTTTGCTGGTCTTTTTTGTTTTTAATCAAAAACCAATAGTGAGAAAAAAGATACTTTTCATCGCGAACCCTATCTCTGGGAACGCTGCTCAGTTGGATTTAGAGGGTCTGATTCAGGAAGTGTTGGATCAGGATAAGTTTGAATGGCAGCTGTACTATACCACCGAAAGGGGAGATGCAACGGTGCGTGCTCACAAGGCTACAGAAGAAAACCTAGACTGGGTGATAGCTGTAGGTGGCGATGGCACTATCAATGAGGTAGCTCAAGGCTTGATTCATTCGGAAGTCCCTATGGGAATACTCCCCAGGGGCTCTGGCAATGGGTTGGCCTATCACATAGGTTGGGCATCTGATATTAGGAAGTCACTGGATATGCTGAATCATGCCACTATAGAAAGTATGGATACGGCACTATTCAATGGTAACTTGTTCTTGAATGTGGCAGGTGTGGGGTTTGATGCACATATTGCCCATGTGTTTGATACGCATGGCAAGAGAGGCTTTTTCTCCTACTTGTTTTTAACTGTCAGAGAATTTTTGGGTTTTGATTCACAAAGAGTTGAATTGGTATTGGATGGAAAGGTACTCAATCGATCAGCATTCCTATTGAGCATCGCTAATGGCAGTCAGTATGGCAACAATGCTTACATTGCTCCAGATGCGGATAGCAGTGATGGTTTTTTAGAAGTAGTCATTGTTAAATCCATGAAAGGATGGAATGCTTTGACTTTTGCATTCAAGCTTTTTACCAAAAGATTAAAGAATGGACATGGGGTCGAGATCAAACGCGCCAATAAGATTGAAATCAACACGACCTTTACTTGTGGGCATTTGGATGGAGAGCCGATTGGTTTGTTGGAGGAAAATCGCGTAGAAATTTTACCTCGATCATTGAAGATCCTCGTACCAAAAAAATGAATGCCTTGGATTGGATATATTTGTTCGGAATCACTAGCAAAATATGAGGGTAGACCTGAATGAAATTTGGGAGTTTATGGAAATGGCACCAGAGCCCAAAGGCGCTGAGCAGGGAAATGTATGGGTCTATGAATTGGTGGCAGGCGGCATTGTGATCGATCGTTTAGGGTCTGAAGATATTCAGAATCTGAAAAAGGAAGAGAACTATGATACGGAGCTTTTGCCTTCCATTTTTACATTTCGGGAGATTCTCTGGCAACCTAATGTCTATACGCAACCTACGCTATGTGTACCACAGCTCAGTATTTTGCGAGTTTTTTGTGAAGAATATATAGCTGAGCTAAAGAATAGTAAGAATGGTCAGGTGTGGCCTTACTTTGATTTGCTTTCAGGAATGGCCTTGTATTGTCAGGAAGCCATTGATCGGATCAGTAATGCAGAAAACAGTGACGACATTAGGATCCCGTCTATTTTAGGTGAATTGAGAAAGAAAGCTTTTCCGATCATTAAATTTTTCATCTTTCATCCCATGAACCGAAAGGACTATCAAACAGATGCCCTGAATCGGTTGAATTATGCAGTGAAAATCATGCTGACGCAATACAACAACAACTACTATGATTTAGAGGACCCTTATTGGAATGTGTCAATTGGTACCGAGGAGGATCTCAAAGCAAAGGAATCAGATGCTTTAGAATCTGAAAGTGATGATACTCCATCCACTCCTGCGCCATCTCTGGCGGATACAGATGAAAAATTCGAAGAATTTTAATCCATTATCTTATTGGACAAGTGAAGATTAGAAATAGCAAATATCGCTATCTGGTATCCAATCTGATCAAAGGGCTGGTTTGGCTCCTATTGATTGTAGTGGTATTTTGGATAGCCAAGTCGTATTTCGAGGATTGGTACAACCAGTTCATGGAAGAGATTGCGGATAAGCCTATTTTGGTTTTTAGCACTTTCACTTTGTCCGAAGTACTGTTTGGAATTATTCCTCCGGAGTTATTCATGATATGGTCATTGCATCAGGGAGGAGCTGCTCATTATGTGTTATATACTTTGATATTGTCTTTGATATCCTACGCAGCAGGCGTGATTGGTTTTTACTTTGGTCGCAGCTTCAGCAATTTTAAGGTCTATCGAAAAATTAAAGAGCGTATGAGTGTGCAGCTTGAACGCAATGTTCGGCGTTTTGGAGGATTTATGATTTTCATAGCTGCAGTGACTCCCATTCCCTTTTCTGCCATATGTATGATTACCGGAGCGGTAGGCTACAAAACTTCAAATTTTCTACTAATCGGATTGAGTCGCCTGGCACGTTTTGCTATCTATGCTTATGTGATCTGGCAAGTCGACAAGATCTAAGAACCGTCCGGCAAAGTCAGAAGTAGGATTAATTCTTCAAAAGCCTGAACATTAAGTCGGTGATATATCAATATTTAGGCGTAGCTTTGCGCCAAATTTGCAATACTAGAAAGAATGACAGAAATCAGAAACGTAGCAATTATTGCTCACGTTGACCATGGCAAAACTACATTGGTTGACAAAATCATTTATGCGGCTCAGGCCAATGACGCTAAAAGGTCACAAGACAACAATGAGTTGATCTTGGACTCAAATGATCTTGAAAGAGAAAGAGGGATTACCATTCTTTCGAAAAACGTATCCGTTAACTACAAAGGAGTAAAAATCAACATCATTGATACTCCTGGTCACGCCGACTTTGGGGGTGAAGTAGAGCGTGTATTGAGTATGGCTGATGGGGTGATCCTTTTGGTAGATGCATTCGAAGGTGCCATGCCACAGACTCGATTTGTATTGAGCAAGGCGCTTGGATTGGGATTGACGCCAGTAGTGGTGGTCAACAAAGTAGATAAAGAAAACTGTAGACCTGACGAGGTACATGAGGAAGTATTTGACCTTATGTTCAACCTGGAAGCTACTGAAGAGCAATTAGATTTTACTACGCTATATGGTTCGTCTAAAAATGGATGGATGAGTACCGACTGGAAAGTTGAGACGGACAGCGTAAATCCATTGTTGGATACTATCATCGACGTAATCCCTGCTCCTGAGCAGAATGAAGGAGTACTAAGAATGAAAATTACTTCTTTGGACTTCTCTTCATTTACAGGTCGTATCGCGATTGGCAGAATTCACCAGGGATCAATTTCTGTTGGGCAAAGCTTGGGCTTAACCAAAGCAGATGGTTCTGTAAAGAGAGTAAGAGTTAAAGAACTGCATATATTCGAAGGTCTGGGCAAGAGAAGTGTAGAGACTGTCGGATGCGGTGACATCTGTGCTGTGACTGGTATAGAAGATTTCGAAATCGGCGATACCATCACTGATTTTGATAATCCAGAACCACTAGAGAGAGTGGGAGTGGATGAGCCTACCATGAACATGCTTTTCACGATCAACAACTCTCCTTTCTTCGGTAAGGAAGGGAAATTCGTGACCTCAAGACACTTGAGAGATCGTTTGATGAAAGAGACTGAAAAGAACCTTGCCCTACGTGTACAGGAAACCGATACGGAGGATAAATTCCTGGTTTATGGTCGTGGTGTACTTCACTTGTCTGTATTGATCGAGACGATGAGAAGAGAGGGGTATGAATTGCAAGTAGGTCAGCCTCAGGTAATCTTCAAGGAGATTGATGGAGTGAAATGCGAGCCAATCGAGCACCTGGTGATCGATGTGCCAGAAGAAACTTCAGGTAAAGCCATCGAGTTGGTGACTAAGAGAAAAGGCGAGTTGACTGTAATGGAGCCAAAAGGCGATGTTCAGCACCTGGAATTCAATATTCCTGCGAGAGGATTGATCGGATTGAGAAATCAGGTTTTGACGGCAACAGCTGGAGAGGCAGTAATGACTCACCGTTTCGAATCTTACGAGCCATACAAAGGTGATATTGCTGGTAGACAAAATGGATCTTTGGTATCTATGGAGACTGGACCGGGTACTGCTTATTCGATTGATAAACTTCAGGACAGAGGGATTTTCTTCGTGGATCCGGGAGAGGATCTTTATATAGGTCAGGTGATCGGAGAGCACTCTAGAGCCAATGACCTGGCCATCAATATTCAGAAAGGTAAGAAGTTGACCAACATGAGAACCTCTGGATCAGATAACAATGCCAAGATTATTCCAGCTAAAAAATTCTCTTTAGAGGAAGCATTGGAATACATCAATGAGGATGAATATGTAGAGGTAACTCCGGTTTCTCTTCGTATGAGAAAGATAGATTTCAAGCCTTAAGCGCTAATATTTATATGAAATTCGAAAGGCAACTCAGCTAATGAGTTGCCTTTTGTTTTATATATATCCCTCAAAAGTTCAACGTTCCGATCACTTTTGTTATTTTCACTACTCATAATCGAACCAAACCCGTAAAAAGTAGCACATGCTATTCTACAAGCCGTCTGCCTTTCGATATTTGGGCATATCACTCATATTATTAATACTAGTGGCTACTTCTGGATGTAGCCCTTCATTGGTGTCCTGGACAAGTCCTGCCTATGAACCTCATCAATTCAAAAAAGTAGTGGTTTTTGGAATGTTTCAGCGCCTGGATGTCCGATTAGCTTTTGAGGAATCTCTCGTGGACGCTTTGATGGAAATAGGCTACCCGGCGGGGCATGGAATGACATTGATCCCGCCCAGCTATGAAATTAGTTCCAACGAGGACATGCAACGTATCATCAAGAAGGAAAATTTTGACTTGGTGATTATGGCCAGCACAGTCGACGAAAAGAAAGAGACGCAATACCACCCTGGTAATACGGGCTATGCTTATGGTCCATATGGTTACGACATGTACAATTACTATAACTATCGCTATGGTTATAATGTATACTATGGTGGCTATGGTTATGGATGGCAGGACGCCGGTTACTATACAGAAGAAACACGCTATATCATAGAGTGTCAATTGTATGATTTGAGTCCAGATGCCAAAACAGAGACTGGTATCATCTACACTGGGCAATCGCAGGTATTAGAATCATCTAATATACGTACGTTGGCGGCCAGATATGCCAAAATATTATTGAAAGACCTAAAGGAAAATAAAATCTTAAATTAATATCTATACCGATGAAAACCCTAAAAATATATCTGCTAATTGCTGTTCTGCTGGGTGTTTCGAGCAGTCTGGTAGCCCAGGAAAAACTGAGCAAAATCGTAAAAAGTGGAGAGTTGAAAATAGGAATAACAGGAACTCAACCACCATTTTCGATGAAAGATAAAAATGATCAGTTGATTGGATTCGATGTAGATCTGGCTAACCTATTGGCTACTTCTATGGATTTGAAACTGACCTTAGTAGAGATGCCATTTGGTGAGCTGCTACCAAGTTTGTCTAAAGGAAAGGTAGACTTGGTGATTTCAGGAATGACCATCACGCCAAGTAGAAATGTAAAAACGGCTTTTGTTGGGCCCTATTTGATCTCGGGTAAGTCGATCTTGACGAAATCTCAGGTCTTGTCCAACGCGACCAATCCACAGGATATCAATTCAGACATCAAAGTGGTGACCCTGAAAGGTTCAACAAGCCAAAAATTTGCAGAAAAGTATCTGACGCAGGTGCAATTAGAGTTGGTGGAGAATTTTGATATCGCCATCGAGAAGATAAGAAATAATGAAGCAGATGTGATGATCGCAGATTACCCTACATGTGCCTATGCCATGCTCAAATTTCCCAATGAAGACATGGTGATTTTGGATCGCCCCATGACAATAGAGCCAATAGGCATTGCTTTACCTAATGATGATGCCCTTTTTGTGAATCTTGTAGATAACTACATCGAATCCCTGGAGCGCTCGGGTATTTTGGAAATCATGGAAGAAAAATGGTTTGAAAACCCCTATTGGTTGATGCAATTGAAATAACTACAAATCCAACAACGACATGAGCAGCCTGGTAACGGGCTGCTTTTTTTGTACCCTATAATTTTTACCTTTGGTATTTTCCTCATCAACTTTGCCAGCCATGACAACAGCTATTGCCGATAAAGCCCAACAGATTCTCAAAGATGTTTTTGGTTTCAATAAATTTCGCCCACTTCAAGAGGAGGTGGTGCATCATTGTATGATGGGTAATGATTCGCTGGTGATCATGCCTACCGGAGGGGGGAAATCGATCTGCTACCAACTGCCGGCTCTGACGATGGATGGTGCAGCAGTTGTGATTTCTCCTTTGATCTCATTGATGAAAGACCAGGTGGAGGCTTTAAAGCAAAATGGGGTTTCTGCTGCTTTTTTGAATAGTTCGTTGAGTGCTCAGGATCAGCAAAAAATTGAAGAGGAGTTCATGCAAGGGGAGGTGAAGATAGTCTATGTCTCTCCTGAGAAACTTCTTACCCGTAATTTCTTCAATGTTCTACAATCTGTTCATCTGAATCTGATAGCCGTAGATGAAGCTCACTGTATCTCGCAGTGGGGGCATGACTTTCGTCCCGAATATACCAAGCTCGATTTTCTGAAAAAGCAGTTTCCACAGACCCCAATCATGGCGCTGACTGCTACTGCGGATAAAGCGACTCGAAATGATATTGCCAGTCAGTTGGGGATTCCAGAGGCTAAAACCTTCTTGGCTTCATTTGATCGCCCCAATTTAGATCTGACTGTAAGGCCAGCGCAGGGGAGGCTGGAAACGATCATAGGATTAATCAATCAGGCGCCAGATCAGTCCGGGATCATATACTGTCTGAGTAGAAAGAGCTGTGAGCAAGTAGCTGAAAAGCTTCAGGCGAAGGGGATAGATGCGGATTTTTATCATGCGGGTCTACCTTCGGACGTCCGGGACAAAACCCAAGAAAGGTTCATACGAGATGATTTGAAGATCGTCTGCGCGACAATTGCTTTTGGGATGGGGATTGACAAGTCGAATGTGAGATGGGTGATTCACTACAACCTACCGAAAAATCTGGAGAGTTATTATCAAGAGATTGGCCGGGCAGGCAGGGATGGATTGGACTCCAGAACATTATTGTTTTTCAGTTATGGAGATGTGGTTCAGCTGAAACAATTCATAGAAGAAAGTCCGCAGAAGCCTTTGTTGGAGGCTAAGTTGCAGCGCATGCAGCAGTATGCAGAGGCTACTACCTGTCGTAGAAAAGTGCTGCTTAGCTATTTCGGTGAGCAGCTGGAAAAGGACTGTGGCAATTGTGATGTTTGTCGTAATCCGCCGCAGTTTATGGACGGAACTGTGCTAGCACAAAAGGCGATTTCTGCTCTAGTGAGGGCTCGGCAGAAAGTAGGGATGCGACTGCTCATCGATATTCTGAGAGGCTCGAAACAACAGGAAGTTTTTCGGTTGGGGCTACATGAGATCAAGACCTACGGAGCAGGAAAGGAGCACAGCTATTTCGAATGGCAGCATTTCATTGGACAGTTTTTGAATCTAGGGTTGTTGGAGATTGCCTTTGATCAGCACAATGCACTACGGATCACTGAGCTAGGTAAGCGAGCGCTAAAGGCAGAGGTTCCTGTTCAGATCACTAAGCCAGAAAGCTTGGATGAAAGAAAGCAGCGACTGGCTCAAGCCAAGCCGAAAAAATCAGAGCAGCAAGCCAATGAGTTGTTTGCACGTCTTAAGGCCCTGAGGAAGAAAATTGCCGAGGAGCAGGCTGTTCCGGCCTATGTGGTTTTCAATGATGCCACTCTTGAGGATATGGCCTCACAGCGACCGACGGATGAGGATAAATTGCTGGAGGTCTCAGGAGTGGGTCAGCGCAAGGTAGATCAGTACGGAGATCGTTTCATTCGTGAGGTCATTGCCTACATCAAAGAAAAAACTGAGCAAGGGGAGAAAGTAAAAGGAGCCACTCATATCGTGACATTCGAGTTGCTCAAAGAGGGGCTGAGTCCTGATGAGATTGCTGGAAAACGGCAGCTCAATATCGTGACGATTTACTCTCACATAGCCACGCTGTATGAGCAGGGCAAGGATGTAGAAATGCGAAAATTCCTGACTGAGGCAGAAGAGAATAGAATCATACCCGCCATCAAGGAACTGGGAGAACCCGATAAGCTTAAGCCTCTATTTGATCATTTTAAGGAGGAAATACCCTATTACAAATTGAGGCTGGCGATGGCGGTTTATAAGAAGACGAAAGGTTAACAATGGTTAGTTCCTGAACAAACTGCCCCCAATTCCCAAGCTAAACCTCAATCCAGTCCAATTAGGATATATGGGATCTCCTTCAGTATTAGTAAGGTAAATGTCCCCCTCTCCAGTTACGTACATATTGCTTTCTAAAGCGTCAATTTCGTATCCAATTTTACCAAAAGTGTAAATGTTCTTATAAACGTACACCTTAGATTTTACTCCTAGGTGTATGTTTAGACCTATACTTTGAGCCTCAAGGCTGTGGTGCTCATATAGTTCTTTATAGATATTTAAATGGTAAATTAAGTCCATTGTACTAACAGTAAGTGTAGGTGTACAATCAAAGGAAAGAGTAAATCTATCGGAATTCAAATATTCTAAAGTCAGAAACACACCACTACCTGTTCTTGTTAGTCGCTGATCATCGTAAAATGTTCCAGAATAATCGCTATAGCTAATTCTACCTCCGGTTGAGGTGTAATTAAATAGAAGTCCTATACCGAATTGTAATTTAGAGACAGAGTTAAAAGAGTAATACCCGAGGAAGTCATAGCCGAAGTACGATGGAAAATCATCGGTTATTTGAGCGTTAAAAGGAATGGTGCTGAGACCTTCATTTTGGGCTTCCTTTAGCATGGACATATCGTATGTGTGGTACCCTAGTGATGCTTCAATATTCAATTGGCCAAAGCTGTTGAAGCTTGATGCTACAATGAGAATTAAAGTAACGAAACATATTTTATTCTTCAATGTTCCAATAATAGTTGGTGTTTTCATAAGCAATCAGCAACGTGTTTGAACAAAATTTCATGTGCGCTTCTAACAAAGAAGGGTTGAGACTTCTCCGCTGTATTACAGAAAAGTCAACAGTACTTAGGACAACCAAGTCGTATGTGTTGATACCGGTTTCAAGTATGACGGCACATTTATCCATACCATTGGAGAATAGGTTAAGTAATTGAGAACTGAAAGTATCTGAAAGAACGATTTCATTTGTTTTATACCGCACTTTACTAATGCTTTTATCGTCAATGGATATATAAGCGTCTTCTGAGAGTAGAAGAGATGTTTTTGTTCCTAGAAAGTCATTTTTATTTGGTTGATCAAAGAATACTAATTTAGAGCTTTCAGAATTTCCATTGATTCCATGAGCAAAGAAGGAGCCCTTAGAGGACAAATGACCTGAGTTATAAAGTAAGGTGCCTGTGTGTGAGATAATATTGTAGCCTACATCTGTAGAGTATACTAGCTCCCTATCTTCAATATTCAATAGGTGAACTTGATTCCACCAAGTAGTGGAAGGAGAACTAGATGGTGGATAGCTATTATATATAAGCAGATATCCGTCAGTGCTGGCATAAATATGTCTTGGAGAAGCTGCTAATGTTACAAGATTATTATATTCAATGGCGCCCATAGTGTTGCCATTTAGTGGGTTATATTGTATCAATAAGTTGTCTGTAATTTGATATAATAATTTTCCGTCTTGGGAAAGAGCAACCTTTCCTTCTATTCTTTTGAGTAACTCATTACTGTTTTTGTCTCGGATTTCGACATATCTATCAGGATCATCAAAGCCATACTCTATAACTGTGTTATCATTGATAAAGTACATGGTATTGTTAAAGAAAGAATTTTGAACTTCTCTAGTAAAATGTGAGGTACTGATATGGGAAGATGAAAAAATGTAGCTGTTTTTTGTGGAAATTTTCGCTTTCATATCTACCGGGAAGTAATTGGAAACAGGAATGATATAATCTTCAAAACTTATTTCATCTAGCTCAATATAGGAAATGCTATCATTAAACTCGTTGGAGAGTTCAAGAATTAGACCGTCATAGTTTTCATAAACAACTGGCGGCATATTTAATTTTAAATATTCATCTTCGTATTCAATCGAAAGTTGAAGTGAATCGAAAAACGACACTCTTTCAGTTAAAGTTTCGTTCTTCGCCTTAAGTGTGAATTTAAGAGTTGTCCGCCCCCCATAATACTCAGGTATTGCTATTTTGTCGATCTGAGGGTTGTCAATTAAAGTGTGAGTTACGTGATTACCAGAGATTTCAATCTCTTCAAAACTGTAGTCAGTATATGGTTGCCATGTTAGATGAAGTATCCCGTCAATAACCTCAAAGCCTTTTACCAAATTGACTATTGGGTTATTGTCAATAATTATGTGTTTTTGATATGTAGTTCGAATTTTTTCTAAATTTAAGATATCACCTAGACTACCTGTACGAGAGTGAGTTTCGACGATGAGCGTAAGCGTATGAATGCCAGTCTCAAAATCCTTGGGATCGATATTTATGTATGCCGTATTTGAGTTCTCATATGAATTTAGAGATTCATTACCAACACTTACTTCTAAGTTGGCTAACTCCTCTGGGTGGTTAATGGGTATGCTTAACCGCAGGGAGTTTCTAATATACAGTGTATCCTCAGATGCGAAAAAATCAACTGATGGGATTGAGACATTGGAGTTGTCTATCTCTTCGAAGTATATTTCATCCAGTTGATATGTGCAACTAAAAACACAGCAAGCTACCCAGAAGAGGAAAATTATATGTTTCACAATGTATTTCAATTCGTAAAAATTCAATGAAGTCCTATTTTATTAATCCATATTCTATCTTCTGATACTATTTTTATTAGTACCATTTTTTCATTCAGGATGCTTGAATCAATGAATTCTCCATTAATAAAATTGGCTTGCTTATTGATTAAAATTTGTCCTCTAGTATTTGACACTATTAGTTGACCGTTTTTGTATTGAGGGGTTTCTGTTTTTATAATTAGTCCTGATGAGACAGTCTTCACTATGTATGTTGGGTTTGTTTTTTCCTTAACTGAAAGAACTTCAATAGATGTATCCTGATTTTTCAAAGAGTGTAGTTGGTTACCCGCTAAGTCGAAAATAGACTCCTTTCTTAGGTTGAAGCCTCGAAACTCTTCCGTTGAGAGTGGAGCGACAATTACATAGGTGTTATTGCCCAAAGAAGAAATGCTGATATTTGAGCTTCCAAAGACATGAATGTGATTTTCATTGAGAGGTGTTACCTCTTCAGAGAACGTTAAAAATAAGGAGGTCTGTTGATCTTGGTAGGGCACTTTAAAAAACGTAGCATTAGGAGCTACCATATCAATAAGGAAATGCAAGGTGTTACTAGGATTGTTAGAATTACCGAAGTTATCATAAATCGTGTTTCCCTTTAAATGAACTGTAGCAGGGCCGGTTGTGTTGGTGGGTGTAACAAGTGCTTTGGTATTCGTAATGTTAGATATATCGCAATTTGCACATTCGAAATTTTCAGCTGTCATCTGAGAAACTGGTTCACTTGAAAGGATATCGATCTCAATCGGCCCGTTGATCAGTGTTGAGTTTGAACTTAATGTGACTGTCGGCTCTATAGTGTCAATAACCAAAGTCGTTGGTTGTGCATTGTTTCCCGCTAAGTCTTTGATTTCCCCAAGTGTCACTTTACTAATTAAACTTTGATCAATCTTTATGGCGTTAACCGTTTTGATAGAGTCATTTGAAAAGGATGTTAGGCTTAAATTTTCAAGAATTAGGGCGTTTTTAGAAATCTCATCAAGCGTTTCGTTTCCTGCGATTGCAATTTCGAACCAATAGTTACCTTCTAGGATTGAATATGAAAGATTTACTATTGGAGGAGTAATATCGTATTCTATTGAGTCAACAAGTCGTTCATTGACTAAGCCATATTTATCAGTGGCTGAGTTTTCGACTAATTCAAAGCTGACAATGCCCTCTACAATTGGAGATATCTGCAACTCGTATGTTTTATCAGTAATCCTATTTAGACTTTGTAGCTCTCCATTTTCAATATTGAAATTTGACATGCTGAGTTCAGAGACAGGTTTGTCAAATGATAGAGCAATGGAAAAAGGAGCATTCACGAAACGGCTACTAGTTGTAAAAGTGGCCATTGGTGGTCTGGCAGCTATTTCAATTTCGGCACTTCCGCATAATGAATTTGTAGTTCCTTTTGGTGGAAGAGTGTTGGATACACCAAGATTTCCGTCAGTGTTTTTAACTTCTCCGTAGAGCGCATGAATGTTGTTTACTGCAAGATCATCAGTATAATCCCCAACTTGTGGCATATAAGAGAATTTGATAATTTTCGAGTTCGATCCAGAACGATAATAGGCTTTTGATGTTCCATTTTTTAATTGAAGTAGAACATATGAGTCTTCAGCGATATCAACGGGCTCTGCGTATTCAATGCAGATAGAAACGCTCTCTCCTGGCCCATATTGGCCGTTGGGAGACTCAGTATATACTCTTTTTATATAGTTGTTATTTTTTTTGTAAAAATAGATAGCTCCTGCACTTTCTCCATGGCTGTTGTTTTCTTGATGAGCCGCTACCAACAGGTGATTACTGTATGATGATATTGAGTTTCCAAACATTGCACTGGATGAACCTTCATAGTTGATTTTAATTGTTTCATCAAGTGATAGTTCATCATCTAGCGCAAGTACAGTTATATACTCGGAGTTTTGCACATCTTGGTATGAGGAAATTAAATGCCCTGATAAGTAGGTCAATTCCATTCCGAAATGTGTACTATCTGTATCTGAAATTTGATGAATGGGGTCATTGAGGTCATTTAAATTATACAGATAAATACTGTTTTGATTTCTAACATTCGAATAACGGGAGACAAAAAGAATAGTGTCGAATACTGTCATGCTTTTTCCAAATGACAAGTTTATATACTTTGTTTCATTATCTGGGTCAATAATGGTTGACTGGTATGACCAATATCCATTTTTATTTTTGTTATAAACAAGCACCCCACCTCGCTGGCCTGAGGTGTCAAGATGTTCTGGTGCTTGAATGAATAGATTAGTTTCTGAAATTTGTAATGCGTATCCAAATCGATAGCTGTCCTCCTCGCTAATGGTGATTTTGGAAGTTTGTTGCCAATTGGCTTTTGTTTTCTCAAAAGTAAAAACCTCACCTGAGAGGTTGCTGGTCGCAAAGGCTTCAAATGTTAAAGAAAGACTTAAACAGCTAGATGAGCTAGAGTTTTCGGTTTGGATGATTTCAAAATTTTCAGCATTTTCAATTAATTCAGGAATACTAAAGGTGAAAAAACTTAATTCATCCGAGCTAGAACTAATGTTTACTATTACATCCTGCCCGTATATATCTACATGGTTTCTAAAATAGTAATTTTCTGGTGCAGTGATGGACATTATTTGATCCCAAGACTGGCCATTAAATGAGTAGAGGTATAATCTTCTATTTGAGCTTAAAGCTGCTGCATAATTCCCTGAAACTCTGATTTGATTGCCAAGTTTATGAAATATTGCAGAACTGTCAGACTCTGCAAGAGTCTCAATTTTTGAAAGGTCAGATGTTCTGAACATACTTACACTACCAGCATGATCACCTTCTCTGTCTCGTGGAGCTCCTACAATGAGTGTGTCGTTTATTATTTCGAGGCTTGCACCGAAGTAGTTTTTTTCTAAATTTGTTTCGCTAAATAATATTTGCCTATCTTCGGTCTTAGATGCCCATTGTCCATCTTCTTGTGTATAGACCATTACCCTGCCAAGTTGATCTTCTCCAATATTGGAAAGTCCCCAAAATATTGTGTCCTGATAAAATTTTAAGTCTTGCAAGGAAGGAGAAGCATGTTTAGATTCCTTTGGTTCATCGCTTAAAGACAGATCAGCCAATAAACCACAATAATTTGAAGGACTTAAGTCGTATACATATAAGTGAGGAGTTTGCGCTCGTCGATTGACAAACCGATAATCTGATGAGGTAAAAAGTGTGTTTCCTTCTAATTGAATCTTATGACCAAATCTAATATCGTCAACATTACTTGAATACAAACAGGTGTCTTCTGTAGTTGAAACCCAATTTTCTCCTTTTTTGTTAAAAACATAGACTGCACCAGGGTTGCCTAGTTCAGTATTGGTAGAATATCCTGCACCTGCAACTATGGTGTTTCCTTGTAAGTCTAAGGAAATTCCAAAACTTCCATGGGAATTAGGGTTTGAAGGTTCCATAATGGCAGTTTCGGTCATGTCATTCCAACCCGTTACTGGCCTTTCAAATACAAAAACTTGACCCTGCCCTACATTTCCTAGGTGCTGACGAGCAGCGGAAGCTACAATTACATCATTTTCTATTTTTACTTGAATGCCAAGTTCACAATAACTAATAGTTTCAGATGCTCTTAAGACACCTATTTGCTGGATGGTGGTTCCTTCGATTTGAAAAATAAAGACCCTACCTAAAGAATTGGGGTACTCGGTGGTCCAGTATCCCGGAGCCCCAACAACAAGTATGTTATCTTCAATATCGATAGAGTATCCAAAACTTGCAGCTCTTTGAATACTGTCTGGTTCGATTGGAATTGCATCACCCCATCCTGTCTCACTGCGGACATACAAGTATGCTATGCCTGATTTGTATCCATATTGATTATTTGATGGGGCACCGATAATGAGAAAATCTTTGTTCCCTGCAACTGTGGCTCCAAAATCTGATCCTCTGTCGATTTGCTTCTCCGGTAAATGTATGGTGTTTAAATCAAAACCCTGACAGAATGATAAGGACGGAAGTACCGATAGGAAATGAAAAAGAAGGAAGACTAGATTAAGATTCTTCAATAGGTTGATTTACTTGACACTAAATGTTCAAATAAACTATATTGTGGCATCAAAAGCAAATTCTAATCTCTCAAGATATGCATGCTCAAATCAAAAGGTTTGAGAGTGGCTAACAGTTCTTTCACGAAATCAGGGTTGTTGATATAGAAATTGAGGAAGTTGTCGTGACGCTCCTGCAATCCGCCTCCGGGAAACAGCTTTTCTTTGATGCCGGCTATTTGATTGAGCTCCACTTCGTGCTTGCGTTCTTCGGATTTTTTCAATCGCTTTCCGATGTTGTCGATACTTTTGGCCGCTTTGGCATGCTCCGCAGAGATGAAACCCTTGAGTGAGCCATCGATGGTTTCGGCTTTTTCTATGAGTTGGTTAAAAACCGCTTCTAGCTCCTGGTATTCTCCATTCAGACTTACCTCTTCATTGCCATGTTCGTTTACATAGGCCGATTGAAGATCATCTGTAGATTGGAAAAGTACGGTATCGTCCCAATCAAATTTGTCCAGCTTTTTCTGAGAAGCTTTGTTAATTACTAAGGCGAAATTTCTTGGTAGTAGGATTGGGAAAGCTGTCTTATAGTGTTCGAATACTTTACCCAGTTGCAGCCAGTAGATAACCTCTGCAGGACCACCTACATAAGCGAGGTTTGGCAGAATTACTTCTTGATAGAGTGGACGCATCACTACGTTTGGACTGAACTTTTCCGGGTTAGAATCTAACAGGGCAAGGATTTCTTCTTCGCTGAACGATAACTCAGTGTTGTTGACTTTGTAGGTGTTGTCTTCCTTGATGATTCGCTCTCTGATGCCATCATCGAGGTAGAAAAAGTTGATTTCTCTTGGGAAAATCTGCGTTTTATACCCCAGAGCATCCAGTTCCGAATTGGTATTTTCTACGAGTTGATTTGCTGTGTGGTTGAGTAGGTCATCTTTGATTTGTGGAGCGAAAAGTGACTTAAGCCTATCGTCATCAGCATCGATTACTACCAGTCCTTCTTCACCAAAAAGATCATTGACGTAACATCGGGCCGCGTCAGCCAAATTACTGTGGTTTTTATAGGCCTTTTCAAAGAGCTCTACTTTTTCTGGTAGTTCTTCGAGCACTTTGTCAAGGCTACTGGTGGCAATATGACCTACTGCTCCTTTTTCATCACATTCCCATTGATACTTTTTTCCAAAGAGATGGAAGTAAGAAATTTCCTCAAAGTCATGATCTTCAGATGCCATCCAGTAGACAGGAACAAAATTGTAGTCTGGATATTTTGCTTTCAGCTCCTTACAGGCATTGACTACTGTGGCAATTTTGTAGATGAAGTAAAGTGGTCCTGTGAAGATATTGAGTTGGTGACCGGTGGTCACTGTGTAGGTGTTGCTCTGAGAGAGGTCAGAAAGATTAGCGGCCAGAGCGGGTGCTACTTCATAACCCTCGTATTGTTCTTCTAACACCTGACAAAGCGTCAAGCGATTTTTTTCGGAGTAGCTTTTCTTCCCAATTTGTGCCTCAAATGATTCGATAGTAGGAGAAAGGCCATAGAAAGGCTTGAGTGCTTCATGGCCTTCGATGTAGTCGATAAATGATGATGAAAATGCCTTTGTGTCTTTGAGTGCTACTTGGGTGCTTTGCATGCTGCGATTCAATTCTTTTTGATAGATGTGCTTACGGAGTAAATAAGATTTGGATACTCAAAAGCCTATCAATTTCACTTCTTCCCGAACAAAGGCCTACCGTATAAGTCGAATGGTTCTGCATCTGTGATCTCCACGTTAACAAAATCACCGATGCGTAGGTAATGGTCATCCGCTTGAATAAGCACCTCATTGTCCACTTCTGGAGAGTCGTATTCAGTTCTTCCTACGAAAAACTCACCATCTTTTCGGTCTATCAAGGTCTTAAAAGTCTTCCCAATTTTCTTTTGGTTTTTCTCGGCTGAGATTCCTTCCTGTAGCTCCATCAACGCATCTACCCTAGCATCTTTTACCTCTTCCGGGACATCATCATCCATGGTGCCAGAGTGTGTGTCTTCTTCATGCGAATAAGCAAAAACACCCAATCGATCAAATTGACTTCTTTCGACGAATTTCATCATCTCGTCAAAGTCTTCTTCTGTTTCTCCCGGATGCCCCGCTATCAATGTTGTTCTGATCGCGACATCTGGAATTTTGTTTCTAACCTCGTCCAGTAGTCTTTGTGTTTTTTCACGATCTGTTCCTCGACGCATTAGTTTCAGGATACGCGATGAGCCATGCTGCAATGGGATGTCGAGGTAGTTGCAGATGTTGGGTTTGGCTTTCATTACATCCAAAACATCCATTGGGAAGCCAGTAGGGAAGGCATAGTGCAGACGAATCCAATCCAGTCCTTCTACATCAGATAGTCGATCCAACAGTTCGGCCAGGTTTCTTTTTTTGTATAGATCCAAACCGTAGTAAGTAGAGTCCTGAGCGATCAAAAGGAGTTCTTTTACTCCTTTGCTTACTAGATTTTGTGCTTCAGATACGAGTTCATCCATCGGACGAGAGATGTGTTTGCCACGCATCAGAGGTATCGCACAAAAGGAGCAGGGTCTATCGCATCCTTCGGAAATCTTCAAATGTGCATAGTGTGCATCTGAGGTTGTGATTCTTTCGCCAAGCAGTTCGTGTTTGTAATCTGCTTTGAATTTGGCGAGGAGACTTTTTAGGTCAGTAGTACCAAAGTATTCGTCTACGTTTGGAATTTCTTTTCTGAGGTCATCTTTGTAGCGATGCGAAAGGCAACCCGTCACAAAGACTTTTTCTATATGTCCCTGCTCTTTAGCTTCTACAAAATTCAGTATCGTATCGATGGATTCCTGCTTGGCATTTTCGATGAAACCGCAGGTATTGATAATGACAGTATTGGCATCATTCTTTTTTGATTCGTGTACCGCATCAATATCATTTCCTTTCAGTTGTGTCAGGATTACCTCAGAGTCAACCAGGTTTTTAGCACAACCCAATGTTACGATATTTACTTTTTCTTTTCTTCTGCCTTTTGTCTTCACTACTTACCTCAATTAATGGAATCGGCAAAGGTAGCGTATCGGCTGTTCATAGCATTGTCGTAAACTTTAAAGTTTGAGTGGTTTCCCTAAGAGAATATTTGGTCTTTCGAATCCCTAATCAAAAAAACGGTACTATTTTTGGAATGGACGCTATATGCATATGAATAAAATAGCCATTGTTTTCAGCCTACTTTTTTTGACCCAGTTGGCAAAGGCACAGCCGACTGATAGTATTCCTGTTTTGCTCACAGATATGAATGTGCAGATTGAAACCACAGAAGGGATCAACAGCATGTACAATTTTGAATTCAGGAGAGCGGATAGTCAATTCCGATGGATCAAAAGCAAATACCCATGGCATCCTTTGCCATATTTTTTACTGGGATTGAGCCAGTGGTGGCGCATCATGCCCAACATCAATGACGAACAATACGACGAGCAATTCGAAATATACATGGACAGCGCCATTGTGATGGCGGAAAATATCTACGACCGTGGGAGCAAGATAGAAGGAGCTTTTGTCCTAGCTGCGGCTTATGCTTTCAAAGGCCGTTTGTATTCTGAAAGAAGAGATTGGGGCAAAGCAGCGGCTGTGGCCAGTGATGCTATGAAATATCTGGAGGAGGTTCGGGGCAAGGCTGAATTTAGCCCGGAGATTCTTTTCGGGGATGGCCTGTACAACTACTATATAGAGTGGATTCCTGAGAACTACCCGATGCTGAAACCGCTGATCATGTTTTTCGAAGACGGGGACAAGGAGCTAGGAGTTCAGCAATTGAAAGATGCGGCGAATAATGCTTTCTATACCCGGACAGAAGCACAATATTTCTTGATGCGTATTCAGGCCAATGAGCTGAAAGATAGACGTGCTGCTTTATTTACGTCTGATTATCTGCACACGACATTTCCTAACAATCCTTATTTCGAACGGTACTATGCACGGATCTTGTACTCCAATGGCCAATACCGAAACTGTGAACGTATTTGTAAGGATATCTTGATGAAAATTGACAGTGCCTATACGGGTTATGAAGCCAATAGTGGTCGTTATGCTTCTTTTTTTCTGGGAGAGGTTTATTCAGCCAGAGGAGACTATGACGCTGCGGAGGAGTACTACAACAAGAGTATTGTTTTTGGTAATACCATAGGAGCGCAGGAGATGGGGTATTATATCTATTCTCTGCTGAATCTGGGTGAAATAGCCATGAAGAGGGGAGATATTGATCAGGCCAAAGGTTATTTCAAACAAGTGAAACATTTGGCTGACAGAGGAGACCGGTCCTATAAACTGGCAAAGAATTATCTCAAGGAACTTTAGTCCTAAACAATGACATGCTTAGCCTTCGAATAGGCTCAAGAAGTTGTCTTGATTGGAGTCTACTGAGAATTCGGCTATGACTTTATTTCTTCCTTTTGCTCCCATTTTTTCTCGGAGGGATTGGTCTTGAATCAGTTGAATGATTGCCTCTTTCCATTCAGTATCAGTGCTACAGTGGAATCCAGTGACTCCATTTTCTACGATTTCTGCATTGACACCTACTGGAGTCACAACTACAGGCTTTTCTAGTGCCATGAATTGAAGTGCTTTGAAACCGCATTTTCCTTTGGCCCACTCATCAACTTCTAGTGGCATGACACCAATATCGATCAGATTGAGGTCATCTATTTCTGTTTCCTTGTTCCAGGGAATGAATCTCCAATTAGGTACATTCAGCTCAGGTTTTTGATCTGCAATCACCAAAAATTGAAAGGCATAAGTTCGTTGCAGTTCGGCAATGATTGGCTCTAGGATCTTGAGATATTTGAGCGTAGAATGAGTCCCCGTCCAGCCGATCACTAAAACGCCTGAGTCCGATGGAGCTGGGATATGTCGCCGATTGGTGTCGAGTGTGGTTGGATTGATCGTAACCTTGGGATTGAATGTCCGGGCAAATTGGGCAAGGAAAGCGTTACCTGCACTTATTCGGTGACTCCATCGGCATATGTTGGCAACTTTTTGTGGCCATTTGAGCTTTGATGCCAGAGAATTGTTTCCTGTAGTGTTCTCTTTCCAGATCGCATCGTCAAAATCATAGATCAGCTTTTTCTTCAGGACTTTGGCCAAAATCCATTCAAAAACAGGAGGGCCCATTGGTGCTGCTTCACGATGTATGAAGATGAATTCGTAGCGATTGGCTCTGAGTAGCATCCAAATCCTTCTACTAAATCCTTTGACAGTTCCCCATAGTTTAGACCAATGATGTCCCGGGAGGTAGAGAATTTTCCATGTACTGTCATCAATAAAACTCTGTCTGTCAACTTGCCAACCCTCAGCCTCTAGTAAAGGAATGTACTGCTCGAATCGAAAACGCTGTGACGCTGCTGTGTCTTTTGGATAAGGGGTTAGGAAAAGAAGCTTTTTTGGCATTTTTAAATTATTTCCAGCTAGAAGGCAAATTCTTGTAAATTTCTATCTCATCAAACTTTTTACCTGCTTTTAAGCCTTGCTTCTTTGCCCAATGAGCCATTTTCTTGATGCCTTCTTCAAGCTTGCACTCCTTTGGAATCTTGAAAAAACGCTTGAGTTTATCATGTGAAGCATGGGCATGTTTGACTTCCATTCGTTCAGGGAGAAATTCGATCGCGAGAGTAGAATCAAAGGCTTCTAGAATCATTTGGGCCAGTTCATGCACTGAACTAGTTTGGTCAGAGCCGATATTGAATGTCTCACCAAAAGCAGCTGGATGGTTGACTGACTCGGCGATGACTGGAGCTACCTCACTGATATGACTGAAAGCCCTCGTCTGTGAACCGTCTCCAAAAATGGTAAGAGGTTTCTCTTCCAGAATTTGTTTCATGAATATCCCCAATACATTGCGATAGGGATCGCTGATATTCTGTCCTTCTCCATAGACATTGTGGGGTCGGAAGATAATGTAGTCCTGTCCAAACATTTTTTTTGAGACAGCCAATTCCTGTTCGAAGGCCCATTTGGCTATTCCATAGGGATCTTCTGGTTGAGGGGTCATCTCTTCTGTCATCGGAGTAGGTAGATCGCCATAAATTGCAATGGAAGAGGTGAAAACAAAACACTTGACCTGATTCTTGATCGATTCGTTCAGCAGATTGACGCTGCCCGTGAGATTGTTTTGGTAGTTGAAGCGCTTGATGAAATGACTCAGGCCTTCGGCAGCATAGGCCGCCAAATGATAGACATAATCGAATTTTTGTTCTGCAAATAGTTTTTCAAGTAGCTGGTGATCCAGAATGGAGCCTTCCATGAAATGGGCCTGATCTGGAATATTAGATTTGAAACCGCCACTCAAATCATCTAGCACGTAGACTTCATGTCCAGCGTCAATCAGATGTTTGGCCACATGACTCCCAATAAATCCCGCACCACCTGTGACTAAGCTTTTGATCATAAACGCTACTTTTTTGGCAGCAAAGATGTGCAATGTTCGAATAACAAGTAAACCCGTAAAAAATCAGGGCATAAAAAAAGAGTGGAATTGCTCCCACCCTTTTCGAGTCGTTAAACTACTTATTCAGTTTTTTAGGCCAGCGCCTCTTGTTCTTTTCCAATGCAGACGTTCAGTGATTGCTCATCTGAGTAATAGGCCACTGCACTATCGCGCAAGTTATAGTTAGAGCTCAATACCTGACCATAAGCACCCGCCGATTTGATTTTGATGATGTCGTTTCTTTTGGTAATTGGCATTTCCAATTCTCCAAAGACATCAGAACTTTCGCAGATTGGACCTACTACAGAGTAATTGTCATTACCCAAAAGTGGATCCGCAGTGATGTTTTCCATCTCGTGATAAGAATCGTAAAGCGCAGGTCTGATCAATTCGGTCATTCCGGCATCTACAATCGCAAAGTTTTTAGTAGCTCCTTTTTTGACATAAAGGACTTTGGTGATCAAAGAACCACACTGAGCTACTACTGACCTGCCTAGTTCGAAATGAACCGTCTGACCTTCTCTTAGGTTCAAATGCTCTTTGAATACCGCAAAATATTTTTCGAAATCAGGAATCGGGTTCTGATCTGGATTCAAATAATCGATACCTAATCCACCACCAACATTGATGTGCTCTAAAGTAATTCCTTCTTCTTCGATCTCATCCAAAAGCGTATTGACCTGCTGGCAAAGCTTGACGAATGGATCCATAGATAGAATCTGTGACCCAATGTGAAAATGTATGCCAGAAAGAGACAAGAAAGGCATTTTTCTGATTTCTGCAATCGCACGGCTCACCTCACTGATCGGAATACCGAATTTGTTTTCGCTTAGTCCAGTGGTGATTTTGTGGTGAGTTTTGGCATCCACGTTCGGGTTGATGCGAAACGAAATGCTCGCTACCTGATTGTTTTGCTCAGCGATCTCGTTGATTACTTCCAGCTCCTCTATGGATTCGCAATTGATGCTATGGATTTGGTTAGAAATCGCTGTATTCAGCTCTGCATCACTTTTACCTACACCTGCCAATACGATCTCAGAAGCATCAAAACCGCATTCCAATGCTTTGGTGATCTCATTGCCACTGACACAGTCGGCTCCCAGGCCATATTTCCGGATAGTTTCCAAAATACGCGTTTCAGCATTGGCTTTAATTGCATAGTGAACTTTGAAATTGTCACTTGGTACTGCATCAGTCAAGGCCTGTAGGGTGTTTTCCAACAGCTCTAGATCGTAGAAGTAAAAGGGTGTCTGTACTGCCATTTTTATAGTCTTTTACATTTTTGGTTCTTCAAAAGTATTTTTTACTTGAGGGGCTGTGAAATAAATGTGAAATATTTTCATATACTTTGCATCGTGTTAATTTCTTAACAGAATGAAGAAAATATCTGACATTGTAGAAGAAGGTATCCGTAAGATGCCGTTTGTGGAAGAAGCCATGAATGCTGGGCTGATCAATTATTCGTCTTTGGCGCGAATGTTACAGCCTTTTGTATCCAAAGAGCTAATGAAAGATGCCACTGAGGCGTCTATTCTGATGGCGCTCAAACGGCGGTCTACCATGGGAATGAACTCCCTCAATTTGAATCCAAAGAACTTCCGTGCGCACATAGGGGATATTTTTGTTCGGTCGGGTCTATCGACCTTTACCTATGTCAACTCTACTACATTAACAGAGAATCAGACTCGATTGTTGCACGAGGTGCAATCTATCCCTGATACTTATTGCTCATTTACGCAGGGGATGTACGAGCGAACCCTGATCGTGAGTGAGAATATCACTGATAGAGTGCAGCATATATTCAAGAACGAACAATACCTGACTGGTAATAAGGAACTGAGCTCTGCGACGGTCATGCTCAAAGCTTCCAATATTCGGGCTTATGGGCTTTACTATTATATATTTAAGATGATTGCCTGGTATGGCATCAATATCATAGAGGTGATCTCCACCAGCAATGAGTTCTCAATTGTGGTGGAGTCGAAAAATATCAATGAGGCGTTTTCTGTCCTGATGAAGATCAAGACAGATGATAGCCATATTTAATTTATTCCGTAATAAAAGAGGCAGGGTCAACAGGTTTTCCGTTTTTTAGTACCTCATAATGAAGGTGGGGGCCTGTAGATGCTCCAGTCATTCCTACTGTGCCAATAATGTCACCCTTTTTAATGAGGTCGCCAGCTGATACTTTTATTTCATCCAGATGAGAATAAGTGCTTTGGTATTCTTCATCATGCTTAATGATGATTTTGTTTCCATAACGACCGTCAGACTCTGCAAAGATGATCTCTCCATCACCTGATGCTTTAATAGGAGTGCCTAATTCACTTCTGAAATCAATCCCTTGATGATGCTTTTTCTTTTTCGAGATTGGGTCAAAACGCATCCCAAAAGAGGAGGTTACTACCGCCTCATTGTTGATTGGATGCATACTAGGTTTGTCAGCCACTGAGGTGTTAAAAATAAAAATGAAAATCGAAGCGGCGATTGTGGATGTCAGCAGTTGTTGCATAATGGTCTTTTCTTTTTTCTTGGTTATTGGACTTTTTAATTTGAGTTCTTCGAATCCTTGTTCGCCAAAGGCTGCCAGACATTCTTGATACGCTTCAGAAAAGCTCAGTCCTGATTCTAGTTTTTCCTCCATCATGCAGCAGAGGTGATCCAGCACTTCACTTCTAAAACCCACAGATAGGCCTTTGGACTTTAGGTCATTGGATATATAAAGAATTTGATTGTTGTTCAGTGTTTTCATTTTCCGGCTATTTGAGGATTTAATATGCCCAACATGGTTTTAACAAAATCTGCAAACTCATTGGATCGTGATGTGGCACTGTCCAATCCGTTTGGTGTGACTGAATAGTATTTGCGCTTGCGACCATTGATTACCTCAGTCTCAGCGATTATGAGGTCCTCTGCCTGCAGTTTGTGTAAGGCGGGGTAGAGTGCGCCCTCAGTCAGATTGATTTTTTCGTCAGATAGGAGTTTTACCTTTTGAGTAATCTCATATCCATACATGCGACCATTATCTGCCAGAAGTTTTAGGATAATGGTTTTAAGTGTTCCCTTGATTAATTCGTTCGAATACATAAGGCAATTATACATAAGAAAATTATGTATCAAAATATTTCAGTGAATTTACCTATTGTTTCGCTGTGATTTTAACTTTATATGACAGGTCAGGTGTTTTATTTGTAAACGTTCTAAATAAAGCTCATTTACTACTTAGATATTGGGGTTAACAGCTTGTTTATCAGTGTGTAAACTGGGTTTTAGCCCCTTTTTTTTGTAGGTTGGGGTTTTTAGCGAGAAATCCGCCTTTGAAATTGAAAAACCCGTGGCTACATTTGCAACCACTTTTTTGTATAAAAGGAAAGCAAAAACTGATGTTCAAAAAATATAGTTACTATTCTAATAAGAATGGCATGCTTAAAGGCATGTTGTTTCTTTCACTAATTTTTTCAGTTTTATTGACTCAAAATGTAGCCGTAGCGCAGGATGCTGGGGATGAAATCCCTACGGATGAGGCAGTAATATCGAGCGGGGAAAAATTATTCAAGGCCAATTGTACAGTCTGTCATGCGGTTCATGAAAAGGTAGTGGGACCTGCACTGAAAGACGTGCACAAAAGAAGAGATGTTGCGTGGATCACCGCATTTGTTCAAAATTCACAAAAAGTAATACAAGGAGGAGACGAGTATGCTGTCAAGTTGTATGAAGAGTACAACAAGACGCAAATGACGTCTTTTGATTTTTCTGAAGAAGAGATTCTTTCGATTGTAGCTTACCTAAAAGCTGAGTCAGCTAAGGAGCCAGTTGCTGCGGCAGCTGCTACTGATACTGCAGCAGCAGGAGGGGCAGCTACAGCGCAAGAGCCATCTGGTGTGGTTAACATCCTGATGGTTGTTATCCTTATTGTTCTGGTGTTGATCCTGGTTGTATTGGCCATGATTATCTCGGTATTGAAAAAATATCTGGCGCAGAAAGAAGGTTTAGCAGAGGAAGATCAGGATATCGTTAATCAATCATTTGATTTGGTTGCTTTGGTTAAAAGCAATGCTTTCCTTGGGTTGGTTGCATTTATCTTCACAGCTATCGTTTTGAAGTCGGTCATCGACGGTTTGTTCACTATTGGTGTTCAGCAGGGATATGAGCCAACTCAGCCGATCGCCTTCTCTCACAAAATTCACGCAGGTGACAACCAGATCGACTGTAACTACTGTCACACAGGGGTGAGAAAGAGTAAGAATGCCAACATTCCTTCTCCTAACATCTGTATGAACTGTCACTCAGCGATCAAAACAGAATCGCCTGAGATTCAAAAAATATATGCAGCAGTTGAGAATGATCAACCTATCGAGTGGGTTAGAATTCACAACTTGCCTGATTTGGCTTACTTCAATCACTCTCAGCACGTGGCTGTAGGAGAGATCGAGTGCCAGACCTGTCACGGTCCTGTAGAGGAAATGGATGTAGTATACCAATACGCGCCATTGACCATGGGATGGTGTATCAACTGTCATAGAGAAACGGATGTCAATACCAAAGGCAATGAGTACTATGACAACTTGGTGGAAATGCATGCTGAGCATAGCAAGGAGCCAATGAAGGTCGAAGACATTGGAGGTTTGGAATGCTCTAAGTGTCACTATTAATTATTAGAAACGAATATTTGGGATAGATATCATACAATGAAAGAAACCAAAAAGCAATACTGGAAAGGATTAGAGGAATTAGCCAAAAATCCAGAATTCGAGAAAAATGCTGAAAAAGAATTTCCTGAGTATTTGCCAATTAATGGTGAATCCGAAGGGACTGGAGCGAGTAGAAGGGACTTTTTGAAGTTGATGGGCTTTGGTGTTGCTGCGGCTTCACTGGCGGCTTGTGAAACTCCTGTAAGAAAAGCCATTCCTTATTTGAACAAACCAGTGGATGTAGATCCAGGTGTTCCAAATTATTACGCTTCTACCTATATCAATGGTAGCGACTACTGCAGTGTGGTAGTGAAAACCAGAGAAGGTAGACCAATCAAATTGTCAGGCAACAAGCTCTCTACTGTAAGTGGAGGAGGTACTTCTGCTCAAGCAGAGGCGTCAGTGTTGTCCCTATATGACAAAGAGAGATTGAAAGGGCCTGAGTTGAACGGTAAATCTGTTTCTTGGGCTGATTTAGATAAAGAAGTAATCGCTAAACTTTCTGCTGCTGGAAAGATTGCATTGGTGAGTAACTCAGTTTTCTCTCCATCTACTTTGGCAGCTATCGAGGAGTTAAAAGCTAAATATGCAGGAATCGAGCACGTACAGTACGACCAGGTTTCTTTCAGCGGTATTTTAGCGGCTAACGAAGCTTCATTCGGAAAGAGAGTAGTTCCTTCATATGATTTCAGTAAAGCCGATACTATCGTGTCATTCGATGCAGATTTCTTAGGCAACTGGATCAACAATACGCTTTTTAGCAAGCAATTTGCTCAGACCAGAAGGTTGAGCGACAAAAAGAAGACCATGTCAAGGTTGTATTCTTTTGAATCTAACTTGTCTTTGACTGGTTCTAACTCAGACTACAGAGTAGCAATTAAGCCTTCTCAACAAGCGGGCTACATTGCGAATCTTTATAACCTATTGGCTTCAAAGGCAGGAGCTACTCCTGTGACTGCTCCTAAATTGGCTGACACTGCAGTATTGACTAAGGCAGCTAATGATCTTTGGAAGAGCAAGTCAAAGTCTTTGGTAGTATCTGGATCTAATGATGAGAATGTACAAGTGATCATCAATGCGATCAACAACTTATTAGGTTGTTATGGTTCTACAATTGATTTGTCTGCTGCAGTCAACACTAGAAAAGGTGACGACAAGAAAATGGTAAACTTCATCAAAGGCCTAAATGCTGGCAATTACGATGGAGTTTTGTTTTTTAACTGTAATCCAGTTTATGATCACGCTTTAGGGTCACAGATCGAAAGCGGGTTGAAGAAAGCTAAATTCTCACTTTCTACTTCGGATAGAAAAGATGAGACAGCTTCTTTGGTAACTGCGATTGCTCCAGATAGCCACTTCCTAGAGTCTTGGAACGATTTTGAGCCAGTAACTGGAAAATTCAGTTTCTCTCAGCCTACGATCTCTCCATTGTTTGATAGCAGACAAGCTCCTGAGTCATTTTTGACCTGGGCTGGCAATACCACTTCTTACTTTGATTATGTAAAAGGAAGATGGACGGCTGATCAGACGGGTGATGTTCAAGGATTCTGGGACAAGACCTTGCAAGATGGTATCATCGAAAAAGAAGTAAGTGCTGAGGCAGTTGAATTTGCAGGAGATGTAAGTGCAGCAGCGGCAGCTATCAAATCTACAGGTTCGGATATCGAACTGGTAGTATATGAAAACTATGCAGTAGGTAACGGTACTCAGGCCAACAATCCTTGGTTGCAAGAAATGCCTGATCCAATCACTAAGGCAGTTTGGGATAACTATTTGACTATCTCTCCAGCTATGGCTGAGGAGCTTGGATTGAAATTGGGAGATATGACTACTCAGTTGGTTACTCTTTCAGTTGGCAATCAAACAGTTAAGCTTCCAGCATTGGTTCAGCCTGGTCAGGCAAAAGGAACAGTGGGTGTAGCCATTGGTTTCGGTAGAACTAAGGCAGGTAAAGTAGCAGATGGTGTAGGTGTGAATGCTTATCCATTAATCGACTACAAGTCAGGTGCTCAAAGCATGAACATCACATCTGGTGTGAAGGTAGAATTGAGTGGTGAAGAGTACAGAATTGCTCAGACACAAACTCACCAGACTTACATGGGTAGAGAGAATGTGATTCAGGAATCAATTCTTTCTAAATACCAAAAAGACCCAAGTGCAGGTAGAAGTCAGCCAATGATCTCAACCTACAGCGGTAAGGAAAAGCCAGGGGCTATTTCTCTATGGTCTGGACATGAGTATCCAAACCACCACTGGGGTATGACTATCGACCTGAACTCATGTACGGGTTGCGGGGCATGTACCGTGTCTTGTCAGGCAGAAAACAACGTGCCTGTAGTAGGTAAAGAAGAAGTACTCAACCGTCGTGAAATGACCTGGTTGAGAATTGATAGATATTACAGCTTCGATCAGGAGTTGGTAGATGCACAAGGTGGTGCATTGAGCAAAAATGCTCAAATGGAAGTGGCTGCAGAGAATCCTGAGGTTACTTTCCAGCCTATGATGTGTCAGCAGTGTAACAACGCTCCTTGTGAGACTGTTTGTCCAGTAGCTGCCACCAACCACTCAACTGAAGGGTTGAACCAAATGGCTTACAACAGATGTATCGGTACGAGATATTGTGCGAACAACTGTCCTTATAAAGTAAGAAGATTCAACTGGTTCAAATACCACGATAACGATCAATTTACTGAAAACACTTCTATGAACAACGATTTGGGTAAAATGGTATTGAACCCAGACGTAACTGTTCGTGCTAGAGGTGTGATGGAAAAATGTTCATTCTGTGTTCAAAGAATCCAGGCTGGTAAGTTGAGCGCGAAAATGGAAGGAAGAAGACCTCAAGATGGTGAAATCACTACGGCTTGTGCTTCAGCTTGTCCATCAGAAGCGATCGTATTTGGTGATATGAAAGATCCTAACTCTCGCATCTCTAAGATGTTGAAATTAGAGGAAGGTGAAAACGGACCAGAAGTGAAAGAAGAAAGAGCTTACCACGTATTGGAAGAGCTTTCTGTGAAGCCTAATGTGTGGTATTTCACTAAGATTAGAAATAAAGAAAACGAAAAGCAAGGTTAATAAATTAGATTAATATGCACGCAGAAGCAGTAGTTCGTAAGCCCCTCGTAACGGGTGGCAAAACAGTTCATGACGTAACTGACGACATTTGCAAAAGAGTAGAGGAGAAGCCGGCGAAATCCTGGTTGCTGGCTATGGCTGTATCGCTGGGTTTGTTAACCTTCGGCGCATATGCTGTTTTCAGATTAGTATGGGACGGTATAGGTAGCTGGGGTCTTAACAAGACCGTAGGTTGGGCCTGGGATATCACCAACTTCGTATGGTGGGTAGGTATCGGTCACGCTGGTACTTTGATCTCCGCGATTCTCTTGCTTTTCAGACAGAGATGGAGAATGTCTATCAACAGAGCAGCAGAGGCAATGACGATTTTCGCCGTTATCTGTGCGCTTCAGTTCCCGCTTCTTCACATGGGACGACCATGGATTGGGGCGCTTTGGGCACTTCCTCTTCCAAACACGTACGGTTCGCTTTGGGTGAACTTTAACTCTCCACTACTATGGGACGTGTTTGCGATCTCTACCTATTTCTCTGTATCACTCGTTTTCTGGTACATCGGATTGGTGCCTGACTTTGCTACCATCCGAGACAGAGCTAAAGGAATATCAAAAGTAGTTTACGGTGCACTGTCTATGGGATGGACAGGTGGAGCCAAAGATTGGTCTAGATACGAAACAGTAGCATTGGTTTTAGCTGGTTTGGCTACTCCTCTGGTACTTTCAGTACACACCATTGTATCTTTTGACTTTGCTACGTCTGTGATACCAGGATGGCATACCACGATCTTCCCTCCTTACTTTGTGGCGGGTGCGATCTTCTCAGGTTTTGCTATGGTATTGACTTTGCTTTTGGTAACCAGACGTGTATATAAATTAGAAGACTATATCACGATGCAGCACATGGAGCTGATGAACATCATTATCATGGTGACAGGTTCTATCGTGGGTGTCGCATATATCACTGAGCTTTTCATCGCATGGTACTCTGGCGTAGAGGGCGAGCAGTATGCTTTCCTCAACAGAGTAAGTGGTCCATATGCATGGGCTTACTGGTCGATGATGACTTGTAACGTAATCTCTCCACAGCTTTTCTGGTTCAAAAAGATCAGAACCAACATTGCTGCTACTTTCATTATCTCGATCATTGTAAACATCGGGATGTGGTTTGAGAGATTTGTAATTATCGTGACTTCACTTCACAGAGACTTCTTGCCTTCTTCTTGGGCTATGTTCTACCCGACTTGGGTGGATATGGGAGTTTATATCTTCACATTCGGATTGTTCTTTACCGCATTCTTCTTGTTTGCGAAGTTCTTCCCTGTGATCAACATGGCTGAAGTGAAAAGTATTGTAAAAGCTACCGGAGAAAAAACTGATAAATAAGATGAGCGGAAATAAGAATTTTGTACTTGGTGTATACGATGACGAAGACTTATTGCTAAAAGCAATCAAGGACGTTCGTGAAAGCGGAGTAAAGATTTATGAAGTGTTTTCTCCATTTCCAGTTCACGGGATAGACGATGTTTTGGGATACAAAAGATCTAGACTTTCTATTGCTGCATTCTTGTTTGGTTTGTTGGGAACTACACTTGCATTGACCATGCAAATCGGAATGATGACTTTCGATTGGCCCATGATCATCGGGGGTAAGGATTTCTTCCCATTCCCAACTTTTATTCCTGTAACATTCGAGTTGACAGTTCTCCTGGGAGCTTTCGGAATGTGCGGAACCTTCTTTGTAGTAAGTAACCTTAAGCCCTGGGCTAAGCCAAGAATATTTGACGAGAGAATCACTGATGATAAGCATATCATCGCAGTGGATATCGACAAAAATTCGATGAGCGAAGAGGAAATTAAAAAGTCTCTTTCTGCAGCAGGTGCACAAGAGGTGAATAACAAGAGTTTTGAATAATTCAACTGGAGTCGAAATTACGAAATGATGAAATTGAATACATACATAAAAGGAATTGCAGTAGTAGCTGGAGCCTATATCTTGACTTCATGTGCTGCTGGTGTGGATAAAACAGGGGTAGAGTATGCTCCTCAGATGTACCACTCGATTCCTTACGAAGGATTGGTTCAGATTACAGATAAGGAAGCCGGTAGATGGTTGACTTCTCAAGAAGGTGGTGATGCGGAGTTTTATACTTCCAACCCTAATAACCCTTATGAAATGAACATGAGGACTACTGTTGCCAATACAGTAAGAAGAGGAGAGTCACTTCCTTATAGAATCCCAAAAGACTCTATTGATTTAGCGGGTCGTGTGATGAAGAACCCATTGCCAGAAACTGATGAGGTTTTGGCTGAAGGTAAAGTTCTATTTACAAGATTTTGCTGGCACTGTCATGGTGATCAGGGATTGGGTGATGGCCCAGTTGGTCAGATATTCAAAGGGGTAACTCCATACAACTCTAGAGCTGTAAAGGACAAACCTGAAGGACATATATTTCACGTGATTACTCACGGAAAAGGTAGAATGGGATCTCATGCTTCTCAGTTGAGTATTGAAGAGCGATGGAAGATCGTACGTTACGTTCAAACGCTACAAAATCAATAATTCTTAAAATAGTATAAAGTAAGATGAGCGACGAAAAATATATATTTTCAGCAGGAGCTAAGAAGAACATTTTTATTGTCCTGGCAGTGGGTATTGTCTTGGCTGTTTTAGGAGTTATTATGATCAACTCAGGTGGTCACCATGATGCACATGGAGCAGAGCATGCAGTAGAAGCTGCAGCTGCCCATGGAGAACATGCGGCACACGGAGCTGAACATACTGCAGAAGCTGCGGGTGAGCATCATGCAGCCTATCACTGGACACATAGATTGAAAGCTAACCTTTGGATCAACAACCTTTTCTTTACTGGTTTGGCGATTATCGGGGTTTTCTTCATTTGTATTCAATATGTAGCACAAGCAGGTTGGTCTGTAGGTGTAAAAAGAATTCCAATGGCGATGGCGAGCTTCTTGCCTATCGCTGCAGTGTTGATGATTGTAGTATGGTTGTTTTCTAACCACGAGATCTTCCACTGGACACATGCTGGCTTGATGGATCCAGATAGTCCTGAATTTGATCCTATCATCAAAGGGAAAGAAGGCTATTTGAACTTTGGATTCTACATGGGTAGAATGGTTGCGTTCTTCGCGATTTGGTACTTGCTATTCATTCAGATTAGAAAGAACATGTTGGCTGAGGATCTAGAAGGTGGAACTAATAGATGGAAGAAATTGGTAGGACTTTCTGCTGCTTTCATCGTGTTCTTTGGATACTCTTCCTCTATCGCAGCTTGGGACTGGGTGATGTCAATTGACCCTCACTGGTTTTCAACTATGTTTGGATGGTATGTGTTTGCTAGCTGGTGGGTAACTGGTTTGGCCTTCATTACCTTCGTAGCAATTCAGTTGAAAGACAAGGGCTACTTGTCAGTGGTTAACTCTAACCACCTACATGATTTAGGAAAATTCGTTTGGGGATTTAGCATTTTCTGGACATATATCTGGTTTTCTCAGTTCTTATTGATCTACTATGCTAACATTCCAGAGGAGACTATTTATTTTGTAGAAAGATTGAAAAGTGATTACTATTCTAAGATCTTCTTTATCAATCTAATCATCAACTTCGTTCTACCATTCTTGTTGTTAATGACTAGAGATTCGAAGCGTCACGCGAGAATCTTGAAAGTGGTAACTCCAATCGTGATTTTCGGTCACTGGTTAGATTTCTACTTGATGGTAACACCTGGTGTTTTGAAAGAAAATGGAGGTTTTGGTTTCTTGGAAATCGGATTGATGCTGGTATACGGAGCAACCTTTGTTTATGTCATGTTGCATTCATTGGCTAAGCACCCATTGGTGGCCAAAAACCACCCGATGTATAACGAAGCTTTACATCACCATATATAATAAGGAATTAAGCGTTTAAAATATTTAATATAAAAGCATGCTGAATTTTGTAATCTTAGTATCGGTTATTCTAATTGGAGCCATTTTGGTGACCATATTTAGAGCCCATACACTGGTACAAGTAGTAAGAGGGAATAAAGACGGAGAGTCTTTAGGAAAGAGTAATAAGATCAATGCTGCATTGTTTCTTGTATTCTTGGTTTTAGGGATTGTGCTGTTTTTCGGTTATTCCTATACTCAATTTGATAGATACACAGTTCCTGTAGCTTCTGAGCACGGAGAAGTAACATTTCAGATATTTTGGTGGACAACTGGTGTGACAGTTGCTGCTTTCATTCTGACGCACATATTGCTTTTCTGGTTTGCTTATAGATATCAGTACAAATCTGACAGCACAGCTAATTTCTATCCACACAACGACAAATTGGAGTTGATCTGGACAGTGATTCCAGCATTCGTATTGGCTTTGTTGATTTTCTCAGGTTTCAGAGCTTGGGACAAAATCACGGATCAGGCACCAGACAATGCTGAGGTGGTAGAGATCATGGGATATCAGTATGCATGGGCGTCAAGATACCCAGGGCCTGATGGCAAATTGGGACCTTACGATTATAAACTGATCGATTTCGAAAATCAAATGGGAGTTGATTTTACTAATCAATTCGCGAAGGACGATTTCATTCCAAGAGAAATTCACATTCCTAAAGGAAAGCCTGTTTTGTTCAAGATCAGAGCAAGAGATGTAATTCACTCTGTATATGTACCTCATTTCAGGTTGCAGATGAATGCTGTACCAGGTCTTCCAACTCAATTCTGGTTTGTACCTACTAAAACTACTGCTGAAATGGCAGAAGAAACTGGTAACCCAGACTTTACTTACGAGTTGGTGTGTAACAAGATTTGTGGTAAAGGTCACTTTGCAATGAGATCTACCATCGTAGTAGATGAGCCTGCAGATTATGAGGTTTGGAAAGCCTCTCAAAAATCATGGTTGTCTAAAAACCCTGAGTATTTATCTAAAATTGAAGCTAAGTCTCCTGTAGAGACAGTAGCGGTTAAAGAAGAGATTGAGGAAGCAGAAGCTTCACTATAATAGAAGAGATATGGCAGTTACTGAAGTACAATTAGATGAGCATGTAGATTCACATGCATCGCATGATGATCATGAGCATCATGGCAATTTTGTGACGAATTACATTTTCTCACAAGATCACAAAGTCATTGGTAAGCAGTTTTTGATAACTGGTATATTATGGGCAATCATTGGTGGTGGTTTATCTATCATTTTCAGATTGCAGCTTGGTTTTCCAGACATGAACCTAGAGTGGTTGAGACCAATCATGGGAGGCTGGATCACCGATGCAGGAAAGATTGATACAGAGTTCTACCTGGCTCTTGTTACTATGCACGGTACCATCATGGTATTCTTCGTATTAACTGCAGGGTTGAGTGGTACCTTTAGTAATTTCTTGATTCCACTTCAGATTGGTGCAAGGGATATGGCATCAGGTTTCATGAATATGTTGTCCTACTGGTTTTTCTTCTTGTCAAGTGTGATCATGTTTATCTCTTTGTTTATTTCTACTGGACCTGCAGCAGGTGGATGGACTATCTATCCTCCGTTGAGTGCATTGCCACAGGCAATTTCTGGTTCTGGATTAGGAATGACACTTTGGTTGGTAGCTATGGTATTCTTCATTGCTTCTACTCTATTGGGTGGTATCAACTATATCAGTACGGTGATTAACCTGAGAACCAAGGGAATGTCTTTCACTAAAATGCCTTTGACTATTTGGGCGTTTTTCTTGACTGCTATCTTGGGTCTTCTTTCTTTCCCAGTATTATTTGCAGCAGCCTTGTTGCTTGTATTTGATAGATCTTTCGGTACTAGTTTCTACCTATCTGATATTTATATCGGTGGTGAAGCATTGCCAAACTCTGGCGGTAGCCCAATTTTGTTCCAGCACTTGTTCTGGTTCTTAGGACACCCTGAGGTATACATTATTATTCTACCTGCACTGGGTATTACTTCTGAGATTATCTCAACGAACTCTAGAAAACCAATCTTTGGTTATAGAGCGATGATTGGGTCTATGATTGGAATTGGTATCTTGTCTTTCATCGTGTGGGCACACCACATGTTCGTGACAGGTATGAGCCCATTCTTAGGGTCTATCTTTATGATCTTGACATTGGTGATTGCAGTACCATCTGCGATCAAAGCCTTCAACTATATCACCACTTTGTGGCAAGGTAACATCCGGTTTACGACAGCTATGATGTTCTCTATCGGTCTAGTATCATTGTTTATCTCTGGTGGTGTAACAGGTATCTTCCTTGGTAACTCAGCGCTCGATATTTTCTTGCACGACACCTACTTTGTAGTGGCTCACTTCCACCTTGTTATGGGTAGTTCAGCCTTCTTTGGAATGGTAGCAGGTATCTATCACTGGTTCCCTAAGATGTTTGGTAGAATGATGGATGAGAAACTAGGGTATATTCACTTCTGGTTGACATTCGTAGGAGTTTATATGGTATTCTTCCCACTACACTATATCGGAATTGCCGGTTTCCCAAGACGTTATTATTCATTTACAAACTTTGATGCATTCTCTGATTTTGCAGATTTGAACATGTTTGTAAGTGTGGCAGCTATATTGACATTTGGTGCACAGTTTATCTTCCTTTTCAACTTCTTCTATAGCATTTTTAGAGGTAGAAAGGCACCTGCTAATCCATGGAACTCTAATACACTAGAGTGGACGACTCCAAGATTGCCAGGTCATGGCAACTGGCCAGGAGAGATCCCAACTGTATACAGATGGCCTTATGACTATAGCAAGCCAGGATCTGAATCTGATTTTATTCCTCAGACAGTTCCATATTCAAATACACCAGAATCTAACCTGCCTCATGAAGCTGAAGAAGCTAAGAATGAAAAGGTTTAATGGATGAAAAAAGAACCTAAAAAGGGTTTATTTAGGACACTAAATTTTATTACGATCATTGCCGTTTACCTTTTGATATTGGTAGGCGGCATTGTTCGTAGTACAGGGTCTGGGATGGGATGTCCCGATTGGCCAAAGTGCTTCGGTTCTTATGTACCTCCGACAGAGGTATCCGAATTACCAGAGGACTATAAAGAAATATATCTCCAGAAACGGATTGAAAAGAATCAACGTCTGGCCAAAGTGCTCCAAGCAGTCGGTTTGAGTGAATTGGCTAGGGAAGTTGTAGAGGGGGAGAATGTTCAGCGTGAACAGGAATTTAATTTTCAAAAGACCTGGATTGAATATATCAATCGTTTAGTAGGCGTCTTGATAGGGTTTTTAATTCTGTCTTGTTTTGTTGTCTCGTTCAGCTATTATCAAGCTGATAAGCGAGTTCTTTTTCTTTCTCTTTTCGCATTGATTCTTGTGATTTTTCAAGGCTGGACTGGCTCATTGGTTGTGTCGACCAACTTGTTGCCAGGACTGATCACCTTTCATATGGTATTAGCCATAGCTCTGATCGCTTTGTTAATCTATTTGCGTTTCTATACAGGAAAAAAGGAGTTAATCGGTTTAGTGAGTTATAAACCTTACAAGGTTAGAAGACTCATTTTGTTTTGCATGATTCTGTTTTTTGCTCAAGTGCTTTTGGGTACACAGGTGAGAGAGGCAGTAGATGTGATAGCCGATAAGTTGGGAGAGGAAAATAGATGGAGTTGGATAGATAACCTTGGCGTTGTGTTTTATATCCACCGATCTTATTCCATTCTTCTGTTTTTTGTTCATGCTTTTTTGATCTATAGATTGTCAAAAAGCATTAAGAATTTTTCGACATCAAAGTACTTAGTTTGGAGTTTGTTGTTGTTAGTAATTTTGGAAATCGTAACTGGGGCAGTCTTGTCCTATTTTGCACTTCCTTACTTCTTGCAACCGGTCCATTTGCTTTTGGCACTTATCATCTTTGGCGTCCAGTATTATTTGTATTTAATCATAAGTGAGAAATCTTCGGATTTAAATAGCGCAAATGCCTAATTCAAGTACGATAGCAGTAAAAGAAAAGTCAATAGTAGGCTCATATTTTGAGTTGCTGAAACCGCGATTGTCTTTCCTTGTGGCCTTTTCTTCTGGATTTGGATACATTCTAGCGGCTCAAGGTGACCTGAACTGGTCGGTTTTGATGTTGCTTTCTTTGGGTGGTTTTTTGGTGTCGGGTGCCTCTGTTACTATCAATCAAGTAATAGAGATTGAGTATGACGCGATGATGGAAAGAACCAAAAATAGACCCTTACCCACAGGTCGGATATCTAAAAATGAAGCCATTCTATTTTCATTTTTGGTAGCGGTACTTGGTTTGGGACTCCTCTATTTGGTAACTAATCCTTTGACCGCACTTTTGTCTTTGGTTTCATTGATTCTTTATAGCTTCTTGTACACTCCCCTCAAAAGAGTAGGGCCAATTGCGGTATTTGTGGGGGCGATTCCTGGAGCACTTCCTCCATTATTGGGTTGGGTGGCAGCTACCGGATACATCGGCTATGAGGCTTTGATTATTTTTGGAATCCAATTCATTTGGCAGTTTCCCCATTTCTGGGCCATAGCATGGGTAGCAGATCAAGATTACAAGAAGGCAGGATTTAAGCTTTTACCTAACAAGGGGCAGAAAGATTTGAACACTGCGATTAATATCATGGTCTATACCTTGTTCTTGCTTCCATTGGGTCTATTGCCAGCTTATTTCGGTATTACAGGAATCAATTCTGGGATCATAGCTACTATATGTGGAGTAGGATTTTTGGCTCAGACCTTTAGTCTGATGAGAAACAATACCGACAAAGCAGCCCTGAAAATCATGTTTGGTTCGTTTTTATACCTCCCAATCGTGCAAATTGCCTTTTTATTAGATAAGATATAGTTATGGAGATGGCATTGAAAAAAACAGAAGGAACTCAATTTAAAATGCACCCACAGAAATTTGCCATGTGGTTGTTTATGGTTTCTGTGGTAATGCTTTTTGCAGCATTTACTTCTGCCTATGTAGTAAAGCAGTCAAGTGGTGTTTGGTTGGATTTTGATCTGCCTTTCATGTTTGATATCACTACAGGAATAGTAGTGCTGAGTAGTGTATTCATGCATTTGGCTTATCACTATGCGAAAACGAATGAAATTAAAAAGCTGAAGACCTTTTTGGTTTTAACCGCCATTACAGGTTTTGCCTTTTTAGCGGGACAGTTGATTGCCTGGCAGGAGTTGATCAATGATGGGGTGTTTTTTGTAGGAAACCCAGCGGGATCATTTGTTTATGTGCTTTCAGGCTTGCATGGCTTTCACCTGGTGAGTGCGGTGATCTTTTTGTTCATAGTAGTAATCTCAGCATTTAAATATAAGGTTCACTCGAAGAGCCTTTTGCGAATAGAAATGTGTACAACTTATTGGCATTTTTTAGGTGGTATTTGGTTGTATTTATACTTATTTTTGACTCTTAATCATTAATTAAACTAGATAATATCATGGCTGGAACGGCAGTAGTAGTAGATAGCAATGAGAACCTGTGGAGCGGGGGTACCGAGCCATTAAAGGCGAGTTATGGAAAACTCATGATGTGGTTTTTCTTGTTGTCTGATGCATTTACTTTTTCATCTTTATTGGTGGCCTATGGATTGATTCGATATGCACACCCAGCTTACGCAGGTGAATTAGAAAATTTTGTTTTTTCACAAGAATATTGGCCAGTTCCGGAAATGGTGTTCAACGCCGTTCCTTTCTTGCACGGCATTCACCTACCTTTGGTTTTCGTAGGTATCATGACTTTTATACTTATCATGAGTAGTGTGACTATGGTATTGGCTGTAGATGCAGGTCATAGAAATGACAAGAAGGCAGTAGAAAAATGGATGCTTTGGACCATCGTAGGTGGTTTGACTTTCTTGGGCTGTCAGGCCTGGGAGTGGGGGCACTTCATTGTAGGTACTGAAGAAGGTGGAAAATTGTTGGATGGATCATTTTTCAATGGTGCAAATCTTTCTTTGAATCAATATGGACCTCCGAACTTTGCGGCATTGTTCTTCTTCATTACTGGTTTCCACGGTTTCCACGTATTCAGTGGAGTGGTATTGAACTTTATCATCTTTTATCAGGCGACAGTAGGAGTTTTGGAAAAAAGAGGAACATACGAAATGGTAGAGAAGGTAGGCTTGTACTGGCACTTTGTGGATCTAGTATGGGTATTTGTATTTACATTCTTCTATTTGGTCTAACTATAAAACAGGAACATAGACATGGAACAAGAAACTAAAGGACTGGAAGTAATTCCAGCAGATAAAGCGAAAATCAAGAAGATTTGGACAGTGACAGGAATTCTGTTTTTGGCAACAGTAGTGGAGTTTATCATTGCTTTTACCATGGGACCTGGGATGTTGAAAACTTCTATTTTTATCGTCTTGACGATTTTTAAAGCATTTTATATCATAGGCGAGTTCATGCACTTGTCTCATGAGCAAAAAGGTCTCATATGGTCGATCATAGCGCCACTTATCTTTGTGGCATGGTTGATTTTGGCATTGTTGATTCAGGGAGAGGCCATCTTCCAGGCATTGTCAGGACAATAAGTCGAATAAAATTATAAAATATAATGCCGTCCAATCAGACGGCATTTTTTTTGGTCTATGAAGTGGATTAAGTCTATCATACTGGCATTTGTACTCTTTAGTCCTGCAGCTGTTTACTTGTTTTTGCAGGGGTTCGGAGAGAACAAATTCGAAATTCCGGTCTTTTATAAAGACGGTCTAGATACCTTGACCAGCTGTGGTCAGGTGATGTATCCTTCTGCTTATAAGGTTGAATACCCTTCTGAATTGGGTATGCTCACTAAAGGTAAGGTTACACTATTTGATTATGGTGTGTTGACCCATCCAGACAGAAGATCAGGTCAAAATAACATTCTAAGTTTCTTGAGCAAATACAAGCAGGAAGAACGTATTCAAACGCTGGCTTTATATGCTCAGGATTCATTGTCGCGAAGTTTTCAGGGTTACCCTAATTTGAGATATGTTCAGGTAGAAGAGGCACTCTTAACTACTTTTGCCGAGTGTCAATTGTTCGCGAACCCTGATGCTGAATCTAATGTATATCCGCTGGTACTGGTCGATGAACTATCAAGAATCAGAGGGTACTTTGATCCGATGGATTTGGAAGAGATTGACCGATTGAATACCGAGGTTTATATTTTGCTCAACGAATAAATGAATAGTAAAAAAACTGCAATGATCACAGTGGCCACTTTGTCGGTGGTCGTACCGGCTTTAGTAGCTGTCTTGATCTATTCTCCTTACAAAATTCCAGCCGATATGCTCTGGCTGAAGGACATTCCAGCTTTTAACGCCATTATCAATTCGATCACTGCGGTGCTGTTGATTGTCGGTGGCATATTTGCCAAGCGTGGTGTGATCAAATGGCACAAAGTATCTATGTTTTCTGCATTGGTGTTGGGTGTTTGTTTTTTGGTAGCTTATGTGCTCTATCATTCTACCATGGAGTCAGTGATTTTTGGGGATATAGATGGAAACGGAGTGCTGGATGAAGCTGAAGCAGCTGCTGTAGGCAGTATGCGGAGTGTTTACCTTACTGTATTGTTGTCTCACATTTTGATGTCAGCTGCGGTGGTTCCCTTTGTGCTACTAGCTTTCTACTTTGCCCTAGCCAAGGAGTTTGATCGTCATGTGAAGATTGTGAAATTTACCTGGCCAGTATGGCTATATGTTTCTGTAACAGGCGTATTGGTCTATATATTGGCCAGTCCCTATTATCTGGGTTAAATGAATCTATTATGAAACAGCTATTTCTATTTCTAGTTGCCCTCTTAGGCTCAACTGCCAGTATGGCCCAATGTGCCATGTGCAAGACGACCATTGTCAACAATGTAAGTAATGGCGAATTGGCTCTGGCTGATGGCTTGAATTTTGGGATCATGTACCTTTTTGTGACCCCTTATTTATCAATTGCAGTGATCGCTGCGATTTGGTTTTATAGATACAAACAACATGGCAAGAAAAAACGCAGGCCAAGCTTTGCTTGAGTGCAAATGCCCAAGATGCAGAGAGGGAGATATGTTCAAGACTCCCTTATTAAAAAAGTACTACGATAGAGACATGCTCAAAGAATGCTCGGTATGCCACCAGTCCTTTGAGCCGGAACCTGGCTACTACTTTGGTGCCATGTATGTGAGTTATGGGTTTTCCGTTGCCCTGACTGTGGGAGTTATAGTATTCTTATACAAGTTGATGGGGGACCCTAGCATGTGGGTTTATGTGACGGTTTTGTTGGGGCTGAATGTCCTTTTACTCCCAGTTATGTACAGATACTCACGAGCCATTTTTCTGCATGTATTTGGTGGCATAGGCTTTGATACGAAATATGCAAAAGAGTAATTCTTTGTGTATTTTGTGATCAAAATCAAGAGCATCCATTTTTAGTCCCAAAACGATAAAAGCGATTGCCGCTGTGGCAGCCTTATCTGGCCTTATTTTGGCCGGATTGTTTAGCTATTCTCAAAAAAATGAACTGCAGATCGCAGAGGAGATAGCTACTGCAGTAGCACAGCATTTTGAGGAGCTCAATACCTATGCCGATCAGATTGAGGAAAAAGGTAGCCTCAAGGACAAACCTTCCGATGTAGAATTTGTCATATACAATGTCCGGGGAGACGTGCTTCTCTGGTCAGACTATTCTTACATTCCCCCATTCGAATATTTTCCCTTCCGAACAAGTGATTTGGTTCTTGCCAATGAACAGGGAGAGTTTTTATACAACAAGAGGAGAATTTCGTGGCAAGAGAAGGATGCCTATCTGGTCACGATGGTTTGGGTCAGGAGAAAATTCAATCAATCGAGTACTTATCTAGATGATTTGTATAATCCATCTATTGTCTCTCACAACGTCAAGATCACAGAAGACCCCAATTCTATTCCAATCAAGTATCAGGGTGAAGAGCTATTCAATATAGAATGCAACGGGCAGACCTACTACAACGAGCAAATCAATGACTTCATCACAGGAGTCATGGTGGTTTTGCTTCTGACCATATTTCTGTTGGTATTTCATTTTGCGCAGTGGTTGAACCTCAGGCGTGGATTTATTTTTGGGTTGCTGTCACTGACGATCCTCTTGTTAGCAATGCGTTTGTCTATGCTGATGATCGAATTGCCTGATTCATTCGTTAGGCTAAGTATTTTTGAGCAGAGCACTTTCACCTACAACTGGCTTTACTTTACACTCGGAGATGCGATTATCAATTTTGGGATCATACTTACTATCCTGATTTTCTCCATTCTCTATGGCAAGGGTTTCGTATCTCAGCTGAGCGGAAGGAAAAAGGCTCTGATTGGCAGTGTAGTGCTTTTTCTCAGCTACTTGAGCATATTCACGCTTCTGAACACGATCAGTTTGATACTTTCCAATTCGCAGATATCCCTGGATATTGCGGATAGTATGGATTTTGACTTTGAGCGTCTGACTTCCTACTTTTTGATAGGTGTTCTTTCCATCATTTATTTCGGGACACACTATCTGGCCTACATGATTTTGACCCAATTGGAGGGTGAAAGAAAGGACTTGAATGTACTGCATATAGCCATCGGTCTTTTGTCTTGCGTTTTCTTCTTTTGGAAGCCCAATTTCTTATTGGCATTTGGCCTCAATGTGATCTACATATTGGGACTTTATGGCTTCAATATGCCGCATAGTTTGCGTTCTCTTAAGTTTGAGAGTATTAACTATTTGATGTTTACGGTAGTACTATTATCTATTGGTGGCTCCTTTGAGATTTACAAGTCCCACGAAAGGAATGAGCTGTTTAAGATGCAAAAGTTTGCTACTTACCTACAGGTGGATCGAGATGTAGAGGGGGAATATCTCTTGTCAAACATCCTGGGGCAAATCAAGCAGGACATAGTCGTCAATAGCAAAATGCTGAATCCCCAAAGTCAGCTCCGAAGCATCGAAAGAAAAATCCAAAGAACTTATCTCAATACTTATTTCAGTGATTATGAAATAGACATCCATTTGTTCGACAAGAATGGAGTAGGGTTATCAAAAAAATATCGTGGGATGTCTTACTCCCGAGTCAAGAAGCGATTTGAATCCCCGGAATTTCAAACCTCCTATGAAAACGTATACTACGATAGACGAATGGATATCAATAAGCGGAAAAGATACATCTGTTTCACGGAGGTCGAGCGCTATGGTGATATCAATGGCTATGTCGAGATCGAGTTGAGGTTGAAACGCTTTTCTTCTAAACGCGTGTTGCCACAGTTGCTGCAGGATCGAAGCGTCAAGTCAAATACCAGCTACAGTCATGCGATAATTGCAGATAGTGCTTTGCTTTATGTTTCTGGTGATTTCCCATATGAGGCCAGTTTTGAGATGAATTGGTTGGAAAGGGAAAGCATATATGAAGAAGGACTGGAACGAGAAGGTGCCAGACATCTGGCTGCAGTAGTCGGGGACAGAATCACCATAGTCTCCACACCGATATATGCCAACCGAGATATAGTGTCTAATTTCTCCTTCTTGTTTGTCTTCTTGCTGATGATGACAAGCTGCATAGGAGTGGTTCGCTACCTGACTACCAGTGAAGCTACCAGCCTTAATTTTTCCACTAAGATTCTCATTTTTACAGCGGGTTCATTTGTGATTCCATTGCTATTGGTGGCAGTGGCAATTTTGACCTCAACCGACAGTTCTTATCGCAAGGAAATTGATAAGACCAACCTGAAGAGCTCACTGCTATTGGCAGAAAATGTAAATGACATTTTTGTAGAATATGAAGTGCAAAGGTCAAGTCGAGAGCAGTTAGAAAATAGTGTGGCGGAGCTAGCTACCAATGCTTCGATGGATATCAATGTGTACGACAGGCAGGGAAAATTGCTAGCGTCCAGTACACCTGAAATTTATGAATCAGGGATTATTTCGGAATACATGAACCCAGCGGCCTACAAATCACTTTCAGAACTCAGGAATGAACATGTGGCAAAAGAAGAACAAATAGGTTCCTTTCTCTACAAGACAATATATGTAAGCATCAATTCACCAGAGGATGGCAGTGTTCTGGGCTATTTGGCAGTTCCCTATTTTGGATCTAAAAATCACCTGGAGCGTCAGCAGTTGATCGTATTTAGTAATATTATCATCATTTTTTCTTTCGTTTTTATCCTGTCAATCGGGATTGCCTACTATGTGATTTCGCGCTTGACGAAACCTATCATGATCATAGCAGACCGATTGCATGACACGGGGTTCGTGCAGACGAACCAGCCCATAGATTGGCAGTCTGATGACGAGATAGGAGAGCTGGTAAATGAGTACAACAATATGCTCGGTAAACTGGAGGCAACCAAAGAAGAGCTGGCTCGAAATGAGAAAGAAGCCGCATGGCGTGAGATGGCTAAACAGGTGGCTCATGAAATCAAGAATCCTCTGACACCAATGAAGCTGACGATCCAGCATCTTCATAGGATTTTGGGCTCCAATGAAAAGGATAAAAAATCGCTAGAGATACTTCTTAGTCAAATTGATACGCTGGATGAGATTGTTACTTCATTTAGTCACTTTGCGAAGATGCCTACTCCGATGCGCGAGCCTTTTGATCTGGGGCAGACTTTAGAAAAGTCTGTTGATCTGCACGTCGACAAGAATATTCTTTTTGAAAAAGAAGAGGGAGACTATTGGGTAGAAGGAGACGTGAAACTCTTCGGGCGAATATTCAATAACCTGATTCTAAATGCCTTTCAAGCCATGAAAGATGTCGCCGATCCTTTGCTGAAAGTGAAGTTGACGGGTGATGAGCATCAGCTGCTGATCAGTTTTGAAGACAATGGAAACGGAATTCCAGAGGATATCAAAGAGAAAGTATTTGTGCCTAACTTTAGTACCAAGGAGACAGGTTCAGGGATCGGACTGGCAGTGGCTAAGCGCGGCATTGAGCAGGTCGGTGGGAGTATTTGGTTCGAGTCTGTAGAGGGCAAGGGCACGACTTTCTTTATTCAGATGGATAGGATTGAGCCTGTGCCTGTCTCATAATCCTTGTTTTATCAAATATTATCGTTCTTTTTGCTGTTAATCAGGCAAAAGCGCAGGTATTGAAATTTTCCAGGTCTTTATATCATATAACAAAACTCTTCCTTTTTTGGGTGTTAGGAATGGGACTGGGATTTCTATTCTGTTCGGATGTTAATGCCCAATCCAGCAATCAAGTTTGTCAATCCGTTGAGGGGAGCTCATTCACCTGGCCTGATTCGCTGATTGTAGATCCCTCTAGTATTCGACTGCAACCTGACAGTCCTTTTAGTCTGAATGGAGATGAAGGGGTTGATTTTAAGGAGAATTATAAAGGAGAAATTTGTTATCGATATTTCCCTTTGAAGAAAAATCAGCCGATTCAGAATAGGTCAGCAGCAGCCTATGATTCTACTGTCAGTTTTCCTCGATTGGTCTATCAGGAGGTCAATGCATATGAAAAGGATGAGCTTTTTCAGACACCAAACATTTATAAAGCAGGAAGCCTGACACGAGGAGTTTCTTTTGGGAATTCCCAGAGCATGAATGTGCTTTCAGGTTTCAATTTTCAGATGGATGGTCAACTGACTGATGACCTGAATATACGTGCGGATATCACAGATCAGAATGTTCCTTTCCAGCCAGAAGGAAACACCCAGCAGATTCGGGAGTTCGACAATGTGACCTTCGAAATCTATAACGACTCTCTTTCTTTGATGGCAGGTGATGTGGTAATACAGAATGACCCCAACTCCTATTTTATGCGCCATTACAAAAATGCATTGGGGGGACAAGGGAAGGTTTCTTACTCGATAGGTGAAAATGGTAAAGGGCAGAGTAGTCTTGCGATCGCAGCGGCTAAAGGTCAGTTTGCCGATGTGACGCTACAGGCCGAAGAGGGACTACAAGGGCCTTATCAACTTAACGGCCCAACCGGACAAAACTATGTGGTGGTCATTGCCAACTCTGAGAAGGTCTATCTGGATGGCCAACTGCTCAAGAGAGGCTTTAATCATGACTATATCATTGACTATAATCTTGGGGAGATTACTTTCAATCCCAGTGTGCTGATTACACAGTTCTCGAGAATCCGTGTCACATTCGAGTATTCTGATCGCAACTATAGCCGTTCGATCATTGCTGCGCAGCAGTCTCTCGATCTGGGGAAGGTGAAATTTCATGCGGGTTACTATAGAGAGAAGGACAATCGAAACAAGCCTCTGGCCTTCAGCCTGAGCAATGAGGACAAAGAGCAAATCAGTTTGGCAGGAGACGATTTGCCTGTTGCCATCGACGGTGCACGAGGCAGTGAATACAATTCTGATTTGGTGCTGTATGAGCAAAGAGATACGGTGGACAATGACGGCAATCCAAAACAGGTATATGTATATTCTCGGGATTCAACTGCTGAACTGTACCGTGTGACCTTTAGCGAAGTGGGGGCTGGGAATGGTAGTTACAATTTGGTAGACAATGACGTGAATGGTCGGGTATACGAATGGGTTTCTCCCACATCAGGTCAGCCTCAGGGTAAATATGAGGCTGTCCGCTTTGTGCCTGCTCCCAACATGAGGCAGTTGATCTCTCTTGGTTCTGAATTGCAATTGACCCAGCATTTGTCTGTGTTCAGTGAAGCTGCTTTTTCTGATCAGGATCAAAATTTGTTTTCACCGGAAGGGTCAGAAGATGACAAGGATTGGGCGATCAAATCTGGAGTGGCACTGAAGGGCAAGCCTGTAGGTAGTTACAAGCTGGACGCGCAGGTAGATTATGAATATGACGGGGCGAATTTCAAGCCAATCGACCGATATCGCAGCATTGAATATGATCGTAACTGGAGCTACCAACCTGGTCAGGACAGCAGTGGAAGTGCTGATAATATCTTCAATGCAGGGTTTTCACTGAAAAAGGATAAGAACAATCTGGTACAGACAAAGTATTCCTTACGAGACAAAGAAGGGGCTGTGGAAGGAAGACAGTGGGAGGCAGCCATTGCCCAGAGTTTGGGTGGAATGAAAGTCAAGGCTGGGATATTTGATCTGCAAAGTGAGAATGCCAGAGAGCGTTCCCAATGGAGAAGGATGTATGCAGAAAGCTTCTTTGATGCGTTCTTGCTCGTGCCAGGCTATCGATATGAATGGGATAGAAATGAGGTGTCTTTGAATGCCAATGATTCACTGCTTCGGACTGCGATGAATTATGCATCGCATCAATTTTACATCCGAAACCATGATACCCTTCGCACACAGTTTAGGCTTGACTACACCTTGCGCGAAGATCAATCCATACGAGAAGGCGCCTTGTTACCATATAGTCAATCGAGAACTACCAGAGCTCAGGTCAATAGCCGAATCGCTAAAGGGCACGACCTTGGCTTAAACTTTAGCTATCGCGAGATGGATTACCAACAGGCTTTTGAGGATCAGCTGGAAGACGAACGCCTGATTCTGGGAAATCTTCACTATCGCGGTTCCTTCTTCAAGGGACATGTAAGATCAGATATGAATTACACAACCTCTAGTAGTCGCGAAATATTGCGAGAGTTTATCTTCGTAGAGGTCGCAACAGGAGATGGGACTCATGCCTGGCGCGATTTGAATGGGGATGGGGTGCAAGATCTTACAGAGTTCTTTGAGGCGATCAATTTTGACGAGAGACGCTATATCAAAATCTTTGTTCCTACCTCTGAGTTTGTGGAAGCGTTTCAGACCCAATTCAGCTTCAGTGCCAATCTGAGTATGCCCAGAGGCTGGGCAAGTGAAGGAGGATTCAGAGCTTTCCTATCCCAATTCTCCAACACCTCCAGCATCAATATCAACAAGAAAACTACGGGTGAAAGTCTCGACCTCCGATTCAATCCCTTTACCCTGGATATCAAGGATGATGACCTGGTGTATGCAAGAGATGGGATTCGCAGTACTGTCTTTTTCAATCGGAGTGGTCGCGGACTGGGGTGGGAGCTCAGCTATCAGACACAGGCTTCCAAGCAATTGATCTCAAGAGGAATAGAATCGCGTAGTAGCAGGGAGTGGTTAGCCAGCGCACGCTATCATTTCGGAAGTGAATGGATCGTGAATGTGCAATGGAGTGACCAACTGAAAGAAAATGCTTCTCAATACACAGAGGACCGAAACTACATTATACAGGCAGTTGAAGTGGGACCGGGACTGATTTGGCAGCCTAAGAACAATTTTCGAGTATCGGTCGACTATAGCTACGAGGACAAAGTGAATATAGCTGAAGGATCTGATGTGGACGAAAAGGCTCGATTGAATGTAATGGAAACCGAAACTCGCTGGTCCAATGGCAGTAAAAATGTCCTGACCGCATTCGTGAGCTATGCGCATATCGACTATCAGGGAGAGGTCAATACAGCAGCAGCCTATGAGCTACTAAATGCCCAACAGCCAGGAGATAATTATAACTGGAGGATTAATTTTAGTCAGAAGCTGATGTCGGGACTGCAAATGACACTGGGCTATGAAGGACGAAAGTCCGCAGATCTCTCGACCGTTCATACAGGACGACTCCAAATCACTGCTCTTTTCTAAAACCTCAAAAAGCATTCATTGTAAAATTGAATATGTCCATCGAAAAAAGTCGGTCGTTCACATAATAAATTATGATCTAAGATCATTAATAGTGTACTTCGAATATCACTAATTGAAAATTAATATGATGGTTTTAAGTTTACTTAAGAATGGTTACAGCTTCCCATGGAAGTTGTTCAAATTAGTGGCAATGATAATTTCGTATTGCTCAATGATGTTCGTCCTATGGCTGAACACCTAGAGAAGAGTGAAACCGAGATTATAGGTTATTATGTTCAGGAATAGAGGTTATCGCTTGGTTAACCTCTATTCTTTTTTACAGCCCTCATCAGTTTGTTGGCGAAGATGAAATCCTCCAATTCTTTGCAATCACAATCAAAAATGTTTTCATTGTTGCCCTCCCAGAGTTTCTTTCCTTTGTAGAGGAAAACGATATTCTCGCCAATCTCCATTACAGAGTTCATATCATGGGTCACGACTATGGTGGTGATGTCTAGCTCTTCGGTGATGTCGTAGATCAGATTGTCGATCACGATTGAAGTTTGAGGATCCAAACCAGAGTTAGGTTCGTCACAAAAAAGGTATTTGCTGTTGTTGACGATGGCTCTGGCGATTCCAACTCGCTTTTTCATTCCACCACTTATTTCCGATGGCATTTTCTTATTGGAGTCCACTAGGCCCACTCTTTCCAGACAGTAATTGACGCGGTCCTGCTTTTCGTCCAAAGGCATGTCTGTCAACACATCCAGTGGGAACATGATGTTTTGCTCCACATTTTTAGAATCAAAAAGTGCCCCACCTTGAAAGAGCATACCTATCTCGCGACGAATGTCTGCCTTGGTAGTTTTGTCCGAATGGGTAAAGTTACGACCATCATAGAGCACCTCTCCTTCATCAGGCTGAACGAGGCCCACTAGATTCTTTAGAAAGACACTTTTACCCGTACCACTGGATCCAATGATTAGATTGGTCTTTCCTTTATGAAACTTGGCGCTAATATCGTCAAGTATGAGTTTGCCTTCAAATGATTTGCTGATTCTATTCGCTTCTATCATGTCAGAGCATCAATTTAGTCAGTAAGAAATCGGCACAAAGGATCGCAATACAACTGTTGGTTACTGCTGCGGTACTTGCTACCCCTACCTCCAAAGCACCTCCTTTGGTATAGAAACCTTTGTAAGCAGAAATGGCTGCTACCAGAAAAGCAAATACATAGGCCTTCGTCAAAGCAAAGGTGATGTTGAACTCTATGAACTCGTAGCGTATACCGTATACAAATTCTGTCGGGGTGATCACTCCAGCCAGAGAGCCCGCTATGTAGCCACCTACCAAAGAAAGAAATGCTGATATTACGACCAACATAGGGTAGGCGATGATCGATGCGATGATTTTGGGCAGTACGAGATAGGAAGTGGCGTTGATTCCCATCACCTCTAGTGCATCTACTTGCTCTGTAATTCGCATCGTCCCGAGCTCACCCGCGATATTGGATCCTACCTTACCGGCATAAACAATCGCCATCACAGTTGGGGCCAGCTCCAGTACAGTCATGTCTCGCACCACCATCGATATGACATAGGAGGGTATGAAAGGACTGACCAGGTTGTAAGCCGTCTGTAGGGTGGTCACTGCACCAATGAAGGTCGAAACAATCGCCACTAAAAACACGGTGTTTACGCCGATTTTGATGGTTTCTTCGATGATGAGTTTGACGTAAGTCGAAAAAGACTCGCGCCTGACCAGCATGGTTTGAATGAAAATAATAAAGCGTCCGAAACTGCGCATGTGCTGATTTATGTTCTAAGCTCCAAATTAATAATTTTAATAGAACTAAAAGTCAATTGACGGTCAACTCTGGCCATTTTTTACTTCAATGCTAAAATATTTTTCTACGGTCTTCTGCGAGGCTGGGTTGTTTGATTAATTTTCAGTTTTATGAATAGAGATATGAAGAACGTCATAGTAACAGGAGGAACCAAAGGAATCGGCAGAGCGGTAATCGAGCGTTTTGCTCAAGAAGGATATGAAATACTGGCTTGCGCCCGCAATCAAAAGGATTTGTTGGCTATGGAGGATGATGTGCAGTCTCGCTTTCCCAATGCGAAAATACACACCTTTTCTGCAGATCTGTCTCAGAAGGGCCAGGTATTGGCCTTTGCTGATTGGGTTTTGGGTACCGTTTCTACCGTGGATGTATTGATCAACAATGCTGGCGTGTTTTTGCCGGGATCTTTGCTGGAAGAAGCAGAAGGCAATTTGGAGCTGATGATCGATACCAACCTCTACAGCGTCTATCATCTGACCCGAAAGCTGCTGCCAAGAATGCTGGAAGCAAAAACAGGGGATATTTTTAATATCTGCTCGGTAGCCAGTCTCAAGGCCTATACTAATGGAGGATCTTATAGTATATCTAAATTTGCTTTATACGGTTTTTCTCAAAATCTGAGATTCGAGCTTCAGGACAAAGGTCTTCGGGTGATCTCTGTGATGCCGGGTGCTACACTTACAGCCAGCTGGGAAGGAGTGGAATTGCCTGAGAGTCGATTCATCAAGGCATCAGATGTAGCTGAGTCCATTTGGTCCACCCATCAGTTGTCTAAAAATACCGTGATAGAAGACATCGTCATCCGCCCACAGCTGGGGGATATTTAATAAAACTTAGTTAATAGTTATTTGGTTTTGAGTTAATAGGGGCGAAGTTTAACGGCAATGTGAATATTTAGGAATGTTCTTTTTCGTGAAGGGTGGTTGATTGAAAAACTGAATTGTTCCCTTGCAGCAATGAACTCGGCTGATCGATGAATCTAACTTAAATACTTCTTAGAATCATCCTATCTCACACTCCTCCCTGTCCACTTTTTTTTAGAGTGGATAATCTGTAACGTTCAGATAATCAATGTGTAGTGTCTTTTTTTGCTCTCTTTCAATCCACCAATTTGCTACTTACAATAGGTAAGCCATATTCTTCTCCTGACATTTGGAATATGCCTGAGGTTTGACCGATTGGCGAAAGGATTATGAAAGACAAACTTTAAGTGAATCAACAAACCGACAGGCTTCACTTAAAACTAAATTACTAATGAAAGACAAAATTGACTTGAATCGCAGGGCGATGAGAGTGCTGGCTATATTATGCCTGGTGACTCTCGGACTGCACCAACCTCTACATGCACAGTATGTGCATACCAACGGAACACAGATCGTAGATGAAAATGGAAACGATCTTTATTTTACAGGAATGAACCTGGGTAACTGGTTGCTTTGGGAAGGCTACCTGATGATGGGAGATTTCAATTATCGCACCCACACTCAGTTTTTCAACTCCGTTAAGGATGCCTTCGGAGGTGACCTGGGACAGGCCATCGAGTTTGAACACCAATGGCGGATGAACTATGTCACGGCGCAGGGCATCGCCGACCTGAAAGGCTTGGGCTTTAATTCAGTAAGGGTCCCTTTTCATTTCAACCTTTTTTGGGACTATAATAGCAACGCTCCATCTGATCGAGGATTTCAGTACATCGATCGTGTGGTCAACTTTTGTCGTGCTCAGGGGATGTATGTCTTACTGGATATGCACGCCGCGCCCGGCTACCAAAATCCTGGCGATCACTCAGACAATGTCAATTCCAATGCCAGTCAACCGAGAGAGTCGGTTACTTTTTGGGATGGGAATAATGTCAACATCGCAGCTGAGGTGTGGAAGCATATAGCCAGCTACTATGCCAATGAGCCCGTGATCTGGGGCTATGATTTGATCAACGAGCCTGTGCCTCAGCCTGGTCGTGAGTTTGAGTTATTGGGGTCCATGATTACCATGCGAAATGCCATTCGTGAGGTGGACAACAATCACATCATCGTGGCAGAAGGCAGCTGGTGGGGATCGGATATGCAGAAGCTCGACTGGATGGATCCAGAAACCCAAAATCAAAGTGGCATCAACTATCGCTGGGACAATAATCTGGTGTATCAGACGCATCACTATTCTAATGATGTGTCTGCTCTGGATGGTCGATTGGATCTATGCAACAAACTGAATGTGCCGCTGATCCTAGGCGAATATGGCGAAAGCGATAATAGTAATCTCCGAAACATGACCGATTGGTGTCTGAATAACAACGTGGATTATTTCCCCTGGTCTTTTAAAAAGATGTCGCATGACCGTACGCTATGGACGATTCACCCCAATGCACCCTATGAAAACCTCAAGAACTTCATCAACAATGGAGGAACGCCTCCAGCGAATATCTATAACGACATGATTGCTTTCTGTCAAAACAATATTGCTAATGGATCTCCCGGATTGACCTGGCATCAGGGTTTTTATGATGCGGTGAAAAACACTGGGCTAACTCAGCCACAGGGATGTGACAATGCCAGTGCCGTTGGGATTAATGGCGCGATAGAAGCAGAAAGCTATTGTGACATGAATGGCTTACAAACTGAAACCAGCTCCGAGGGAGGTGAAAATCTGGGCTATGCTGATCCGGGAGACTGGGCTGATTATAGAGTGGATGTTCCGAGTAGTGGCACCTATACCGTCAACTTTAGAGTAGCCTCTGGGGATACGGGTAGTAAGAGTATCGAACTGCAAGGCAGTGGGAATGTAGCCAGCGCCAGTTTTGATGCGACGGGTGGATGGCAGACTTGGACGACTGCCTCTGCGAGTTTGTATCTGAATGCCGGGATACAAACCCTGCGTTTGTACTTTCCGAATTCCGGAATCAATGTCAATTGGTTTGAGCTTTCGACCTCTCCAGTCCTGTCAAGTATACAAATCAGTCCGGCCAGTGTGACCCTGAATGTCGGACAATCTCAAAGCTTCAGTGCCACAGGCTATGACCAAAATGGCAATGTGATGAATATCTCTCCTAGTTGGTCGGGGGCAGATGGCAATGGACTATTTACGGCCACCGCTGCGGGTACATTTACGGTCACTGCCAGTCAGAATGGTGTCTCTGCATCCGCAACGGTGACAGTCAATCCCAACAACAATGCGATCAATTTGCCAGGAGTCATCGAAGCGGAAAATTACAGTGCTATGAGTGGCATCCAGACAGAGGCCTGTTCCGAAGGGGGAGAAAATATTGGCTATGTAGATGCTGGTGATTGGGCGGACTATAGCGTAAATGTGAACAGTTCTGGCAGCTATCAGGTATCGTTCAGAGTGGCAGCAGATGGAAACGCCAATAAGAGTATCCAACTACAGGCGAGCAGCGGTACGGCTTCTGCCAGTTTCAATGCGACAGGTGGATGGCAAAATTGGAGCACTGTGACTGCCACTATTTCGCTCAATGCAGGAACTCAGACCCTTAGACTTTATTTCCCCAGTTCAGGTCTTAATGTCAACTATGTGAGTTTGGCTGCTGCCAACAATCCTACTCCAAGTACACAAAGGATCGAGGCAGAAAACTATTTTGAAATGAGCGGGTTGGATACAGAAAACGCTCAAGATGCCGGAGGAGGCCAAAATGTAGGTTGGATCGATGCAGGAGACTGGGCAGGCTACTCTGTCAACATTCCATCTACAGGGAGCTATACGGTAAGCTATCGCGTGGCGAGCCCCAGTGGTGGTGGCCAGATTGTATTGGAGCCTTTCGGAGGCGGTAGTGCTTACGGTACTATCAACGTAGATGCAACAGGTGGCTGGCAGAGTTGGACTACTATCTCTCAAAACGTACAGTTGAATGCAGGTGTGCAAGACATTGCACTCGCTTTTGCTTCCGGAGGATTTAACCTCAACTGGTTCGAAATCAGCAATAGCAGCGGAGCAAGGATTGCAGGCTCGACTGTTGTAAGCCATGAATTGCAATTGGCCGCCTATCCAAACCCCGCCAATCACCTTTTGAATATCGAAGGGGTTGACGAAAGCAGTAAACACATGGCCATATTCGGAATAGATGGTAGGTTGAAATATCGTCAGCAGCTGGCGGGAGAAAAGCGATTGGTGCTGGATGTTTCTTCCCTGGATCGAGGGGTGTACCTCCTTAGGTTCGATGGAGGTCAGAGCCTTCGCTTTGTCAAGAATTAATCATACATAGTTTAGAGTACCGGGCTGTCTCATTGTTGGGGCAGCCTTTTTTTTAATCTGCCTGAGATGATGCTCGAAGTGATCGACATAGTCCTGATTCCAGAAACGAAGGTCTTCGGTCTGGCCTTTTTCGATTTCAATCTCATAAGCTAGCATCTCTTCTGTTTGCTGATCCATCACTCGGATGATGCGGGTGTTCAAAGCGATCAAGAGCTGTAATATTTCCCTGGTATCCGCATGTTGATAGTCGTTGGCTCGCACCAGGTCATCCTGTGCATATTTTCGAATCACGTAAGGTCTGGGCGTGAACTGGATCTCAGTGAAGCGCTGCAGATTGTTGAGTGCTGAGTCGACCAGATGTCCCAGTATTTCTTTATTAGACCATTTGTCTGGAGCGGGTTTCTGAGATAGCTTTTCCTCTGGAATTTGTTGAATGTAGTTTTCAAGTTCACTGAGTAATTGGATGAGTTTAGATTGAGCAGACAACATTATTTAAAATAGATTTATGAACAATTAAAGTTAACCTGAATGCATTTGTCGCAATAAATTATAAAAATGCAGGTGTATAATTAATTGTTTCTTACTTTCTTCCTTGATGAAGAAAGTAAGCAAAGAAATCATGGCTACTATTCATTTTTCAACGCTTTTAGTGTCGTAATATCAGGAAATAAAAGAAACTCGTCCATTTGGATCTTTCACTATATTCTAAATTGTCGGGACTCAAACAGCCTTTTATTTCTTTTCTGATTTTTCACCTCTAAAAACTAAAATGAATAAAGGCCAGCAGCACCTATACTAAACAGTTGAGTTCTAAAGCTTCAGCTAGTAGATCGAAGGATTTGAGTCGGGCCTCCTGATCGTAGATGTAGTTGGTGGTGATCAGCTCGTCGGCTCCTGTTTGTTCCAGAAATTCATTGATCTTCAGTCTTATAGTTTCTTTTGATCCATCGAAGGTAAAGGTGCTCAGTCGGCCCAGTGCTTGCTGCACTTCGGGGTGATAAAATATCTCTGGCATCTCATCTACCGGAGGAGAAAGCTTGCCTCTCTTGCCGGTGACCATGCCTAGTGCCATCAAGTCGAGGCTAGTGCGAAGGTGGGCCGCTTCTTCGTCAGTATCTGCAGCGATCACATTAACGGCCGCCATCACGTAGGGCTCCTTTAGAACCTCCGAAGGTTTGAAATTCTGCCTATAGATCTCCAGTGCTGGAAACAACTGAGTGGGAGCGAAATGTGAAGCAAAAGCATAGGGCAGTCCCAGCTCAGCTGCGAGATAGGCACTATCCGTGCTCGATCCTAATATATACAAAGGCACCTTTCGTCCCTCTCCGGGGAATGCTCGGACGTTGGACTGGCTGTTGTCGGAGCTGAAGAACTGCTGCAAGGCCTGAATGTCGCGAGGGAAGTCGTTTTGACTGGCGAGATTGCCTCTGCGAAGCGCGGCAGCTGTAGGCTGATCTGTACCCGGTGCACGTCCCAGACCCAGATCGATGCGGCCAGGGTAGAGGGTGTCCAAAGTCCCGAACTCCTCAGTCACGGATAGCGGACTATGATTGGGCAGCATGATGCCGCCCGCTCCTACGCGGATGCGTGAGGTCCGACCAGCGATATGACCTATCAATACTGCGGTGGCAGCTGTGGATACAGTCGGCATGTTGTGGTGCTCGGCGAGCCATATGCGATGAAAGCCCAGCTCCTCTACTTTCTGGGCATTGGTGGTGATGTCTGCCAGCGCGTCTGCAATTTCTTTTCCCTGCTTCACTACTCCCAGATCCAATAGGGAGACTTTTATTTCTTTGTTCATTCCTTTCGTCCTCTTGTTATCATTTGGGGATGGGGTTTATTACGGGGAGAAAGACCAAGAGTTCAAGGTTGTAGCTGCAAAGTTTAGGGTTTAAGTCCCTGGCCGTCCTATTCTCAAAAAAAGAGCAAAGCCCTCCTCGTTTCTATGCGCTACATATTACCATCTGCCTTTTATACAATAGATGTAGGGCATTAGAGATAAAAAACTATATTTAGAGGATGAACACTGTGGATCTGCTATTCGAGCAATCGAAGAAAATCATTGAGATTACAGACCAACCCTCACTTATCATTAATGCTCAGTCGGCCATACTGGCTGCCAATGCTGCTTTTAGACATTACTTCGACGATAGCGCGGATTTTGGGTTGCTCCTGAACGACCCAGAGCGCCTGCAAATTCAGGTAGCCATGGAGGAAATGAAGCATGATACCACTGAGCTATTGCTGACCTTGACGTATCAGGGCAAGGTGCTTTCGTCCAAATGGAAATTTCAATACCTGAAGGAGATAGATGCTTTCGTAGGATTTGGGGAAGTGTACGCCAATGAGACAGCATCTGTGGAAGAGGTCGCGGACTTGTTGAAGTCATCACCTACTGCCATCACGGATATATCCAGTCACTTGTCGGCCAATATGGACAAGTTTCAGTTGATCACGGATCATATCTCGGATGTCGTATGTCTGCATCACCCTGAGGATGCTCGCTACCTCTATGTATCTCCATCAGTCAAATCTCTGGTAGGGTTTGAACCTCACGAGATGGAAGGAAAGACGCCCTATGAGTTTTTTCATCCGGATTTTATTCAACTATTGGAACGAGACCATCAGCGGAGTGCAGAGGGCAAATCGGAGGGACCACCCCCGCAAATGGATGTAATGCTGGTGACCAAGACAGGGGAAAAGATCTGGGCTTCTGTGCATAGCGAACCGCTTTTCGATGAAAAAGGAGAGGTGGCATTGATCATCAGTTCGTCCAGGGATATCTCGAAAAGAAAACTGGCCGAACAGGATCTGATGCTGAAGAATACCGAATTGAATGCATTTTCTTATAGGATTTCCCACGACCTCAGGTCACCCCTGACTTCAATCATGGGGCTGATCAACCTAATCGTGCATGAGGACAATATCGAAAAAATCAAAGAATACACCGGGATCATCAGTAGTCGGGTGGATGCCATGGACCGACTGATTCACTCGATCATGGACTATGCCCGCAACATGAACAATCGCAAGGTGATCGAGGAGGTGGAGCTCAAAGAACTGCTGGATAGCATCAAGCGGGACTACCGTTTTCATCCGAACTATGGGATTTTAAAAGTAAGATGCGAGGTAGAAGAATCCCTTTCGGTGAGGCAGGATCCAGAGCGACTAAAGATCATTTTCAATTGTCTACTGTCCAATGCCTACAACTTTTTGGATCGAAATAAGGAGGAAAGTACGCTCGATATTCGTCTGGCGATAAAGGAGGGTGAGCTATCGATCGAGTTCGATGACAATGGGATCGGAATCAAGGAAGAAATCCAGCCACAGGTCTTTGATATGTTCTACCGGGGCACCTCACTCTCTCAGGGTGCAGGACTAGGGCTCTATTTGCTGAAGCAGACCGCCAAGAAACTGGATGGGCAAGTAGGTTTTACCAGTCAGGAGGGACAAGGGTCGAGTTTTCGTGTGCAGGTGGCGGTTTGAACCACCCCAAAAGTAATTAAGCACCACCAAAAAACGGCCTCTAAAGTGCCCAGAACGGGTCATACTCTCTCTAGAACGATCACATGCACCCAAGGAAGGGTCATCCACTCTCTAGAACGGGTCACATGCACCCAAGGAAGGGTCAACTACTCTCTAGAAGGGGTCACTAGCACCCAAGAACTGGTCAATCCTACTCTAGAACTGCTGCCATACAGTCCAGAATACCGAGATGTTTGTCAAGAACTGCTCCATGTAACTCTAGAACTGCGAGAAACTTGTCAAGGGCTGGTCAACCTTTGTCTAGAGGCGAGAGAAAACCGTCAAGGACTGCTCACTTGGTTTCTAGAACTGTGAGAAAAGAGTCAAGGGCTAGTCGCTTTCTGTCTAGAAGTGTGAGAAATGAGTTAAGGACAGTTTGGTGTATAAAAAAGAGTTCGAGGTTCAAATCCCCCTAGCCCCCTTTCGTAAAGCAGGGCTGTTGCATTCTAATTGATTAGTTTGTTTAGAGTCTCAATATCATTGGCTACCAGTCTGGTGGCCTTTGCTATTTGATTCATGCCTTGTTTTCTAAATATATTCATTGCACCATTTTTAAGCGTGGATATAATTGATGGAGCGTTGCCTAATCTGATTTTAGAGGCATCTTCTTTCATCGTTACATCTTTGGTCCAGTGTAGACTGTTTTCAATGTGCCAATGATTCCTTATCCCATAGTTGTATAATAATGCACTTCCATTCTTTATGCTGCTTAAATAATACGCGTTTTCTTCCCTGTAGCGTCCATTGACTTTTACTTCTCTTCTAATTTTGATGCCGTGTTGTGCACCAGTCCATTGTTTTTTTATTTCCTCTGGCAAATTGAACACTGTTACATCTCTATTTTCTATTCTTCCTTTGTTTCTCTCTAGCTGAGAATAATAACCTATAGGCTTTTCTTGGGCACACTTTTCGATGCTCTGGTAGAGTGTCTTTTGATTTTTCTTCACTCCAATTACATAATTATTTCCACTAGCTATAATCACTTCTACCGTTTTTTTGACAATGAAGAGCATCCATAGTAAAGACCACATCTTTGAGATCCAGCATCTCTATTAATTGACGAACTACAGGTATTTCACTCTCTTTTGAGTTAATGACTTCTCCATTGGCTAATACCATTTTCTGTCTGGAAACGAATACGGTCACTAGATTGATGAAATTCTGATACGACTTTGAATAATCACTCATTGTACCACCGATGGCCTTGCCATCTACACTAAGCCACTCTCCAGACTCTATCGAAACATAGGCTTTACTCCACTGATAGAATTGATGAGAAAAGGAATCAAAATCCAATCCCATCAACACTCTTCGAATAGTATAAAAAGTCGGTAATCTGTCTTGTTTGGGCTGAAAAGTAGACAATAAGTTCTCTCTATTTCTTTCTATAAAATCTCCAATAGCACGATAACCATAGTAGCCGCTCATTACCGACATCAGCACGATGACCAGTACCAATTCCAGAGAATGTCGCTGACCCGCACCACGCCTGTGATCCTTCACTTTTCCTAAATACCAAATGATACTTTCTGATGCCATTTTTAATTTTCAAGTTAATCCATTTTTTAGAATGCAACAGCCCTGCTTTCGTAAAGGGGGAATTCATAGCCTCTATTGAAACTGGTATCCGGACTGTTGACTTTTTAATTTTACATTTAGCCTTTAGCCTTTTACATTTTTAATCATCAAGGATAATTTAATCTAGTATCTAGCCTCTAGCGAATACCCCTTCCGCCTATCGGCACCTTCCCGTGGGGAAGGATTAATGGAGCATGAATCTACTAGTTGATGGTACTCTAGGTATTTGGTAGTATTGCTTGAATCCCCCTAGCCCTCTTTCGTAAAGGCGGAATAGCTATTGACTATTGACTCCCGACTATTGACCAACCAACTACCTCCTCTTCCTCTTTTGAATCTTGTCGCCGCGGGTGATGGGCTTTTTGTGCTTGGCAGCTATCTTTCGCTTGTAGGAGCCCCCTTGGTTTACCTTTTTATTCTTTTCTAATTTTTCCGCATCCGGGATGATCTCTTTGGGTTTGGTGTTGCGGTTGTAGTTGTTCTCACGGACACGGGTACGCTCCTCGGGGATCAGCTGGTCGGTGACTTCCACCTCTTCGGGGAAATCCAGCAGCGGGATCTCATAGTTCATCAGTGCCTCGATGGCTTCCTTTTGGGGGACTTCCTTTTCGGTGAAGAACAAGGTGACCTGTCCCTGCTCGGTGGCACGGCCCGTACGGCCGATGCGGTGCATGTAGTTTTCGGGATAGTTGGGTACGTCGTAGTTGATCACATGCGAGATCTTGTCGAGATCCAGTCCACGGGCGATCACGTCAGTGGCGATCAGTATCCTTATGCGCCCTTCTTCGAAATCCTGAACGGTGCGGAGGCGATAGTTCTGCGTCTTGTTGGAGTGGACGATGCCCACCGATGAGCCGTAGGCTTCCTCTACCAAATCGAAGAGTCGGTCGGCCTGTTTCTTTTGGGAGACAAATACCAAAACCTTGTGGTAGGTCTTGTGATCGGACAGCAGTTCGTTGAGCAGTCGGGCCTTGGTCAGAAAGTTTTTGACAGGGTAGGCAGTCTGCTTGATGTTTTCCAGTGGAGTCCCGCTGACAGCTATAGTGATGCGCTCCGGGGTGGTGAAGTAGTCCACGATGAGCTCGTCTACTTCGTCGGTCATCGTAGCGGAAAACATGATGTTTTGTCGCTTGGTAGGGAGTAACTCGAAGAGGTTGGTCAGCTGGGTGCGAAAACCCAGGTCCAGCATCACATCTACTTCGTCGATCACCAGTTTGTTCAGGTTTTTGGGCTGGAGGGAGCGGTCTATGATCAGGTCGTAGAGACGGCCCGGAGTGGCCACTATCACATCCTGTCCTTCGGCCAGCGCAGCACGCTGTAGTTTGATATTGGATTCGCCATATACCCCCAGGACCCTGAGCGTCATGTAGGCGGCATAGGACTGGATCTGCTCGACCACCTGTACCACCAGTTCGCGAGTCGGTACGAGTATGAGTATGCGCGGATGCTTTTCTTTGGAGAACTTGAGCTGCTGTAGCAGGGGCAGCATGTAGGCAAAGGTTTTACCCGTACCGGTTTGTGAGATACCGATAACATCCGATCCCGAGGAGATCACTGGAAAGGCCTCCAACTGAATGGGAGTAGGCGTATCGAAACCTAAGTCTTCGATGGCACGAAGCATGGCTTTGTTGAGGGAAAGGGATGCGAATGTGTTCATGTCCTGATGCATCCGGCAAAGCTAGATAATAGTAATTGCTTTTGCCATTGGGCTGTTGGCGATTGGCTGTTGGCTTTTGGGAAGATTAGATTTTATGCTAATCAAATGTAAGCCTGCCGAATAGGTGCCGAATCTCACTATTAAGTTCGGAATTACATTTTAGAACGATTCACCTTCATCTCTACTCCATCTTCGCATTATCAATTCGATAAAGTAGAATCTATAATGAGTCCTTTCTCCTTTACTAGATGAACTAGAGATAAAGAAAGCTGCTTTGTTGAAATCGGTTTTAAAAAAATACAATCATGAAAAATCTATTTACAATTCTTTTATTTCTATGTGCATTTAGTGCTTTTGCTCAAATGCCATCACGTTCAGACAAAGTGGTTGAAGTAACCCAAAAGTGGAGGGTGAGTATCCCTTATTTTGTTCCTGAATCACTTATTTTTAGTTCTTGGGACGATCATACTAGTACACAACACATAGAGCTTCATGTCAAAAGAAACCTAGATAATAAGAACATCATAGGTGTGAAGTTTGCCCACTTTAGATTGTTTCAGCCGATGGGAATCACATGGTGGGATGGTCTATTGGATAAAATAGAAACAGAAAGTGAATACTATCCAGGACATGTGCGAACCATGGGATTAGGCATGTCCTACCAACGTATGCTATGGAAAGGGTTATTTGCAACTGCTGAAGTTTTGCCTCAACTTCAAACCTATTTGGATCTAGACGGTAATAAAATCAAAAATGGCTTTAAACTTTATACTTCCTATCATTTGGGCTACCATATCGCATTTGGCAAGAAGAAGCATTTTTTCGTAGAACCACAGATTAATTGTATGCTCTGGACGTCTGATAACAATGCTCCTAATGGATTTAAGCAGTTGGACGATAAGTGGAGGAACTACTTTCTCTTTGAGCCACAGATTTACTTAGGGTGGAAATTTTAAGCCTTAGTCTGACAAGTCAGGATCCATTGTTTTTTGGGTTGTGAGACTATTTGATTCTAATGGACTGGAATAATTAAATGAGTCAAACACACAAGGTGCTAATTTGAATTTATCTGATTACGTAAAAAGAAGAAATGGGGTACCATTAGGTCACAGTGATTCACTTCGCAACATGTTGGGTCGGTCTCTGGGAGCCGGAACGTTTGCTATATTTTGGCAGTACTGGAATCCGATATGGGGATATTATCTTGGGAAATATATCTTCAAACCGCTTAAGCTCATCTTTCCTCCAGCATTGTCCCTGATAATCACATTTGCTGTTTGTGGATTGATACATGATTTGGCCATCATGATATTAAAATGGAAAGTCACATTACTCCTCACACCATGGTTTTTATTTATGGGGCTCAGTGTGATTGTAAGCGACTATGCGAAAATTGATTACTCGAAGTTTCCATGGGCAATCCGAGCTACTATAAATGTAGTCATCATCCTGGGTTGCTTATTTATAGCCTATCAAGTTAGAATCTAAAAAAAGAGAAATGCCAATTTGAATAAACTAATTACAATAAGATAAATATATAATAGCCGCCTACCCTTCATATACCAGGCGCTGGCAATAATTTGAATAAAAACTGTAACAAAATAGAAATCTGTCAGACTTACTTGTCATCAAACAATTAATCAAAAAATGAATCTATCTATTAAAGTACTGATTTTCGCATGCACCATCTTTTCAACCATAAGCTGTTTTTCTCAAAACACGAATGAAGAGCTAGTCAATAGAATTGACTCTTATTTGGAAGCAAGCGTGGCGAATGGCTTTTCTGGAGCTGTCTTGGTTTCAAAAAAAGGTGAAATTGTTTTATCCAATGGATATGGATGGGCTGATAGAAAAAATAAGATACCTAATTCACCATCAACCGTTTTTAATATTGGCTCTGTAACTAAACAATTTACCGCATCGGCTATTTTAAAACTCGTAGAGCAGGGACGAATTAAAACATCTGATAAGATAGGTTCATACTTTGATCAGGCACCAAAAGACAAAAGAGGTATTACTATTCATCAACTATTAACCCATACATCTGGGATATCCAATAGGACTGGAGGATTTAGATACAATGAAGCAAGTAAGGAGCAGTTCTTAAAAGAATTTTTTGAATCAGAATTACAATCTAAACCTGGGACAAACTACCAATATGCAAATGCCAACTATATCATACTCACTGCAATAATAGAATCGGTTTCAGGTCAGACCTATGGTTCTTTTCTAAATGAGTATCTATTTGAACCTGCTCAAATGGAAAGCACAGGCTATAAGAGTATCAATTTTAGTTCGGAACGATTGGCACATGGATACTACTATAACAGAGATGAAGAGCAATGGGCAGATTGGGGAACGACTCAACAGCACCTCCCTTACAATGACAAGCATTGGTATAGTATAGGCAAGGGAGATATTCATTCTTCCGTAGAGGATTTGTACAAATGGCACCTTGCTTTAAAAAACAATGCAGTTTTAGCATCAGAAACAAGACTGGCTCAAGAAACTCCCTATGTAGCCGAAAATGATAAAAATACCTCATTTTATGGATATGGTTGGGCCATATCTCAAAGTAGCAGAGATACTAAAATCGTTGCTCATAATGGTAGTAACGGGCTGTATTTCGCTGACTTTGTTAGGTTCATAGATGACGATGTAGTTGTCATCTACATAACCAATGCGTTTTTGGGTCGTGAATCAGAAAATGTTGCCCGAGAAATAGGTGAAATGATTTTCGACTCGGACTACAACTGTACAGCTATTTCCAAAAATATTTATGAATTGATTCATGATTTTATGAAGGTGAACCCTTCTACCCATGCTGATGAATTGCCAGATTTTTTAAATAAGGAACTTAAGGATGAATTTAATGACCCTGCCATACTCAATCGACTTGGATATAGCAGAATGAAGAAAGAAAGCGAGCCTGATTGGGCATTAGCATTGTTTGAACTTAATGTGAAACTCTTTCCAGAGGATGGTAATCTATGGGATTCGCTAGGTGAGGCTTATCTAAAATACAACCAAAAAGAAGAAGCTGTAAAGTGCTACACAAACGCAGTTGAATTGGGCAGCGAAAGTTCCAAAAAAGCCTTGAATGAATTGTTGAATGAGTCCAAATAGTTCATTTGGCTTGGTAAACCTTAGGAATCAAAAAAAGGATAACAGTCCTGTTTTTAGAGAAGCTTACACCTGGATTTCACTATTTGCCAACATTAATTCATAGGCTTACGTACATTTTTCGAGTGTCCACGATCCGTTGTAACCATTGGAAGAGATTCAGTACATATTGAGAGAGAGTATCAGACCCTATGTCAATTGCATCATGGTCAGTGAATCCTCGAATCAGAAGGGGCACTACGAACTGCCTATCTATGCCGATGGCTATCCGGGGATTATGTTTCAGCAATCTGCTAAGGGTTTTTATCTTCAGCCTAGAGATAAGAAGCTTTCCGAACTTTTTCTTTATGGTCAAACATTGGAACCCATTACTTTGGAGTCGGAGGGGGAGTACCAGTTTGTGGTTCTGCAGTTATACCCATTTGCATCCAAATACCTATTGGGAGTAGATCCGCGAGAACTCAATGATGATTGCTACGATCTCTTGCAACTCAACAACCTAGATGCGAAAAAATACCACCAAAAGTTGCTCAGCGCTAATGAACTGTCGCAAAAAATAGAAATCATTTCTGATCTGGTCGAGGAGTTGATTGAGGTGCATCAAGTTCCTGAGGATGATCGCATTCAGCAGGCCATCAAGTTGGTCGTCGAGTCGGAAGGGAAAGTTAGGGTGAAAGAAATTTGTGACGAAATATATCTAACCGAAAGAACCCTCGAACGCAATTTTCAGCAGCAGATTGGGCTCAGCCCCAAGCAATTTGCAAAAATCATTCAGTTTCAAACTTCGCTTAACAAGCTGAATCAAACAGAGTACGACAACCTTACTCATGTAGGTCTGGACAGTGGCTTTACTGATCAGTCCCATTTCATTCGTGTGTTCAAGCACTACACGGGGCAAACCCCTTCATTTTATCTTAAAAACACGGCATTGGCTCAGTAGCTTTTGTCGGTTTTGTTCAATTTTCCCTTTGATCCTACTGCTTTCTTTGTCTCATAATTAATTGACAAATGAAGCTACTTTTTGCCTTGGCCATTTTTGCGCCACCACTTGTTGTTTATGCCCCAGCGGGGCTGATCCCTCTATCTCCGAGGAGAAGAAATCTGCAATGGAAGTATTAGAATCCAAATGCAACGTCTGCCATGCCCGACGCAATCCCAGCAGGGTGTTCACAGAGGAGAACATGGATGCCTATGGGTCGAGTATCTACGAGCAGGTGTTCGTGAGGAAAAGAATGCCACGAGGCAGCAGCATTAGATTGTCTGAGCAAGAAAGCAACGCATTGAAAAACTGGTTGAACACTTTAAAATAAATGAAACATGAAAAAAGTAATCGTTTTTGGTCCCACTGGGACGATTGGCAAGCACGTCTTGCAGCAAGCTTTGAAAGGCGATATCGAAGTGACTGCATTTTGTAGAGATCGATCGCGTCTGGACTATCAAGCGCATCCTCAACTACAGATCATCGAAGGAGATGTCTATGATCAAGAAGCAGTATCTGAGGCAATTGCGGGTCATGATATCGTGATCATCGCACTAGGCTCGGGCAACAGTCGCAAAAGCACGGTGAGGTCAGAAGGCACCAAACACATTATCCAGGGACTGAAGGAACATGGCGTGCGTCGTTTGATTTGCCAAAGTACGCTTGGTGCCGGCGATAGCAACAGCAATTTGAATTTCTTCTGGAAGCGAATCATGTTCGGTTGGTTTCTGAAACAGGTTTTTCTGGATCATGAACTGCAGGAAGACTATGTGATGAACAGTGGACTGGATTGGACGATAGTGAGGCCAGGGGCCTTTACTGATGGCAGTTTGACGGGTAGGTATCAGCATGGGTTTGGCCCGCAGGAACGACAACTCCAGTTGAAAATCTCTCGGGCAGATGTAGCTGATTTCATTTTGAAGCAGCTGTCTTCGAACCAATATTTATTGAAAACTCCAGGTCTATCCTATTAAGAAAATGGTAACTATGAAATCAATATCAGTAGTTCTGGCCTTATTCTCCACCGGTCTCATGGCCGGTATATTTTTTACCTGGACCAATGCGGTAAAGCCTGGGATCGGGCAATTGGATGATTATATCTATCTCAGTTCGCTGCAATCCATGAACCGAGAAATCCTGAACCCTATGTTTTATTTCGCTTTTATACTGCCGATTGTTTCTCTGCCGGTTTCCGCAGCGCTTAATTATGGTAGTCACGGGACTTACGATTTTAAAATCCTTCTGCTCGCCACAGCGATTTACTGGATAGGGGCCTTTCTGGTGACTATTCTGGGCAATATTCCACTCAACGAAATGTTGGATGCCGTGGATCTGGAAGAATTGAAGACGGAAGATTGGTCTGTCATGAGAAAGAAAATAGAGGATAAGTGGAATCGCTACAATCTGATCCGTACGCTGGCTTCTATTGCTTCCTTTGCGCTGATCATCTGGAGCCTGCTACGCAAGTAAAATAGAGCACGCACTATTTGCTGGCTGCAAATCAGGATACTTTAGAATATATTTACCTGACGAGCCAACTTGAATTTAGACTACAGGTAGTATGACAAACAGTTTTGAAAAATCGATAGCAGTACTGCCATTCGTAAATATGAGTGCGGATGGAGCCAATGAATTCTTTTGTGATGGCATCACGGAGGAAATTATTACGGCATTGGCGCAGATCGATCAATTGAAGGTGACCTCTCGTACCTCCAGTTTCTATTTCAAGGGGAAGCAGATTCCGATCAGTCAGATTGGGGAGCAGTTGCAGGTAGGGAATATACTAGAGGGGAGCGTACGAGTGGCTGGCGATCGATTGCGGATTACTGCTCAGTTGATTCATGTGGCAGATGATTCTCAGTTTTGGACCGAAAGCTGGGATCGAAAACTGGAGAATATTTTTGACATCCAGGATGAGATTAGTCTACTGATAGCGGATAAGCTGCGCGAGCACTTTGGGCATTTGGAGATAGAGGATCAATTGGCCGAACGACCTACGCAAAACCTCAATGCCTATGAACATTTGCTCAAAGGCAAGAAGCTTTTCAACAAATGGAATCCGGAAGATGTGAATTTGGCCATCGGGCACTTCGAGGAGGCACTGAGGTCTGATCCACAAATGATCGATGCGCATACGGGATTGGCAGATGCTTATAGTTTTTTGGCTGTCGCGGGTTTTGCTCCCAGGGAAGAAGCCTGGACCAAGTCTATATCTTCCATCCAGCAGGCTGAGTCCATAGATCCAGATAATGCGCCGCTCAATTATCTCCTGGCCAATCAGGCTTTTTTTACGGAGGCCAACTATGAGAAAGCCTTGCAATATGCTCAAAAGGCAATTGCCAGTAAGCCCAACTATTCTGAGGCACAGCAATTCATGTCTTTCTTGTATATGATGAGGAGTGACGGGAAAAAGGCGGAGGAACATTTGCTATATGCCAAGTCCATAGATCCGCTCAATGAGGAGACGAAATTTTTTGAGGCCTATTATTACTACCGGATGGAGGAGTACGAAAAATCCAATGCTCTCCTTAAGGAACTGTTAACTATCAACCCTCGGAATCTTCCAGCCTTGCTCGTGAAGGCTTATATATTGATCCTTCAGGATGAGTCTGAACAATTCGAGCAATTGCTGGATTCGGTACCTACGGAGATGATCATGCCTGATGAACGTTTGGGACTGAAATGTCTGAACCTGCTGAAGCATAGGACCAGAGAGGAGTTCACTACCACATTGGCAGAGCTTGAGAAACAGTCACAGTCGAATACCTCATTTCAGGCTCATGCTTATCTGTACATGGTCTATTCAACTCTGGAGAGGTACGAGGATGCTTTTGCAGTCTTAGAGAACCTGTTTGATAACCAATCGTCTATTTTACTTTTGGCCTTTGCTGATCCGTTGGCAGGGAGCATTCATGAGCACCCCAAATTCGAAGGCTACAAGGAAAGAATTTTCAAAATCCCTCAAACTCCCATCATCAACAAAAAGGCCAATAGCTCTGCTTTGGATGAAGCTACTTCTAAAGCTGTCATGCAGGTGTTGGAGGCATTTGTTTCCCAGGATTGCCCTTATCTCAATCCTTCATTGAGTTTGCGATCTCTGGCTGAGCAGATCGAGATTCATCCGAACCAATTGTCCTGGTTGCTCAATGAGAAGTTGAATAAGAATTTTAATGAATACATCAATGAGCGTAGGATTGAGCATTTCAAAAAGCTGGTGGTCGACCCTACCAATTCTCATATTTCCCTCATCGGTCTGGCTTACGAAAGTGGCTTTAGTTCAAAGACCGTTTTTAACACCGCATTCAAAAGATTCACTGGGATGACCCCCAAAGCCTATCAGAAAAGCCATCAGTCATAGACAAATAAGTACGGATTTATAATTCGGAACCTCTTCCTTTTATTCAGAACAAATGCCTGATGTAGTTGTTGTCTTTTTGCTATGAATCAAAAAATAAAAAGACATGCAAACGAATAAAATGAATGCGATAGTGGCCAATGGATACGGATCTCCAGAGGTGTTTCAGTATCAGGAAGTAGAAAGACCAGAACCTAAAGCTGATGAGGTATTGGTAAGGGTAGTAAGTACATCGGCGACCAGAGCGGATACCATGATGCGAACAGGAAAGCCTTATTTTGGACGCTTGTTTGTGGGATTGACTAAGCCCAAAAGTCCTATCCCAGGAACTGGATTTGCAGGCTATGTCGAGGAGGTAGGCTCAGCTGTCTCCAGATACAAGAAGGGAGACCGGGTATTCGGCGAGACCACTTTGGGATTTAGTGCCAATGCAGAATTTTTGGTCATCAAAGAGGAAGGCGTTATTCTCCCATTGCCAGAAAATCTTGATTTTGCTGAGGCAGCTGTCTTTTGCGATGGCCATTTGACTTCATTCAATTTCCTCTATCAGATTGCTCAAATCAAGAAAGGCCAACATTGGTTGATCAATGGGGCTTCTGGGAGTCTGGGGAGTTCGGCGGTGCAATTGGCTAAGTACTTTGGTGCAGACGTGACTGCCGTGACCAGCACCAAGAATGTGGGGTTGGTCAAGTCGCTGGGAGCCGATCATGTGATTGATTACAGCCAGGAGGATTTTCATCAGTCAGAGACAAAATTCGATTGCGTTTACGATAGTGTTGGCAAAAGTTCATTTGGTGCTTGTAAATCGATTTTGAAGGAGGAGGGAAGTTATTTGTCTCCGGTATTGAGCTTTTCCTTGCTGGGACAGATGCTTTGGACTCAACTATTCGGTAAAAAGAAAGCGAGGTTCGAAGCGACCGGATTGAAATCAGATGATCAATTGAGAGAGCTTTTAGAAAAAGTTGTCGAGGTGCAACAATCTGGCAAGTTGAAAACTATCATAGATAGACAATTTCCATTGGCCAAGTTGTCTGAGGCCCATCGATACATTGATACCGGGCACAAAAGAGGAAACGTGGTTTTACTGACCGCCTAATTCGTTACTTTTATTGAAGAAAGGCATTAGGTTTTATACATGCATAAATTCATAATAGATAGAAATGAAAGAGCAGAACTTTAATACCACTTATCTTTTCATAGGCGTAGTGTTGGGCGTTGTTATTGGTGTTCTTACTGATAATATTGGACTCTGGTTAAGTCTGGGTGTGGCCCTTGGTGCTGGACTAGCCTCTGTTATCAAAGACAAAAAAGACAAGGAAGAAAAATGAATAAGGTACTGAAGGTAAGTCTTATTCTACTAGGATCTTTCATCCTGGTATTGATCGGAGTGGCTTCAGGTGCCATTGTGTTGGATCAATTCGAAACTCGTTATTTGAAGCTTTCCAATATTGCCGATGCAGAAACAAATAGCTACTTAATCAAAAATGTTAATGTCATCGCTATGACGGCTGATACTGTCATGGCTCAGCAGATGGTGCTGATACAGGATGGCAGAATTACCGATGTGTCGCCAGAGATTTCTATAGATGAGGTAGAAGTGGTAGATGGGTTTACATTAGTGACTAATGTACTGGTCACTAATTTGTGTTTGGATAGCACAAAGTAAGAATCATTTTTGTGCAGTAGTTCAAAGAAAAGGTCAGTTGTTTTTCCTGTTGAAGGCTCGAAGTATGGAAGGACATGAAAGCTGCGTGTTTTTCCTTTGACTACTATTTCAAATGAAGAAATGGAGTTAGCAGTGTGAATTTTTATTCCATCTTCTGATTTTAGCCTAAGGTTGTTCAGTGCATAGTTGAAATTGATTTGCCCTTTTGTTTTGTTCCCATCAACATCATAAACAGCACCATCAAACCAATTGTCTTCCTGTATGATGTTGTTGGTTTGAGCGCTGATTGTCAGCGGTAAAAGGATTAATAGCGATGTGAAAAGTTGTTTCATATATGGTTAGTTAAAGGCTGTAAATTAACTTGCCTTCGACTTAATTGCAAAGCAGAACGTCAAGGAGGTTTTAACCCTCGTCGATGTTGATCAAATGACCATTCAAAAATGCCCCAATACACAGACCAACTCCAGCGTAGTATCGATATTCCTTCCACACCCCAGCGGATCATTAGCCTTGTGCCCTCATTGACCGAATTGCTATTTGATTTGGGCTTGGGTGATCGGGTGGTAGGGATTACCAAATTTTGCATTCATCCGGAGGAGTGGTTTCGTAGCAAGACTCGTGTGGGAGGTACCAAGCAGTTGAAGCATGAGGTGATTGCCCAATTGCAGCCTGACCTGATCATCGCCAACAAAGAAGAAAATACCCGTGCCGATGTGGAGGCGCTGATGCCTGACTACCCTGTCTGGGTCAGTGATGTGAATACACTGGAGGAAGCGCTGGATATGATGCAAAGGCTGGGTGAGATCACCGAGACGAGGGAAAAGGCGGGAGCTCTGGTGTCTGAGATCCAGGAGAGTTTTAAGCAGCTAGCGACTTTGGGATCTCAGCGTGTGCTTTATCTGATTTGGCAGAAGCCCTGGATGGCAGCTGGCAGGGACAACTTTGTACATGAGATGCTGGAGTGCTGCGGTTGGGAAAATGTGGTGCAGGATACCCGGTATCCTGAGCTAAGTGACCAGGAGATTCGAGAACTAGATCCAGAGATCGTGATGTTGTCTTCCGAGCCTTTTCCTTTCCAGGAAAAGCACATCGATTCCATGCAGACTCTGCTGCCCAATGCCAAGGTGATTCTGGTAGATGGAGAAATGTTTAGCTGGTACGGGAGTCGGTTGAGGTACAGCGCGGCGTATTTTCAGCAACTTTTGCACTCCACAAAGTAACTAGGCTCCCTGGACTTGTAGCTTTTGAGTCGATCTCCCCATCTCTTTCAGGTGACCGAAGTGTCCTGCTACCGCTGCGCGGAAGCTTGGGAAGCTGTGGTAGGGCAGTCCATACTCTTTACTCGTCTTCTGGACGATTGTCGCTAACTGAGGATAGTGAATGTGGCAGACATCTGGGAAGAGATGATGTTCGATTTGAAAGTTGAGCCCACCGACCAGCCAGGTCAGGATTGGGTTGTACATGCCAAAATTAGTTGTGGTGTAGAGCTGATGAGAAGCCCAGCAGCTTTCCATGTCTTCTTCTTCTTGCTTTACGAAATCCGTAAGCGGGACTACATGGGCGGGTTGGAATATCAATGCAAGCATGATTCCTGCTACAGCATTTGATCCTATTATCATTGCAATGCTTGCACCAATAGGAATATCTATCATCAAGATTGGAATGATTATAAAGACGATGTAGTAAAGAAGCTTGCGACCTATGATTTTGGTAAATTCTATTCTGAACTCTCTTCCTTTTTTGATGAAACCACGTTGCCTGTATTCTATGGCCTTGGCGAAATCTTTAGTTGTGAGCCATTCCAGCATGGGTACACAATAGAAGACGGGTGCATATATATGCTGAAAGCGGTGAAACCACTTTTTGGGCTGGTGCTCAGAGAATCTAAAAAAGAAGCGAGGTAGGATGTCTTCGTCCGTATCTTCTATATTAGTGTAGGTGTGATGGATCACGTTATGTTGTATTTTCCAGATCAGCTTGTCTACACCAATTAGAGTGGCTGACCAGGTGATCAACCAGTTGCGGTTTTTATTTTTGTAGTAGGCGCCATGGACCGAATCGTGCATGACGGCAGTGCCAATGAAAGCTTTGCCCAGTCCCATCACGACCCAAAGGGCCATTAGGATCCAGTAGTTGGTGATGCCTGCAAATATCAATAGGAAGTAAGGGGTGAGGTAGAGTGTGAAAAGAGCAATGGTTTTTCTTTCCATCAATGCATTGGCATCTTTGTCTAGTTCATTGTCTTTGAAATACTCATTGACTCTGGATCTGAGTGTATCCCAAAAGTCATCCTTTTCTTTCCTTTTAAATTTGTATTTAATCATAGTTTTTCCTGAACACGCTTTAATAACAGCAATAAGAATGGGTCAAGCTTGATCAAGGGAGATACGGTAGGCTTATGGTTTCTCCTGAAATGGTCGACCACAATCTTAATCATTCTAGCCGGGATTCTGGTGTGAATCGAAGTAAAATATTGGTTTTCAGTTGATCTTATTCAAAAGGTGAACTGAAATATTGGATGAATCCAAATTGGAGATATCAGATGATCATAAATACGGCTGCCACACAGGTCATGAGTATGATGAACCAACGGAAATAATTGTCTGAGATTTTCTTGATGATGTGAATGCCCAGATAGGCACCAATGGCGATGAAAGGGAGGAGTAATAAATCCAGAGCAAATGACTGCCAACTGATCGTGTCCCAGACCCAAATATGAAAAGGAACTTTGAAAACATTGACACATAAGAAGAACCACGCGGCTGTACCTATGAATTCATTTTTGGGCATGCGCATGGACAGGAGGTAGAGTGCCATGGCAGATCCTGCGAGGTTGCCTACCATGGTGGTAAATCCGGCGATGATCCCCATCAGCGCTGCAAACCAGAGGTAATCGGGTATGTTCTTTTTGTTGCTTTTCTCCATCCACACCATCACCACCAGGCTGACAAAAATGATCACACCCATGATCGTACGAAACATCTGATCGTCGATCATTTGTCCGAAATAAGTACCCGCCAAAATGCCGAGAATGGCCCAGGGAAACAACTTCCAGAGATAGCGCCACTCTGCATGACGATGGTAGTGCTTGACGCCAAAAAAATCAGCCATGATTAATACCGGCAACATCAATCCACTGGATGCTTTGCCACCAAAGATGACAGCCAACAGAGGTACTGCGAGCATGTTCGCGCTATGCACGCCCGTTTTGGACATACCAATAAGGATGCCTACAATCAGGAAAAAGGCAAAAGACTGGTAGGTGAGACTATAGCCGAAGAGTTCTATCATGGAAGGCAAATCTGCGTAATTATCCTAATTTCTTAAGGTACTATCTTCAAAAATGCTAATCAGCCAGGGGGAATTCCACTATGAAGGTACTGCCTTTGCCCACTTCGCTTTCGCACCAAACTTTCCCATTCATGGCAGTGACGTATTTTTTGACGATATAAAGTCCCAGGCCACTGCTTTCTTCGCCAGCAGTAGGTTTTGCGCTCAGGGGTTTGTAGTTGGCGAAGAGCTTTTTCATGTCCGATTGGCTGATGCCTGGGCCTTGATCAGTGACATGGATTTGTATTTTTTCGCTGATTTCGTGGGTGGTGATTTTAATCTGTGTGCCAGAATTCGAAAATTTGATGGCATTGGAAATAATGTTTTCGAAGATCTGGATGCAATAGTTCTTGTCCAGGTGTACCTGATACTGATTAGTGCTTTGTTCTAATAGGATTTCGATTTTTTTGGATTGCGAAATAGGTCGAAAATTGTAGGCGACTTCTTTCAGCAGTTCATTGATTTCGAAGTAGGATTTTTTAAGGTTGATCGTCCTGGCTTCTATGGCGTTTACATCCAGCGTTTTGGTGATCATACCACGCAAGCGATCGGTCGATTCATGGATCAATTGTATGCTTTCCTCTGTTTCCTCACTGAGGGAGTCTTCGGATATTTCGATCAGCGATACCAGTCCTTTGATGTTGTTGAGAGGAGTGCGGAGATCATGGGCGACCATGCCGATCAGGTCATTTTTTTCTTTGTTGAGCTGGCGGAGTTCCAGATTTTGACTGGCTAGCATTTCCTTTTGTTCGGCGATTTCTTTGGTTCTCTCCTTGATTGTGTTTTCTAGTGCTATGTTCTTCTTTTTGATGGCGTGAGTGCGATAGCTGTAACCTGACCAAAGCAGTCCGAAAATGGATAGGACGCAGAGCCCCATGAACCATTCTTTTTTCCACCAGGGCGTCAGTATCGTCAATCGAATCTGATCGGTCGTATAGTTTTCGAATTGTCCATTGAGTGTACTCCTGACTTTGAATGTGTAGTTGCCCGGGGGTAGATTGGTGTATTTGGCCGTTCGGTCGTTGGATGCTTCGACCCATTGCTTGTCAAAACCGATGAGTTTGTATTGGTATCGGCTGTTATTGGCATTGACATAGTTGAGTGCTACGAACCTAAACGAAAGGTAGTTTTGGTTGTGGTCCAGAGTGATCTGATGATCGAATTCGATCAAGCTATCCAGTACGCCGCCTTTGCCAGGTTCGACTTCCTTGTTGTACAACGAAAACTGGTTGATCATGACCCTGGGTAGGTCTTCGATAGATTCTAATTTGTCTGGGTTGATCATCAATAAACCCTCCATTCCACCAAAAAGCATTTCATTGTCATGGGCTTTGAAATAGGCAGAGGAGTTGAACTCATGGCCAAAGAGACCATCGTCTTTGCTGTAATTGGTAAATTTTTTGGTTTCCGGATCGAAAACGGATATGCCCAGGTTGTGACTCATCCAGAGATGTCCTTTCTCGTCCTCGAGTATTCCATAGAGCGCGGTATTGGCTAACCCTTCGTTGCGGGAGTAGTGCGTGAATTTTTCGGTCTCAGGATCAAAATAGTCTAGCCCACCTCCATAGATGGCTACCCAAATTCTGTTTTTGGAATCGACGAAAACTTCGGAGACACCATCGTTGGCCAGACTGCTGGGATCATTGACGTCCTTTTCAAAATGAGTGAAGGTGTGACTTTTAGGGTCGAATATGTCAAAGCCTGCTGCGTAGAGCCCAATGTAATATTTGCCATTCTGGTCTTCACGAATTGACCAGGTGGCATTGCTGTGGAGGCTAGACCTGTCATCTTCTTTTTCGTAGTGTGTGAATTTTTTCGTGTCAGGATCGAAATGAAAGAGCCCGTTGAAGGTGCAGAACCAAAGGTCATTTTTACTGTCTTCAAATATTTGATTGACAGAGATCTTTTGTCTTCCCATGATGGGATAAGGGATCATCTTTTGAGTTTGCTCATGATAGAGATAGAGGCCATTTTCTCTGGTTCCTGCCCAAATATTGCCCTGAGAATCCTGAAAGAGGCTTCTCATTTTGTCTCCTTGCAGCCCACTTCCAGATGATTTCGTGAACTTGAGGTTCAGTCTATTTTTTTCATCGATCAGAGTCAAGCCCTTTTCGAAGGAGCCGATCCAGTAGCGGTCATCAGTGTCCTTTAAGACTGTGAAAATACTGTTACTGGTGAGTAGGTTAGGATTGACTTCCGAATTTCTATAATGACTGAATTTTTGTTTTTGACGGTTGACTTTGTTGATGCCCCATCGGGTTCCGATCCATAGGGTCTTGCTTTGATCCTGATACAGTGTCCTCACATTGGGCGAGATGACTTGCAGATTTTGAAAACTGTTTTGCTCAGGATTGAAAAGATTGAGGTGGCCCCCGTGAGTTCCCACCCATAAATTGTGATTGTCATCTTCGAGTAGCGACATGATCTGATTGCTACTAAGGCTTTTGGGGTTGTCGGGCTGATGTAGGTAGCTGCTGGACTGCCCTGATTCACGATTGAACAAAATGAGACCCTTGCCGAATGATCCGATCCAGAGACGTTTCTTGTGGTCCTCTATGATGCCTCGAATGTAGGTCCCCGGTAGATAAGTGATAAAGTTGTCATTGCTCTCCTGGTACCGATTGAGACCCTGACTTGTTCCAATCCAGATGACGCCTTTTTGATCTTCGAATAGACAGTAAACCTCGTCACCCGCAAGGGAATTAGGATCGTCGCTATGCCTGTAGCGAGTGAAAGTCTTACTTGTCGGATTATACCTATTAAGTCCGCCTCCTCTGCTTCCGATCCAGATATTTCCTTTTCGGTCTACCAGCGTTGTTCTCAGTCGGTTGTTGCTGATGGAATTGGAGTTGCTCGGGTCATGTACGTAGTGTGAAAACTTTTCGGTGCGAATGTCAAAGAAGTTGAGTCCGCCCCCTCGAGTAGCGATCCAGAGATTGCCCCTTGCATCGGCATCTATACCCAGTACAAAATTGTCGCTAATGCTACTGCTATCAGCTTCATCATGTCTGAAAATTTCGAATTCATAGCCATTGTATCGGTTGAGGCCATCCTGAGTACCGAACCAAATGTAACCGAGTTTGTCCTGTATGATGCAATTGATGGTGTTTTGGGAGAGACCTTCATCATCGCCGAGATAGTCTAGTTTGAAGGTTCGGTCTTGGCTCCAGCTGTTCTGAGCGAAGAGCAGAGATAGTATAAACGAAAAAAGTATGGAGTTTAATTTGCCTGTTTGTATCGTATCGATTGTGCTCTTTCCCAATTGCCTCACCCTGCGTTGATTTGAATTCAAATCTGAATATAAAGGGTAAAACCTACACCTGCCAAAAGAAGGTCGGAAAGATTGTCTGTAAAAGTAAATAAAATAAAAAAGGCCGCATCAGCGGCCTTTTTCTATCATTATTTTTCTTCCATAAACGGATATCTGTAATCTGTCGGAGGGTTGAAGGTCTCCTTGATCGTACGAGGAGATACCCATCTCAACAAGTTGAGTACGGAACCTGCCTTATCGTTGGTACCAGAACCTCTGGCGCCTCCGAATGGTTGCTGACCTACAACAGCACCTGTAGGCTTGTCGTTGATGTAGAAGTTACCTGCGCAGTTGACTAGTTTCTTAGTCGCCAGCTCGATGGCATATCTGTCATCCGAGAAGATCGCACCAGTCAGTGCATAGTCAGAAGTTTTGTCCACTAGCTCTAGCGCTTCTTCGAAATGCTCAGGGTTGTAAATATAAATCGTGATCACTGGCCCAAAGATTTCTTCACACATCGTCAGGAACATCGGGTCCTGAGTCACCACTACTGTTGGTTCGATGAAGTAGCCTTTAGACTTGTCATATCCACCACCAGAGATGATTTCAGCCATGTTGCTTTCTTTCACCTTGTCGATGAATCCTGCGATTTTGTCAAAAGCACGTTCGTCGATCACAGCATTCACGAAATTGGTGAAATCTTCTGGTGATCCCATTTTGACTGACTTCAAGTCCTCAACGATGTAGCCTTTGGTCTCTTCCCAAATGTTGTTAGGAATGTAAGCTCTGGATGCGGCACTACATTTCTGTCCCTGAAATTCGAATGCACCTCTGACGATACCAGTAGCCAAAGCTTTTGGATTGGCAGATTTGTGCGCGATGATAAAGTCTTTACCGCCTGTTTCCCCTACGATTCTTGGGTAGGTTCTGTACATAGAGATGTTTTCTCCGATGGTTTTCCATAGATGTTGGAATACGGCCGTACTACCTGTGAAGTGAAGGCCAGCAAAATCTCTGTGTTTGAAGATTACCTCTCCAGCTACAGGCCCATCGGTATAAATCAAGTTGATCACACCGTCTGGCAGACCTGCTTCTCTCAGTACTTCCATGATGACTCTAGCAGAATACACTTGGGTATCTGCTGGTTTCCATACTACGGTGTTACCCATCATAGCCGGAGCACATGGTAGGTTCCCTGCGATGGCAGTAAAGTTGAATGGAGTGATAGCAAATACGAATCCTTCCAATGGTCTGTGCTCCAAACGGTTCCACATACCTGGCGCTGAGTTAGGCTGTTCGCTATAGATCTGCGTCATGTAGTGCGCGTTGAAACGCAAGAAGTCGATGAATTCACAAGCTGAATCAATCTCTGCCTGGAAAGCATTTTTAGACTGAGCGAGCATAGTTGCAGCATTGATTTTGGCTCTGTAAGGACCCGCTAACAAATCAGCTGCTTTCAAGAAAATACTTGCACGGTGCTCCCATGACAGGTTTTGCCAGGCTTCTTTAGCGCCAAGAGCCGCGTTTACCGCTTGCTCCACATGACCTTCGTCTCCACGGTTGAAATAACCCAGCGTATGTTTGTGATCATAAGGAGGGGCCATTCTCACTTTTTCGTCGGTAGTGACTTTTTCAGCTCCGATGTACATCGGTACATCTATTTCTTCGCTTCGCATCTGAGCTACTGCTGCTTTCAATGCGATTTTTTCCGGGCTACCGGCCTGGTATGACTTTACAGGTTCATTTATAGGTGTAGGCACCTGAAATATTCCTTTGGGCATATCTTTTTTGTTTAATGTTTGTTCCTTATTGGACTGCAAAGGTAAAAAAGTAAAACCTATCCCAAATTTCTATACCAGATATAATTAAGCTTGCATATCAAAGCGTCAAACTATTGTTAGCGAAAATCTAATAGCAATTGAATCTGAGAGAATTTTATAGCAAGTACAAAAAGTACTTTAGAAACGACCTGTTCCTTTATGTTTTTATGTTGGTCTTATTGCTCTTTTTGTTTTTGGTGATAGGAGTAGATTAGTGCACGTAGCTGCCGGCATTTACATCTATGGTGCTACCGGTAGCATGATCTGCCATCCCACTTGCCAAAAAGGTTACTAAAGGCGCAATGTCTTTTGGTTCGGTCATTCGCTCCAGTGCGATGTCCGAAGAGGCGTGCTCTGTTCCATATTTTTCCATGATCCCGATGGCCATATCTGTTTTGACAAACCCTGGTGCGATATTGAAAGCTTTGATGCCTTGTTTGCCATAAGCCCGCGCGATGGTGCGAGTGAGGGCTACCAGGCCAGCTTTGGATGCAGCATAGGCCATGTACTCTGCAGTATCTCCACGAAAAGCCGCTCTGGAGCTGATGTTGATGATTCTACCTGCCGAATTTCTTTTGAGGAAGTGCTCGATGATTTTTTTGCAAAGAATACCGCTGGAGGTCAAATTGACCTGGATATTGGTGTTCCAGCTATTGATCCAATCAGATTCTTTTGCATCTATGTCTGCGGGGATGGCGACACCTGCATTGTTGACCAATATTTCGATACTTCCCATCTCCAGAATCACCCGATCAAAAAGGTTAGCGGCATCATCGGGCTGGGATAGATCCGCCTGAAAAGCTCTGGATTCATTGCCGAGGACATGTGCGAGATTTTCAGCTTCGCGCATGTTTTTGTTGTAATGAACAGCAATGGTAGCTCCAGCCTCTGCCAGTTTAGAGGCGATGGCTTTGCCGATTCCTCGACTGGCACCTGTCACGAGTACGTTGAGTCCGGAAAGATTGATGTACATAAGCTTGAACGATTCAGAGTGTTAAATTAATCGCTTGGGAGCGAAAAATACGACCGATTGATGGATTTTCGGATTTTCATTCGAACTTTATCAATAGAAATGCAGTTGCAACGTTATTCACCCAATAAAATAAGAAACATGAAAAAAGTATTAATGAGCCTTACTCTACTGTTAGGGTTGACATGGGCTACTCAGGCTCAGGAGATGAACTGGTACACGCTGGAGGAGGCGCAAAAATTGAATACCTCAGATAGTCGCCCGATTTTTATCGACTTCACTGCTGAGTGGTGCGGATGGTGCAAAAAGATGGACAGAACCACCTTTTCGGATAAGGAAGTGGCTGAGCGAATGAACAAGGAGTTTTATGCTGTGAAGTTGGATTTTGATAGCCCGCAACGTTTTGTTTTCGGAGACAAGGCTATCACAGCAAAGGAACTGGCTCAACAAGTGGCCATAGAAGGACTTCCAACCATGGTTGTATTTAGTTCAGATCTTCAGTCCCATCAAAAGATCGTAGGCTATCTGAAAAGCAATGATTTTATGAATTCTTTGGATGAACTGAATTGATCCAAATTTAGATCGCATAAACATCATATAGTCCTGCCAGCACGCAAGCAATACTCAACATGAATTGTTTGGTTTTGAACATCCAGTGACTGGGTTGGTTCTCCAAATTAAGTTTTTGATAGTTCATGGCTAATATGGAGTCGTTGAGTATGACCACACCTAGCGCGATGACCAATATGTCGCATAAGTTGGCCATCAGGTCTTGTTGGGTTAGGGCAAGTCCTGAAATTTGATAAGCCATGATGTCTGCTAAAAAATGGTAGAGTCCAATGGCACAAAAGCAAACACTGATGATGCCCTGACAAAGAAGTAAAATGTTGTTTTGAATAGAAGGAAAGAGTCTTTTGGCAAGTAAAACGAGAATCGTCAAAGTTCCCAATACGATAGAAATGGTGCTTTCGGTCATGTCAATAAATGAAAGAGGGCCTGACCCCAGAGGATCAGGCCATATTTGTTGGAAATTATTTCAATTGCTCGTTTAGCTCATCCAGGGTCTTAGCCATGGCTACACCTGGGAGTTTGATAGGAGCGGCTACTTCTGCAAGGAATGTTCCGTTTACTTCACCTCGTTTGTAAGTGGTGAATCCAACTCTGTACAGACCAACAGTCAGCGCTTTTGCCGGATTGCTGGCTTCACTTTTATATCTCAAAAGAGAATTATAGCTGCTTCCGCTTGGCTGCTTTGGCATTTCGCTACTGTCATCGTTTCTTTCCAAAACAACCCAGTTTGCATTGTCTACTGCATTTTGATTGATATTGTCTTTTGACACGATATCAGATCTCTCCAATGTGATGTATGTATCAAAGTAATCCTTGCTGCCCTTTTGGTCTTGAAAGTCTGCAGACTCAAGTGCATTTTTGATTTTTGTATTTCCAACTGGAGACATCATTCTGACTCCTAATTCTGGTGCCACAGCCGGAACCCAGATGTAGATGTAATAGAATTTTTTGTCGTCTACTACTGCGTCTTCGTTGCCCGGAGCTGCGTATCCCAGATATGAGATCACATCTGTATAAGGTACTCTGATGGTTTTGGGACCTACTGATTTTTCAGTAGAGCTACCGAATTTGTCTAATTTCTGTGCCTTTGATTCTGACAATAGTGCTAATGTCAAAACCACAATCGTTAAGCTGATTTTAGTAATTTGTTTGATCATTGTTTTGTTTGTTAAATAATACAATGCAAGGTTAGCGGCCAGCCCCATCTTATGCATCGCCACAAAATGGTAAATGAAAGATTCACCATTTTTAGTGATGTCAATGAGCGTGCTTCATGAACTTGGGGCTGTTATATTTGCTGCCAGCAATGAAGAGAGAGTTAATCAGCAAGTGGGCAATTGGTTTGGTAGTTGTGTTAATCAGTATGGTGAGCCGTGTGGAGGCTTTGCCGTACGACTTGCCTCGAATGGTCGAATCCCTGGTAGATTCCTTCATTGAATCATCAAAGCAAGAAGGGGTCCATTCGGATTCTTCTCTTCTTTTATTGGATTCAGCTTTTCGACTGAGTCAAAAGGTTAGCTACAAAGCAGGAATGGCTAAAACTGCCTTTCAAAAAGGGGAGGTGTACCTGACAACTGGACAAGGGCAAAAGGCAGTGAAGGCCTTTGTTCTATCCAAAGAGGTATATGAGCTTTTGGGCAACCCACATGGATTGATGATGAGCTACAAACAGCTCGGCTCAACGTTTAGATTCCTTGGAGATTTGGTGGCTAGTCTAGATAATTATTCCAAAGGACTGGAAATTGCGGAATTGGAGGGTTTCGTGGAGCAAGAAATAAGGATTAGCAATAACATTGGTACCATACATTTCGAGCAGGATCATTACGAAATGGCACGAGATTATTACTTCAAATGCCTGAAACTGGAACCCTCAGATTTTATCAAAGCCGTGGTTTTGGGCAACCTTGGGATGCTAGAATCCAAACGAGAGGCCTATGACAAATCCCTGGGTTATTTCAAACAAAGCCTCGAGCTACAAAGGAAAAATGAAGATTGGGACGGGTTTACTTATACCATGGGAATGATCGCCTCTCTATATCTGAATATGGGGAAACTTGACAAGGCTTTGGAATATGAAAAGGAAGCCTTGAGGTCATTACAGAAAAAGGAAGCCTGGCCATTGTTGCTGGTGTCTTACAACAAACTTGGCTTGATTTATTTCGAAATGGGGCAATATGATTCTGCACGAGTCAATCACAAGAAGAGTCGTGCCATTGCCGAGCAAATCAATTCTGACGACCTCTTGTTTATCATCGCCAATCTGGCCTTTAATGAAGCCGGAGCGGGTCGGTATCAGCAAGCCTATGACTATCTTTTTCAGCATTTGCAGATGAAGGACAGCCTTTTTACGCTGGAGAAGAATTATCAGATAGAAGAACTGCTGGCTAAATATGAGGCAGAAAAGAAGGAAAAGGAAATATCTATGCTGCAATCCGAGCAAGCCTTGAATGACGCTGTAATTGAGAAGGAGAAATTGATTCGAAATGTAGCGGTTTTTGGTAGTGCTCTGCTTTTGATATTGGTAGTGGTAGTGATTCAGAATTATTCTCAAAAGTTGAAGAATAAGGAGATTCTGACTCAGAAGAATGAAGAGATCAATCAGAGAACTATCCAGGAAATTCTGAAAGAGGGAGAGATACAAAACATAAGGTCGAGCCTGGAGGGCCAGGAAAATGAGCGTAAGAGAATAGCCCGAGAGCTGCATGATGGCGTGGCGGGAACACTGGCCGGAATCAAATTGCAATTGAATCAGCTAAAGGGTCAACAAACAGGCATAGAGGAATTGATTCAAGAAGTAGATTCGACCTACAATGAAGTGAGAACCCTGTCACATGACCTGAGCACTACCAAAGTACTGAATGCACCATTTGTTTATTTACTAAGGGATTTTGTCGAGAGTAGATCTAGTGCGTTAGAAGGTCTGGAGATTAAGTTTATTGCTTCGAGGGATTTGTCACTCAACTATCTGCCTGACCAATACAAAATAGACATGTATCGCGTGTTGCAAGAATTGGTATCCAATGTGATGAAGCACTCCAGAGCCAGCTATGCAGAAGTAGCTCTGACGCAAAATGAGGAGGAGATCAATATGATGGTTGAGGATAATGGAAGAGGTTTTGATAGGTCCAGGCGCTTGAACGGCATTGGATTGGACAATATCAAACAACGGGTGAAAGTGCTGAATGGACGGTTGCACATCGACTCACAGATAGGAAGAGGAACCATCGTGAGCGTAGACTGGCCATTGCCACAACCTCTGAATACAAAGGAACCAAACGCTATGATGACATGAAGGAAGGAATTAGGATACTGATAGTAGATGATCACAAAATGTTTTTGCAAGGGCTTCATTCCATTTTGAAAGATCAGGAGGAAATAGAGGTGGTTGATACCGTTAGTTCAGGAGAAGAGGCCATTCAATTGTTAGAAGGACAACCCATCGATGTGGTCTTAACGGATGTCAGTATGCCGGGAGTGGATGGGATCCAACTCAGTCAGTACATCAAAAAAGAATTGCCCAACACGAAGGTACTAGTACTTAGCACCCATAGCGATCCGGCTACTATTCATCAATTGATTTCTGCACAGGTGGAGGGATATGTATTGAAAAATGCTGAAAAAGAGGAGTTGGTTCATGGGATAAAAAAAGTGTTTCAGGGGGAGAAATATTTTTCTGAGGAGGTTCAGGAAAAATATACCAGGAGTTTGTTTGCAGTGGTTCCGGATGAGAAGCCAAAAGTAGAATTGAGCAAAAGGGAAAGGGAGATACTAGCACTGATAGTGGAGGAGTACACAGCTCAACAGATTGCGGAGGAACTATTTATCTCTCAGCATACGGTCAATACGCATCGAAAAAATTTGCTATCAAAACTGCGAGTAAAGAATACAGCCGGGTTGGTGAAGCAGACCCTGATGCAAGGATTGTTACAATAAAAAAAGCCACTCCTTCGAGTGGCCTTTCTGAATTTGAAGTTATGTGTTTTTATTTCAACCACGCTTTGTACATCCAAAGCGTTTTTTCTTGCTCTTCTATAAATGCGGACATTTGATCTTCTGTACCACTATCATCTACTGATCCAGCCAGCTCCTTGATGTCTCTTTCTTTTTCGATGATTTTTTCAAGGTTTGAAATTATGGTTTTGACAGCCGTCTCATCATCGTGGACATTTTTTACTGGCACGATCTCGGCAGTGTCCAGATAATCCTGAAACCCATGCATGGGGGTGCCAGAGATGGTGAGGATACGCTCTGCGATTTCGTCTACTTTAGCTGCTGCATCTACATACAATTCTTCGAATTTGGCATGTAGTTCAAAGAAGTTTTTACCCTGAATATTCCAGTGAAAGCCTCTTAGGTTTTGGTAAAAGATCTGAAAGTCTGCTAGTAATTCGTTTAGTTGTCCTATTATTTCTGTGTTCTTTTTCATGTTCTGTATCGATTAAATTCTCTACTTCAATGAACGCAAATGGCATGCCGAAGGGTGATTCAATCTTATCTATTTGTACAATGAACTGATAAGGATCATCTATGGGGGATACTGGTCTTCTGGTGTTCTGGTCTTCTGGTGTTCTGGTCCTCTGGTGTTCTGGTCTTCTGGTCTATTGGTCCGCTCGTTTTCTGGTCTCTTGTCAGAGGGATGTTAGATAACTGATGCTTATCTAATGTACTTGCGAAAGAGGCTCTTGATTTTCATTTGGATCACGCCGAAGACGGCTTCTTTGAAGATGCCTCTGCTCATTTTGGAAGTGCCTTTCGTACGATCTGTGAAGATGATAGGCACTTCTTTAATCTTGAAGTCATATTTCCAGGTGAGGAATTTCATTTCGATCTGGAAGGCATAACCCACGAAATGGATGTTGTCCAGGCCGATGGTTTCCAAAACCTCTCTTCTGTAGCATTTGAATCCGGCCGTGGTGTCTTTGATAGGGATGCCTGTGATGAATTGTACATAGATACTGGCAAAGTAAGACATGAGTACACGGTCCATGGGCCAGTTGACCACATTGACGCCAGATATGTACCGCGATCCGACTGCCAGGTGATAGCCTTCCTCTTTACAGGCTTTGCGCAAAAGAAGAAGATCAGCTGGATTGTGAGAGAAGTCCGCATCCATTTCGAATACATAGTCATAGCCATGTTCGATGGCATAGGCGAATCCACGGATGTAGGCGGTGCCTAGGCCAAGTTTTCCCTCACGTTCGATCAAACGAATTTCAGGATGGGCCTCCATCATCGATTGTACAATGGCCGCAGTCCCATCCGGGGAGCCATCATCCACGATCAAAATATCAAAGCCACTATTCAGCTCTAAAACTGCTTTCAATATGGCTTCAATGTTTTCCTTTTCATTGAAGGTAGGTATGATGACTAGACTATCGTTCAAAGTATGCAGACAATTAGGATAATGAATGAAGCGCTAAAATAAGTAGGCTTTCCATTTTTCAAAGCTTTAGTAGCCTAGTATATTCAGCATTTGTTCGCTGGTTTGTTCTTCTGCAAACAACCTGCTTTTCATTTCACCATTTTCGTCTTTTTCGATGATCACATGTTGGGGTGCTGGGATCAGGCAATGTTGGATCCCTCCAAAACCGCCTAATGATTCCTGATAGGCTCCCGTATTGAAAAAGCCAAAATATAGCGTTTGATCTTTCTTGACCTTAGGAAGGAAGACCTCTCCAATGTGTGCTTCAGAATCGTAGTAGTCCATGCTGTCGCATGTCAGACCTCCGACATTCACGCGGTGGTAGTCGTTGTTCCACAGGTTGACAGGCAGCATGATGAATTTCGTGTTTAGTCCCCATACGTCTGGCATATGCGTGATGAACGATCCATCCATCATGTACCAAAGCTCTTTGTCGTTTTGCAATTTCGCATCCAACACGGAATAGATATTAGCGCCACTTTCTCCCACTGTATAGCTACCGAACTCAGTGAAAATATTTGGAACGGGCACGTCATGTTCTGCACAGATCAATTGGATCTGCTCTACGATGGCCTCTACCATGTATTCAAAATCATACTCGAAGTGCAGAGAGTTTTTGATAGGAAAACCGCCTCCGATATCGATCGCTTCGATCTCTGGACAAACCTTTTTGAGTTCGCAGTATTTGTTGATGAAGCGGCTCAACTCGTTCCAATAGTAGGCAGTATCTTTGATGCCGGTATTAATGAAATAGTGGAGCATTTTGAGCTCACCTTTTGTTTTGCCCTTGATTCGGTTTTCGTGGAAATCCACAATTTCGCTGTAGCGAATCCCCAAACGTGAGGTGTAAAAGCTAAAGTTCGGCTCCTCATCAGAAGCCACTCTTAGGCCCATTTGATACTTCTCCTTGACATTGGCTTCATAGTATTCCAGCTCCTGCATGTTGTCCAGAATTGGCATACAGTTTTTGAATCCAGAGTTCAAAAGCGAAGTGATTTCCTCTACATAAAGTGGGCGTTTGAAGCCATTGCAGATGATATAAGTGTCTTTACTGATGAGTTTTTGCTCTGCCAGTCTTTTGATGATGGCTATATCATATGCCGAAGAAGTTTCCAGATGGATGTCATTCTTAAGTGCCTCTTCTACCACAAACTGAAAGTGATTCGATTTAGTACAGTAGCAGTAGGTATAGGTTCCCTGATAATTTTTTTTCTTCAGTGCTTCGCTGAACCATTTCTTGGCTTGCTGAATCTTTTCAGAGATTTTAGGTAGGTAGGTGATTTTGAGAGGCGTGCCATATTCATCTATGATGGCTTGAAGGTCCACACCATGAAAGTGTAGTTTTTCGTCTTTTACCTCAAAGTCTTCAGTTGGGAAATAAAAAGTTTGGTCTATCAGATCTATGTACCTGTTCATCTCATTTTCAAGTCAAATGGTTCGGAAAAATCGCGCAAATATCACAAAGATTAAAAAATATCAAAGACTTATTTATGTTTTCGAGCATTGAATTGATTTGGTTAAAATCCGATTAAATTTGCTGACCCAAAAAACAACGACCCAAAATTAATTGATAACCAATGATAGAATTGATGATCAGGGATGAGACGGCAAAGCTCGAAGCGGTAGTCCTGGGGACTGCCAAAAGTCTGGGAGGAACCCCAGATTTGGAGCATGTCTATGATCCTAAGTCTCGAGAACATATTCTCGATGGTACTTTTCCTAAGGAAGAGGATTTAATTGTAGAAAATGAAGGCTTTCGTGCCGCTTTGGAAAAGCATGGAGTTAAAGTCTATCGACCAGAAGTGCTAGAAGATACCAACCAGGTTTATGCACGTGATATCGGTTTCGTGATATATGATAAATTCGTGATGCCTAACATTATCGAAGATCGTGAGCATGAAAAGGATGGGATTACTTTTCTGGTCAATCAAATTGAAAAGGAAAATATTTTGATCATGCCTCGTGAGGCGCATGCAGAAGGAGGGGATGTGATGCCCTGGAAAGGAAAACTGTATGTCGGTTATTCTGAGGAGGAGGATTACAATACCTATAAAGTCAGCCGTACCAATCGAGCTGGAGTAGAGTTTTTGCAAAAGAGCTTTCCGAATTATGAAGTGAAGGCTTTTGAATTGAAGAAATCGGATACAGATCCAAGAGAGAATGCCTTGCACTTGGACTGCTGTTTTCAACCTATCGGTTCTAATCAGTGCATCATATACAAAGGAGGGTTTAAAAATCCTGCTGATTACGACTATATGGTGGAGGAGTTTGGAGCAGAAAACTGTATAGAAATCACCAAAGAAGAAATGTACGAGATGAACTCGAATGTTTTTTCTATTTCACCAGAGGTGGTAGTAAGCGAGGCGGGGTTTACTCGTCTCAATGCTGAATTGGAGAAGCGAGGATTTACTGTGGAGCGCGTGAAATATTCTGAAATAGCCAAGATGGAAGGGCTGTTTCGTTGTTCAACTTTACCCCTAAAAAGAACCTATTAGTATGGGAGCGAATACGACATCCACACTTTTGATGATACGTCCGGTCAGTTTTCATTTCAATGAAGAAACGGCCGTCAATAATTACTATCAGAAAAAACCTGAAGGGGAAAGCGAGACTGAAATTCAGTCTCAGGCTTTAGAGGAGTTCGATAATTTTGTTGAGAAACTGGAGGCTAAGGGGATCGAAGTGATCGTAGTGAATGATACTTTGAAACCAGAAACGCCAGACAGTATTTTTCCTAACAACTGGGTGTCTTTCCATCATGACGGCACGGTGGGCTTATATCCCATGTATGCCGAAAACAGAAGACTTGAAAGAAGAGAGGATATTTTTGATCTATTGGAGGACAAAGGCTTTGTCATATCTCAAGAGATCCACCTTACGGATTTTGAGCATGTGAATAAGTTTTTGGAAGGGACGGGTAGCTTGATTTTGGATCGTGAAAACAAACTGGCATATGCGGCTCTTTCTGAGAGAACTGATCCAGATGTCCTTCAGACATTCCGTGAGCAATTCGGGTTTAGGATTGTGGATTTTGTGGCCAATCAGAGTGTGAACGGCGAGCGTCTACCTATCTATCATACCAATGTGATGATGTGTCTGGGAGATGGTTTTGCTGTGATATGTCTGGATTCGATTGATGATTTGGATGATAGAGCTAAAGTCATCGAGAGCCTGGAGGAGTCTGACAAAGAAATCATCGAGATCACCGAGGACCAAAAAGAGCAATTTGCAGGCAATATGCTGCAAGTAGAAAATCAGGAAGGTAAGAAGTTTATTGTGATGTCAGAGTCTGCTTATCAGTCACTCGAACCCGAACAAATCGATCGATTGTTGGACCATAACGAAGACATCATCCATAGTTCACTTAATACAATTGAAAAACTAGGAGGAGGAAGCGCTCGCTGCATGATGGCAGAGGTTTTCCTTCCAAAAGAATAATAAGAAATGAATATCGCATCTGACATACAGCTAGGCATACAGTCTGCACTGAAGGAACTTTACAGCCACGAGGCAAACCTGGAGGAATTGGGTCTGCAACCGACCCGAAAGGAATTCGAGGGGACTTATACATTCGTGACCTTTCCCTATGGTCGCATTTCTAAAAAGAGTCCGCAAGATACCGCCCAGGAGATCGGGCAATATCTAAAGGATAAGACAGCTGCAGTTTCTGGCTTCAACGTGGTAAAGGGCTTTTTGAATATCGAAATCGCTGATTCGGCCTGGTTGTCAGTATTGAATGAGGCATTGTCAGATGAGCGATATGGTCTGGGAGATAAAAAGGATAGTGCGGTGATGGTAGAGTATTCCTCACCTAACACCAACAAGCCTTTGCACCTGGGGCATTTGAGAAATATTTTCCTGGGGTACTCAGTGGCAAAAATCTACGATGCCCTGGGCTATGATGTGGTCAAAGTCCAGATCATCAACGATCGTGGTATCCACATCTGTAAGTCGATGATCGCCTGGCAAAGATTCGGCAATGGAGAAACGCCTGCTTCTTCTGGAATGAAAGGAGACAAACTGGTAGGCAAATACTATGTCGAGTTCGACAAGGCATATAAGAAGGAAATAGAAGAACTGGTCGCAGCAGGTAAAACCAAAGAGGAGGCTGAAAAGGAAGCGCCAATACTACTGGAAGCCCAAGATATGCTGCGCAAATGGGAGGCTAAAGATGCTGAAATCTACCAACTGTGGGAAACCATGAACGGGTGGGTGTACGAAGGGTTCGATGCGACCTACGAGCAAATGGGTGTCGATTTTGACAAGCTTTACTATGAATCTGATACCTATCTATTGGGTAAAGAAGAAGTGGAAAATGGTTTGAAATCAGGACATTTCTTCGAGAAGGAAGATGGGTCGGTATGGATCGATCTGACGGATGAAGGTCTGGATCAGAAAATCGTGCGCCGAAGCGACGGTACCGCAGTTTACATGACGCAGGACATCGGTACTGCCATCCAGCGATTCAAAGAATACCCAGGATTGGAGCGCCTGGTCTATACGGTGGGCAACGAACAGGATTATCACTTCAAGGTGCTTTTCCTTATCCTCAAAAAATTAGGCTATGAATGGGCGGATGGATGTTTTCACCTTTCTTATGGTATGGTGGATTTGCCATCTGGTAAAATGAAATCTCGTGAAGGAACGGTAGTAGATGCCGATGACCTGATGGCAGAGATGATTCAGATCGCAGAGGATCATACCCGTGAGTTGGGTAAAATCGATGGGTTCAGTGAAGAGCAGGCCAAAGAACTTTATGACACCATTGGTTTGGGTGCTTTGAAATATTTCTTGCTGAAGGTTGATCCTAAAAAGCGTATGCTTTTCGATCCACAAGAGTCAATCGAGTTTCAGGGTAACACCGGGCCGTTCATTCAATATACTTTCGCCAGAATCTCTGCGATTCTTCGACGTGCTGCCGAGCTGGGTGTGAGCAGCGATCAGGTAGCTACAGACATTGCTTTCAAATCGAATGAGGCGGAACTGATCTATTTGATCTCCGAGTGTCAAAACAAGTTGAAGGCAGCAGCAGAAGAATACAGTCCATCAATCATAGCGCAGTACGTTTACGATCTGGCCAAGGGCTATAATAAATTCTACGCGGATCAGGCGATATTCACCGAAGAGGAAGATGCTTTGGTAGCTTTCCGAGTGGCATTATCACGTCAGGTAGCGGATACGATCAAGTTGGGCATGTCGCTGCTCGGTATCAACGTGCCAGAAAGAATGTAATTCCTATGAGTATCAAACCCTGGTTAGAAGCCTTTCGCTTAAGAACTTTGCCTCTGGCATTGTCCAGTATTTTTATGGCTGGCTTTTTGGCCTATGCCAAAGGGATATTCTCATGGTCGATATTTGGTCTGACTGTATTGACGACAGTGCTGCTGCAGATCCTGTCCAACCTAGCCAATGACTATGGGGATTCTATCCACGGGGCGGACAGCGAGCATCGCGAAGGACCTCAAAGAGCCGTACAAAGTGGCGCGATCAGTCCGCAAGCCATGAAAAGGGCAATGGTGGTTTTTGTTGTGTTGTCGTTGATCTCAGGGGTGAGCTTACTTCTAATCGCTTTTGGTGATGATTGGTACTATGCACTGGCTTTTCTGGGATTAGGATTGTTGGCTATATATGCGGCCATTACCTATACATCTGGCAGCAATCCTTATGGCTATGTGGGGTTGGGCGATCTTTCTGTTTTCCTCTTTTTTGGTTTGACGGGAGTGCTTGGGTCATACTTCCTCTATGGCCGGAGTATGGATTGGTCGATTGTTTTGCCAGCCATCAGTTGTGGATTGCTCGCTACAGGAGTACTCAATGTTAATAACATTCGTGATATCGATTCTGATGAAAAAGCTGGAAAAAGGTCGATACCAGTTAGGCTAGGAAGGTCTGCTGCTGTCAAGTATCATTTGATATTGTTAGTGGGAAGTTTAATTGCAGCGGTTGTTTTTGTGCTGATGTCCTATCAGTCCTGGTGGCAATTTGCTTTTGTCCTGGTCACACCTCTTTTATTAGCTAACTATCGTGCGGTAAGAAATAAAACGGTTGCCGCTGATTTAGATCCCTTCTTGAAGCAGTTGGCTCTAAGTACGCTACTCTTCGTTATTCTTTTCGGTCTGGGCCAAATCCTCTGATTTTTCGCAAGTACGAAACCGAAAATAAAAGGTTTCCTGTCCGGTAGCGTTCGTTTTGGGACACTTTTCTGTTCGGTTTTTGGCGAATAATATTTTGTGAAATGTTTAAGTGTTTGTTTTTCAGTAGTTTATGTTTTTTGGCACATCATTCGCCAATAGAATGGTCAGATGTCAAAAACTTTTAAAATAAACACAGTCATGAAAAACTTAATAAAAACTACAACATTCGCAATCGCAGCTATCTTATTAGTAAGTACAACTTCATTCGCTTTCGGAACTAAAGAGAAGGCCATCGAAAAAGCCACAGAGGCAGTAGAAAATGGTGCTCCAGATGATTGGAAGCTTTTAACCAAACAAGCAGAATACCTAATCAAAAAAGATGCAGGATTGGCTACCGCCAAAGAGTGGTTGGATCAGTCAATGGAGATCAAAACCAATTCGTACAATTTGGAAGTAATGGGTGACTACTATGCTAAGTGCCACTTGCCAAAAGAAGCCGCTAACTATTACATCAAAAGTATCGATGCTAGAAAGGCGGAGTTGAAAGATGCTACAGCAGATACATCAGATATCCAGGATAAGCTGGTTGCCTTGATGAAATAATCAAAAGAAAAGTAGAATCCTCTGTGGAGGAAATAAGGGGTGACTTAGGTCGCCCTTTTTTTATGTGCTAGGGAATGTATCTGTTAGCGCTCCAGATCGTATACTTTTTCGGATACTATGGAAAAGTTCTGTAGATTTAGAAGAAAATCAACAAAACACAATAGATATGAATACGATACTCGTGCCTACCGATTTCTCACCAGTTGCCGAACATGCCTTTGATTTGGCGCTACAGGTAGCGAACAAGGAAGGCGGCCAAATTGTATTGCTTCACATTATAGAACACCCCTCCAGTTCGTCAGTACATTATATGGGGGTGGTAGATGCAGACCCAATGGAATCCATCTTCATCAAAAAAATGATTGAGCAAGCTGAGGCCAAAATGGCTGATTGGTTAGCCAAAGCGGAAGGCAAAGGGCCAGAAGTGAAATGGAAGATTAAATTAGGAAATCCATACATCGAAATAACAGAGCAAATTACTGAAACCAAGTGCGACATTGTGATCATGGGCACCGAAGGTACAGAAGGTATGACTCAGGAGCTGACAGGTTCTAATGCTGAAAGAGTGATCAGAAAAAGTCACGTTCCTGTTGTGACCATGAAAAGCAAGTGCGATGTAGACAAGATCAATAAGATAGCAGTGGCATCCGGTTTTAAAGATGCAACACCAGATTTTATCAAGCATTTGATGCAGTTGCAGAAGTCTCTCAATGCGGAGCTTCATTTCGTGAGAGTCAATTCTCCGGGTGATTTCCAAAGTACAAAGTATGACAAGAAGCTGATGGGGCAGTTTGTTTCGGACTATGGTTTCGAAAATTGCAGCACACATATTTACAATGATTTTTCAGAAGAGGATGGAATTGTTTCCTTTGCAGAAGAAATCGATGCAGATATGATCGCCATGGAAACGCACGGACGTACAGGTATCATGCATCTGCTGATTGGATCCATTGCCGAAGATGTCGTGAATCATGCGAAGCGTCCGGTATGGACCTTGAATGTAAAACGTGAATCAAGTGTCAAAGAAAGCTAAGTTTAAGAATAGAATAGGAGTCGTCTACTCAACGGACGACTCTTTTGATTACCAGGAAGAGGGAGGTTTTGAACAAGAAACTCTCGCTCCTGATGAGCAGAACCTCAAAGTGATGCTGGACAAAAAGAACAGAGGAGGAAAGCAAGTGACTCTGGTAACAGGTTTTGTCGGTAGTGCAGAGGATCTGAAAGATCTCGCCAAAATGCTAAAATCCAAGTGCGGAGTAGGTGGGAATGCCAAAGACGGCGAAATCCTGATTCAGGGCGATTTTAGAGACAAAGTGCTACAGGTTCTGGCCAAAGAGGGCTACCCCGCCAAAAGAGTAGGAGGATAAGTGCATAATTTCCAGAGTTTTTATGGCTCTGTTATGGTTTTTATCAAAAAGCACCTATATTTGCACTCCGATTTTTTTCACGGATCGATAAAAGACGAGAAATCATGTCAAGAGTTTGTCAAATAACTGGTAAGAGACCACAGGTAGGAAACAACGTTTCCCATGCGAATAACAAAACAAAGAGAATGTTCTACCCGAACCTTTTCAAGAAGAGATTTTATATCCCTGAAGAGGACAAGTGGGTAACATTGAAAGTTTCATCTACTGCATTGAAAACCATCAACAAGCATGGTATATCTGCAGTGTTGAAAAAAGCCAAGCAAAAAGGAAATATTGTACTGTAAATTAGAATAAGATGGCTAAGAAAGGTAATAGAGTACAAGTAATACTAGAATGCACTGAGCACAAACAAAGTGGTCAGCCAGGTACTTCTAGATACATCACTACTAAAAACAGGAAGAATACTCCTGACAGAATGGAATTGAAAAAATTCAATCCAATTCTAAAGAAATATACTGTTCACAAAGAAATTAAATAACCATGGCTAAGAAGGTAGTTGCAACGCTGAAGAAAAAAGACGGAGTAAAATTCGCAAAAGTGATCAAAGCGGTAAAGACTAAGTCAGGTGCTTACTCTTTTCGTGAGGAGATCGTTACTGAAGACAGAGTAAAAGACGTACTCTCAGCTAAGTAAACGATAAGAAAGAAATTGGAAAGAAGTCTCCTGTCAAACGCAGGAGACTTTTTTTGTTTCGTAGTGGGCATACATGTCTGGCAAAATGTCCCATATCTCGCTGAATCCCATTACTTTTGGCGCTACTTGATAATTATTCCCAATGAGTCTATTCAATATTTTTTCGAAGGATAAAAAAGAAAGCCTGGACAAAGGCCTGGAAAAAACGAAAGAAAGCTTCTTTCAGAAACTGGGCAAGGCAGTTGCTGGTCGATCTACAGTAGATGCAGATGTACTGGATGAGCTGGAAGAGGTGCTCATTAGTTCGGATGTAGGGGTAGATACCACAGTCAAAATTATCGATCGAATCGAAGAACGAGTAGCCAAGGATAAGTATTTGAATGCGGATCAGCTCAATCTGATTCTGCGAGAAGAAATCGCAGGCCTGCTAGAAGAAAACAATACCTCAGACGGAACGGATTTTTCTCTCCCAGAGGAAAAGAAGCCCTATGTCCTATTGGTGGTAGGCGTAAATGGAGTGGGGAAAACCACTACAATAGGCAAACTTTCGTCTCAATTTAAGAAAGCGGGTAAGTCAGTGATACTGGGTGCAGCGGATACCTTTCGTGCAGCAGCAGTTGATCAGTTGAAGCTTTGGGGTGAGCGAGTAGGTGTGCCAGTGGTGGCACATGGTATGAATACAGACCCGTCAGCAGTGGCTTTCGACGCAGTGAAAAAGGCTGTTGATGAGCAAGCGGATATCGTGATCATCGATACGGCGGGTAGATTGCATACCAAGGTCAATTTGATGAACGAGCTGACCAAAATCAAAAAAGTAATTCAGAAATTCATTCCGGATGCACCCCATGAGATTATGCTGGTGCTGGATGGTAGTACTGGACAAAATGCCTTTATTCAGGCTCAGGAATTTACCAAAGCCACGGATGTGACTGCATTGGCCATCACCAAATTAGACGGGACTGCCAAAGGTGGTGTAGTCATTGGTATCTCAGACCAATTCAAAATCCCTGTGAAATACATCGGAGTGGGCGAAGGTGTCGACGATCTCCAGCTTTTCAATAAAGTGGAGTTTGTAGATTCGTTTTTTAAGAAGGTGTAACTGTCTCTCCATAATTAATACTCGTTTCCTTTTCAATCATAAGTAGGGAATCTTAACTTACCAAAAGCAAAGAGACTCTACTATGAAGAAAAAAATCGGCTTGATTCAAGATGATCCCTGGCTCGCACCCTACGAGCAAGATGTGATGCAACGCTACCAGTATTATCTGGATCGATTGAAGCAAATTAAAGAGGAAGCAGGCTCTCTCAAAAAGTTCGCATCTGCTGATGAGTACTTTGGTTTCAACTATGACAAGAAATTAAAAGGGTGGTGGTACCGCGAATGGGCACCTGCTGCAGATGGATTGTCTCTAATTGGTGAGTTCAATGGCTGGAATGCAGATTTGCACCCCATGACTCAGGACGAACAGGGCGTTTGGGGCATTTTTGTAGCCGATGATTCGGAGCATCCCCTGTCTGATCAAACCTTGCTCAAGGTGAAAGTCCAAAATGGATTTCAAGAAAGAGATCGAATCCCCGCTTATATCAAAAGAACTGTTCAGGATCCGGAAACCCACGATTTCAAAGGGCAAATCTGGGCACCTAAAAAAGCTTTTAAATGGACTGATCAAGGCTTTGATCCGAGTGTAATAAAGAATCCGGTGATTTATGAATGTCACATCGGGATGGCTCAGGAAAAAGAAGGGGTAGGCACTTACCGTGAATTTGCGGATGAAGTACTGCCAAGGGTAGAGAAAATGGGCTACAACTGCCTGCAGATGATGGCTGTACAGGAGCACCCATACTATGGTTCTTTCGGCTATCATGTCTCCAATTTTTTCGCAGCTAGTTCTCGTTTTGGCACACCGGAAGATCTGAAATATCTGATCGATCAGGCACATAAGATGGGAATCGCCGTAATCATGGATGCGGTGTATTCTCATGCAGTTAAAAATATAGCAGAAGGGCTGAATGATTTTGATGGCTCGGACAACCAGTATTTTCACAAGGGTGGCAGAGGCTATCATGGAGGCTGGGATTCTAAGTTGTTTGACTATGGTCGAACTGAAGTAATGCAGTTTTTGCTTTCCAGCGTACGTTATTGGATTGAGGAGTTTCATTTTGATGGTTTCCGTTTCGATGGGGTGACCTCCATGCTCTACCATCATCATGGCGAGGGAGTGGCTTTTGATCACTACGACAAGTATTTCAGACATATGGTGGATTGGGATGCGATATGTTTTCTTCAATTGGCCAATGAGCTAACTCATGAGATCAAACCGGGAGCGATTACGATTGCAGAGGATATGAGTGGCATGCCGGGTATGTGCCGAAAGGTAGATGAAGGAGGAATTGGTTTTGACTATCGACTGGGCATGGGGATACCCGACTATTGGATCAAAACCCTAAAGCACAAAGCAGACGAAGATTGGAATATCCACGAGATGTGGGATGTGCTAACCAATCGTCGCTATAAGGAAAAGACGATTGCCTATGCTGAGTCGCACGACCAGGCGCTGGTAGGGGACAAAACCCTGGCCTTTTGGCTGATGGATAAAGAGATGTATTGGCACATGTCCAAGGGGGATGAGCATCCAATAATTGATCGAGGTATAGCTTTGCACAAGATGCTGAGACTTTTTACTGCTGCGCTGGGAGGTGAGGGCTATTTGACCTTTATCGGAAATGAATTCGGTCATCCGGAATGGATTGATTTTCCACGGGAAGGAAATGACTGGAGCTACAAATATGCGAGACGACAATGGTCATTGGTGGATAATCAGGATTTGAAATATCACTACCTGTCAGATTTTGATGGTGCTATGGTGCATCTACTGAAGGAAAATAATGTCCTGAATGCCATGCCTGCACAGCAATTGAATATGGATCCTATCAATAATGTAGTTGTGTTTGAAAGGAATAATTTACTCTTCGTTTTCAATTTTAGTGTGTCGAGTTCTGTTGTGGACTATAAGTTCTTTGCCAATCAGACTGGGATTTTTGAGTTGATCCTGGATAGTGATGCAGAGGCCTATGGAGGGCATGGTCGATGTGATGCCTCTGTCGAACACCATACTATGTTGGTTGAGGAAAAACCACAGTTAAGTTTGTACACACCTTGTAGATCTGCACAGGTTTATCGAAAGAAGGCGGAAGTGAAGGCTTAGTCTTCCTGGTAATGATCCATCATGTTTTTCAAATCTTTGATTTTTCCAAAGAGCATGAGGGTGTCTCCTTTGTTAAATTCAGTGGTGCCACTGATGACGCCCTGGACTTCTGTTTTATCAATCTCTCTACCCAGTAGGTTTTTGCTTTTGGTGTGTCGTATGAGAGTGATAAGAGAAACTTTCCATTTTTTGACAATGTCGACCTCCTGGACAGTTTTGCCAATATAGCTTTCTGGCAGCTCGAACTCGACTAGTTCATATTTGTCGTCCAGCATGTAGGTGTTGAGGCTGCCTGTGATCGTGAGTCGGTTGGCGAAGTTGTCGGCAAATTCTGCTTCTGGATTGACGAGTTCTTCAATACCCATTGCCTCCAAGATTGTTTTTTGGATTTCGGTCGTGTATCGCGCTACAATTCTACAGTTAGGCGCATGTTTTTTGAATAAGGCGACTGTCGTGATGGCTGCTCCCGAGTCCTCACCTATACAAATAATGATTGCATCTGTGTCCGACAAAGGAAGTTGGCTGACTGCCAGTTCGTGAGCACTGTCCATTTTGAGAGTATGGGTCAGCTTGTCCTTGTGCTCATTGATATGGTTTTCGTTGTTGTCAACTCCGATCACATCATGACCACCTTCTGCCAGTTTGAGTGCCAGCGAGGAGCCGAAGTTGCCTAATCCTACTATTATATACTTCATGTGCTTAATTGATCAAAATTTCTTCTTCTGGATACTCTATTGGTTGAAATTCATAGCTGTGAATTTGTCTGACTATACCCGTAAGTAAGGTGAGTAAACTGACACGTCCTACAAACATAGTGATGATCAGAATCAATCTGCTTGCTTCACTCAGTTCACTCGTAATCCCCATGCTTAACCCTACGGTACTAAAGGCAGAAAAGCATTCAAAGGCGATAGGCATGATGCCCAATTGCTCATCAAAAAAGATCAGCAGAAAGGTAGAGGCTCCAATTACTATTAGGGACAGGGAAATAATCGCTGTAGCTCGTTGCAAAGCTTGTGGAGCGATTCTCCTGAAGCCTATTTTTATTTGTTTGTAACCAAAAACTTGCTGAACAATATTGAAAGTGGCTACCGCAAAGGTGGTCGTTTTAATACCGCCTCCAGTCGAGCCTGGCGAGGCACCAATCCACATCAATAGTAAGACTATCATCAAAGTGGACATGTGTAATGACCCGGTATCGATGGTGTTGAAACCGGCTGTTCGTGTAGTGATGGAACCAAAAATGGCGGTAATTAATTTGCCATAGATTGAGTGCTTTTTCAATGTATTGTCAAATTCCAGGGCGTAGAAAATTATACTTCCAACTACAATTAAAATGAGTGAGGTGTAAACCACAATTTTGCTGTTGAGAGAGGTTTGAGGTTTTATCTTTTCTGCCTTTACCCCCCAGTGAAATCTGAAAATTCGGTGCGAACCGTAGAGAAACCACCTTTGGAGGTATTTGGTGAGATTGATGACGACTCCATAGCCAAGCCCACCAGCTACGATCAGTATCGCTATGATGATATGCAAATTGTAGTTGTAGCGGAAGCCCGTTTCGTAAAGCGAATGGCTGAGTGTAGAAAAACCAGCGTTGCAGAAGGCCGAGACGGAATGGAAAATGCTGAAGAACAGCCTTTGATTGAACGAGTCGAACTGATCCCCCAGTGTCAAAAAAATCAAAAAAGCACCGAGTCCTTCTACTACAAATACAAAGATTATAATTTGAATCAGTCGTTTAAATGTGCCTTCCAATGTCTCGGCATTGATCATGTCTTTGATATTGAGGCGAGATTCGAAAGAGCCAAAACCTTTGAAGAACAAGGCAAACAAGGAGGTGAAACTGAGCATGCCAAGTGCACCTAATTGGATCAGGCCTAGTATGGTGAGTTGACCCATCAGTGTGAAATCCTTTCCTGTATCCAATACTGCCAGACCAGTGACGCACACTGCGCTAGTGGCTGTGAATAGCGCATCGGTAAAATGAATTTCGTGTGCTGCTGCCCTGGGCGTCATGAGTAATAAGGTGCCTATACATATCAAAACCACAAAGCTGAGTGCAAAGACGAGTGCTGGATGCAGGGTCTGGCGATTGAGATTATACAGTCGTCCGGAAAGTTCTAAAAGTGTGAGAATGAAAACCAGGCCTGCAGTATATATGTTGAAGGATACCGAATCGTTGATGGCAAAATTGACTGTGTTGGCCAATGCAATCAATGACAGGAGAAACGATAAACTAAAAGCAACATAATATCCAAAAGGGCGTTGTTTCAGTTTTCTCCAACCGGGGAATTGTTGAAAGAAAAAGGAAGAATAAACCAGCCCGAAGAGCAAGTAAAATACATCGGTGAGTAGATGCATCCAAAAGCTGAATCGATAGCCAAAGTCCAATACCAGTGCAACCAGAGCAACTAAACTGGTAATGAAAACCAGGGAATCATTAAAAATAGAAGGAGTGGTTTTTTTCATGTACGAGGGTACAAGGTAATTCTCAATTATAGTATTGAATATACAATGCTAAGCTAAGTATAGCCCTAGTGATCTTCATTATTTCATGGTAGGTTTTCAAAAATTGCCTTGAATTTCTTATCTGGATCTTCAAAAGTATTTGCGAAGGTCTATTTTCTTTTGAATTTTGTTGGAAGTGATATTTATTAATTCAACTTTAGGCAAGTTATACATCTAGCCAATTGTTGGATTTCTAATGAATAAATTGTGAAAAGATATGAGCTGTCGGTTTGTTTATATTGAGGCGAAAGGCCTCTTTTTTTTATTTTAATCATCTTGTTTGCCCACAATAAGGTGATTTGTCAGTCGGAGGTTTCAACTTATCAAAAGCAACTCGATGCAGCCCAATCCTCCATAGATAGTATAGATGCCCTGGTTCAATTTGCAGATTGGTATTTGTATAATGATCACGATTCATGTTTGATGTATTTGGATAGGGTAAAAGAGATTTCAGATCGTGTACAAGATCCGTACGGATTGGCTACCTATTATTTGATACTAGGTAAGTTCAAAGAAAATGAACTTGAGTTCGAATTATCTTCTCAATATCTTAAGCGGTCTTGTCAAATAGCTGATAGTATCGATTATGATATGGGAAAGGAATACGCATATACTTCCTTAGGGTATTTATTCAGAAGGCAAGGGCAACTTGATTCATCTAATTTCTACTTTAAAAAAGGTTTTGAATCAGTAGTTGATAGCTTGGGAAGGGCATCCATTTTAAATGGGATAGCGCTCAACTATAAATCTGTTGGGGCATTTGAGGAAGCTACAGAAGCTTTTTTTGAGGTGTTACGTTTGGTGGATAACGACATGTTGTTGTATCGAAGCACGGCCAATAGTAATCTGGGGCTTTTAGCTGAGTCTCAGGGTAAATTGGAAGATGCTGCTGGTTACTATGACGTTGCTTTAAAACAAGCTGAAGTGTCTGAGAACAAAGAGCAAATTACTACTGTTCTACAGTATTTAGGGGATGTATTGACCAAAATGGGGGATTATGAAGAAGCGGAAAGAAACTTAATTAAGGCGAAAAGAACATTAGAGGACAATGGCGCAGATTATTTGTTAGTATCTGTGTGTGTCAAACTTAGTAAGCTCTACATTATGCAGGAGCGGTGGACAGAAGCTGAAATGGAGCTCGAATTATGCAAGGAAAAACTGGTAGATGTCAATTCGGGCTCTCATTATAATCAATTCAATTTTGCTTATGCTAAGTATTTAGCCAGTCGTCCAAATGCTGATTTGGTTCAGGCTAATAAAATTTTGGAGGAGTTGAAGACTTTACTTCTTAGCTCCAGTAACATGGAGGCTTTTATGCAGTTACTTCAGGTGAGATCTGAAATCAATAGGAATGAAAACCCGAAAGTAGCTTTGGATGATATTACCCGATATCAAGAACTCCTCGATAGCATTAGTAATGAAAAAAACAAAAACTACTTTTCCATGTTGAATATGGAATTTGAGACTGAAAAGAAGGAACAGAAAATATCTGAATTGGAGCAAGCATCGATGATTCAATCTTTACAAATCAGTAGACAACGAAATCAACTGGTGATAGGCGCTTTGGTAGCTGTGGTGTTGGTGCTGGGTGGCTTTATCTTTTACAGACAGGAGAAAGTGAGAAAAGAAAGGTCTGCAGCAGAACTAGAGCAGCGGTTTTTACGCTCTCAGTTGAATCCTCATTTTATCTTCAATTCTATGACCGCCATCCAGCAGTACCTGGAAGAAAACGAACCAGAGGGCGCGAGTCATTATATGGGGATGTTCAGTACACTGATGCGGCAGATATTAGAAAATTCCAGACAGGAGTTTATCAGCCTGGCGGAGGAAGTGTCTATGCTGGAGAACTATCTGCAACTTCAGCAGATGAGATTTCGGGATCAGTTCGAGTATGAGATTGAAATCGATGAAGATCTGGATGAGGACTATGCAGGTGTACCGCCGATGTTTGCTCAGCCTTTTATCGAAAACTCGCTGGAGCATGGGCTATTTAGAAAGGATGGACTAAAAAATCAAATTAGGATAAGGTTCAATAAGATTGAAGAAGGTTTGTTGGGACTTGAAATTGAAGACTCTGGCGTGGGCACGCAGCAAGGAAAAGTCCGAGTGAATCATCAATCACTTGCTACCAGGATAACTCATGAGCGTCTGAATAAGCTTAGAGCATGGAGTCATAAGCAGGTAGGTATGAAAACCCAAAATATCCGAAATGAACAGGGGGATGTATATGGTTATAGGGTAAATTTGAGACTGCCGACTCAATTAGTCAATGTCTGAGGAAGTAGGTGAAATTTTGTTATAGTTCGTCAGATGATTCGATGATTAATTTAGTGAATTGAAACTAGCTATGTTAAAAAAAATATTTCTGATTGCCTTTCTGCTGTATCTGCCCTTCTCTTCTTTATTCGCTCAAAGTAAAATAGACAGTCTGCGTCTTCAATTGGATAAAGTACCCTACGATTCCAGCTTTTTGGTGCTCATCAATTTGTCCAATGAATACAGTACCATTCGCAAAGGTGACTCAGCGATTTATTATGGAGAATTGGCACTTGAACTTTCTGAAAAACTAGGAATTAGAAGGGCATTGGCACATCGTCAGCTAGGGTATGCGTATTTCTTAGAAGGGATAAATGACAGGGCATTTACAATTACAAACGAGGGAATGCAGTGGGCAATTAAAGAAAAAGATACACTCAATATGTCCTGGCTCAATGTTCATTTAGCATCGATGCATTTGGATGAATCACGATTTGATAGCTGTATTTACTATGGGATGAGAGCGATGGAGTTAGCCATGCTGCCCAAGCAAAAAACGAAGGCATTGAGAATGATTTCGCTGGCTTACATGTACAATGGTGATGTTGATCATGCGATTCTTTTTCAACAAGACGCTCTGAAGATTGCTGAGGGTAATGAAGCTGAGATGCTTTCCATCTCTGAGTTATTGGCAGGTTTGTATTTCTATAAGCAAGCGTATGATTCGTCTCTGGTAATGTACAGAAAGATTTATGACCACTATGTCGAGAGGGGCTTGGATTTTAGAAGACTTAGGGTGATGGCTAATATAGCTTCAGTCCAATATGGAATGGGGAATTATCAATTGGCGGCAGATAGCTATTTTGATCTCCTTGAGGAGTATCGATCCTTCGATTTTCCCAAAGAGGGACACTTCAATTTGTTCAGTAATCTATCGATTAATTTGAAGATGCTGGGAAGGATCCAAGAAGCTTATCAATATCAGGATTCGGCAGAAAGGTATTTGCAATATGCCTCTCTGAATGAGGAAAAGAGGCACATGGAGCATCAGTTCGAATTGGATTCGATCTCTGGAAATTATGAGGGTATGCTGAAAGACCTCAAGGGTCAGATTGTGTTTTATGATTCGCTCGGGAAAGCGCAAAATGAGCAGAAGTTAGAGGAGCTTCAGACTAAGTTTGAAACTGAAAAGAAAGATCAGGAAATAGAGAGTTTGAGTCAGCAAGCGGCCATTCAATCGCTGGAGATCAGCAAACAGCGAAATCAACTGGTGATAGGCGCTTTGGTAGCTGTGGTGTTGGTGCTGGGTGGCTTTATCTTTTACAGACAGGAGAAGGCGAGAAAAGAACGGTCTGCAGCAGAGTTGGAGCAGCGGTTTTTACGCTCTCAGTTGAATCCTCATTTTATCTTCAATTCCATGACAGCCATCCAGCAATACCTGGAAGAAAACGAACCAGAAGGGGCGAGTCACTACATGGGGATGTTCAGCACGCTGATGCGTCAGATTCTGGAGAATTCCAGACAGGAGTTTATTACACTGTCAGAGGAGGTATCTATGCTGGAGAATTACTTGCAGCTGCAGCAGATGAGGTTTCGGGATCAGTTTGATTATGAGATAGTGATTGATGAGGATCTGGATGAGGACTATGCAGGCGTACCACCGATGTTTGCTCAGCCTTTTATCGAAAACTCGCTGGAGCATGGGCTATTTAGAAAGGATGGACAGAAGAATAGAATCCGAATCCATTTCGAAAAGATTGGGGATTCGCTGGTCGGGCTGGAGATAGAAGATTCGGGAGTCGGAGTGGAAGAGAGCAAGGTAGTCGTAGATCACAAGTCATTAGCCACAAAGATCACCAATGAACGTTTGAGTAAATTGCGTGCCTTTGCGAATAAGAAGGTCGGAATGGAAAGTCAAAATATCCTAAATGAAGCAGGAGATATCCATGGATATAGGATAAATTTGAGACTACCGACCCAACTGGTAAGTGTCTAATAAAGAATGAAAATATTGATTCTCGATGATGAGTCGTCGGCTCGTCAAACCATACAATCCTACATCCAAAAAAATATTCCGCAAGCCGAAATTAAGGAGGCATTTTCGATAGACTCGGCTTTTGAGGTACTGGAGGGTTTTCAACCTGATGTGGCTCTGCTGGATATTAATCTGGCCGAAGGGGTAACCAGTTTTGATTTTCTTGCCCACCTGACTCCAGAGCAACGTGGGTTCAAGATTATTTTCGTTTCTGCACATGATGAATATGCGGTAAAGGCCTTCAAGTTCAACGCGATTGATTATATCCTAAAGCCAATTAATCCTTTTGAGTTCAAGGCGGCCATTACCAAAGTACTGGATGAGCCCAGCCCAACGGATGAAGAACAGATCGAGAGTCTGAGTGAAAGTTTGAAGTCCAGAAATCAACAACTGAGACGAATCGTATTGAAGGATCAAAACTCTATTCAGATTGTAGATGTAGATGAAATATTGTATTGCAAGTCAGATAGCAACTATACGGTTTTTGCTCTTCAGAACGGGCAAGAGGTGGTTATTTCTCGAACACTCAAGGATTACGAATCGATTCTACGAGAGTTGGGCTTTTATCGTCCCCACAGATCCTATCTCATCAATATGAATCACCTGAGAAAGTATGACAAGAGAGAAGGAGGAGCGATCGAAATGGTAGATGGTACTTCTATTCCTTTGGCTCGGGCCAAGAAGGATTCTTTTTTGGCCGTGCTCAATTCTTTGTCCTAAAAATAATCAAACGGTCAATTGAGGCCTTTTAACGATACGATCCCTATCGCCATGCCGATACGATCTGTATCGGGCTAAGGGGACATTGTCTATCGGGATAAGAGGAGAATCCCTATCGGGTACCCGATGCAAAGCATATCGTAGCAATGAGCAAATTATTTTCATAATTACCTGGCATTTTCATTCCCTCAAAAGAATGAACCATTCGTCCTGTGAGACGGTCGATCACTCAAGTCCCAAAGTTTTTTAAGTCTGTCTGTAGATGTTTGGTGGATTTTATTTTTCAATCAACATCTACTACTATGAAAAGAGATTCATACACCTTAACTCAAAAGGAGGAGAGTTGCCGCCCCTGGGGTCAACAGCTGTCATCCTTTAAGAGAACTTTGTTAGGGCTATGTGTAGTCATGTTAGCGAGCATGTCTTCATTTGCCCAAAATTGTAATATCAACACCAATGTCAACGGTAACGGAGGCACGGCCTGGTCTGGCAGTGGAGTAGGTCAATCATTTACTGCCTGTGCGACAGGTAAGCTAAATTTTGTAAGACCAACTGCAATCAACAATACTGTGGCGACCGCCTACGTGATCATCTACTCTGGCGAAGGCTTTACCAACGAATTGGGAAGGACCGGGAATATTCAGGTTGGAGCAGGCAGAACCAATCAGTTTGATTTGAGTTCGCTGAACATCCAGGTGACGAGTGGTCAGAAGTATACGGCACGTTTCATGGGATGGTCGGGATCTCCGCAATTTCAATATGGGACCTATGCTGCCGCAGATTACTATGCTGGTGGACGAATTCTTGGCGCTGGTGCCAGCAACAATGACATGTTCTTCTCAGCTCAGATTTTGTCTCTGGGAACGCCAACTTTATCGCCAGTTCACAATGCTACGGAGGTTTCTAAAACCAGCCCGATCCTAATCACTTTTGGAGCTAATGTGGAAGCAGGAACGGGTGATGTGGTCGTCAGAAATGAGACCGATGCTGTGGATTTGGTAACGATCCCCGCCGCTGATTTGATCTTCGATGGCGGAGAGGTGACCATTGATCACGGACAGACATTTGAAAGTGGTAAACAATATTCAGTATCTATCGCCTCTGGTGCGATAGTAGGAACCAATGGGGTCAGCTATACCGGAATTAGTGCAGCGAATTGGACTTTTACTGTCACTGATAGACCCGGTTTGACTTTGTCTACTTCAGAAGGAGAACTTACCAATAACTCCCCTTTCCAGGTAACGGCTACATTCACAGCGGCTGTGACCGGGTTTGAGCTGACGGATTTTACTGCCACCAATGCTACCGTTTCTAACCTGAGTGGAAGTGGAGATACTTATACGGTAGATGTTACGCCGGATGCTGATGGTGCGATCACTCTTTCGGTCGCAGAAAATCTTGCTCAGGATGGAGGAGCGCTACTGAATACGGCATCTAACGAGATTGCCTTGACTTATGATGGCACATTCAATGCGCCATTGGTCGAGTCTTCTACCCCTGAGCCCACCTACAACGCACTGGCAGAAGTAACCATCACGGTAGACGAGGCGGTAACTGGACTCGAAGAGTCTGATGTCGTATTGACCAATGCTACTATTCGGTCATTTGACATCACAGGAATGGTAGCTACGGTATCCATTGTTCCTTCTGCTGAAGGAAGCTTTGGATTTGATATAGCTGCTGATGCGTTTACGGATTTGGCTGGAAATGGCAATGCAGCTATTTCTTATACCAATACCTATGAAGTGGATTTGACTTTTGGAATGACGGCTTACTACCCGATTTCGGATGGAGTAGTTGAAGATTATACAGGTAACAACAGAGATTTGTCTAAATACAGCAGCAGTACCCTACCTACGGCTTTCGAAGATAGATACAGCGATGCGGCTGGTGCGATGCTATTCAATGGCACGGACATGTGGACGACCAATTTGCCTAATGGAAGTACCATCGAAAGCTATACCTACAATGATGACAATGGCGGTGTATCTGCCAGCATCTGGGTGAAGCCAGAAACGGATTTGACCTCAGCTACCTCAGGAATTAGAACTTTCTTCGAAACTTATGGAGGTAGCCAGGATCTAAGGTTGGCCTACTATTCGGGGAGCATTTCGATTAAAGTAGGATCTTCGATTTACAATCACAGCGTTTCCCTGTTTTCAGATCAGTGGTATCATATCGCTTTTTCGATTCAGAAAAGTGGAGCAGTTATTTTGTATCTAGATGGTACGGCTTATGAATTGGCCACTACAGGTCCTGCCAGTATGCCAGAGTCTAGTTCAGACATGATCATGTTCGGTAGTACCATCGTGGGTGGCTATGGCTCGATCATTAGCCCGGCTAATGCTGCTTTGGACGATTTCATGATGTACAACAGAGTACTTTCAGCAGTAGAAATGGGCTACCTTAATAGCAACTATCCTAAGTTGGAGCAGCTAGCTATCTGCGATGGAGAAACCATTGCTATCAATGGCACAGACTATACGACTGCAGGTTTCTATCCTTATTCTAAGGCAGGAACGAGCGTCGATTCTTTGATCTTTGCAAATCTAACTGTAAATGGAGCGCCAAGTGTTTTTGCTTCTGCATCAAGTTTACAAATATGTGAAGGAGAAAGTGTAACCTTAACAGGTCATGGAGCGGTTAGCTATGCCTGGGACAATGATGTTGTCGATGGAGTGTCTTTTGTTCCTACAGCAGATGCTACCTACACAGTGACGGGTACCGACGAAAATGGCTGTACGGCTGATGCAAGTGTCAGTGTTACTTTGTCGACTACTACTCTTGAAGAAGTGACTTTGACAGCTGGTCAGACAGATTTTTGTCAGGCGGATGCTGCTGGTACGACCATCACTACGTCTGGATCAGTGACTGGATTTGATTACTACCTATTGAATGCTGATACCGGAGATGAAATCGCTGGACCCATAGCAGGTACAGGTAGTCCTTTGGTATTCCAAACGGGAGAGTTAAACGAAGACATTACTTACGAAGTATATGCAGAGGAACCCGTATCTGGAACTTCTGGATCATTGGAGTTTGATGGTACAAATGATAGGTTGACCATTCCTTTCGATTCAGCTAGCATGGCGATCAGCAATGAGTTTACGATCGAAACCTGGATTTATCCAGAGGGAACAAGTAGTAGAAGAATCTTTTCTAATTTCTCAGGTACTGGATATGCTGCTGTTGGATCTATTGTTTTTGATCTGGTCAATGCTGAAACGGGCGTGCATGATGGTGATGATTTGAGATTGTATGTGAGAAAGGATGTCAATACGCCTGAGTATATTTCTGCTGGTGATGTGTTGACATTAAATGCATGGAATCACGTGGCTGCCACTTTTAAGGATGGTGTGGCGAGCATATATGTGGATGGTGAATTGGTTGCCAATGGAACATTTACGGCTACTTCTGTAGTTTACAACTCTTCTGTTTGGGGAATTGGCGAAGACTACAGCACTAATAATGATAATGCCGAATTCTTTGATGGTAAGATGGACGAATTCCGTGTGTGGAGATATGCTCGTACGCAGGACGAATTGAAATCTACCATGAACAAAGGTCTAGCAGGAACTGAAGATCGATTGGCCGTTTATTTCAAATTTGATGATGGGACTGATGCTACGATAGCAGCAGATGCCAGCGGCAATGGCAATGACGCGACTTTGGTCAGCATGAACCCTGCGACAGTATGGGTTGATGGTTTGATCGGTTCTAATCTGAGCTGTTCGCGTACGATGCAGCAGACAGTAGCTCTGACTGTCGGAGACAGCGAAGCTCCAAGTATTCTGACTCAGGATATCACTGTACAGCTGACCGCCGAAGGTTCGGTTGCGATCACCACAGCTGATATTGACAATGGAAGCAGTGATAATTGCACTGCTACAGAAAGCCTTGCGATGAGTTTGGATATTACTTCTTTCACTTGTGATCAGTTGGGAGAAAATACAGTGACACTAACCGTAACGGACGAAGCGGGTAACAGTGCAGACGCTACCGCCGTGGTGACAGTGACTAGCTATGTAGAGGATAGAACTGTGACGGCAATGGATACTGAAACTTGTCAGGGTGGAAGTGCTGCGATTGCTGTAGCAACTTCTCAAATAGGTGTGAACTACTATCTGGTTAACAACGATGCGGGCACGGATGTCCTGGGGCCAGTAGCGGGAACAGGAAATGATATCGTATTCACTGCCGAAAACATTACTGCAACTACTAACTATTCAGTTAGAGCAAGCCTTGCAGCTGGAACAGCTTCATGCGATTTGACGCTATCTAATGTAGTGACTGTAACTGTTGGTGCCGATACATCAGCTCCAACTTTAGTTTTGACTGATTTGGCTTTAGATCTTGACGCCAATGGTGCGGCTAGTATTGCACTGGCAGATGTTTTAAGCAGTGTTTCTGATAACTGTACTGTAGAAGAAAGTCTGGTGATGACCCTGGATGTTACAGGTTTTGGTTGTGATAACCTTGGGGCTAATACTGTGACTGTCACCGCCACGGACGAATCTGGAAATGTAGCCACTGAAACAGCGACTATTACGATTTCGGATAATACTGATCCAGTGGTGCTGGTTCAGGACATAGTGGTTGTCTTGGACGAAACCAATAATGCTACCATCTCGGTAACGGATATTGACAATGGCTCTTCTGACAACTGTTCGATAGCAAGTATGACACTAGATGTGACCTCTTTCACAGAGGCAAATTTGGGAGATAATACAGTGACCCTAACAGTAACAGACGCAGCTGGCAATGTAGTAACTGCCACAGCCAATGTGAATGTGAGCCCCAATAACCAGGTGCCTGTGGTTCAAGTAGAACCTGGGGATATAACCATTGATGAAGACACTCAGATGAATGGTGTTAACATCACGGGATATTTTTCAGATCCTGATGGAGATGCTTTGACATACAGCGCCACTTCAGATGTGTCTGCAGTAGCACTGACGCTGACTGAGGGTATTTTAGATATCGTCCCAGATGCAAATTACAATGGTAGTGCTACGATTACCTTGACAGCAGAAGATACAAAAGGAGCGACAGCTTCAACTAGCTTCTTGTTGACGGTAACACCAGTCAATGATGCGCCGGTTGCCAATTATGCTTCTGAAGGGTTGGTTGCCACAGAGGGGCAGGTATTTGATTTTAGTGAGAATCCAGGTTTGATGTTCTCAGATGTAGATGGTGATGACTTGACTTATACAGTGGATTTAGGTGCTGCGGCTTCCTGGTTGTCGCAGAGTGTTACAGCAACTAATATCACATTAAGTGGCACTCCGACTTTCACAGATGGAGGAAATGTAGTGATACTAACTATTACTGCTACGGATGGCGTGTTTGAGGCAAGCGTGACTTTGCAGTTGACTGTGCAGAATGTGAATCAGGCACCGACTGACTTGTCACTGTCTGCTACTTCAGTATTAGAGAATGCAGCGATAGGGACTGTGGTAGCTACGATTAGTACCACGGATGCGGATGTAGATGACAGCTTCACTTATAGTCTGGTAGCTTCTTCAGGAGATGTAGTTGCATTGGGACAGGATGAAATCATCGTAGAGGTTGACAATGCTTTACCTTTTGTAATCTCGGGAGATCAGATTGTGACCAACGCAGAATTGGATTTTGAAACGAGAAGCAGTTACGATGTAGAGTTGACCGTAAGTGATGCGGCGGGTGATTCTTATACCGAAAGCTTTACACTGACTGTTGAGAATGTAGCGGAAGCTCCAGTAGCCATCTCTTTGAGTAATAACACAATTGCGGAAAACAATGCACTGCAAGAAGTAATCGGAGAGCTCTCTGTAGAGGATCCAGATCAGGGTGAGACTTACACATATTCAGTGAGCGTGATTTCTGAAGCTATCGAAGTTGGATTGCGTCAGGCTGAAGGAGGAGCTTTTGCTATCAGCGGAAGCCAGCTAGTGGCCAATGAAGTCTACAATTTTGAATCTCAAAGTAACTACAGCATCGAGATCACTGTTAATGATGGTAATGGAAATAACTTCACAGAGAGTTTTACCATCCAGATTACAGATCAAAATGATGCGCCATTTGGATTGGCTTTATCAGCCAATGTAGTACAAGATGGTGCTCAAGCAGGTGCTCTAGTAGGAACCTTGTCGGCTAGCGACGAAGACGGTGAGGAAGTGTTGACCTTCAGCGAAAGCTCAGATATGTTCGAAATTGATGGTACAGATCTGATATTGTCTCAGGCCGTAGATCTTTCGACGATGGAAGGCAATGTATTGAGTGTGGAGGTAACCGCAACGGATGCTTCTGGCGCTAGCATCACCGAGACATTCGAAATAACCATAGAAGCTGAAGAGGTGCTATCTGCAAAAGATGAAGCAACCCCAAGTATAAAACTTTATCCAAATCCAACAACAACACGACTCATGATCGAGGGCTATGCTAAGGACTATAGTCAATATCAGATCATTGGTTTGGATGGTCAAATTCTGGATGCAGGTGTATTGATCGATGGTGGATCCAGCATCCCGGTATCGGGCCTGAAATCAGGAGTTTATCTGATTCGACTGCAAGGTGAAAGCCTTCGATCATTTACCACCAGATTTATGAAACAGTAGTAGATACTGCCCAACAAGTGAAAAGGGATCCTTAGGGATCCTTTTTTTGTTTTACTCTAGTTTGTATCAACTGACTTTTAGTGGCAAGGAAATAGTGAAGGTGCTTCCTTGACTTTCCACCGAATCCAAACTGAGTCCTCCCTGATGCTCTTCTATAATCGAAATCGTGATTGCCATCCCCAAACCGGTACCTTCTCCAGGTCCCTTGGTTGTGAAAAATGGCTCTCCAACTCTAGTCATATGCTCTTCGCTCATCCCGACACCCGTATCTGTAATCTTGATTTGGCAGCTTTCATCATTTACTGTTGTGATGATAGCAATCTTCCCATTACCTACTATGGCCTGTTGGGCATTGGCAAGAATATTCAAAAAGGCCTGATGCAATTTCCCTTCATTCCCTGTTACGATCAGTTGTTCACTACAAAAGTCCCTTTCTATTTCGATGTTGTTTTTCATCGTACCATGCAAAATGAGCAGGCAATCTTCTAAGATGCGATGAATATCGCAGGTTTCAATAGTAGAGTCGGTTTGTCTACTGAATTTGCCGAGGCCTTTTACAATGGCATTGGCACGTTTGACTCCTTCATTGATGATCTTGACAAATTTGGCCAGATTTTTATCCTTCTTCTCCAGTTCAGATACAATTGGGAGCAACCCGTCCACACCTCCTTTGATAAAATTGAGGGGATTGTTGATTTCGTGAGCCACACCAGCCGATAGCACACCAAGTGTCGCCATTTTTTCGTTTTGAATCAGTTTGGTTTGGGCTTGTTTTAACTGATCTAGTGCATCTGCTAGCTCTTCTGTTTTTTTGACCAATGTAGTATTGCTTTTTTCTAAATCGGCATTGACAGACTGCAGAATGAGGCGTTTTTGATAGATCTGGTACTGATAGTAGAATATGATTCCCATGAAAAGAATCAGAAGCGTAATAAACCAGAGTTGTTTCCAAACTGGTGGTAAAACTGTGAATTCAATCTGCGCAGGAGTAGGATCTACATTTCCTTCCTTTCGCATCGCACGTACCTTGAAGGTGTGCTTCCCATCAGTCAAACTCAAGAAAGTATGGCTGGTCTCATGACTATAAGGAGACCATTTCTGATCGTCGAGCTGATAGGAAAATAGGAGCGATTCAGTTTTGGTAGTGTTAAAGAAATCCTTTCCTGACCAAAAAATGGCAGTGTTACCAAAATGGTCCACAGACTCCGTATAACTATCGATCCAGGTTTCGGGCGATATTGTATCGCCTTCATATTTATAGGATTGAAAATTTTGAATCACTTTCTTACTTAGGGGGCTCTGGTCATATACCCTTCTTTTCCATTCACGGGGAGAAACGCTGATCCAAAGCTGGTCATCTATATTAAAAATGGCGCCTCCTTCGTAGCTTAGTGTCAATTCTTGAGGGAAGATGTCATTGATCCATAAGGTGCCATTGAAATGACTGTAGCCCTTGTCTGTTGCAATCCAAATCTTCTTGCCCTCTTCATCACTGGCAATACCGATGATATTGTTGCTCGTAAGGTCGCCATCAGAAGTGTAATTCGTCCATTGATTTTCTTTGAGGATGTAAAGACCATGATGTCTGGATCCTACGTACAAGGTGCCATTTTGATCATTGTAGACTTCATTCACATAGTCATCAAGGGCTTCTATACTATCCAATCTGTGCCAGATGTCTCCTTCCCAATAGTCCAGATAAGATCCTCCAAGCCAAATTCTACCATCCTTGCTTTGGGCGAGACCATAAGCGTTTTGTTTGGCAAGTCCGGAAGCGGTAGTGTGAGGTATATGATGTGTGAATTTTCTGTTTTCTATGTCATATGGGTTTTTGATTTGAATCACTCCTCCTAATTGTTTGCGATCATCATGGACGTCAGATGTTGCCCCTAACCATATCTCTCCTTCTTTTGATTCGTAAAATGCGCGATAATCCACTCCCCAGGACAGAGCTGGCATGATGATCATTTCCCAATTTCCGTCTTTTAGATAGCTAGCGGCTGCTGTTTGATCCTGACTACCGACCAGCCAAATGATATCATCTTTTGCAGCGTATAGGGATACAGGGTCCTCAATTTGATTAGCAGTTTTATCCAGTATGATCCACTTTCCATTTTTCTTTTTGATAATATTCCCATCTATGTCCAAAAACCATGAGGTACCATCACTAGTTTGGCATTGGAAATTGAGTCCTAAGTAGCCTACCCACTTGTCCTGAGACATATCCACTTTGTATACATTGGATTTACTCCCGAATATCCAGAGGTCATTGTAATTGCCCACATGTAGGTCGATATGGGTTTGCTTGATTCCTAAGTCCTCAGAGTTGTAGTTCACCCATTGGCCACTGGTATCCATTGTGTATATTTTTCCTACACCGGTGATCCAGATTTTCCCATCGGGTGTTTCTTCAATATTTTCTGCATAAAAGTTGGTGTTGAGTTTGCTGCCAAAATCTATGCGTTCCCAGACCCCATTGGAGTAAGCAAGAGCAGCGACTCTATTAGAATGGTTGATTACCCAAATCACACCGTTTGAAGCCTGGAAGATGGTTTGCTGGTCTCCAAGTCTGATACCATAGAAATGACTCAACATTTCCACAGAGGTGAGGGAACCGCTCAGGATGTCTTTTTCGGTGACTTGAAGAATTTCCCCTTTTTCTTCCTGTCTTCTATAATCTATCGCTACCCAAAGTACACCCGGACTTAATTCATGGGTATCTGTACTCCCGGAGTATTCGCCTTCGGTTAGGTAGATTTCAGGGATTTGGACATATTGAAATACCTCGTTGTATGCCTCATATTCCTCCCATTTTTTTTGACTCGTTAGTAGGTAGGGGCGTTCGTTTTGTTTGACTAGAATGACTCCTAGCTGAGAAGAAATGATCAGGTTGCCACTCGAAAGTTGCTTGAAGGATTTGGTAAAAAGTCGGATTTCGGAAGGCATCTGAAAAACGAATTGCCATTGTCCATCTACCAGTTTGATGAGTCCGTTCTGACCAACAGCATAAACGGTTTCATTCTTAGTGATGAGTATTTTGTCTGCAGGTTTAAAAACACCATCATTCTCTCCAAATACCTTCCAGTTGTAACCATCGTATGAGGCGATCCCTGAATCTAAACCAAACCAATATAATTCAGATTGTGGAAAAGAAGTAATGCACCTGACGCCCTGATTCTCAAGTTCTGGAAAAAGGGCAAACCGTCTGGATTCGGTCAGTGGGTCGGCCATACTTGGTGTATAAGTACGCTGTCCATAAGTCAGCAAGGGACTCAAAACCCAAAGAATCCAGAAGTAGGGTTTGAGGCATTTAGTCATATCGATCATAGCACAGATACAATATCTCTCATTCTACTTGAATTTACAATAGTTTGATGTTTGATAACTTATATTGATATTGAAATATGTTTTAAAATCAACCAGAAAGATCTTTTTCAGTAAAATGCCCATGACCAATCCAAAAGTCGATTTCTTTTTTGATAAGGAAACCCAATGGCAGGATGCTTACATAGAGCTCCGTAGAATAGTCCTTGATTGTCAACCAACAGATTCTACAGAGGACTGGCGTGAGGAGCTCAAGTGGGGACACCCTTGCTATACCTTCAAAGGCAAGAATGTAGTTCTCATTCATGGTTTCAAGGAGTATTGTGCATTGCTGTTTCACAAGGGCGTACTGCTTAATGATCCGGAAGGTATTTTGGTGCAGCAGACAGAAAATGTGCAGGCGGCGCGTCAGATACGGTTTAGCTCTCTAGATGATGTCATGGAACTGGAATCAGTGCTAAAATCCTACATAAAGAATGCCATTGAAATAGAAGATAAAGGCTTGCAGGTGGAATTGAAGAAGAAGTCTGAGTATAAAATGCCTGAGGAATTTGAACAAGTTTTAAATGAGGATGCTGAGCTCAAGGCGGCTTTTGAGGCATTGACTCCAGGTCGGCAGAGAGCTTATTTACTTCATTTTTCTCAACCTAAACAATCCAAAACAAGGGTATCCAGAATCGAAAAATGCATTCCTGCAATGATGGAAGGCAAGGGCCTGAATGATCGTTAATTCATAGAATTGATTAATGAGTATTAGTTTGCAAAATTGGGTGAACAAATCCCCTGTGCATTCGGTATAAAAACCCCTGCTGAAAATCTGCCCAAAATGGTCGTTGAGCGAAGTTTTTTTTTGCTTCCTTGTAAATTGTGGAATTTTAAAATCTATAATTTCAAATTTATGCCTCTGATTATTGCCCTGATAGGGATTGCTATTTTACTCTTACTCATCATTGCCTTTCGCCTCAATGCTTTTATTGCCTTTGTGATCGTTTCGCTCATTGTAGGTTTAGGTCAAGGCATGCCTCTGGATGAGGTCGCATCCTCCATCCAAAATGGTATTGGAAATACCCTTGGATTTTTGATTATTATTTTGGGATTTGGTGCCATGCTGGGCAAGCTGGTTGCTGACAGTGGAGCTGCTCAGCGGATCACGACCTCCCTAGTCAAGCTCTTCGGGATTCAAAAGGTGCAATGGGCACTGGTACTTACTGGATTCATCGTTGGGATCCCAATGTTTTATTCGGTAGGCTTCGTTATTCTTGTGCCATTGGTTTTTGCTGTTGCTCAGACTACCCGTTTGCCACTGTTGTATGTTGGACTGCCGATGCTGGCGTCATTGTCTGTGACGCATGGTTATCTGCCTCCGCACCCGGCTCCCTCAGCGATTGCGATTATGTTCGAAGCTGATTTGGGATTGACTTTGATTTATGGAGTGGTAGCAGCAATACCTGCAATTGTTTTGGCAGGGCCACTTTTTTCGCGTACGCTGAAGCATATCAACCCGACCCCTCCAAAAGATATTTTCGATTTGACTCCTGTGCCTGAGCACCAATTACCTAGTTTGTTGACTAGTATTGTTACGGCCTTGTTCCCCTTGATTTTAATTGGATCCTCTGCCGTAGTAGGGTTGATGACCGAGGAGGGAAGTACCCTGCACACTTTGTCAACCTATTGGGGTAATCCGCTGTTGGCCATGTTGCTCTCTGTCCTTTTGGCGATTTATACGCTGGGATTGAAAAGAGGGAAGAAGATGGACGAGGTGATGAAATCTATTGTACAGGCAGTGTCGGGTATTACTATGATATTGTTGATTATTGGTGGAGCAGGAGCGCTGAAACAAGTGTTGATTGACAGTGGTGTCAGTGAGTATATCGGAGACATGCTGAAAGGTTCTTCCTTATCGCCTTTGCTACTGGCCTGGTCGATCGCAGCGGCGATTCGAGTTTGTGTGGGTTCTGCGACAGTAGCAGGCTTGACTACCGCAGGTATTATTCTTCCAGTCTTAGGTACTGCCGGAGTGTCCGGTGAGTTGATGGTACTCGCGATAGGGTCTGGTAGCTTGATGTTCTCTCATGTGAATGATAGCGGTTTCTGGATGTTCAAAGAATATTTTAACTTAAGCCTGAAAGAAACCCTCTCTACCTGGACTGTAATGGAAACAATCGTGTCGGTGACGGGTTTGATCAGCGTATTGATTTTACAAACATTCATATAAATGAATCTAAAAGATAGAATTGAAGAATTAGGATTGGAATTGCCACCGGCTCCACCACCAGGAGGGGTTTATGTTCCGTTGGTTGTGACAGGCAATATGCTCTATGTCTCTGGCCATGGACCTGTGTTGCCCGATGCTTCCCTGATCAAAGGAAAAGTCGGTAGTGCATTGGATAAAGATGCTGCTAAGGCTGCTGCTCGACAGGTAGGGTTGACCATGCTGTCGACATTGATCAAGCACTTGGATCCCAAATACAAAATCAAGCGAACCATTAAAGTTCTGGGAATGGTCAATAGCGAAATGGATTTTTTCGATCAGCCCTATGTGATGAATGGTTTTTCAGAACTGATGGCAGAAGTGTTCGGAAAGGAAAATGGTTTGGGAGCACGAAGCGCAGTAGGCATGATCCTACCAGGAAATATTCCTGTGGAGGTAGAAGCCATTTTTGAGATAGAAGAATAGTTATGGAATGGTTTGAGGTAGCAAATATCGATTCCATTCCTTCTCCCTCACTTCTGGTCTATCCCGATCGCATCAGAGAAAACATTCGTCGGATGATTGATATCGCCGGTGGTACCGAGAGATTGAGGCCCCATGTGAAAACCCATAAGATGGCGGAGGTAGTTCAACTCCAGATGGAGCAGGGGATCAATCAGTTCAAATGTGCGACTCTTCATGAAGCAGAGATGTGTGCTCGAGCGGGTGTGAAAGATTTGCTAATCGCCTATCAATTGCTGGGGCCGAATCTGGATCGTTATTTTGACTTGATCCAAAAATTTCCTGATACTCGATTTTCCAGTATTGTAGACGCTGAACAGGCATTGGAAGATCTATCAGTAATGGCCACAAGTAGGCAAATCAAGGCTGAGGTTTATCTGGATATCAACAGTGGCATGAATCGAACAGGTGTCATGCCAGGAGAAGCTGCAGTCCATCTGTATAAGAAAATGTCAGAGTCTCCTTTTATCAAGTCTAGAGGATTTCATGTTTATGATGGACATATACATGATCGGGATTTAGAAGATCGTGTACGTCACGCAGTGGAGGAGTTTGCCGCAGTAGAGGTCATGGAGGAGCGATTGAAAAAAGAAGGTTTTGAGGTTCCTGAGATTGTGGCAGGAGGTACACCTACCTTTCCTGTTCATGCGAGATTCGAAGGGCGCATTTTGAGCCCAGGGACCCCATTGCTTTGGGATGAGGGTTATGCTTCCTCTTTCCCGGATTTAGAATTTTTGCCTGCAGCACTTTTGTTGACTCGGGTGGTAAGTAGACCGAAGCAGGGGGTGATATGTCTCGACCTTGGACACAAAGCGGTCGCCTCTGGAATGGTACATCCGCGTGCGCAATTTTTGGGCCTTCCTGCATATGAGCCTGTGATGCATAGCGAGGAGCATCTAGCGCTGAAAGAGCCCTCTTCTTCGCTAAATATTGGGGAGGAGCTTTTGGCCATCCCTACTCATATATGTCCTACAGTGGCTCTACACAGTCAAGCTTACATAATCGAAAATCACAGAATGACTACTCAATGGCAGATAGCTAGAGCAAGAAACTGAATAAGAAATATGAAAAAACAACCTTTGATATTTGATGCGCATCTGGATCTATCCATGAATGCAATGGAATGGAATCGAGACCTGAGATGTACCGTAGAGGAGATTCGTGAGAGTGAAAAGGGATTGACTGATAAACCCGATAGAGGAAATGGAACTGTTTCTTTTCCTGCCATGCGCAAGGGCAATATTGGCATCTGTGTCGCTACACAAATTGCCCGCTATGTCAAGCGTTCAAGTAATTTGCCTGGTTGGAATTCCCCTGAGCAAGCCTATGCACAGACGCAAGCTCAATTGGCATGGTACAAAGCCATGGAGGAGGACGGTCACATGCTTCAGATCAAAGATTGGGAAGGGCTGGAACGTCATTTGAAGAACTGGGAGAATTCACCTGAAGATACGCCGATTGGATATATTCTGAGTTTAGAGGGAGCTGATTCTATCGTTACTTTGGATCATCTCGAGCGAGCCTATGAGCAGGGGTTGAGAGCCATCGGGCCGGCTCACTATGGCCCGGGTACCTACGCTTTCGGAACGGAATCGAGTGGAGGCTTGGGAGAGAAAGGTCGTGCCTTATTAAAGGAAGTAGAGCGTCTGGGGATCATCTTAGATGCTACTCATCTCTGCGATGAGAGTTTTTGGGAGGCGATGGATCACTACAGTGGACCTGTTTGGGCCAGCCACAACAATTGCCGTTCGCTGGTGCCTCACCATCGTCAGTTTGATGATCGTCAGTTAAAGGAGCTGATTAGTAGAGGGGCAGTCATCGGGGCTGTGCTAGATGCCTGGATGATGGTGCCTGATTGGGTAAGAGGAGAGTCTAGTCCAGCGGCCAGAGAGGTGTCTTTGGAGACGATGGCAGACCATATTGATCACATCTGCCAGTTGGCTGGTAATGCCGAGCATGCAGCCATAGGTTCGGATCTGGATGGAGGGTTTGGAACGGAACAAGGGCCTATGGATCTGGATACAATAGCAGACTTACAGACCTTGCCAGGAATACTGTCAAGCAGAGGATATTCTGAGACGGATATTCAAAATATTCTGAGTCAGAATTGGATTCGTTTCCTTAAAAAGACCTGGAGTTGATCAAGCCTTGAGTGAAAGATCGTTGAGGATATTCATGTAGTAGTTGTAAAAATCGTAGGGCAGTATGTGCTGCTCTTCGTCCTTATTCATCTTTAGCAAATAGGCAATGTGACCGAGTCGTGCCCAATCTTGAATTAGACCTTTGTCTTTGCTTTTTCTTACTTTCTCCTCCAGCGCAAAATATTCTTTCAACGAACGATTTTGAAGGGCATTGCCATGAAAGGATTCCAGGGTCAAGCCATGGGTGCTGCCCATTACAGGGGCTTTGATGTTGTATACTGTGGTGTCTCCAGTCTCTGAGACTTGTTCTTTCAGGGATATGAGATCGGCCTTTTTGGTTGCTTTTTTTACGATACTTTCTATCCCTCCCAATCGTCTCATTTCTTCCAGTCCGAATTGCAGAAAATGCGTGTTTCGATCATTCTCAGAGAATAGACTGGCACCTTCGTCATTGTCGAGCAAGAAGACCTTTTGACTCTTGTCAGAGGTAGTGTGAAAGACTCTTTTTTGTTTGTCCTTCCAGAGGTACCATTCAATTGTCCCAGCAAATAAGGATTGAAATTGAAGGTCTAACAGTGTTTCTGTGATTTCGTTACAATACAAATTTTCTGTATTGTAGAAAGACTCTGGCTTTGTACCAAAAAGCTTTTCAAGCCTTTTGGTATGATGCTGAATTTCCTCTTTGAAATGGGTGGTGGAGTAAATGGATGATAATCCATGGTTGGCGGTCCCACCCAGCAAGGAAAGACTTCCTTGCTTGATGGCCTCCTTTAGTTTCGTTAGTATCCTGCTGGCATGTTTCTCCAGCATATCCAAAAAGGGCAATGAAAAGTAGACCGATATGGGTAGCTTATCTTTTTTGCAAAGGGCTACCAAATCGTCGAGTTCATTTTCCAGATACCCCTGGTAATCGATCATGAAATTTTCATCTGACTGATCGATGTTGAAATAGGCTTTTCCCTGACCAATGTCAAAGAGGCTAAAAGGCTCAAGGCTATGAGCAAAATCGAAGGTCAGTATGATCGAAAGTTTCTTGGTCATGCGCTTACCGTGTCAATGATACTCAAAATTTTCTGGTTTGTCTTTTCCCAGCTGAGATCATTTAGCAAGGCGTAGTTTTCACTGGCAATGTGATGAGCTACTTTTTCATTTTTTAAAAGCGAAACAATGTTTTTGGCAAATTTATCCGAATCATCAAAATGAGCTGTCAATGCACTTTTGAGTACCTCAGAGGCTCCTGAGTTTTCGGAGATCACCATTGGGATTTTTGCAGCTGCTGCCTCCATGGCTGTAAGACCAAAAGGTTCTGAAACAGAGGGCATGCAATATATGTCCGCCATGGCATAGGTTTTTAGCAAATCGGGCTCATTCAAAAATCCAGTAATGTGAAATTTGTTGGCTACAGTGGAGTGGGCTCCAGCCTCGATCAGCGATTTGTAAAGATCGCCTTCTCCAGCCATGATGAATCGGCTATCTGGATAAAGGGCATTTACTTTTTCAGCTATTTCGAGAAATTTGGTTGGGCCTTTCTGTCCTGTCAGCCTTCCGACGAAGAGTACGATCTTCTCTTTGAATGGACTTTCGTGATCTGGATATTCTTTCAGTCTGCAGCCATTGTGAACTACCGAGATTTTGGAATCATCTATTCCATAAACGGTTTGGATGATTCCTTTAGAATAGTGACTTACACAGATGATCTGATCCGCTTGTTCGAAAGCTTCTTTCTCGAGATCGAAAACCCATGAACCTGAATTGCCACAGTTGCGATCAAAGTCCAAAGAATGCACATGAAGGATCAAAGGCTTGTCCAGTTTGGACTTGATGTCAATCGCTGCTCTAAAGTTGATCCAGTCGTGAGCATAGATCACATCAAAGTTGACTTTGTCTGCTGCAGCTTCTATCTGTTTCGAAAAATCGATGAGCTGATCGTGCAAAGGATGATTCACCTGGCTTTCGGTGGTACTGTCTCCCCATCCATTGGAGTAGGGAGAAATAGCGCTTTGGACATTGATTTTGGATAGCTCTGATAATACTTTGAAATCTGAGAAATCGTCGAGGTTTACTTTTTGCTTAGAAAGCGACAAATGATTCTCTATGGCTTCCATCACTTCCATTTCATCCGGCTGAATGATGGTTAGTTCAGTTTGCTCGTTGAGAAAATTGGCGATTTCTTTAGCAGCTATTCCCAGACCGCTGTTTCTAGATACGGGCTCGCCCGGCCCAAGCATGAGGATTCTTTTCTTGGCCATAAATTAGGAGGTTGAAAGATTTGGTTTTGAGGGTAGAGCGAGTAAGCTCTACCTTTCGTTTTACTATAAAGAAATTAAGCAATTGGATTCGTTTGAGACTTGATTGTCTACATAACCATCCGCTTCCTCCTCGTTGATCCACTCATTGCCATCTACTAAATATCGAAATTCATATTTCTGGTCCTTTGGAAGCTCTAATACCAACTTGAAATCACCACTTTTTAGTTTTTTAAATGGGTGAGCGTCTAAACTCCAGTCGTTGAAACTACCTGACAAGGATACATTTTCAGCACCTTTAGCTACCTTTTTGTCTACAGTCCAGGTGACTTTACATACATCTTTTGATTTTAGAAATTGCTTTTTGATACTCATGATTAGTCGAGGGTTTAGTTAATCAATATTTCAGTGAATTTGGTTTCTGTTTTTAGTGTAAGTACATGTTCTTCTGTTTTCAGATCCTGGATTCTTTCTACTCCATCGATCATGATTGAGCCAGGTTTGTTTTCCAGTCCGTGGAACCTGAGTTGGTACTTTTTGTATTCGGTTTTGAAATCTCCTTCTATATGTTGAATGATCTTCCATTTGTTTAGCCCTGAAGGCGTAGAAGTAAATGTCTTGGTAGAGCAGTCTCCATCTAGATAATCCAAACCATCTCCCGCATCTTCGTATAGTTGCGAGATGGTCTCTACGAAGGGTTTGTAGAAATTGAGAGTAAGCTCCTGAATTTTAAACTCTCCTACATACTGCATAGTAGGCTGCATTGGGATAACCGCTCCAGCTCGTACGAAAATTGGCATCTGGTTAAGTGGAGTCGCCACTTTGATCTCTCTTTGTCCTTCTTCCAATTTGTCTGTCCAGTAGTTGTACCAATGACTTTTGGGTAAGTACATCAATCTGGAATCCTTTCCTTCTTCAGATACTGGACATACTATTATATGGTCTCCCAGCATAAACTCTTCTTCTCGGAAGAAAGTCTCAGGGTCCACATGTGCTTCCATGTGCAAAGACCGAAGCATCGGAATGCCCGTAGTGCTGTGCTGCCAAAATGTGCTATATATATAGGGGAGCAGTCGGTACCTAAGTTCGATGAACTCCTTAACTATTTCTAGATATTTTTGATCAAACACCCATGGTTCTTTGTCTCCATGATCCCCAGAGGAGTGCGTCCTGAAAAATGGGTGGAATACCGCCATCTGAATCCATCGAGTGTACAACTCTCCATTCGGTGAGCCAATGAATCCCCCTACATCAGACCCTACAAAAGAAACACCGGATGCACTGAGTCGCTGGCACTGAATGTTAGCGATTTTGAGTTGTTCCCAACTGGCTGAGTTATCTCCTGTCCATACGCTGGCATAGCGTTGCACACCGGCATATGCGGATCGCGTGATGGTAAAGGCTCTTTTGTTTCTGAGATATTTTTGCTGTCCCTCACAAGTAGACTGAGCCATCAACGATCCATAGACATTGTGTGCTTTGCGGTGACTGCATGGATGTCCATCATAGTCGAAGCGTACGTCGTTAGGGAAGGTGCCGTCTTCGAAAGTAGCAGGCTCGTTCATGTCATTCCAAACGCCATCTACTCCATCTGCAACGAGACCTTCGAAAAGCGTGCCCCACCATTTGCGGGTGCGTTTGCGAGTGAAGTCAGGGAAGTGACAAGCGCCTGGCCATACGCTGGCCTTGAGCAGTGCCCCATCCTGTCGTGTGCAGAAGTGGTTTCCCTTCCGCCCTTGGTCATAGACTTTATAACCCTTGTCTATTTTAATTCCCGGATCGATGATAACGACGGTTTTGAAGCCATCTTTTTTCATGTCAGCTATCATCTTTTCCGGTTTAGGGAATTTTTTCTTGTCCCAGGTAAAGCACCTGAACCCATCCATGTAGTCGATATCCAAATGAATCACATCACATGGGATTTTTCTGCTACGGAATTCTTCACCCAATTTGCGAACCACAGATTCAGGGTAGTAACTCCATTTACTCTGATGGTAGCCCAGTGCCCATTTTGGCGGGAGTTTGGGTGTGCCAGTCAGCATGGTATATTTTTTAGCTACATCGACCAGTTTAGGTCCATAGATGAAGTAGTAGCGCATTTCGCCTCCCTGTGCCCAAAAACTGCAGACATTGGACCTCTCTCTCCCAAAATCGAAGAAGCTACGAAATGTATTGTCCATGAATAAACCATAGCCTACATGGCTGTGCTGCCCCATGTAGAAGGGGATGTTTTTGTATACAGGATCCGTGTCATTGCCATAGCCATAGCAGTCCGTACCCCATAGTTCTCTTTTGGTGCCGATGAGGTTGAGATTGCCTGTTTTGTCACCCAGGCCATAAAATTTTTCTCCTTTCTGAAGGACTTTTGTACAGATGTTGATCGTTCCGCCGTGGAATTTATGATCCTGCCAGTGGTAGCCCTTTTCATCCTGAAATATGACCGTACCTTCATTGTTGGTGATTTTGGTAGTAAGGTTCTCCTTATTGATATAGCAGCGCAGTGTAGCCGTTTTGATTACGAAGCTTGCTTTGAGCTCTTCAAACTTATATTCGACAGGGGCAGGGGCAAATTCTGGGTCGATGGCATAGGAGAAGTCATCCTCAAAGTAGCCGTCATTTCCGAATCTGAATTTGATAATATCTGAATGAATGACGGTTGCTTCAATGGCAGCTCCCTGGCCATGGATTACAAAAGAGTTGTTGTTTTTTTCCCAGGAGACATAGCGACCTGGAAAGAATTCCTCAGCGTCTTTACCCTTGAAATTCTCTATATAATTACCGGAGAAATCCTGATTGTCGATCCCGGTTTTGATATCTTCAGTTGTACCTTCCATTATTGAATGTGTCTTAGACAAATATACTTCTTCCATGACTCAATAGGTCTTATTTTGACCTGTCATAGATCATTTATAGGTTAAATTTTCACTTCTCACAAAAAGTGATATTTCTGCTTCTGGTTTTTAGTTAATTGACCAGCATATACACCTTAAGATTAAGAAAATAATAATGGAAACCACAGGTTTGGGTACCCCAAATAGGGTGCTGCCTGTTTTATAATACCTGATTACCTGCGATTTGTTGTAAAAGCTAGAAATCTCCAGCCATAAAAAAAAATTGTTCGCTTGTATTCCTGCCTAGCCAGCCAGTCTTGTTATCTTTCGGTATCTCAAAATAAATGGCATGGCTGAGAGGAAAAAAGCAAGAAAGAAAAAGGAAGAACCAAAAATGCTGGCGGAGATCGCCTGGGAAGTTTGTAATCAGGTAGGTGGGATCTACACGGTCATTAGATCTAAAGCCCCGGTCATGGTAGACCAATGGGGAAAGGACTATGTACTGGTAGGGCCCAAAATTCATCCTAATGTTAGCTCCGATTTTGAGGAGCATATGGATGATAAAATTCCGATCGCCCAGGTAGTAAGAGAAATGAAAGAGATGGGATGGGATGTTTCGTTTGGAACCTGGCTGGTTTCTGGTCGTCCACAAACGGTTCTGTTAAATCCTGCGTCTGTCATGCCTCAATTAGGGAATATTAAATACTTCTATTGGCAGGATCATCATATTGATTTTAACAACCATGATCCGTTGGTAGATGAAGTGATGGCTTTTGGTTTCATGGTGAAGGAGTTTTTGTTCCGAATGGCCCGCGTTTGTTTAGAGCAGGATGTCGAGCTATTGGCGCACTTTCACGAATGGATGGCAGGGACAGCCATAGCTGACATCAGAAAGGAGCAAATTCCTATCAAAACGGTTTTTACCACGCATGCGACTCTGCTAGGAAGGTATTTGGCTATGAATGATCCTTATTTTTATGATCACTTGCCTTTTCTGAATTGGGAGTCGGAAGCCAATAATTTTAATGTCAATACCATCGCCAGACTCGAGCGGGCCTGTGCACATGGAGCCAATATATTGTCCACTGTCAGCGAGGTTACCGCCAAGGAGTGCATTCACTTATTAGGCAGAAGTCCAGAGGCGATAGTGCCGAATGGATTGAATATCGAGAGATTTTCGGTTCTGCACGAAGTTCAGAATCTACATCATAAATATAAGGAGCAGATCAATCACTTTGTGATGGGGCACTTTTTTCAGTCCTATACTTTCGATCTCAACAATGTCATTTACTTTTTTACATCTGGGCGTTTTGAGTTCAAAAACAAAGGCTATGATTTGACACTGGAGGCTCTTGCGAGGCTGAACTATAAAATGAAGAAACATAAGATCAATAAAACGGTCGTGATGTTCTTTATTACCAAACAGCCTTTCCACAGTATCAATCAGGAGGTGATGACCTCTAGAGCAGTGATGGAAGAGATCGATCACAACTGTGAGGAAATCATGAAGCAAGTTAAAGAGCGTTTGTTTCAGGATGCTGCGACCAATTCCGATCACAGGTTGCCAGAGCTTAATAAGCTAGTAGATGATTATTGGAAACTGCGCTATCGTAGAACTATTCAGTCCTGGAAAACCAAGAGGCTGCCATCAGTAGTCACTCATAACCTTATTAATGATGCCGATGATCAAATTTTGAATTTCCTTCGTGGAGCCAATTTGCTCAATCATGAAACTGATAAGGTTAAGATCGTTTATCATCCAGATTTTATATCGTCGACCAGTCCGCTGTTTGGGATGGAGTATGGCCAGTTCGTGAGAGGATGTCATATGGGGATTTTTCCTAGCTATTATGAACCATGGGGCTATACGCCAGTTGAGTGTTTAGCTAGAGGGGTGTCTGCTGTGACTTCTGACCTTTCAGGTTTTGGGGATTATGTCAAGACCCTGGATATTGGGGACGAGGAGCATGGTATTTATATGATTGACCGAGTCAATCAAGATTATCATTCTGCTGCCGAACAATTGAGTGAAAAAATGCTGGCCTTTGTGAAAACCACCGGGCGTGAGCGTATTGCTTCCAGAAACTTGGCTGAGGACTTGTCGGAAGAATTTGACTGGAAAAACCTGATCAAACATTATGATCATGCCTATGATCTGGCGCTCGAGAAATATCCAATAGAGAACAAATGAAAAACCATAACTAAAAAAACACAAGATTAGAATGTTTAACGAGGAGGATAAAAAGTTTATAGAGGAGAGAGGAAGTGACCTGGCTCAAGTAGAAAAACAGATTGAAAACTTTAAGAATGGCTTTCCCTTTTTGGATATACAAAAGGCGGCGAGTATTGGAGATGGCATTATCCAATTGGATGAAGGACAATTGAATGATTTGATAGCGGACTATGAATCTAAAGTAGCTACCAAAAAGGTGCTGAAATTTGTTCCGGCTTCTGGGGCAGCTACCAGGATGTTCAAAGATTTATTCGCTTTCGTAGAGGAAAAAGACTTGTCAGCTAGTGATGCTGCACAGACTTTTATCAAAGGATTAGAAGATTTTGCTTTTTATGATGAGCTGGCTTCAGAACTAGGGGATATAGATGATACCGCACCAGATCAGATTGCCAATCACCTGCTGTCTGACGAGGGAATGAGCTATGGTTCATTGCCCAAAGCCTTGCTTAGTTTTCATAACTATGAAGAGGGACCAAGAACTCCACTGGAAGAGCATTTAGTAGAAGGAGTACACTATGCCAAATCTGCAGATGGTACCGTTCACCTGCACTTCACAGTTTCCCCTCAGCACCTGGATAGATTCAAAGCTTTGGTGGCAAAAGTTGCCCCGAGTTATGAATCAACCTTTGGAGTTAAATTTGATATCACCTTTTCTCAACAGAAGAGCTCTACAGATACCATCGCTGTGGACAATGACAATGAACCATTCAGAGAACCAGATGGTACGATATTGTTTAGACCAGCGGGGCATGGTGCTTTGTTGGAAAACTTGAATGATCTGGATGCTGATATCATTTTTATCAAGAACATCGACAATGTGGTGCCTGATAGAATCAAGGCAGATACCTATACTTATAAGAAGGCGCTGGCTGGTTTGCTTATCAACTATCAGGATGAAGTATTTGAAATTTTGAAAGGTGAGATCGCTGATCCTGATGCGGTGGCAGCCCGTCTAGAATCCAAGTATTTTCTCAAAATGAGTGAAGGCTTTGCTGGTAAGTCGGATGAAGAAAAGAAAGCCGAGATCAAGGAAAAACTGAATCGCCCGATCCGTATTTGCGGAATGGTGAAAAATACAGGCGAACCAGGCGGAGGACCGTTTTGGGTCAAGGAGTCTGATGGTAGTGCCTCATTACAAATAGCAGAGACGGCCCAGATTGACCTAGATGACGCAGAAAAGGCAGCCATGCTCAAAGGATCTACCCACTTCAATCCTGTGGATCTGATCTGTGCGACTAAGGATTTCGAAGGGAAGAAATTTGATCTTCTTCAGTACCGAGACGATGACACAGGCTTTGTGAGTAGCAAGTCAAAGAATGGTAAAGATCTGAAAGCCATGGAGCTGCCTGGCCTATGGAATGGTGCAATGGCTTATTGGAATACCTTGTTTGTGGAGGTGCCTATTTCTACTTTCAACCCTGTGAAAACGGTGAACGATTTGCTCAAAGACACGCATCAGTAAGATTTAACAATTTTTAACTCGGGGCTTTAAAGTCTCCTGAAATCGGGTTTAGATTGGCTTTCAGCCATTCAGGCCCGATTTTTTTCTTTTATAAGGCAGGTGATTCGGGATTTGCCTGGCATGCCAGTCCTGATGGGGACATGCGATTATTTCAAAAATTCTTCAAGTCTTTTAGATTTGAGGAGTTTTGATCGAAAAGACATATGGAAACAAGCGCAAGTACGGAAGAAAAGAAAGAATTGCAGCACAAAGTGCAGCAGGTGTACGATGAAGTAGGTAAGGTGGTAGTAGGTCAGCAGTACATGGTCAATCGACTGATGATTGGCTTGTTTACCCAGGGGCACATCTTGCTCGAAGGGGTGCCTGGTCTCGCAAAGACACTTACGGTCAACACTCTTGCCAACGTTCTACATTTGGACTTTAAGCGTATACAGTTTACTCCAGATTTACTTCCTGCGGATCTGATCGGTACTATGATTTACAATCAAAAGGCCTCCAACTTCGAAGTGAAAAAAGGACCTATTTTTTCCAATTTGATTTTGGCAGATGAGGTGAACCGATCTCCAGCGAAAGTGCAATCTGCGTTACTTGAGGCCATGCAGGAGAAGCAAGTAACAATTGGCGAGACGACATTTAAACTGGATCGACCATTTTTGGTACTGGCCACCCAGAACCCTGTAGATCAAGAGGGAACTTACCCGCTTCCAGAGGCGCAGGTTGACCGATTCATGATGAAGGTACATGTGGACTACCCATCGAAAGAAGATGAGCTAGAAATCATGCGTCGCATGTCTAACATGTCATTTAACGATGAAGTGAAAACAGTTTTGGATAAGGACGATGTTTTTGCGATTCGTAAGTCAATCAATGAGGTTAACCTCTCGGAATCACTGGAGAAATATATTATTGAATTGATATTTGCTACCAGAGATCCTAAGTCATACGGTATGACGGATGAAGCCAGCTACATCCAGTTTGGGGCTTCACCACGTGCTTCTATCAACTTGAATCTTGCTGCGAAAGCAATTGCGTTTTTAGATGGAAGGGACTTTGTCTTGCCAGAAGATATCAAGGAAGTAGCGACGGATGTTTTGAATCACAGAATCATACTCAACTATGAAGCTGAGGCTGATGGAGTGACTACTCAGGATTTGATCCAAACGATATTGAATAAAGTAAATGTGAATAGATAAAGAGTCTTTTCATTTCAAAATAATGATGAAGGTCGTCGAGGTGTAATACTTCGACGACCTTTTTGTTTGTAGGCTTTTTCTCCTCTGTTGGCTGTTTTTGTCAAACAGCTTCACAAATCCTTAACATTGGTAAAAAATCGGTAAAGACCTACTCATCTTCTTTAACATAAGCATAACTGCTAGTGTGATCGAATTCTGAATGTGTTGAAACAGTTTTGCGAAACGAAATTGAAAACAATACAACAAGCATATTTTAAAATTTGAAATGATGAAAAAGGTATTATCTCTTGCATTTTTATTTGGAGCAGCATTCGCTCTAGTATCATGTAGTGAAGACGAAGGAACTGATTTGACTCCTGAAGAGTTGCAAGCACAAGTGATTGCTGCTTCTCAAGTAGCAGTGGACGCTAAAGTTTCTGCTGACGCTTCTGCTACTGGCGCAACTTCAACTTCCGTATTTGATGGGTGGACCTTAGCTTCTGTTAAAGGGCAAATGGGAGGAACTGATTTGACTCCAGACGCTATTACAGGAACAGCGACTGAGGTAGAGGTTACTGCGAATATCGATTCTGATACGGAGTGGACTAAAGACAATGTTTATATTTTGAAAACAAGGGTAACTGTTTTAGACGGAGTGACTTTGACAATTCAGGCAGGTACTGTGATTAAAGGTGACGCATCTTTGACAGGAGCTAATGCAGCAGTATTGATGATTGCCAGAGGTGGTAAGCTGATGGCTGAAGGTACAGCTCAGGAGCCAATTATCATGACTTCTACTGAAGATGACATAATACCAGGATACTTGGCAGGTACTGCATTGGATCAGGATGACAAAGGAAAATGGGGAGGACTCGTTGTTCTAGGTAAAGCGCCTGTAAGTGCTAAAACTGAAAACCCACAGATAGAAGGTGTAGATGCAAGTGATGCAAATGGACAGTATGGTGGGTCTGATGCAGCGGATAACTCAGGTGTGATCAAGTATGTGTCTATCAGACATGGTGGAGCTGAAATCGCTGATGGAAGTGAAATCAATGGATTGACTTTAGGTGGTGTAGGTACAGGAACTACTATTGACTACATAGAAGTATATGGAAACAAAGATGACGGTATCGAATTCTTTGGTGGAACAGTTAATGTTTCGAACGCCTTGGTTTATGCAGTTGGGGATGATGGAATAGATGTAGATCAATCTTACGCGGGAACTGTAGATAACTTTGTAGTCTATGTAGATGAGAGTTCAGACGAAGGGTTAGAAATTGACGGTAGAGAAGGATCAATGGATGATGTATTTACGATCCAAAACGGAAATATCATGTCTATCGATGGAAAATCTACGACTGGTGACTTCAAATCAAAAGCAAAAGGAACTGTGTCAAACGTAGTGTTCGAAGACGGTAAAGTTAAGCTTGCTGCTTCTTATGATGTAGAAACTGCTGACTTGGAAGAAAAAGAAGATGCGGCATGGAATACTGCTACGGGAGATTTGGTCTTCACTAAAGTAAATGCTTCAGACTTTGAAGTTTATACTAAGAGCTTTGATGAATAATAAAGAAAATTAAAGATCATTTTCTGAATTAGAAAGGCGTTCATACATCGGTATGGCGCCTTTTGTCTTTTTTAGAAAGGGGTTCATTAACCTACTGATATTACTGTGTTAACCCAGTGTTAACGGATAAGGAATTAAGCCCGAATTCGTAAATAATTGATAAAATGTAAAAATCTGATACTGCTATTGGCCAGCTTAAATTTGCGGCAGATTTAGAAAATTCAGAGAATGAAAAAGATAGTATTTGTAGCGTTTTTGGTATTGGTAGTAGGATCCGCCATGGCGCAAAAAGGATTTGTTAGAGGTAAAATTACTGACGGAGAAAACGGAGAAGGACTCTTCGGGGCTACCGTAACCAAGCAAGGTACTACTCAAGGTGCTGTTGCTGATTTTGATGGTAATTTTTCTTTAAGTCTTGAGGAGGGTACTCATACTCTTGTAGTTCAGTTTATTTCATACCAATCAAAAGTTATTGAAGGTGTTCAAGTTGTTGCTGATGAGGTAACTCAATTGGATGTCATTATTTCTGAAGATGTACAGCAACTAGAGTCAGTAGTAGTGACTGCAGAGCAGATCCGCGATAATGACGTAGCTCTTCTATCTGTTCAGAAAAAATCAGTGAACACAGTTGATGGTATTTCATCTGCTGCTTTCAAAAAAGTAGGTGACAGCAATCTTTCTTCAGCCATGAAAAGAGTAACGGGTGTCACAGTTCAGGGTGGTAAGTATGTTTACGTTCGAGGTTTGGGTGATAGATATACCAAAACATCATTGAATGGAATGGTGGTGCCAGGTTTAGATCCAGATAGAAATGATGTTCAAATTGACATCTTCCCTACTGGCGTCCTGGAGAATGTGATGGTTTACAAAACTTTTACCCCCAACTTAAATGGTGATTTTGCTGGTGGGTTGGTAGATATTCAGACCAAGGCTTTTCCAGATCAAAAATCAACATCAATATCACTAAGCATGGGGTACAATCCGGACATGCATTTTCAGTCTAATGCAGTAGGGTATGAAGGTTCAGGTACTGATTTTCTAGGCTGGGACAATGGTCAAAGAGATTTGCCTTTTGCAAAAGGAACTGAAATCCCTACGCTTTCGAATGATCAAAACGGATTTTTAGAAAACACGACTAAGAAGTTCGATCCTACTTTGGGTGTGGATAGAGGAACCAATTTTATGAATACTGGTTTGTCTTTTTCTCACAGAAACCAGATCCAAGGAGAAAAATTGACCTTTGGATACAATGCTATCTTAAGTTATAAGAACACTAATACCTACTATGAAGGATTCACTAGAAAAAGGTATGAAAAGGATAGGACAGCTAGTGAAGTAGCATTGGTGAGAGATTTTACTGGTGAAGGAGATTTGAGCACAAATAATGTTCTTTGGAGTGGATTGTTGTCTTTTGCTGTTAAGAATGATAACCATACAATAGGAACCAATTTGCTTCACACTCAAAACGGTGTTTCTACAGCATTAGAGAGAGAATTGAGATTGACCTCACTGAACAACCCAACAAATATCAATAATGATATATTGGCCTACACTCAAAGGTCTATGACCAATAATATTACTTATGGTAAACACTTTTTTGGGAAGTTGAGAGTGGATTGGTCTAATTCATTGCTTTATTCTAGAATCACAGATCCAGATTACCGTGATACAAGAATCAACGAAGATGATGGGGAGTATGGTTTCCGAAATGGTGGTGCGATGAATCGTTTCTGGAGAGATTTGACAGAAGTGAGTGAGAGCTTCAAGCTAGACTTTACCTATGATTTGAATGATAATAATAAAATCAAATTTGGTGGCTTGGTCACACATAGAGAGAGAGAATTCGATGTGTACAACTATGCATATGAAGAACTTTCTGTATTCAGAGTAGAATATAATGATCCCAACTGGTTGCTTTCTGAAGGTAATTTGTATTCTTCTTCTAATCCAGATGGATTGTATATCCAGGACAATAGCAATGCTTACAATAACTATGATGGAAAGCAAAACATCTTTGCTGGATATGTGATGAATGAGATGCAGATTACACAGAAGTTAAAGTCAATTTATGGTCTACGTGTCGAAAATGCTCAAATGTTCTACAGTGGCGTTAGGCTGAATGAGGATAACTCTCAGCAAGAAGAGAACAATACGAAAACTTTGGATGCCACTAACCTTTTACCTTCTGTGAACTTTGTATATGCGCTGCAAGAGGATATGAATTTAAGAGCATCGTTTAATAAAACTTTAGCGAGACCTTCTTTCAAAGAGAAATCTTCAGCATTTATTGAAGACCCTATTACTAGAACTCAATTTTCTGGAAACCTCGACATCAGGCAGGCTCAAATATTGAACTATGATTTGAGATGGGAATACTTCTTCTCACCTAGTGAAATGGTTTCTGTATCTGCTTTTTATAAGGATTTTACAGATCACATTGCATTGGTGTTTTTTCCTAACAATCCAGGTCAGTTGAAACCAAGAAATGTAGGTGAGGCAAGTGTGTATGGTACTGAGTTTGAATTCAGAAAGAATCTAACTTTCATTACTCCAGCATTAGAGAATTTTTCAGTAGGAACCAACGTCTCTTTGGTAGTATCTAAAGTGAACAGAAAAACTGTGACAGTTAATGAAAACGGTGATTCTGAATATGATAGTGAAGTGGCTTATCAAGGAAGTGAAGCTGGAGTCTCTAAGTATAGAGAAATGACAGGTCAATCTCCATATGTAGTAAATGGATTCTTGAGTTATGAAAATAATATGCTAGGTCTGTCTGGTAATTTGTCTTACAATGTTCAGGGCGAGACACTAACATTTATTGGTATCTCCAACATTCCTGATGTTTATACTTCACCATTCCACAGTTTGAATTTGAAAGTATCAAAAGTGATTGGAAAAGAAGGAAATTCATCTATTAGTCTAACCGCCAAGAACTTGTTGAACTCAGAGAATAAATTGGTGTATAAGTTTGGTAGTGAGGAGGAACTTTTCTCACTGTACAAGCCAGGTCGATTGTTTAATTTGAAGTACACATATAATTTCTAATTTTAAAAAGAAGTAAAACAACCTAACGTGAAAGCCGGCTCATTGAGCCGGCTTTTTTACTTTATCTGGTTAAGCTTTTCTTTCAACGCATCTAATTCGCTATTGCTTTTGGATAGTCTCTGATTCAATTTATCCAGATTCGAAGAGTTGTCGTTTTTTTGTTTGTAGAGCTCCTTGCTTAGTTTTTCAATCTCTTTTTCCTTGTCTTCGATCTTCTCTTGAAGCATTTCTGTGAAATATTGGATTTTAAAATCTACAAGTAGAAGTTTTAATTCTTTTTTGAACTGTGTGACCTGGCCCTCGTCAAGACCTTCCAAAATCGGAGCTACTTTCAATACAGCACCTTTATTGCTCGTTTTGTCTAAAACGGATATGAACTGAAGTTCTGTGTTAGAATCACCTTTGGCAGGGATGGTGAGTATGTAGTGCGATTTGGCATTGTAGAGATAAGTGATGGACTTGACGTACCTCCACCATTCTTTTTTTATTTCCGAATAAGGTTGGGTAAACTCTGTGCGATAGCCAGAATGGCTCTTACCGTCGATCTCAAATGAGGCAGCAGATATTGTGAGTGAATAACTCTGAGCTTTGCTGTCTATATAGCCAGCGAAAAGTAGAGTGGATACTAAAATGAAACGAAAAAATACATTCATAGACTTAAACTGTAACAGAAACCGTGCCTTTCGAGTAGACACGAAGATAGCGATGAATTTCAATCCAGTGAAAATGAATCGGGTTTTAGGAGGCTTAGGACTATATTGTTGATATCTAGACAGATGACTTTTATCATCGATCTGTGATCCCTTAGGATATAATTTCATTTAAGACCTGATAATTCTAATATTGAACTATTTTTGCCACTGATTAAATTCACAGGGAAACTGTCTAAGGAAGACTTAGTGTCGTGTGAAATCAAAGAAATTTTTTACAATATTTAGTACCTCTGTATAAATGAGTAGAAGCGCTTCTCTGGCGGCTAGAGCAAAATATGCCTTCGATAATTACGTTTCCAAGGGAACGACGGCAATGATTTATGGTCTGGTGGTTTTTTCCGGAATTGTTATTGTGATTTTTGGGGCCTCTCTATTGATGTTGGGGCTACATCCTGATGCGGATAGTCATTTTACCATCTTTGAATCGATTTGGGTGAATTTTACTCATATTCTGGATCCTGGAGTTTTGGGTAACCATGATGAGAATTGGCCATTTAGGCTCTTCATGATGGTGACGACTGTTTTAGGTCTGGTCATAATATCCACCTTGATCGGTTTGGTGTCCAATGGTATCCTCGTAAAAATGGAGGAGCTAAGAAAGGGGCGTTCGTTCGTGATCGAGTCTGGTCACGTCTTGATACTGGGGTGGTCTTCTAAAATATTCACAATCATTTCCGAGATTGTGATTGCCAACGAAAATCAGAAGGATGGCTGTATCGTGATCCTGGCTGACCGTGATAAGATTGAAATGGAAGATGAGATTCGTCTCAAGGTAGGAAAGACTGGCAATACGCGTGTGATCTGTCGTACGGGTGATCCTATCGATATCGATGATCTATATATTGTGAATCCGTATACTTCCAAGTCGATCATCATCCTTGATAAGGATAATGAAAATTCGGATTCTCAGATCATCAAAACGATCGTAGCTATTGTAACCAATCCAGATAGAAGAGAAGAGCCTTACCATATTACTGCAGAGATCCAGGATAGCAAGAACTTTGAGGTGGCTAAGATGGTAGGGAAGGATGAGGTGGAGCTGATATTGTCAGATGACTTTATCTCTAGAATCATGGTTCAGACGAGTCGTCAGTCTGGTCTTAGTGTAGTTTACATCGAGTTGATGGACTATGGTGGGGACGAAATTTACTTTACCGATGAGAAGACAGAACATCTGGTAGGCAAGACTTTCAGAGATGTGATTTTTGCATATGAGACTTCTGCCATTATGGGTATCCAGTTTGAAGACGGTACGGTAGCTATCAATCCGCCTATGGACACAGTGTTCAATGAAGGAGATCAGGTAATAGGTATCACTGAAGATGACGATACCTTGGTTCCGTCTGGAAAAACCGATTTTGAAATTGACTATACCCAGGTAGCGCATCCTGTAGCGCCTAGTCAGAAGAATGAGAAGATTTTGATCATCGGCTGGAACAATCGAGCAAAAAATATTATTAAAGAGCTGGATGAATATGTTCCTTTCGGTTCTTCTTTGATGGTTGTGTCTAAGTTTGATGATCCTATTCCTGTTATTGAAAAGTTGCAATCGGGTCTTAAGAATCTCTCTGTGGACTTTTTGAAGGCAGAAACGACTGAAAGAGAAACAATTGATCGTCTGCAAATACCCAACTACGACTATATCATGCTGCTATGTTATGAGCAGAGATATCCAGTCCAGGAGGCAGATGCGCAGACTTTGATTACACTTCTGCACATTCGTAGTATTGCTGAGAAAATTGACAAGCATTTGAATCTGGTCAGTGAGATGATGGATATGAAAAACCGTCAGCTGGCAGATGTTACCAGTGCAGATGACTTTATCGTAAGTGATAAGCTTCTGAGTTTGCTCATGGCTCAGGTCTCTGAAAATAAGTATTTGATGCGAGTGTTTGAGGACCTATTCGATGCGGATGGTTCAGAGATATACATCAAGCCAGCCAGAGAATACGTTTCGATAGGAAAGCCAGTTAATTTCTATACAGTGTTGGAATCAGCCGCCAAGATGAATCAGGTGGCAATTGGTTATAGAATACTAGCTCATAGCAAGAATTCCCATGAGCAATATGGCGTAGTAGTCAACCCGAATAAGGCTGAATTTGTCAAATTCGCTGAAGGAGATGAAATAATAGTACTATCTGAGGATTGATCCTCAGATAGACCTTAGTGCAGTTCTAATTTCTTTAATCGCTCTTTTCCTGTAGCTTTCCTTGCTTCCGACGTTTTGAGTGATCTTATTCAGATATTGCAAGATGTCGGCTTGCTGTTCCATGCTGAGACCCAGGATTTTCTTTGTGATTTCTGATTCAATTGCTGGAAGATTCATCATTTTAGTTGTTTTTGGTGGTGTTCAAAATAAACGATTCTGAATCGTAAATCTTGATTTCACCTGATTATCAATCTATTATAAAATCATTAATCAATATTAAGTTATTATAACTGTCCGAACATCAGGGATTTACCTATTTATCAAATTACAGATTACTACTGATTTTGGATTTAATTACTACTCGCAGTTAAGATTGCCCAACACTTCCTTTGCGTACTTGGAGATAGCATATATCTTTGGGGCTCATAAAAAATCTATGCAATTATGGCAATGTTAGTATTAATTGGCGTGCTGTTCGTATCTGCGATTGTTTGTGCATTCGTATTGCCAAACGAAAAAGTAAGCAACCACGAAAAAGACTGGGAGGTTTGATACATTCCAGTCTTTTTTATCTTTTTTAACCTTCCTGACCTTTTGCTGTTTGCACATATCTTTTAACGATACTTTTTCGTTTTAAAGATAAATATTCCCCTTATGAGCATACAGAATACCAAATCACAAATTCGCCTTCCTCTTTTGTTAGCCGTAGCTATAGCTGCTGGTATATTCATAGGTGCCAATGTCGTAGGAGACAGGAGCAACAGTATGGATGCCCGCAAAAGCGCCTTCAAGTTCAGGGAGATCCTGAATTACATCGACGACAATTATGTGGATGAGGTAGATCAGAATGAGTTGGTAGATGGAGCCATCAATTCCATGCTCAAAGAATTGGATCCGCATACCGTTTATATCCCTGCCGAGGAGAAAGAGCTGAGTCGCTCGCAGCTTCAAGGAAATTTTGATGGGATAGGAATAGAATACAATATTTTCAGAGATACCATATATGTCGTGTCCCCCTTGAGTGGCGGGCCATCGGAAGAAGCAGGTCTATTGACTGGAGATAAGATCATCGAAGTAGATGGCGAGAATGTGGCAGGTATCGGTATTCGCAACAGAGGAGTGTTGGATCGATTGAGAGGGGAAAGAGGATCGGTTGTGAGTTTGAAAATATTGAGAAAGAATGTAGATGATATTCTGAGCTTTGATATTACCAGAGATAAAATACCACAGTTCTCTGTTGATGCTGATTATATGATCGATGATCAAACGGGGTATATCAAAATCAACCGGTTTACAGCCACCACATATGACGAATTCAAAACTTCCATGGACAAACTTCTGGAAGAGGGGATGCAGCGATTGATTCTTGACTTGACAGGAAATCCTGGCGGTTATATGGATCGAGCCATACGTATGGCAGACGAATTTCTTGAGGGTAGTCCTATGATTGTGTTTACAAAGGGGAAAGAGTTTAGGTACAATCAGGAGCACCGAGGAGGCGAAGAAGGTGTATTTGAAAAACAACCCTTGATCGTTTTGATCGATGAAGGGAGTGCTTCTGCTTCTGAGATAGTTTCTGGAGCGATTCAGGACAATGATAGAGGACTAATAGTTGGTCGTAGGTCATTTGGGAAAGGTCTGGTTCAAATGCCAATTGATCTAAGTGATGGGTCTGAGCTGAGGTTGACTATATCTAGATATTACACTCCAAGTGGTCGTTCTATCCAGAAAGCCTACAATGGGGATGTCGATGATTACTATCATGACATCTACGGTAGATACGAGTCAGGTGAAATGTATAGTGCTGATAGCGTAGATGTAATAGATACCTTAGAGTTCAGAACGACAAAAGGAAGGTTAGTTTATGGAGGTGGAGGGATCATTCCTGACGTTTACGTTCCATTAGATACTGCCGGGAATTCTAAATATCTAAATCGACTTTTTACTTCCAATTCTATACGTGAATACGCGTTGCAGTATTCAGATTCCAATAAGGAAAGATTGGAGAAGATGGGGTTTGACGAGTATTTCAGAAACTTCGAGGTGAGTCAGAAGATGCTTAACGATCTTTTGGCGATTGCAAATACCAATAATATCAAGTTCAATCAAAGGGAGTATAACCATTCAAAACCCTTGATTAAAACTTATGTCAAGGCACAAATAGCCCGAGGTATTTGGAATAACAATGGCTTCTATCCAATTTGGAATCAAACGAGTGAGATATACAGAGAAGCACTCAATCTATTTGACAAAGCGGAAGAAATTCAAGCTATGTAAGGAAGATTGTTTCTTCTACGACTTGCTCTTTTTGGTCTCCAACAGGATAGGTTATTTCGTTGAATTTGATCTGCTGATCGTTTATTAAAATACCAGTCGAGCAACGTGTGCCATAGTTGATCATTTCTATAAACAGAGCAGAAAGCCCTTTTTCCATTTTGTAAGGCACACCCGTATTCGGGAGTTGGTCATCAGGAGCCTCCGTTTTGTCCGTCAGGAAGTACATTAGTTGATTTAATTCGACATCTTCTTTTTTCAATTGGGTCTCAAAAATAGCCTTCCCTTGAACCACTTTGGGCCATGGATCATCTAATAAGCCATTGCTCAGTCCATAGATCCCGGGTTCTAATTCTGTGATTTCTTTTTGAATGTTGCTGTAGTAGTAGAGGCTATTTCTGTCGCCTACTAGCAGGTTGTAGGGATTGTAACTGATTTCTGATTGGTGTAAATCGGAGAGGTATTGCCCTGGTGACATGGTGCCTTCTAGAAAATCCATAGTGACTCTACCTCGCGAAGGAGCCTTGTCATCAATCAGATCCAAATTGCGATAATTTGTCAATGCAGCAAATCTCCCATTTTTGTTAACGCCCATCCATGTGCCTCCAGCGATCAAATCTTTACCCCCAAATATGTTTGGGCTTTCTGGCCACCAGTGGGCAGGTTGCGTGGGTCGTTTATAAAACTCGTCTCGATTGGCAGCAAGAATTAAACTGTAGTCGGAATGGTTCTGCCAGGAGAAAATAATTGTACACATACAAAAGAAGATATAAAAAAAGCTGTCCATAAATATAGACAGCTTTGGTGTTTCTTGCGTGAAAGATCTTATCTGAAATCTATTACCTCTACGCCTGGATTAGCCTTGGTATTGAAAGTGAAGTCAGAGTCTTTTAAAGAGCTGTCTTTCGAGAAGGAAGTGATGGTATAGACGTAGCGACTTCCTGATTTGTCAAATACTTTGAAAGTAACCAGGTCCTTGTTGGCAGCTGTTATTTGCATTCTGATTTTGAAATAGCTTTTGTTCAAATCTTCTGGAACCAAATCCACAACATCAATTTTACCTCCGTCTCTAGACTCTAAATACAAGTATTTGAATCCAGATTCATACAAAGTAAAGATGTTAGATAGTGAAATTTCACCTTCATCTTCTTCGTAAGGAGCTACTGTTACTTCTTTGTCTTCTTTAAGGTAAGTCCAAACATTTTCTCCATCGAAAATGATCTCCTGGCCTTCCATGGCCAACTTGTATTTTTCACCTTTGACATTCACTTTTCCTTCAAACCCTTCATTGATGTCTTCTTCAGGATTTTCCATGGTATAGGTAAAATCTGCTGTGAAAGAGGGAATGCTCTTGTATTTCTGGCTCATTGCATCCAGAATGCTCTTGGCTTTAGGGTCTTTTTGAGCGAATACCTGAGTGCAAATCAGGACGCTGAGTAGCAAACTTGAAGTGAATAATTTCATTTTTATTTCGTTTGAATTTTAAGTCTAATTTTATTGTCCGTTCAGTTCATTCAATAACTGTTCCAAACTGTATTCGTCCGAAACTAATACCTCTCGGGCCTTGCTGCCTTCGAAGGGGCCTACGATACCCGCAGCTTCCAGTTGGTCAATTAACCTACCTGCTCGGTTGTATCCCAGTTTCAATTTTCTTTGTATCAAAGAGGTGCTGCCTTGCTGATGCATCACGATCAATCGTGCCGCATCGTCGAAGAGCGTATCTCGATCTTTTAGGTCTACTTCACCTACGGCAGTTGAATCTCCTTCATCGCCCACAAACTCCGGCAGCATGTAAGCAGACTCGTATCCCTGTTGATCTCCGATGAATTCGCAAATACGCTCCACCTCTGGTGTGTCAACGAATCCACATTGCAACCTGATGATATCAGAGCCCAAAGATAACAACATGTCTCCCATACCGATCAATTGTTCTGCACCACCTGCATCTAAAATGGTTCTTGAGTCGATCTTGGATGTAACTCGGAAAGAAAGACGAGCCGGGAAGTTTGCTTTGATCACACCAGTAATCACATTGACAGAGGGACGCTGAGTCGCCACCACCAAATGGATGCCAATCGCACGTGCAAGCTGTGCCAAACGGGCAATAGGAGTTTCCACTTCTTTGCCGGCAGTCATCATCAGATCCGCAAGCTCATCGATTACGAGTACGATATAGGGCAAGAATTTGTGTCCCTTATTAGGATTAAGCCTTCTTTCGACGAATTTCTTATTGTACTCTTTTAGGTTTCTACAGCCAGCATCCTTCAATAGGTCGTATCGATTGTCCATCTCAATACATAAGGAATTGAGGGTGTAGATTACCTTTTTTGTGTCTGTAATGATCGCGTCATCTGTGTCCGGAAGTTTGGCTAAGAAGTGCTTCTCTATTTTGTTGAAAAGCGTAAGCTCTACCTTCTTAGGGTCAACCAGTACAAACTTAAGTTGAGAAGGGTGTTTCTTGTAAACCAGAGAAGTCAATATGATATTCAAACCAACTGATTTACCCTGACCGGTAGCACCTGCCATCAGCAGGTGAGGCATCTTGGCAAGATCAGTAACATAAACCTCATTGGAGATGGTTTTACCTAAAACGATAGGTAGTTCTGCCTTGCTCTTCATGAATTTTTCGGTGGTCAAGACTGATTTGATGTCCACCATTTCACGGTTCTTGTTAGGCACTTCAATACCTATTGTTCCTTTGCCAGGAATAGGTGCGATGATCCTGATACCGAGGGCAGCCAAGCTCAATGCAATGTCATCTTCGAGGTTTTTGATTTTTGAGATCTTAACGCCCGCCTCTGGTATGATTTCGTAGAGTGTAACTGTAGGTCCAATCGTTGCCTTGATACTTGAGATACCGATTTTGAAATTGATCAAGGTCTCTACAATACGATCCTTATTTTGCTCTAATTCTTCTTTTGATACTCTGACATCATTGTCTGGGTATTCGATCAGCAGCTCTGGATTGGGGTATTTGTAATGGCCCAAATCCAAGGTAGGATCATAATTTTCGAGCTGATTGCTGGTTTTTTCTTTTTCTGTTCTTTGTTCTGCCTCGAAAGCGATTTTTTCTTCCTCAGGCTCTGGAGCAGGCTTAGGTTTTGGTGTTGGGGTAGGAGGTAAGTCTACATCCAGCTCGAGTTCTGGTTTCTCTTTTTTAGGTGTGTTGGCTTTTGGGGTATTTACATTCCAGCTTTCTTCAGTTTGTTTTTTTAGTAGTGCTTCTTCCTCTTCGACTTCTTCCTTAATCGAAGCTACCATGGCTGCAATGTCATCCTTTTCAGGCGACTCCTTCTTTACCAAAACCATTTCCTCATCATCAAGATCTTCTTCTTGATCAGCATCTAAATCGTTTTGATCCTCAGATAAATTCTCTATTTCATCAAGATCACTATCGATGGAGTGGTCCCGAGGTAGATCCAAAGTAGATAATCCAGACATCTGGGTGATGTTGAGGAAGTAAATTGCGAATACAACAAAGGAAAGTATCAAGAATAACAGAGTGCCCCAGCCCATCAGGCTATCCATCAGCGCGGCAATTTCATACCCCGTTCCGCCACCTAGAAACCCCCACTCGTAGATCGATTCTGAGTTGATCATAAAGTAGCCAATCAGCACGGATACCCAAAGCAAGAAAAAAGTAACGAAGTAAAAGGATTTGGAAATAGGTAGTATTTCTCTTCGGAAGACGATTTTGTATCCAATCAAAAACAAAAAAGGAGGAATCAAAAAAGAAGCAATTCCGAAGTACTGGTAAATGAAATAATGAGAGGCGTAGGCTCCAAAAAGCCCAAGCCAGTTTTCGGCTTCCTGTCCAGAGCTTTTGACTCCAGTATCGATGACATGTCCAATGATGCTTTGGTCAGCCTTGCCAGTGAATAGGTAAGAGATAAAGGCGGTCAGTAAAAACAAACTTGAAATCAGTGCCAAAAAACCGAGAGATAGATGGAGTCTTCGATCGCCTAAAAAACCAATAGAGATTTTGGGCAGCTTCAGGGATTTCTTTTCTTTAGATTGTTTTTTATATGTATTCTTCGCCATTAGTCGATTTTCAAATCGTAAAATAAACAATTTGTGAGCAAAAATTCATGCCGAAAGGCATGCATCTAGGTGCAAGTCTTAGAGTGCCTTGCTGATGTTTTTGATTAGATCAGGTCCCTCGTAAATGAAGCCACTGTAGAGTTGAATCATACTGGCTCCTGCCTCTAGCTTTTCTTTGGCTCTCTGTGCAGAATTGATGCCGCCTACTCCGATAATCGGGAAAGAACCATTAGACTTTTCGTGCAAATATCGAATGACATCTGTGGATCTCTGATGAACAGGTGCCCCGCTTAGTCCTCCGTTTCCGATGGATTCGATTTCACCTTTGTCCGTTTTCAATCCAGATCTATCGATGGTAGTATTGGTTGCGATTACTCCATGGATTTTAGTTTCGTCAATGATCTCTATGATGTCGTCTAGCTGGGCGTCTGTTAAATCAGGAGCAATTTTGAGCAAAATAGGTTTTTGGCTTGGTTTCTTTTGATTCTCTTCCATGAGACGGTTCAGTATGTCGGACAAAGGTTTTTTCTCCTGAAGTTCGCGAAGACCCGGAGTGTTAGGAGAACTTACATTCACGACAAAATAGTCCACCTCATCGAATAGTTCATTGAAGCAAATCAGATAGTCATTAACAGCTTCTTCATTTGGCGTGACTTTGTTCTTGCCAATGTTACCGCCTACGATCACCTTTGATTTTCTTTTCTTTAATCTTTCCTTCACCACCTGTACCCCGTCATTGTTGAAGCCCATCCTATTAATTAGCGCTTCATCCTCTTTCAACCTGAAAAGTCTGGGCTGTGGATTGCCTGGCTGTGGCTTGGGAGTCACCGTGCCTATTTCTACAAAGCCGAACCCCATCGCTGCAAATGCATCGATGGCTTCCGCATTTTTATCCAGACCTGCAGCCAACCCGATTGGGTTCGGAAAATTGATTCCAAAAAGTTCAGTGGACTGCTTGTTAGTTTTTGCTCCTATGGCTTTGATCAAGGATAGGCCGAACGGGATTTTCTGAAGTGTTTTAAGAGCTCCAAAAGTAAGGTGATGAGCTTTTTCTGGATTGAAACGAAAAAGAACCGGTTTGATCAAAGACTTGTACATATTAAGACTGTTATGAAACGCAAAAGTATCAATTAACCTGTTGGATTCCATGGTTTGGAATGAATAGGGAAATTTTATTTTGAAGCTTTTTATAAGTAGTAATACTAGTTTTTGTAGGTGATTCTTTTATAAAAGGATAAAAGGGATCCTTAAATATTCTTTAGGAGCTTTGTTTTTATACTATTTCTAGATGATGAGATTTTGATTGTGAGTAATATTGCATTCTGCCTTCCCTGAAAAATTTAATTGTCCAAATAAAAACCTAGAAATAACCTTGTTCAAGCTAGAAAAAAAAGTGTCTGATAGGGATTGTTATTCCCTTTTTTTGAGACTGATAATCATTTTAACTATTGTTACGAGCGCTTCTTTAGGATTCGCTCAAACAAAGGGTTTGATCATTGAACCTGCTACAGGTACAATTTTGGATCCCAATCAGGATGGATTAATTTCCCAAGATATTATTGGATTTTCCGAAGATGGGGATGATACTGATGAGTTTGAAAATGCCTCTGAATGGACGCGGTTCCCAACGGTAGGGGCAGGTGAAAAACTGTCTGATGTAAGAAGTGGCCCTGACGAAGGTTTTACTGATTTCTCTGTTGACCCAGATGGCTATGCTACCTATTTGCGAAATGACGGCACGAACTTAATATTTAGATTTCGCTTAGCTGATTTTCGTCCCAATGCAAAGGGATATACTGTCCTCATAGATACAGATGGCTTGATCGGAACAGAGGATGCAGGGTCTTATCAGGCAGGAGCTAACCCTGGTTTTGAGCTGGGGGTGGTATTAAGGTCTAAGCATGAAGTTGCGATTCTGGATTTTGACGCCTCTTCTTCAGATGGTGCTTGTGACGCAGAAGAATTTTCATACAGTCTCTCTACCAATCATCAAAAGTCTATCTCCGGAATCGAATCTGGAAGCGACTTGGATTACTTCTATGATTTTTATGTCCCATTAGCTGACCTTTACACGGCTGGAGGTATCACTAGCTCAACTGGGCTTAGGTTTGCAGCTACTACCAATACTTCTAATACCTGTACGTTTCAGGGCTCAGTTTCGGATATTGGAGGTTTTGATGATAGCAGCAATTCATGCCTATTTTGCGCACTGGAGGAGATAATAGAAAAGCAGACTCCGACCTCAGTGGATGACATTGCCGGTGGAGGTTTGCCATCTGCATGTCCTAGTCTGACGACTGAAATTCAGGCTGGAACTAGTGTGGCGGTTTCAGGTGTAGGTCCATTGGGAGCCACTATTCGAGTTTATATAAATGGTTCATTGAATCAAACGGTAACTGCTAGTAGTACAGATGGAACATACACTGCTACTTTGAGTTCGGTCGTTGCAGGTGATGTTGTTACTGCTACAGCAGAGGCTATAGATGCAGGTCTTAGCGTTTCTAATTCTGACTGTAATTCTGTTGAGGTAGTAAGTGCTTGTACTTCAGGTAGACTTAATATTTCTACTTTTGATTCAGGAGGGCAAAAAATTATTACCGGGACAACAGATGCAGGCTTGACAGCCACACCGATTATTGAAGTCTATGATTTCACATCTGGAAGCCTTGGAACTGCAATTTCGGGAACATTCTCATATACCTCTACAGATGGAAGTTACAGTTTTACCGCTTCGACGAATTTTGAAAAATGTCAATCCGCGGCTGTCAGAATTAGAAAAGATGCCAACAGTTGTTGGTCGGATTATTCTTATTTATGTGTGAGAAGTAATGGTTGTGCTAATGAAGTGGCAACAACAGGAGGAACTATAACAAGTCCTAGTATATCTGCTTCAACTATTACAGGAAACTCTCCAGCTGATTTGGATGCAAATGGAACTGTTCATTTGTATTCTTACAGTGGATTAGATGCGAACTCTTCACCCAATATTACTGGGTATTTAGGTAGCGGTACTGCGACTGCAGGCGGAGCTTGGACTGTGGATTTAGGAACAGCGATTGTTTCTGATTATACCTGCAGTGGGTTGGCAGCAGTGTTTTATCAGACGGGCAAATGTATGTCTTTGCCAGTATTAGGAAGTGTTACCGGAGGGACAGCGTCTACCGCTCCGGTAGTTGATGGAACCTATTGTAGCCCGGTAGAAACAATCTCTGGAACTTCATCCGAAGAAGAAGGAACATTGATAGATGTGTTGGTGAATGGTAGCTCTGTTGGAACTACAACAGTCAATCAATTCGGTACATGGAATCTAAGTGGTCTTAATATTTCATCAGGGACAATTACAGCTACTGCTACCAATTCAGACAATTGTGAAACGGTGAGTTCGGCATCCGCAGGTGTCACGATCAATTCTTCGCCTTCTGCATTGACTATCGGGTGGCCAGCCTCTATTACTGAAGGGACTACCTCATTTTCTGTAACTGGAACATCCGGTACGGTGGTTTTATATGTAGATGGATCACCTTTGACTGATAATTCAGGAAATGAAATTACCACATCAACAGGCACCTTTTCTGGTTTGAGTTCTTATTCGGGAGATGCTCATTATTTGTATGCTGGAGCGATTCTTTCGATTGTACAAACAGGAACCTGTAATTCACCGGTATCAAATACCAAGGAGGTAGAGTGTAGTACCCCAACTAATACCTTGACTATCAGCCCGGCTACTATCACAGTTACTTCCGGTTCGACAGTAGATGTAACCATCAGTTCTGCGGAATCATTCACGATCTATCAGCTGATGAATATTAATCTATCATCGAACTCTGGAGCAGCTGGATTAGGGACTGGAAGTGATTTGGTATTGACCTCTGCGGCTTTAACTGCAAATGCCACACTGGAAGTAAATGCATGGAGAGTCTATCCTACAACTTGTGCGTCGACTATGACGGGAAATGTAGTTGTGACCATAGGCGCCAATACCGCTCCGAATGTAACAACTGCTACAGCTGCAGATGTATTGGCAAATTCTGCCACCTTAGGTGGTGAAGTAACAGCAGACGGTGGTGCCAGTGTTACTGAGAGAGGGATCGTTTATTCGGTTAAAAGTACCAATTCTGATCCTTTGATAGGGGGGACGGGAGTAACCAAAGATCTAAATGGAACAGGGACGGGTACTTTTTCTAAGTCTATTGTATCTCTAACTCCAAATACAACTTATTCATACAAAGCATACGCGATCAACTCTGAGGGTACTTCTTATGGAGCTATTGAGGAGTTTACTACTCCTAAGTTGGATCAAACCATCACCTTTGGGGCCCTGACCTCAGTGACTTATGGAGACCCAAATTTTAATCTAGGAGCAACTGCTTCTTCTGGATTGACTGTAAGCTATGTAAGTTCAGACCCTACTATTGCTAGTATTTCTGGCAACACAGTTACCATTTTAAAGCCTGGCACAATTACGATTACTGCTAGTCAGCCAGGAAATACAACTTACAATGCGGCAAGTAATGTGGTTCAAACTTTAGTCGTAAACAAAAAAGATCTAACAGTTACAGCTCAGGATTTGACCATTACTTATGGAGATAACCCAATTGGTAGTTTGTCTGTGAGTTACACTGGTTTTATCACAGGAGAAGACAATACGGATTTAGGTGGTACGCTTGCTTTTGCAGCAATTGCTGACACAGATGCTGGTACCTACACGGATGTAATTGTTCCTTCAGGATATACGAGCTCCAACTATGCAATCACTTACGAAAGTGCAGATCTAACGATCAACAAGAAAGCCCTTACTGTAACAGCAAGTAGTTCGCAAACCAAGGTTTATGGTACTATCGACCCGACTTTGACTTACACCATTACAGGTTTTGTAAGTGGAGACGGAGAAGGTGACCTGGATTCCCCAGTATCAATCAGCAGAGCAACCGGCGAAAATGTAGGAACCTATACGATTACTCCATCAGGCGCAGCGGATGCGAACTATACAGTAAGTTTTGTTACGGCTGATTTTGAAATCACCCGAGCAGCTTTGACAGTAACGGCTAACAGTTCGCAGACGAAAGTTTATGGCGCAACTGATCCTACTTTGACATATACGATTACTGGTTATAAGAATGGAGATGATGAAGGCGATTTAGATTCTCCGGTAGCAATCAGCAGAGCAACCGGCGAAAATGTGGGTAATTATACGATTACTCCATCAGGCGCAGCGGATGCAAACTATACAGTAAGTTTTGTAACGGCTGATTTTGAAATCACCAGAGCAGCTTTGACAGTAACGGCTAACAGTTCGCAGACGAAAGTTTATGGCGCAACTGATCCTGCTTTGACTTATACAGTAACAGGATACACAAATGGAGATGACGAAAGTGACTTGGATTCCCCAGTATCAATCAGCAGAGCAACCGGCGAAAATGTAGGAACCTATACGATTACTCCATCAGGCGCAGCGGATGCGAACTATACAGTAAGTTTTGTAACGGCTGATTTTAGTATCACAACCAAGGCAATTACGATTACAGCAGATGCAAAAAGCAAGACTTACGGCGATGCAGATCCAGCTTTGACTTACAGTATTACTTCCGGTTCATTAGAAACCGGAGACTCATTCAGCGGAAGCTTGACGAGAGCAGCAGGCGAAGATGCAGGCACTTATGCCATCAGCGTCGGAAGTGTGACCGCAGGTTCGAATTACTCTGTAACTTTTGTAAGCGATGATTTGACCATCTCTGCTAAACCAATTACGATTACAGCAGATGCAAAAAGCAAGACATACGGAGACACAGACCCAGCCTTGACCTACAGCATTACCTCAGGTTCATTAGAAACCGGTGATTCTTTCAGTGGAAGCTTGACGAGAGCAGCTGGCGAAGATGCAGGCACTTATGCGATCAGTGTAGGAAGTGTAACGGCAGGTTCTAACTACGATGTAACTTTTGTAAGCGATGACCTGACGATCTCTGCTAAAGCAATAACGATCACAGCGGATGCAAAAAGTAAGACTTATGGCGATGCTGATCCAGCTTTGACTTACAGCATTACTTCAGGTTCATTAGAAAGCGGTGATTCATTCAGCGGAAGCTTGACGAGAGCAGCTGGCGAAGATGCAGGCACTTATGCCATCAGCGTCGGAAGTGTGACCGCAGGTTCGAATTACTCTGTAACTTTTGTAAGCGATGACCTGACGATTTCTGCTAAAGCAATTACGATCACAGCAGATGCAAAAAGCAAGACTTACGGAGACACAGATCCAGCCTTGACCTACAGCATTACCTCAGGTTCATTAGAAACCGGTGATTCTTTCAGTGGAAGCTTGACGAGAGCAGCTGGCGAAGATGCAGGCACTTATGCCATCAGTGTAGGAAGTGTAACGGCAGGTTCTAACTACGATGTAACTTTTGTAAGCGATGACCTGACGATTTCTGCTAAAGCAATTACGATTACAGCAGATGCAAAAAGCAAGACTTACGGCGATGCAGATCCAGCTTTGACTTACAGTATTACTTCCGGTTCATTAGAAAGCGGTGATTCATTCAGCGGAAGTTTAACGAGAGCAGCTGGCGAAGATGCAGGCACTTATGCCATCAGCGTTGGCACAGTGACCGCAGGTTCGAATTACTCTGTAACTTTTGTAAGCGATGACCTGACGATTTCTGCTAAAGCAATTACGATCACAGCAGATGCAAAAAGCAAGACTTACGGAGACACAGATCCAGCCTTGACCTACAGCATTACCTCAGGTTCATTAGAAACCGGTGATTCTTTCAGTGGAAGCTTGACGAGAGCAGCTGGCGAAGATGCAGGCACTTATGCCATCAGTGTAGGAAGTGTAACGGCAGGTTCTAACTACGATGTAACTTTTGTAAGCGATGACCTGACGATTTCTGCTAAAGCAATTACGATTACAGCAGATGCAAAAAGCAAGACTTACGGCGATGCAGATCCAGCTTTGACTTACAGTATTACTTCCGGTTCATTAGAAACCGGTGATTCTTTCAGTGGAAGCTTGACGAGAGCAGCTGGCGAAGATGCAGGCACTTATGCGATCAGTGTAGGAAGTGTAACGGCAGGTTCTAACTACGATGTAACTTTTGTAAGCGATGACCTGACGATTTCTGCTAAAGCAATTACGATTACAGCAGATGCAAAAAGCAAGACTTACGGCGATGCAGATCCAGCTTTGACTTACAGTATTACTTCCGGTTCATTAGAAACCGGTGATTCTTTCAGTGGAAGCTTGACGAGAGCAGCTGGCGAAGATGCAGGCACTTATGCGATCAGTGTAGGAAGTGTAACGGCAGGTTCTAACTACGATGTAACTTTTGTAAGCGATGACCTGACGATCTCTGCTAAAGCAATAACGATCACAGCGGATGCAAAAAGTAAGACTTATGGCGATGCTGATCCAGCTTTGACTTACAGCATTACTTCAGGTTCATTAGAAAGCGGTGATTCATTCAGCGGAAGCTTGACGAGAGCAGCTGGCGAAGATGCAGGCACTTATGCCATCAGCGTCGGAAGTGTGACCGCAGGTTCGAATTACTCTGTAACTTTTGTAAGCGATGACCTGACGATTTCTGCTAAAGCAATTACGATCACAGCAGATGCAAAAAGCAAGACTTACGGAGACACAGATCCAGCCTTGACCTACAGCATTACCTCAGGTTCATTAGAAACCGGTGATTCTTTCAGTGGAAGCTTGACGAGAGCAGCTGGCGAAGATGCTGGAACCTATGCCATCAGCGTAGGTACAGTAACTGCAGGATCAAACTACGATGTAACTTTCGCAAGCGATGATCTAACGATCTCTGCAAAGGCAATTACAATCACTGCGGATGCGAAGAGTAAGGTAGCTGGAGTCAGTGATCCTACTTTGACATATCAAGTGACTTCCGGACTGTTGGAGTCAGGAGATTCGTTTAGTGGTAGTTTGACAAGAGAGACTGGTGAAACTGTTGGTACTTACAATATTTTGATTGGAACCGTTTCTGCTGGAAGCAACTACACTGTGACCTTTGTTAGTAATATTTTCACGATTACTTCAGAACCAAATACTGCTCCAGTCGCATCAGCAGATACCTACACTTTCGATCAAGGTTCAAGCAATTCTGTGACCGCAGGAAACGGCGTTCTGACCAACGATAGCGATGCAGATGGAGATACCATGACTGCCATATTAGTCAGTGACGTGAGTAACGGTACTCTGACCTTCAATGCGGATGGTAGCTTTACTTACGTTCATGACGGTTCAGCGACTACTTCGGATAGCTTCTCATATAAGGTGAATGACGGCACTGAGGATGGAAATACGGTTACTGTTACCTTGAATATCAATTCAACAACTGTGACAAATACTGCCCCAGTGGCCACTGCAGATACCTACACTTTCGATCAAGGTTCAAGCAATTCTGTGACCGCAGGAAACGGCGTTCTGACCAACGATAGCGATGCAGATGGAGATACCATGACTGCCATATTAGTCAGTGACGTGAGTAACGGTACTCTGACCTTCAATGCGGATGGTAGCTTTACTTACGTTCATGACGGTTCAGCGACTACTTCGGATAGCTTCTCATATAAGGTGAATGACGGCACTGAGGATGGAAATACGGTTACTGTTACCTTGAATATCAATTCAACAACTGTGACAAATACTGCCCCAGTGGCCACAGCAGATACCTACACTTTCGATCAAGGTTCAAGCAATTCTGTGACCGCAGGAAACGGCGTTCTGACCAACGATAGCGATGCAGATGGAGATACCATGACAGCCGTATTGGTCAGTGATGTGAGTAACGGTACTCTGACCTTCAATGCGGATGGTAGCTTTACTTACGTTCATGACGGTTCAGCGACTACTTCGGATAGCTTCTCATATAAGGTGAATGACGGCACTGAGGATGGAAATACGGTTACTGTTACCTTGAATATCAATTCAACAACTGTGACAAATACTGCCCCAGTTGGAACTGCAGATACCTACACTTTCGATCAAGGATCAAGCAATAATGTGACCGCAGGAAATGGTGTTTTGGCTAACGATAGCGATGCAGATGGAGATACCATGACTGCCATATTAGTCAGTGATGTGAGTAACGGTACTCTGACCTTCAATGCGGATGGTAGCTTTAATTACGTTCATGACGGTTCAGTGACTACTTCGGATAGCTTCTCATATAAGGTGAATGACGGCACTGAGGATGGAAATACGGTTACTGTTACCTTGAATATCAATTCAACAACTGTGACAAATACTGCCCCAGTGGCCACTGCAGATACCTACACTTTCGATCAAGGTTCAAGCAATTCTGTGACCGCAGGAAACGGCGTTCTGACCAACGATAGCGATGCAGATGGAGATACCATGACAGCCGTATTGGTCAGTGATGTGAGTAACGGTACTCTGACCTTCAATGCGGATGGTAGCTTTACTTACGTTCATGACGGTTCAGCGACTACTTCGGATAGCTTCTCATATAAGGTGAATGACGGCACTGAGGATGGAAATACGGTTACTGTTACCTTGAATATCAATTCAACAACTGTGACAAATACTGCCCCAGTGGCCACTGCAGATACCTACACTTTCGATCAAGGTTCAAGCAATTCTGTGACCGCAGGAAACGGCGTTCTGACCAACGATAGCGATGCAGATGGAGATACCATGACTGCCATATTAGTCAGTGATGTGAGTAACGGTACTCTGACCTTCAATGCGGATGGTAGCTTTAATTACGTTCATGACGGTTCAGCGACTACTACGGATAGCTTCACATATAAGGTGAATGATGGCACTGAGGATGGAAATACGGTGACGGTTATTTTGACCATCAATTCAACTGGCACAACTAATACGCCTCCTGTGGCAGTGGAAGACAGTTATACTTTTGATGAAGGGTCATCGAACTCTATCTCTATAGCGGAGGGAGTTCTTTCTAATGATACTGATGCAGATGGAGATGCGATCACAGCTATTTTGGTTAGTGATGTAAGTAACGGAACATTGACTTTAAATTCAGATGGAAGTTTTACCTACATTCATGATGCAACTGCTGGTGCCAGAACCTTAGGTTCTAATAGCGTAGATAGCTTCACCTACAAAGTAAATGATGGTAAAGTGGATGGAAATACCGTCACGGTTACTCTCAATATTAATGCGGTTAACTCAAGCCCAGTTGCTTTGAGCACTTCCATTACGATCAGAGAAGCCTTCACAGGAGATTTGAAAGAATTGATTTCTGACCCTGATGGTGACGAACTGAATATATCCACAATTGCCATCAGCTCTCCCAACAATGGTACGCTTGTGATTCATAGCGATGGGACATATACCTATACACCAGGGGATGGATTTGAAGGTTCGGATGAATTTACCTTCGAGGTTTGTGACAATGGAACTCCTTCTATCTGCGTGACGGCAGTAGTATCGATTGTTGTAGAATCTGCAGATGCAGACGGGGATGGAATACCTGATAGCGAAGAAGGAACTGGAGATACCGATGGAGATGGTACTCCTGATTTTGAAGATGAGGACTCTGACAATGATGGTATTCCGGACAGTGAAGAAGGAAGTGTAGATAGTGATGGAGATGGTACGCCTGACTACAAAGATGAAGACAGTGATGGAGACGGTATTCTCAGATGAGGAGGAAGGAAACGAAGACATAGACAACGACGGAACTCCGGACTACAAAGATGAGGATAGCGATGGCGATGGTATCTCTGATGAAGATGAGGGTACTAAGGATAGCGACGGAGATGGAATTCCAGATAATGAAGATACCGATTCGGACAACGATGGTATTCCAGATAGTGAAGAAGGAAATGGAGATAGTGATGGAGATGGCGAACCAGACTATTTAGATGAGGATTCGGACGGGGACGGCATCAAAGATGAGGATGAAGGAGCCGAAGATTCTGATGAGGATGGTGTTCCTGATTACATCGATGAAGACAGTGACGGGGATGGCATCTCTGACGAGGACGAAGGGGACCAGGACAGTGACAATGATGGTACACCTGACTACAAAGATGAAGACTCTGATGGTGACGGTATCTCTGACGAAGAAGAAGGAGCCGGAGATTTGGATGGTGATGGTATTCCGGATTTCAAGGATGAAGACTCAGATGGAGATGGAACACCTGATAGTGTGGAAGGACCGCAGGGAGATGGAGCAGAGGTACTGAACAATGTGCTTTCACCTTCTAGTCCATATCCATATGACAGATTGCAGATTGCTAATATCGAAATGTACCCAAATAACCATGTTCAGGTATTTAGTAGATGGGGAACGAAGGTATGGGAGACCAAATCCTACGACAACAATAGCAATGCCTTTTTTGGAATTGGGAATGAGTCTGGATCTAGCAGACTACCATCAGGTACTTACTTTTTTATAGTAGATCTGGGAGATGGTAGCGAATTGATCAAGGGATTTGTGAACGTGCAGTAGAACAACTTAACCATGAAAATTAAAACCATATTCATATTTTTTGGCGTGATTTTGCTGGCGGTAACTACCGCCAGGAGCCAGCAGCAAGTGATGTTTACCCAGTATATGTTCAATCAACTCGCGTTGAATCCTGCATATGCTGGGATTCACAAAGGGATTAGTACCAGTATATTGGCTAGACATCAGTGGGCAGGATTTGAAGGCGCACCTCGTACCCAGACTTTTTCCATCCATAGCCCGATTGAGTACAGGTCGATTGCACTGGGAGCCGTTTTGATTAGAGATCAAATTGGGATAACGGATCAGTTTGGTGCTAACTTCAGCTATGCCTATCGCATCAAAGTGTCCAAGCGTTCTCAATTATCATTTGGTCTTCAGGCCAGTTTTCATCAGTACAAAACAGACTTTACTGAAAACATGAACAATGATCCGAATCTGGCTAGTCAAAATATCAATGACTTGTCTCCAAACGCTGGGGCAGGCGTAATGTGGCATTCGGATAAGTTTTATGTAGGATTCTCTGTCCCACAATTATTTAACCATTCAGTAGGTGATTTTGAAATACCTGTGGACCCGAATAATCCAGAAAATATCGACCCGGATTCTGAATTGATTCGTCATTATTTTATCGCTGCGGGCTATGTTTTCGAGCTGAATCGTCATTTGAAATTCAAACCAAATTTGCTGTTCAAAGGTGTGCAGGGGTCGCCCGTTCAGGTGGATATTAATACTAATTTTCTCATCAATGATTTGGTTTGGCTAGGTCTTTCTTATCGTTCGATGGACAGTTTTGATGCACTGTTTCAATTGCAGTTGTCACCGCAGTTTCAGTTGGGTTATTCCTATGACTTTTATACTACTACGGATTTGAGTAGGGTCAACAATGGATCGCATGAAATCATGTTGAACTATGTGTTCAATATCAAGTCAAACAAAATCGTAACGCCAAGGTATTTCTAAATGGGTAAAGTACAACTCAGATTAAAGATGAAAGCAAATTCAATATTTCTATTGATTTTTCTGATCGCAATGGGATTGGCTCAGCAGGCAGATGCCCAATTCGATTCGCTTGGGACAATTAAAAAGGATAAATACCTCAATGCAAAATTGCGTGCTGAAAAGGCCTATGCAGATCTTAATTTTAGCAAGGGTATCAAGGAGTATAAAAAGGCATTGCGTGTATTGTCTGATGATACCGCCAGATTAGAAATTGCCTACGGCTATTTCAAGATGAACCAGCTAGACAGTGCTTTTGACTATTATCATTCAGTTTTGTTCTATGGATTGGCTGGAGTGGACGATGTGCATATTTTGAATTACGCAGAGATTCTGGCAAAAAAGGGAGCCTATGAAAGTTCGGAGGAGTTTTTTGCCAAGTATAAAGAAAACCACCCCAACGATCAGCGCAGTGCTGAAAGACTGGACGGGCTTCGTAACCGCATGAATTTTTATCGTGATTCCACGAGATACCAAGTAGAGCATTGCTCCTTTAACTCGACAGGGTATGATTTTGCGCCTGCATATGATGGGGACAAATTGCTGTTTATTTCTTCGCGAGAGACTTTAGGCCCGGTGCAATTCATCAAACCAAAATACAAATGGGACAAGAGTTACTTTCTAGATGTGTATGAGTTAGATGCGAATGGGGAAGTTCATAGTTACAATGGGCAGTTGAAGACTTCTTACCATGAGGGCCCACTATCGATTTACGATGAGGGGAGAAAGGTGATCTTTACAAGAAATAATTTTGAAAAAGCCGAAATAGGGATCAAGGATAAGAAATTGGTTGTGCACGGCGCTAAGATTAATGAGAGCGACGATGGTGTCAACAAATTGAAATTATATTACGCAGAGAGAAGTGGCAAAGGAGAATGGGGACATGCAGTTGAATTGAAATTCAACGATGACCAATTCTCCAACGGCCATCCCACAGTGAGCCGCGATGGTAAAAGACTTTATTTTAGCTCCGACCGACCTGGAGGTGAGGGGGGTACAGACTTGTTTGTTTCTGTTTGGCAAGAAGGGCAATGGCAAGAGCCGATCAATTTAGGAGATCGTATCAATTCTGAAGGGGAGGAGATGTTTCCTTTTATCGATCAAAATGAGATGCTCTATTTTGCATCCAATGGACATCCAGGCTTGGGAGGTTTAGATATTTTCAAAGTTGATCTGAAAGATAGTACTGCTTTGCCAGTCAATGTAGGTTATCCGCTGAATTCGGCAGCCGATGATTTTGGGATGGTTTTTAAACATGAACAGCACAGGATCTCGGGGTATTTCTCTTCCAATCGTAAAGGAGGTGTTGGACTGGATGACGTTTATGCCTTTAGTTTCGAAAATATAGCAGAGGTTCCTTTGCAGGTGATCGATATTCATACCGGATTGCCATTGGCTGGTGCTGAGGTGGGTATTTCAGATTTATCCTTCGATGATCACCTGATGGAGGTGAGCACTACTGGTGAGAGCGCAGTGTTCATTTACCCATACAACTTGGACGATCAATATTACCTGGCTGCCACCAAAGAAAGTTACAATCGAGATTCCATTCAGGTGAAACCATCGGATTGGGTAGGTGATACCATCAAGCTACACTTGATGAAAAACTTGTTGATCTCAGGGACTATTACGGATAAGGTGAAAGGCTTTCCGCTAGACTCTGTAAGAGTCATCGTGACCGACGAAAGTATAAATGAGACTTTTGGTTTGGTCACTGGAGAAGATGGACACTATTCATTCAACGCTCATGCGGATCGCATCTATTCATTCAAAATGAAAAGACATAAGTACTTCACCACGTATTCCCAAGTGGATACACATATCGCGAAGACAGGTGTGGTTATTCATGACGATGAAATGGAGGAACTCTTTGTTGGTAAACCAATCGTATTGAATGATATCCATTTCGATCGTGGCAAGTGGAACATCCGCTCGGATGCCGCCAAAGAGTTGGATAAATTTCAAATGATGCTCAAGGAAACTCCTGGTATCGTAGTTGAGCTCAGTACCCACACAGATAGTAGAGGTAGCGACCAGTTCAATTTCGAATTGTCAGATAAAAGGGCCAAATCTGCTGCTCAATATCTGGTAGATCATGGGATAGATCAAGCTAGAATAGTTGGAAAAGGCTATGGTGAGACTAAGCTGGTCAATGAATGTCAAAATGGGGTAGAGTGTAGCGAGGAGAAGCATCAGGCCAATCGACGAGCAGAGTTTATGGTGACTGGGTTTTTGCCAACCGAGCAGGAAGAAGAAGAGAAGAATATGGTCTGGATTCAGCCTGAGTTCATTGCTTCTTCATTAGCCAAAGAAGAAGGAGTGGTTTTGGTCAGTTACGAGTCTGAAGGGAGTATTCCAGTTAATGGAGTAGTAGAATCGGATAATGGGGGAGTGATCTCAGGAGCTTTACTCACATTGTTTGATACGGAAAGCCGGGAAGCCGTTCATATCAAATCGGAATCTGATGGATCATTTACCTTGCGCATCCAAAAAAACAGGAAGTATTTACTTTCAGCAGAAAAGAACGGTTATACCTCAGAAGGCGAGCAAATCATCGTGAAGGATGATAAGGTGGTGCGCTCAATACGATTGACTTTAAATTCTATGCTTTAAGCGTCGGGTTTTCAACTTCTCGGGTGATGATCTAAAATTACTTGCTTGAGATAGTCGCGATCCAAATGGGTATAGATTTCAGTGGTAGTGATGGATTCGTGACCGAGCATCTCCTGTACCGCACGTAGATCTGCCCCTCCTTCAATCAGATGGGTGGCAAAGGAATGACGAAAGGTGTGAGGGCTGATTTTTTTGGTCATTCCGATAGATAGTGCCAGGTTTTTGATGATGGTGAAGATCATGACTCGGGTCAATTGAGCGCCTCTTCGATTCAGGAAAAGAAAACCTTCATGCCCCGGTTTAATATCCATGTGACACCTGATAGTATCACGATACAGATATATGTGCTTAAGCGCCTCTCTACCAATTGGGACCAATCTTTCCTTGTTGCCTTTTCCTACTATTCTCAGGAATCCATGATCCTCAAGGATGGAATTCATTTTCAGACCAATTAGTTCTGAAACGCGTAAACCAGAACTATAGAGGGTTTCGAGCATGGCGCGATTGCGTTGACCTTCGGGCTTGGACATGTCGATCGCTCCCAGCAACTGTTCAATCTCATGAAAGCTGAGGGTGTCCGGCAACTTTCTGCCCAATTTGGGCGCCTCGATCAATTCAGATGGGTCTTTATCGATATCCCCTTCAAATAGCAAATATTTGAAAAAGGCTTTGATGCCCGAAACGATCCTAGCCTGGGAGTAGGCCGACATCTCCATTTCATGTATAAATTCTAATAAATCCCGAATGTCATGGTCGGCTACTTCAGTCGGTTGGATATCCCTCTTTTTAAGATCCAAAAACTGAGACAATCGTCTTACATCCTGCACGTAGGCTTCCACAGAATTCGGAGAGAGGGACCGCTCTAACTGCAGATAAGATTTGAACTGCTGAATGTAAAAGTTCCAGGACATTTGAAATTACAATTAATCTCCACAAATTAATACGCTATATTCTATTCGCTCAACTAATTTTGGTGAATCTAAAAAGAAATGGGAATGAAGATACTGGTATTGAATGGTCCGAATCTTAATCTGCTTGGCAAACGGCAGCCTGAGATATATGGGAAGCAGAGTTTTGATGAATATTTTGAGCAGCTCCAGGAGAATTTTTCAGAGCATGAGCTAGAATATTTTCAAAGTAATCATGAAGGAGCTTTGATCGATAAGATACATGAAGTTGGATTTGAATATGATGGTATTGTCTTCAATGCCGGAGGTTATACCCATACCTCAGTGGCTCTGGCAGACGCGATTGCGGGCGTCACTACTCCGGTCGTGGAGGTGCATATTTCCAACATTATGGAGAGGGAGTCCTTCCGTCATCATAGTTATCTAACCCCGGTTTGTGTAGCCCATTTTATTGGCTTAGGGCTACCAGGGTACCAGATGGCCATTGAGCACCTCATCAAACAAGAATGATAATTTACCTTCACGACATAACACATTGACCCATGCTAAGTTTTAAAGAAATTATATCCGTTTCCCTGATTCTGTTTTCCATTATCGATATTTTGGGCAGTGTGCCGATTGTGCTGGATCTGAGGAAAAAATCTGGGCATATCCAGAGTGGTAAAGCGACCATCGTGGCTGGTGTCATTATGATTGTCTTTTTGTTCTTGGGAGATAAAATCCTGGGATTATTTGGCATAGATGTAGGTTCTTTTGCGATTACGGGGGCTCTGATTATGTTTTTTATTGGGATGGAAATGACTTTAGGGATTCAATTTTTTAAGCCCGATACAGACGAAACTAACACCAGCAGTATAGTTCCTTTGGCCTTTCCCTTAATCGCAGGGCCGGGTACCATGACAGCTTTGATTTCATTGCGTGCAGAGTTCGAACTTTGGAATATTCTCGTTGGAATCATTCTCAACCTTCTTTTCGTGTTTGCAGTATTGAAATCATCCAGTTGGCTCGAGAGAAAGATCGGAAAAGCTGGCTTCAATATTCTCAGAAAGGTGTTTGGTATCATTTTGCTCACCATATCCATAAAGCTTTTCAAAAACGCTTTGGCCATCTGGTAGTAAAAAGTGAAAAGTATAAAGTTGAAAGTAGAAGGAATGCATAAAAACATTTTACTTTGAACTTTCAACTTTGAACACATTTCATGATTACTATATATACAGATGGTGCTTCGCGTGGCAATCCAGGGCCAGGTGGTTATGGCACTGTGCTTTTGGCCAAAGGACACAGAAAGGAGCTATCGGAGGGCTTTCGTAAAACGACAAACAACCGTATGGAACTTCTGGCGGTTATCAAAGGGCTGGAAGCACTGAAAGTAATTAATGCCGACGTGCTGATTTACTCAGATTCTAAATATGTAGTGGATGCAGTGGAAAAAGGTTGGCTATGGGGCTGGGTAAAAAAGAATTTCAAGGATAAAAAGAATCGAGATCTTTGGGAAAGATTCATTCCTGCCTACAAGCGACAGAAGGTGAAATTCAAGTGGGTCAAGGGACATGCCGGAATCCCAGAAAACGAACGCTGTGATGAGTTGGCTGTAGAGGCAGCACTGTCTCCCAATTTGCCAGCAGATCAGGGCTTTGAATCAGGTCTCTATTCCTAGACATGCCAAATCACTACTTTGACTTCAAACAATTTAGGGTAGAGCAGGAGCACTGTGCCATGAAGGTCAGCACGGAAGCTTGCATCTTTGGTGCTTGGATGGAACCGACTGTACATCCGGATAGAGTGCTGGATATTGGTACAGGTACAGGTTTACTTTCTTTGATGCTGGCTCAGCGATTGGATGTGAACATTGATGCGGTAGAGATAGATGCTGATTCCGCCCGTCAGGCAAGTAGCAATTTTGCGTCATCTCCATGGTCTTCTCGACTGAATGTTATCGATCAGGATGTTTTTACCTTGGCTCAAAGTCATAAGAATAAGTATGATTTGATCATTTCTAACCCGCCCTTTTTTACAGCAAGTCAAAAATCTGTGGATGAAGGGAAGAACCGATCCAAACATGATACAGGGTTATTTACCAAAGAGAAGTTTGCTGCTGCCTTGGTAGATCTGTTGAGCGAAAAGGGGGAAGCCTTCATTCTATACCCAAAGCCAGAGGCAGATGAATTTTCTAGTTGGGTGAGAGAAAATAGCTTGTTTGTAGAAGAGGTTTTGACGATATACAATCAGCCTAAGGGACCTATTTTTAGAACTATTCTGAAAGTGACCCGAATGTCTTTTCAGCCAAATCATCAGGAATTTTACATCCGAAACGGAAGAGAGTTTACGCAAGAATTTAACGAGCTGTTAAAGCCCTATTACCTCTATCTTTAGAATTTGATAGGTCGTCCGAATTTGTCCATTTCTGTTTGGCAATTGCCACAGGTATAGCCACCCCAAAATAATTGGTAGAGGTTTTTTGGAAGACGGATGGTGGGTTGTAAAACGCCACATCTTGGGCAGTTTGTTCCTTTTAGGTTTAAGGCGATGGTTTTTACTCTGCTCATGCTTGTAAGATAACTAATTATGTGGTTCGTTTTACAGCAGGGATTGAATAATATCAATAAAAAAAGGGTGGTAACATCTGCTACCACCCTTTTTTGTCTTATTGTTTCAATTCGTTCAACGAAAGACTCGTTTCATTAAGAGTTTCTGAATTGATACTCGCTGTTTCTTTTTTCTTGCAGCAGGCTTTTTTGCAATCTGGACTACATGTTTTCTTTTCGCCTTCTTGCTTCATCGCATGACATTTTTCAGTGCAGGCTTCACCGGGGTGATTGCACATCATCATGATTTCTTGTCCATGATCGGCATGAGCCCCAGTACCTGAAATCTCACCCAAGATAGGAGCGATCACCAGACCTACCAGACAAGTCAGCTTGATCAGGATGTTCATAGATGGCCCAGAGGTGTCTTTGAACGGATCACCTACTGTGTCTCCGGTAACTGCCGCTTTGTGGGCCTCAGAGCCTTTATAGGTCATCTCACCATTGATCATTACACCCGCTTCAAAAGATTTTTTGGCATTGTCCCATGCACCACCTGCATTGTTTTGGAATATCGCCCAAAGCACCCCTGATACAGCTACACCTGCCATATAAGAACCTAGCGCTTCAGGTCCCATTACGAAACCAATGATGATTGGAGTCACGATGGTCATCGCACCTGGAAGCATCATTTCTCTCAGAGCGGCTTTGGTTGAAATCTCAACGCAACGACCGTAGTCTGGAGTACCGGTGCCTTCCATGATGCCTGGTATTTCTTTGAACTGTCGTCTTACTTCCATTACCATGTCCATGGCGGCCTTACCAACCGATTTCATCGCAAGAGCAGAGAAAACTACTGGTATCATTCCTCCGATAAAAAGAGCGGCTAATACATCAGCTTTGAAGATGTTGATGCCATCAATACCAGTGAAAGTCACATAAGCAGCAAAGAGAGCCAATGCAGTCAACGCGGCAGAAGCAATCGCAAAACCTTTACCCACTGCAGCTGTTGTGTTTCCTACTGAGTCCAGGATGTCGGTTCTTTCTCTTACTTCGTCTGGTAATTCACTCATTTCTGCTACACCGCCTGCATTGTCTGCAATCGGCCCAAATGCATCAATCGCCAACTGCATAGCAGTAGTGGCCATCATAGACGAAGCAGCAATTGCTACTCCATAGAATCCTGCCAATTCGTAAGAACCCCAAATAGCCACAGCGAAAAGAATCACTGACGAAAAGGTAGAAATCATACCAGTAGCTAAACCGGCAATGATGTTAGTAGCAGCCCCCGTAGAAGAGTTGGTTACGATGTCCATGACAGGTTTTTTGCCCAACGCTGTATAATATTCTGTGAAGTAGGAAATCAAATAGCCTACACCGAGTCCAACCAAAGTTGCATAGAATACATGTCTACTAGGAATGTCTTTGGTTCCTTCACCGAAAAATTCCATTCCTACGATGGTTTCAGGTAGCATCCAATCAATCAAGAACCACCCTGCTACAGCAGTTAAAAGGATCGAGGTGATATTTCCAAAGTTCAGCGCTCTTTGTACTTGAGCCTCCTTGGCGTCATTGTCTTTGATTTTGATCAGGAAGGTACCAATGATAGATGATACGATTCCCACACCTGCAATCATGATTGGCAATAGAATAGGACCCATACCTCCAAAAGCATCGTTCACTACTCCGGCATCCGCCATGTCTTTGATGATATAGTTACCCAGGACCATGGAGGCCAAAACGGTCGCTACATACGATCCGAAAAGGTCAGCTCCCATACCTGCTACGTCCCCCACGTTGTCTCCCACATTATCTGCAATAGTCGCTGGGTTTCTTGGGTCATCTTCTGGGATACCTGCTTCTACTTTTCCAACCAGGTCAGCTCCTACATCTGCAGCTTTGGTGTATATACCTCCACCTACACGAGCGAAAAGAGCAATTGATTCAGCACCTAAAGAGAAGCCTGCGAGCGCTTCCAGTACCATGGTCATGTTAGAGTAAAATGAACCGGCCTGCCCCATAAACATTTGAATGAAAATGAGGAAAAACAAACTCAGACCTAATACGGCTAATCCAGCTACGCCCAGTCCCATTACGGTTCCACCGCTGAAGGACACTTGTAAAGCCTTGGGTAGGCTGGTACGGGCTGCTTCTGTAGTTCGGGCGTTGGCCTCAGTGGCAATTCTCATACCGATATTTCCTGCTACAGCAGAAAAGATGGCACCAACTACAAAGGCTGGAACAATCATCCAGCTGGTAGTCTCTACCATGGTGGAAATCCCAAATAATGCGATCGAAGCGATCACTACAAAAATGGCTAATAGCCTATATTCTGCATTGAGAAATGCCAAAGCACCAGCTTTGATGTTTCGGGATATCTCCTGCATTTTTTCATTTCCGGCACCTTGTTTTTTTACCCAGGCCATTTTGACCATCATAAAAACAAGACCCAGCAAAGCCAATCCAATTGGCACGTAAATCAAGTTACTCATCTTATCTCCTAGAATTGTTAAAAATTGATTGAACTCATGAAAAACAACAACCTGCTCTTTTTCAGAGGGTCACAAATATATACGATCAGTCTATAAATAAAAACATGATCTTTACTGCCAAAAGTAGTCACGGAAACTGATCATGTCCATCGAGTAGAAATATGGTTTTGAAGCTTTGGAGCTTAATTTTTTGTGTAATTTTAAGTTCTAAAAATAGATTGTAAGCTTGTTTCACATCTATCCACTTTACAAATGAAAATGAACGCTTTTTTTTCAGGAATAATTTTCATCGCCTTATCCTTTGGGGCGCTTTATCTGTATGATGTAACGCACAAGTCTGAATTGACTATCGAACAAGCGATGGAGCCTGTCAAGCATTTGACTAATGCCAGACAAGCTATTAAAAAGAAGCAGTTTGAAAGAAGTATTCGAGAGTTGGATGAAGCGATATTGGATATTCGAAGAATTGAAGCCAGTGCTGATTCCTCAGCAACTCAATATATCGAGCAGGCAATTGCTGATCTGGCTTTGGTAGAGGCTGAAATCAGGAATGATACAATTATTATTGATGATCTGGACCATGCTTTTTTTAATGCGCTCAATTCAATAGCATATGCTAACCTAACCATCTCAGAAAAAAATCTGGATAGAGGAGAGGTCTATAAAGCCATTCGCTTTATGAACGCCACCTTCAAAGAAATGGTGTCCTCTCTTAAATTTGCTCACAATGAAAGAGATAAAGCCAGAGAAGAAGAAGTGATTAAGGACATCAAAGCTATCTTGACCAATCTTCAGAGATCAGGTTATGAGTATAGATTTAGCTATGACAGCCTCAATAGAGAGGTAGAAGAATTGATAGAAAACTAGTCAGGAGCTTTCCTGATGATGGGCTATTTCTATATTTGCAGCTTAATTAGACAATAGTGAAGCAGCTCATCAGTTTTTTTCTTAAGAAAGTCCCTCGCAAGTACTTACAGTTATTCAGTCATTTTGCTTTGAAGATCGTTGCGGTGTTTTATCGTGGCAATAAAGTAGAGTGTCCGGTTTGTGAACATCACTTTTCTAAGTTTGTGCCCTATGGACGTGTTGCAAGAGCCAATGCCTTGTGTCCGAATTGTCTTGCGCTCGAGAGACACCGACTCATGTGGTTGTATCTAAAAGAAAAGACAGATTTCTTTCAGTCAGACAAAGATATCCTGCACATCGCTCCAGAGATTTGTTTTATCAAGCGATTTGAAGCCATACATGGAGATAGATATATCACAGCTGATTTGGAGTCTCCATTAGCCAAGGTGAAGATGGATATCCATCATATGCCTTTTGAGGATGCTTCGTTTGATGTGACTTTTTGTAACCACGTGATGGAACATGTAGCTGATGATATTCAATCCATGAAGGAGATTCATCGGGTGCTTAGACCTGGAGGTTGGGCGATCATTCAGATTCCGTTTTTTCCTCCTGTAGCGGAGACTACCTATGAGGACGACAGCATTACCAATCCTAAGGAAAGAGAAAAAATCTTTGGGCAGGATGATCATGTTCGATTATATGGCAAGGATTACCCAGAGCGCTTGAGAACTGCAGGCTTTGAGGTGGTAGAAGATGATTTTGTACAGACCCTTAGTCCAGAACAGCAGAACCGTTATGCTCTGCCTAAAGATGAAGTGATTTATTTGTGTAGGAAGAATAACTAATCTTCTCGTACTTCATTTTTAGGAGATAAACCGAAGTTGCTGGAAATTCGTTATTATTATATAATGAATGATGTATTGCTAAAATATAATGAATTACCACCCAGTGTTCAGGAAGAAGTAAAAGATTTTCTAGACGCATTGTTGTCCAAACATAAGGGAAGGAGCGCTTTCGATATGAAGGGCTGGAAGAATAAAATTAAGAGTGTTTCTACATGGACTCAGGAGGATATCGATCAATTGGAAGAGGGAGGAAAGACAATTAACCAATTGAAGGTAGAAGAATGGTAGTTGATACTGGCGTGTTTATCGAGTTCCTCAGGGCAAGCAATAAATTAAAAACATCTTTAATCAACCTGCCAGATAACTCAGAAATCTATATCAGCTCGATAAGTCTTTATGAATTGTACATGGGAGCTATTTCTCCTGAGAAATGGCGAGATATCCAAACTTTGACTGAAGATATTCCAGTTTTGTCTTTTACTAAAATTGTTTCGGAAAAAGCGGGTAGTATATACCATGAACTAAGGAAGCAAAATCAATTGATTGAGTTTAGGGATATATTTATAGCCGCTACAGCTTTGGTTCATGATATGCCGGTTTTGCACGAAATAAAAAGCACTTCACTAGAATTCGAGATATTGAATTGGTAGAATTATAGTTGTTTTATTTTGAGCCAAATTATTCCCCTTCAATCCCCAACTTCTCACTTACCAAATAATCATCTTTTTTGGGTGATACCTGGATCATCATTTCTCCGATAAAGCCTGTGAGGAAAAGCTGTACCCCTATGACGATCGCGACCAGTGCCATGAAAAACAAGGGCTGTGCCACGATGTCTCTGGCTGGTAAGTCCATTTGGATTTCGTAGATTTTACGAGCTACGACCCATATTGTGATAATACTACCTACCAGAAACGAAAGTGTTCCCAATGTCCCGAAAAAGTGCATAGGGCGCTTTCTGAATTTGCTAACGAATGAGATCGAAAGCAGGTCCAGGAACCCAAAAATGAATCTTTCTAAACCGAATTTGGTGGTGCCATATTTTCTGGCCTGATGCTGAACTACCTTTTCACCAATATTATTGAATCCATTTCCCTTAGCGATAAATGGAATGTAGCGATGCATCTCTCCATACACATCTATGGATTTGACCACCTTGTTTTTATAGGCCTTGAGCCCACAATTAAAATCGTGGAGCTTAACTCCTGAAAACCCTCTTGCCACCCTGTTAAAGAGTTTGGAAGGGATGGTTTTCATGATAGGGTCATAGCGCTTTTTTTTCCATCCCGATACCAGGTCATAGTCTTCGCCTTTTACCATGGCGTAGAGTTCCGGTATTTCGTCGGGACTGTCTTGCAGGTCGGCATCCATCGTGATCACTACTTCGCCAATCACCTGTTTGAAGCCTATGTCTAGCGCAGCAGATTTTCCATAGTTTCGGTTGAACTGTATGGCTTTGATGTTGCTGTTCTTTTCTTTCAATTGGCAGATGACCTCCCAGGACTGATCAGTACTACCATCGTCTATGAAGAGCAGTTCATAACTAAAACTGTTCTCGGTCATCACCCTATCGATCCACGCGCTTAGTTCAGGAAGGGATTCTTCCTCGTTGAGCAAAGGGACTATGACGGAAATTTGGAGGGCTTGACTCATGAATTTTCTTCTTCTACTTCTTCGAAAAGCGGTGGGTTTTTGCGTAGGAATAGGGCGGCGATTAGTCCAACGAACATGGCTTGCATCAAAAATTGCCAGCTGTGTGCTAGTAGGGCCATGGGTTTGAAAGTGTTCTTCAGCTCTCGTTCGATTTCCAATACAGTCTCATCGATTTTACTTTGGTCAGATTCGAACATCATGAAAACCTGCTCCGTAGATTCTACACTTTGCTCAATAAATACATCTTGAAGCCCGGGATCGAATACATTGAATACCATGATGTAAAAGATCTCATTGAGATAAATCATGATGAAAAGGGCGATAGAACAATACCAATAGGCGGCACCATATTCCAGATAGCCATTGTGGTTTTCTCTTCTTTCTTTTCGTCCTAGAAAAATCAAAAGCACAAATGATACAATCATCACAGTGACACTTCTCCAGCTGAAGTATGCATCATTGCTAATCAAATAAGCCATCAACGAAATGGTAATGCCAACCAATCCAATCAATGCACCATGTAACAGGCCTTTTTTGTTTAATTCGTAATTCACTATTTATTAGTGTTTAATGAGTCTCCTAGCTGAAGACAGGTTTAACTCTTAGGCTTCAATTCTTTTCGCTTCAATACTACGGCTACCACACTAGTTATCAAAAATCCAATTATGATTTTTTTGGCAAAACTATCAATCACGATGTCTCGCAAGGTGGTGCCTTTGACTTTTTCGTAAGATTCGATGTAGGAATCAGCTCCCATTTCTTCTACGATCTTGTCTCTAGTCTCTTCCAGGTTACCCAATAGAATTTCAATATGTTCTGGTAATAATGAGGTATCGATCCATCCTACGAATAGGTACAAGAATAGAGCAGTTATTCCGGCGATGAGTAGGGCGATGATCGTACCGGTAGTCATTCCTTCCCAGTATTTAAGCAATTCACCATTGTATCGATCTCTGAATTCTTTTACACCGAAGAAAACGAAAATTGGGATGATGAATAAATCGAACATCTGAAGTTCTTGAAGTGGGTTTTCATCTGAAAAGTAGAAAACCAAAAACATAATGATGATCAATGCGCTACCAATCAATCCATATCTAGCTGATATTTTTAGCAAGTCTCTCATTCTGACAGGTGTTCTTTGGTGCCATTGATCGTGGCAGTGATTTTACCCGTGAGTTCCTGACCAAACCACGGACTATTGACCGATTGGCTCAGGTTACTATCCTTGTCATATACCCAGCTGGTCTGTGGATTCATCAGTGTCAGGTTGGTTGTACTGTTTTCTTCGAGGATCACTTTTGGCAATTTTAGAATCTCGCGAGGTGCAGAGGTGAGTTTGCTCACCCATTCTGCTGGCTCCAATTCTTCTGATAAGGAAAGCAGAGCAGGTATCATCGTCTGGAGTCCCAGGATTCCATTTTCTGCAAGATCATATTCCAATTTCTTGCTTTCTTCGTCTTGTGGACTATGCGCACTTACGATTACATCTATGATACCTTCTTTCAGTCCTTTGATGAGTGCTTTTCTGTCTTTTTCCTCACGTAGCGGAGGGTTGATTTTGTAGTTGGAGTCGTAATCTTCCAAATCAGCGTCCGTATGAATCAGGTGATGTATGCTCACATCGCAGGTCACATTCAGTCCTTTTTTCTTAGCCTGTTTGATCAGCTTCACACTTTCTTTGGAAGAGATGTTAGAAAAGTGCAGTCGTCCACCACTGTAGGCCAGGATGTCCAGGTCTCTTTTGATCATCAGGTGCTCTGCCAGGGCTGGCATGCCTTTTAGTCCCAGCCCGGTGCTTACGATCCCTTCGTTCATCGAGCCAAAACGAGTCAGAAGCTTATCTTCTGGCTGGTTGATTAGCAGGCCATCGAATTTCTGAAGGTAGATCAGGGACTTCAGCATGATGTCGGTATGCCACATTGGTTGCTCACCGTCGGAGAAGGCAATGGCGCCCGCTTCGTGCAGATCGATCATCTCAGTCAGATCTTCGCCTTTGGCATCCAGGGTCACTGCTGCTATCGGATATACGTCTGTCAGATAGTCGCGACTCTTTGATTTGGTGTATTCGATGTGGCTTTTCGTTTGAACGACGGGATCTGTATTTGGGATCAAAGCCACTCCTGTAAAGCCTGAAGCTGCTGCCAACTGGCAACCGCTATGAATGTCTTCTTTGTGCTCGAATCCCGGGTCACAGAAGTTGGCTTTCATATCAAAAAGCCCCGGCATCACATACTGTCCATTGGCATCAATGACAGTATCTGCGCGATGTTCTTTTTGGTCGATGGAGATGATCTTTCCCTCTTTGATCAGGATGTTTACAACCTTGTTGTGGTGAGAAGATTGCGGATCCAAAACTTTGGCTTCCCTTATAAAAATGCTCATTTATAAAAATCTTAGTAGCAAGGATTCGGCTATTAAAAATACCACTGACAAAAGTAAAGCATATTTCCATAACTCAATGCTGTGGTATTTTTCTTTCATGGTTTGGCTGAAGTTTTGACTGTTTAGTTTTTCGAATCGCTCCATGTTTTCCAGTCCGGCATACAGCGCTTCAAATTCTTCTGAATCAAGTGTCTCAAGTTGTGATTCCTCAGGCGCCTGATTAAAGGAAACAAAGCCAAGTGTTTGTTGGTCCGACTTCAGTTGATAATTGCCAGGTTTGAGCAAATATTTGGGGAAATCCATGACCAGCTGGTTTTGTACCAGTCTCTGCGAGGGTATCAGTGCATTACCTTCATGGCTGTAAGGTGTCAATTCATAGAGTTTCTGGTGATTGATGCTGTCGAGCGTGATCGAGATGTTGCTGTGGTCTGCCGTATAGTAGAGTCTATTGCTGCTGCTGGCGCTTAGTTCAGCGATTCGCTGCATCGTTGGGACGAAAAATGCATGTCGAAAGAAATTGGTCTGTTCGGTAATGAGGGGTGTGCTCAGCACATAAAGGTTGCCTTGTCCGCTGATTTTGCTCAGTAGAGACTGCCCGGTTTTTAGCTCCAATAGGCTTTGCTGCAGACCTGCTATTTTGAATAGTGGAGCTGCCATTGGTAGTGCAGTGTTTTGATCCAAGCTCTCGAAGATCCCTGCGAAAAATGGATTTTCCAGATCAGGAGCTTTTAACTCAATTTTTTCTTGAGAGCTGATGTTTTGATAGTTGAGTAAGCCCACTTGTTTGATTTCATCTAATCTTTCTTGTGGATGCGGAATCAGCAGTACAGATTTTTTTCTGCTTAATAAGTTGGCTACCTGGGCATTCAGGCTGTTGTTGATTTCGTCCAATGCATTGAAGATGAGCAGGTCCGAACCCTCCAAAACCTGATAGTCGATTTGACCGCTGGCAAAGGATTGAAACTCAAAAAGCGCATTGTCTTCGAATACTTTTTGAATGTAAGTTTTTTCTGAAGTAGACTTGATCTCTGTCACTTTGATCTTAGGCGCGAGGTTGAAAGAGAGGTAAAAGTCATTGTCAAAGGTAACTGGGAAGTCCTCAAAGCTGATTTTTCCTTCATTGTATTGTTGGAGCTGGTTGCTCAATTCGAAAGGGATGGATTTAGTGGATTGAGCATCGATATTGATGGCCACACTTGCGAATTGTTTACCATTCAGTTGTAGTTTGACGATTAGATCCTCAATGGAAGAATTGCCACTGTTTTTGATTCGCGCAGTTAACACATTGTCGTTGTGAGCGAGTACGAAGGGGTGATTGAGATACACCGAATCTACCGAGAGGTTGTTGCTCTGCAGCGTAGATATGGGTAGGTAGTAGTATTGGGAGCTACTATCCGCCACCTGATCCAATTGACCAAAAGTGCTTCTTTGTCCGTCGCTGATCAGAAAAATCTCACTTTCTTGCCCTTCGTCTTTTAGAGCCATTATTTTGTCTATTACTTCTTGACCTGTGCGACTCACAGGAGAGTAGTCCATTTCTGCGACTATATCTTTTGCCTTTTGTGCGGATTTGAAATGGTAGGATTGTGACCCGAAATCGTTATCCAGTATTTTGAATTGGGTGGCAGTAGGGTATAGATCTATCAACTGGCCGGCCATGGATTTGGCACTTGTTAGTGCGGCTGTGTTCTCCTGATTCAGGTTGTTCATGCTGCCGGAGTTGTCAACATATAAGATCACAGAAGAGGAATTCAATCCCTCTTCTTGCCCAGGGATAAAAGGCTGAGCAAAGGCCAAAACCAAAAATGCAATGAACAAAAGCCTGCATAGCAATACCAGAAGCTGCTTGAGTTGAAGTTTGGAAGAGGATTTCTTTCTGACTTGATGCAGGAAACGCACGTTCGAAAACTGAACAACCTTGGCCTTCCGAAAATTAAATAGATGAACAATGATCGGAATACTCAAGGCCAAAAGCCCCCATAGGAAAGTCACATTTGCAAAGCTCATCGCAGCAAATCTAAACGAAAATGCCAGCCGTCAAAGTCGATCAGAATGAATTATTTAGGTTTGGTCGGAATTACTAAAAAGTCATATGAGCCAAGTTCTATTAGAGGTATTTTTTTTTGGATTTAAAATCTCGTATATTCGTTTTGTTGTTGTGGATTAAGATTTGATTAGTCCTTTTTATTTTGAGTTTTTGACCTTGGGGTTCAAGTTTTTCTTGGACCCTTTTTTTATACCCTTCTCACTCCCTGGTGTTTAGTCTGGTGGGCACCATTTCTCCCTCATAGTTTTTTCGAAATACAGCTGGCATTCGGTCAGGAACTTCCTCCTTGTGAAATCGCAATTTGCTCTGCAATCCTCCGTGGTATCGGAATAGATATTCGCAATCATTGGGGAGCAGTTTGAGAATTTTTTTATCAGGCTGTATTGCTGAGATGTCTATCGAATCACCTACTGCTTTTTTAGAAAGTATAGGGTCTGGAATGTTGATAGAGATATAGGATAGATAGGACGTGTCATTTTCGTTTTTGATGACGTGGAGGGTGATTTTTTCTTTGTATGGCTCGATCCAAAAGGTCATTGGGTCGTTGGGTTGTGCTTTGAGTTTGGCGCCTCGCACAAAGTAGCTGTATTGATCGGTGGTGTTTTTGGGAAGGAGCTGGAGTTCATTTCCGCAAAAGCGATAGAGTGTATCCGGAGTGTAGGACGATATCTCAAAATCACCGTAATCTTTGTTTTCCTTTTTCGGCGCTTTGTGATTTTTGCAGGCACTCAAAGCCAGAAAAAGCAGTGTGAGATAGATAGGGATTGACTTCATTCCGAAAAGTTGGGAAGATTTATAGACAGAAAGAAATTTTAGCGGACAGGCTTTTGATTTTCTGTCAAAGAAAGCAATTGACAGGTCGTCTCATTTGGATGGCTCTGTCTAGATTTGTTGCATGGAAGCATTTCATTTTATCTACCTGTTGACTGGTCTTGTGTTGGGCGCAGTGATTGCCTGGTTCATGGCCAAATCTAAGTTTCAGAATAGCGGACAGTCCGATGATCAGCTCAAAGCAAAGGAGCTGGAATACCAATTGACAGCCGAGCGCGATCGTTCAGAAAAGCTGGGCAAGGACATCAACACTATCAATGAAGAGCTAAGAACCGAAAGAGATAAGAAGCTACACCTGAGCAACCAGTATGCCCGTTTGGAGTCTGATTACAAGAATCTGCAGGAGAATCTGAAAACGCAGAAGCAGGAGCTGAATGAAATTAAGGAGAAATTTTCTGCAGAATTTAAGAATCTGGCCAACGAGATTTTCGAGGAAAAAAGCAAGAAGTTTACAGATCAAAACAAGCTGCAGGTTGGCGAACTGCTCAAGCCACTAGGGGATAAAATTGTCGAGTTTGAGAAGAAAGTCGAGCAAACCAATAAGGAAAGTATAGAAAGAAACTCTGCCCTGAAAGAGCAAATCTCAGGCTTCAAAGAGCTGAATCAGAAGATCACCAAAGAAGCAGAGAATCTAGTCAAAGCCCTCAAAGGAGATACAAAGGCCCAAGGTAACTGGGGCGAATTCATTCTTGAGAGTATTCTCGAAAAGTCGGGACTTGAGAAGGGAAGAGAGTATTTTATTCAGCAATCCTTAAAAGACGAAGAAGGCAATCGCTACCAGCCCGATGTGGTAGTACAACTGCCAGATCAGAAGAGTGTGATTGTGGACTCTAAAGTTTCTTTGATTGCCTATGAGCGTTATGCCAATACGGATGATACGGGGGAGAAAGAGGCGCAAATCAAATCGCACTTGCTATCCCTGCGTGCTCATATCAAGGGTTTGAGTGAGAAAAATTATCAAAACCTCTACGGAGTTGAGGGACTGGATTTTGTGCTAATGTTTATCCCTGTCGAACCGGCTTTTTCCATAGCGGTTCAAAAAGATCCTGAGCTATTCAACGATGCGTATGCCAAGAATATCGTCATCGTGAGCCCTGCGACCCTGATTGCTACACTACGAACGATAGCGAGTATCTGGAAGCAGGAGTACCAAAATCGAAATGCCATCGAGATTGCCCGACAGGGAGGTGCGCTGTACGATAAGTTTGTGGCTTTCGTGGAAGATATAAAGGGAATCGGTCGTCATCTGGATCAGACACAAAAGGCCTATAAGGAGTCGGCTAAAAAACTCTATGACGGAACGGGGAATCTGGTGAAGCGAGCCGAGGACATGAAAAAGCTAGGAGCCAAGGCTTCTAAAAACATGGATCCAAAATTACTGGAAAGGTCTGGAGAATAAAGCTATAATATTTAGTTAAAAACTAAAATAATTAGCATTTTTGAATCGAGATTCGAGAATGCTATGTTAGATCAAAATAACGGACGAGGCGCGCAAAGTAATCCACACAATCAGTTCCTGAAAGGTGAGGTTGAGATGGACCAGGAGTTCTATGAACACCTACATCTCAATGGAGAAACACTAAAGAAGAAAACGGCTTTTCAGAAGATCTATCCAAAGACGATTGTCAATAAAGTCACCAGTCCTGATTTGCCATTTGAGTATTCGATGAATCCCTACCAGGGCTGTGAGCATGGATGTATTTATTGCTATGCGCGCAATTCTCATGAGTACTGGGGCTACAGTGCGGGTCGTGATTTTGAAAGCAAAATTTTAGTCAAGCATCAAGCTGCGGCTTTGCTCAGAAAAAAATTGGACAGTAAGAGTTGGAAGGGGCAGCCCATCATGCTGTCGGGCAATACCGACTGCTATCAGCCGATCGAGCGAAAGCTAGAGATCACACGTAGTTTGCTACAGATCTGTCTTGAATACAGAAACCCTGTCGGTATCATTACTAAAAATGCCATGGTTTTGAGGGATCTGGATATTTTGGAGCAGTTGGCAGAGTTGAATTTAGTCCGAGTAGCGATTTCCATCACTTCGCTCAATGAGAAACTCAGGGAGCGACTAGAGCCAAGAACCTCCACTTCAGGCTTGCGTTTCAATGCGGTGCGCAGGCTTTCTGAATCTGGAATACCTGTGATGGTCATGATGGCACCTGTGATCCCATCGATCAACAATCAGGAGATCATGAAGATTGCCGAAAAGGCAGCTGAAAATGGGGCAGGCGCCCTGAGTCATACCGTCGTGAGATTGAATGGTGTCATTGGCCAATTATTTGAGCAGTGGCTGGAAACTCACTACCCTGATCGAAAAGAAAAAGTGCTGAATCAGATCATGGAGTTGCATGGTGGTCAACTGAATGACAGCCGTTTCAAAACGCGGATGCGGGGAGAGGGAGAGCATGCCAATCAAATTTCTAAGATGTTTAAACTAGCGATCAAGAAATATAAGCTTGATGGTAAGATGGAGCCTTTGAATCGATCTCTTTTTCGACGCGCCTCTGAGAATCAGTTGAATTTGTTTTAATGTTGGTTTTCTGGTCTTCTGGTCCGCTAGTCTTCTTGTCCTTTAGTCTTCTGGTCACCTGGACCGCTGATTGACTGGCAGTCTGCCATTATGGTTTGGGTCGTTCTTCCAGGGTACACTTTGCTGTTTGGGTGGAGTTTCTGCTGCTGATTTTAGTCAAAATTTTGTACCTTTCTGAACCATATAAATCACCTTGTTTATGAAATTCATCTGTACTCTTCTTTGTTTAAGTCTTTGCACTTTAACCTTTGCTCAGGACAATACTTTTTCCCTCAAAGCTTCGGATGGGGATATTTTGATCACCCCAATCCAGCATGCCACCATGATGATCAGTTATCGAGATCTGAATATAGTTACAGACCCGACAGGTGGGGTAGAGGCATTTGAGGGACTGTCTAAGCCTAATTTAATCCTAATTACGGATATCCATGGAGATCACATGAACAAGGAGACCTTGACTGCTATGGGGGCTAAGGACATTCAGATTGTTGCACCTCAGGCTGTAGCTGATCAGTTGGGAGAGGAGTTTGGTGACATCTTAATATTAGGCAATGGAGAGAGTAAAGAACTTCTCGGCATTAATATAGAAGCATTGCCGATGTACAATTTGCCTGAAGACGAAAGTTCTCGCCATACCAAAGGGAGAGGCAATGGTTATGTATTGACCATAGGAGGTAAAAGAGTCTATGTATCAGGAGATACAGAAGATATCGTGGAAATGCGTGAGTTGAAAAAAATTGATTTGGCTTTCGTGTGTATGAATCTGCCTTACACCATGGATGTCGATGCTGCGGCAGATGCTACCCTGGATTTTCTACCGAATATCGTGATACCCTATCACTACAGAGGCAAAGGAGGTTTGAGTGATATCCAAAAGTTCAAAGCTACTGTGAATGAAGGAAGCCAAAAGGTAAACGTAGTACTATTGGATTGGTATAAATAGTCCTTTGGTTTGCTTATCCTTCAGTTTCCTGTCTTACATCCCAATGCCACGAGCCATGGCAGAGGCTGCAAATAGCATAATTAATACGCCCACGATTTCTAAATTAAGCAACAGCTTAATGGTCGAAAACTGCTGTGCAGTGATGATCGGTTCTTCTCCATTTTTGATTTGTTTGTTCCATTTCAGGAAGCGAACGGTTGGGTAAATGGATAAGACTCCCACCACAGTGAAAGCGCCCATTTTGACGTAAAAGAATGGGCTTGCAAGGTAGAATTCACTTCCTTTTTCGTAGAAGTAAATTCGAATAAAGCCTGCAATCAGCACGGCTAAGGCTGATAATCCATAGATCAAATCTGCCTTCTGGATTCTTTTGGCATCCTGGATGGAAAGGGTCTGACTTAATGTAACGCGTTCGTATACGAGACCAATCATAATCCCGAAAGCAGCTACAAAGTGTATGAATGCGAAAATGGTATGAGGTAACATAGCAATTGATTTGTTTGCTATTTAATCGCTATTTGTTCAAATGCCAAAATGGAAAGACTGAAACCTGTAAAAGGTGAGATGAATCAGGTTTTTCTTTGGGTCGAATGAAGATGATTATCTTTTTTTTAATCTGTTTTTGATGGATGGTGCTTTTTTCTTCAGAGACTTGAGGTAGAGCTGCTCTACTTTTTCTCTGGCCCAGGGGGTTTTTCTCAGAAAGGCCAGACTTGATTTGATGTTAGGATTGTATTTGAAGCAGCGAATATTGATGCGATGACCTAGCTCGCTCCAGTCGTACACCGCTACCAGATGCTCCAATATATCTACTAACTTCACTCCATGAAGAGGGTTGTTTGCCTGTGTTTCCTTTTGTTGCTTCTCCATCTTTTGCAAGTTAGGGCCTTTCGGTTTAGGATTTTCGTTTTGCACGATCCAACGAACAAAAATGCAGGATTTACCTTGTGTTTGGATTCATTGAATGGGCTAAATTGCACTTCCCAAAACGATTAGACTAAATATGATTATGAACAAAAGAAGATTAGGTAAAACTGGATTTGAGATAACTGACGTAGCATTAGGTACCTGGCAAGTAGGAGGTAAATGGGGATCAGGATTTGATCATCAGTTGGCTCAGAATATACTAGCGGAAGCCATAGATAGAGGGGTAAACTTTATCGATACTGCAGATGTCTATGAGGATGGGGAAAGTGAAAAAGCCGTAGGGAAAGCCATCAAAAGTGCAGGTAAGCGAATTTTTGTGGCTACCAAATGTGGCAGGCAGATCAGCCCACATGTCAATGAAGGATATACTCCAGCAGCGCTACGAGGCTATGTGGAGGATTCATTGAAAAGGCTGCAGTTGGATTGCATCGATTTGATACAGCTACACTGCCCGCCTACTCAGGTGTTTTATAGATCAGAAATTTTCGAAGAGTTCGAAAAATTGAAGCAGGAAGGAAAAATTTTGAACCTGGGGGTAAGTGTCGAAAAAATCGAGGAAGCTATGAAGGCCATCGAGTTTGATAATGTCACCACTGTGCAAATCATTTACAATATGTTTCGCCAGAGACCGCAGGAGGAGTTCTTCCAAAAAGCCGTGAAGAAGGACGTAGGGATCATCGTGCGTGTGCCTTTAGCTAGTGGTCTGCTAACCGGTAAATTCAGCAAGCAGAGTACTTTTGATAAGGAGGATCACAGGAACTTCAATAGAGACGGAGCGGTATTCGACAAAGGAGAGACCTTTGCAGGTATCCCATATGAAAAAGGTCTGGATGCTGTGGAAGAGTTGAAGGCAATCTTTGGAGATCAAAGCCTGGCTCAGACTGCAATCAAATGGATTCTGAGAAGACCTGAAGTGAGTACGGTGATCCCGGGAGCTTCTAAACCGGAACAGCTAGAATCTAATTTAGGTGTTGGAGAACTACCTGCCCTGACTGCAGAGCAACTAGCAGCTGTAGATCAAATCTATCAGGAGCAGATCAAAGGATATGTTCATCATAACTGGTAAGTAATACCTGAAGGAAGTTTTTGTTTTGATTGGATCAGAACAAAAACTTCTTTGACAGAAAGAATATCAATCCCAATAAAAATACCACAATCGAAAACTTATTGATGAAGTGCATCGCTTTCAGGTTGAAGCTGTTGTAGTGGTCCTTCTTTTTGAAGAAGTAGGTAAAAACCTCTCCAATAGAAAAGAACTCTTTCAATCCTCCTTTGCTTTTTTCTTGTTCCTCACTCATGACACTTCGGCTTTTATCGTTTCGGGTTCTACCCAGTTGTTGTCTTCTTTGATTATTTCAATCAGTTCGTCCACCGCATGCTCAGATGGGACGGCTCTTTTTACTACGGTTTGCCCTTTATAAAGCGTGATTTTTCCTTTTCCGGAACCTACATAGCCATAGTCAGCGTCGGCCATTTCTCCAGGGCCATTGACGATACATCCCATGATGCCGATCTTGACGCCTTTCAGGTGATCCGTCCTTTTTCGAATCATAGCTGTGGTTTCTTGTAGGTCGAACAGCGTTCTGCCGCAAGAGGGGCAGGAAATGTATTCGGTCTTGGTCATGCGCGTGCGAGCAGCTTGTAGTATACCAAAGGCCGTGTTGTTTTCGATTTTCTTGTCACCATGACCGCTCAGCATCACGCCATCTCCCAATCCATCGATCAACAGGGCTCCCACATCTGTAGCAGCGGCCAATTGAAATTCGCTTTGGTCGCTCTCGATAATTCGACTGTTGAGTACGACTGGAAGATCTATCTGTTGGATGATTAATTCGAAAATGAATCGTCTCATCTCTGCCATGGTGTGCGAGTTGCCAGAGCTCAGCATTAGGATGGCGTTTTGCTTACCTTTCAGACTTTCGACTGCTGACAGATCTGCCGCATCTATGGATACAAATGCCAATTGATCATCGCTCAATTGTTGCCATTCTTCTAAAGTGACAAATGGAAACTTGTTGGATTGATCTTCCAATTCCATCCAACTGGTATAATCCAGAATTTCTTTGAGTCCATTTGGAAGCATGAAGCTGATAGGGTGACTGCCGCTGTAGACATAATCGGCACCTGTGTCTCCCATTTTCCACTTGTCCAACTCTGGCAAATAGTAATGACCAATCGCCTTGAGATCAGCCATCTCTACATGTTTGAATTCACTGAAATTGGCAATTACTCTTGGCACATTTTCGTTCCCAAAGTTCAATACTTCAGCAGTTTTTCTTCTTTCGTAATTGAATGGGTCTACTGGCGATTCTGATAAAGCTGCAATTTCTTTATGGCCAGATCGAGTGGCGTATCTTTTGATCAAAGAGGCCGCTACTGGCGCCTCGAACTCTGGTTCTTCGGTCAGAGAAACTCTAACCGTGTCACCTAATCCATCTTCTAGTAAGGCTCCAATACCAACAGCTGATTTGATTCGTCCATCTTCACCATCTCCTGCTTCAGTTACCCCGAGGTGAAGAGGGTAAGGTTTGAGTCCTTCTTCCTCCAACTTATGGACCAGCAGGCGGTAAGCCTGAACCATCACACGGGTATTGCTGGCCTTCATCGATAGCACGATATCGTGGTAGTCCATCTCGTTACAGATGCGCAGAAACTCCAGGGCAGATTCGACCATGCCCAGAGGTGTATCACCAAAGCGGCTCATGATTCTATCCGATAGCGAACCATGGTTGGTCCCGATGCGCATGGCGGTTCCATTCTTCTGACAAAGCTTCACGAGAGGGACAAACTTTTCTCTGATGCGCTGAAGTTCCGCCTGATAGGACTCGTCGGTATATTCTATTTCTTCAAATTTCTTTTTATCCGCGTAGTTGCCTGGGTTGATTCGAACCTTCTCTACTATGCCTGCAGCTAACTCTGCCGCGTTAGGTGTGAAATGTATATCTGCCACCAAAGGTACGTTGACTCCTTGTGCTCTCAGTTCATCTTTGATGTTTTGCAAGTTCTGCGCCTCTTTGATACTGGGGGCAGTGATGCGTACATACTCACAGCCTGACTCAACCATTCGGATGGTTTGTTCTACAGAACCTTTCGTATCCATAGTGTCTACGGTAGTCATGGATTGGACTCTGATCGGTTGGTTTCCGCCTAAAGGCGTTTCACCAATATTGACTTCAATTGAGGCTCTTCTTTGATAGGCCGTAAGTGACGGACAGTATTTCTTGTTGTTCAAAATCAGGAACTTTGATTGTGCTGTAAAAATAATGCGATAGCATCAATATACTGAGGTATCGCGGTACAATGTCAGGAATAATTGCCACTCATCACTGATATTGACACTTGGGCAAAAAACAATAACATAATTCGACTCATGGATGTATTTTGATACTAGATAATTAAACAATTTACTTTCAATATCTCAAAATGAAGAAACCATTCCACTGGCTCTTTGTAGCCGTTCTTATTTGTTCGATGGGACTCGCCAATCAGGATGTTTTGGCCCAGAGAAAAAAGAAAAACAAAAAAGGTGATACCGAACAAAAAGATAAAAAAGAAGAAAAGAAAAAGATCAGCGAACTGATCAAGAAGCATCAAAAGTATGAGGGCTTGTTTGATATCTATCAGGACTCGACTTCTGGGGATACGAAGGTGTTTTTTGCTATGGATCAGATTGGTCAGGAATTCATTCACTGGTATTATATAGAGAATGGAGCGGTTTCAGTTTCTGCTTTTAGAGGACAGTTCAGAGGATCTCAGATCATCAAAATTGAAAAGCATTTTGATAAGATTGAGATCATTTCGCAGAACACGTCGTTTTATTTCGATCCTGAAAATGAATTGAGTCGCTCCCAAGAAGCGAATGTGAGTCACAGTGTGCTGTTTTCTGGTAAAATCCTGGGAGGAAGTGAAGAAGAAGGTGGCTACATGATTGCAGGAGATGATTTGTTTCTTAAAGAGATTTTGGGGATTGTAGATTTTACTCAATTCAGAGAGCAGCCCAAGGCATTCAAACTAGGGTCACTAAGTAAGGATAAATCTAAAATCAAGAGTATTAAGAACTACAGTGATAATACGGATTTGGTTGTTGAATATGTTTTTGAGAATAGTAAGATTAACAACATTGAATCTAATGCTTTGGCCGATGCGCGTAACATCAGTATTCTGGTTCAGCATTCTTTGATCAAAATTCCTGACAATGATTATCAGCCAAGATTTGATGATCCCAGAGTGGGTTACTTTCTGACCTATGTTGAAGACATGACCACTACAGATCCGATTGCCTACAGAGACATGATTCACCGTTGGGACTTGAAAAAGAAAGATCCTGAGGCAGCGGTTTCTGAGCCGGTAGAGCCGATCACCTGGTGGATGGAAAATACGACCCCTATGGAGTTTAGAGCTACTATTGAAGAAGCTGTTCTGGAGTGGAATAAGGCCTTTGAAGCGGCAGGATTTAAAAATGCAGTAGTTGTGAAGACGCAGCCTGACGATGCAGAGTGGGATGCCGGTGATTTGAATTACAACGTATTGAGATGGACTTCTTCACCCAATCCGCCATTTGGTGGATATGGTCCTAGTTTTGTCAATCCAAAAACAGGACAGATTCTGGGAGCCGACATCATGCTGGAGTTTGTGTACCATACCAATCGTGTGAAGTACGCTAAACTATTTGAAGAAACTGCTGCTGACAATTTTATGATTTGTAGTGCAGGACATCATTTCCAGAGTAATACCTTACTTGGGTTAGCGAGTTTGAAAGCAGTTGGAGCCTCTGGTATGGAAATGGAAGGCTTGAAAAGAGAGGCGATGAAGGAGCTGGTTATGCACGAAGTAGGGCATACGCTGGGTCTCAATCACAATATGAAAGCCAGTCAGAGATTTTCTCCTGCTGAATTGGCAAACAAAGAATTGATCGAAGGCCAATGCCTGACTGGGTCAGTGATGGACTATACAGCCATCAACCTAACCAAAGATCGCGCGAAGCAAGGACAGTACTATTCTACAACTGTTGGCCCATACGATATTTGGGCGATTACCTATGGCTATTATAGCGATGGGAGTGAGGAGAACCTCGAAAAGATATTGGCTAGATCCACTGAGCCAGATTTGATTTTCGGGAATGATGCAGATGACATGCGCTCGCCAGGTGTCGGTATAGATCCTCGCGTGATGATTGATGATATGTCGGGAGATGCTATAGCCTATTCGGTCGATCGCTTCGAAATCATCGATGCTACGATGAAAACGCTTAAGGATAAATTCAGCGAGGAGGGAGAGTCTTACGAAGAGTTGAAAATGAATTATGGGATTTTGTTGAGGTCTCAAGATATTGCCTCCAGGGTATTGTCTAGATATGTAGGGGGTGTATATATAGACCGTGCCATGGTAGGGCAGGAGGGAGCTACTAAGCCCTATACGCCTGTGTCATTGCAAGATCAGAAACGTGCTATGGACGCTTTAGGCAAGTTTACTTTCTCTCCAGAAGCATTTTCAGCTCCTGCCGAACTGTACAACTATCTGGCTGATCAACGAAGAGGTTTCAATTTTTATGGAGGAACTGAGGATCCGAAAATTCAGGAAAGAATCCTTAAGATTCAGAAAGGAGTGTTAGATCAACTGATGCATCAAAACACCTTGCAGAGATTGAGTGATTCCTATGTTTATGGCAATGAATACAGCTTGTCGAGCTATATGAAGGATTTGAATAACATGATGTTTGCAGCAGACCGATATACCAGTGTCAACGTCAATAGAAGGAATCTACAAGTGGAATACACCCAGCGATTGATTGATATTATGGATGAAAAAAGCAGTCATATATCTACAGCTAAAGCCATGGCTCTTTACAATCTAAAAAGTATCAAGAAAATGGCGAGCACGAGTTCTGGGAATACAGCTACACAGGCTCATAGACAGTATTTGGTCTACTTGATCAACCAAGCTTTGGAAAAAGCGTAAGAACAATTACACATACTTATAAAACCTATGTTTGGAAGTACGCTTCCGGTATAGGTTTTTGTTTTAAGCAGCAAACAATGGAAGAGCAAGAACGAAAAAAACACTGGGAGGATATTTACCATACCAAAAGTCTAAATGAAGTCAGTTGGTACCAGCCTATTCCCCAAACTTCCCTAGAGTTAATCGCAGCGTGCCAACTTCCCAAAGATGCCAAAATCATTGATGTAGGTGGAGGAGATGGTTTTTTAGTAGATCATTTGCTCGACAATGGGTATTTGGATCTTACCGTACTTGATATTTCCAAGGCTGCTATCGATCGGGCCAAACAGAGGTTGGGGGATCGAGCGGATCAAGTTCAATGGATTGTGGCGGACGCTTCAAGTTTTACGCCGGATCAGAGCTACGATCTCTGGCACGATCGAGCGGCTTTCCATTTCCTGACTCAGAAAAATGACATTGACCATTATTTAAAGTCGCTCAGTAAGGGATTGTCTAGTGGTGCTTATCTGATTCTGGGAACCTTTTCAGAGAATGGACCGAAAAAATGCAGCGGGATTGAAATAAAGCAATACTCCGCTCTGTCAATGCAGGAATTGTTGAAAGATCAATTTGAGGTCATCAAAACCATGAATGTGGATCATCCTACTCCTTTCGATACCGTTCAGAATTTTACCTTCGGGAGCTTTAAAAAGCTTTAGTCTTAGAAATACAGTATGGTACTGAAGTTAGCCCCTTGTGCTCCTACATGTTTGTCGCTCTTTTCTATCGGGGTGCTACCGGTATAGGCTGTAAGTGCAATCAAGAAGGAACCTGATCCAGAATAGGCTAGTTTGAAATAGGCATTGGAGGTGTTGTTCTCCATGGATTGAAAAGGTGTTGACCTGGGTGTTGGTGCTGCCTCCTATCACCAGGGATATTGGAAACCCAATGAGCTCTTCGAAATAGAAATCCATATTGAGAGCATAAAAATATTGCCATTTACTTTCCCCTCTTTTGAGAGTTTCTCCATAGGCCATTTTCATATCTGTATTGATTCCCAACCAATGGGAGGGAGCGTAGGAGAAGGTCAAGCCGCCACCACTTATCAGAGAAGGGATTTTTTGAGTTACGCTTGGGTCATCTGCTCCATCGATCAGATCATTGACATAGGCGGTAACATCAACTATGCTGGCCTGGGTATTGGTGAGAGAATAGTACATGGCCAACTGGTGCTTCTTACCACTAGATAGTTTGAATTTTACGCCAGTCTCGGTGCTGGTAATAGAACTAATTCCTTGTGTTAGAATGCTTTGAGCGCCAGTCCCTAATCTTGCCGAATAGTTCAGCCGCATAAAGAAATTCGCCCAATCTTTTACCCTTTGAGAATACCTTAGACTTAAACCCACATATAGTAATTCATTTCGCAGACTGAATAAGGTAGTATCACCCACTTCTACAGATTGGGAATTAAAAACCGAGGTGTTAGCCATGGACATATTTAGCCCAAACTGCGTGCGAATAAATGGTGAACGCATGGCTTCAATGCTATTGAATACATGTCCATTCAGTTCTGGTACTTTAGGTAGTTGCTGGGCCTGAATGAAAAAGGCAGTGAACAGAAGGGGTGATATGAGGAAACTGAGCTTTTTCATTTGTCTTTTTTGCCTATAGGTAGCACCCAGGTGAGTCTAGATTCAACAGATGTGGTTTTTAGTCTTGGCAGGTTCTGAGTGTTTTGCTGCTCTCCCTCTGAAATATTGATGAGCCCTTGTGTATAGCGCAGATCCAGCGTGATTAATTGCTTGAAAATATGCAGCCTGTATCCCAACCCAACCATGGCAGAGAAATTGTAGTTTTTGATGGCTTGTGAAAGGTCACTGGTCTCGTTTGTTCTTGTATTTTTCCCTTTGGCGCTTAATAGTTGATTATAGATCAGGCCTGTGAAAAACTGCCAATGTTGATTGTCGCTGATTAGTTTCAACTCCAGAGGCAGTGACAGGTAGTGCAAGGAGATGTTTTTGGTAGTGATGAAGCTTTGGTCGCTATTTAGGACGTAATCAGGGTTGATTTCTTGCAGGTTTCCTTTGGATAGTTTGAATGACGGAGTGAAGGCTAAATAGACGTCAGACTTGAGTCCATAATCAACCATGATTCCATATTGATAGGCATTGCCGAATTGAAAGCGAACCTCTGCTACATCTGAGGTCCTGTCTCCAACAAACTTATTTGTGACAGAGCCAGCGAATATGCCAAGGTTGATCTTTTCCTGAGCGCTTGCTTGATAGGCAAACAATAAAACACATATGATGAAGGTTGGGATATTTCTCATACTTTAGAAGCGGATAGGGATGTTCAGGTTCAAGCGATAAAAGAGTACATTGTCATTCCCTGTTTTTTCGCCCCAGCTAGATAGATTGTCCAGGTAGTCGGTCAAGGTATTGAAATACCCTGCCTGCAACCCAATCCCAAAGTCGTTGGCCAAATAATAGCAAAGGCCAATTTGACTAGGTAGCATAATAGTCAAGTTGCGATAATCCTCGCCTATGGGTCGGCTAACAGGTTGATCGATCAAGGAATTTCCTTCCTCATCCTTTGGGGTGAATCTCATGATTCCTATCCCTTGTGAAAAGTAAACCTGAAAACGTTCCCGATGGATGATGTTGAAGTGTAGTTCGTAATTGATGCTGAAATAGTCAGTATTGAAGGATTCGTTGGGAGTAGTAGGTGTGCCCGAGCCATCGTCAAAACTGTAATCCAATTGGTTGCCCTGTAGCATCCCAAAATTTAGGAGGATGTTGCTGTTGAGTCTTTTGTTTTTATTGAGTTTAATGCCAAGAGTAAGAAGGAGTTGACCATTGCTAAGTCCGGTTTCTAAATCACCTTGATAAAACCCACTTCCAAGACCTGTTAATAATTCTTTTTCCTTTTTCGTCTGCAGACTGTCCTGGCCCAATGCTGATTGGAGGGTGCTAAAGAAAAGGAGGATGAAGAGTGTGATTCTCATGAGGACAAAAAAATAACCGGGCATGAAGCATACCCGGTTACTAAAATAAGTATTGTCTATCGACTAATGAAATTAAAGATCAGTCAAGTCAAAGCTATCCATAAAGGATGTATTGAATTGGCCTGATTTGAAGATTTCGTCTTCCATCAACTTGATGTGAAATGGGATAGTCGTTTTGATTCCTTCGATTACGAATTCTTCTAGTGCACGCTTCATTCTAACCAAAGCCTCTTCTCTTGATTGAGCTGAAATGATCAGCTTGGCAATCATAGAATCATAGTTTGGAGGAATGGTGTAGCCTGCATACACATGGCTATCAACACGTACACCGTGTCCACCTGGTAGGTGAAGGTTGGTGATTTTCCCTGGAGAAGGTCTGAAATCCTTTGAAGGATCTTCCGCATTGATTCTACACTCGATCGCGTGAAGTTGTGGGAAATAGTTCTTTCCTGAAATAGGAATACCAGCTGCCACTTTAATTTGCTCCTTGATTAGGTCAAAATCAGTAACCTCTTCTGTAATCGGGTGCTCCACCTGAATACGTGTATTCATTTCCATGAAGTAGAAATCACCGTGTTTGTCCAAAAGGAACTCAACAGTACCGGCACCTTCATATTTGATAGCCTCAGCACCTTTGATAGCAGCGGCTCCCATTTTTTCTCTCAGCTCTTGTGTCATTACAGAAGCTGGGCAAGGAGTCTCCTCTGCCAATTTTTGGTGTCTACGCTGCACAGAACAATCACGCTCAGATAGGTGACAAGCTTTACCTGTGCTATCTCCAATGATTTGGATTTCTACGTGGCGTGGCTCTTCGATGAATTTTTCGAGGTACATGCCATCATTACCAAATGCGGCTTTAGATTCGGTACGAGCATCATCCCATGCCTTTTGAAAATCTTCCTCTTTCTTGACGATTCTCATACCACGTCCACCACCGCCGGCAGTTGCCTTCAGTATGACTGGGTATTTGATTTTCTTTGCAATTTCCTTTCCTTGAGCTACAGAATCCAACAGTCCGTCAGATCCCGGGATCGTAGGAACACCCGCTTTCTTCATGGTGTCTTTAGCAGTGGCTTTGTCACCCATTTGGTTGATCATTTCTGCACTTGCACCAATGAATTTGATGTTATATTCTTCACAAACTCTTGAGAACTCAGCGTTCTCAGACAAGAAGCCATATCCAGGGTGGATGGCGTCAGCATTTGTGATTTCTGCTGCTGAAACTATTTTTTTGATATCCAGGTAAGACTGGTTGCTGGGTGCTGGGCCGATGCATACTGCCTCGTCCGCAAATCTCACGTGAAGACTTTCTGCATCTGCAGTAGAATAAATAGCTACTGTCTTGATGCCCATCTCTTTACACGTTCGGATTACCCTTAGCGCAATTTCTCCCCTGTTTGCAATTAATATTTTCTTAAACACTGCTTGAGGTATTTAAATGAAGGAATAATTAAGATGGATCTACCAGGAACAACGGCTGATCGTATTCTACTGGAGAAGCATTGTCAACCAATACTTTTACAATAGTTCCAGATACTTCTGATTCGATCTCGTTGAAAAGCTTCATCGCTTCGATGATACAAACTGGTGAACCTTTATCTACTTTGTCTCCAATGTTTACAAAGTCAGGAGACTCAGGATTAGCTGCACGGTAGAAAGTACCAATCATAGGTGACTTGATTTCTACATAGTTGCTTCCGCTGGCTGCAGGAGCTTCAGCTTGTGGTGCAGCAGTAGCTGCGGCTGGAGCCGGTGCAGGTGCAGGAGCTGCGGCAGGAGCAGCTGCAACTGGAGCAGGTGCAGATATCGCTTTTTCGATGATCTGAGCTTCGTTGCTTCTCTTAACCTTTATTTTAAATTCTTCAGTTTCAATGTTTACTTCTTCCAAACCAGAGTTTGATAGAAAGTCGATTAAATCTCTTATTTCTTTAACCTTCATTTGATCGATTGTTTAATTAATGTTTTTGTAAAGCTGCCGCTTCTTTATTCTTACAAATTTAAGCGAATTGCGCAATTTTCTTGGATTTTGCATTCGCACAAAAAAAGAGTCAAGAATTACTTCTTCACTCTTTCAACATAAGATCCTGTACTACTTTCGATTTTTAGCACATCACCCTGGTTCACGAATAGAGGAACCTGGATTTCTGCACCTGTCTCGAGCGTAGCGGGTTTACTTGCATTAGTTGCTGTATCTCCTTTTAGACCTGGCTCTGTGTAGGTTACTTCCAGTTCGATATGCATCGGGAGTTCACATCCCAATACTTTTTCTTCCTCGGCGTGGAAAATCACCACCACTTCCTGACCATCCTTCAAAAATTGAGGCGCATTGATCAGGTCCTCTTGCAAGGATACCTGCTCATAAGTAGAGCTATCCATGAAGTGGTAGCCTAAGTCATCCTTGTATAGGTACTGGTAGTCGCGACGCTCGATACGAGCAGTGTTGATTTTGTGTCCTGCCGTAAAAGTGTTGTCGATCACTTTTCCTGTTTCCACATTTTTCAATTTGGTGCGTACGAAGGCCGGACCTTTCCCTGGTTTTACGTGTTGGAATTCCACGATGAAGTACAACCCATTGTTGTACTCAATACACATTCCATTTTTAAAATCTGCTGTGCTAGCCATTGCTAAATCAGAATTTTAGTTTTTCAAGTTATTTCGGGTCGTAGGCCCATTTTATATACATAGAACCCCATGTGAAACCACCACCAAATGCAGCAAGGATGATATTATCTCCTTTTTGGAGTTGATCTTCGTAGTCCCAAAGACACAGGGGCAAAGTACCAGCAGTCGTGTTGCCGTACTTTTCGATGTTCATCATTACTTTTTCTTCACTGATTCCCATACGGTTCGCAGTGGCGTCAATGATTCTTTTGTTGGCCTGATGCGGCACTAACCATCTGACATCATCAGCGGTTAGATTATTCTTTTGCATGATTTCGGCAGAAACTTCTGCCATATTAGTCACAGCAAATTTGAATACGGTAGCTCCTTCCTGAAAAGCATAGTGTTTGTCAGCCTGTACACTCTCAATCGAAGCAGGAATTCTACTTCCTCCAGCTGGCATGCCTAAATATTCTGCTCCTGAACCGTCTGCTTTCAATATTGAATCCTGAACGCCTAAGCCTTCTTCGTTAGGCTCTAAAAGCACGGCTCCACCGCCATCACCAAAAATGATGCAGGTTGTACGGTCTTTGTAATTGATGATAGAGGACATTTTATCCGCTCCGATCACGATTACTTTTTTGTACATGCCTGTTTCAATGAATTGAGCGCCTGTTGCCAGGGCGTATAAGAAGCCTGAACAAGCGGCCGACATGTCGTAACTAAAGGAGTTGATAGCACCAATTTTGTCTGCTACGATATTGGCTGTAGCGGGAAAGGGCATGTCTGGTGTGACAGTAGCACAGATGATTAGATCTATGTCCTTAGGATCAGTACCTGTTTTCTCGAGCAAGCCTTTGCAGGCTTCTATGCCGATCACAGATGTCCCCTGTCCTTCACCTTTTAATATTCTTCTTTCTTTGATACCTGTACGAGAAGTGATCCATTCGTCACTTGTCTCTACCATGGTCTCTAGTTCTGCATTGGTCAGTACGTAATCAGGAACCCAGCCCTGAACGCCCGTAATTGCAGCTGTTATTTTACTCATTTGCAGATTGTCTTATTGGTAAAATCAGGTTGAAATATTAGCCTCTGTTGGTATCTTTTGAATCGGCAATTTAAGCATTTATTTCAGTATTAAAAGGGCATTTCAATCCTCTTAAAACATGGTATGCATGCATCATTCATATAAACACAGAAAGTCTGCTCAGAAAGCAGACTTCTAATATTTTACCCGGAAGCATCAAAGTTTTATGCTAAAACTTCTTTTTCGATTACTACTTTTCCTTTGTAGTACAATTTGCCTTCGTGCCAATAAGCCCGGTGAGGTAAATGAGCCTCTCCAGTAGTCGCACAAACTACATAGTTCTTTGCCTCAGACTTGTAGTGAGTTCTTCTTTTGTCTCTTCTTGTTTTTGAAGTTTTGCGTTTTGGATGCGCCATTTTCTTATAATTTTAATTTTCCTTATTCTTAATTTTTTTCAATAGAGCCCATCTGGGATCCACTTCTTCTTCATCTGGAGTGGTATCTACTTCTTCCTCGTCCTCGGTCGATGAGTAAACCAACTCCAATTCATACTCATCATCCTCTTCCTCTAATTCGAATCTAGGGTGAAGCTTTTTCATCGGAACAGCTAAAGTCAGGTAATCAAATAGATTTTTCTCTATGTTGATACTCTGCTGACCATTAGGTATTGTCCAGATTTCGTCTTGACTGTCGTCAAACTCCTCACCATATTTCAGGATCAGCTGTTCTTGAATACTGACGGGGAAGTCGAAATCTTCCATGCTTCTATCGCATGTCAGCACGATCGAACCCTCAATGTCAAAATTGACCTCTATTAAGCGATCTTTTTTGACTAGCTCGATTCTGCAAATTCCCTGTCCGGATTCTACCAGACTGTCCTCATGATTCTCAAAGAGCGTGTCGTTAAAATCAAAATCAAATTCATGAACCCCTAATTTGAGTCCGAAAATGTCGATTCTGAAGTTTTTATTCTCTTTCATCGTCTTGTAAGAAAATAAGTCCGCAAATTTAGAGATTTAAATTTAATATTTAAAGTCTATTTCCGAATTTTGGGGACTTCTAGTTTGTTTAATGAATTTTTCTTTGACTATTTGAATATGAGAGAGTTGCTAATTGCCAAATATGGTTCAGTATTTCAGAAAGAATTGATTGATGAAATAGTTGCCAAAGGTGTAAGTAAAGAACTCGGTGCAGGCACCACTCTCATAGACTATGGCAAATATATCAAGTCTATTCCACTCGTGATGCAAGGTACGATTAAGATTGTGCGTGAAGACGAGAAAGGAAATGAACTTTTTTTGTATTACCTGGGGGGAGGCGACACTTGTGCCATGTCACTGACTTGCTGTACCAGTCACAAGAAAAGTGAAATAAAAGCGATCGTCGAAATGGATGCGTTGGTTATCATGGTGCCACTGCAGTACATGGACGAATGGATGAAGTACAGCAGCTGGCGTCAATTTATCTTTTCTTCTTTTAATACTCGTTTTGAAGAAATGCTCAATGCACTAGATTCTGTAGCGTTTATGAATCTTGACGAGCGCCTACTCAATTACCTTTTGGATATAAAGGAGAATACTGGTACCTACGAAATCACTCGCACCCATCAGGAGATTGCCAATGATCTGGGAACATCACGTGTCGTTATTTCCAGACTGCTGAAGAAACTGTCCCAGGAGGACCGGATCGAACTGCACCGCAACCGAATAGAAATCCTTTAGGACAGAACATTGTAACAAGGGTTACAAAATCCCCATGTAAGCTGAGGTATTTTTGTGCATCTGATTAAATTGATGCTATGGAGCGAATTTTCCCTTTCCTTGCAGTAGTAAGGAATTACAAGTCTGGTGATTTTAGAAGTGACCTGATCGCCGGGTTGACGGTGGGGGTCATGCTCGTGCCTCAGGGTATGGCCTATGCTATGATAGCAGGGCTTCCTCCAGTGTATGGATTGTATGCATCGATTTTTCCTCCTATTATATATGCTTTTTTTGGCACCTCCAGACAGTTAGCTGTTGGGCCAGTGGCGATGGACTCTTTGCTGGTCGCTACGGGAGTTTCCACTATGGCTGTTGTAGGTTCTGAAGATTATATCAGTCTGGCCATTTTACTGGCCTTGATGATTGGTGTTATTCAGGTGATGATGGGGACATTGCGATTGGGGTTTCTCACTCATTTTTTATCTCGCCCTGTGATCGCTGGTTTTACCAATGCCGCGGTTTTGATTATTGCTATCAATCATATTAAATATCTGACAGGAATTGATTTGCCCAAGAGCAAATATCTCCATGAGATTATCATCGAGCTTTTTGCCAGGATTACGGAGGTTAATTTTCCTACCCTTGTTCTTGGGCTGTCAGCAATAGTTTTTATTCTGGTGATGAAAAAGGTAGCGCCTCGAGTGCCAGCTGGGCTGACCCTGGTGATGCTGGGAGTAGCAGTGGTTTACTTTTTTGATTTGGAACAATTGGGTGTAGCCATTGTAGGGTTTATCCCTGATGGGTTGCCTGAGTTTTCGGTTCCAGAGTGGAGTGTGGCAAGGTTGCGCGGTTTGCTCCCTATGGCATTTACCTTGGCTTTTATTGGCTATATGGAGGCTTTTTCTATCGCTAAAACCATTCAGTTTAAAAGAAATAATGAATATGAAGTAAGAGCCAATCAGGAATTGGTGGCGCTGGGAGTAGCTAACGTCGTAGGGTCTATGTTCAGCTCATTTACCTCATCAGCCAGTTTTAGCAGATCAGCCGTCAACAACAATTCAGGGGCTAAGTCAACTGTGGCGCTTGTGATAGCGGGAGTGGTGGTGTCTCTTGTGTTGCTTTTTTTGACTCCTGTATTTTATTACTTGCCAAGCACAGTTTTGGCAGCTATCGTGATCGTAGGAGTTATCTCTTTATTAGATATCAAAGAAGTCAAGTCACTTTGGTATACCGATCGGGTGGATTTTACGATGTTGGCTGTAGCATTTGTAGGGACAATCGCTTTGGGTGTAGAGTGGGGTATCATATTAGGTGTCCTATTGTCGCTGGCTGTATTGATATATAAAACATCCATCCCTCATATGGCGGAATTGGGTCAGATCGAAGGGACTCGTTTTTTTAGAAACATCCACCGTTTCCAAAATGCCGTCGAAAAAGAAGAGGTGAGTATTTTGAGATTTGATGCCCGACTTTATTTTGCCAATGTCGATGCGCTGAAAGAAAAGGTGGCTTCCATTGTAAGAAGAAAGCCGGACTTAAAGCTTTTTATACTTGATAGTCAAAGCATCAGTGACATTGACTCTATGGGGATCAATTGCCTTCGTGAGATTCAAACTGATCTTCAGGCCAAAGGAGTGGTGTTTAAGATGAGTTCAGTCATTGGGCCGGTGAGAGACAAACTGCAAAGGACTGGACTATCGGACCAAATAGGACTTGATAATCTTCACCCTACCATCGAGTCGGCTCTGGGCCTCCTTGGAAAAGAAAGTATTCCTTTTCAAGCCAATATTTAATCTTTGGCATAGCATTTGGTTAAGTCTTCGCAGCAAACGTTTATTGCCATGAGAAGCCTGTTAATCATTTTCGCACTTTTATTGTTGACCGCATTTGCGGTTTTGGCTCAGGATAAACAATCAAAAAGAGCAGCTAAGAAGGAAGCAGAAGCAAAGAAATATGCTTTGACTAAAGAAATCCTGGAATCTGGCGAGTACTATTTTGTGGCCGATTGGGCTACTACCCAAAAAGGGAGAAGAATCAATCTCATTTCCAACCCGAATCAATTCAAAATTTCTGATCAAAAAGCTGAGGCCAGCATGCCTTACTTTGGCGCAGTTCAGATGTATGACATGAGTGGCCAGGGAGGAATCAATATCGAAGGCCCGGTAGAAAACTATGAGGTCAAATACAATGAAAAGAAAAACAGGATCACGGTTACTTTCAAGGCGAGATCCAGTACGGGCAACGAGACTTACGCCTGTACTTTTAATATGGGTGCCACTGGCGGTACGAGTCTGAGTATAACCAGCGGTGCCCGCAATAGGATCAGTTATTCTGGTCAGATCAAGGCTCTTTCAGATACAAACCCAAAAGAATAGTAATAGTAGTTTTGATAAATTAGAAAAGGCTAGCGATTTCGCTAGCCTTTTTGATTTTCTTAGGAGTAGTTACTCTGGAGTCTTTTCGTCCGGGTATTCTTTTTTGAATCCATCCCAGAATTCATTGACCGTTTGCTTCATGTCCTTGTGAAGGTAGACCAGCCCGAAAAGGTTCGGAAGTGTCATCACCGCAATGGCAATACCGGCAAGGGACCAAATGATCGTGGTGTCTGTAAAAGAAGCCACGAAGAATCCAATCACGTATACGATTCTGTAGTAGACTACAGACCTGCTTCCAAACAAGAAAGTCATAGCTCTATCTCCATAATATGACCATGAAATGGCAGTACTGAATGCGAATAGTAAAATTCCTAAAGAGACGATGTATTTTCCATATTCACCGAAAAATCCGCGTCCAAAGGCTTCTGCAGTTAGAGGAGCACTATGGATGAGTGATTTTCCTCTGAAAGATACGGTGATATCAGTGGGATAGCCTGACTCAATTTCTGTTTCGCCAGTAAAAGGCTCTCCGTCCTTATATATCATCACATTCTCAGCTAATGATCTGGCATGAATGAAAGTAACAGGATTGATTGCCTTGCCATCTTTTACCTCTAAGGTACCGTCAAATGAAGGCAAAGTTTCTTTTCCTGATATGTGCTTGTAGAGAATCTGCTGCCCTTCTTCGTCTTGATCTGAAGCATTTACTTGCTCCAGTATGGTCAAATCAGCATAGTCAAATTGATTCTCCATTTTTTCGTTCCATACCCCTGATGAAAGCAATACCATACCTGTGATTGTACAAATCACAATGGTATCGATGAATGGTTCGAGGATGGCCACCATACCTTCTGATACAGGTTCGTGTCCTTTGGCAGAAGCGTGGGCAATAGGTGCACTACCCTGACCCGCTTCGTTAGAGAAAAGGCCTCTTCCTACGCCTTTGTTGAATGCGAAAGCTACAGAGGCTCCCAGGAAACCACCGGTAGCCGATGAACCAGAAAATAGATCTGCAAAGATGGAAGTGAAAGAAGGTATGATCTGATCGTAATTGTAGAAAATCACAGCAAAAGCACCGATGAAATAAATTAGAGCCATAGAAGGAACCAACTTTTCTGTCACTGCTGCAATTCGTTTGATCCCTCCAATAATGACCAATCCAAGTAAAACAGAAAGAACTGCTCCAGTGACCATCAAATCAATGCCAAAAGTGGAGTATAGCGTCGTGGAGATGCTGTTGATCTGAGGCAAACTACCTGTCCCGAATGACGATAAAACAGTGGCAACAGCAAATGCTGCGGCCAACCATTTCATGTTCATTTTATTTTTCATGAAATACATGGGGCCACCGGCCATGGTGCCATCTTCTGTTTTTTCACGGTATTTGTGAGACAAAGTCACCTCTACAAATTTGGTACACATACCAACTGCAGCAGTGGCTAGCATCCAAAATAGAGCAGCGGGCCCGCCAATATGAATGGCCAGCGCCACCCCAGCGATGTTACCCGTACCTACTGTACCCGAAAGCGCAGTAGCCAGCGCTTGAAAATGGGAGGTATCACCCTCATCATCGCTTTTGTCAAATTTGCCCTTTACTACTTTGACGGCAAATCCGAAATATCTTATTTGTGGAAACTTTAGGTAGATGGTAAAGAATAGTCCAGTCCCAAGTAGTACATAAGGAAACCAGCCAGAGCTGCCTATATAACTATCAATTAGGATCAAGATGTCGTTTAACTCTTGCATAAAGATTTATATGTTGTTTAAAAAATCGTCCAACAACAAATCTATACAAAGCGATCACTTCAGGAAGCAGGAGATTCTATTTATCTTAGATATCTGGCCAAAAAGCAGCTTTTTTTCATGACAGCATACGAACACCTACACGAACGCATCGATTCTCTTTCTCCATTGAGTGAGTCAGAGTGGTTGGATTTCTCCTCGCGATGGCATCCTCATCGGTTCAAGAAAGGTGATTTTATGATCGAGGAGGGAAAGGTTGAAAAGTATTTTTGGTTCGTACATGAAGGAGTGCTAAGGGCTTTTTTCAGAAGAAATGGGAACGAATCTATTGTCGGTTTTACTTACGAAGGGGATTTTTCGGGAGCTTATGATTCTTTTTTGGATCAAAAGCCGTCGGATTGGAACATTCAGGCATTGTCTAATGTGGAGGCCCTGAGGATCAGCTACCAGGATCTCATGGAAATGTACGATGCCTACAAATCTGTGGAACGCTGGGGGCGAATGTTCAATGCCAGGATACTGATAGGAATGGGTAGGAGACAAGTGGAGGTGCGAGATTTTTCGGCAGAAGAGCGTTTTGATCGACTGATGCAGGATAGCCCTCACATTTTTCAAAAAGTTCCTCAGAAGTATTTGGCTTCTTATCTGGGTATGACCCCTGAGACTTTCAGTCGGATGAGGAAAAGTACCATGAAAAATTCTGTTGTAGAACGAACTTGATTTAGATCAAGTTTTTAAAAATCAAACTCATTTAGCTTTGTATCATACAAAAACACAAACTATGAAAAGGTCTGAACTCATCGAATCCCTCAAAAAAGACACTCTAGAAGTATTAGAAGAAGTGAAGTCTCTGGAAACCCTCGGCGAGGAGCTATTGTCCAGGCGTCCCAATCCAAACAAATGGAGTGTGATCGAGTGCATAGAACATCTCAATATTGCAGACGGGCATTATTTAACCCTGTTCGAAAAGAAATTGCCCAAGGCCAAAGCCTCAGATAAGGAGGAGTATGATAGTAGCTGGATGGGAAACTATTTCGTGAAAGTGATGAAGCCAAGACCTGATGGATCGATCCCATCTCCAATGCGCACCATGAGCAAGTTCGATCCAGAGGTGAAAGTTCATGCCGATACATTAACGAAGTTTAAGAAGGATCAACTGGAGTTGATTAAGTATCTGGACATGGCAGCTAGCTTAGATCTAAAGGCCATTAAGATCTCATCAGCGATAGGTCGTTTGGTTACTTTTAGATTGGGAGATGCCTTTCGTTTCGTGATCGCGCACAATCAGCGACATATTATTCAGGCCAAAAATGTGCTGAAAGCGCTGGAGGAAGAATCGGTGAGTGTGTAAATGATAAATGACCCCACCTCTGAGGTGGGTACCCCCACTTCAGAGGTGGGGTCAGTCGTCTTTGAAGTACCCCCTCCCACTACAAACATGCGAGCTCGCATCTCAGAACCTCTCGATCGGAGCAAAAAGACCCGAGCGCGCATCTTTTTGCTGCGGCGTTGAGTGTTTGAAGTCCCCAGGGGTACCTTTTTGGTCCGGAGGCGCATGTTTTTGCTGCGAGCACTCACCTAAAACATGAGCTGGTTCATCTTTTTAGTGGGGGACCCCACTTGCATAAGTACCCCATTCACTTCTGAAGTGGGTTAGGTTCATGGAAAGACCAATTAGAAGGCTGTATTAATCTCCCAACAACCTTTCCAACTGCTGATATTCAATCCCAAACTCCTTCTTGATTTCTTGGATTTTGGTAGTGCTCTGTTCGCTGTTTCTGGTATTGTGGTGATTGATACCTACTAGCATCACGTTTTTGCGTGTGTGCTCATTGGATACAAATTCGAAGATTTTGGATTCGTATCCTTCTCTCTCGAGGAGCAAGGCGCGAATGGTGTCTGTTACCATTTCGTACTGCCTCTCTTTGAATATACCGTATTTCAATATTGGGTTTTCGGCAGGTTTTCCTTTGAGCTGCTTTCTGATCTGTTTGTGACAGCAGGGTGCCGATACGATCAGGGCTGCTTTGGAAGCGATTCCTTTGGCTAGCGCGTCATCTGTGGCAGTATCGCAGGCGTGCAGCGCGATCAGTATGTCTATATCGTTATCGTTGTATTCTTCTATGGGTTGATCCAAAAAGTTGAGCCCGTCGAATCCTAATTCCGTGGCTGCCTGATTACAGAAGTCCACCAGATCTTTCCTTAATTCTATTCCCGTCACCTGTACATCCAGACCTTTCTGAGTGAGGTAATCATAGAGCGCAAATGTTAAATAGCCTTTGCCAGACCCCATGTCCACGATTTTTGGTTTGGGTGGGAGGGAAGCCGAGTCAAGTAGAGACTCCATGATCTCAAGAAACTTGTTGATCTGTCGATACTTGTCAGCCATTTTGGGGATGATGTTTCCCTGGCTATCAGAGATTCCTAATTTCTGTAGGTAAGTGGACTCTGCTGTAGATCGCTTCTTTTTCTGTTTGTCGTGACTCACGTCTTCTATTTCTCTGGTTACGGCCTTTTTTTGTAGCGTGGTTTTGCCTTTTTTACTGGTCAGTAGCGTATAGTCGATTGTGGTGGTGCATAGCACGGCATTTTTAAAATGCGTCTCCAGATATTTGGCGACTTCTTTCAGCCCCTCTTCAAAATCGAAGTTTTTCGTTTCGTCCTGAGTTAGATGGCGAAAGAGAAAGTTGAGTACCGTTTCATTTTTGATTTCAATCGGTCGGACATACAAGTTTTGAAGACTACTTGATTTTTGAAAAGGTTTGCTCAAAGTCAACTTAACAAAGGTGCCGCCCTGTAGGCTCTCCTTGATGTGCTGCAGAAATGCCGGTTTGCTCATGTTGCAAAACTAGGGATTAAAATCCTTTAGGGCGCTTGAATTTGATGATTACAGGATTGTTTCCCTTGATTTGGTAGGTGTTAGTGGCATGAGTGCTTGTCTGAATGCCATTGTTGTCAAGCCCAATCCATATTTCGTTTTCTTTAAGTAACAGGGCTTCTGCCATGCCGTATTTTTCTGGTTCAAAGAGCTTCCCTTCAGGATGACTGCAGATATGACCATAATACTTTTTGTCTATCACCTCACCAGACGCTGGGTCAATCTTGGATATATAATTGCCGTTTCTCTCGAGAAGGTATAAAAAGCCATTTTCAAATTTGGCATCTGAAAAATCGTTGCTTTCTGTATTCGGGATGTCAAATTCAGGGAGTAATTGGTTGGACTTATTGTCGTAGGGTAATATGAATCTCGGCTGTCTTTCCTTGACCAGGTATAAGATTTGATTTTCGCAGTTGATTGCCAATCCTTCCCATCCGGCATTGCCCCATTCGGTTTGCTTTAGTTGCTTGTCTTCGAAAGGAATATCTATCAGTTCTAGTTTGCCCTTCCCATCAAAAAGGTCGCTTTTATTCAATCGGTAGATTCCGCCATTTTTTTCATTGGCCAGATAGAAATAGCCATCGCAGTAGTCTATGGCTTCTAGATCCAGTCGGAATTTTGCGTTGAAAAAGTAGGATTGAACAAGGTTGAACTTGTTTTGATCCAATGAGATTTCATAAATGTATCGGTTCCATACTTTGTCAGAAATAACAAAGTACCGATTATCTACTTCTACGATTCCGCTAAGATCAAATCTCAGTGTATCCTCTTTCTCTAATTGATGTATAGAGATCATTTCAAGTTGCTCATAGCTCGATTGAGCCATTAGCAACTTTGAAATCAAAAGGCAGTACGTGAGAAGTACTGTTCTCATGGATTTGAATTAGATACGTTCGATTTTGGCTCCCAAAGCATTGAGTCGACCATCGATATTTTGATATCCTCTGTCGATTTGCTCCACGTTGTGGATGATGCTATCTCCCTCTGCTGACATAGCTGCTATGAGGAGTGATACGCCCGCTCTGATGTCAGGAGAGGTCATGGTGATGCCTCTCAATGGCACCTTCCTATCCATACCGATGACGGTAGCTCTATGTGGATCACAAAGGATAACCTGAGCGCCCATTTCGATCAACTTGTCTACGAAGAACAAGCGACTTTCAAACATCTTTTGATGGATCAGTACAGTTCCTTTAGCCTGAGTGGCCGTCACCAAAGCAATACTCAATAGGTCAGGAGTGAAGCCTGGCCAAATCGCATCTGCGATAGTCATGATGGAACCGTCGATGAAGGTTTCAATCTCGTAATGGTCTTGCTCAGGGATGAAAATATCATCTCCCTTGAATTCCATTTTGATCCCTAGTCTTTTGAAGATGTCAGGGATAATTCCCAGATGAGGAATGCCTGCATTTTTAATCGTGATCTCAGATCGAGTCATGGCTGCCATGCCAATGAAACTACCTATCTCGATCATATCGGGTAGCATAGTGTGTTCCGTACCATGTAGAGACTCGACTCCTTCGATTACCAGAAGGTTCGAACCTACGCCAGATATTTTAGCTCCCATGCGATTGAGCATACTACACAATTGCTGTAAGTAGGGTTCGCAGGCCGCATTGTATATGGTGGTCTTTCCTTTGGCTAATACAGCCGCCATCACGATGTTGGCTGTACCTGTTACTGACGCTTCGTCCAGTAGCATATAGGTGCCAGTCAGGTGAGAGGCGTCAATTTTATAATAGCCAGAAGCCTTATCGTATTTGAATTTCGCTCCGAGTTTTTGGAAACCGGTGAAGTGAGTGTCTAACCTCCTTCTTCCGATTTTGTCACCTCCAGGCTGTGGAATCATGCCTTTCTTGAATCTAGCCAGTAACGGACCCAGCAACATGATAGACCCTCTCAGCGAGGAAGCCATCTTGCTATACTCTTCAGATTCTAAAAAGTCAATATTGATATTATCAGCCTTGAAGGTATAGGACTCAGGGCTGTTTTTGGTGACACGTACTCCGATTTCGTTGAGTAGGTCGATCAACTTGTTTACGTCCCTGATGTTAGGGACTTTGTTGATGACCATTTCTTCGTCTGTGAGAAGCACCGCAGACAAAATTTGAAGTGCTTCATTTTTGGCACCTTGGGGAATGAGATCGCCCTTCAACTGGGTGCCGCCAGTCACATGGAATGAAGCCATTAATTTCTTCTTCTTCTGTTGTTATTGTTGTTGTTATTATTCCTTCTGTTATTGTTGTTATGGGCTCTTCTGTTGCTACGTTTTTCACGTTTTTGAGGCTCGAAGAGGTTTCCAGCTTTCACTTTTTCCATATCAATATCAAGCTGATTTTTGGAGAGTTTCCTGATGTTGGTGTAAACCACATCATCTTCCATAGTGTCTTGATTGTAAGAGTAGAAGAAAGTCTTCATCAATTTGCCGATGTGAATAATTGCAGCCTCTTTTTCTTCAGCATCTTCCAGCGTGATGGCTTTATCAATCAATAGTTCGATGTTCTTACCGAAGTGTCTGAAAGTAATGTCGTTAGCTGAATAAGGGACACGATCTGGCTTCTTGTCTAAAATAGCTTTGTCTGGAGTAGGGAAAGGACCTTCTATATCCAGTTTGAAGCCAGAGATGATGTGCATGTCATCCCAGATTTTTTGATTGGTTTCAGTCGTTTCTTTGGCGGTAGGATTGATTTGCTTCATCAGCTCAACCATTGTCTGAGCTTTCTTGTTTCTTTCCTCCTTGTCTTCAATAGTCAATAAGTGATCAACTAATTTTTGAACGTTGCGCCCGTATTCTTTTAGGATCAAATGTTCCTGGACTGTATTATAATCGTGCATGTGCTTTATGATATATCAAAGATCAAAATTAACCTTTTACCCCAAATATTATAGGTCTTCTTGATTAATATGTGATTTTGAGAGATTTTCTGACAACTTCTAGTTTAGATTTTGTCTGTATTAGCCCCGCTTGTAACCTTTTAGATACCGATGTAGTTTCTACTCACAGTTAACTAAATACTAAAAGCATGCTTAAAAAGATATTATGGGTTGTAGGAGGGATAGTCATTCTGTTTGGTTCCTATGTGGTCTACGAGATTTTAACGACCAAAAAATATAGTCCCGCCGATAAGGTTGCCTTTCAAAATGAATCTGTGGAAATAGAAGTGGACTATTGTCGTCCATATAAAAAGGGCAGAAATGTGTTTGGAGATTTGTTGCCTTATGATACTTATTGGCGTACTGGCGCTAATGAACCGACCATTATTAGTTTTTCGGATGACGTAAAATTCGGAGGACTGAAAGTCAAGGCAGGTAGCTATAGGCTGTATACCATTCCGGGGAAAATGACCTGGACAGTCGCACTCAATTCTGAATTGGAAACCTGGGGGTATTGGGAACCCGACTATTCGATGGATGTTTTGAGAGTGGAGGTTCCTAGTCAGTCTTATCCCTGTTGTCAGGAACAATTTGTGATTCAATTTCCAGAAACCGAATATGGAACTGATCTGGTCTTGATCTGGGATGATGTGAAAGTGACTGTTCCTATTTCGACTTGATGAAAAATATTTTAGAGTGCTTGCAACTATTTTGGACTTGAAAGCATCTTATGTATGAAAGGTTAGAAATATGAACGTAGAATCCTCATAAAGACAAACCTTAACCCCATAGGTCAAAAACAAAAATCCCGATTCATGTATGTTTGAATCGGGATTGTTTTTTTATGATCGAGATAGATATTACATCTATTCTTTCTTCTCTTTTTTCGATTTGCCTTTCTTAACAGCAATACTCAAAGCATCAGATTTACCATCGTAATCAGCAAGTAGTGTATCACCTTCCTGAACATCTCCAGTTAAGATGAATTCTGCTACCTGATCCTCCAGATACTTCTGGATGGCTCTATTGAGCGGTCTGGCACCAAATGCTGGGTCATATCCTTTATCTGCTAAGAAATCTTTTGCTTTCTTGGTCAGCTCTACGTTGTAACCCAATTCGATCACTCTCTCTAACAGCGAGTCCAAAGTAATGTCGATGATTTTGTGGATGTCTTCTCTTTCTAGAGAATTAAACACTACTACATCATCCAATCTGTTGAGGAACTCAGGAGAGAAAGCTTTCTTCAATGCATTTTGAATCGTAGACTTCATGATGTCGTCCAAATTGTTCTTTTTGGGTTTGTTCATGAAACCAATTCCAGCTCCGAAATCTTTTAAGTCTCTGGCACCAATGTTAGAAGTCATGATGATTACAGTATTTCTGAAATCAACTTTTCTACCTAAACCATCGGTAAGAATACCGTCATCCAATACTTGTAGCAAGATATTGAATACATCTGGGTGTGCTTTCTCTATTTCGTCTAATAGAACTACACTATAAGGCTTCCTTCTTACTTTTTCAGTCAATTGACCACCCTCTTCATATCCGACGTATCCCGGAGGTGCCCCCACGAGTCTGGATACCGAGAATTTTTCCATGTACTCACTCATGTCTATTCTCACCAGGGCATCGTCCTTGTCGAATAGGTATTTAGAAAGTACTTTGGCCAATTCTGTTTTACCCACACCTGTTGGTCCCAGGAATACGAAAGAACCAATCGGTTTTTTCGGATCTTTCAGCCCTACACGTGTTCTTTGAATCGCCTTGGTCAATTTGGCGATTACATCGTCCTGACCAATGACTTTCTTCTGAAGATCGTCCTTCATGGTTAGCAATTTCTTGCTTTCCTTTTGGGCAATTCTCTTCGCTGGAACACCTGTCATCATAGCGATCACCTCAGCCACACTGTCTTCGTTAACTGTGTATCTCTGTGATTTGGTTTCTTCTTCCCACTTGGCTTTTGCCAGTTCGAGTTGCTCGATGAGTTTCTTTTCTTTGTCTCTCAACTGAGCCGCCTCTTCATATTTTTGACTTTTTACGACCTGATTCTTTTCAACCTTAACCTCTTCGATAGATTCTTCCAGGCTTACGATCTCATCTGGAACATAAATGTTGTTGATGTGAACGCGAGACCCTGCTTCATCCATTACGTCGATGGCTTTGTCTGGCAAAAATCTATCACTGATGTATCTGTCCGATAGGTTGACACAAGCTTGTATCGCCTCTTCGGTATAGTTTACATTGTGGTGATCCTCGTATTTGTCCTTGATGTTGTTCAGGATTTGAACCGTTTCATCCTTGGTGGTGGCATCTACCATTACCATTTGGAATCTACGAGCCAAAGCCCCATCCTTCTCGATGTACTGTCTGTATTCGTCGAGTGTGGTAGCCCCGATGCATTGGATTTCTCCTCTGGCTAACGCAGGCTTGAACATGTTAGAAGCGTCGAGCGAGCCTGATGCTCCTCCAGCGCCAACAATTGTGTGCAGCTCGTCGATGAATAGAATCACTTCCGGAGATTTTTCAATCTCATTCATGACTGCTTTCATTCTTTCTTCGAACTGTCCTCTATATTTTGTACCAGCTACCAATGAGGCCAAGTCGAGTGTAACCACTCTTTTGCCAAACAGTACGCGGGATACTTTCTTCTGAACGATTCTCAATGCCAAACCTTCTGCGATGGCAGTTTTACCCACACCAGGCTCGCCTATCAGGATTGGATTGTTTTTCTTTCTTCTACTCAGAATCTGAGCGACACGCTCAATCTCCTTGTCTCTACCTACTATTGGATCTAACTTGTCGTTCTCAGCCAATTTAGTCAGGTCACGGCCGAAGTTGTCCAAAACAGGAGTTCTGGATTTTTCGCCTCCTTTCGGATCCTTGCTAGAAGAACTGCCAGAACCACCCGCTCCAAATAATCTTGAAGAATCATCTTCTGGCTCATCCGTGTCGGATGAAGAAGACATTGGATGTTCTGTCTGATATTCGAGCAATTCCTTCACTACATCGTAAGCCACATCAAATTTGTCAAGGATCTGAGTCCCGATATTATCTTCGTCTCTTAGGATGGAAAGCAAAAGGTGTTCAGTACCGATCAACTGGCTTTTGAAGATTTTGGCCTCCAAATAGGTGATTTTTAATACTTTTTCTGATTGTCGAGTCAATGGAATATTTGCCAGGTTCTTCACGTTGTTAGTGGCAGATCCTTTGGTGGCTTTTTCTATTGAGGCTCTCAGCTCATCAAGAGAAACTCCCAGTTTCTTTAGCAGACTGATAGCAACCCCTTCTCCTTCTCGGATCATTCCCAGAATGAGGTGTTCGGTTCCTATGTAGTCATGCCCTAGACGGAGTGCTTCCTCGCGACTTAGTGAAATGACCTCTTTGACTCTATTTGAAAACTTTGCTTCCATGTGCTACTTCGTTAGTAGTAAAAATAATTTTTAATCTAATAAAAACTAAACATTAATCTAAAAACGATTGAAACTATTAATCGTTATGTCCATGCTTCAGTTTTTATAAATAATTGTCGGATTCGGGCCCAGTATTGCTGAGCAAATCCAGTACGCTCAATTTAGCTGCAAATTCCTGTCCAAACAGCTGGGGGTACGGGATGGGATCTTTGATCTTTGAACAAATATAATCCTTTTTAGGGTGAATCTTAGACCTCATGTCCTCTATTTGACCCTTTTCACCACTTTCATATTTATTTGTCAAATTCACTTTCGTGTCAATATTGAGGACTTTGAGACAAAATGACATGATATCCTGATTCAGTTCTAGCAATCGCTCAGGTTTGCGATGCAAAATATCATGAATATAAGGTTCGTAATATTCGAAAAATGGAGACTTGTTGTAGGCAGTCGTAATGGATCGCCAGTGATCTTTGATCCAGTCATGCTTATAATCGATCAGAATTTCGTCCATAGGGATTTTTCTATTCCCATTTTTGACGGGCACCGACAGAGGCTGTACTTTGTTAGGTCCTAAAATATAGCATCGGTTGCGGTAGGTCTGTTTTACGAAGTTCTCCTTGGCGTCAATCCAAATTTCATCAGATGCTTTGATATAGGATAAATAGGGTATGGATGGAAAGTATTGGCTGTCAATTATAGTCATCATAAGAATTCTGAAAGGTCTCCCATACCTTCTCTCACTACCAAAGCTTCCCCTTCGGTGCAGTCCACTACTGTACTGGCTACATTGCTGCCATATCCTCCATCGATGATCAGGTCGACTCGCCCATCATACTTTTCCAGGATCAACTCTGGATCCGTGGAGTATTCTAATATTTCGTCATCGTCGTGTATGGAGGTGGTGATGATTGGGTTTTCTAATTCTCTGACTATATCTCTTGGGATGTTGTTGTTGGGCACACGGATACCGATGGTCTTCTTCGAGGCATTCAGCATCTTAGGTACTTTGTTGCTCGAATTCAAAATGAAAGTGAAAGGCCCAGGGAGTGCTTTTTTCATCAATTTGAATGTGGAAGTTTCCAGGGACTTGGTGTATTCGGAGATGTGACTCAGATCGTAACAAATAAATGAGAAGTCTACCTTTTTGGACTTAATGCCCTTGAGTTGTTTGATTTTTTCAATGGCTCGTGTATTAAAAATATCACAGCCCATACCATAAATGGTGTCGGTAGGGTAGATGATCACGCCACCTTTTCTTAATACATCTACGACCTGACTGATTTTTCTGGGATCAGGATTTTCTTCATATAATTTGATGAACTCCGTTTTCATAGGAGTCAAATTTAGTCAATACCTATGATACATTTCGGTTTCGTGTCAGGTACTATTTCTGTTCTTTTCCTCGATTGGGGTAAATCAAAGGGTTCTTTTGAAATAATTAGAAGGCGACAAAAGTCGATTGGCTGAATTACTTATTTTTGCGGCCTTATGGACAGAAAAAAAGTCATTTTAGGAGCCATCATCGTTTCGTTTTCAGTGATGTTGTCTTCATTTGGTTTCTACTTTCATCAGGTAGTTTATGCCCCCAATTTTCTATATGAAAAGAATCCAAAACCATTAATTATTCCTACTGGTTCGGATTATAAATATGTGCAAAAGCAAATAGCTGATGGGGGATTTGTGGATGATTTGGTCAGCTTTAGTTTTCTGGCTAAGACCATGGGGTACCAGGAAAATGTAAAACCGGGATTGTATCTGTTGGAGCCCGGAATGAATAATCTGGAAGTGATCCGTTTGCTAAGAAATGGTAGTCAGACGGCTGTTAATGTTACTTTCAATAACGTGAGGTTGGTTTCTGATCTCACTGAAAAAATCACAAAAAACCTGGAAATTACAGCGGAGGATTTTGAGGCAGTGTTGAGAAATGATTCGCTGATTAAGGCCAATGGGTTCGACAGCCTGACTATCATTTCTATGTTCATTCCTAATACTTATCAAGCCTATTGGAACACCAGTGCTGAGGCGTTATTTGCTAAAATGAAGCGAGAGTATGACAAGTTCTGGACGGATGAGAGAAAGAAGAAAGCCGAAGCACTTGGTATGACACCTAAAGAAGTGTCTGTTTTGGCCTCTATCGTACAGGCAGAGACCATCATGTCAGATGAAAGACCAGTTGTAGCGGGTTTGTATCTGAACCGTCTGAAGACTGGAATGCCACTACAAGCCGATCCTACGCTGGTTTTTGCAGCACAGGATTTCGAAATCAAAAGAGTACTCACCAAGCATACCCAAATCGAATCTCCATTCAATACCTATAAGTACACAGGTTTGCCTCCTGGGCCTATTAATATGCCCAGTATCAAGTCCATTGATGCTGTGTTGAATTACAAAGAGCATGATTATATCTTCATGTGTGCGAAGGAGGACTTTTCGGGCTATCACAATTTTGCGTCTAATCTGAGAGACCACAATCGCAATGCAGCCCGCTATCAGCGTGCGTTGAATCAGGCTGGACTGTATAAATAATGGCCAAGGAGCATAGCTTTTTCAACGACGTGTATGAGGTGGTCAAATTGATCCCTGAAGGTCGTGCTACGAGCTATGGTCTAATCGCCAACTATCTCGGGACAGGAATGAGTGCCCGTATGGTAGGATGGGCTATGAATGCCGCCCATGGTTTGCCAGAGGTTCCAGCCCATCGGGTGGTCAACCGAAATGGTTTATTGACCGGTAAAGCACATTTTGCTACTCCTACGCTGATGCAGGAGCTTCTAGAGCAAGAGGGCATTGAAATCGTGAAAGATAAAATTCAAAATTTCAAGGAGATCGTGTGGGATCCTATGAAGGAGTTAGAGATTTAGTCTCTCTCTTTGATCAACCAAAGACCAATAAAGCAAAGTAATCCGTTGACCAAGAGCAGTTCAAAGCCAAATTGGTAGCCGCCTAGCAGCACATCTGAATACGCATTGAGGACATAGGTGAGCACGGGAGCAATCACACAGATTACAGGAGCCCAGGCATCTTTTATCTTCCATGAAGTGAAAAGTCCGAAACTGTAAAGCCCCAATAAAGGTCCATAAGTATACCCTGCCACGCGGAAGACCTGGTTGATTACACTATCGTCGTTCAATGCTTTGAAAATCAATATGACAGCAAGAATCAATACAGAAAAGCCCACGTGAATCCATCTCCTTTGGGCATTATTGGAAGTGTTCGGTTTTTTCTCAAGAAAGTCGATAAAGAAGGAGGTAGTCAAGGCCGTGAGCGCCGAGTCTGCACTTGAATAAGCCGCAGCTGTTACGCCCAGTAAGAAAACCACACCTCCCAGTACGCCGAAGTGGTTGATCGCCAGGTAGGGGAACAAGGCATCGGTAGTTTCGGTCAAGTCAATTTGCTTAACTTCTACATAGTGATAGAGCAGTGTGCCTAAGGCAAGAAAGAAAAGGTTGACAAAAATCAATACAAATGTGAACCAGTATACATTTTTTTGAGCGTCTTTGAGCGAGCGACAGGTCAGGTTTTTCTGCATCATGTCCTGATCCAGTCCCGTCATCACGATGGCGATAAAAGCTCCTGCAAAGAATTGTTTAAAGAAGTTGCGTGGAGCCTGCCAATCCCAAATGAATGTTTGAGAAGTCTCACTATCTGCCACAATCTGGATGAGCTGAGAGGGAGAATAATCCAACTCACTGCCTATGATCCAAATGCTAATACCGACGGCCAATAGCATAAATAAAGTCTGTAAGGTGTCGGTCCAAACGATGGTTTTGATGCCGCCCTTGAAAGTATAGAGCCAAATGAGTGCGATGGTGACAAATACGGAAACCGCAAATGGCACATTGAATGCATCGAAGAAGGCTACCTGAAGCACGGTGGCTACCAAAAACAAACGAAAGGCTGCTCCAATCACTCGAGAAATGAGGAAAAAGAAGGCGCCAGTCTTGTATGATCTCTTTCCGAAACGCTGATCTAGATACTGGTAGATAGATACGAGGTTCAGTTTGTAGTACAGAGGCAGTAGGACCAATGCAATCACGGCATAGCCCAGAATGTAGCCTAAAACCATCTGAAAATAAGCCCAGTGACTGCTGCCCACTTCACCAGGGACGGAAATAAAAGTGACACCTGAAAGAGAGGCACCAATCATTCCAAAGGCAACCAAATACCAGGGAGACTGTCGGTTGGCGGTGAAGAAAGTTTCTGCATCACTGTTTTTGCTGGTGATTTTTGCGATCAGCATCAATACTGCGAAATATCCAGCGATGATCAGAAATACAAGTGTTGGGCTCATGTGTTAATGGGTTTGATCTAGAAAGAAAAGAGGTTGTCTCAAAAGGTTCATTTATCTGAATTTTGTCAAATTGGGCCAAGTCGCCCGCCTGCCGGATGGCCAGAAAATGTACCATTGAAAGGCAGAATCAATGTTTCGACGGTGCTCGACATGACAATGCGGTGCTTTCGAGACAGCCTCTTTTCTTTCCATTATACTTTACTAAATGCAAGGTCCAGGTCAGCCTTGATATCTTCAATATGCTCGAGTCCAACGGATACTCTGATCATATTAGGAGTGATACCAGTGGCAGCACGCTCTTCATCGGTTAGCTTGGCGTGGGTGGTAGAAGGTGGATGGGTCACGATGGTTCTCGTATCCCCAAGGTTAGCAGTTAGTGAGCACATTTCCACACTTTTCAAGAAAGTCTTGCCTGCTTCCAGTCCGCCTTTCAACCCAAAGCAAACCATGCCACCACCTGCCTTCATTTGTTTTTTGGCAATCTCATGCTGTGGGTGTGAGGGTAAGAAAGGGTAGCGTACCCATTCTACTTGGGGATGTGATTCCAAATATTGCGCCAGTGCGAGTGCATTGTCGCAGTGGCGATCCATTCTCACCGCCAGAGTTTCCAGGCTTTTGGATAGTACCCATGCGTTGAATGGCGATAGGGTAGGTCCTGTACTGCGCGAGAAGGTGAATATTTCTTTGACCAAATCCTGACGACCTACTATGATGCCTCCCATGACACGGCCTTGACCATCGATGTACTTGGTGGCAGAGTGGATGACCAGGTCTGCACCAAAATCAATAGGGCGCTGTAGATAAGGTGTAGCGAAGCAATTGTCCACCACGAAAATGATATCGTTCTTTTTGCAAAAATCATTAACGAACTCCATATCGACTAGTTCGATGCCCGGATTGGTAGGAGTTTCTAGATAGAGGACTTTGGTGTTTTCTTTTACCAGATTCTGCCACTGATCTTCTTGCCCGATATCGAGGTAGTCACTTTCCACTTTGAATTTCGGTAGGAACTTGCTAATCACTGTATGGGACGACCCGAAAATGGAACGAACCGATAGCATGTGATCCCCTGCCGACAACAGCGTGGCAAAAGTGGTGAAGACAGCGGACATACCTGTAGAGGTAGCAAAACCGGCCTCAGCTCCTTCTAGCGCACACATCTTGTCTATTAGCTCTGTGGTGTTTGGGTTGGTGAAACGGCTATAGGTGTTGCGCTCGAGCTCGTCAGCGAAAGTAGCACGCATTTCTTCTGCATCATCGAATACAAAGCTGGAAGTAAGGTACATCGGTGTAGAATGTTCCTTTTCTTCGGTTGTGTTGATTTGCGTTCTGATGGCTTCTGTTTCGAAATGTCTACTTTTTTTCGTCATTGTCTCGTGTCTTCAAAGCTCCCCGAACTGTGGAGAGGTGGCTGCAAATATGGCTTTTTCTTCCCTGAAATTGAAGTTAGGGCGGTGACTATTATCATACATTTATTAGGTTTGCGGTCGCTAAAATTATGAGTGAAAATCCTGAAATACTGAAGATTGGTGGTGGCTTTGCGCTAGAGCGTGGAGGTGAATTGCCCGAATTGCAAATTGCCTATCACACCTGGGGTGAATTGAATGAAGCCAAAGACAATGTGGTTTGGGTTTTTCATGCCTTGACAGCCAACTCCAATTTGGCTGATTGGTGGGGCGATATACTGACGCCTGAGTCGGCCCTGAGCCCAGAAAAATATTTCATCGTTTGTGCCAATATTTTGGGGTCTCCCTATGGTACGACGAGTCCACTGACGACCAATCCTGAAACTGGGGAACCATACTATTCAGACTTTCCACTCTATACTATCAGAGACATGGTGCATGCGCACAAGCTGCTTCGTGATCATCTGGGGATCAAAAAAGTGGCTATTGGTCTGGGAGGATCGATGGGGGGCTTTCAGGCATATGAGTGGGCTGTACAGGAACCAGAGTTTTTTGAAAAACTGATACTGGTAGTAACCGGTCCGAAGGAATCACCATGGAGAATCGCGGTGCATAGTTCACAGCGTGTAGCGATCGAAGCTGATCCTACCTGGAAAGAATCGCACATGAGAGCTGGTGAGCATGGAGTAGCAGCTGCTCGAGCGATTGGTATGCTTTCTTACCGTAATCATACCATCTTCAATAAAACGCAAGCTGATGCGGAACCTCAGGTGGATGACTTCAGAGCGGACTCTTATATAAGGTACCAGGGCAAGAAATTGATCGATCGAAAATTTCAAGCCTATTTGCTATGGCTTTTGACCAAGGCAATGGATTCGCATGATATTGGAAGAGACCGAGGTGGAGTTGAGAAAGCACTGGGTATGATCCAGGCAGATGTTTTGCAGATTTCTATTGACTCGGATTTGTTATTTGCAGCTGACGAGCAGCAGTGGATCGCCTCGCACATCCCTAATGTTACTTACAGAGAAATCCATTCACTCTATGGTCACGATGGCTTCCTTACCGAGTTCGGTAAGATCAATGTCTTGATGAAAGAGTTTTTGGGTTAGATTCTAGATACTAGACTTTTAGAACCAAGATTCAAGACTTATAAATAGACGTTAGACCAGAGTCTAAATATGTGATTTAAGATTTCTAGATGTTAGAAGCTAGATTCTTGGAATCATTTAGCAAGTCTTTTGGCTTGACCTAGCCAAAAGCAAATAGCCACAACAGCCAATAATCACCAACTTTCCCCTTTTTACTTTTAACTTTATACGCTAAGTAACTATTGTTACAATCCCAGGATGATCACGATCGTACATTTGTGGTATGAATGTAAAACTGATCGAGTATAAAAGCATTAACTCATGAAGATAGAACAGATATATACAGGTTGTTTGGCGCAGGGAGCTTACTACATAGAAAGCAAAGGCGAAGCAGCCATTATAGATCCATTAAGAGAGGTTGAGCCATATATCAAAAAGGCTGAACAGGATCAAGCCAAAATCAAATACATTTTCGAAACCCACTTCCATGCGGATTTTGTGTCGGGTCATGTGGACCTGGCCAAAAAGACCGGTGGACAAATCGTCTATGGTCCTAACGCTGAAACAGGTTATGATAGCCATATAGGAGTAGATGGAGAGGTGTTTCCATTAGGAGATGTACAAATCAAACTTTTGCATACGCCAGGTCACACGATGGAGAGCAGTACATACTTACTGATCGATGAGGATGGGAAAGAGCATGCGATCTTTTCAGGTGACACTCTATTTATCGGAGATGTCGGACGTCCTGACTTGGCGGTGAAAACAGATTTGACCCGAGAGGATTTGGCGGGGCATCTTTACAGCAGTTTGAGAAACAAAATCATGACGCTACCTGACGATGTGATTGTCTATCCAGCACATGGAGCAGGATCTGCTTGTGGTAAGAATATGTCCAAGGAGACCTGGGATACTTTAGGTCATCAGAAAGAAGTGAATTACGCCTTGAGAGCGGATATGACTAGAGAGGAGTTTATCACTGAAGTGACTTCCGGTATTTTGCCAGCGCCTCAGTACTTCGCTAAAAATGCGATGATGAACAAATCAGGTTATGATAGCATCGATCATGTGATGGAAAAAGGTCAGGTGGCCCTGGATGTGGAGACATTCGAAGCAATGGCCAATCATGAAGGAGCTATGGTACTGGATACGCGTAGCAAAGAAGCCTTTGTAGAGGAGCACATTCCTAATTCTATATTCATAGGGATCGACGGAAGCTTTGCTCCATGGGTGGGTGCTTTGATCGTGGATTTGAAGCAGCCGATTATTTTCGTGTCGGACGAAGGAAGAGAAGAAGAAGTAGTGACCAGACTGTCACGTGTGGGATATGACAACACTTTGGGCTATCTAGAAGGAGGAATGAAAGCCTGGAAAGAAGCCGGCAAAGAAACAGACAGCATCGAGTCGGTAACCGCCGATGATCTGGAATCAAAGATTGGTACTGAGAAAATGACTGTGCTGGATGTGCGTAAGCCCGGAGAATACACCTCGGAGCACGTAGATGGCGCGATGACTTTTCCGTTGGATTACATCAATGATCACATGGAGGAGCTGGATAAGAAGGAAAAATACTATATCCACTGTGCGAGTGGTTATCGTTCGGTGATCGCTTCTTCTATCCTAAAGTCGCGAGGATATCATAATATTGCGGATATCTCAGGTGGGTTCAAAGCCATCCAGCAAACGGGTATCAAGAAGACAGACTATGTTTGTCCGACTACTTTGAAATAAAAGAATCTTCCATGGAAGAAACAGAAAGAATAAATTTAGTACTGGATGACGAAAAGTTCGAAAAGGTGGCTTTCATCTTGAAGACGATTGGTCATCCAGTACGTCTCAAAATCATCAGTTATCTATCTAAGTACGGATCGATGAGTGTCAACGACATCTGCGAAAAATGTGAAGTAGAACAGTCTTTGATCTCTCATCATCTTAACAACATGAAGCTGAAAGGGATCGTCTCGAGCCAAAGAGAAGGCAAGAGTATCTACTACAGCATCAAGTTGGAGGAGGTCCTAACAGTGATCAACTGTATGTCTAAATGTGATATCTAAAAAAATTTAATTAAACATATGAAAAAAACAACATATATACATATTAATAAATATGTATACACCGCTCTCCTCATGATCTTAATGATAGGGCCGTCTTTCGGGCAGGACACGCTCAAATACAGCCTGGAGGAGGTTAAAAAGGAAGTTTTGAACCAGAACTGGGATATCCGAAAGCTAGAAGCTCAGCAGGGAATAGCCAAAGGCAGAAGCATGCAGGCCAATGCCTCGTTCTTGCCATCAGTGAGTCTGCAGGAAAATTACATGACTACTACGGATCCCATGATGGCTTTCGGAATCAAACTGAGACAGGAGAGCATCGAGCAGGTGGATTTCAATCCTGACTTGCTCAACGATCCTGATCGCATCGACAACTTCAATACGAGCATACAGGTACAGCAGCCGATTTTTAATCTGGATGGCATATATGCTAAGAAAGCAGCACAGCTTCAATATGAGTCATTGAACAAGAACAAGGAATGGTTGACCAGTCAGTTGATGATCCATGCCAAGAGCATGTACTACGGTTTGATATTGGCAGAGCAGAGAGGTGAGGTAGTGAGACAGTCACTGACTTCTGCAGAGGAGGATCTCAAAGTAACGCAAGATCTGTATGATCAGGGCATGATCAACGATGCAGATAGAATGCAGGCGGAATTGAGAGTACTGCAAATGCAAAGCAGTCTACTGGAGGCGGACAACGACCTGGCGAAGTTGCAGCAGCAATTGCTACACCTGATGGGCAGACCTGCTGGCGTTCGATTGGTGCCCACAGAGTCGATTCCGATGTTGAAGATGAATGGTTCAGATTTGGCATTTTGGGAAAGCAGACCGGATCTACAGGCGGCCAAAATGCAAGCAGAATCTGCGGCTGTGAATCACAATTCTAAGAAAAGTGCTTTTCTCCCAAGAGTGAATGCCTTCGGGTCCTACGATCTACACGACACGCAGATGTTTGGCAATCAGGCAGACAACTACACGGTAGGTGTGCAGCTCAAGTGGGATTTGTTCCAGGGAGGAAAGAATCTGGGCTCTGTCCAAAGTGCGCGCTACGAAAAGGAATATGCGCAGATGCAATATGAGGCGATGGTCAACGATGCGCAGCACAACTGGATCGAATTGCAAAATGCCTTTGCGCTGGCTCAATCACAACTGGAACTGGCACAGAAAAGCACCGCTCAGTCCAAAGCATTGAATGAGATCGTGAAGGATCGCTATGCTCAGGGATTGGAAAAAACAGCCGACCTATTAAGAAACGAATCACTCTATCTCAGCAAGCAGTTGAGGGAACTGCAAGCGACGCATCAGTATCTGCAGTTGCTCTTTGAGATCGAATCTAAATCTATGAATGACATAATCACACAATAAGAAATGAAACAAGTAATGAAATCATATAAAAACATTTTGCCAGCCCTTGCACTCGGATCTATGCTATTGGGCCTAGGAGCCTGCTCGAATACCGTAGCAAATGAGGCCACTTCTGAAAGTATCAATGCGGAAGTGCTAAAGATTGAGAAGCAAGCAGGAAAGAAAGAATTGAGCTATGCTGGATTGGTGGTAGCTGAAGATCAAACTGTGATCAGTACCAAATTGCTGGGACAGGTCAAGCGTGTTTTTGTAAAGGAAGGGCAGAAAGTATCTAAAGGAGAACTGCTAGTTCAGATAGCCAGCAAGGACCTGGATTCTAAATTAGCAGCAGCCCAGGCAGGCCTAAGTCAGGCGGAGGCCAATCGCAAAAACATCGAAAAGAACCATGAGCGAATCAAAGTGTTGTTCGAGCAGGGTAGTGCCACACAGAAAGAATGGGACGACATCAGCACGGGCTTTACTGCAGCCAAGGCGCAAGAAGAGGCGGCAAGAAGAAGCATTGACGAGATCAATGAATTGAGAACTTACGCCAATCTTCGTGCGCCAATCAGCGGTTTTGTATCTCAAAAATTCAAGAATGAAGGAGATCTGGCTTCTCCAGGGCAGCCATTGTTGGCACTGGAGTCAATGCAGCAGCTGAAGGTAGAGCTGATGGTACCAGAGACCGAAATCACCTACTTCAGCGAAGGCGATACAGTAGAGGTAGGCTTCAATAGTCTGGCGGATCAGACTTACATAAGTGTCGTGGATCGTATCATTCCCTCTACGGTTTATTCCGGTGCTCAATTTCAGATCAGTGCAAGATTGATCGATGCGGATACCAAGGTGAGACCGGGCATGCATGCCGATGGAAAAGTGTACCGATCTACTGAAGAGCAAATTTGGTTGCCAGAATCTGCCTTGGTGAGAAAAGGCCAGTTGGTAGGGGTGTATGCTGTGAGCCAGCGTGGTGAAGCCATGTTGAGATGGGTCAGATTGGGAAGAGCGTATGATGATCAGTATTTGGTATTGTCGGGATTAGAAGCAGGCGATCAGGTGGTTGTTTCTTCCGAAGGCAAAATGGTTGAAGGTCTGAAGATAAATACAGCATCACTATGAGTGGAGTAGCAGGAAATCTGGCGAAACAGTTTATCAATTCTAAACTGACGCCATTGCTCATGATCGCCTTTGTGGCGGTCGGGATATACAGTGCGGTTTTGACTCCTAAAGAGGAAGAACCACAGATAGACGTGCCGATTGCAGATATATTCTTGCAATACCCTGGAGCCAGCAGCGAAGAGGTCGAGTCGAGAATCGTGGCACCTCTGGAGGCTTTGATAGCCGATATACATGGAGTAGAATATGTCTACTCTCAGTCGATGGAAGGCCAGGCCTTTTTGGTGGTTCGCTATCTGGTAGGTGAAGACATAGAGCGCAGTATTGTCAAGCTCTACAACGAGATCCAAAAGCATATGGATCAGATGCCGAGAGGCGTGACTCCTCCACTGATCAAAACACGATCGATCGATGATGTACCGATGCTGGGTGTAACCTTCTTTGGTGAGGAGTATGGCGATTATGATTTGCGCAGAGTGATCGAAGAGTTGTCTGCGGAGATCGAAAATGTAGATGACGTATCGAGTGTCAAGCTCTACGGTGGACGTAGCAGACAGGTTCAGGTGGTTTTAGATCCACAGTTGTTGGCTTCATATGGTTTGGATACCGATCAGATTGCACACTTCATTCAATCGGCCAATCAAGAAGGACAGGCTGGGACTTTCGTGTCCAACAACTACGAGTATCAGGTACATGTAGGCAACTTCATCAAGAATGCAGAAGAGTTGGCTGACCTGGTAGTGGGTGTAGTCGATGGTGCACCGATCTACTTGAAGCAGGTAGCGGAGGTGAAAGATGGTCCTTCTTTGCCATCAGAGTATGTGGCTTTCGGCTATGGAGCGGGAAGTGAAAATTTGGCCTCTAAAGCCAGCCATCCGGCAGTTACGCTCTCTGTTGCGAAACGAAAAGGAGCAGATGCGATGCAGGTGGCTCAAAAGGTGCTGGACAAAATAGAGGCGATGGAAGGGACTTTGATTCCTTCGGATATGGAATATGAAGTGGTGCGCAACTACGGTGAAACTGCTTCACACAAGGTGCAAGAGTTGATGATTCATCTGGGTTCTGCGATTTTGGCGGTGACCATCGTGGTGATGCTGTCTATGGGATGGAGAGGTGGATTGGTCGTATTCCTGTCCGTACCGGTGACTTTTGCCCTGACGCTGTTTGTGTACTATGTCTTTGGCTATACGCTGAATAGAATTACACTTTTCGCGCTGGTGTTCGTGACGGGGATCGTGGTGGATGACTCCATCATCATCGCGGAGAACATGCACCGTCACTTCAAGATGAAGAAGAAGCCATTTATGCAGGCAGCCATTGCCTCGATCAACGAGGTAGGTAACCCTACGATTTTGGCGACATTCACTGTGATCGCGGCAGTATTGCCGATGATTTTCGTGTCTGGTCTGATGGGACCCTATATGAGTCCTATGCCGATTGGCGCTTCTTTGGCGATGTTCTTTTCATTGTTGGTGGCTTTGGTGATCACGCCGTATTTGGCTTATCATCTCTTGAAAAACGACAAGGGAGAAACCAAGGAATTTGTATTGGAAGAAACCATGATCTATCGTGGGTACAACTACATGATGCAGCCTTTGATCAACAACGCCAAATATAGATGGAGCTTCATCGGTGGAGTGACTGTGTTGATGTTGGCTTCTTTCTCATTGGTTTACTTCAAGCTAGTGGCTGTCAAGATGCTCCCATTCGATAACAAGAATGAGTTTCAGGTAGTGATCGATATGCCGGAAGGTGCGGCTCTGGAGAAGACCTCTGCAGTGACTCGCGAGATTGCGGCCTATCTCCAGACACAACCAGAGGTGGTGAGCTACCAGAGCTATGCAGGTACTGCTGCACCGATCAACTTCAATGGACTGGTGCGTCACTATGACCTACGCAAGGCAGGGAACCTCGGAGATATCCAGGTAAACTTGCTCGACAAAGGAGACAGAGATACGCAAAGCCACGATATCGCCAAGCGCGTTCGTGCCGAAGTGCAAAAAATAGCGGCAACCTATGGCGCCAATGCCAAGGTAGTAGAGGTGCCACCGGGACCTCCCGTGATCTCAACGATCGTTGCGGAGATCTATGGCCAGGACATGGACGAGCAGATCAAAATCGCCGAACAGGTGAAACAGCTGCTGTCTCAGACCGACGATGTGGTAGATGTAGACTGGATGGTAGAAGACGACCAGGTGACTTATGATTTGGTTGTCGACAAACGAAAAGCCATGAGCTGGGGGATCTCCTCGGACAAAGTGCTACGAATTGTCTCTACTGCGCTCAATGGCGCTTCGGTGAGTTTCCTTCATGATGAAAAAGAGAAGACTTCTACTCCGATCCAACTGAGAGTGGGAGAGGAGAAAAGGTCTTCGATAGAGGATATCCAGAAGCTGACGATTCAAGGACAGGGCGGTCAGATGGTCGCACTGGGTGATATCGTCACGATCAACGAAAGAGCCAAAGACAAGGCCATCTTCCGCAAGAATCAGAAGAGAGTGGTGTATGTAGTGGCAGACGTAGCGGGTAACCTTGAGTCACCTGTCTATGCGATCCTGAGTGCTTCGGATCACTTGAGCGAGATCGAGGTGCCAGCAGGCTATGACTTCAAAGAGTACTATACTTCACAGCCATTTACCGAACTGGACTATGGCATCAAGTGGGACGGAGAGTGGCACATCACTTATGAGGTGTTCCGCGATCTGGGTAGTGCCTTTGCAGTGGTGTTGGTGATCATCTATCTGTTGATAGTTGGTTGGTTCCAGGACTTCAAAGTGCCTATCGTGATGATGGTGGCTATCCCACTGTCGCTAGTCGGGATTTTGGTCGGGCACTGGTTGCTGGATGCTTTCTTTACGGCGACCTCTATGATCGGTATGATCGCACTGGCAGGGATCATGGTGAGAAACTCGGTGCTGTTGATTGACTTCATCAATCTGAGAACCGCAGAGGGAGTGCCGATTGCTCAGGCAGTGATCGAGGCAGGTGCAGTGAGAACCACACCGATTTTGTTGACTGCTGGTACGGTGGTGATTGGAGCCTTTGTGATCCTGTTTGATCCGATCTTCCAGGGCTTGGCGATTTCGCTGATGGGTGGATCTATCGCATCGACGGTGCTGACGCTACTGATCGTACCACTGATCTACTATATGACAGAAAAGAATAAGAAAACGGCTAACAATAAAGAATCATGAGACAGGTCATTGTATTAAGTATCAAGGATTTTGAGGAGGAATTGGCGCAGGTCTTTTCCGGATTGCAAATCCAGGTGTACAGCAAGGTAGATATCGAAGGATATAAAAATGCCCACCACAAAGTAGATGTGGGAAATTGGTTTGGGGGCAGAAGCGATACTGATTTTTCTGTGATGTTTTTCATGTTCGTGGAGGACAGCCAGGCAGATAGCATCATGGAGGCCATGGTAGAGTGGAACCAAACGCATGACTCGGCTTATCCCGTGCATGCATTCGAAACAGGAGTAATAAGAACAGTATAGAGATGAGAAATAGAGTCATAAGATTTATCGCCGGGGCATTGGTTTTGACCGGGCTGATTTTGGGAATGATGGTCAGTACCTATTGGTTTATTTTGGTGGGCTTTGTAGCAGTGAACCTGATGCAATCCTCGCTGACTAAGTGGTGCCTGATGGAGGATATCCTCAAAAAGGCCGGGGTGAAGGATTGATATAGTACTAGTTTTCAGTCAAAACAAATCAATTTATTAAGTTGAACATCCCCCTAGCCCCCTTCAAAGGGCAGGGCTGTTGCATTCTAAAAAATGGATTAACTTGAAAATTAAAAATGGCATCAGAAAGTATCATTTGGTATTTAGGAAAAGTGAAGGATCACAGGCGTGGTGCGGGTCAGCGACATTCTCTGGAATTGGTACTGGTCATCGTGCTGATGTCGGTAATGAGCGGCTACTATGGTTATCGTGCTATTGGAGATTTTATAGAAAGAAATAGAGAGAACTTATTGTCTACTTTTCAGCCCAAACAAGACAGATTACCGACTTTTTATACTATTCGAAGAGTGTTGATGGGATTGGATTTTGATTCCTTTTCTCATCAATTCTATCAGTGGAGTAAAGCCTATGTTTCGATAGAGTCTGGAGAGTGGCTTAGTGTAGATGGCAAGGCCATCGGTGGTACAATGAGTGATTATTCAAAGTCGTATCAGAATTTCATCAATCTAGTGACCGTATTCGTTTCCAGACAGAAAATGGTATTAGCCAATGGAGAAGTCATTAACTCAAAAGAGAGTGAAATACCTGTAGTTCGTCAATTAATAGAGATGCTGGATCTCAAAGATGTGGTCTTTACTATGGATGCTCTTCATTGTCAAAAAAAACGGTAGAAGTGATTATAGCTAGTGGAAATAATTATGTAATTGGAGTGAAGAAAAATCAAAAGACACTCTACCAGAGCATCGAAAAGTGTGCCCAAGAAAAGCCTATAGGTTATTATTCTCAGCTAGAGAGAAACAAAGGAAGAATAGAAAATAGAGATGTAACAGTGTTCAATTTGCCAGAGGAAATAAAAAAACAATGGACTGGTGCACAACACGGCATCAAAATTAGAAGAGAAGTAAAAGTCAATGGACGCTACAGGGAAGAAAACGCGTATTATTTAAGCAGCATAAAGAATGGAAGTGCATTATTATACAACTATGGGATAAGGAATCATTGGCACATTGAAAACAGTCTACACTGGACCAAAGATGTAACGATGAAAGAAGATGCCTCTAAAATCAGATTAGGCAACGCTCCATCAATTATATCCACGCTTAAAAATGGTGCAATGAATATATTTAGAAAACAAGGCATGAATCAAATAGCAAAGGCCACCAGACTGGTAGCCAATGATATTGAGACTCTAAACAAACTAATCAATTAGAATGCAACAGCCCTGCTTCAAAGGGGGATTAATGGAGCTTTGTTTTGACTGAAACACTATATAGGGTCAGCATCCCCTTGAAAGCAACAGTCCTCTTTCGTAGTGGTGTTTGATTTTACAACTTATATGATCAATTTTGGATCGAATAAGAAACCTTGGGCTCTTTGGATGAGTAAGAGGCTAAAAGAATCAAACCAAAAGTAAATACCATGTACGAGAATATCGATGAAGTAGAATTTGCCGAGAAATTTGAAGCGGATGACAATGCGGTCTTACTGGATGTAAGGACACAGCAGGAGTGGGACTCAGGATACATCAAAGGCGCCATCATGCTGGACTTTTTCAATCCGGAGTTTCCTAAGGAAGTGGAGAAGCTGGATAAGTCGAAAAACTACTACATCTACTGTCGCAGCGGCAACCGCAGCGGCCAGGCCTGTGGCTTGATGGAAGGCATGGGATTCGATGGAGAACTGTACAATCTCGAAGGCGGGATCATGTCCTGGACAGGAGATTTGGAATACTAATCCTCGCGATTAGCATTACATGAAAAGGCTTGTTGAGTTCGCTCGGCAGGCCTTTTTTTGTTTTTATAATACTTAGTATAGAGTAGCTAGTATTTAGACTTAGGGACAGTCCAGTTTGTTTGTGAAACGCTTTAGGTTAACTATCAATCTTCAAATTTGTAGGATCCTGCCTGCTGTCCCAAATGGTCAATATTTCGATGGTGAATTTGGTGTCTTCATAGAAGAGAAGGTAATCTCTTACGATTTTGATTCGAACGCCTGGTATATCTGATGGTCGTCCAATGTACGGGAACTTGGAAAGCTGTGTGGTTGCTTCTTTAAAAAGGGAATTGAATTTGAGACTATATGAATGGTCGCCGTTGTTTTCTATCCAAAACGCAAGAATGCTCTTTCGCTTGTCTTGAGCCAAAGGTGACCAGTTTACTTGGAGAGCCATTCATCCATTTCCTTATCTGCGATATCAGAAGGTATTCCTTGCCCTGTAGAAGCGGTCTCAATCTCTTTTTTTTGTTCTTCTGATGTATGGTAGACAGATTCCTCCATGTCCACATCTAGTAGCCTGTTAACCTCATCCAGAATCTCCCGATTGTCGATTGAGTTGATCCGATCGATTAGTTTGGTTTTATATTTTGAACCTACTCTTGCCATATTCAAATATACGGTAAAATCTCAGATACATGTTTTGATAATCTTTTTTGTACTCGAATCGACGATGGCTAGTAAATTATGCTTTAATCCTACAGTCTCATTTAAGATGTAATCAAGCGGAGTAACACTTTTATTCTATCTCAGGTTAATATGGATTGGTATAACCAGTCTAGTTGGTGCTGCTTCACCCTTCTTTGTTATTCTTCCTGGTATCCAATCTGGACATTCTTTTATTAGTCTGATAGCTTCTTCATCTAGAGATGGATATAATCCTTGTTTGACCTCTATTGAGTTGTCGTCGATTTCTCCTGTTTTAGTTACCACAAATTGGACAAGCACTTTTCCTTGAACTCCTTCATTTCTTGCATCAGCTGGATAGTGCATATTTTTAGCGATATATTTAAAGAATTCGCTCATTCCTCCTTTAAATTCTGGCTGTACCTCAAGTTGCTCAAATGTATAATCTTGTTCTTGGGCTGTTACTGAAAATCCCAAAGAGAGGATGAATGCAAGAAGAATTATCTTTTTCATGTGGTTTTAATAATGAGTAAGTAAATATGGACCAATATATGTCATATCTATTTCAGATAAACTATCTACTCCTAAAGGCTGACTTGGATTCAACAATAAACCATCTCTCGGATAGTCGCAAATATGCCTGATGACAATACTGTGGAGCTGAAGGTCGTCCTCTCCAGCGTCAATTCGAACGAACGATAGTGAGGAGAATTCTGGTTCGAAGAGCAGTGCTGATGGCGGCTACCTGCCATCAGAGCACCAGAATCACGCCTGCCGCGTGCAGGCCTCGTCCTAGCTCAGGACTCACGTCCTGTTCTACTCTGTCGGAGTGACGTTGATTAGGGCGAGGGGAGCTTGGTTTATAGTTTTTTTGATCTGTATCGTTTCAATCCCCCTAGCCCCCTTTGCAAAAGGGGGAATTGTTCTTAATTATGGTTTGCTGTATTGACTCTCGACTCTGGTCTCCCGACTATTTAACCCCCGGACTACCGTCAGGCAGGCTTCCGCCTTCGGCACCTTCCCCGAGGAAGGACTAATGAATTTCGACTTCTTACCTCAAAAAATAAAGCGTTCAGCGCAAAGCGGATAGCGCCTAGCTATAATACTCTACGGACTATTGACTCCTGGCTCCAACTCTCCTGGTTCTTGATTCTCAAAATCTTGAGTTTCATTCCCCTCCCGGTAACAATTGTTACAAACTCGCGTGGTGCAGGCGCGTATTTTTGTAGACATAATTAATAAGGTAAACATGGGATTACTCGAGTTATTCGGAATAGGTAAAAAAAGAAAAGCAGCGATGATAGAAGCATTAAAAAACGGCGCTGTGATCGTGGATGTACGTTCGCAGGGTGAATTTATGGGAGGACATGTAGATGGAGCGAAAAATATCCCTTTGGATTCTATAGGTTCAAAAATGAAAGAATTAAAGGCAAGTGGTAAGCCTGTCGTGTTTTGCTGTGCTAGCGGTATGCGCAGCGGAATGGCGACTAGTCAGGCCAAATCTGCCGGTATCGAAGCATACAATGGCGGTGGCTGGATGTCTCTCAATGGCGTGATGCAGAGCATCTAATAATTTTTGGTTGACTAAGTGGTAGATCCCCGTGAAACTTTTCACGGGGATTATTTGTATGTACATACCTAAGTTTGCGTATAATAAATAAAAAAAGGATGGAGTGGATAAGTCAACCATGGCCCTGGTATGTGGGTGGGCCGTTGATCGCAGGGGTTTTAGTAGCCCTGATGTATTTTGGAAAACGATTCGGGATCTCGAGCAACCTGGAGACGATGTGTAGCATCGCCGGTGCGGGTCGCTGGGTCGATTACTTCCGGGTCGACTGGAAGCAAAACGTTTGGAATTTGGTCTTCGTTCTGGGGACCTTGATAGGTGGGTATATATCGCATGTTTATTTGACTCCTGATACTGCAGTAGCGATCAGTGAGAGTACTAAGGAGAGTCTGATTCAGTATGGGATAGCGAATCCTGGTGCAGACTACCTGCCGCTAGAGATTTTTTCGTGGGACAATCTGATGACCCTGCAAGGGATGATCATGCTACTGGGAGGAGGTATCCTAGTAGGGTTCGGTACGCGCTATGCCGGGGGGTGTACCTCTGGACATGCCATCACGGGCCTTAGCAATCTGGAGCTGCCTTCGTTGGTAGCCGTCATTGGTTTTTTTATCGGAGGATTGTTGATGACACATCTAATCCTTCCTCATTTGCTTACCCTATAATTTTCGTCTCTTATGAAGTTTATCAAGTTTTTAGTTACAGGAATATTTTTTGGTATTGTACTGAGCAAAACAGAAGTGATCTCGTGGTTTCGAATCTATGAGATGTTTCGCTTCGAGTCTTTTCATATGTATGGAGTGATCGGATCGGCAGTGATCGTCGGGGCGATATCCATTGCTTTGATCAAGCGCTTTCATCTGCGTGGACTGGATGGGATGGAAATGAATATCGAACCGAAGGAAAATGGCTTCAAAGCCCTCCTGATTGGCGGTAGCATCTTTGGTATGGGCTGGGCGATGACAGGTGCATGTCCGGGTCCGATGTTTATCATCGCAGGACACGGCGCTCCGGTCTTTTTAGTCGTGATCCTAGGCGCTACGGTGGGTGCTTTTCTTTACGGATTGTTGAGGAAGTATTTGCCGCATTAGTGGGGCTAAGCGCAGGGTGCTAAACGCTGACTGCTGCGCTTTTATTTTACTTGTGTTTCTTGATCTGTGAATCGCTTTAGATCCCTGTCTGTCCGGTAGGCTGGTCTCCAGAGTACCAATGACGTATTTGTAAAAACCAATGTTTTAGCATCATTTGCTATTAGGTCATTCAGCATTTGTGGCCTTATAATACTAAGGCTTAGCCTTTCGGAAAGACAAAATAAAGTAGAATCAAACTACAACAAGAAATTGGCAGAAAGCGGTTTGCTTTCAGCGCTAAGCGGACAGCCAGGAATTACTCCTCAATCCTAATCTCATCCGAAAGCTCATTGGTATCGTCGGGTCGTACGACGAAACCGTTGGCCAGGAGCAGGTCTTTGCATTTGAGCACGGCATTGGCCAGACCCTTGGCCGTTTGATTGCCTTTGATTCCTTCTATTACCAGACCTACCACTTCGGTCCAGTCGCTGGGTTGTATCTTTTGGTTGATCCCTTTGTCTCCGATCACCTGTACCTGATGCTCCAGTTCACTCACGTAGATGAGGATGCCCGTGCGGTCGATCGTCGTGAATACTTCCTCTTGCAGGAACATGTCGCGGGCCTTGGTGAGCACGCGATGGGCTACCACCTCGTCGGGAATGAAGCCCAGCCTGAGTTTGGGCACGAAAAGTAGTAGCAAGAATCCAGCGGCCATCAATGCACTGATGTAGATGCTGGTGTTGAGCAGGGTGAAATTCTCTGGGAGCATCCATAGCCAGGACAGGCAGCCCAATAGTGCCAAGCCTGCCACACCGAGTATGGCGGATAGCTTCCAGCTGGCCTCCGAATAGTCGTCGCTCGAGCGAGCAAAATAGATGACGATTTCTCCTGAGGATTCGTTTTCGAGGCTTTCGATGGCCTCTTTTACTACTTTTTTATCTTCTTCTGAAAATGTAAATTTCTTATTCATAGTTGCGAGATTGTAAGGTGTGAAAAAAGGGTTTACCAGCCACCGGAAGCACCGCCTCCGCCAAATCCGCCGCCTCCCCCAGAGAAGCCACCGCCACCGAAACCGCCGCCTCCTGAGAAGCCACCAAATCCGCCACTACTGCCATAGTATCCACCCCCGTAGTATCCGCCTCCACCGCCACCGCGGCCTCCTTTGATGCCAAAGAGTAGGGAGATCACAAAGGTCACTATCGATATGATGGCACTACTGAATATGAAGCCCACGATGATCGCCAATACAATCGAGATGGCGATTTTTACAAATTTGTTTTTGAACAGACTGCTGATGACCGTGATGATGATCGCCGCAATCAATACCCCGCCTAGTGAGAAGGAGTGACGCTTGCTTTTGGTTTTCGTTTGGGTGACAACTGGCAGCTCTTCGCCATCTACTAGTTTGATCAGAGCATCCAGTCCTTCGTCGATCCCTGAGATGAATTGCCCGTTTCTGAACTCGGGCACGATTATATTGTCGATGATGCGTTTGGCATAGATATCGGGGATCGCTCCCTCCAGACCATAGCCTACTTCTATTCTTACTTTTCGGTCCTGCTTGGCGACTATTAGGATCACACCATCGTCGACTCCCCCGCGACCGATTTGCCAGGCCTCTGCTACTTTGATGCCATACTGCTCGATCGTCTCTGGTCCAGTGGTAGGTAGGATCAGTACCGTTAGCTGACTGCCTTTTCTTTGTTCGAACTGAGCGAGCTTGTTGGTGAAGTGACTGATGTCCGAAGAGCTGAGGGTGGCAGTCTGGTCTATGACTCTACCGGAGAGTTCAGGAACGGGAACTTCGTCTGCTGCGTGCACAAAAAAGTGCGAAAAAATGAAACACAGCAGGACAAAAACAGTTTGAATATTCTTGATTTTCATTGCAGCTAAAATAGTTAGATTTGTTGCCTAATCAATAGAAACATGAGTAAAAAGTCGTATATCATAATAGGAGTAGTTGTAGTAGGATTGTTCCTGATCTACAGCAGTATCAAGGGTACTTTCAATAGTATGAACCGTGCCGATCAGGGTGTCAAAGCTCAGTGGGCCAAGGTAGAATCGCAATATCAGCGCAGGGCAGATTTGATCCCTAATCTGGTGAATGTGGTGAAAGGCTATGCCGATCATGAGAAGGAAACGTTGGAGGCAGTAGTCAATGCCAGAGCGAAAGCGACCAGCACGACGATCGATGCTTCTAACCTGAATGCCGCTTCGATTCAGAAGTTTCAGCAAGCGCAGGGTGAATTGTCCTCTGCTTTGTCCAAGCTACTGGTATCGGTAGAGCGCTATCCTGACCTGAAGGCGAACAAAAACTTCTCCGAGCTACAGGCACAGTTGGAAGGAACTGAAAACAGAATCGCCGTGGAACGCAATCGCTTCAACGATGCAGTAAAGGCCTACAATGTACTGGTGACGGACTTTCCAGGTCGTATCTGGGCGGGTATGTTTGGATTCCAGGAAAAAGGATATTTCCAATCCGATGCTGGCACAGAGAAAGCGCCTACGGTGGAGTTTTAAAGACTTGAGAGCATAAAAGAATAGGAGCGTTGGTAGAAGGAGATTCAGCTGACGCTTTTTTTTTTGTTGTTGGATAATTCGTCTGGCCCGCTGACATTACTTTCTTCCTTGCGGTCCGACGTTTCGGTGAAGAAAGTAATCAAAGAAATGAATGGGGCACAGTGGTGTGCAATGCTATTAAGTTAAGCGTCATGCTCCGGCTTGACCGGGGCATCTCCAGCTCTGCTTGCAGTGAGATTCCCCTATCAAGTAAGGGGAATGACGGGTAACATTTAGGGCAGAGGGCTTAACTTAATAACATTGTGGTGAAGTGAGGCTGGGGGATTTAAAACCTGACGAATTATGGTTTGTAACAATTGTATCGTTTTAGAAACTCTTTGTGGGGCAATTTTGTATATCAATAAAACAGAATAAGACATGGCAACATTCGCAGATATGATTAATAGTGACCAACCGGTGTTGGTGGATTTTTATGCAGACTGGTGCGGGCCTTGCAAGATGATGGCGCCTGTGCTGGAGGAGCTTTCTGCCGAACTCAATGGCAAGGGAAAGGTGATCAAAGTGGACGTGGACAAGAACCAAAAGGCCTCCCAGGTCTATCAGATCCAAAGCATCCCGACCCTGATCCTGTTCAAACAAGGCAAGATCCTGTGGAGGCACTCGGGCACGGCTGGCAAGGAACAACTTAAGCAGCTGATAGAGGCTAATTGTTAATAGGATGATGAGTTAATAGTGAATAGGTGGGCGTGCTTGTTAAAATCGTCTATTGAAAAAACACAGAAAGCCTGAATATTTAGTTCGGGCTTTTTAGATTTGTTACACTCTGGCCCTGTAGTTCAACGGATAGAATAGTCGTTTCCTAAACGATTGATCCAGGTTCGATCCCTGGCAGGGCTACACTTCTATTAGATCTTAGACCTTAGATCGCTGGATTCTAGACCTCATCCTTATATCCCATGCTAATCCCTGCCTGACGGCTAGGGCCGCAGGGAGGGTAGAAATTGGCGCAGGACGGGCCAAAAGTCGCGCAGGGAACCCTCCAGGTCGCGCAGGGAGCCTTTGAAGTCCCGCAGGAGGCATGCCAAGTCCCGCAGGGAGCTGTTAGGTTGGCGCAGGACAGGGCCTAATTCGCGCAGGGAGTAGGTTTATTGGCCTTTATCCGGCTGCTCCCGGGTCCCGGGACGGGTCCGAAGTCTCCCGGGAAGGGGTATAACTCTCCCGGGGATCCCTCAGATTGTCCCGGGAAGGGCTACAAGTGGCCCGGGACGGCCATAAGGTCACCCGGGAGAGAGTCAAAGTCTCCCGGAGAATAGTCCAGATCTCCCGAGAGGTACCGTTGGTCGCCCGGGGCCTACTACTGATAAGAATTGAGAGGTTTTAGATTAATTCTGATTATTTCTACCTTCATAAAAAAATTGAGTTATGCTCAATGGTTGGTTTGGCCTCAGCTCGATCGGGTTGCGGCTATTTTTTTGCTGTGGGGTAGGCTTGATAGTATTATGGGTAGATTTGGACCGAAGCGGGGAACACGAGCAGCAGATTAATACTCTGAGCGCAGCAGCAGGCGACCGTTTCTATTTTTCCCTTCACCTTCTATTAAAAATTTAGACCCAGCACGTTTGTGCCAGGTCAGCCCCAAGACCGCAGCCTTGGGCGGTGGGCCGTGAGGCCCGAAATCAAAGCTACTTAATTCGCTTATATCTTGTTTTAGCTTGCTTTATTGTTTTACTTCAAGCCAGCATTTTGAGAATAATAAACTTGGCTCAGAATGTCCTATCCTGAAGTACATTTCTGAATCATCCCAAGGCATTAGTACACAAGCGAATGGCAAAAAAAGCAGCTACGAAAAAGTCCGCATCGGCAGGTAAGAACAAATCCATGGAAGAATCCCTATGGGACTCGGCCAACAAACTGAGAGGATCGGTGGAGTCCTCCGAATACAAACATGTGGTACTGGGACTGATCTTCCTCAAGTTCGTCTCCGACAAGTTCGAAGAGCGAAAACAGGAACTGATCGGTGAAGGCAAAGAAAAGTACCTCGACATGAAGGAGTTCTACAACATGAAGAACATATTTTATCTCCCAGCCGAAAGCCGATGGAGCTACATCATCGATCAGGCCAAGCAGGACGATATCGCGCTCAAGATCGATACCGCCCTCCATACTATCGAAAAGAATAACCCCAGCCTGAAAGGCGCCCTACCGGACAACTATTTTTCGCGGCTCAACATGGATCCGAGCAAGCTGGCTGCACTGCTCGATACGGTCAACAACATACAGACCATCTCCGAAGAGGGAGAAGACATCGTAGGGCGTATCTATGAGTATTTCTTTGGGCGATTCGCAGCAGCAGAGGGCAAAGGCGGTGGGGAATTCTACACACCCAAGTCGATTGTAAATCTGATCGCCGAAATGCTCGAACCCTACAAAGGCAAGATCTATGATCCGGCCTGTGGATCGGGTGGCATGTTCGTGCAGTCGATCAAGTTCGTGCAGAGCCATCAGGGCAATACCAAAGACATCTCCATCTATGGGCAGGAGTACACCGCTACGACCTACAAGCTGGCCAAAATGAACCTGGCCATTCGTGGGATCTCTGCTAATCTGGGCGAGGTGCCAGCCGATACTTTCTTCAAAGACCAGCACCCAGAGCTCAAGGCGGATTACATCATGGCCAATCCGCCATTTAACCAAAGCCAGTGGAGAGAAAAGAATGAACTAGAGGACGATGCCCGATGGGCAGGCTATACTGTGCCTCCTACAGGCAATGCCAACTATGCCTGGATCCTGCACATGCTGAGTAAGCTATCCGAAAACGGCACGGCAGGTTTCGTCCTGGCCAATGGCTCCATGAGCTCCAATACCTCCGGTGAGGGCGAGATCAGAAAACAACTGATCGACAAAGACATGGTAGACTGCATGATCGCCCTGCCCGGGCAGCTCTTCTACACCACGCAGATCCCAGTCTGCCTGTGGTTCATCACCAAAAACAAAGGCGAGCGACCCCATCCGGAAAACCCCGACATCCACTTCCGCGACCGCAAGGGCGAAACGCTCTTCATCGATGCACGCAACATGGGCACCATGACCGACCGTACCCACAAAGAACTGACCCCCGATGACATCCAACACATCGCCAACACCTACCACACCTGGCGAAACAAAACAGCCGAAGAATCTAAAAACAACGTCATTGTGAGCGACGAAGGAGCGCGACAATCCCCATCGGATCGTAGCGCCTATGAAGACATCCCCGGCTACTGCCGCACCGCCACCCTCACCGACATCCAGTCCAACGACTATGTGCTGACCCCTGGTCGCTATGTAGGTGTGGCAGCCGAAGAAGATGATGGCATCCCCTTCGAAGAAAAGATGGAGTCGCTGACCCAGCAGCTCAAAGAACAGATGAGCCAGGGCGAGCAACTGGATGCAGAAATAAAGAAGAATTTGAAACTGTTGGGGTATGAGTGAGGAGTGGAAGGAAGTTAGAATTGGGGATTATTGTAAACTACAAGGTGGATATGCTTTTAAGAGTAATGACTTTCAAGAAAGAGGTGTTCCTGTTGTTAAAATAAAAAACATACAAGGTAGTACAGTTACTTTAAAGGATTCACAATGTTTTTCAGAAGAGGATGTATCAGAAAAACTTGAAAAGTTTAAACTTAATCATGGTGATGTTCTTATTGCCATGACTGGTGCTGGAAGTGTAGGTAGAGTTGGACGTTTAATTTGTTGTGAAAATGAATATGGCTTGTTGAATCAACGAGTTGGTAGATTTGATGTAAATCCAATTAAACTTAATCGTGAGTTTCTTTATTATGTTTTGATCCAGCCTAGGTTTCAAGAAGCTTTGTTTATGGCAGGAAGTGGAAGTGGTCAACCAAATCTAAGCCCTTCTCAAATAGAGTCTTTCAAAATCAATCTCCCCCCACTCCCCGAACAAAAAGCCATCGCCAAAATCCTCGGTGATCTGGATGCCAAAATCGAGCTCAACCGCCAGATGAACCAGACCCTGGAGCAGATGGCGCAGGCGCTGTTTCAGAGTTGGTTTGTGGACTTTGATCCTGTGATCGACAATGCCTTGGCGGCTGGCCATGAAATCCCCGAGCCGCTTCGGACCCTATCACAGAGAAGGAAAGACCTTCTGACTCATAATCAGAAAGTCCCTGGTTCGAGCCCAGGTGGGCCCACTGCTTAAACCGCTTAAATTTATGATTTAAGCGGTTTTTTTATTTATATCCTCTAAATTTATATCAGTTATATAGGGTGGTTTTCTGTAATTCCTATGTTTTTTCCGAGTGAATTCCGAGTTGGGTAGATCTGATTTCCGAGTAAATCAATTCAATTGGACTTGGTAGATATAACTGAAATTTAGATATGAGATATAGAGTTAAAGCATACTGCAAAGGTTCAGATTATAAGGAAAATTTAAAATCTGCTCCAGTTTATTTATCCTTGAGCGCACCAAAGCAAAGAGAAATATTAATAAATACTGGGGAAAGAATTCATCCAGATTTTTTTGATAATAAAATAGGTAGATGCATTGGTAGATCAAGCGAGGCATTAGAAGTTCAATCATCATTGGATGATCAAATGGTAAAGTTAAAATTGGTTATTGATGACTTTTCTAAAGATGATGATACCCCTACATTAAAGATGATAAAGGATCGATTTTTAAGGAAGGGGAATTTTAATGGATTTGTGGGATTTGCTAGGAATGAACTGGATATTGAAAAAGTGAGGTTATCGTCAATCACCTGGAAGAATTACGCTCATTGTTTGAATAATCTTGAAAAGTATGCGCCCGGGTTATCTTTTGCAGAGATCACCGTCGAATTTTTAGAAGAATATCGAAGCTATTTGAAGAATGTAGGAGGTAGGAATGAGAAGGGTATTTATCAAGACTTGGCAACAATAAGAAAGTTTTGGAATATTGCTCTGCGAAAACGAGAGGTAAGACATTCTCCATTTGATGAATTCAGAATTAAAACAGTTAGAGGGAGTGATCAGATTAAGTACCTTGTTTTGGATGAATTAAAGAATTTATTGGCTTTATACTATGAAGGAGATTTATCAGAAAGACTGACTGGTGTGTTGTATTATTATTTGATTGGCTGTTTATGTGGGTTAAGATCAAAAGATCTTTATGAATTGTCTTTGCGCCAAGTGAAAGACAAAAAAACATTTGAAGAAATCTTGCGTCGAGGTGAAATGGAAGTGTACACGTCTAAAAGTGGTTATAAAAAAAGAGTTGTAATTCCAGTTTCCAGTCAACTTCGGCAACTATTAGCCAATCCTTTAAAGCAAAGCTTGGTTCATAAAGGAGATCGAAGAAACAAAGCTTTACGGGAAGTATTGAAAATAGCTCAGATTGAAAAGTATCTAAGTTTTCATTCTTCCAGGCATACCTTTGGAGTAGTATCAAAACAACTAGGTATTGATACAGCAGTAGTCCAGGATATTTTGGGACACGATTCTATTTCTACTACACAGATTTATGCGAGAATTGTTGATGATTTAAGATCTAAAGAGATGACAAAATGGGATGTGATTTAAATGTTTGTGACTTTGTCTTTTTTTAATTTTTTTTTGATAGTTGTTCGATTAGTTGGTCCTTCGTTTTTATTAATTCATGTAGGGTTTGAATTTGAGCTTCCTTGGAGTCTAATAACTTATTTAGGTCTTGTACTCTTAATGAGTCAGTACTTACGTTTCTGTAATCTTCGCGCTTCCCTAAAGAATAAGATTTACCCTTCAGACTAAATGACCCTAGGAACGGCATACCCTTGCCAGTAATTAACCAGTTGATATTGATAGCCTTTAAAGAGTTACGAATTTTTAAAATGAATGATATTTTAGGGTCTTTTTTTAACCCTTTTGCGTAATCAATTGCTGAAGTGTACGGTATTTTTGTGTCTTCTGAAAATTTTCTAATATTTCCACCGTATTCATTATCAATGATTTGTGTTAGTCTTTCCGAAAAATCCGAAGAATTATAACTCATAAAGGTTAAAAATAACTTGAAAAGGTTTATAATTGCATTGTTACATTCAAATATATCAATTATTAAACGTTAAATCTTTTTAATATGTCAAATGTAGAAAATGATTTGTTGCCTAGCTTAATAAGAAAGGTTTCACAAATGGAACATACATTTCGCGAATTTATAGACTTTAACAATGAAGGTCTTTATTCTGTATCTGAGTTTTCTAAATTAACTGGTTTGGATGATGATACCGTAACCAATTATTGTAAAAGGCAATCACTTGCCGCAGTTCAAGTCATTAAAGGTGGTAAATGGATGATTTTAAGAAGTGAATTTAAAAGGCTAGTATCTGAAGCCATAAAGAATAACCAAAGTAAATTAAGAAGCACTGCAAGAAGGGATGCCAAGATCTTAAACCACCTAGGGATATCAAAATAAAAAAGCAATACTACTCCAATAGTATTGCTCTTAAGGAAACACTATGGTCTCCGTTAACCTGAAACAAAGATAACCATAGTGTATTGTTTAACCAAATAATAAAAACTATGGAAATCATAAGCCAAACAGGGTAGGTACTACCCAATTCAAAATCAGAATTATCACTTCAAATACATAGGATTAATCCGTATTACCATATATAAAAACGTCATGTGCAATAAAATGACTTAGGATAGCTATGTCCAATTGATAACACTGTTTTTTTAAACGTTTTCCGTTATCGTTTACCAAAAGATTTCGAAGAAATCTAATGCGTTTGCTAGTGTTTTCAATAATTAAAGTTTTCTAAACTATTAAATAATAAAATCAAAATGAGTTCAAGAACAGGATTTACAAGTCAACCTTGGGATACGGTTGAGAGCACGTATAGGCAAGAGATCACCCTCAAAAATGGTAAGTGGTTTCCTGGATATAGTAAGCGAGTGGGGATGCCAGAAGCAAAGGATAAGGTTTATCTTTTAAAAAATATGATTCTAAGAATGTATAAGCAAGGATATTTGGATGAAACCAATCCTGATCGATCCGATGCAGAGTATATCGAATATTTTTGGAAAAATACAAAAGGTAAATATGTTTCAATTTTTAGGTTGTATCAGGACGTACACGAATGGACCACAAATACTGAATACAGGAGTTATCTTGAAGATTTTCTAAATGATTTTTATAGACTCAAATCTAAAGGGTTGGACCCCTATTCACAATTATACATCTCCAAAAGAAGTCCTAGAGGAGATTATTTTGATTTGGATATGAGGAAATTCTACAACTACCAAAGTTTGAGAGGTTACTGTTTGAGTCTCATCAAAAAAAACATCAAGTCTCATGGTGAGGTCAAGCAATATTACATTAAGTATGCTCAAAAATGGCTTGATGGTTACAGAGATGAAGATGAGCGGTTTTTTGAAAATCTTAGGTTCGGTTAACTATGAAAGGTCAATCTTTCGAACTAAAAGTAGCTAATGGGATAAACTCATTAGCTGCTGTTATGATACCCATGCTGACATTGATTTTGGCATTTATTATCCATGCGAGTACACTGATTTATCGAGCACTGCCAGATGATATGGTCATTGAATTTAAGTTGGTTGCTAGTGCAGCATTGGGGTTCTCAATGGTGCTGCCATTATTATTAACAGCAGTAAATAGCGAGCTGCTGCCGAAGTGGTATAAGAACAATGATTGGGTTGGTTTCCCTATGTTGTTTGGTGTATTTACAATCATAATGACACTTTTCTTCTTTGATGTTTTTGAGGCAAAGGGCAAGTCAATGAGCTGGTACTTTCTTAATGTTTTTATCAGTCTGTTCTTCGGACTTATTGATTACCTCTATGCCTTCTTATTTGTTGCTAAATACAAGGAAACAGCCAATAGAGAGATGAGAAGTAAGTTGCAGGAGGATTACAAGTTGAAGTATCAACAACTTGAGAGCAAACACCAGCAACTCAAGCACAACTCAGAACAACTCAAAGAAGACTCAGCGCAATATCATGAATTGCTCAAGCAACTCACATGCAAATACTGTGGTGAAGTGAAGACAATCAATAGCATCAAGAGCCATCAAGCCAGATGCTCTAAAAGAGTCTAGTACTCACTTTTTTATTTAATGTTTTATTACCTGCAGTCCATTGCAAAGGACTGCGCTAACAGAATTAACTATGAACAATTTTAATTTAGATGACATTCTGGGTTTTGAACTGGAAGAGTCAATCGAGAATCTAACATTGGCTCAATGTGAGCTACTTCGAGATAGAGGTATATCGAGATATTCTGCCTCTTCCTACTTGACTCCATTTCGGGTCAAGAGTATAGAAGATTTACTTCTTATGGGGACTTACAATGATTTAGGAGGCGTAGAGGTAATTACCCTAGATGGCGATCGAGTTCTGTTCGGAGAACGAGATATCACGACCCTTCAAGGAAGAGAGGAAGAGTTGATCATTTGCCAAGATATGTTCTGTTTTTTAAGCCTGGTGGAGCTGGGGATATATAGAGATCAGAGTGCCATCATTTTGCATGATGATACGATGATGGCCAATGCCATGATTACGATTCATGACGAGTATTCTCATGCCAGGATTACAGCATATTTTGACCATACGGTTAGTGGGAAGTCGAGTTTCGAAAATCTAAAAAGTTGCTTTAAAAAGATCATAGATGGATCACCTTTTTACCTGGACTATGAGAACGTGAATGACTACATAATGTCCCGATAAATGGAAGATTTTAACACCAACTGAAACCCAAAAAAAGGATGGTGAATAACGAAAGACTACTTTATAAAACTGACATAGAAATACTGTGATTGCTACGAAGATTTAGAGAATCTAGCACCAATATAAATGTCAAAAATATAGAGCTGCAACACTATGATTAAAAGCTCAACTATCTACTTCTGAACCTTGGATTAATCAAGAATGAAGGAACGATTTGAAAGATAAATTTTATGAATAATCTACTGGAAGGATGGACGGAGTGGAACTATTTAATCAATGGAAAATGATGAGTACAGGTATCAAAGAATAAGATAAATCTAAGATGAACGGGAATAGCTAAAAGGGTAGAAGTTTAGTAAAGCGAGGAATGTTTTTGTCAGACAATAACCGATACAGTGAACGTGACAACAACCTCGAAATTACTAGCCCTGTGGTTGTAATTTTTAAAAGAAATGGCAAGACCAAAGATTAAAGAACTAGAAAAGAAAGTGATGCGAAAAACCTTTAGGTGTACCTTGGAAGATTTTGCTGAAATAAACAGCTACTGCGAGGATAGAAAACTGACATTATTGCAGCTGGTGAAGCTAGGGATGAACAAGAAGATCAAGGAAAAGCCGTTCCCGGAATTCAAAGCAGTGAAGATAGAACTCTATAGAATTGGGAATAATTTGAATCAGATAAGTAAGGCCTTGAACTCGGGTAACAGAGCTGCAAAATTGATGGCTGTCAATCGCATAAAAGAGTTGAAAGAACTCAAGAGTTTAATTGAAAATGTAAACTCCAAATTGAAGTGATCCCTAAGGTGAAATCGGGCACAGACTTCAAGGGTCTGATGAATTATCTCACTCAAGAAGATAAGAATCATGAGAGCCTGGGAGATAATATGGGAGACCTACCAACTGATCAACAATTGGAGGCGATGATCTGTGTGTCTGATCAAAATCAAAGACTGCAAAAGAAGGTCTTTCATGGTTCATTGAGTTTACCGATAGGCGAGCGATTGACAAACGATCGGTGGAAAGAGGTCGCTCATGATTTCATGGATCATATGGGGTATTCCGATGCGCCGTATGCAATTATCAAACACAATGATCGGGACCATGAACATATCCATATAATTGGGTCACGTGTCTCTTATAATGGCAAGACTGTTTCAGATTCCTTTTCCTATCGTGAAGCGGTAGACTTTGCTCGAATTACTGAGGTTATGCTTGGGTTGAAAGAAGTGCCCAGTCCGGATTGGGGAAAGGGTGAAAAGAATAAATCCTCAAAAGAGATTCATGCAGAAAGAAAGCATGCCAAAGGGAAAGGAGATAAACTGGTCAAGACCCAGATCAAGGATGCCGTTCAAGAGTGTCTGAAAAAAACAAGGGGTTCTAGTCTAAAACAATTTACTGTCAATTTCAAAAAGGAACTGAATGGTAGAGGGGTCAAGATGCACTTTCATTCTCACGCAAAATCTGGAGAGGTCTATGGATTATCCTATCAAATGGGAGATAAGGTTTTCAAAGCAAGCCAATTGGGCAAAACCTATCAGAACAAGCAGATGCAAGAATCCATCAAAAAGGCTTTCATTAGTCAAATGCCTGAAATGAATATAACCATTCAACCATCTACTGAAGTTAATACTCAACCTACAGTTGAACGGGCTCAAGATCCAGCCCCTACTCATGAAGAAGGGTACACACCTAAACCATTCATAGGACCAGGGCAAAAAAAATCAGATGATGAGGAAGAGGATGAAGAGGAATTGAGAAAGAAGCGAAAAAGGAGAAGAGGCCGTGATATGAATTAGAAGAAAGGCAGGGTATCAGTTAGCCTTAAAAATTGTTTGTCGTCTCTCGGTGAACAAACAAATTTTTAATTCTAACTAATACAATTATGAAGATCGAGAGATTAGAGATGCCTGGTTTCTTTTATGTGTTGAAACTGGAAAATGGGGTGAGTAAATTTGGTATATCCCGACGGTGGAGCCTTAGGTATCGCTACTACAACAAGGAGCATAAAGGCCAACAATTTCAAGTAGAGCACCATGATCATTGGGATCATTTTTGGCAAGCAGAGTTGATCGAAAAGATGATGATCAAGCTGCTAGAACCCTGGGCTGTTCCAGGAAAAAGGGAATATATTATCGAAGCTTTCCCGACCGAGGCTATCATTACCTGCTATCAAAGGATTAAGCAATTCATGATAGAAGAAGAGGATTTTCTCTATGCTCAGGATTTTTACAAGGAAGGCAAAGCCAGAATGGATCACTATAAGAACCTGTACAGGATGAGAGAAAGTAAGTTTAAAGAATTAATGATGACGAAATAACGATAGCTATGAAATTCCAATACGCAAGTGATCTCCATTTGGAGTTTGAAAATAACCACCACTATTTGACACAAGTCAATAACCTGAAGCCAGTCGCTCCATACTTGATATTAGCAGGGGATATAGATAACATAGTTAACCGGCAAGTAACGCGAGATAGCTACTTTGAGTGGCTATCCAAAAATTGGGAACAGGTTTATATTATCCCTGGTAACCATGAATGGTATATGAATGAAGATGTCTCTCAGGCTTTTGATATTGATCTGAAGATCTATCCTAATGTCCGATACCTCAATCATCAAAAAGTTCATATCGAAGGAGTAGATTTTTACTTCACTACACTTTGGTCGATAGTTAGACATCACATGATCAAAAATTACATTGCCGATTTTCGTAGCTGTAAATATGATGGTGAGCGCTATACTTATAAGCATCATGATGAGCTTCATCAAAGGGCTGTGAAATGGCTCAGTACTGAACTGAATAAGGAAAAAACAAATCCTAGAGTAGTGGTATCTCATTTTGTTCCTTGTCCACAAACTGATGGCTATCCAAAGGGTTCTAATTCGCTCATTGGTCCAATTATTAAAAGATACTTTACGGCGGATTTGTCTGTGAGAATTGAGGGGTGGGATATCGACTATTGGATCTATGGTCACAACCACTGGGACAAGAATGTTGATGCCCTTGGAGTCAAGTTCAGATCCAACCAGTTTGGTTATGTATCACATAGTGAACATCAAGGCTTTGATTTTGCCAAGGTGATCGAAATGAGTTAACATAAGAGAGAGACCTAAGAATGATTTAGGTCTCTCTCTTGAAATATTAAATCATAACACAAGTTTTTATATCATTATCTTTGATAAATTTTTTATCGTATGATTAATCATTCAATAATTGTTTATATTTGATTTTATGAATGATAAATCATACATAAATTGGGTGTCGATGAGTGATGTAGCCTTGAGCCAGACGATAGGTGTTTTCGTTCAGCATCATCGTCTCAATCAGAATAGATCCCAGGAGGAAGTGGCCAATGCAGCAGGTATCAGCCGGTCGACCTTGAGCCTTTTAGAACGAGGGGAGAAGGTAACGCTAAGTACTTTACTCCAAGTGCTTAGAGTGTTAGATTTATTATACGTCATGGATGTTTTTAAAGTGGATCATAGCATTAGCCCACTAGAATATGCCAGGCTTCAAAAGCAAGCCAGAAAGAAGGCAACAGGAAAAAGAAAAGATCAGGAACATAAAACGGACTTAGGATGGTAGATGTAGCAGAGGTATTGATCTGGGGAGAGCTGGTGGGAGCGGTACGCTGGGATGAGGGTAGACAGCTGGCGAGCTTTCAATATGATAGGAAATTTCTGTCTAAAGATTGGGATTTGTCTCCCATCAAAATGCCGATTCAGCAAGGGAATCGTATTTATGAGTTCCCTGAGTTGAGGAAAAGAAAAGATGAATCTGAAGATACCTACAAAGGGCTACCAGGATTACTGGCAGACAGCCTGCCTGACCGATATGGTAGTCAGCTCATGAATGTTTGGTTAGCCAGACAAGGCCGGCCAGCCAATAGCATGAATCCAGTGGAGCAGCTCTGTTTCATAGGTTCAAGAGGAATGGGCGCACTGGAATTTAGACCTGCACAGATGGAAGCCAGTGTTGGTACTGTAAGTCTGGAAATCAATAGTTTGGTAGATGTGGCTCGCAAGATGCTTTCGGATAGAGAAGCATTTCAAACCAAGCTCAACAAGGAAGAAGAGCAGGGTGTCAAAGAGATTCTCCGAATAGGTACGTCTGCCGGTGGTGCTAGACCAAAAGCAGTGATTGCCTATAATGAGCAATCTGGAGAAGTGCGGTCTGGACAGGCACAAGTGGACGAGGGATTTGAACATTGGCTGATCAAATTAGATGGCGTTAGCGGTGCGCAGTTTGGAGAAAGTATGGGCTGGGGTGAAGTGGAGTATGCGTACTACCTAATGGCTAAGGAATGCGGTATAGACATGATGGAGTGTAAAATCCTGAACGATGGGAAAAGAACGCACTTTATGACCAAGCGATTTGATCGAGAGGCTAATAACGTTAAGCATCACATTCAGACTCTGTGCGGTATCCAGCACTTTGACTACAATCATATGCAAGGCTATAGCTATGAGCAACTGTTTCAGACCATGCGTGTGCTCAGATTGACTTATCCTGAGGCCGAACAGATGTTTCGAAGAATGGTGTTCAATGTACTAGCAACTAACTGCGATGACCACACCAAGAATTTTGCATTTCGCCTAAAGCAAGGCGGGAAATGGGAACTGTCTCCGGCCTATGATGTCTGTTACGCATATGATCCTAACAACCACTGGGTCAACCAGCAAACGCTCAGTGTCAATGGTAAACACAAAGACATCACAAAAGCCGACCTAATGACCATCGCTAAGGCCAATAGCATCAAAAAAGGGGAGAAGATCATTGAGGAGATTAATACCGTAGTGAAGAATTGGGTTGATTTTGCGCGAGAAGCTAAAGTGGATGCTGAGAAGACAATGGAGATCGAAAGTCATCTTCACCATCTCAAGTAAACCAAAGAGCTAGCCTCTTGGATAGAGACTAGCATTATGATTAATTTTTCGATTCCAATTCCTGTATTTTCTCTTCGGCATGTTCTAGTCTTTCCAGAAGTTCGATTTGATAGAGGGTAAGTTCTTCTATTTTTTTGAGAAGTAGCATGTTCATTTGTCCCAGTTCCACGCCAGATGCTTCCATCTCCTTGGCACTTGGTACCTCTGGCAGGTGTTTGTTATCTTCAATGAATTTTTTGGTGTCCAGAAGAGATCTTAGTTCATAATCAGATTCAAATACATAGTCTGGTCCTGCATTGATGGCTACTTTGACCTCACGTGAATGTAAGTGGCCTTTAATAGTCAGTAGGCCTAGGCCATTGGAGCCTTGAGAAAGGCTCATCAATTTTTCAAAACCATTAGAAGTGTTGCTACCAAAGTTCATAGCACTGCTTGCTGCAGTTCCAAATGCTAAGATTAGTTGACCAGAATTGATAGAAGAGCCAGAATAGTGAAAGTCAATGTAGGCTTGTTGATCACTATTAAAACCGATACGACCATTTTGATCTCTAAATCCATAATAATGTCCAACACGTAGTTCACCTGCTTTGGTGTATAATAAACTTTTTGACCAATCATAACCCCAGCTTCCTCCATCATAAGTCTTTCTAGGAGCTATTTCGAGTTGGCCGGAATTGGGCTTGGTATAAAATAACCAATTGTTTTCTTCTGGATGAGGTCCTAATTCTAATCGATTGCTTTGTCCTTGAGAGGTAGAGAAGGTAAAAATTAGACAACAAATAATTACAATGATTTTTTTCATAGTTAGAGCTTTTTAATTTGTTCAATTTTTTCTTCCAGTTGTTTGATATTGATGGCTTGTGATTCAATGAGTTTTTGCTGTTCAATATTCTGTTTATTCATCTCAATCATATGCAAGGTCAACTCCTCAATTTTCTGCAGGAGCTTGGCGTCCATTTCTCCAAGGTTGATGCCGTTGGCGGTGACCTCAGCCTCGCTGGGGATGTCGGGGAGGTGCTGGTTCTCCTGAATAAATTGCTCGGTTTCGTCTAGGGAGCGAAGATTGTAATTGTCGAAAAAGACAAAGTCGGACCAGCCAGTCATGTCTACTTTTACTTACTGAGTATGGATGGTGCCCTTTACGGCTAGTTTAGCGTCAGGGGATGAGGTACCTATTCCCACGTTACCATTATCATCTATGGTTAATCTTGCAGCATTGTTGGTTTTGTCTCTAATGATAAATTTGTTATTTGAAGAATTTTGAACTTGCCAAGTTTTTGCAGGATTAGTTAATTCTAGGATGGACGCGGAATTAGCTCCGGCTTCCAGCACACTATAAGCCCAGCCTGTTGCCTTGATATGAAGTAAATGATCTGGAGAGCTTGTGCCAATTCCGATTTTGCCATCGCCATTGATTTTTAATAATAGTTTTTCAACCCCACTATTGTTTATGTCTCTAAATTCGAAACCTCCTTCAGATCCTGTCCCTCGGTTTGAAATAAAATCAGTTTCACCATGGGATGCACTGCGGTTCCAGCCCACTAATAGAGCTCCGGTGTTTTGTAAAAAATCTAAGTTATCACCATGCAGATTATTACCATTGATTCGAATCGAATTGGTCATGGTCAACAGACCAATCGACGTTGAATATTCGCTCATGACTCTTGCCCAAACCCCTTGTCCATCACTTTTGGTGCTGCGATAGTACATGGTGGGCTGGTTATATGCATTTTTAATTGCGATTTGTCCATTGTATCTATATGCGGTGCTGTTTGAACTGTGATTCATGTTGATGCCCCAAAACCAACCGGTTGACTCAGGTGCATTTGCAGCATCTTGTCCCTGGACAAAAGAGCTTTTCCATAACTGATTCCAATCTGATGTAGTTGCAGGATCATTCCATTCTTGGGCTTTGGTAGATAATGTAAAAATTACCAAGAGGAAAGTAAGTTTGGTGTAGAGTTTCATAGTTATTGCTTTTCGAGTTTTTCTAATCGAGATTTTAGAGATTCCATTTCAGTTTTAAGGGCTTGATTTTCCTTGTTCTGCTCTATCAAGTATAAGGTCAACTCCTCAATCTTCTGCAGGAGCTTGGCGTCCATTTCTCCGAGGCTGATGCCGTTGGCGGTGACTTCTGCCTCGCTGGGGATGTCAGGGAGGTGTTGGTTCTCCTGAATGTATTGCTCGGTTTCTTCTAGGGAGCGAAGGTTGTAATTGTCGAAAAAGACAAAGTCTGACCAGCCGCTAGCTTCTACTTTGATTTCTCGAGCACCAATTGAACCATGTACAGCCAGTTTGTGTGATCCTGTAGATGCGCCTCCGATAGCTACATTCCCACCTAAATCGTTGATGATGATATTTCCAGCGGCATCACCTGCTACCATACTTCTGAAATACAAATTGCCATTGTCAGCGATATGTTCCAATACAAAATTGTTAGAAGTACCAGAAGTTCTAAACCTAAATTTGTTATCTAGATTTATACCGTCATTGTTTAAATTGTTGATTTGAAGTTTATTAATTGGAGTAAGTGTCCCAATCCCTAGATTGCCATTATGTCTAAGAATCATAGATTCGGTTCCTCCGCCAACGGCAAATACTAGTGAATTGTAATCGCCATTTTTGCCATTTGTTGAGCCTATGTAGGCTCTAGTTCCACCATTGACTTTTTCAAGAAAAGTGATTTTGTGAGTTCTAGAAAGTGAAATATCACCATTTACTTCTAATGTGGTGGCTGGAGTTAAAGTTCCAACCCCAATAGAGCCATTATTATCAATTGAAAGATTATAATTATGATTGTTAGCTCTAAAAATCAAGCGGTTGTTGGTGTGATCATATTGCATTCCTCCAATGTAATTGTCAAGCTCATTGCCAAAACCGAAGTAGCCGATACCGGTACTTGGAGTGACGATTTGAATCATTCCTTTATCGTTATCTTCCACCAAAATATCAGCAAAATTGTGACCATTGGTTCCTGAAGATCCTTTTTTAACGTGCAAGAGATAATTAGGACTGGAAGTTCCAATACCCACATTACCTGTGGATTCCAATTTGTTTTGTCCAAATGCAATTTGGTATGTGAATAAAATAATTAGGAGTGGGAGTAGGCTTCTCATTTTGATTGATTTTTAAGTGCTTTTATTTCTGTTTTTAAAGATTCGATTTCCTTATTCTGCTCAATAAGATATAGCGTCAACTCCTCGATCTTTTGCAGGAGCTTGGCGTCCATTTCTCCGAGGTTGATGCCGTTGGCGGTGACTTCTGCCTCGCTGGGGATGTCAGGGAGGTGCTGGTTTTCCTGGATGTATTGCTCGGTTTCTTCTAGGGAGCGAAGATTGTAGTTGTCGAAAAAGACAAAGTCCGACCAGCCGTTCATATCTACTTTTACTTCCTGGGTATGGATGGTGCCCTTTACGGCTAGTTTAGCGTCAGGGGTGGTTGTTCCGATTCCTACATTTCCTGCATTAGTTATAGAAAAACTTTTACCACCGCCTTTGGTCACAGCTTGAAATACGCAATAATCATTACTGCTCCCACTGTTTTCAACAATCAAACCACTAACATCTGAAATTCCAAGACCAGATTCGCTATGTTTAACATGTGCAGTCGAAAAGGGAGTTTCTGTCCCAATACCTACTTTACCATCACCATTAATAAATAGCCGCTCCTTTAGACCATCAACGCCTCGAGTTCCAAAACTTAATGCACCTTTGTATGAGCTTCCGCCTTCCTTGTGCCATTTAATCATCGCTCTTGAGGTTAATCCTACATTCAAGAGCATCGTAGATTGAGCATTATCAGTATTGTTTGTACTTTCAAATCTCGCCACGTTGGATACGTCATCTACGACATGAAGCTTTAAGTTCGGGTTATCTGTTCCAATCCCCACATCTCCTGAAGTTCCTATTTTGTTAGTTTGAGCTTGAGTTTGCCAGGACAGAAGTAGACAGGCTAAAGTGCATAGGCCAAGGTTGATTCTTTTTTTGATATTCATGCTTTTACAATTCTTTGCATCCCATTCAAAAAGGCAATGGCTGTCCTTCTGGATGGGTGCGATCCAATAATTTATTCAAACGATAGTTTTCTCTTGCTGCGGGAGGTCCAATCAATGACCCGGTTGCAAGGATAAATAAAAGGAGGCGAATCGGCAAGTAAGCTTCTGAGGTCTAACGGTGTTAGGACGAGGGCGAAAAGTAGAAAGTCAAAAAAAAACTTGACAATCCGACCGGATCATTCTATCATCGTGGTGCAGCATTCAGAGAAACTACTTTTTAACACATTGACCCTATGTGAAAAATCCCTCTAAGTATTTAGAGGAAAAGTATGTTTATGAAAGATGAAATGAATCCAACCGTTAATAAACTCTGGATGAGAATGTCCCTTCTCAGTGTCCTTTCTATAGGTGGTAGCCCGAGATTTGATCGCAGCGATTCGTATTCCCTTTCTTTACCCATGTTCGATCATCAGTCGGACACATCACTAGCGAATCAATTCAAATCAATACTATACACTAATTCCCTTATTACAGATGAAAACCACCATGTCCATATTGGCAATGTTGCTGATATCTCTTATTTCGCAGGCTCAGGTAGGAGTCAAATACGACAATTACGAAACCACAGATTATGGGGCGTCTATGAAGGACCCCAACTTTACCTATCTCCTCTGGGATAGGAATGACGATGGAGACGGATCATTTATCAATGATCAAACCCCGAAGTTTTTTTACTATGATGCCGATACTGATCTATTGGGCTTTCTGATCGATACGCGCAACATGAGCACGCTCAATGCCAAGTTTTATAGTGCAATACTTACTGATCTTACCGTCAATGGGGCTGTTACTTTGGGCAAAGCAGGGACTTCAGATCCTGTGATCATCAACGGTCCTGATGGATCATCGAGTATAGATCTTTTTATCAATAGTCAAAGTGCGCTTATCTCACTTGGTGAAGGAGCGGGAGGGCCTCATGGTTTCCTGTTTGGAGATTCTGATGCAGGCCTTCAATTGCTCTATCGTACGACCCCAAATGCTCTGATTGTAGAAAAGGGCAATACAGGGAGTCCTGGAACCGACCTCTTTAGTGTGGACTATGATACAGAGCTCGTCTATGCCAGGACAGGTTTGACGGTGGGTACCATCAATTTACCTTCTGGTTACAAATTCGCTGTAGATGGTAAAGCATTGATGGAAGAAGTCAAAGTAGAGGTCTCTGGCAACTGGCCCGACTATGTCTTTGCTGATGATTATCAACTCGCCACTTTAGAAGAAACAGCCGAATACATCCAGCAAAACCGTCATTTACCAGAGGTGCCATCCGCCACAGAGATGGAAGCCAATGGCGTGGAGTTGGGTGAAATGAATATGCTCCTGCTAAAGAAGATAGAGGAACTGACGCTGCACGTGATAGAGCAGCAAGAGCTGATCAAAGAGCAGAATGAAAGAATTGAAAAATTGGAAAATCAGATAAAATGAAGAGAGTCCTAATTGCTTTTTTGTTTGTGTTTTTCTTAAAAGCTATCGCTTTTTCGCAAGAACCAATTAATGATCCTTACCAAGAACCTGTGTTCATTCAAACTTCTCCTGAGGTATCCGCTTTTAAGCGCTATGGCGAAATACCTGTGAGCTTGTATACTGGTGTTCCAGATATTAGTATCCCTTTACACTCGGTTAAGTTTAAAAATATGGAAGTTCCTATCAGTTTAAGTTATCATGCAGGAGGTATTACTGTGGATCAGGAGGCTACCATCGTGGGATTAGGGTGGAACTTAATGGCCGGGGGAAATATTACAGTATCTGCGGTTGGGGCCAGAGAAACACCAATTGTGGGAATTGAATGGGAAGGTTGGCAAAAGAATTTGGATTTTATAGCAGCGAATACTGGAGGAATTGTAAATGTTGGTAGTGAGTCTCCGTATAATACATGGGGGTGTGCATTTAATGGTTGTGGACCTGCAGGATTCGCACCTGATTTCTTGCAAGGGTATGGTATAGCAGCTAATATGGGTATGGGAGAATTGGATTTATATAAGGTTAATTTACCCAACAGATCTTTTACATTTATTATTCATCCTAGTACTCTCGAACCCATATTGGTAGGAGAGAAGAATAAATGCATGATAGAACTTAACGATATTACTTCAGTCAAATGGGAGTTTGTCATTACAGATGAGCAGGGAATTAAGTATTACTTTTCTGTAGCCGAATATGATAATTATGATAATATGCCCAATGCATGGCATATGACAAGAATAGTGGATGTTTATGGTAACGAAATCGTTTTTGATTACCAAAGCTTAAATATTGGAACTTTACCGAAAATGTCAGAATCGGTTAGAGGTCTTTATCCTTCCAGTCAACCAGTTAATCGTAGTTTTAGTTATCCTGGTGATGTTTCGAATTACTATCTCAAAGCTATCAAAACCAAAACGCAAAGAGTGTCATTTCAATATGAAGGCGGAAGAAGGGATTTTGCAGGAAGTAAACTGAAATATATATCAGTTATTGACAGTCTGGATCAAAGTGTAAAAACTCTCTATAAATTCAATTATGGATATTTTAACTCCAGTAATGTGGGTGGCGATTATATTAAGGATGAACAAGGCGATGCCCCTTTACCCACAGATGCTAAAACACTTCGATTAAAATTGGAAAGTTTGTTCTCAATTGAATCCTGTAAATAGTGATGATAGTCTCACTCATGTGTTTTCATATGAAGAAACACATTTGCTACCAGGCAAAACTTCCTTTGCCAAGGATTTTTGGGGGTATTTCAACGGTCAAGAAAATTCATCTAACTTATATGGAAATCAGCATTCTTTGCTTCCGAACCCTGAAGTGATGCAATACCTCGAGTCTGATTTTGGAAATGTTGATTGGGATGGTTATTACGCCAATTTTTATGATTTACAATTTGCAAATCGATTTACCGATGGTGAGTATCTAAAGACAGGTACATTGAAATCAATTACATATCCGACCGGAGGTAGGACGGAATTTGAATTTGAGCCCCATGATTTTTACAATAAGGAAATGTTTTCGGCCTCAGAGCAATCTTTGTTTATACCGGATAAGGTAGCCCATTCTGTGACCGATTTTAATGAGCCAGCTGGTTATCCGAGTATGTCGGTTCTTTCGGTTCCTTTTACATTAGAAGAGTTGACGGAAGTAAATATTAAAGGTGGAGTAAATATCTCGGGTAATTATGATTTCAGTTCAAGTAATATTGGCATAGTCGATCTTTCGGGTGGAGCTAACTCACATATGTATAATCTGGGTCAGCAAAGTACCTGGGATGAAACTTTCGAATTACCCGCAGGTTCCTACAGGTTAGTTTGTGGAGCTCCGTCCAACATTCCGTTTCAGAATTATCAACCTATAGTTTATGCTAATTTGAAATATCACGAATATGACCGTGAGGCAATGGATTCGGTTCTAAATATTTCCGGTGGAATTGGGGGAGGTCTACGTGTGAAAACCGTGACCAATTACGATGAACAAAATCAAATCGTGCTTAAAAAAGACTATAGTTATGTAGATGAAGATGGGGTCAGTAGTGGAAGATTGCTAAGGACAATGGATAATTTTCAGACTGTTACGATTACTACTGGTTATTATGATGATAGAGGAATTGACGGTTGGTATACTTCAACTCAAATGATAGATGCTTTTAGCTTTTTTTCAAACAACTTCTTGAGCATGCATAATGCAAATTCACAAGCCAATGTAGGTTACGATAGAGTGATTGTAAGAGAAGTAAATGGTACTGAAAATCTGGGTGAATCGATTTCTTATTTTGTTAATGAATCACCTAGCCAAATAGCCAATTATTTTAACCTCTACTATACTTCTACAAATGGCACGTTGAAGGAGTACATTATTTTGGATTCTGATCTTGACACTGTCCAATATGTAAAGAATCAATACCATGTGGTGGACTTCACAAGGAATATGCTCAACATAAAAGCTGTAGATACCTATTATGGCCCTAGAAGTGGGTACTGCGCAATTGAATGTATTTTAGCAGATGGGACAAAAGGAATGTATGATGTAGTTGTTTTTGGCTATACCAGCTTTCTTAATCAACTTGTAAGTACTGAGACGATCGAATATGCCGGAGGGGATAGGTTGATTACCACAGTCAGTCATCGGTATGATGATTTCAATTATCTATTGGATCAAGTCTCAAGGATGGTTAACCATGATCAAGAACGGGTTACTACTTTTAAGTATCCGCATGATTATCCGAATGATATAATTTACTCATCGTTAATAGATGATAATATTATTAGTCCTGTCATAATACAATCAGAATTTCTTGACAATGAATTATTGAAAACACAGAGGAATTCCTGGAAGTTTTATGATGGGGGATCGATACTAGCTTCTTATGATGTTAAAATAGCATTTGGCGAGCGAGATTTAGAACAAAAAATTGTTTTCGATGATTATGATTTGTTAGGTAATGTCTTACAGTATCATAAACCCAATGAAGACATCAACACCGTTTTGTTTCGTGGATATGGCGATAACCGCGTAGTAGCCAAAATAGTGGGGGAGAAAGATTACGATCAAGTTGCGACTAGCGCGGGGAGTTATTTAGTCCAGTTGGATGATCAACTCACCGAGAGCCAATTAAGAACTGTGAATGTTTCAATTCGAAATGCCTTGCCAAACTCTATGGTCACCACCTATACCTACGATCCATTGGTAGGAATGACCTCTCAAACCGACCCCAACGGCAGGACGACCTACTACGAATATGATGATTTTGGAAGACTGGAACGTGTGATTGATGATGAGGGGAATCCAGTGTCGGCCTACGAGTACAATTACAAAAACCAATAAACCAGCCTAACTATGAAGAAATTAGCGATGAAACAACCAATCCTAATCCTAGTGCTATTGATGACTGGTCTTCAAGGCTGGGCTCAAGATGAGAACTATGTACGAAGTACCCAATACCGTGCCACTAACGCTGGTTCTGCAGTAGTAACTGAGCAGTATTTCGACGGCTTAGGCAGACCGACCCAGACAGTGGCCAAGAGTCAATCGCCTGAGAATAAGGATATAGTCAGTGTAGTGACGTATGATGATTTTGGGCGCCAAGACACTGTCTATTTGCCCTATACGCGAACTTCTGCAGTGGGCTCAGATACCAACTGGGAAACCAATATTGATGACTTTTATTCGGCTACAGAAGATGGAGTAGCGAATGAAGCAACCAACTATTATAGTCATGTGACCTATGAACCCTCACCTCTCAACCGAGTGACTCAGCAATATGGCCCAGGTAGTGCTTGGAGTAGCCGTCCAGTAGAGATGAGCTACGAGACCGTAGGAGCCAGTGAGGTTAAACTCTGGCAACTGGACCCATCGGGACTACCCGAGCAAAATGGCCATTTTGCCGCAGGTAGTTTGTACAAGAATATAACGGAAGATGAAAACAACCATGAAGTAGTGGAATACATAGACAAGCAGGGTCGTACCATACTCAAACGAGTAGAAGATGAACAAAGCAATGGCCTTACTACAGATGATTGGCTGGATACCTACTATGTTTATGATGATTTTGGTAACCTACGCTATGTTCTACCTCCTTACATTACAAGAAAGAATGTACCAATTAATGTGGCAGACGATGATAATCAATACCATGATGAAGATTTCTTTATAGATGAACCAGATTTTGGAGGAGGAGAGGTGTATGTTAGCGAAGCGCATTCGATCACACTAGGACCTGGCTTTAGTTTTACTGCCACTAGCAATAAGAGCTTTCTGGCCGCTACTGGTCATCCTGCGATTCGCTATGGTAAGTTCAAAGACCTGGCCTTCGAGTATCTCTATGATGAGCGCCAGCGCATGATTGCCAAGAAGGTGCCTGGTGCAGACTGGGTCTACATGGTCTATGATCAATGGGATAGACTGGTGCTGACACAGGATGGCAACCAACGAAGTGCCAATGAATGGACCTTTACCAAATATGACCAATTCAATCGTCCGGTGATGACAGGTATCACGACAGATACCCGCTCAAGAGACCAGATCCAGAAAGACTTGAAAAGCCAAAGTGCTTCGGCCCGCTACGTGAGTCGTGGAGGAAGTATACATGAATACAACAATGTCGGCTATCCTAGCGTATCTAACAATGATGTGCTGACAGTGACCTACTATGACAGTTATCCGAGTTTTATGAATAGCTACACATTTGAAGAACTAAATGATGGCTATCCAGATAGTGATGATGTGAACCCAAAGCTAAAAGGCCAGGTAACCGCCTCAAAAACAAAGGTGCTGGATGGAACCAATACTTATTTAAAATCTGTGATCTACTACGATGACAAATATCGCCCGATTCAGACTTTTACAGAAAACCATATGGGAGGCTATGATCAAGTGACCAATAAGTACCTCTTCTCAGGGGAAGTAGAAAAGACGAAACGCTATCACAGCTCATCAATTGTGTCTAAAAATATAGAAGAGATCTATACCTACGACCATGTGGGTAGACTGGAGTCCACCCTTACGATCATAGATGGTAAAAGCAGTACTGTGGCGATGAGCTACAACGAACTGGGAGAGCTCACTGCCAAAGATCTGGCAGGGATACAAAATGTAGACTATGCCTACAACATCCGAGGCTGGCTGACCAAAATCAACAATGGAACGACCAGTGGAACTGATAAGTTCGGGATGGAGTTGACCTATATAGATACTTCCTTGCCAGTAGCTGATAGGCAGTACAATGGTAATATCTCCAAGATGAAATGGAAAAGCTTAGGCGGTGATAATACCAATGATCAAACCTATACTTATACCTACGATCCTGTCAATCGACTAAAGGGAGCCACATATTCGAGTGCAAATAAGGGCGGGCATTATGATGTAAGTAATATTACTTATGATGCCAATGGAAATATCCATGACTTAACAAGGAAAATGGGGGGGCATGAAATCGACGTGTTGGACTATGATTATTACGAATCAACAAGCCCGAATAGACTAAGTAAAGTGAGCGATGGAGCTGCTGCCAATCACAAGGCTAAAGGCTTTAAGGATGGAACCAACTCTGGTAATGACTATGCATATGATGCGAATGGTAATATGATCTCTGACGCCAACAAAGGCATCAGCAGCATCACTTATAACTATATGAACCTACCTCAGTCGGTAGTAACACCAGGTGGTACTGTGACCTATACTTATGATGCTGCGGGAACGAAACTTAAAAAGGTTTTTGGCAATGATACAACTGAATATGTAGGCGGTATTCACTATGAAATGAGTCAATTACCAGAGGAAACTGAGCCAACTTTGAAACTTTCTTTTATTCAAACAGCTGAGGGTAGATACAATTATACCACCAGCCAATACGAGTACAACCTGACCGATCACCTGGGCAATGTGAGAGTGACAGTATCGAAAGAAAATCAATCTGTAATAATCACACAGACGGATGATTACTATCCTTTTGGTTTGACATTCAACTCCTTCAATAATGATAACAAATATCTCTATAATGGGAAGGAGCTACAAGACGAGACTGGATGGCTTGATTACGGGGCTAGAATGATGGATCCTACAATTGGAAGATTCCTTCAAATAGATCCACTTGCTAATGTTATGCAAGAGTCTTGGAATCCATATCACTATGTAAAGAATAATCCAATAAAGTATATTGATCCAACTGGTATGATTTGGAAAGATCAGAAAGAGGCTGATGATTTAATTGACAAAGTTCTGAATAGATTAGGTAGCGTAATTGAATCTAGGGCAAAAGCACAATATAAACTTAATAATGACAGTGGTTTGAGTGACAAGCAAAAATCTAAACTTCAGAAGAAGATTGATAAACTTGATGGCAGGGTAGAAAGCTTACAAGGAACGATCTCAGATGTTGTAGCGCTTGGAGCGGATCAGGATCATGTTTATGATTTAGTTAGTGGAGACAATCAAGGTAGTGGTAAGCATGGGGTTACTCAGGGAGAAGATGGGGTAATTAATATTTATGGTTCGAACGATGGATTGCATGTGCATGAAATTAAACATGTGTCTTTGTCGCTTGTATCTGCCGAAGGTTTATCCTTTGATAAGAATAATAATTTGCTTGGAACGAGTCCGGAAACTTATGGTGCTGATGATGAAGTAGCGGGATACAAAGCTCAATATGGTTACACGGGAAGCGGTCCAGGTGCTGCTGAAACAAGATGGGGAGTCATTGAAAATATAGCAAACTTGAAAGATGATAATGGTAACTATGTGTACCCTGATATCAGAAATAAAGTGTACTTGCGAAGACAGCAAGGAATACGAGCTTCTGAAAAGTATCAAAAGAAAATCCAGAAAGGCAAGACTGTAAAGTTTAAACAGTAATGAGAGGATTATTAGTAGCGCTATTATTAAGCCTATCACTTGAAGGACTTGTAGCTCAAAACATTGAGGGGGCATATGTTCATGACGAAATGGATAATATCAAGCTTTATTTAAGTGAAGATTTGTTTTTATTTATCGATACTCACGAGACCTCTCATTTAGCACTTTTTCATTGTAGTGATACTCTAGCTTTTGGTTATTGGGAAAGGGATGAGAATGTATCTTCCTTTATTAAGCTTTACACGAATCCAATGCAACTAGCTTCATTGATCGAAATGCAGGTTAATGAGCAGGTTGTTGAATCAACGGATAGTACGTACTTCTTGATCAGAAACCCAATTGAAGAAGTACATGAAAAGTACAATAAGGAGAATGATAGAGCTAGGGTTCTTTATTACACAATCTCTGTTGAGACTAATAGAACTCAGATTGACTATCAAGTGAATCTGGCTAGGTTTTATTCAAACACAATAGTTCTAGGGTTACCAAAAGATGTATTTGTTAAGAGTTTTGAGATTACAGCTCATCCAGTAAATAGTACATTTGGTTGGAGACCTAACATGCCACCAAATTACGTTTCAACCATGAGATATGAAGTGACAAATCCACAATCGAATCAGTTTGTAATTGATATCCCAGAATTAACGGCTTGTTACTTGAGTACTCTTCGGTTAAATGGTGACTTTGTAAAAGTTTTAAGCAAGAATGAGCTCGAATGGGACGGACATATTTACACTAAGAAGAAATGAACGAAAGCCCAATCAGAAATGGTTGGGCTTTTGTTTTTACAGGCTTTTGAGCTTGACATTCTTGATTAGAGCATCCAGTGTGTAAAGGATATGGTTTTTATCTTCATCAGAGAAGGAGGCAATATCCTCTAATCGTTTGACTGTCTTCTTATCAAAAGCAGCGTTTTGCCCTTCACCTACTAAGTAATCCAGCGACCCCGTTCCCGCCATGCTCTGCATGGTGGATATGCGGTAATGAAGGTTTAGAACCTTAAATGTGAAGCTATTTTGTTAATTCTCATCCTACTCGGTCACAATTCCAGATGGCATCCCGATCGGTCGCATTTCCGAATGCGACTAAAACCTTTTGAGGCATTTTCAATGCCTGCAGTATGATAATCATAAAAAGCCGAAATCAAAATATGAGATTTGCTTTCGGCTTTTTTGTAACCAAAGGAATGATCAGTGAAGAGGATGGAAACCCACCCACCAGCATCCTAAGTATATCTGGATTAAGTCTACTACTATTCCATTTTGGAAATCCTAAACCTCTGAAAACTAAGTGTTATCAGACGTATTTGTGGAAAAGTAATCTGTCTTGAATTTGACATTGTCGGACTTGAGACTTATTATAGCGGCAGCATTTCTGAGAACAATTATTACTGCAAAAATGAAGATGAGCACCGCGTGCTCCAGTAATAAGTATGAGCAAGAAAGAGTCATGAACCAACCACATATCCCTACATTTTACCCGCCCTTTTCGTCGATACTGCTATGTGCTAGCGACAGTTCCGTAGGGCATCTATTATCCATTTTTTTAATCCACTATCCATTATGAAAAACCAAATGAAATATTTGTTGGTGTTGTTGTTTGCAATATGTCTAGTTAACGCCAGTATAGCCCAGAATTGGAATGATACTGGAGATACTAGTACGACAGATGATAATATAAAGGTCAATGGCTATCTAATGGGCTATGATGTGAGTGATCATTTAAAATTATTTGTAGACAATGCTGGGGAATATTCTAGGATTCAGTGGGGAGATGATAAATCTGATCGTCTCAGTTTTTACTTTAATTTCCATGACGGTACTAGTAGTGATAGAGAGGTTATGACCTTGCTGTCCAATGGAAAGGTTGGGATTGGTAAGGTTGCCCCTTCTACTAAATTGGAGGTAAGTGGGTCTGAGACTACCAACCGAATCTCTCAATCAGGAGGGACTTATACTGAGTTGGCTCAAAGAGCCTGGAGTGGAAGTGCAGGTATTTTATTTAGTGCATACGCTTCTAATGGGTATGTCAACGGGGGCTTGGTTACCACAGGAAACACTAAATATAAATTCAATGCACAATCGTTTGGGTCCAGTTATCATGGTGCTAAAATGATTTATACTGACCATTCTAGTATCCGTTTTTATATCAGCCCACCATCTACTGGAGCTGACCAAGATGTTAATTGGGGAACAGCAGTACTGTCCTTATATAGAGGAGGTAAGGTAGGCGTAGGTACTACTAATCCTACATCCATGTTATCGGTAGCTGGTAAAATGGATGCACAGGAAATAAAAGTATTGGTTGGAGCGGGTGTGGCTCCAGACTATGTCTTTGCCGACGACTACAAACTCACCACTTTAGAAGAAACAGCCGAATACATCCAGCAAAACCGTCATTTACCAGAAATCCCTTCTGCCGCAGAGATGGAGGCCAACGGTGTAGAGCTGGGAGAGATGAATATGCTACTGCTAAAGAAGATCGAAGAGTTGACACTGCATTTGATAGAGAAAGATGAACAGCTGAAGAAGGTGAAAGCGAGGTTGGCTGAACTAGAAAAGTAGTCTTAACTGTGATCCATGAGATGTCCGAGATTGACGTTTCATAGGTTGATAAATTAAATACAAAAGTCATCTGAACATCACTAATATCTCAAACATCAAGGTTCAGACGGAGGTACGGATTAGAAAGAATATAGAAAATAATTAGAAATGAAACAGATAATAATGTTCCTTGGTCTAGTATTGCTAGGCCTTCAGTTGATCGCACAACCCGCCGATTCAGAGTGGGGGTACTTTGGTGGAAACGCCTCTGCTAGTGGTTTTGAAAACACTGGGAATACAGCCAATAAATGGATTAGAATTGCAGAGTTGACACTGAATGGTAACTATAATGCAGCCAGTGTCGAAATCACCTTCCATCCTAAAAATTCTAATCATGGGGACTCAAAACATGAGTTGTTTGTAGGCTTTAGGAATAATAAGGTTGGTTTAGAACCCACATATGATATTAGACTTAATCATGTTTATGGTTATAATAAGTCAATTAAAGATGTAAAGGCAGTCCATTACGCGGGAACTGGTACATCTGGAAATAAGATCGCCGTATGGGTGCAAATGTCGGTTAGTTGGTTGTCAAACGTTCCAATAGAGGTTCGAACTATAGGGAGTGTAGATTGCAAAATGACCAATTATATCTATCATGCAACTATTCAAGATACAGGGACTGTTTATGAACTCAACTCCTACTATGGTATGATCAATTCTGTCTTTTATGTCACCGGAACTGTAAAAACCAATGAAGTGAAAGTGGAAGCAACTCAATGGCCGGATTATGTTTTTGAAGAGGGATATGAGTTGCCATCATTAGAAAACACAGCCAACTATATCCAAGAATATGGACATCTGCCGGGGGTGCCTTCAGCGAGCGAGGTGAATGAAAATGGGGTTTCACTTGGGGAGATGAATGAGGTGTTGCTAAAGAAGATCGAAGAGTTGACACTTCATTTGATAGAAAAGGATCAAGAAATCTTAGAAATAAAAAGAGAAATAGAAGCATTAAAAAAGAACCAATAATGAAATTTTATACTATACCACTTTTGTGTTTACTTATAGGCATCAATTGCTATGGACAAACCTCCCTTCCGGACACGGATCCCACCTCGATTCCAGCTGGGGTGACTGTTCAAGGAGGTCCAGGGAATTCAGGTGGATGGACCTATAATTATGGGATGAAATTAACTGCCTGGGGGAGTGGTGCAAGAAATTTCGAATTAATGAATACTGAAAAAACTGCTTCAAGTACACTGGCCTTTCGGACATACAATCCTTCTTCCAATCTTTGGAATCCTTGGAAGGAAATTGTAATGAAAGACCAGTATGGTCATTTCCGTTTCAATGTTAATCCTTACTCATTGGCGTCATCAGAACTTTCAGGTGAAATAATTATCTCAAGTTCAAATCAACCGGGGCAATGGAATTATGGTGGAGCTATTTCATTCACTAAAATAGAAGGTGGTTACAATAATAAGAGAGCCAGCATAGCAGCTATTCAAACGGGTACTGATCCTGATAACGTGGGGTTGGCATTTTTTACACATACCAACACTGCCGCAGATCCTCTTGTACAGCAAGTAGTAATAAATGGAAGTGGTAATATGGGGATAGGTACAAAATCACCTTCAAGCAAATTAGAAATTAAGAATCATGGAGAAGGAGCTAGTCTTTTGAAACTAAGCTCGGAAAGGCCATGGCAATTTATGCAAACAGGGTCTGGTGCAAACACAAATTTAACTTTGAGATCCGAAGTGAATAGCAAAAGTTTTAGAATTGAATCACCGACAGGATTATTGAACTCAATGTTCTTTGTTTCGGATGAAAATTCCAGTAATAAAGTATTAATGGTGCCATATGGAGGACGGGTTGCTATTGGAACCAATGCACCTGACGAGCTCCTCACTGTCAATGGTACCATCCACAGCTCTGAAGTCAGGGTAGACCTGGATGTACCAGCCCCCGACTATGTCTTTGCTGACGATTATCAATTGACTACCCTAGGAGAAACTGCTGTCTACATCGAAGAAAACCATCACCTACCAGAAATCCCTTCTGCTACAGAGATGGAAGCCAATGGGGTAGAGCTGGGCGAAATGAATATGCTACTGCTAAAGAAGATCGAAGAGTTGACGCTGCATTTGATAGAGAAGGAAAAGAATGAGCAGGAAATGCTAAGAAGAATTGAAAACCTAGAACAGAAAATAAATGAAAGGTAAACTAACTATAATGATACTGTTATTGCTGCCTTTGCTTGCAAGTGGGCAGCTTCATACTGAGGAAGTTACTGCAAGCGGGAGTGGTGATTTAATTGTTCCTTTAGGTAAATACCAAATCGGTGCAAATATCGAAGTGAAGTTTAGAGCTTCTGGTGGATGGGCAGAGGATGGAGGGATTTATCATATAGCGGCTGATTGGGGTAGAGTACCTGTAGTGGTTTTTAGATCTGAAAGCTCCAGCGCAGATCGACTGATATTTTATTCCTATGTAGCCCCCAGTTCTAATTCGTGGTGCTATCTGTATGCTGAATGGATTAATGGATCCCCTGGTAAGAGCAGTAGCAATAATTTATTCTTTAGTATCAATTCTAAATCACCCATATTAGTTAATTCCCACGGAGATTTTAGTCAAGCCGTTGAACTATCTACAGTATTATCCATTGCTTCGACTAACAAGAATGTAGGAATTGGCATTAAAAACCCTGATGAAAAATTAGCGGTCAATGGAACCATTCGCTCCAAGGAGGTAAAGGTAGAAGCCACCAACTGGCCCGACTATGTATTTGCTGACGACTACAAACTCACCACTCTAGAAGAAACCGCCGAATACATCGAGCAAAACCGTCATTTACCAGAGGTGCCATCCGCCGCAGAGATGGAATCCAATGGGGTAGAGCTGGGAGAGATGAATATGCTTTTGCTTAAGAAGATCGAAGAGTTGACTTTGCACCTCATTCGACTTGAGCAAGAAAACAAAGAACAAAACCAATTGATTAAAGAACTAAAGGAACAGCAAAATGACTAAGAAAATACTATTCGTAATACTAGTGGCTAGTGTGCCCTTGTTTAGTAATGGACAAACTCATTCATCAACCGTGAGTATTGAAAGGGTTTCTGAAACTATGATCAAACTGCAAGACAGTGATGGAAACTATACCGGATACTGGACCATGAACGACGGCCTGGGTAACATGGCCATTAAGCTAGGTAATGACCATGATGGAAAATACACCTTTTCTGGAGATGGTGCTGCAGAGATCCTTTGGGGTGCACATAATCAGGATGGGTACATCAGCCTCAATGCAGCCAATACAGGTACGCTAGGCAGTAATGTTATTTATAATGTAGGATTATTATTAGAATCCAGTACCCGATCACTGAATATAGGAAGCCCAGGTAATTCTACGGGGTTGACAAAGGGAAATGGTTTCAAGATTGCGGATTATAATGGTGTGCTTTATACACACCAATTAGCTGCGAGATCAGGGGCTTTGGATATAAATATGGGGGATAAAGATGGTAATTTGACCCTGTATGATGCGAATGGAACGGCTCATGTCTTCGGGGATGACGAAAGCGGAGAGACCAATGGGATTGTATTAAGAACCACAACAAATCCAGCCGATGGTGAAGCGATTTTCACTGTAGAGTCCGAAGGTTTTTCTGAAAGATTAAGGGTGGAACACTATGGAGCACTTTTGACGACCAATTATCTTCATGTAAAAAATGATGCGAACAAACGAAACACGATTAATGGAAATACTTATTTCGAGGATAAAGTATCGATAGGTACAGCTAATTATGTTGGGTCGCACAAGCTGCTAGTTGATGGCTCTGCGGCTTTTGAAGAGGTGAAAGTAGAGGTCTCAGGCAACTGGCCCGACTATGTCTTTGCTGACGATTATCAACTCACCACTTTAGAAGAAACAGCTGCCTACATCGAAGAAAACCATCACCTCCCAGAGATTCCCTCTGCCGCAGAGATGGAAGCCAATGGCGTAGAATTGGGAGAGATGAACATGCTCTTGCTGAAGAAGATAGAGGAGTTGACTTTGCACGTGATCGAGCAGCAGAAACAGATTGAAGAATTGAGATTGTACATAAATGATAAAAAAGAGAATGATGAGAAATAATAATGTTTCGATAACTGTGCGCATTTCAAAAACTGTTCGAGTGACTTTTTTGATTTTCTTAGTCAACTTTTTTGTTGGTAGTGCCTTGAAGGCTCAATTCAATACCCCTTTTGAAAATGTGATTCCTGCCTCGCCTGATGCGAGTTCATTAGGTAAATATGGGGAAATGCCTATCAATCTGCATAATGGCGCTGTTTCAGTAGATATTCCTTTGGGAAATATGTTGCTTGGAGACATGCAATTACCTATTTCTTTATCTTATCATACTTCTGGGATTAGAGTTGGTGATGTAGCTTCTCGAGTCGGCTTGGGCTGGTCATTAAATGCAGGAGGAGTGATTACAAGGAGTATAAGGGGAGTTGATGATCTATTAGGGAAAGGGATTTACGTGGAGAATTATTATGAGAATCATAATAACCATTACGAATTAGGGATGGAAATTTATTCTGGAAATAAAGATGGAGAACCAGATATCTTTTCATTTAATGTAGGAGGTTATTCAGGGAGATTTGTTTTAACTCATGATCATCAAGTGAGATTGCTTGAATATCAAAATATTGTTATAAAAACTCCCCAAGAAACGGGTGTAGGATGGGAAATAATTACGCCGGATGGGCTTATTTATAAGTTCACTGATGTTGAAAGAACAAATACATATCCTAGTTCTGGTGGCGGTGTTTTGAATGTTAGTACTTCATGGTTTTTATCCGAAATAGAACATCCCAATAGAATTGATAGAATGTATTTCAATTATGAAGATGAAACAACAATGGATAGAGCTGTCTTTTCTGAAACTTTATATCAAAGTATTTTCAGCTTCGGAACAAATCAATATACCGAGTTAGATACTGAGAATAATACTAGGTTTCAAATTCTATCTAAAAGATTGTCCACAGTTGATTTTCCTAATGGAAGCATTGAATTAGTTTCTGAGGATTATAGAAAAGATCTACAAGGGTCAAAAGTTTATAATAAAATCTTATTTAAAGATGAATTTGACAATGTAACTAAATCGTTCAAGCTGAAATATAAATATTTCAATGGGTCAGCTCTAGTTGATTTTTCAGCTGGTTCAGAAACAAATGTTTCAAACCCAAATTTACGCCTTGTTTTAGCTGAAGTGATTCAAATTGATAATAGTGGAATAGAATTAAATAAATATACTTTAGAATATGAAGATCAGGTATGGTTACCTAATAGGTTAGAATCTAGGGCTGTTGACCATTGGGGGTATTATAATGGTGAAGACTCTAATACTTTGTTAATTCCAGGGTTTAATGGTGTTAATCGTAGCGCTGTTTGGCCATTTGTAAAGGCTGGTTCACTTAAGAAAATCACATATCCAACCGGAGGAAGTACTAATTTTGGTTATGAAATAAATAAATCTTCTGATCATGGTTTGCCCAATCAAATTGAAACTGTGGTATCTAAGGTTATCATAGGGTCTTGCAATTTGCTAAAACCAAATTCTTTTACAATTGATGATGTTGTCGATTCAGAGGCACCAGTTGTAATAGAGCTAACAGGAGGTCCTTGGATTTTTGATGAAGATTCTCCAGTAACTTCATGTGGTACCGTCACTAAACAGGTGAGAGTTGGTGATATTGATTCTCAAATATTTTTTAAGATTTTTGAATTAAATGATCTAGTAAATCCAGTTTATACTTCAGGCGAAGAACACACATTAGGGGCACAACTTGAAGCTCCGGATCATACATCAATTACCTTACCTAATGGGACTTATGTCATTAAACCCTATACCAGATGTGAAACAAACTGTAGAGAGGCTGTCGCATCTGATATGGTACTGTATGGTAGTTATACTTTTTCTGTAAAGGCGTTGGTGGAAAGAGAATATGTTAGCTCAGGTGAAATTAACGTAGGAGGTCTTAGGATACAATCTGTAATAAATAAGGATGAATTTGGAGAAATTAGTAGTCAAAAAAACTATAGTTATACTTTAGAAAATAGTTCTGAGTCCTCTGGGTATGTAAGTTATATCCCTGCTTATTGGTATGATAGAATGAGGAGAACTGAAACAGGAGATATTGCCGTTGTTGAATATAGTTCACAAGGTATGCACTCAGCATCTCAAATTGGCTCTTCACATATTGGCTATAAGAGAGTTGTGGAAAGTTCCCCTGGAAATGGTAGTACAGAGAATTACTACTCCCATGAACCAACCTTTTATCCTCAATCCAAAAGAATAATCTATTTGGATGGAGACTTTAGTGGTGATATTCGTTTAAGTTATCCCGTCAATGTCTTTCCTTTTGCCTCTGGTATGTTCGCTTCATGGAAAAGATCACAATTACAAAGGCAGGTTTTTAAAAATAGTAATGGTGAAGTAGTGAAGGAATTGAATTATTTTTATGATAATACCTCTTTTACAAATGAAGATGATTATTTGTATGGTATTAAATTAATTAACCGAGGCCCTGATGCCGCAAATCCAATTTTTTCTTTTCAGATCTATCGCATTTTTGAGGGAGCAGGAAAGTTGACTCAAAGTATCGAATATTTGTATGAAAATGGAGAACGAAAAGAAACCAAGAATATCAATTATCAATACGAAAATTCAGAGCACCTTTTGGTAACCAAGGAGACTTCATCTCTATCAAATGGAAAGGTTTTGTTGACTCAGTATTTATATCCTGAAGATTTTTCTAATTCAAATGATGGCACTTTTATTTCTGCGATGAAGGAGGCCAATATTGTTGAGAAACCGGTAGAGACGGTCAATTTAATTATGGATACTAACGAAGAAAATGTTAGGGTTCTTTCTGGTCAGTTGATTACATATCATCAAGGAAGTAATGTTGGTAGGCCTCATCAAATTAGAACTGTGGAATTGGAATCCAGTTTGCCTTTAGAAAACTTTAAGTTTTCAAATCAGCTGGTAACCGGCTACATTCCTAGTGGTCAAGAGGGTGGTTTTCAAATTGAAAACATTGATAATAGTTACTCTAAAGTTATTGTTGAATTTGATTTTGATAATAGTGGGAACATACGTGAAAAGCAAAATAGAGATGGAAGTTATACTTCCTTCATCTGGGGCTATGAAGATAGCTATCCAGTGGCCAAGATAGAAGGAGCCAGTTATTCAAGCATATCTGGATATGTCAGTAATATAAAATCCAAGTCCAATCTGGACGATGATACATGTCGGGGAACTTCTGGTTGTGATGAAGCCAATTTAAGAGCGGCCTTAAATGCTTTGCGCAATGGTGTAAGTGGAGCCATGGTCACCACCTATACCTACGATCCATTGGTAGGAATGACCAGTCAAACCGACTCGAACGGCAGGACGACCTACTACGAATATGATGATTTTGGCAGACTGGAACGTGTGATTGATGATGAGGGGAATCCAGTGTCGGCCTACGAGTACAATTACAAAAACCAATAAACCAGCCTAACGATGAAGAAATTAGCGATGAAACAACCAATCCTAATCCTAGTGCTATTGATGACTGGTCTTCAAGGCTGGGCTCAAGATGAGAACTATGTACGAAGTACCCAATACCGTGCCACTAACGCTGGTTCTGCAGTAGTAACTGAGCAGTATTTCGACGGTTTAGGCAGACCCACCCAGACAGTAGCCAAGAGTCAATCGCCTACTAATAAGGATATAGTCAGTGTAGTGACCTATGATGACTATGGACGCCAGGAAAAGACTTATTTGCCCTACACGCGAACTTCTGCAGTGGGCTCAGATGCTAACTGGGAGACGAATGTGGATACTTTCTATGACAATATGTTTGGGAATAATGAAGGAAGTCATGCCTTTTCTCAATCCGTGTATGAACCTTCACCTCTCAACCGGGTCATTGAACAGCATGGTCCAGGGAGTGCATGGAGTAGCCGTCCAGTAGAGATGAGCTACGAGATCGTAGGAGCCAGTGAAGTCAAACTCTGGCAACTGGATCCATCGGGACTACCCGAGCAAAATGGGAACTATGCGGCAGGTAGCTTGTACAAGAATGTGACCGAAGATGAAAACAACAATGAAGTAGTGGAATACATAGACAAGCAAGGTCGAACTGTACTCAAACGAGTAGAAGATGAACAAAGCAATGGTTCTACCGCAGACGACTGGCTGGATACCTACTATGTCTATGACGATTTTGGTAACCTGCGCTATGTGTTGCCACCTAACATCACCAGAGATGGTGTGACAGTGAATGTAGCGGATGAGGATAATCAATATTATGATGAAGATATATTGCTTGACGAACAAGACCCGGGAGGAGAGCTGTTCGTCAGCGAAGCGCATTCGATCACTCTGGCCCCCGGCTTTAGCTTTACCGCTACGGCAAGTAAGAGCTTTCTGGCGGCCACTGGTCATCCTGCGATTCGCTATGGTAAATTCAAAGACCTGGCCTTCGAGTATCTCTATGATGAGCGCCAGCGGATGATCGCCAAGAAGGTGCCTGGTGCAGACTGGGTCTACCTGGTCTATGACCAATGGGATAGACTGGTGCTAACACAGGATGGTAACCAACGAAGTACCAATGAATGGAACTTTACCAAATATGACCAATTCAATCGTCCGGTGATGACAGGTATCACGACAGATACCCGCTCAAGAGACCAGATCCAGAAAGACTTGAAAAGCCAAAGTGCTTCGGCCCGCTACGTGAGTCGAGGAGGAAGTATACATGAATACAACAATGTCGGCTATCCTAGCGTATCTAGCAATGATGTGTTGACAGTAACCTACTATGACAGCTACCCAAGTTTCATGAGTAGCTATGCTTTCGTGGCATTGAGTGGCTATCCACAAAGTGGAGAAAAAAACCTGGCCTTGAAAGGTCAGGTGACTGCCTCAAAAACGAAGGTGCTGGATGGATCCAATACCTATTTGAAATCTGTGATCTACTATGATGATAAATATCGCCCGATTCAGACTTTTACAGAAAACCATCTGGGAGGCTATGACCGAGTGACCAATAAGTATCTCTTCTCAGGGGAAGTCCAAAAGACGAAACGCTATCACAAGAAAACCTCAGGGTCTGCAGTGAAGCACATAGAGGAGATCTATACCTACGACCATGTGGGTAGACTGGAGACCACTCGTACGATCATAGATGGTAAAAGCAGTACTGTGGCGATGAGCTACAACGAACTGGGAGAGCTAACTACCAAAGACCTGGCAGGCATACAAAATGTAGACTATGACTACAACATCCGAGGCTGGCTGACCAAAATCAACAATGGAACGACCAGTGGAACTGATAAGTTCGGGATGACACTCAAATATCAAGATGCGACGAATCCACAATACAATGGCAACATCGGAGAGATGAGCTGGAGGAGTCTGGGCGGAACCAATACTACAACTCAGACCTACAAGTATAGCTACGATCATGTGAACCGCATCAAAACTGCAGTCTACTCAAGCTCTAATACAGGGCTGAATGGAGACTTCACGGTGAATGGCATCAGCTATGACGCGAATGGCAACATCAAGAGCCTGAGAAGGTACATGGATGGAAGTGAGATCGATGAGCTGACCTATAGCTACGAAACAGGCAGCCCAAACCGTCTGGCGAAAGTAACAGATGCGGGATCTGGAACGAAATCGAAAGGTTTCGACAATGGCAGCTCAGGGACGGGTACAGACTACAGCTATGACGCCAATGGAAACATGATCTCTGACGCCAATAAAGGTATCAGCAGTATCACTTACAACTACCTGAATCTACCTCAGACAGTGGTAACGCCAGATGGATCAGTGACCTACACCTACGATGCAGTGGGTATGAAACTTCAAAAGGTAGCAGTTTCAGGTAATAACACAACGACTACCGACTACATAGGAGGTGTTCACTACCTGGATGGAGCGTTGGACTTTGTACAGCATGCAGAGGGTAGATACAAATATACCACCAGCCAATACGAGTACAACCTGACTGATCACTTGGGTAATGTAAGAGTGACTGTCAATGAATCTGGCACAGTTGTGCAGGCGGATGATTACTATCCTTTTGGGCTAACCTTTAATAGCTACTCATCGGGTACAGAAAACCTTTACAAATACAACGGGAAGGAGGAACAGAAGGAAATTGGTTTGTTAGATTATGGATTTAGAATGTTTGATCCTGCATTAGGGAGATTTACAACGATAGACCCTTGGGCTGGAAAATATGTTGATCAAGGGGTTTACAATTATGCGTTTAACAATCCTGTTCGATTTACTGACTTTATGGGGTTAGGTCCTGATGACAAGACTCTGCAGGTAACTTCTACAGATGACAAGGACGTAATAACGGAAACAACAACTACCAAGACTGAAACTACTCGAACTGTTAAAAAGGGGAGCAAGGAGTATACTAAGTTGTTAGGTAAGTCCAAAATATCTGGTAAAAATGGAATTGGAGATGAGATAAAGGTCACTGAAACCACTACTACTACAGTGACTTCTACCGTTGAAATTGAATATGATGCAGATGGCAATGTGACCTCAACATCAGAATACGGATCGACTACAACAGAATCTACAACTAAAGCGACAGTTATGGGGCAAGATGGTAGTGATGCAGGTGGTTTTACCGAAAGCAATACAGCAGCGAGTATTACATTTAACCCTGAATTATCCGCTACACAATCAGCTTTTGTTGGAGAGGCTCAGAGTTACAGAGCAGCGAACGGTGTTTCTATTACTAATAACAATGAGTACGCACAGCAAATAGCAAAACAACAGCAATTAGTTGATGTCCTTGATAACAAATATCTTCCAGCAGCTGGTGCATTACTTTTTAAATATGCGACTAAGAGAAGTTTATATGTTGGAGGAGCTCTACAAGTTTTGCAAATGTCTTCTCAAAGAGGGTTGAAAAATTTAAAATCGAAAGGTGCTCGCAATTCTTGTAATAATTGTACGAAGCAAATCAGGAGGTAAACTATGAGTGTGGGGATGACAGAAAGTGTTTTAATCAAAAGGAATAAAGCAAGTTACATAGGGTATCTAGTATTTATATTCCTCTTTGTCGAGCAAGTTTTGAAGATTGATTTAACATCGATTGAAGTGATAGATGTAGTGAATGTAGTTGGAGTGATGTTGTTTATTGCAATGCTGATAAAGGCATTACTTAATCCTGCTTTTATCAAGGTAGAAAATGGAACTCTTACTATTTTTCGAGACCTGTTTTATACGGAGAAAATTGATATCAAAGATGTTGTGAAATTTAAGGAATCTGTGTCTCCATTTTCTAGGAGCTATTTTTTATTGAATAATGATAAAAAAGTGAAAATTCTATCTTCAAACCTCTCAAGTCAAGAGCTTAAGCTTTTGAAATTAGTTCTAGAAAAACACGGAGTAGAACTAATCTAGTTTTATTTAGATATTAGCCCTTTGCAGAAATGTGAAGGGCTTTTTTAATGCGCTAGCTTTTGTACCTGCTTTTTGGTGATGAAAGCATCGATGAGTTTTTTGACCACATTACGATCATCCTCGTCCATTGCTTCAATAGCCTTGAATTGATTGATTAGCTCAGGATCAGATAGACGGGTTTTAGCCTTTTCATCAGTAGAGCCATAGAGTAGGAAATCAGGAGAAACACCAAGAGCATCAGCAATAATGGTTAGGGTCTTAGCAGGTGGCTGCACGTCCTTAGTCTCATATCTTCCAATCTGTGCATAAGAAATACCTACCTGATCTGCTAAGTCAGATTGCGACATGCTTAACTCCTTCCTTTTAAGCTTTATTCTATCCCCAAGCGTGCTCATATTCCCGCTCGGTCGCATTTGCTAATGCGACAGAAACCTTTTGAGGCATTTGCAATGCTTGTAGATGATAATCATAAAAAGCCGAAAGCAAAATATGGGATTTGCTTTCGGCTATTTTGTGGCCAAATGAATGATCAGCGAACTGCAAGTGGCAATTGAAGCAAAGGGAATACTGCTGTTTTTCAGGAGAAATTTTAATGAGTGATAAGGCAGTGATTCACTGAGTAACTCTATGCTTTGAAGAGTTAGTACTCACCCCGTTCCCGCCATGCTCTGCATGGTGAATATGCGTAGATGAAGGTTGAGAACCCCTGTTGGTGCATGCTTTGCATGGTTCTATGTGGGCCTTCCTGTCCATCCCCGTTCCCGCCATGCTTTGCATGGTGGTTATGCGCTAATGAGGGTTTAGATTTTTAATTCTGCAGCTATCCCCGCTCGGTCTCATTTCCGAATGCGAATGAAACCTTTTGAGGCATTCCTGTCCGTTCGGAATGCGGATGAAATGTCTGCTGTATGATGATCTTCAAAAGCCGAAAGCAAAATATGAGTTTTGCTTTCGGCTTTTTTGTTGGAGAGTTATGTAATATTGTGATATGAGTAAAATGACATTCTCTGTACTGCTGCTGGGGATGGGGTGGATGCTGATCCAGTCCTGCAAGACCAAGCAAGTGCAACCGACCGAAGATTTTAGTTTCAAGCATTACCAGAGCATCACCCTGGATCATGGGGATTCGCTGGTCAAGTTTCATATCTCCGAAAACCCTGAGGACATCGAGACCGATTTCAGCAAGGACTACTATTGGTTCAAGGTGGATCGCATAGGCCATAGCCAGGGGCAGTATACGGGCAAGTTGCTGGATGGAAGCTACGAGGTAATCGATCAAAAGGACAAGTCCCTGATGCGAAAAGGGGAGTTTACAGAAGGCCTCCAGTCCGGCCAGTGGATCGAGTGGTACCCAGGTGGCGAGGTGATCCGAGCTGCCTATGAGTATGCAGAAGGAGAAAAGGAAGGGAGCTTTCTCAAACAAAACCCTACAGGCAGTCCGCTGATGAAGGGGAGCTACAGCAAGGACCAACTCAATGGCAAGGTAGACTACTACCAGTCCGATACACTCCAGTGGACGATCCGTTATCGCATGGGAGTGCCACAGGATACGATACAGTAGCGATGTCCCGTCATGGGCTGAGTCAGATATTGCATTTTTTTCGATCCCGACTATCGGGTGGTGTCTTGTCATTTACCATGGCGGTGTCCGTGATAGTGGCCATGCTGCTACTGATGATGATCCTGATGGCCTATTACACCCGTCAGGAGCGCAATATCTACAGAATCAACAGCCGACTGCTGGACAATCTGTCTTCGGCCCAGGCCTGGTGTCTGGCGCGGGGAGATCAAATGGACTATGGCAGCTATCGCAGCTTCGACCTATTCGGTCGTGGGATCGACAGTGTAGCGGTCGGCAAGTTTCGCTGGGGGCTGTTTGATTCTTATCGTTTGCATGCCTTTCATCGAGTGCATGAGCAGCGAGCGGCCTTTTTGCAAGGGCAAATTCCTAGCGAAGAGGGACTGTCTACTATTTATTTGGAGGACAATCGTGGGGGACTGGCGCTGGCAGGAGACACGAAGATATCCGGCACGGTATACTTGCCACAAGCGGGCACACGTACGACCTACATCGATCGGGTAGGCTACATGAATGAAAAGATGGTCTATGGCGAAGTGCGCAAGAGCAAGGATAGAATTCCGAAATTGGAAGACTGGTCGCTCGACGATCTGGAAAAAGAATGGAAGGAAATGCCTCAGCTACAGGTGACTGAGCTGGAAGGGGACTATTCGTTTTTATCAGATACGCTGACTGTCTTGCGCTGTGGTGATTATTTGCTACAGGACACCTTACGTGGCTTTGCGATGATCCAAAGCAGTGGGACCGTGCGCATCGATACCATGGCCTATACCGAAGATATCATTGTGCTGGCGGATGAGATAGAGTTCCTGAGCGGCTTCAGAGGGCAGGGGCAGTTCTTTGCCCGAGATACGATCATCGTACAGGGGGATGTGGAGTTGGACTATCCCACCGTACTCTATGCCGAAAATGAAAAGGCAACTGCCACCATCGTACTCAAGGAGAAAGCTACCGTCGATGGCTTTTTGCTGATCGATGGAGACCGAAACAACTTCAGGGATCGACTGATTCATCTGGAGGAAGGCAGTACGGTCAATGGGATGATCTATGCCAATGGTTTTGTATCTGCCCATGGTAAGATCAATGGACATGTATGTACCCGGGCTTTTTTGATCAATACTTTCTCAGGCGTGCTGGAAAATCATTTGTTCAACGCACAATTGAGCCATGAGCTGGATTCGGGCTTTTTGATGCCCGGGCTCTGGTTTGCCGATCAGCAGAAGGGGGTAGTGCAGTGGCTTTATTGAGTGTGTTTGATTGAACCCCTCTCATTCTTCCTTCAAAGCAGTCCTTTTGCATGAAAACTGTTTTCAGCCTAATAGATGATGGTCAGCCACCATGCGGAGCATGGCGGTAACGTGGAGGGAACAGAGGATGTTTTATAATAAAGTGGTTTGAGTTAACTACAGGGGGGGGGGCGCATGCTTGGCATGGTGGTTTCAACGATTTGTTGTTAAACCATCAAATGAAGCTCTATGGTAATTCAAATTTTGAAGTAATCCTTCCCCGGGGAAGGTGCCCAATGCTATTAAGTTAAGCGTCATCCTATGTTTACAAAGGCTTAAATTGATAGTTTTTGTAAACAGGAAAAGTACGGGGAAAGAGTAAGGCCTTGGGTCGTCATTTGTCATCAAGACCGCGGAGCATGCTGGCCCCTTTCCCCTTCTACCTCAACTTTGGACAGTTCATTAGGCTTAGAGCCTGTATGTAGGATTGAAAAAGCCGGGTAGTCTTTTCCATAAACAATTATAAACATGAAAGTAGTAGGAATAGATATCTCCAAAAGGACTTTTGATGTAAGTTTCAAGAGCGAGGGTAAATGGTTTTACAAGGTGTTTCCCAATACAAGTAAAGGCTTTACCAAGTTGTTGCAGTTATTAGAAGACCAGGACAAATGTGTTATGGAAGCCTCCGGTCCGTATTACCTCCCATTAGCACTTTTTCTAGACAAAAAAGGGGTGTTCGTCTCTGTAGAAAATCCATTGGTTATCAAACGGTTTTCTCAAATGAAACTAATAAGGGCAAAGACCGATAAGAAAGACGCACGCACCATCGCTGAATACGCCTCTATCCACCCGTTGAAACAATGGACAGATAAGTCTAAGACCATTATCAAGATGCAGCAGATATTGACTGCTATAGACGGCTTTAAGAAGCAGCTTACCATGGTAAGGAACCAGAAAGAAGCCTTTGACAGCACAAAGCTTGTGGATACAACCCTCAGAAAGAGCCTGGAGTCATTGCAGAGACACATCCAAAAACAAATAGACAAACTAGAAGCTTATCTGACAGATTATGCTCAAAAGGAGTATGCAGCAACCATGGAGAAGCTAACCTCTATTCCAGGAATAGGGCAAAATGCAGCCATTATACTAGTTCTCCTCACCGAAGACTTTACCAAGTTTGAAAATTACAAACAACTGATTGCCTATGTAGGCATGAGTCCCAGGATCTATCAATCCGGCACTTCGGTGAGGGGGAAAGGACGTATTTGCAAAATGGGTAACTCTCAGGTACGAAAGGTTCTTTACATGTGTTCTTGGTCTGCTAAAAGGTACAATCAAGCCTGTATTGACATGTACCATAGGCTCGCAGAAAAGGGGAAGAACGAAAGAGTGATAAAAATAGCGCTTGCTAATAAACTTCTTAAGCAGTGTTTTGCTATCGCTAAAGGCGAAAGTCTTTATCAAAAAAACTATCAGCCTATTGCTTGCATTTAAACACAGTTCATGCTCCGGCTTGACCGGGGCATCTCCAGCTCTGTTTGCAGTGAGATTCACCTAACAAGCCCGCCTGTCCGGCGAGGCAGGTAAGGGGAATGACGGGTACTTTTAGGGTAGAGGGCTTAACTTAATAGCATTGGGAAAGTGCCGAAGGCGGAAGCCTGCCTGACGGCAGTCTGGGGGTTTATCATACTACTCAAGTGAGATATCCACCATGCAAAGCATGGCGGGAACGTGGGTAAGTTTTGAGGAACAATTGAGATTGTTAATAATTAGTCCTGTTGCAAAAGGAGGTACTTCAATATTTCAATAAATTAGCGGAAATAAAGGGAGTATTTTGTCTAAAGAACGAAAGGGGTTAGCGATACTAAAGAGGTGGAGAGCCTATACGCTGATGGAGTCACTAGTGGCTGGGATCATCATCTCGATGGTCACAGGACTGGCCATGTTGATTTACCTGAATGTGTCGGCCTCTATGAGCAATACCCGAGACATGATATTAGAATCCAGGGCCTACCAGGCGAAGGACTCGCTCCGCCACTTGATAGGGGAGCAAGAGATGATTTTACCTTTAGGCGAAGGCTATGATATGATGTTTACCAAGAAGAGCTGGGAAGGAGATACCGACTTGTATCAACTGGAGATAGAGGTGCTGGATACTCTGGGTGTTGTACATTTGCAACTATACGAATGGGTCTATGAATAAGTGGAAAGCATTTACGTTGGTGGAGATGATGGTGGTACTGCTGCTGTCATCGCTGCTGCTGACCGCTGCTTCGGCGATCTATCTCAATGTGCTGGACTATCATCACAGATTGAGAAAGCGCATCGATCATACCAATGCCTACTACCGACTGAAATACTATCTGGAGCGCGATACCCAGCGTAGCGCCTCCTATGAGCTGAAGGGGGATGAATTGCAATTGGGGAAGGAAACCCACTATCAGTTTGGCGCAGATACGGTGTTTCGTGAGTGGAAAGGAAACCGTGACTTTTTCTTGATTGGAGGGCAGTGCCAGGAGCAGGCCGGATCCTTGCAAGTGAATTTTACTTTGTATCAGCAATCCATTACTTTGCCACTGAAATCGAAATCTTCCTATCGTCAAATCTGGAAAAGCAAAAACAAATGAACCTGGCTGAATTAAAAAAAAGGACGGAGACCAATAGTCGGGCGAAGGAAGCTGCAGCAGAAGAAAAGAAGGAGACCATCTGGAACAAGGACATTGCGCTCACCCCTAAATTTGGGAACAAGGAGAAGGCGGTGTTCTATCAGCAGCTCTATGTGCTGCTAGAGGCGGGGGTAGATATCAACTCCAGCTTGAACCACCTGATCAAACAGAGCAAGAAGCCCTACATCAAAGAGATGATCAAAAAGGTGCAGGAGGCGCTGCAAACGGGTAATTCCATACAAGAGGCCATGGAGCAGACTGGGGACTTTAGCAACTACGAAGTGTATAGTGTACGCATAGGGGAAGAATCTGGGAAGTTGTTGGAGGTTTTTGCCAACCTGAGCGAGTACTTTGAAGAAAAGGTAGCACAGAAAAGGGAGATCATGTCGGCCATATCCTATCCTTTGCTCATCATCAATGCGGCAGTTGCTGCTGTGCTTTTCATGATCTTTTTTATCATTCCTGTGTTTGAGGGGATTTTTACCCGCTTTGGTGGGGATTTGCCTTATCTGACTCGACAGGTCTTGTCTGTGTCTTATTTCTTTAGAGAAAACTGGTTGATCCTATTGCTGTTGGTGGTGGGACTAGCTGTTTTGATCAGCTTTTTGCTCAAGCGAGACAGACCTTATGAAATCATGGAGACCGTTTTGTACAAAGTCCCTTATCTGGGCGCCTTCTTTTATCAAACGATCATGGCGAAGTTTAGTAATAGCATGGCACTGCTGCTGGGCGCCAATGTGCCATTGGTACATGCATTGGAAATGAACAAGGCCATGTTTAAAAGTCCAGTGCTCAATCGTAACATCGATGAGGCCATAGAGGCGCTGATCAAAGGAGAAAACTACAGTGAAGTAGTAGAGCGCAGCAAGTGGTTCGATGAGAATTTCAAAGTGTTTATCAGGATAGGAGAGGAGAGTAGTAAGATTGGGTATTTCTTCAAAAAACTATCTGGAGAGTACCGAGCTGCGATCAAGCATCAAACTTCAATTTTGAATACGGTGTTGGAACCTCTTCTGATCATAGTACTGGGTGGAATTGTAGGGGTGATACTGGTGTCGATGTATCTGCCTATGTTTGAGATTTCTACACAAATGTCTTTTCCTGATTAAACCCGATTTATGCAATGGTAAAATCGGAGTTAATGGCTAATCAGTTATTACCCGCCTGCCGGAGTACGCTGTACGGCGGGCAGAAGTTAATAGGGATTTGATTTTCGATTATAAATGCATAAATACTCAATAACCATTTGGTTAATTTCTGTAAACAAATGATATCAATGTAATCAATTGAAGATTAACTCAATAACAAATAACTATTAACTCCTGAATTGAATAATTCAGGTTAAACAACATTTTAGCAGGACTTGTTCTGCATCCTAACGAATTATTCATAATTTAGAGTTTTCTTTAAAATCCAATCGAAATGAAAGTCAGTAGAGATCCTAAGTTATCGGCCTTTACCTTGTCGGAGTTGTTGGTGGTGTTGGTAATCATAGGTGTGCTTATTTTGATGGCGCTGCCTTCCCTGATGCCGTTGATATCCAAAACGAGAAGTTTAGAAGCCAAGCAGGCCCTCAAACATGTTCATACGCTCCAAAAGACCTATTTCTATGAATATGCGCGTTTCGGAGAAGATCTGAATGCCATTGGTTTTGAGAGTGAAAGACTTTCCACTGATCCAGACAATCCAGGCAATGCCAATTACCTGATCGAAATTGTAGAATCCACTCCCAATACCTATATGGCTCGAGCTACCGCAGTGGTAGATTTTGATGGGGATGGACAAATGAATGTTTGGGAGGTCGACCAAATGGGGGACATCCGTGAAGTGACAAGAGATTGATTGCCTATTTGATAGTCATAGGGCTCGTAGTGGTATTGGCCATTCAGGATATGCAGCATCGACAGGTGAGCGTATGGTTACTTGCGGTATTAGGAGCGGCTACCTTATGGGCTGCCTATTCCAATCACTTGATTTGGATTGATATGCTATTGAATGCTGGCTACCTGCTGTTTCTTTTTGCTTTGACTGGCCTATATCTGTTGGTGACTCGTCGCAAGCCTGCACAGATGATTGGGAAAGGAGACATCGTATTTTTGATCGTTTTGCTTCCTTTGTTTTCATTTGAGGCTTTTTCTTACTGGTTGATTTTGTCTCTATTGGTCAGCTTGATTATCCATGGATTGGTGCAGTGGTTGATTCGACCTAAAGAACCATCCATTCCTTTGGTGACTTACCTTTCGCTTTGTCTTATGTTCCACCTGATACCAACCCTTTTTGAAAGCATTTGACATACATAGCGACAGCAAACTAGACTCTGATCTTAGGCAGGTGATTCCAAAAAATGTAGCCTTAGGCCATCAGGTTATACCCAAGCAAATTGATAAGGAGCACTATCAGTTCTATATTCATTCGAAGGCAGATGAGGTAGCGACAGGTCGGTACCTTCAAGTTTTGCTAGGGAAAACGGTTGCATTTGAACCCATAGATGGGGAAGTGATCGAATTGGCTTTGTCAAAGTTTTATGGCAATACAGATAGAACCAGTCAGGAGACTAAGAACTTTGACAAGAACAATTTTCTGGATCAGCTCATCTTTGAAGCCATAGAGCTCAAATCCAGTGACATTCATGTAGAATGCTATGAACATTCGGCGAGAGTACGCTTTCGTATCAATGGGCACCTGGTCGAGCGTTTCAATCTAGGGCTGGACAACTATCCCGAATTGGTCAACAAGATCAAGATCGTTGCACGGCTGGATATAGCAGAAAAGCGTCTGCCACAGGATGGCCGAATCAATTTCAGCAAAGGAGAGATAGATCTGGACCTTCGGGTTTCTGTCTTGCCTTCCCTCTATGGAGAGAAAGTGGTGCTTCGATTGCTGGAAAAGAATTCTTCTGCTATTCATATCGAGGACTTGGGTCTGAGTTCGAGCGAATTGGCTGTTTATCGCCGTGTGGTTACCAAACCGAACGGGTTGATATTGATCAGTGGCCCCACGGGTTCGGGTAAGACAACGACACTGTATGCGACACTCAAGGAGCTCAATCAGGAAGATGTCAATATCGTGACTATCGAAGATCCTGTAGAATACACCCTCCCAGGTATCAACCAGGTGCAGCTCAATGAAAAGATTGGATTGGGCTTTCCACAGGCATTGAGAACCTTCTTAAGGCAAGACCCTGACATTGTGATGGTAGGGGAGATCCGCGATGTAGAAACAGCACAGATGGCTACCAGGGCAGCCTTGACTGGTCACCTGGTATTTAGTACGGTGCATACCAACTCTGCCCTGGGGATTTTCAATCGTCTGGTGGAGATGGGGATATCCGAATACCTATTGGCAGATACACTCAATGCTGGGATTGCCCAGCGTCTGGTCCGGGTGCTTTGTGAATCTTGCAAAGTAGAAGCAAAGGAGGAAGAATTTGTCGGTCATATCGATGGCCTAAAAGGGCATCGAATCTACAAGGCAGTCGGGTGCGTGGAGTGTCTGGGTACAGGATATACCGGGCGAAAAGCCCTATATGAAATCATCCCGAATTCTCCTGGGTTGATCCATCAAATCAAAGATCAATCATTTAACTTAAATTCGCATTTGGGTGAATTAGGCCTGGCCACCCTTCAAGTCAATGCCATTAACTTTTTAAAAGAAGGTAAAACCTCTGTAGAGGAAGTATTACCCCTGTTGATATAGAAGCATGAAACAATTATTTCTAACCTTATTGTTCGCCTTTGGTGTTTGTTCCCTGTTCGCTCAGGATGTGACTCGAATGGATTCATTGACGCAGGTACTTAGTCGACAGGCTGATTCTATACCTGCCCTCAAGGAGAAGGTCGATATCTCTGTATCTGGTACTTCACTCAAAGAATTTTTGAGAGCAGTGGCGGAAATGCATGATCTTAACCTAAGTCTGGATAACATCCCTCCCTATCAGATCACCAACAATTTTGAAAATGTAACGATAGAAGAGTTGTTGGTCTTCGTTTGTTCTAGCTATCAATTGGAGATCAAATTCCTGAAAAGCATCATTATTCTTTACCCCATCGAAAAGCCTACTTCTGTGGCTTTCGAATACAATAGGCGTGATGACTTAATCTCTTTTCATTTGGCAGGAGATACCCTAAAACATGTGGCCAAAGCCATTACAGACAGTACGGGTTATAATTTAGTACTGAGCCAGGATTGCCGTGATTTGGTTGTGCATGGCTTTATCAAGCAATTGCCTTTCGAAATTGCCATGGAGCAATTTGGTGTATCGAATGGATTGGTTGTAGAGAAGAAGCAGGATCGGGTGTTTCACATTTCTCCTGATGTGCCAGAGACCATGGCACAAGTAGAAGGCCAGACTTATAATAACCAAAATGAAAGAAGAGGGACCAGACGAGTCAGTTCCAGAAGAAACAATGGCTATGCTGGAGGAGGTGGTTTTAGCTTTGAAAAGAGTCCAACACAACCGGACAAGTTGAATGTAGATGCAGAAGGAGTCTCCGTCATAGAGGCGATCAAAACTGTGAGCAAGGACCTGAATAAAGGCTATTTCTTTCTCAATGAGCCCAAGGGGAATCTGGACTGCTATCTAGTCAATGTATCTTTTGATGATTTTCTGAATGTAGCCCTCTCATCGGCCAATCCGCAGTTTAGTTACTCGATTAGAGATGAAGTCTATGTGATCGGTGATCCTAAAAATCTGGATATCTATGAGTCCCATGTTTTTACTTTTAGAAATAGAAGTGTAGAAAAGGTAAGCGAAAGCATACCTGCTGCCATGAAGTCTGATGTGGAGATCAATGAATATCCTGAGCTCAATTCACTGGTTTTGACTGGTAGTGAGCAAAGAGTCAATAAACTCAGGTCCTTTTTGGAGCAGATAGATAAGCCAGTAGCCAATGTGCTGATAGAAGTAATGGTAGTGGTGATCAATCGAGGGGCTTCTTTGGAAACAGGGATTTCTGCGGGAATAGCAGATTCTATTCCTCCTACCCAGGGGCAGGTCTTCCCGGGTCTGGACATGACGCTCAATTCTGAATCCATCAATCTGTTCCTGGATGCAATAGACCGAAGAGGTTTGATTAACCTGGGGCAGGTGACCCCTAATTTTTATGCGACAATCAAGGCGCTTGAGCAAGCCAGTTATTTGGATTTGCAATCTACTCCTAAGCTCTCTACGGTGAATGGACACGAGGCGAATTTGATCATTGGTAGTTCAGTTTATTATTTGATCGAAACCCAAAATGTAACAGGAGGAGTCAATCCGATCATTACCCGAACACCCAGGTATGAAAAGGTGGAAGCCAACCTGGAATTGAAGATTAAACCTTTCGTATCCTACAATGAAGATGTGACCTTGAACATTGCCTTTGAATCCTCTGATTTTATTGACCCGACTGTAGAAGGAGCCCCTCCTGGAAATTCCACCAGAAAGTTTGATTCCAAAATAAGAATCAAAAACGAAGAGATGATAGTGGTAGGTGGATTAGAGCAAGAATCCACTTCCGAATCTTCGAGTGGACTACCGGTAATAGCACGAATTCCAGTGCTCAAGTGGATCTTTGGTAGAAACTCTAGAACCAGTACCACCAATAAGCTTTTGGTCTTCATCAAACCTACTATTGTTTACTAGATCATGCAGGGCCTAATTGATTTTTTGTATCAAAAGACCAAGCCCAAAAAGGTGCTGGTGGTCGGTGTTGCTGAAGTTAAAGAAGGCTTAAGTTTTGAACTCCTTTTGGTAGCAAGAAAAAAAGGGGAGCTCGAAGGAGTGTTGCACGAAAAGGGTCTGAATCTCAATCAGCTTTTGAGTCGTGTCGAAACCGATTACCCTCAAGTTCCGATTGTATTGGCTATCGATACGGATTATGTATTGACAGCACAAGAAGAGGATAGAGAAAATTTTCCTGAACAGGACTTTTATTTTGATAGGGATGAGGCCTTGTCTGTCTCAAGTTTGATTCGTAAAGATCAACTCAATCAATTGTTGGATACCTTAAGAGCTATCATCGATCAGGTAGTAGCTGTAGAACTAGGGGTGCTGTTTGGCCTAAAGTATTTCGATGCAGAGAAACTTTCGGGTGGCATCCATTTGGGTAGACAACGGGTGATTCAAAATGAAGCCGGGAGAATTGATATTGAGCATCAATCGGGGGAAGGAGTAGAGTGGGAAGGCAGGACTTATGAACCGTCCTATTTGCTATTGCTCTTGGCTGCTACCAATTATTATATAGGTGGTCTTAAGGAAAAGTTGATTCCTGTTCAGGTTTTGGCCCGTGAGTATGCTTTTCGTGTGTTTTACCGCAAGTTGACTCTGTTTGGAGGGGTTGTGCTTTTTATGGTTTTTTTGCTCAGTGCGTCTATTTTCATGATATATGACTCAGAGCTGAAAGTCCTAAAGGAAGAATATCAGGACAGCCGAAGTATCGAGAAGAAATACAACTGGTATGTATCTGAGATCAACCGCTTAGAAAAGAGCATGAATATAAATGGACGTAGACCTGTGCTGTCTCGTCTGGCTGTAGAATTAGCCAAAGAAATACCTTCGCAGGTTACCCTGGAAGAATTGAAACTACAGCCAATCTCTCTGAACCAAAGAAATAGGAATAAGGCGCTACTGGAAAAGAATATTCTTGAATTAAGCGGAGAGGCTATTGATCTGGGAGCATTTTCTTCCTGGATATCGATCCTTAATCAGCAGGAATGGCTTGAAGATATTCTAGAACAGGAAATGGCTGCTGATGGCAGAGTCTATAAGTTCAATTTGAAACTCAAGGTGAACTATGTGGAATAAGTTGACATATGAGAAAAGGGTGTACTATTTTCTCGGGGCCTTGCTACTGTCATTGGTCATGGGTTATCACCTGTCTTTCAAAAAAACAGCAGAGGTGTATTTTGAGTACAGCGAATTGATCAATCGCGAATCGGGCAATCATTCTGTGGTAGATTTGGCCAGTCTCAAAACGGAATATGAGCAGTTGGATTCCACCTATCAACAGATGCAAGGAGCGGACTATGATAAAATATTGGTGACCGAGTTGGAGAGGTTTCTAAGTGGTACCCCTCTTAGCTTATCCAACCTGAGACACCATCGACAGCAAAAAGACATCATTGACGAGATAGAAATAAAGGGTGATTACAAAGGATTGGTTCGCCTGATCTATCAATTAGAGACCCAATTTTATGCGGGGGCCATACTGTCCACCCACTTTAGAACGGAAATCGAGAAAAGGACCAAAAGAAAAGAATTATTTTTAACCATCTATGTACAACGCAATGAAGCACATCTTTAAAAACAAGCTATGGGTTTGGGTAGTCAGTTTGACAATAATGGCCTCCTGTGGAGTGATATTAGAAGTGGATATTTCGTCAGACGAAGTGAAGGTGTTGGCTCCAGGAGAGGGTGCGGAGATATTCAGCGAAGAGATCCAATTCAAGTGGGAAGAATTGAAGGGGGCATCAGAATATGAGATTGTGGTGGTGTCTCCGGATTTCGATCAACCCGCTACCGTTGCATTGGATTCGGTCGTAGGTGAGGTGACTTTTTTAGAGATAGCCCTGGAACCCGGTGACTATCAATGGCAGATCACAGCGCTGAATGAGGGCTATCGCAGTACAGGGGTGATACGTTCGTTTCAAGTGATGGATTCTTCTTTTTATTTTGACTTGAGTGAATATGAATTGGTGTTGAATGCTCCTTCTTCTGGAACTGTCTTTGCAGAGTCTAGGGTTACCTTGTCATGGACCCAACTGGACAAAGCCAGAAAATATCATATCGGAGATGGTATCTCCTGATTTTAATAACCCCACAAGCATTGCATTGGATTCTACCTTAACCACCAATTATTGTGAACTGGAATTATCAAATGCCAAATATGCATGGCGAGTGACTGCCAGTAATGATTTTTCGGAACTGACAAGTTCAACTTCGTCTTTTGAGGTGTCTGTTCCAACCAATGATTTGTCTGAAATTACACCAGTGATATTGGCCCCAGCGAATGCCGCACAATTTCAGCCTGGAAGTGTCGTGTTCTGGTGGGAAGAAATACCAGAGGCGGAAAGCTATGATCTACTGATCATGTCTCCTTCCTTTGACAACCCGGTATCTGTGATATATGATGAAAGCCTGGAGGATACTAAGGTAGAATTGGATTTGGCAGAAGGTAGTTATGAATGGAGTCTGAAGGCAATAAACTCCAGTTCGGAATCACAGGAAGTGAGAAGTACCTTAACTGTGGCTCCATGAGTTTTATCAACAATAAGAAGTTTCAACCTGTTCTGATTGTCCTGGTGGTGGGTCTGTGGATTACCATTGCCTATCGTGTAGTGGATTCACTACAGGGGGAGGAAGAAATGAGAATGGAAGGAATTGATGTTTCGAAGGTGAGGCAATCGTCCGGTGAAGCTTCGGTATGGGCATTGGATCTGGATTTTCAGGATCCTTTTATTCGAAGGAAAGTGGTACATCGAGTGAAGAAGATGCCCAAAAAAAAGTTTGAAACCAATGAGCCCATAGAGAAGCCGCCCTTGTCGATTCAAGTAGTCTATCAGGGATTGGTGAGCCCCTCCGGGTCAGGTCAAAAAATGGCTATGATCAGTAGAAATAATATCTCCCGTTTTTATCAAAAAGGTGAAATGCTGGATGGTTATCAATTGACTTCTGTTACAGAGGATAGCATTGTGTTGTTTCAAGAGCCATTTCGATATGCAGTATACCGCTAGATAGTTAAGGGATTTGGATGCTCGCTAATATTTCCCTATTATAGCGGCAGCATTTCTGAGAAAAATACTTGAACTACATATGACCCAACCCAAATGATAGAATGAATCATTCTAAGTAGATAAAGTATATCCATGAAAATACGTCTAAAACCAACCAAAAAGAGTCTCCAATCTATCGTGGAGCGCAATTCTATTATTTCTTTTTACACCTTTTTTAATCAATGACTCAGTTGGATATTGCCCAATCAAATACATGATTTTTAAATTCAAATAGATATGAAAAAACTAATATTACTATTTTTTTTATTTGGCATATTTAGTATCCAAGCTCAAGAAGCTACTTATGATGTTGTATCTGGAACAGGTAATGGCTTAAGGTTTTGGTCAAGCAACAGTTATAAAATTCACATGGGCGATGGGGCAGAATATCATTATGGGCCAGTAAGTTCCTATAGCATCATATTCATCCCTCATATCACAGTTCAGACGAATAGGCTGAAGAAGATCGAGGATTTGATGCTACATCAGATTGAAATGATGAAAATTATTAAGACCCAAGGTGATAAAATTAAAGAATTAGAGAAACCAAATCAGTATTAACCTACTTCAAAATACCATGAAAAAACTGTTTTCCTGTACAATCTTAATATGTCTCTTCCAGCATATAACCGTCGCTCAAGATTGGAGTGATAGTGGTGAGACAAGTACAACTAATGACAATATCAATGTAATCGGGTATCTAAGAACTACAGACGGGAGTGATCGGTTGCAATTGTTTGTTGATAATGCCGCCAATTACTCCAGAATCATGTGGGGTGATGATTTGGGTGATCGCTTAAGTTTTTATTTCAATTACCATGATGGAACTGCAAGTGATGTGGAAGTAATGACCCTTCAATCAAATGGAAAGGTAGGAATTGGTCAAACCACCCCCTCAACTCGTCTTGAGGTTAGTGGGTCTGAAACTACCAATCGTATTTCTCAATCAGGAGGAACTTATACAGAATTAGCACAAAGGGCTTGGAGTGGCAGTGCAGGAATCTTGTTCAGCGCCTATGCTTCAAATGGATACGTTCAAGGTGGTCTTGCAACTACTGGCAATACTAAATATAAATTTAATGCACAATCTTTTGGTGCGTCACATCATGGAGCAAAAATGATATACACAGATCATTCTAGTATTAGGTTCTTTATCAGCCCAGTCTCTACTGGTGCAGACTCCAATGTAGAATGGGGTCCAGCCGTAATGACCTTAAAAAGAGGCGGAAGAGTAGGAATAGGTACCACCAACCCAGACGAGCTCCTCACCGTCAACGGCACCATCCATAGTTCTGAAGTCAGGGTAGACCTGGATGTACCCGCCCCTGACTATGTCTTCTCCCCCGACTATCAACTCAATACCTTAGAAGAAACCGCTGCCTACATCGAAGAAAACCATCACCTCCCCGAGATCCCCTCTGCCGCTGAGATGGAGGCTAATGGCGTAGAGCTAGGCGAGATGAATATGCTCTTGTTAAAGAAGATTGAAGAACTTACCCTTCACATGATTGAGCTTAAGAAAGAAAACCAGCAATTGAAAGAGGAGCAAAGCCAGACACCAATGGCCAACAGCCAATTAGCCAATCAGATAGAGGGGTTGAAACTGCATATGATAGAGATGAATAAACAGAATATTGAACAGCAAAAACTCATTGAATCTCTTCAACAGGTAGTATCAACATTAAAAAGCACTAAATAAACAATTTAAAATGAAAGTGAAATTTTTATCAATCTTTTTGTTTGCTGTAATTTCAGCAAGTGTCAATGCAAACGCCCAGTCAAAATTGGTTAGCCTGAGTAACGGTGATGGCTGGTACCGGATTATTAGAGGTGCTTCTGCCGCTGGAGGGGGCATGGTAAGAATATATGGAAGTTCCGGAAATAACAGACAAACTCTGATCACTATGAATGTTTCCCTCATGCGATTTGGTCAAGGTGGATCTATTAATATTTCAGATAATTTATTTTATAACACAAATCACGTGGATCAAATTAGAGGTGGTTCTGTAGGAAGTGATGAGTATGTACTGGATATTCATTTCGTCGGAATCAATACACCCAGCAATTTATGGATCACTGTAGATGGTCATAATTTACCCATTCTTGATTCACCTGTTTTTAACCCGACTCCACCCGATAGAAACGTTGTAGATATTTCCGGTCGTGTAGTTGGAACCACTAGCACCAGGTGGCCAGTTTTCATTAATCAAAATGTTGGAATTGGTGTTGCTAATCCAGATTCCAAATTGGTTGTGGATGGAAAAATTAGGAGTGAAGAAGTCAAAGTAGAAATTGTTAATGCCCCCGATTATGTCTTCTCCTCAGACTACCAGCTCAGCACCCTAGAAGAGACAGCTGCCTACATCGAAGAAAACCATCACCTCCCAGAGATCCCCTCTGCTGCAGAGATGGAGGCCAATGGCGTAGAGCTGGGTGAGATGAATATGCTATTGTTGAAGAAGATTGAGGAGTTGACGCTGCATGTAATTGAACTCAGTGAGCAAAATCAAGAATTAAAAAAGGAAATAAATAAAATTAAGGTTAGTGCAAAATGAGATCTTATATTTTAATCTTTAGTTTTTTATTAATTACGTTAAGTAAACTGTCTGGACAGGATATTAACTTTTCATCTGAATACAATCACATTAAATGGCCGATCAACCCTAACTACCCTTACGGTGGAGGAATTACTGGTGATGATGGGGTTTTCAAAAGATTGACCTTATATCATGGACACAGTATAGCTCTTGAGACTGGCTCAAATACTAAGAGTCATTCTTACACCAGAATGTATATCAATTCAACTGGGTTAGTAGGGTTCAGTACGACTACTCCATTGGAAAAATTACACGTCAAAAATGGAGGTACATTGATTGAAATGGATAGTAGGTTCGGTACTGAGCCTAGAATTTTATTTCAGAACGATGGAGATGGAGCAAACCCGTACCAAACTTTTTATAGATGGACAGGGAATTCTAACACATATTTTGCTACTAGATTTTATCATTCAGGTAATCAGGGATTCAAAATACAGGTAGATAATTCAACGGTTGCCTATGGAGAGCATACTTTCAAAGATGTCATGATAATTCAAAGGTCAGGAAAGGTAGGAATCGGAACCACTACCCCTGACGAGCTCCTCACCGTCAACGGCACCATCCATAGTTCTGAAGTCAGGGTAGACCTGGATGTGCCTGCCCCCGACTATGTCTTCTCCCCCGACTACCAGCTCAGCACACTAGAAGAAACCGCTGCCTACATCGAAGAAAACCATCACCTCCCAGAGATCCCCTCTGCCGCAGAGATGGAAGCCAATGGTGTAGAGCTGGGTGAGATGAATATGCTCTTGCTGAAGAAGATAGAGGAGTTGACGTTGCATTTGATAGAGAAAGAGGAGCTATTAGAGAAAGTGCTCATGAGAACCGAACAAATAGAAAATGAATTGAAATTAATTAAACAACAACTCTGATGAAAGGGCTTAGATTATCTATTGTATTGTTATTGATATCACACTGTTCAATTGCCCAAGATTTGATAAGTGGAGGAGCAAATTCCTGGATATTTCATACACCAGATGATGGTAGAACTATGCTATCAATAGCACCCAAAGTAAATGGTAGCTGGGATTTCAGTAAAAGAATCCTATTTGAAAGTAATGGTGAGATAAGTGCTTCTGGCCTAATTGAAGCCTACAGTAGTTCTAGTGGAAATATGTTGGATCTTTTGAGGCTCTCAAATTCTAATGGGAATTATTTAGGGGGTAGTTCTATTCTCTTTACCACAGGAGCTCAAAATACTGCTCGGATAGGGACTCAAAGAACTAATTCAGGGACTAATGGTGATGGTGATTTGATTTTTTACACTCAGAATGGCGGTTCGATGACAGAGAAACTTCGGTTGAAAGACGATGGTAAAATCAATTTTTCTGGAACATTATATAAAAAAATAAGTTCACCTGGCTCTATCGATCCAGCGCTGCTAAGTGCATATTCTGAACACACTACAAATGGAGGTGAATTGCCTATTATATCATTAGGTTTTTCGCAAGGAATTACCTCGGGAACTGACATGGATACCAAGATTTGGTCCTACGCAAGAAATGTCAGTGAATCCAGAAACTTCATAACCATAGGCAGAAGAAGAATCGACCTTTCTTCTGAGAAAGTCTATTTGGATGGAAATTTGGGGATTGGTATATCATCACCTACTGAAAAGCTTGAAGTAGATGGGATGATCAAATCAGAAGAAGTCAAAGTTGAGATTTTGGCTGGTACAGCCCCCGACTATGTCTTCTCCCCCGACTACCAGCTCAGCACCCTAGAAGAAACCGCGGCCTACATCGAAGAAAACCATCACCTACCAGAGATCCCCTCTGCTGCAGAGATTGAGGCCAATGGCGTAGAACTGGGCGAGATGAATATGCTCTTGCTGAAGAAGATAGAGGAGCTGACGCTGCATGTAATTGAGCTGAAAAAAGAAGTCGAAACACTAAAATCTATTAAAGATGAATAACATTAGAATTGTTTTTTTCATAACCCTTATCTCTATGTTGGTAAGTCAATTTGTTTTAGCACAACAAACAACTAATCTTAGTATTACCAAGACATACCCCAGAATAGAACTAATAAATAGTTCGATAAATAAATATGGTTGGTCGGCAATAGAGTTTAAAAGTCCGAATACTTCCAGCGATACTTATTATCGTTTTTTTAGTGAGCGGACCGCAGATGGAGATGGTGTTGGAAGTTTGAATTATCGATTTCGGAAATTTAAGGAAGGATACTGGTATGATTTTATTGTTATTGGAGATGATTCCAATACTCTTTATTTAAATGGACTAAAGTCCAATGGATCAGAGCCTTTTGGAAATGTGGTTATTAAATATGGAAACCTATCGATTGGTTCAAATCCGGGAGATGCCAACTTAACCATTGGTGGTGGCGCATTAACAACTTATAATTTAAAAATTCAAGATAAGTTAGGAAGAGCTGTAGAACTAATTTCACCGACAGAAGGTAGTCCTTATGGTCGACTAAAGATAAGTTCAACTATATCGCATTTGAGGTTGGGGGTTCGTGATTATCCTGATGCATTACATCTAAGCGGCCATTCCGGTTATGTTGGAATAGGGACAACTACGCCCGACGAACTCCTAACCGTCAATGGCACCATCCACAGCTCTGAAGTCAGAGTCGACCTGGATGTACCCGCCCCCGACTATGTTTTCTCCCCCGACTACCAGCTCAGCACCCTAGAAGAGACAGCTGCCTACATCGAAGAAAATCATCACCTCCCAGAGATCCCCTCTGCTGCAGAGATGGAAGCCAATGGCGTAGAGCTGGGAGAGATGAATATGCTACTCTTGAAGAAGATCGAGGAGTTGACGTTGCATTTGATAGAGAAGGAGGAGCAAATGAATGAAATGCAAAAGGAAATTGATTTGTTAAAGGAAAAAGTAAAATAAATGGGAATTGAGTTTAAGCATGTTTTTAGTCTTTTTCTGTTATTATTCACGGTTTCAGCTCAGGGACAAATAACAGAAGAACCTATTACAGGGAATGTTGGGATAGGAGGTAGTTCCTCGACTAGCTATAAGTTGAATGTGGATGGTGAACAAAGGATTAATTCTGGCAGTGAAACTAATTCGGTCCTTAAATTAAACAATTGGCATACAAACCAGTCAAAGTTTAAAGGATCAATGCTATCTTTTACTACAGCAAGCGAGGGAAGATATGGTCATTTTAAGTTTATTAATGCTAGCGATGTACATGGAATTAAGTTTAGTGTAGGATCTCAAGGAAATCTCTATACTGCGGGAAATGTTGGAATTGGCATAAGTAGTCCCCAGGCAAAACTTCATGTGTTTGGTGCAGGTGAGCAAGTAATAATAGGCGACCCAGAGAATTCATCAATTCCTGCATTGAAATTCTTTGGAGGACATAATACGGGCTATGCTTACATCCAGGCTGGAGGAAGTGCACCAGGCAAGCTTAGAATTACGCGCTATCAAACTACATCTGCAAGTTTAGATGAATTTCAAGTGTACTCTTCTATAAGCTCTTTTAATGGGTTTGTTGGAATTGGAACCAATTCCCCAGAATCTAAATTACATTTGAAAGGAGATGGTTTGAGTTTTTGGATATCTCGAAATACTTATAGAGCCGTTGGATCTGAGATTGGCATTGATTTTCGACAGTTAACTCACAATGGATCTCTTCGGACAGGAGGGGCGATAAAATCAATTTCGACAAATTCATATTACGGAGGTAATGGTTCTACATACGATTCACATCTTGTTTTGTACAGTACGGGTGATGGGGATCTTATTGAAGGATTGCGTATTGATGATAATGGAAATGTTGGAATAGGGACAACTACGCCCGACGAGCTCCTTACAGTCAATGGCACCATCCACAGCTCTGAAGTCAGAGTCGACCTGGATGTGCCCGCCCCCGATTATGTCTTCTCCCCCGACTACCAGCTCAGCACACTAGAAGAAACCGCTGCCTACATCGAAGAAAACCATCATCTCCCAGAGATTCCCTCTGCCGCAGAGATGGAAGCCAATGGCGTAGAGCTGGGCGAGATGAATATGCTACTCTTGAAGAAGATTGAGGAACTGACGCTGCATATGATAGAGCTTAAGAAAGAAAATCAGCAATTGAAGGAGGAGCAAAGCCAAGCGCCAATGGCCAATAGCCAACTAGCCAATCAGATCGAGGAGTTGACGTTGCATACGATAGAACAGGAAAAGGCAATCAAAACCAAAGAGGAAAGATTGGTGAAGTTGGAAAGTCAAAATGAAGCATTGACTAAGAGGTTGGAAGCGATTGAGCAAATATTAAGCGAGCGATGAAACAGTTTGGGGCAATTGGTTTTGACTGATGATCAATAATGGATCAGAAGATTGTTTTGGGAAATAGTGTGTCCGTTATTTGACATTCTGCCAGTCAGGTCTTAATATAGCGGTAGCATTTCCGAGAACAACTTTTACTGAAAAATGAATCAGAGCCAGCGTGCTCCAGTGATAAGTATGTTTATGACTTTATATTAAATGAACCAACCGAAAAATCAAATCTTAATATTGTTCCCTTCCTATTCATATTGCTCTACTTGGCAATTTGTTGGCTGTTTTTATTCATCTGTTTATAGACCGTTTAACCAATGAAAAGACTATTTTCTATTGCTGTATTGTTGTTTTTGGTACAATCAGCTTTTTCACAAACTTATAACAATACGGCACCCAATGGTAGTACCTGGTACAAGCTGAAGACTAGGGGTAGACATGTAGTGCAAATCAATGGTAGTGGGGATTATGCACACTTACAGGTGATCGCTCACATTGTATCTGGTAGCTACAATACTGCAGAGTATACCATCCTTAGCGAGTACAATTATAATCATAAGCAAATTGAGTTCAAATGGGGCTATATCGGAAATCAGCACGATAGATATCTGGCAATAAAAACAGAGCCTACTCCGAATGCCTCTTATTCAAGAGGGTTTACCATCACAGATATTTCTGATCCTTCTAAGGTCTTTGAACTAGAGTTGATTACTGATCCTGGTCAGGTGGTAGAGATTGGGCCACATAACATGGTCTATGTCAAAGAGCATCAGAGGAAGGTAGGGATTGGTACTACAGATCCTCAGACTAGATTGCATGTTTCTACGGGAACGAATGGTGATGCAGTATTGAAAATAGAAGCTGATACTGATAACAGCAATGAAGGGGATAATGCCCGAATAGAACTCGTGCAAGATGGTGGTAGCTTAGGCGCGAAGATAGGAATGGATCAATCCTGGCCTTCAGCGGTAAATGCCCCTGACAATCTTTTTAGGATTGTAACGAGATATGCCAATGTAGATCGAACAGATGCCTTTGTAATTGACAATTCAAATGGCAATATCGGAATTGGGACTGCAAATCCAGGTCAAAAACTGGAGGTTAATGGTACCATTCGTTCCAAAGAAGTTAAGGTTGAAGCCAACAACTGGCCAGACTATGTCTTTGCTGATGACTATCAACTCACCACACTAGAAGAAACAGCCCAATACATCCAGCAAAACCGTCACCTACCAGAGGTTCCCTCTGCCATTGAGATGGAAGCCAATGGGGTAGAGCTGGGAGAGATGAACATGCTCTTGCTCAAGAAGATTGAGGAGTTGACGCTTCATTTGATTGAGCAGCAAGAGCTGATCAAAGAGCAGAATGAAAGAATTGAAAAATTGGAAAATCAAATAAAATGAATAAGGATTTACTTTTAAACCAACTAGTGAATATGAGATTTCAGGTTAAAGCCAGAAAGGTCATAACAATTTTTATTTGCGTGTTCTTAAAATGCTCAATTATAATGGGGCAGGAATTATTACAACCTCAAGTGCCTTTGCCTCCTGAAGCTGCTGCTATATCTAAATTCGGTGATATTGATGTGTCTCTATACACAGGAACGCCATCGATTTCTATTCCAATTTATACAATTAACACTGGAGATGTTGAATTGCCAATATCTTTGGACTATCATGCTTCAGGTAACAAAGTTACAGAAGAAGCCAGCTGGGTAGGACTAGGATGGTCACTAAATGCAGGAGGTGTCATTACTAGAGACATTCGTGGTAGTGATGATTTGACATCTGGTACTGGTTTTTTGGCCCATGTCAATGATTTGCCATTACCTCCTCCTATTAATAATGATTGTAATATAGCCTGGGATGTTGATAGCGACGGGGTGGCTGAGATGTATCTCTGGGAAACTGAGAATTCTGAAAAGGATTATTTTCCTACCATGTCTCCATATAATAATAATGATTGGTCTTCTGATTTATATTCCGTTTCATATCCTGCTGGCGTTGGAAAATTTATTATCGTAGGTGCCAATGAACAGCAAACTTTGATTCATTCGGATGCTAAGATTGAAAGAAAGAATAGTGGAAGTACGACCAATTGGGAAATTACTGATGAAAAAGGGACAGTGTACAAATATGAAAGCAAACAGTATTCAAATATTGATGAGCAAAAGTATATTACAGCCTGGTATTTGACTTCAATTGTACCAGTCAAAGGTGAAAACAGTAAAATAACATTTGAATATTCAAGTGCTTTAAATGTACAAGGAATTCCTAAACTTATTCAACTAGTTAGAACTGGGAATCCTTGTAATCAACCATTGACAAGTGAATCCATACAATCAGTAGATTTCGATGTTTTTTATCCGGAAAAGATAACTTTTCCTAATGGCTATGTCGAATTTATAGAAGATACGGCCAATCCTAGATTGGATCTTTCAGGGGCAAAAAGATTAAGGTATATCAAAGTTTATTCTAGCATTAATGGTGTTGATCAATTGATAAAAACTGTTGAGCTAGAAACAAGTTATTTTGAGGCAAGTGGCAGTACAGGGTATGCCAATAAAATATCATTAGATGATGAAGCGAACCTTATATCCAAAAGATTAAAATTAGAGGCATTGACTATCAACGATGGTAGATATGACTTCTCCTATAATGGTAAAAATCTATTACCAAAGACATCATATGGGATAGATCACTGGGGCTATGCCAACAGGGCAAGTAATAGCACCCTTGTGCCTGATAATGAGGCTAGACCTGGTGCAGATAGGGAGGTACATGAAGATTATGTAGAATCAAATGTTTTGTCTTCTATTCAATACCCGACTGGGGGTAAAACAGACTTTGTGTTTGAACCGCATTTGTTAGGGATTATATCTGGCGACACAAAGTGGGTCATGCAAGAAAAAAAGGAATATGTAAGGATTGGTTATCAGCAATATGCTACAGAATTAATTACTCCGTCTACATCTCCGAATTTTGATTATACCTATAATCTGGAGGTTCCATCTAATCTGTCGGGAACTATGCAGTGCAAAGCCAGTTTTTCTGCAATTGGTCCTTATAGTTTTGGTACAGCATCCCTCACAATTAATGGGAACGGAAATCAAACTTTTCATAATCTACCGCAAGGAACAGAAGTTAATTTTCAGCAATATTTAGAAGGTGGCAATTATTTGCTCCAGTTTAATCTTCCATCAGGTGCTAGCGGAATAGATATGGATCCAGAATCTGGAAATGCCATGTTGTATTTTGAGGTAATATGGGAGGAATTAGTAGAAGTACCAGTTGCCGATTATCTAGAATACGGTCCTGGACTAAGAATCAAACAAATCATAAATGATGATGGGGATGGCCAAATAACCACTAAAAATTATTCCTATGGGGGAGGGGAACTCATGGTGAAAACTGTCTATTCCTATCCAAATTATTGCGAAACTACAAGTGGTAGGACAGTGGGGCTTGAAATGCATTCCAGACCAGTATATGATGAAAATTTGTTCAATGGTAGTATTGTAGGATATGACAAGGTTACCGTAGAGCTAGGAGGTGAGGGGAGTATCGGTAAGGAAGTTTATAACTATTACAATGAAAGACCATATGAATCTGTACACTATAACCCATTCAGTTGTAGCGTCGCGGTACAGCCTGGTTCCTTGCCTACTTTACCAATAATTCGACCTCTTGAGACTCCTTTTTTTGCTGATATGCAAAATGGAAACTTGCTTTCTAAAGAAGTGTATAAGGCCAATGATTCTGGACAACCTATTTACACATTAGTTAATACTTATTCAGATTCTGAAATGTCTGACAATAGCAAAGTCTTTCATCAAATTTTATTGCATACTCATTTTGAAACGGTAAATCCAGATTGGAATTCTGGAAGTCATGTGGAGACAGTGATGTTCTTTTATCCAATCAATTCAGATAAAAATCAGTTGATCAGCAAAGTAGAGTCCGATCTTGATAATGGACAATGGATCACCAAAACCACCAATTTTTTTTATGGTTCTGATCAACATTTACAAATTGTTAAAGAAGAACATAGTAGTTCCAGTGGTGGAACTCAGGCGATTTCTTATAGATATAGTGAGGACTATGCAGGTGGAGCATTGACCGGATTGATTGGGAGAAACATGGTAGGTGTTCCCATTGAGACATTTAGATGGGTAAATGATAGGATAACAGGAGCAAGTGCGGTTAGTTTTGATGAAGATGAGTTACCTAGCGATTTCTATTCTTTAGAAATTGTCAATCCCTTGGATAATTTTTCAGGTTCTAGTAATGGTGTTTCCTTTGATGCTTATGAATTAAAGGCTAGTATTTTAACTAGAGATGCAGGGGGTAATGTAACCAGCCAGCAAATGGCCAACAATACTGTTACCAGTTTTATCTGGGGCTATAATTCGAAGTATCCTGTAGCTAAAGTAGAGGGAGCTAATTATTCAGAGATTTCGAGTTACGCTAGCAATATTCAAAGTAAATCAAATCTAGACGATGATACCTGTCAGGGAACCACTGGTTGTGATGAAGCCAATTTAAGAGCGGCCTTAAATGCTTTGCGCAATGGTGTAAGTGGAGCCATGGTCACCACCTATACCTACGATCCATTGGTAGGAATGACCAGTCAAACCGACTCGAACGGCAGGACGACCTACTACGAATATGATGATTTTGGCAGACTGGAACGTGTGATTGATGATGAGGGGAATCCAGTGTCGGCCTACGAGTACAATTACAAAAACCAATAAACCAGCCTAACGATGAAGAAATTAGCGATGAAACAACCAATCCTAATCCTAGTGCTATTGATGACTGGTCTTCAAGGCTGGGCTCAAGATGAGAACTATGTACGAAGTACCCAATACCGTGCCACTAACGCTGGTTCTGCAGTAGTAACTGAGCAGTATTTCGACGGTTTAGGCAGACCCACCCAGACAGTAGCCAAGAGTCAATCGCCTACTAATAAGGATATAGTCAGTGTAGTGACCTATGATGACTATGGACGCCAGGAAAAGACTTATTTGCCCTACACGCGAACTTCTGCAGTGGGCTCAGATGCTAACTGGGAGACGAATGTGGATACTTTCTATGACAATATGTTTGGGAATAATGAAGGAAGTCATGCCTTTTCTCAATCCGTGTATGAACCTTCACCTCTCAACCGGGTCATTGAACAGCATGGTCCAGGGAGTGCATGGAGTAGCCGTCCAGTAGAGATGAGCTACGAGATCGTAGGAGCCAGTGAAGTCAAACTCTGGCAACTGGATCCATCGGGACTACCCGAGCAAAATGGGAACTATGCGGCAGGTAGCTTGTACAAGAATGTGACCGAAGATGAAAACAACAATGAAGTAGTGGAATACATAGACAAGCAAGGTCGAACTGTACTCAAACGAGTAGAAGATGAACAAAGCAATGGTTCTACCGCAGACGACTGGCTGGATACCTACTATGTCTATGACGATTTTGGTAACCTGCGCTATGTGTTGCCACCTAACATCACCAGAGATGGTGTGACAGTGAATGTAGCGGATGAGGATAATCAATATTATGATGAAGATATATTGCTTGACGAACAAGACCCGGGAGGAGAGCTGTTCGTCAGCGAAGCGCATTCGATCACTCTGGCCCCCGGCTTTAGCTTTACCGCTACGGCAAGTAAGAGCTTTCTGGCGGCCACTGGTCATCCTGCGATTCGCTATGGTAAATTCAAAGACCTGGCCTTCGAGTATCTCTATGATGAGCGCCAGCGGATGATCGCCAAGAAGGTGCCTGGTGCAGACTGGGTCTACCTGGTCTATGACCAATGGGATAGACTGGTGCTAACACAGGATGGTAACCAACGAAGTACCAATGAATGGAACTTTACCAAATATGACCAATTCAATCGTCCGGTGATGACAGGTATCACGACAGATACCCGCTCAAGAGACCAGATCCAGAAAGACTTGAAAAGCCAAAGTGCTTCGGCCCGCTACGTGAGTCGAGGAGGAAGTATACATGAATACAACAATGTCGGCTATCCTAGCGTATCTAGCAATGATGTGTTGACAGTAACCTACTATGACAGCTACCCAAGTTTCATGAGTAGCTATGCTTTCGTGGCATTGAGTGGCTATCCACAAAGTGGAGAAAAAAACCTGGCCTTGAAAGGTCAGGTGACTGCCTCAAAAACGAAGGTGCTGGATGGATCCAATACCTATTTGAAATCTGTGATCTACTATGATGATAAATATCGCCCGATTCAGACTTTTACAGAAAACCATCTGGGAGGCTATGACCGAGTGACCAATAAGTATCTCTTCTCAGGGGAAGTCCAAAAGACGAAACGCTATCACAAGAAAACCTCAGGGTCTGCAGTGAAGCACATAGAGGAGATCTATACCTACGACCATGTGGGTAGACTGGAGACCACTCGTACGATCATAGATGGTAAAAGCAGTACTGTGGCGATGAGCTACAACGAACTGGGAGAGCTAACTACCAAAGACCTGGCAGGCATACAAAATGTAGACTATGACTACAACATCCGAGGCTGGCTGACCAAAATCAACAATGGAACGACCAGTGGAACTGATAAGTTCGGGATGACACTCAAATATCAAGATGCGACGAATCCACAATACAATGGCAACATCGGAGAGATGAGCTGGAGGAGTCTGGGCGGAACCAATACTACAACTCAGACCTACAAGTATAGCTACGATCATGTGAACCGCATCAAAACTGCAGTCTACTCAAGCTCTAATACAGGGCTGAATGGAGACTTCACGGTGAATGGCATCAGCTATGACGCGAATGGCAACATCAAGAGCCTGAGAAGGTACATGGATGGAAGTGAGATCGATGAGCTGACCTATAGCTACGAAACAGGCAGCCCAAACCGTCTGGCGAAAGTAACAGATGCGGGATCTGGAACGAAATCGAAAGGTTTCGACAATGGCAGCTCAGGGACGGGTACAGACTACAGCTATGACGCCAATGGAAACATGATCTCTGACGCCAATAAAGGTATCAGCAGTATCACTTACAACTACCTGAATCTACCTCAGACAGTGGTAACGCCAGATGGATCAGTGACCTACACCTACGATGCAGTGGGTATGAAACTTCAAAAGGTAGCAGTTTCAGGTAATAACACAACGACTACCGACTACATAGGAGGTGTTCACTACCTGGATGGAGCGTTGGACTTTGTACAGCATGCAGAGGGTAGATACAAATATACCACCAGCCAATACGAGTACAACCTGACTGATCACTTGGGTAATGTAAGAGTGACTGTCAATGAATCTGGCACAGTTGTACAGACGGATGATTACTATCCTTTTGGGCTAACTTTTAACTCTTACACTTCTGGTACTGAGAACCTGTATAAGTTTAATGGAGTAGAGGAAGAAAAAGAGACTGGGAACTACCAAACCTTATTTAGAGGATATGACCCTTCATTGGGAAGGTTTATGCAAATCGATCCAATGGCTGATTTTTTACCTGGGATTAACCCTTATCAATTTGGGTTCAATAATCCTGTCAATATGATGGATCCAGATGGTTTGTGGCCATGGAATAAAAAGAAGAAACAAGATAGGAATACGAAAAAGCAAACTCATTCAAAAACTGGTTGGGGCCCAGGGAAGAAGAAAGAGAAGCAACGGAAACAAAGAGGTAAAGCACCTTCTTCAACTGCAAGTAGTTCTTCAAATAATAATTCTACTTCAAACACTGATGACGATGATGATTCGAGTGGTGGATCAGATATTCCATTTATTGTATTTGAAACACCTTCGCTAGGTGGATATGAGCCTCAAAAATCGAAGGTAGGAGTAATTGATTATACTCCAAGAGAAATACCTAAACCAGTGGTTAATAAACCTATCAGTTATCCAGTTTTCTTTCAACCTACTGCGGGTAGACATATCGAAACACGTCCAGTTTGGGCAGAGGAACAGTACACAATACCCGAAAATGTGATGCATGGACTAATTATTCCTATTGCAAATTATTTGAAGCAAAAAAGTGGCACGACAGTTGATTTTCAGTTCAGAACAGCATCAGATTTGGATGAGGCTTTGCCAAAAAACAAAAGTATGACTGGTCAAGAATTATTGGATAAAAGAGCTGCTGCCTATAAGAGGGCATTCAAAAGGCTAGGGATTGATCCCTCAAGAATTACTACTGATGGTGTCCAAACGGTAAACAACCACTTGAGAATAATTATTAAGTAATGAGGGTGATCACTTTCTTCTTTCTATCTCTAAATAGTTTTGTGGTTCAAGGTCAAAGTGAACCACAAAACGATAGTTTGATTTATTGGGATGAAAGAGAGTTAGAGTGGAGTGACTTTACCGCTAGAGTAGGGCTACTAGAAGAGATTATGGGTGAAGCTATTTCATATTGTACGGTTCTTGCGTCCACTATTGATAAGGATAGTTGCTTATATTATGAGATTTATACAGTTTTTAACACGAATCACTCATGGGTCTCGGGAATTCAAAGCTCTGAATTACTAAGACATGAACAGCTCCACTTTGATATTGTTGAGCTTCACTCACGCAAAATAAGAAAGGCTATTATTGATGGGGTGACTCAAGGTGATAGTCAGGAAGAAGTGGGAAAAAGAATTACTTCATTGATCAATGAAGTATCAGTGGTTCAAAATGATTACGATGACGAAACGCTACATGGGCAAGACGCTGATCGCCAGCAAGAATGGGTAACTAAAGTGAGAGACTCCCTAAAGCAATATGAGTCTTATTCTAGCCCTACAGGAAATGTGTTTTTCCCAACAAGCCAAAATGATTAAACTTCGTAAGCGGCTTTAGTTCTAAAATCTCTAATATATGCGCTAATGACCTTCATTAGCGCATTTTTTTCGTCATCAGGCATAGAATCCACTTCTTTGAATTGCTTCAAGAGTGCAGTGTCCTTGATGGCACTATCCACTTCATTACCGAGTAGGTAATCAGTCGTTACATCTAAAGCATCAGCAATTTTTTTAAGCACAAGAGCAGAAGGCGTAACCAAATCCTTTTCATACTTGGATATGTTTTTTTGATGTGTCTCAGCGATATCACCCAGTTCTTGTTGTGAAATCTTCTTTTGCATCCGAGCAAGTTTTATCTTCTCTCCTAAGGTCATAAAGCGTAAATAATCTAATGAAATAGCTTTAAAAGCGAATAACACTCAAATATACCATTAATAAGGTAGTAAAAAATACCTAAAGGTTTGATTGATTAATACCTAAATGCTACATTTGGAGCAAATAGGTATAAGAAAAGAAAATCAAACTTTTTATGGGCACTCCTGACAAACGACACTTAGACACCACCAACGCAGACCACATCATCTACCAATACGACATGATCGACATTACGATCCTGGGCGGTATCAGACTGGAAGGATTGGACAGAATGCGGGTCACGCTCAAAATACAAGTAGAACACCTAGCACTAAGACATAACCTGGACCTGTACAATGACACCCAGGTAGAGAAGCTGATCCGAAAAGTAGCGGAGAAACTAGAGATCGGGACATCAGTGATTGCAGCAGCCCTTTTGGATCTGACCGACCTGATCGAGCAGTACAGACTGGAAGAGCTGGAACGACAAACCCAAACCCAGGACAAAAGGAAGATGCTGACCACCGAAGAAATCAAAGCAGCCAAAACCTACCTGTCAGCCCCTAACCTCATGCAGCGCACCATGGAAGATATAGGCAAGGCCGGAGTGATCGGAGAAACCAGTAACAGGTTACTTATGTACCTGATCTTCACCAGTAGAAAGCGACAAAACCCATTACACATCATTAGCCTGGGCAGTTCTGGAATCGGCAAAACACACTTACAAGAGAAAGTAGGCCAGCTGATTCCCGAAGAAGACAAAATAGAAATCACGACCCTAAGCGAAAATGCTTTTTACTACTTCGGCCAAAGGCAGCTACAACACAAACTGGTTTTGATAGAAGACTTGGACGGAGCAGAAGGCGCACTGTATCCACTCAGAGAATTACAAAGCAAAAAGCGAATCAATAAAACAGTAGTACACAAGAATACAAAAGGAGAAACCAGAAGCGTCAACCTGATGGTAGAAGGCCCTGTGAGCGTGTCAGGATGTACCACCAAAGAAAGCCTGTATGAAGACAATGCCAATCGAAACTTTTTGATCTACATTGACGAAAGCCCCGAGCAAGACCAACAGATCATGCAATACCAAAGGAAGCTCTCAGCAGGAAAGATTGATACCACAGAAGAAGAAAAGCTACAAGAGCAGTTCCGGAATATGCAAAGGGCACTAGTCCCCGTTGCAGTTCGTAACCCCTATGCCGAGCTCTTGCAAATCCCTGTAGAAGTGTTCAAGCCAAGAAGGACAAACGCCCATTACCTGGCCTTTATCGAGGTGGTGACTTTTTACCACCAATATCAAAGAGAGAAGCAATACGACAAGGAAACAGGAGAAGAGTTCATAGAAACCACACTGGAAGATATTAGAGAAGCAAACGAACTACTGAAAGACGTACTGATCCGAAAGAGCGATCTGTTGACAGGTGCTTGCCGGAATTACTTTGAGAGCCTGAAAACCCACCTGAAAATAGAAGGCAAGCTGACCTTTAGCAATCGGGAAATCAGGCAAGTACTCAGGACGAAATCAACGACACTCAAACGCTACCATCAGCAATTACTGGAAGCAGGGATGATCAGAGTAAAAGCAGGAAAACGGTACAGGGGCTATGAATATGAAATCGTCAATCAACAGGAATACAAAGAACTAAGAGAAGGGATCGGCAGTGTATTGGATCAGATCATCATGAAGCTAGAGAAGCCCAGCAGACCACCAGTAGCCCAAAGTGGAAATAGTCCAGTTAAAACAAAGAAAGCCAGTTAGTTAAATCCAGTGGACTAGTAGTCCACCAAAAGTATGACCGAGTGAAAAAACTAAGCCTCCAAAATAGCTCTTACAAATACCTCGAACAAAGCTTTAGAGAGTGGCTGGACGTGTTGGGTTATGCACCGTCTACCGTGTACAACATGCCCAACCTGATCAGAGAGCTATTTTATTATCTGGAACAACGGTCAGTCACAAACATCAAAGAACTGGACATCCATCATATTGAAAGCTACTATCAGAAACTCAAAGAAAGAAGCAATCAAAGGCGGGGCGGTGGCCTGAGTGCAGCCCATCTAAACAAGCACATCCAGGCACTGAGAAAGTTCATCCAATACCTTCGAAAAGTAGGCAGGCTGCAAATCCCTGAAATCAATCTGGAGAACGAAGAAACCGAAACCAAACTCACCTACCTGACCGGCGAAGAAATCAAAGAACTTTTTGCAGCCATCCCAAAAGCTACCAGCACCAAGAACAAATCCATAGAAACTGTCCAGGCGATCCAGGCAAGGGACAGGGCAATGTTGGCCATCTTTTACGGATGTGGGCTTAGGAGAAATGAAGGCGTGAGCTTGGATGTTGGGGACATCAATTTTGACCGATCGATCCTGCATGTACGAAAAGGAAAGAACTACAAAGAGCGGCTGGTCCCCATCAGTAAAACCAACTTAAAGCACTTGACCGAATACATCTACGATCACAGACCAGAACTAACCAAAGGAAGCAAAACAGAAGCGTTGTTCATCGGTTACACCAATGCCAAAAGGATGCAAGGGCAAAGCCTGACCATACGATTGAGAGTGCTGCAATACCACACAGAAAATATTGAACTACAAGAAAAGGAAATCGGCCTCCATATGCTCAGGCATAGCATAGCGACACACTTTTTGCAAGCAGGAATGAAACTGGAATCCATCAGCAGGTTTTTAGGACATAGCAGTTTAGAAAGTACACAGATCTACACCCACTTAGCAGGAATCCCAATCGAGAGAGTACAGCCTTTTGACAACATCAAGAATCATGACCGCATCCAATTATCAGAAGACGAAAGAGGGCTTTGAAAGCTACCTGAAATCAAAACACTTCACCCGTAAAAGCATCAAAAGCCGGATGGTTGTACTAAGACTGTACTGCGATTGGTTGGACAAAGAAAACCTAGAAGCGGAAAGTATTAGCTACAGTGATTTATTGCTTTACATGAAATACAGGGCTAAAAAAGGAACGAGCCAAAAGACGATCCAGCACTACATGGGAACAGTCAGGCACTTTTATGATCACCTGATCAGGGAAGGGAAAACCATCAATAATCCAGCCTCAGAGATAGAGATCAAAGGCATCAAAAGGAAAGTGCTTTACCACATACTAGAACCCCACGAATTACAGGCACTCTACAACAACTATCAGGAGGAAACACCCAAAGGGATCAGGAACAAAGTAATACTTGGGCTGCTGGTCAATCAGGGGTTGAGAACGGACGAACTGGCCAAACTGGAAGTAAAAGACATCAAGTTAAGAGAAGGAATAATCGACGTTCCGGGCGGGATCAAAAGCAACAGCAGGGAAATGAAATTAGAGGCTCACCAAGTCATGGAAATGTATGACTATACGCTTCGAGTGAGACAATTAATATTAGAAATGAAACCCAAACGGACGACTCAAACTAAGCAGGAAACCGACAAGCTTTTTGTAGGTGATGGAGGCAACTGTTACAGCTTCAGCAACTTTATGACTCAGTTAATGGTTAAGGTGAGAAAGCTCAACCCAAGCGTCCAAAATGCCAAACAGATTAGGGCAAGTGTGATCACCAAATGGCTAAGAATGTACAATCTAAGGGAAGTTCAATATCTGGCCGGCCATCGTTACATCAGCAGTACAGAAAGCTTTTTAGAGAACGAAATGGAAGGTCTGGCAGAAGAAGTCCAGCAGTTCCATCCGCTTGGCTGATAAGGCCGAAAGGTTAGCAGCCAGTCTCCCTTTGGTCGCTGGGGAAAGTGTAGTGCAATCCGAAACATTGGTACATTTATAGGTGCCCTCCGGGCGCGCTCTTACTCTGCCTGCCCAGACCCAAATAGGAGCCTTCGGCAAGTGTTTATCTGGGCAGTCACCAGAGTCGCCATGTTTATCCGCATCTACCGCCCATAGCCCTGTAGCACCAGCCGTTCAGGTGCTAACGCATCCGAAAAATGATAAAAGCAAATCCTCACGCCTTAAACCGTTCCACAAGGAAAAGGATACCGTGATCAGTTAATTATTAAAATTGCACTCCGAAAAGGAGAGCATAAATAGGTATCACCGTATCCTTTTCCTTGCTCCACTATTTAGCCACCGCACAGTCAGCCCCCAAATATGCCGAGCTTCGAAGGAAGTTTAGCGGTCAATCAACGGAAGTGCTTCGAATGAAAACCAGTGCAATCCGAATGGGCATATTAGGGTTCTGCCTTTTCCCCACGCTTGCGGAATCGACCCCAACCCCTGATCTCAGGGGCTTTTAGATACTGCATAAAAAGACGTTTACGGTTAAAGAGAAGAAAGAATGTGCAACCTTCCGCCCTCTAATAACATCCTGCCCCAATCAAGTTTAGTGGTTCGGTTGGATCATTTTTTTGAATGACAAAAGCCAACTACGATTGTGCAAAGAATAGAGATCAGCCAATGTCTTTTGTCCTCCAAAAAAACGTCTTTCTTCACTACGGAGAGGGTAAAACGTTTTTATGATTGATGTGAAAAATGCCCTTCAATCATTAACTGATTTTTTGCATCGATCATAAAAATGAAACAACCGTAGGGCGTTAGTCTTCAATCCTGCATTGAGCAGTAATCAAAATCGCAGTTATCCTTTTTGCGAAGCACGCGAGCCGTGAGAAAGCGGTGTGCAACACGGCTGCCGAACAGAACGCAGCGAGCCCAAACGCTGGTGAAGCTCATGCATTTTAAGGAAGTGCCGACAGGGAACAGGAAAGCAAAAAACGTGACAAGCTTAAGGGCTGGAAATAGCGAAAGCAGCTTGGCGGGTTTTATTGCCCTGCCTGACTGAATGCATGTGCTGAACACCTTATAACTGCGACCACTGAACATTGTATTGCCCCCGAAATAATCTATCTTAGAACCTTCGATAATGGGCTGTAGAAAACTCACATATTACCATGAAGAAGGCATAGAAAAATCGCCTCTCAGAATTAATTCCTGCCTAGAGGAAAAAAATGACAGCCAGATTTTTTACGTAGATTATTCGCCTTTTGGGATGACCTTCGGACACCCTAACATTGATGGAGATAATAAGTATCTTTATAATGGAAAGGAAGTTCAGCAGGAGACGGATTGGTATGATTATGGAGCTAGGATGTATACACCTGCTCTTGGAAGGTGGAATAATGTTGACCCGTTAGCTGAGAAGTATATGGATTGGTCGTCATACGTATACGCAATTAATAATCCAGTTCGTTTTATTGATCCAGACGGAATGAGAGTTAGTGTTGAAAAACAAGGAGATCAAGAAATGGTTAAAAATACTGTGAGTGAAAACGAAGCTCAATATGTAAAATTTAAACGAAATGGTGAAATTAGACGAGGTGCAATGAGGCGAGGAATTAGAAAAATGAACGGTGATGTAAGTGAGAACTTTAAAGATTTAAATGCTCTGGTACAATCTAAAGATAACTACGCTATAGTAACATCAAATGACGTTGGAGAATTTCATAATTCAAAATATGAGGATGCTCGTGTTTTTACTGGTGCAGAAAATGCATTTGGAGGAATTATTGAGATAAATGGAGAGTTTGTAACTGGTAAAGCAGGTATGTTTAAAGCGTCAGAAGGTACTAAAACCAAACCTCATTTGATTATGGTGAATGGAGGGTTATCAAAAGATAACCAGTCTGTTACAACTTCTCATGAAGCCTATGGTCATGGTTATTTCTTTCATAAATCTGGTGGCGATTCCGATGTTTACGGTCATGATTACGTTAAACAATTCTCTGTGGAGACCGGAGAGGATGAAAGAATTGATTTAAATAAGGAACTTGCAGAACATATTGAAAAGGTAGAGAAATTAACTATTAAATTTATTCAGGACAGAAATAAGTAGAGTATATGAGGTGTTTGTTACTATTAATATTTTTTTTCCTATCTCAGGATCATGATTACGCATTAAAAGGTCAAGGATTTACTGTTAGATTGAATATCCCATTTGATGATTATGTGTATTCTGAAGACTATGTAGAAGAAGGGACGTTTTTTGATTTTTCCTTTTCTGATACAACTGCAATTACTGTTCAATGTGTATCAAATGTTCGTCGCCCGTCGATGAAAAAAAATGTTTATAAGATTGATACTTTGGAAATAGATAATCAATTAGTCTATAGATGCCTTGGAATGAAGGGAGATGGATATCGTTACTGGCAGGAAGATGTTTATCGGGATATTGATTTATCAATAAAGATATATTATAGAAGCAAAGAGAATCTTAATAAATATAGGAATATTCTTGATAAAGTTAAAATAGATTTATGATCATGCTAGGTCCCCCCTGGTGCTCGCTTCTGGCGAGTACTGAATCTATCGACAGTCCCCGTTCCCGCCATGCTCTGCATGGTGGATATGCGTAAATGAAGGTTGAGAACCTGAAATGTGGAGCTTTCCTGTCCGTTCGGAACGCGGATGAAATGCCTGCTGTATGATGATCTTCAAAAGCCGAAAGCAAAATATGGGATTTGCTTTCGGCTTTTTTGTAATCATAGGAATGATCAGTGAACTGCAATTATCATTATGAGCAAAGGGAATACTGCTGTTTTTCAGGGGGGACTTTAATGAGTGATAAGGAGGTAAATCAATCTTATGTTTTGTAGAGTTTGCAATCATGACGGTCGTGAACTATGGTCTCTTGGCAAATTCTCATAAATTGTAATAAAACCTTCATGTGAGGTAATGCTTGATTTGAATAAATCCTTCTCAGGGAATTCAAAATTTTCATGTAAATCAAGAAGATACTTTCTTATCACTGAATCAAATTCATCCATTACTTGATCATTTAATAAATTTTGACAGCGTGCAGTTTCTTGGGAGTTTCTCCATGAATCATAATACCCAGTAATCTTCCACTCCGGGTTAATGTTAACATAATGCATAATTCCGGCATAAGTTACCTCATCAAATTTAGGGTCTGGATCTGAGCTGAATTTTGTAAAAACAAATCCCAGACCAAATTTAGATATTGATTGCACTTCAATGGTGAAGTAATAATCTTCAGGAGAATCGTAAATTAATTCTGCAAATTTTAATGCCAAAATAAGCACTTGATGCTTAGATAGTCGACGGGGATAAATCACTCTTCCATTATGAAATACCTCATTGCCATATTGGAGGTTTAAAATTTCTTTGGTTCTCATTTCTCCATCTCCATGAAGCAGCCATTCAGTGTTTACTCTAAGGGTAGAAAGTTCCAATTTTCTGATGAACGAATTAGAGATTTTGTTTGATCCATTCAAGATCATATAAATTGGGTGAGGGGATTTATAACCTAATTTTCTAGCAAACTCTGCTTTAGATAAGCCAAGGTTTACAATGAGTTGCTTGAGTCTTTCTAAAGCCTGTTGATTCGAGTTCTCTTTAATTTCGTTTATTTGATAATTCATCAATAGTAAAACAATTGTAATTAAGTAGTTTGTAATGTAACCAAATGTAATTACTATGAATTGGATACAGGAGGTTTTTGATTTTATTATTTCCGAGTAATAGTAAGTTTTATCTTATATACAGATGAAATATCCGAGTGTATCCCGAGTGGTTTATTGGCGTATGGTTATAAAATATTGTAATAGAGATAGATATGTTTCTACTATATATGACTCATAATCAGATACGCCACACCAACCCCGAACTTGCCGCACAGTTTCCCAGTTCGTTTGAGTACAATGAGACACTGGGCAAGTGGATCCCTGAGGGGTGGGAGGTGAAAGCTTTGGGAGAAATTACAACTGAGCTGAGAAGAGGTATTTCACCGAAATATATCGAAGAGGGAGGTGTCTTAGTGTTAAATCAAAAATGTATTAGAAATCACGAAGTTGATTTTTCTCTTGGCAGAAGAAATGATCCTACCAAAAAGAAAGTGGATGGTAGGTTACTTCAAGTTGGAGATATGGTTGTGAATTCCACAGGTACAGGAACTCTTGGACGTGTAGCAAATATCAAATCCTTGTCAGAACCTACAACAATAGATTCTCATGTCACAGTACTCAGGCCTGATACCGAGAAAGTATGTTCTAATTACTTTAATGGAATCATCTTTTCCATTGAAAAGTTTATTGAAGATATGGGGGAAGGTAGTACTGGGCAAACAGAACTGAGTAGAGCTAGACTATCTGAGGTTAATGTTTTACTTGCTTCAAATGAGATACAAGAAATTATGGATCTACAACTTCATTCAGTTTATAAAAAACAAGATGCGAATCAAAAACAAATCTTAACTCTCACCCAGCTACGGGATGCCTTGCTACCGCAGTTGATTAGTGGGCGGGTGAGATTGTCTGCATCACAGATTACACAGATGATAGGATGACACGGATGTTGATCTGTGGAGTGGCTAAATCTGTGGAATCAGAGCAATCCGTGCAAATCCGTGATTCAGACAGGGGATGTGCAGAGTGAGGTTTAATAACATCAAGAAATTGGTAACACTGTTTTTGATTATTTTCGGGGATTAAACCCCACATGTGTTGATACAGAAAGGAGACATACTTACCCTGCTCATGCCGAGCAGAATCGAAAGCAATCATACAGGTTATGCTTGTCTGATAGACTTGTATCATCAAGCCAATACATCTGATGCCAAGCGGGTGTTTTTTGATTTTCGGCGTACCACCTGGTTTGAGGCCAACCTGTGTGCTGTTTTGGGGGCAATTAGGGAATTGTTGTTGAAAAATGGAAAGTCCTTTGATGTCACTAATATTGGAGGTAGCATCAAAACCATTCTCCAAAAGAATAAATTCTTGTGCGATTTCGGCCATTTCGGAATGCATGACCAATACAATACGACTGTCTCTTATCAAAAATTCAACCCTACAGCAGATGGAGCGTTTATGACTTATATCAAAAATGAAATGCTCGCCAAGCCGGATTTTCCCAGTCACTCCCCAGCTCTTGGTAAAAAAATCAGTGAAAGTATCTTTGAGCTCTACGAAAATGCCCGTACGCATGGCAACTGTGACCTACTCCATACCTGTGGGCAGTATTTTCCACAGAAAATTCCTGCTCGCCTGGATATCACCATAGTAGATATGGGGATCACAATCAAAAAAAATGTCAAAGAATATCTTAATCAGCCATTGTCAGGTGTCGAGGCTATAGTGTGGGCCTTGCAGTATGGAAATACAACTAAAACAGGCAATATCTCAGGAGGTTTGGGGCTGGATATTATGTTCAAATTTATACAGGAGAACAATGGTAAAGTGCAGATTATTTCGTCAGATGGTTATTGGGAGTCGCGTCGTGGTGCTATATCCACTCACATTTTTGAAAACTTTTTTCCGGGAACTATTGTTAACATAGAATTCAATCTAAGCGACACCAATAGCTATCTCCTGAAAGAGGAGATCTCGCTTGACGGTATTTTTTAGTACTTTTGCATTATGGAAACTATAAAGGTCCAGTCAATAATCGAAAGAGATACAGCCGTATCCACAGATGATGGTCAAAAAGTACATGACCAAATCCAGTCCTTGTTTTCTCAAGCAGATGTCATCGAAGTAGATTTTAGTGGAATTCAAATCATGACTACTGCTTTTTTGAATGCTGCATTGGGTCAGTTGTATAGCTCATATACGGGGGACGTGTTGAATAGCAAGCTCAAACTGACCCATGTCTCCGAGACTGACAAGGTGCTATTCAAAAAAGTAGTCACCAGAGCCAAAGAGTATTTTGCTAACAAAGCAGATTTCGATTCCTCAGCCAACAATGTACTCTATGGTGACTGATATCAGGCACTACCAGCCAAGCTCTTCTGATCGTTTACTGTTTGACAATAACATCTGGATGTTCCTTTTTTGTCCTTTAGGGAACTATCAGCAATGGAAACAGGATCTATACTCAGATTTTTTTGCTAGGTGTTTGTCTAATAGTGCCACCATTCTTACCTCAAGCCTTATTTTTTCTGAGTTTTCAAATGCGTATTTACGGTTAGATTTCAATCTATGGAAGGAATCGACCAGTGTTCCATCTCCTAATTACAAAAGGGATTATCAGGCGACACAAGATTATGTGGATACAGCGAATGAAATTAAAAATCATATCAACTCTATCAATCAAGTCTCCAGTAAAATCAATGATCAATTTGATCAGCTCAACTCAAATAAAATCTTTCAGAGATTGGATCAAATTGATTTTAATGATAGTTATTATATCGAATTGGCCGAATCGAACAATTTGAAAATTGTAACGGACGACAGAGATTTTCAGAAGCTTCCTGGTATCTCTTGTGAGATCATTTCTATTCCTCTTAAGCGATAATGTATATTACTCTGTTTTGTCAAGTTTTTGAATCAATAAACTTGACATTGGTTTTAGTAAATTAGCCGTAGCATGCAAGAAACGAACAGGATAGAGCTAAAGCGAGAATTGACCAGCAGCCTTGACCAGCAGGTAGTGGCATCATCCGCATCACTTGTATTTGAATTTTGATTTGTAACGAATTTAGCATAAATTCGTTACAAATCACAGGCTTTGAGTGTAGAAGAAACCATACTAAAACGGATCAAAAGAGGTAAAAAAGGGACTATTTACTTTACTGAGGATTTTCATGGAGAGTTTTCTCAAGAATCCGTTCGATTAGCCTTTCACCGCCTGGTAAACAAAGGGGAAGTCTATCGTCTGGCCAATGGAATCTATGTACGTCCAGAAGTCAATTCTTATATTGGTCCGGTACTACCCACAGCAGAGGACATCGCATGGGCCATAGCCAAAAGGGATCAGGCCAAAATTATTCCATCAGGAGCACTTGCCTTGAATCTATTAGGGCTCAGTACACAAGTTCCATTAAATCTAGTGTATTTGACAGATGCCTCACCACGCATGATCAAGGTGGGCAACAGATCTATAAAGTTCAAAAAGGTAGCCCCAAAGAATTTAAGTACTAAAGGTGAGATCAGTGGATTGGCTATTCAGGCTTTAAAGACCTTGGGAAAAGAAAAGCTAGATCCAGACCGGGAAAATCGATTGATCGAAGTGCTAAAGAAGGAGGATCAAAAGCATTTGATTCATGATGCAAAACTAGCCCCAGAGTGGATCAGAAAGGTATTTAAAAAGGCAATGAAATCATGAGCGTGTTTTACAATATACCTTCAAAAGAAAAGAAGCAGATATTTCAGCAAGTGGCCAATGAGACGGGCTTGCCAGCTCATAACGTCGAAAAGGATTGGTGGGTAGTACAAACCTTGTCGCTAGTTTTTGGCCTAGATGCAGGACCACATTTGGTGTTTAAAGGAGGGACTTCTCTGAGTAAGTCATGGGGGATCATACACCGGTTCTCAGAAGATGTAGATCTGGCTGTCGATCGAGCTTTTTTAGGATTCGAAGGAGATCTAAGCAAGAAGCAATTGACCAAGCTTCGAAAGGCTTCTAGTGCTTACATCATCGATGAGTTTGCACCATCGCTTCAAAAATCATTTGATTCCATAGGAATGAATGAAGTTCAGGTTAGCGTAATAGAAACCACTGAGTCTGATCAAGATCCCAAACTGGTAGAAGTCCACTATCCTTATACCGTGGATTACCCTGACTACATCAAGCCAAGAATATTACTAGAGATAGGGTGCAGATCATTGATAGAGCCCTACACAGCTTGTAATATCCATTCACTGGTGGATAATCAATATCCGGATGCTGTATTTGCCACGCCGGCCATAACAGTACCAAGTGTCAATCCAGAAAGGACATTTCTTGAGAAAATCTTTTTATTACATGAGGAGTTTCAAAAAGATGAAATGAGAAGTGAGCGAATGTCTAGACACTTGTATGATTTGTACAAATTGAAGCAGCAGCAGGACTGTTTGGACGCTATTGCCGACGAAGAATTGTACGCTACTATCGTATCACACAGGCGTCAGTTTACCAGGTTAAAGGATGTGGACTATGAGAAACACAAAAGAGAATCTATAGACCCAATCCCACCTGAAAGGGTTTATGAGCAGTATAGACAAGATTATGACGAGATGTGTGAGAACATGATTAGTGAAAACGCACCCTCCTTTGACCAATTGATGGAAGAGATTTTAGATCTGAAACAGTTGATTAACCAACCATGAAATGAAATACACAGAAGCCAAACTAGAAGAAAGCGTCATTGCACTGCTCCAAAAGCAAGGCTATACTTACCTTAAAGGAGATGCCATTGATCGAGCAGAGGATGAAGTCTTGATCAAAAAAGGCCTCAGAACTTTCCTATCCAGTAAGTACCAGACAGAGGGCATTACCAAAGGTGAAATTGACACCATCATCCGGCAGCTGGAAGTCTTACCCGCTTCCGACCTCTACGATAGCAATAAGACTTTTACCAAGTGGCTCATGGATGGTTTTATACTCAAACGTGAGGATCATACTAAGAAGGATCTGTATATACAGCTAATAGACTACCAGATCCTGGGCGAGCAAATCAGACCCGCCGACGACCAACTGGACAGCATCGCCGCTGAACCCAAACAAGAATACTCAATAGGACAGAACCTCTTCAAAGTAGTCAACCAACTCGAAATTACAGGGACTGAAAAGCGCATACCAGACTGTATTATTTATATCAATGGCTTGCCGCTGGTGGTCTTCGAACTAAAGAGTGCCATCCGAGAGGAAGTAGATATCAGCGAGGCACACCGCCAACTGCATGTTCGTTATACTCGGGGCATCCCAGAGTTGATGAAGTACAACGCCTTTTGTGTGATCAGTGATGGGGTCAACTCCAAGGCTGGGACGATCTTTTCTCCGTACGAGTTTTTTTATTCCTGGAGACGGACATTCGGATTAGCCAAAGAGGTAGATGGCATACAGTCACTCTATACGATGATCGAAGGCATGCTCAATCAAAAGCATCTGCTGGATATCATCAGGAATTTCATTCATATCCCTGACACAGGTAATAAGGAGGTGAAAGTACTATGCCGCTATCCGCAGTACTATGCCACTCGTCGGTTGTATGAGAATGTTTTGCTACATCAGAAACCCCAAGGTGATGGGAAAGGTGGGACATACTTTGGAGCCACTGGTTGCGGCAAGAGTTTTACCATGCTCTTTCTTGCCCGTATGCTCATGAAGAGTCCGGAGCTGTCTAGCCCTACACTGGTCATCATTACTGACCGTACCGACCTGGACGATCAGCTGTCCGGACAGTTTACCAATGCCAAGACCTATATCGGCGATCAGGTGATTCAAAGTGTAGAGAGCCGATCTGACCTGAGAGAAAAACTGCAGGGCAGAAACTCTGGAGGAGTATTCCTGACGACTATCCACAAGTTCAATGAAGATACCGATTTGCTCAGCGAGCGCACCAATGTGGTGTGCATCTCGGATGAAGCCCATAGAAGCCAGGTGAACCTGGATCAGAAAGTGAAAGTCACCGAACAAGGGGTGAAGAAAAGTTATGGCTTTGCGAAACACCTGCATGACTCACTACCTAATGCCACATATGTGGGTTTTACGGGTACGCCGGTGGATGCCACGCTGGATGTCTTTGGCCAGATAGTGGACTCCTACACCATGACCGAGTCTGTCAGAGATGAGATTACCGTTCGATTAGTCTATGAAGGCCGAGCGGCCAAAGTCGTACTGAACAATGAGCAACTTCGCCTGATCGAGCAATACTATAGCCAAGCAGAAGAGGAAGGTGCGAGCGAATATCATATCGAAAAGAGCAAGCAGGAAAGTGCCAGCATGAAGACCATTTTGGGAGACCCTGATCGATTGGAAGCAGTAGCCAGGGACTTTATAGAGCACTATGAAAACAGAGTATCTGAGGGCAGTACGGTGAAAGGCAAAGCGATGTTTGTTTCCAGTAGTCGCTATGTGGCTTATGATTTTTATAAGCAACTAATCAAGCTTAGACCTGAATGGGCAGAGATCAAAACACATGCCGAGGGAGAAGAGCTTTCAGAAATGGAACAAAAAGAGATCCTGCCTATGGAACGAGTCAAGATGATCATGACCAGAGGAAAGGATGACCCCAAAGTACTTTGGGACATACTAGGCGATAAGTCGTATAAGAAAACACTGGATACCCAATTCAAAAATCCAAAGTCTAATTTCAAAATTGCAATAGTAGTAGACATGTGGCTGACAGGGTTCGATGTGCCATTCTTGGATACCATATACATTGATAAGCCAATTCAGAAGCACACCTTGATTCAGACGATCTCCAGAGTAAACAGAAAGTTTGCCGGCAAAGAGAAGGGGTTGGTAGTGGATTACATTGGGATTAAAAAGAATATGAACCTGGCCTTGGCTATGTACAATAAGGAAGAAGAGCAAAACTTTGAGGATATAGCCCACTCGGTCAAAGTAGTCAAAGATCATTTGGATTTGCTCGAACGCTACTTCCATCATTTTGACTACAGCCTATATTTCAATGGCACTTCATTGGAACAATTGGAAACGCTAAATAAAGCATCAGAATATGTCTTGACTACTGAAGAAAGCAAAAAGCGATTCATGGATATGGTCAAGCGAATGAAATCGGCCTATGACATTTGCTGCGGTAGTGAGGATTTCTCGCAGGAGGAGAAAGACAAGGTTCACTTCTTTTTGGCGGTGCGGTCCATCGTATTCAAGCTCACCAAAGGAGATGCGCCAGATACCGAGCAGATGAACGCACGCGTTCGTGAAATGGTGAAAGATGCGCTACAGAGTGATGGCGTAGAAGAGATCCTGGCGATTGAAGATGGTTCAAAGCAAGAAGATATTTTCTCGGATGAGTACTTAAGAATGCTGGGCAACATCAAAATGCCTAATACCAAAATCCAGCTACTCCAAAAACTCCTTAGCAAAGCCATCGGTCAGCTTAAAGAGGTGAACAAAATGCAGGGAGTTAACTTCTCGAAGAAAATGCAATCCCTGGTCGATCGATACAATGAGCGTAAGGGGAATGAATTTACTGGAGAGGAAGCGGGTGTATTCTATGAAGAAGTGACTGATCGGATGTTAGAGCTTATCATGAGCATAAGAAAGGAACTTGAAAGTGGCCATGATTTGGGGATAGACCTGGAAGAAAAAGCCTTTTACGACATCTTGAAACTGATGGCCCAAAAGTACAGCTTTGAATATCCAGAAGATAAGCTTTTGTTTTTAGCCAGGGCAGTGAAAAGTATTGTAGAGGATAAAACAAGTTTTCCTGACTGGAACAATCGTGAGGATATCAAATCTTCCTTAAAAGTAGAGCTCATTATTTTACTTGACAGCAATGGTTATCCACCGATAGATAGAGATGAAGTTTATCAAGAGATCTTTGAACAAGCCGAGAATTTTAAGAGGAATAGGGGGTAGGAATAATAATATAACTACACCTCTAAGCTCCAAATAAGCCCAATTTAGTTTCACTAAAATTCGATAAAATGTTTTACCATATGTTTTATCTAATTTATGTAAGTATCTGATTATGAGATATTAAATAATTCCTTGAGGGGCTACTATGTTTTTAACTAGTAGAAATAGAGTGTTTTGCAGTTTATGTTTAGGGATCGAAACTGAATTAAAAAGTCGTTATATTCAATTGAAAAGATGTTGATTCAATAAAATTGTCCAATGTTTTTTACTTTGTTTTACCTTTTTATCTCCTCTCTCCATTAGAAATTAGGCGTGTGTCTTTGAGTATTCGCTAGGAGTCATGCCATAGGCTTCTTTAAAACATTTTCTGAAATAATCGGCATCTTCGAAACCTACCAGATTTTTCACTTCTTTTATATTGAATTTACCTTGTTCTAATAATTGGCAGGCAGTTTTGAGGCGAATACTTCTAATGAATTCCACGGCAGTCATGTTGGTTAGGGCTTTCATTTTTCTGTAGAAATGTACACGGCTCAACCCTAACTCGTGACTTAGTTCGTTTACCGTGATATTAGTATTGGAAAGGTTCTTAGATATGTAGTCAATAGCTTTCTTAAGTAGCTTTTCGTCTACTGAAGTTACGGAGAGTTCAGCTGGTTGCAGCAAGTTCATGGACTGAAAGTGTCTTTGCAAACGCTCTCTTTGCTCTAGTAGATTGTTGACTCTGAGGAGGAGATAGTTCGCGCTAAAGGGTTTGGTAATGTACTCGTCCGCACCTGTTTCAAAGCCTTCGTATTTGAATGTAATGGCCGTTCTGGCCGTCAGTAGGATAACAGGTGTATGACTGATTCTTGTATCTTGTTTCACTTTTTTGCAAAGGTCTATTCCATTCATTTCAGGCATCATTACATCGCTGATGATCATGTCAGGGCCATGTTCCAAAGCCTTTTCTAGTCCTTCTCGACCATTCTCAGACTCTATGATGCTAAAGTTTTTAGATAGCAGTTCTGTGATGAATTTTCTGACTTCATAATTGTCCTCGATCACCAGAATGGTCTTTTTATTGGTTTGTCTGTTCCAAACTTTTTCTTCAGAAAGGGCCTGAAGGTCCATTTCCTTTTCGCGTTGGATGAAGTCACGTGTGTATTGACTTACATCTTCACTGTTCTTGAAATCTGTGATAAGATCTTCTTTTTCGAAGTGTTTGTTTCCCTGAAGTAGATAAATGATAAAGGTGGTGAAACCATTGTATTCTTTGGTTTCTTCCTGGCTTTGTACCAATATTTGGCCTTTGTGCAACTGAATCATTCGTTTGGATAATTCCAATCCAATTCCGGTTTGGTGATTTTCCAGATTCCCTTTTTTAGAAAAATATCGTTCGAATATGTTCTCAATGTCTTGCTGAGAAATGCCCAAACCACTATCAGTAATGCTTATTTTGACACCTTTCTGCTTACTTCCATGTTTGATCCCGCTAGGTAGATCTTTGGAATCTACCTCTGATATTTCCAGTTTGATATCACCTCCTTCTGGTGTGTATTTAAAAGCATTAGAAAGTAGGTTGAAGAATACGATCTCTATTTTATCCCTGTCGAACCAAATAGGTAGTTTATCCTGATTGGCTGAAAACTGAAAGTTGATGTTCTTATTCTCGGCTATTCCGTCAAAGGCCAGACAGATTTCTTTTAGAAAGGCTATCAGATTGCCTTTAGCAACCCTAAGGTTAGCATTGCCAGTTTCTAATTTTCTAAAATCTAACAATTGATTGATCAGCTGTGTCATGCGGTTGCCGTTGCGCTGAATCATAGCCAGTTGATTTTTGAACCTGTCCGAAATCCCACTCTGCTCCATGAGGTTTTCCACTGGGGCCAATATCAAGGTTAGAGGGGTTCTCAACTCATGTGACATATCAGTGAAAAACCTAAGTTTAGTTTCGTTCAGTTCGTGTTCCTTTTCACGTTGAAATTGCTCCATGGACAGGTTGGATTTCATTTTGGCCCATTTCATTGACAGATTGAAAAACAAATAGAGCAATACAGATAGTAGCAGAATGTAGAAGGTATAGGCCCACCAGGTTTTCCAGAAAGGAGGCAATACTCTGAACCTAATGCTGGTATACTCTACTCCCCATTGGTCTGGTTCGGTACTGGCTTTGATCTTGAGTTCGTGATCACCAATGGGTAGATAGGTGATGTTAAGTGTACGTTGGTTTTGCAGGTCGATCCAGTTGTCTTCTGATTTGTTCAGACTGTATCGGTAGTGAATCTTCTCAGGGTTGATGTAGTTAACCCCAGCAAATCTAAGAAGTAGGTTGCGCTGGTCGTAATTCAGGGTAATGATACTATCTTTTTCAAGTTGATGAATAGGATACGAAAAGCTCTGGTTCAGAGACTGGTCGTTGGTGATGTTGAGTTCAGAAAGAACAACTGGGGGAAAATAATGCCGTTTATCGATGGCTTGAGGGTAGAAAGCATTATAGCCATTAATACCTCCAAAAAACAATCTGCCGTCAGTGGTTTTCATACTTGAGTTGGGTTCGAACTGGAGGCTTTGCAGACCGTGGCTCATGCCATAGTTGATAGAGGTTAATTCAAGTCCATCAGGCAGAGTCTTTGGAAGTAAAATCCTCGTAAGGCCATTATTAGATGATATCCAGAACCGCGAGGAATCTCCTTCTTCAATGGAATTGATCGTGTTAGAAATGAGCCCATTGTTGATGTTGAACCAGCTGATTTTTTGATCGTCCAGTACAAAGAGCCCATTGTTCTGCGTACCTATGAGCAGTCGCCCATGACTATCTTCCATGATACAATTGACATAGGTCAATTTACTTTTGAATGGAGCTAACATCGCATCGATATTGATGAGTTTTTTTGTGATTCGATCAATGCATTCCAATTGACCTGTACTCCCTACCCAAATTCGATTATGACTATCCTCATAGATGGTTCGAATGTTATAATATGCTGTATAGACTGAGTCAAATGTGTTTTTTGTTCGATCAAAGGTCTGGATACCCCCACCATTGGTGCCTAGCCATAACAGGTCGTTTTCGTCCACATGTACCGCATGGATTTGGTTGTTGTTCAATGAGTTTTGATCGTTTTGATCATGCTGATAATACTCGAATCGATAGTTTCCTCGGTCAAAATACACTAGTCCATTGAAGGTGCCCAGCCATATGTTTTTTTGATTGTCGTAGGTCAGGGATTTGATGTTGTTGGTTAGTGATATTTCATTTTTGGTGAAATGTTCGAATATACCTTTTGATTGATCATAGTAGTTGAGCCCACCATTGCCTGTCGAAACCCAATATCCATTGGGGCCATCATCTAGAAAACCAGTAATGGAATTGTCATTCAAACCATGAGCATCAATTTTGGATTCTTTGATGTGTGGGAACAAGTTGTTTTGCCTGTGATAGTAAACTGCTCCATCCAGGTAAGATGTAACCCAAATGCCTTCATTACTATCTACCAGGATATCATGAAAAGAACTTTCGCTCAGCCCTTCCCAGTTTACCTCATGAAAGGAACTCTGATCAGCATTCCAATAGCCAAGCCCATCTAGAGTTGCGCACCATATCTGATTGTCGTCTATCACTTTTAGTTTTCTGATATGGTCTGAAACCAGATTTGAGTTTTTTATATTGAATTGACGGACTTGAATTGTTTTTTCATCATCAAATTCGAAATTAAAGAGGCCATGGTTTTCTGATGCCAGCCAATAGTTACCATTCCCCTGTTGGGTGAGGTTTCTCAACTCAAATTCATCCTTGTTGTTTTCGAGCTTAGCATCGATGGTAACTTTTTCAAACTGATCCTCTGGGGTAACCAGAAATAAACCTCCTTTTGTACATACCCAGAGTCTATTTTCCAAATCGTTGAATAGCGAAATGATATTATTGGTATTACTGGCGATTTCTTTAATCCTGCGCCTTTCCATTTGATTGTTTTTGGGATCATAGATGCTTAATCCCTCGGGGGTACCGATCCAGATTCTACCATCCCTAGTTTCAGCTATACATTTGACATACCGATTGGGTATGGACAGTGATGAATTATCGGCAAAGTATTTAGTGAAGCTTTCGTCCTTGTTTAGTCGATTGAGACCATTGGCTGTGCCTATCCAGATATTCTTCTTTGAATCTTCAAAAAGACAATTGATTTGATTGTTTGATATAGAGAGCGAATCATCAAAGTTATACTTGAAAATTTCATTATCCAGCCCGTTGAACTTATTGAGTCCATCGCTGGTACCTATCCAGATGATGCCCTGATGATCTTGTATGATACAAAGCGCCGAATTCAATGAAAGACCTTCTTGCATACCGATCTTCTTGATTTTTTTGGCATCGATGGGCCTGGCAGTAATTGGGACTACCACCTGTATCATGGCTATCATAAGGAGGAGAAATCTCATCGTACTAATCTTTTCGAATCTATGCTTTGCTGTGGCTGGCTAAGAAGCAGAAGTGCTTCGTAGCTGAAATTTACCAAGATGTTCCCGCATTTTGACCGGATTGCTGTGAAAATAGCTGTTTACCTCCGGATTCATAATTTTCTGATTTTTCTAATTGTTGCAAGATTTTAAACATCAGTTAATCAATTAGTTACGGATTCGGTCTGTAACATATATCCGGTCTTCTTGTAACTGATTTCGGCGCTGATGTAACATATGTAGGGTAATCGTGAAACACTGATTTTCTTTTTTCAGGTTCATTGAGAACGAAGTTTACCAAAAGCTGAAAAACGAAAATTACTTGATTTTGAAAAAGGAGAAAGGAAAACTGATCTGGATGAGATACCATCTATTGATAAAGATAGGCGCACTGGCCTTTTCCATCATCATACTTTTCGTGTTGATGTTTTTTATCTCTCAATAAATTTTTCACATAAAAAATGATTATGAAATTAAGAATTACTATTCAAGCATGTGTGTTTGCATTGCTCTCCCTATTAGGAGGAGTAGTCATGGCACAAGGCCAGCGAGTCACTGGTACGGTGATAGATGATGCTGGCGAGGGGCTGCCTGGGGTTTCTATTATTATAAAAGGAACGACGTCTGGGACAGTGACAGATTTAGATGGTAAATTTTCGGTGGAAGCCAATTCATCGGATGTGCTTACATTTAGTTTCGTGGGTTATGTCACGAAGGAAGTAGAGGTCAATGGCCGTTCTGCTATTGATATTCAAATGCAACCTGATGTGACTAGCCTAGAAGAAGTGGTGGTTGTGGGTTATGGTACTCAAAAGAAGAGTGATATCATTAGCTCTGTTGCTTCGGTCAATACGGATCAAATTTTGAAAGTGCCGTCAACCGATATGGGTGAAATGCTCAGAGGTAAAGTGGCAGGAGTATTTGTTACGACCGACAATGCAGGTCCAGGTGGTAGCACCAATCTTTTGATTAGAGGAAAGAGAACTCTTGCCAACTTTGACGGTACTGATTCTAACGCGCCAATAATTATTGCTGATGGGGTTCAAATAGGAGGAATTAACGATGTGAACCCTAATGACATTGAGTCTATGGAAATCCTGAAGGATGCCGCTGCACAGGCTATCTATGGTGCCAGGGCTTCCAATGGTGTGGTTTTGATTACAACCAAGAGAGGTAAGAAGGGAGAAACTAGAGTTAACTACAATGGATATTACGGGGTTCAGTCAGTGAATAGGACTTTTGATATCTATAGTGCTGAAGAATTTGCACAGCTGAAGAGAGAAGCTTTCAGAACGGATAACAATGACAACTATCTGAACGATGCTGATATTTTCACTGCTACAGAATACGAAGTATTACAGAGTGGTGAATACATAGATTGGGAAAAGGAGTTGTTGCGCGTGGCACCTATCCAAAGTCACAATTTGAGTGTGTCTACGGGTACTGAGCGAACTACAGCTTATGCTGCAATTAATTACAACAATCAGGAAGGAGTAATCCCAGGTACTGATTTTGATAGAATCAACATTCGTTTGAATGCCGATCAAAAAATTAATGATTGGTTAAAGTTGGGTGTGAACACTTCTTGGCAACTGTCAAATAAGAATAACCCTGGTACTGGGGGAACTCTTCAAAGTGCGATTACAACCTCCCCATTAGGGAAAATCTACAACGAAGATGGATCCTACAAAGTAAATCCAACGGATCAGCAAGAGAGCTTCAACCCACTTTTGGATATTTCAGAAGTAGTGAATTTCGAGGAGGATAGAAATGATATCATGAATGTGTTTTTGGACATTTCGCCAATCAAAGGATTCAATTACAGAATCAATGCTAGTAGAAGATCCTGGAATAGAAAAACAGAGAACTATAATTCGACTGCTTCCTTGACAGGTTTGAGAAATAGCGGTACAGGTACTGGATATTTGAGATATCAGGATAGTGAGCAGTTTCAGCTCGAGAATATCATTACTTATGATTTGCCTTTGGATGGATCTAAGCATGGAGTGAACATCACGGCTGTTCAAAGTATGATGGAGGAAAACTACAATGATACGCGTATCAGAGGTGCGGGTATTCCTAACGACCTATTAGGTATCTATGGTTTGGAAACGGCATTGACTTTTTTACCTGAAGTTGGTGGAAATCAAAAGCAGTTGTTGTCATATGTAGGACGTGTACAATACGACTATGACGGAAGATATTATATCAATGCCTCTTTTAGAGGGGATGGATCGAGTGTATTCGGAGCGAACAACAAATGGGCTTACTTCCCAGCTGTAGCTGTTGGTTGGAATATTTACAGAGAGAATTTCATGACTTCTTTGGATATGGTTTCTAATCTGAAACTAAGAGCAAGTTATGGTAGCGTAGGTAATACGGCAATTCCAGCATACAGAAGCCAGGCATTGGCTGTTCAGAGAGATTATCTTTTCAACGATCAAAAGTCAGTTGGTTACATTGCCGGTTCAGAGTTGCCTAATCCAGATTTGAGATGGGAAACTTCTACCACGTTGAACTTAGCTCTTGATTTTGGATTGTTCACCAATAGAATCTCTGGTACGGTAGAATGGTATGATACCAGAACGACAGATCTTTTGGTAAGACAGTCAGTTGATGTACCTGGATATAGCAGTACGCTTTCCAACATTGGTGAGGTACAAAACAGAGGCTTGGAATTGGCTTTGAATGCCATAGTAGTTGAAACGCAAGATTTTAATTTCAGCCTGGGAGCCAATATTACCAGAAACAGAAATGAAATCATATCTCTATATGGTGAAGATGCAGATGGTGATGGCGTTGAAGATGACGATATCGCGAACCGTTGGTTTATTGGTAGACCTATTGATGTGACTTATGGCTATTTACCTGTAGGGATATTCCAGTACGGAGAGGATATTGCAAATTCTCATCAACCAGATCAGCAGCCAGGAACAGTAAAGCTGTATGATCGTGATCCTGAAGATGGATTATTGAATGATACAGATCGAGTAATCAGAAATACTGCTGCTGATTGGTATGGTTCTTTCACAGCCAATGCTGGTTACAAAGGTTTTGACTTGTCAGCCACTGTTTATACTGTACAAGGCGTACTTAGGAACAATCCTTTCCTTTACGGATACAACGAAGGAGGATCTCTCAGAGGTATATATAATGGAGTTAAGCAAGATTACTGGACACCAGAAAATCAAACAGGTAACTGGCCAAGACCTTCAGAAGCCAATGACCCAGACTACATCTGGACATTGGGGATGCAAGATGCATCATATATCAGGTTGCAAAATGTGACTCTGGGTTACACGCTTCCATCTTCTGTTCTGGAAAGAATCAACATGACAAAAATTAGAGTTTATGTATCAGGACAAAACCTTTTTACATGGACAGATTTTCAGTCTTATAGCCCGGAAAAAAATCCTAATGATTATCCAGAGGCTAGAACAATTATCGGTGGTTTACAAATAGCATTTTAAGGCTCGATAAGTAGATGAATTGAATCAGCAATGATTCAAATAATTGACAAAAAGATAAGATTATGAACAAGATATTTAAATATATGGCATTGGCAATGGGAGTGTTTTTCCTTGGCTCGTGCGAGGAGTATTTGGACGAAGTTCCGGTAACTTCGATTTCGGTGGATTATATATTTGATTCACCAGACGGTTTGGACGTGGGCATCACTTCCCTCTATAACTTGATGAGAAGGAATAACTTCCCTGCTTTTGGCGATAATGGAGGGAATCCAATGAAAGCAAATTTGTTTTTCTACGTAGGGACGGATCTTGGCCACACCAGAACTTGGCACAGACCTTATGACATATCAGCCATGAGTCCTCAGGGTTTTCCAGAATACAAATGGACCAGGGCTTATGAGATCATCGATAGAGCATCAGGAATCATCGCTGCAGCTTCTCAAATGGAAGGAGATGAAGCTCAATTGAATCGAATAGAAGCTGAGGCGAAGGCAATGAGAGGGGAGTGCTATTTTGATTTGATCAGAATGTATGACAACATCATCTTGGATACCACTGCTGTAACTCCTCAAAACGCCAATGACCCTCAGGTATTTGAGGTGGCCAACCCTGCTGATGTTTACGCAGTGATCAAATCTGATTTGGATTTTGCGATAGAACATTTGGAATGGTCGGTGGCCTCTGGAAGATATGGCCAAGGTGCTGTTCGACACATTAGAGGTAAAGTTGCGATGTGGGAGAGTGATTGGTCTGAGGCTGCCTCGCAATTTGATGCGATCATTGATGATGGTACTCATTACTTGGTTGGCTTAAACGAAGTGTTTGGTCAGGATGTAAATCATTCGGAATCACTCTTTACTTATCAGAGAGATGAAGACCTGGGAACCACTGCTGGAAATGGTGACAATACTGCTGGTGGAAGAGGTACATGGCATAGTAGCGTATTTAACAATCGTGCTTATGAAATGTCAACAGGTGAAATCGTGCAGAGCGCTGAGTACGGTGGGCAGGCCTTGGGTTGGTCTTTCCCTAATGACTATTTGCAATCACTTTACGATCAAGACAATGATAGAAGATATACTACATATTACTATCCATTGACTAAATATGTAAATGCTCCAGGCCACCCGAATTTTGGTGAAGAGATATCAGTATATGATGATAATTTCAGAAGACACCATTTCAGTCTAAAGAAATTTCATGATGAGGACAAGGCGGTATTGACCAATGACAGTTGGAAAGATGATATGTACTACCGTTTTGCAGAGACCTTGCTGTTGAGCGCAGAGGCTCACTGGAGAATGTCTGGTAGTGATACAGATGCCAAAGCTTTGGAATATATCAACATGATTCGTGAAAGAGCATTCGGAAATTCTGATCACAATTTCACGACTTTCAATCTGGACATCTATCTGGAGGAATCTGCGAGAGAATTGGCATTTGAGAAAAACAGATGGTTTTTGCTGAAGAGAATGGGCTTATTGGTAGAAAGACAGCAGATGTATTATACCTATGGTTCAAGCTCGACCAACCAAATTCTGGAACCGATGGCACCACATATGGTGAGGTTGCCAATTCCTCAAAGCCAGATTGATTTGATGGGAACCTTTCCTCAAAACCCTGGATACTAATTAGTAAATAATAGTAATAGATGAATTTGTCTCTCTCCATTCTTAGGGATGGAGGGGCAATTCAACCCTTATTATTCAAATGACTCTCAGGAGGCATACCAGGAATGGTACATCCTTTTGGAAGAGTAAAAACGAAAAAAACATTATTATGAAAAGCATAAATAAACTCAAAAGAAACTTGCTATACCTGGCTTTTGCAGGGTTGGCAGTTGCGGCGTGTGAAGAGGAGGATCTATCTGGAAACATGCAATTCGAACCTGGAACGATTGAAGCGACAGTTTCTGAAACTGCTATCACCAATGGTACCAGCGTGAAATATACTGATTTTTCTACCAAGGTGCAGACAAGAAAGTGGACTTTCAATGGTGGAGATCCGGCTTCTTCAACTGATTCTGTTGTCAATGTTACTTACCCTTGGGGGGGCGATTGGGAGGCCATTTTGGAAATAAAATTCATTGATAATTCTGTCAAGTTGGACACCTTCCTCATTGAAGTGGATGGTCCATCTGCACCTGCGTCCTTACCATATTCAGGTTCTCCTGCTGCCGTCCCAGGAACTATTGAGGCGGAAGATTATGATTTAGGTACTTCTGGTTTGGCCTATTACGATACTGATGCGGGCAATAATGCCATAAACTCTGGTAGCCCTGTCTATCGTACTGATAATGACACAGAAGGAAACGTCGACGTTCAAGTCAATGATCCAGGTGTGACCAATATTGGTTGGACCTCTGGAGGAGAGTGGTTGAATTATACTGTAGATGTGGCCTCTGCTGGTACTCATACTATTGATTTCGTATTGGGTAGTGACCCGGGAGGATTCTCTGTCCAGCTTAGCAAAATCAATGGAGAAGATACGACTTTCATTGCTGAGTCGGGTGATTTTAGCTCAACTGGTGGCTGGAGTACTTACAAGAGTTTTAAGGTAGCTGCTGAATTGGAAGAGGGTGTTCAATTGTGGCACTTGTACCTGACTGGAGGATCAACTAATGTGGACAAACTTGTGATTACTGAAGGCGAACCAGTAATAGATGCTGTCGTTGAAGCAACAGCTTCTTCATTAGTAGTGAACGAAGGGGAGTCAATTACCTTCACAGACAAATCAACCATTGTGGCTGATAGAACATGGACTTTTGAAGGTGGAGATCCAGCTACCTCTACGGAGGCTGAGGTTGTAGTGACTTATGCAACCGCTGGTACCTATACTGCTACTTTAGATGTGAATCATACAGATGGTACTTCAGGTTCTCAGACTTTTGATATTGAAGTGAAAGTACCAACATCTCGTACCGGAAACCTGGGTATCTATACTGAAAATACAACCGTAGAGACCAGTTCCAGTGTGGCAACTCAGAATAACCAAATGGTGGCAATAAGCGCTGTGACAACAGATGCTTATGAAGGTTCAGAAGCCTTATTCTTTGAATACGTTTGGGCTGATGGGGCGTATGGTTACCATGCAACTTTGAATCCAGACCCTAGTCCACTAGATGCTTCTGGATATGAGGAAGGATTCTACAATGTTGCGATCAAAACGACATGTGTTGGCAAGTTCAAAATTAGAATAAGAGATGCATCTGGAGGAAACTTCTTCGTGATCATGGACGATGCGGTTAAAACTTACGGTTTAGAAAGAGATGGTGCTTGGCACAAATTGAAGATCCCTGTATCGAGCTTCACTAAAGATGGTGATGGTAACGGTGATAAGCCTGATTTATCTACTCTTAGCAATGTATTTGTGTTGAGAAGTGATGAGGGTAGTCCGACACCAGCAGATGGTGATGACTGGGATTTTTATGTAGATGATATCTACTTCTCAGTAGACTAATTGTACTTACTAAAGTTAGGTGAGTCTATCACTGACTCACCTAACTATTTCTTTCATCTCATTCACTAAACTGTTCATGAAGTTAAACCATACTTTATATTATTTCATAATGGTGTTTTTCTTTACCAGTTGTCAACCAACTAGGGAAGAAACTTCAAATGCACTTGAATATCGCATTGATACTTTGATTCAAGCAATGGATATGCAAGAAAAAATCGAACAGCTCTACTATCTCACCGATGGAAATGAGCGTTTGAACATTCCACAATTTACCGGAAGTGATGGCCCGCATGGAATAGGGAATGGAGCCAAAGGCTACTCCTCTTTTCCTGTAACAATAGCCATGGCAGCTACATGGGATCCCAATCTCATCACTCGAGTAGGGAGAGCGATTTCTCTAGAGCAAGCAGCTAGAACTAAAGACCGCATAGCCGGACCTACTTTGGATTTGCTCATAGATCCACGCATAGGTCGAGCACCAGAAACCATTGGCGAAGATCCATTTTTAGGTGGACGAATCTCTGAGGCTTTTGTTAAAGGACAAAATACCACATCTGTTTTCGGATCAGTCAAACACTACAACCTAAATACCTACGAAATTAACCGCAGAACAAATAACTACCTAAGTGATAATAGAAGCTTGGTAGAATTCTGGGGATACCACTGGAAAAGAACCGTTCAGCAGGGCGGTGCCCTATCGATCATGTGTGCTTACAACTGGGTCAATGGAGATAAATGTGCCGAAAATAGTTACTTGATTAAAGACCTACTGAGAGATCAATGGGGTTTCAATTATTACACCATGTCTGATTGGGGTGGTTTCGCCTCGACTGGAAAAGCACTAGAGTCAGAACTGGATTTTTGTGAGGGAAATGATTTGTATATCAAAGAGTTGCCAGATGGAGTGCGAGAAGGTAAATATGACTCAACCTTGGTTGACCGTGCCACAAGAAATATTCTGAGAACAAAAATACTCTCTGGAATGATGGATGGTAAACCATCCATTCCCAAAACGGTGATCGATAGCAAAGAGCACAGGGCATTGGTCTATGAAAGCGGACTGAAGAGTTTGGTTTTGTTGAAAAACTCTGAAAACCTTTTACCTCTTAATCCTGAAGAATTAAAATCAGTAGCCGTGATAGGTCCCAATGCTGGGGTATTGCCTTTGGATGGTAACAGTAGCTCAAAGGTAGTACCGTCATATACGATTCCGGTTCAGGATGCAATGACCAAAGCTTTGGGGCAAGACAAAGTTGTGTACGAAAAAGGTTGTGCAATCAATGATGCCGATCGCTCTGGTTTTGGATCGGCAATAGAAGCGGCAAAGGAGTCTGAATATGTAATATTTGTGGGAGGCTTAGATAGCACGGTAGAGGGAGAAGGATACTTTCTAGATAAGGAAGCCGATGAGAAAGGAGGGGGAACAGTGACTCGTCCTGATCGACCATATGGGAGTGTCCTTTTGCCCGGTTTGCAAAATGAGTTGATTCAGGAAATTGCAAAGGTCAATTCTAATATAATATTAGTGGTGATCTCTGGGGGGACCTGCAGTGTCACTCCAGTGATTGATCGAGTGAAAGGCCTGCTTTATGCTTTTTATCCTGGACAGGAAGGAGGACGCGCAATCACGGATGTGATTCTGGGCCAATATAACCCATCTGGAAAGCTACCTGCTACCATCCCAAAGGATGACGCCCAGATCATACCTATATCACCGGATTTTAGAAATATGGTAACCAAAGGGGTGGGCTATCGATGGTTTGATTCACAGGGTTTGGAACCAGAGTTTGCTTTTGGTTCAGGTCTTAGTTACACCACTTTTGAGTATAGTAATATTTCTTTAGATCGTGACCAAGTCGACAAAGGCGAAAATATCCTAGTCACATTTGACATGAAAAACATTGGAGAGAGAGCAGGAGAGGAGGTAGCTCAACTTTACTTGTCAACAGGGACAATTAGTCCGTCGATAGAAATGCCAGTAAAGCAGCTGCGGGCTTTTGAAAAAGTAAGGTTAGAAGCTGGAGAAAGTAAAAACATAACGTTTACTCTTTCGCCCGAGGAGCTGTATATCTACGATGAAACCAAGGGTGCGTATGAAGTGCCAGTAGGTGAATACAAAGTACAAATCGGTGGGGCATCCGATCAACTGCCATTGAAAGCCAGCTTCCAAATAGTGGAAGCCGATGGCAAACCGGATTTATCCGTAGCTAACATCCGAACGATGCCCACCTTTCCAAAGCCCGGTGATGAGGTTGTTTTCATGGTTTCTTTAATCAATAATGGAACTGCCCCCACCCAAGTTGGGGATGCTCATCACATCCGATTTTACCTGGATGGGGATGAAATCGCCAACTACTTTTCCCAATCCATTTCTATTCCTGCAGGTGGTATGCATCTGGCTTGTGCCCAGGAACTCGATGGCATCAATTGGATTGCAAGAGAGGGAGATTTTGAAGTGACAGCCGAGATAGTAGTTGACAGAGTTGGAGAACTGAATACGGATAACAATCGTTGCGTGGGCCGATTGAGTCTACCAAATGGAAGAGTTGTACCTGAGCATTTAAGCCAATTGTTTTAATCAAATATGACCGACATAAAATACGATATTAAACCATTTTTAATTCTGATTTCAATAGGAATCTTGCTTGTATCATGTACTTCTGAAGGTCAGATAGTACCTACATATAAAAATGCGGAGGCATCTATAGAGGAAAGAGTGAGTGATTTGCTTAGTCGAATGACACTTGAGGATAAGTGCAGACAGATCGATATCTGGCATCCCAAAGATCGAAACACATCAGATTCAGTCACTTTTACTAAGATCAGAGAGGAAGATGGTGCCATTATTAAGGATGGAATTGGATTTCTACAGTTTGCTACTCAAGATCTAAGTCATGCTGAGTATGCTGCAAACTTCAATGCCATTCAAAAATTTTTGCTGGAGGAAACGAGGCTAGGAATCCCAGCCATTTCAAATGGGGAGGGGTGTCATGGCTTTGTGGGTTCTGAGGGAACGGTTTTTCCTGTGTCATTAAGTTTAGGTAGTAGCTGGGACGCGGAGATGATCGAGGAAATCTACACTGCAGTAGGAAAGGAAATGAGGGCTTATGGTATCACTCATGCTGCCACTCCAGTTTTGGATTTGTTGCGTGAACCGAGATATGGACGCTGCGACGAAATGTTTGGGGAGGACCCTTATCATGTTGCTGAACTTGGATTGTCGGCAATTTTAGGTCTACAGGGAAGAGAAGGGAAAATAGATGGTAATCACCTGATTGCATGTGCTAAGCATTTTGGTGCTCACGGTCAGCCGGAGGGTGGGACTAACCTTTCGCCAGTCAATCTTTCGGAAAGAGTACTACGCGAAAGCCATTTTTATCCTTTCGAAATTGCTGTGAAAAAAGGAAACATACGAACCGTAATGGCTTCTTACAACGAGATAGATGGTGTGCCCAGCCATGCCAATGAATGGTTGCTCAAAGATGTGCTTAGGGGTGAGTGGGGGTTTGATGGTTATGTGATCTCAGACTATGATGCAGTGCGCCGAATGGTATACAGGCAGCATGTAGCACACGACAAATCCGAAGCAGGAATGCTTGCCATCAATGCAGGTATGGATTTCGAATGTCCAAACAGCCGTGAAAATTATTGTTTTGAATTTTTACCTGAATTGATCCAGTCAGGTCAGGTCAAAGAAAGTGCCCTGGATTCTGCTGTAGCCAGAGTTCTTAGAAATAAGTTCGTCATGGGGCTCTTTGAGCATCCCTATGTTGAGGCCTTAGATTCTGTAGAGTTGAATCAAATGAAAAAGGTTCATGCCCAGCTGGCTTTGAAGGCTGCAGAACGAAGCATGGTTTTACTTAAAAACGATGAGCAAACACTTCCTTTTGATCCAAATCAAATAAATAGGCTGGCGGTGATAGGCCCTAATGCTGATGAGGTCCATTACGGTACATACTCCAATGACTCTACTGAAGGGGTCAGTATCCTGGAGGGGTTAAAAGCTTATGCCGATGGTCGTTTTGATGTTCAATATAGCGAAGGTTTTAAAATATACGAGAATGACACCCTACTGGCTGAAGAGGAAAAGACATTGGAAGCTGAGGATGCAAGAATAAGAGAAGCTGTAGCATTGGCAAAAAGCAGTGATGCAGTACTGCTCGTCATGGGGGGCAATGAGATGACCAGTAGAGAAGGCTGGGCAGAGAATCGAACAGGTGACAGAGTAGATTTAACCTTACTAGGACGACAAAACGATTTGGCTCAGGCCATTTTCGAATTGAAAAAACAAACTGCAGTATTATTGATCAATGGGCGGCCACTTGCAGTGACAGAATTGGCTGAAAGTGCTCCTGCAATCATTGAAGGATGGTATCTCGGCCAGCAGCAGGGTGTTGCGGTAGCGAATGTGGTTTTTGGAGAAGTCAACCCATCAGGAAAGTTACCAGTTACCATACCTCGATCGGTAGGGCAATTGCCTGTTTATTATAACCACAAGCCGATAGTACATGAGCGTAGTTTTGTAGAGGGTCCTTATTCGCCCCTTTTTCCATTTGGTTTCGGACTAAGTTATACCCAGTTCGAGTACAGTAGCCTGGAGTTGGATCAGAAAGAAATTAACCCCGATGGAGGTACAGTGGTTTCTGTTGTTGTTACCAATACGGGGCATACAGTAGGGGAGGAAATAGTGCAAATGTATATCAGAGATCAAGTCAGTTCGGTAACGCGACCTGTGAAAGAACTCAAGGGGTTTAAACGTGTGAATTTGAAACCTGGAGAAAGCAAAAAAATAAGTTTTGAGATCAATTCGGAGACCTTAGAGTTCTATGGTTTGGATATGCAGCGAGTTGTCGAGCCCGGAGATTTTGATGTGATGGTGGGCAGAAATTCTCAGGATTTTTTAGTAAAAACGTTAAGTGTAAAAAAGTAATTATTTAAATGAAAGAGGCTTTAAAGTTTAAGTGGGTTTTGATTCTGTCCGCCATGGTGATGGTCTTTTCTTGTCAGAAGAACCAAGAGGAAAAAACTAGCGAATCACCCGAGTACCTTCAGGTACAGGCAAGAAAAAATGCGAGAGATACGGTTTGGAAAAGCTATACCGCCAAAACACTTGATCGCTTGCCTGATTTCGACTACTCAAAAGATCCTGAATTGAGCACTTTTGGTGGTTGGAAGGTCAATCCATCTGAAGCAACTGGTTTTTTTAGAGTGGAGAAGAAAGGCGATCGGTGGTGGATCATAGATCCTGCTGGCTATCCTTTCATCCATAAAGGTGTGGCGGTTTTTCGTCCAGGGAAATCTGAGAATCAAAAGGCAGCACAAGCGGAAAAATATGGCTCAAATGAAAATTGGATCGAAAAGGAGACCGCATTCCTAAGAGACTATGGTTTCAACGGAACCGGTGCCTGGTCAAATGTCGATTTGATTCGCAACAGTAAGAAGCCCCTGGTATATACGGTGATCGTAAATCCCATGGGCTCTTACAAACATGAGCATATCAAGAAATTTGGAGGAAAATATGAAATGGCAGGATGGCAAGGCTATCGCTACGATTTGGCCATGGTTTTCGATCCGGAGTTCGACAAGCATGTCGAGTCGACTATAAGTGTCATTGCAAAGTATGCAGAGGACAAAAACTTATTGGGGTACTTTACTGACAATGAATTGCCGTGGAAAAATGATGCGCTGGATCGACATATTCAATATCTCGGAAAAGAGGAGGCGGGCTATGTCGCTGCAAAAAATTGGTTAGATGAAAGAAAAGGAAAGGATGCCACGTTGGAGGACATCACTGAAGAGGACCGTGAGGCCTTCAATGCCTTCTATTTCGAGACTTACATCAAGAAGGTATCTGCTGCGGTACGTAAGTATGATCCTAATCACATGTATCTAGGGTGTAGATTTAATCAGGAAAAAGAGGAGTTACAGAGTAAGGCCATTTTTGAGGTGGCGGGTAAATACATGGATGTTGTATCTATCAATCATTATCGCAAATGGGAACCCGTACAGGAGATTATGGACAATTGGGGTAACTGGGCGGGTAAGCCTTTCATCATTACCGAATGGTATACCAAGGGTGAAGATTCCGGCTTACCCAATAATACCGGGGCGGGTTGGAATGTGCCTACCCAAGAGGATAGAGGTTTATTCTATCAGAATTTTACCATTGAACTGCTCAAAAGTAAGGTTTGTGTAGGCTGGCATTGGTTCACCTATCAAGATAATGATCCAAATGATTTGAACACCGATTACTCAAATAGAGATTCAAACAAAGGAATCGTCAATAGTGATTTTGTGCGCTATGAGCCGCTATTGAAAAATGCAAAAATGGTTAATGATCATACCTATGAATTGATTCGATACCTAGATAAAACCGAAGATTAATAAACTGAAATTTCTATAAAGATTGAACATATGAAAAGGTCAGATAAAAATATATTGAAGAGTTACTCACTAATGATTCTATCAAGTATATTATTGGTAGCATTTATGTTGTTTTCATGTTCCAATGATGATGGTTTGGATCCGATACCTGATCCAGAACCTGATCCAGAAGTACCGGTCGAGGGTTCGGCTTTTGAGGTGATTAAAGCAATGTCTGCAGGATTTAACCTTGGCAATACGTTTGATAATGGAATCAACTCAACTGTTTTTTCTAATATCAAGCCAATAATTGATATTTATCACGGTCAAGGTATGAAACATGTAAGAATTCCTGTCACATGGATGGATCGTTTTAATGGGGATCATATCGCCGATGAGCAAGGGAATATTAATGCCAATCATCCCAGGTTTCAAGAACTAGTAAAGGTGATCGATTATGCTTTAGAATTAAATATGTATGTAGTGATTAACACTCATCACGAGCATTGGTTGAAAGACCACTATGATGGAACTGAGGAATTTGATACGCGATTTGCGAATTTGTGGACTGAAATAGCAACTTATTTTAAAGATTACCCGAGTGAATTGATCTTCGAAGTACTGAATGAGCCAGAAGGGAAATTAGGGGAATGGAGTAGTAATGGAGAGTGGCCATCACCCGGCAGTAGTTTAGCTGTAGCCTATACTAGAATGGTCAATGAATTAGGTTATGAGGCAATCCGTGCAACTGGGGGTAACAATACTACTCGAGTGGTTATGGTTTCTACCAATGGTCAGGGGAATGATCAAAATATAGAGGAAATTTTTCCGAGTATAAATCATGTGCCTGGAGATGGTCAAGATGCTTTCGTCGCGATTCAGGTGCATAGCTATAATCCTTGGGCTTTTTGTGGTCATACGGGTAGTAATACTGCTTTTCCAGGAACAGAGGCAATTGAGGAAGCTATTGCCAAAGTAGCTGCACATTCAGATTTATTAGGTGTTCCAATTAACTATGGAGAATTTGGAGTAGGACGAGAACAGAATGTGGCAGAAAGAAATACCGACTTGGTTCGTGGCTATTACAAAACTTTTGCCAACGCCACCCTTGGTGCTGATATGTCTTATTCAGTCTGGGATGATCGAGGCTGGTTTGGTTTGGTCAATAGTTCTGGCAGCAGTTTTATCAATGATATTGTGCCAACTATGTTGAAAGAATAGACAATATGGACGGCAAGAGGGACAACATCTATAGGCAAATAATGGCCTGATGATTTAAGAGGACTGGAGGAATTGCATGTCGAAGAGAATGAATGCCATGAATACTTTCTCTAGTCTATCACCTGCGATGGAACTCAAAAGAAGCAGGATAAAAAAATGAAGAATTGATATACAAAGAGATGAAAAATATACTAGGGATAGTCTTGATGATGATAGGATGGTGTGGGGTTGCACAGGAAATGAGCCCATTGTATAAGGATAAAAATGCCGGGATAGAGGAGCGCATTGAAGATTTGATTCCACGAATGACACTGGAAGAAAAAATTCTTCAGATGAACCAATGGACATATGGAAAAAATGCCAACCCTAACAATATCGAAGCATCCATGAAGAAAGTGAGACCTGAAATTGGCTCATTGATTTACCGTAGTACTAATCCCAAGTATCGAAATCAGATTCAGGCTAAAGCCATGAATGAATCACGCTTGGGTATCCCAATTATTTTTGGTTTTGATGCCATTCATGGATACAAAACGGTGTTTCCCATACCTCTGGCTCAAGCCTGCAGTTGGGATACTGCATTAGTCAGACAGTCATGTGCTATATCTGCCAGAGAATGCTGGTTGTCTGGTGTAGACTGGACCTTTTCACCAATGGTAGATGTGGCACGCGACGCACGATGGGGCAGAGTTGCAGAAGGCTATGGAGAAGATCCATATACCAATGCGGCCTTTGCAGTCGCTGCAGTTCAGGGCTATCAAGGAGATAACTTGGCAGGCAAGTACACCATTGCAGCCTGTCTCAAGCATTATATCGGTTATAGTTTATCCGAAGGAGGCAGAGACTACCACTATAGTGATGTTTCTGATCAGACACTTTGGGAAACTTTCATGCCTCCCTATGAGGCAGGTGTCAAGGCAGGAGCCGTGACACTTATGAGTGCTTTCAATGATATTAGTGGGGTGCCTGCTTCGGCCAATTATTATACGCTGACTCAGGTGCTAAAGGAGCAATGGGGACATACAGGTTTCGTGGTTTCCGATTGGGGCTCAATTGAAAATTTGATTCCTCAAGGTGTGGCTGCAGATCGTAAAGAAGCAGCTCAAAAGGCATTTCTATCCGGTGTAGAAATGGACATGGTAGATGATGTCTATGTTGAGAATCTACCAAAGTTGGTAGAGGAAGGTAAGGTGCCTATGTCAGCTATCGATGAGGCTGTGAGAAGAATTTTGAGAGTAAAAATGCAGTTGGGGTTGTTTGATCAACCTTATGTGGATGACATTCCTGACGAACAGCGATACTTATTACCCAGTGATCTGGAACTAGCTGAAAAAATAGCCACTGAGTCAATGGTTTTGTTGAAGAATGAGAATCAGACCTTGCCTCTAAATCCAAAGTGGAAAAAGCTGGCGGTGATAGGACCAATGGTAAAAGACTCTGTGAATCTTATGGGGTCATGGGAAGGCATGGGAGAAGCACAGCACGTAAGGACTATCTATGATGGTTTGTTAAATGAATTTTCCGCAAAGGCCAAGCTACTGTATTCCAAAGGTTGTGATTTTGAAGGGAATGATACTTCGGGATTTAAGGAGGCATTGGTCAATGCAAAAAGTGCCGATGCTGTGTTACTATTTCTGGGTGAAAAGAAAAAATGGAGTGGTGAGAATGGTACTCGTTCTACACTGGCTTTACCTTCTATACAGGAGGAACTGCTCAAAACCTTAAAGTCCAGTGGCAAGCCTATTATCTTGGTTTTGTCTAGTGGTAGGCCGATCGAAATGATCAGAATGGAACCCTTAGCTGATGCTATTTTGGAGATATGGCAGCCCGGTACAATGGGCGGACCTGCAGTGGCAGGCATCTTATCAGGACGATCTAACCCATCTGGCAAGCTGTCGATTACTTTTCCTCGTACGACTGGTCAAATACCGATGTATTATAACATGCGTAGACCTGCCCGCTATATGGGCTATTATCAGGATATTGACAAAGAACCTATGTATTGGTTAGGACATGGCCTGAGTTATACCCAATTCTCCCATGGTTCAATTCAGCTTTCCTCTTCTAAGATTTCTAAATCAGAAAAAATCATCGCGAGAATAAAGGTGACCAATACTGGCGATGGAGATGGTAAAGAAACGCTGCTCTGGTATGTATCTGATCCGGTTGCAACCATCTCGCGTCCAATCAAAGAAATCAAGTATTTCCAAAAAAAACTGATAGCCAAAGGGGAAAGTGAAATTTATGAATTTGAAATCGATCCGATGAGGGATCTGAGTTACTTCGACAAAACTGGTGAAAGACATTTAGAACCTGGAGAGTTTATCCTTAGAGTGGGAGATCAGAAAGTGACATTTGAACTAACCGATTGATGATGTAGAGTAAGCATGAAAGACTAATGAAAGACTTCCTCTTCATTCATTGATATCAAGCAAAGAGCATGATTATGTAAACTTTTAACAAAACAATGAATGTAATGAAACAAAGACTAAAACTATGTTTAATACTGATGCTGATGTTTGCTTCGCTCCTGAGTAGGGGCCAGTCGACGGAGCTTTTTTTCGGAATGAATTATTGGGAATATGCGGACTGGGGGTCCGGTGTTACCGATGCATTTCAGGATAACATGGCTGAAACTTCGACATGGGGCTTTAGCTTCATAAGAGTAGGAGGCAATCATTCGAACGCAGAAGGGCATGCACAGGTCAAAGAATGGTATGACCAACCAATCCAGAACATACTATCAATGGGAGCCGAGCCACTGGTGCAGTTTCCTATTAATTTGGATCCTGCTCAGGTGAGTGTTTGGATGGACTATTTCAATGTCACTCGGGGATACAATATCAAGTACTGGGCTATCGGGAACGAACCTGATCCTTCAGGTGATGGTTCCAGTCCAGAGGTTTTCACTAGATGGGATCAAGATCAATTGGACAATGAGCTGGGGAATACCTACACACAGTTCAGAGGGAAATTCAGAACCTTGGCTACAGAGATTAAAAAGAAAGATCCGAACAGTGTGATTTGTGGACCTGATTTTAGACACTGGTGGGGCATTGACACAGGTAGTCCATACAATGCTTTTGATAATTGGTACAAGGACTTTCTCTATGGAGATGGTGATTGGGCAGTAGGTACCGATGATTACAATGGTGATCAGTTGGTGGACATATTCGCCTTTCACTGGTATGGCAATGATGGTGAAGATAAGATGATTCAACGCTATGAGTTGATGATGGATTTGATCGATGAAACCAATGCCAGACGTCCAGCTAATCAACCATTGAAAATAGCGGTTGGTGAGTATAATCAAAGCTTTAGTAATGCACTGTCATTTGAAGCAGGACAGCATATGGCAATTATGGCTAAGCAGTCCCTGGCTCATGGTGCAGTTTATTTCACTCCATGGTCAATCTCGGAGGGAGCTAACTGGAGAATGATAAATAAGTCCACAGGGGAAATCTATTCCACCGGTCATCATTGGAAGATGCTTTGTCAGAATCAGAAGGGTAGTTACATGGAAGGCCAGATTCAGGACAACAAGGGTTATGATATCATGGAATTTGGTATGAAGGATGCTACTGGCTACACCATCATGCTGATGAACAAGTCAGATATTGATTACAGCATAGCTGTGAACTTTTCAGAGAGTCCAAATACTTACAATCCTAATGCCGCGGATTTGAAGTTTAGGTTTGATGCTAATGAACCCAATGCCGCTTTTTCAGGGGTGACATTGCATGCGAATTCTACAATACTCTATACTTACAATAACAATGGCGAACGCCTGAAGAAGTTGGAGTATCGCATGGGATATACTGAACCTACAGTATATAATTTTCCAAATGTTGATCCAACAACAGGATTTGATCTCAGTTTTGAAACACCCAATGAGGGTACCACTTACGATGAAGCGGCAGATGTGCCGGTGACTGTATTGATTGATCCTGCGCCGGCTGATTTAAGTACAGAGTACAGTGTAGCACTTTACTTACAAAAGGACAATGATCCGGAGTTTCTTGTTCGTCAGGAAAATATGGCTCCCTACGATTGGGCCAATGATCTGGTAGGGTTGACAGCAGGACAATATACGCTACGGGCTTTAGCGACACTTAATAGCACTCAAGAGACGAAGGAGGCTTATTTGAACTTTGTGGTCAATGCACCAGTACCCCAAGGGGATCCCTTGACGGAAAATTATTTTCACTTTATCAATCAAAGAACAGGTGATTATATGCGTCCTGTTGGAGGGGCTGCGGATGCAGATGTGGTAATGTATCAGGAAGTATCTGAACCTACTTATAGTTCTTATGAGTGGCAGATAGAAGTGTCCCCGTTGGATGCAACTAACTACTTCATTACGAACAAGTGGACCAATCAAGCCATCTTGCCTGGATCTGCGGCTGTGACCGCCAATACCCCGATAGAGCAGATGGACGCTTCTCTGAACTGGAATGCAATGCAGTGGAGAATAATTCCATCAAATGAGGCAGGGTATTACTGGATTCAGAATGTGAAATCTGGTTTGTATATCCGTCCTCAGGGTGGACAGTATAGCAATAACCAGGGGGCGATTCCTGTTGTTCAGGATGTCTTGAATGAAACTTATTCATCTTTTAGATGGACGCTGAATGCCAAAGAGGCTATACCAGCTGCAAGATTTGCACATACTGAATCTATTGAACAGAAAGGCGGATTGGATACTAAGATTATTCTATATCCCAACCCAGCTTCTGATAGGATCAACCTTTCGCAATCCTCTGAGTGGAATCTCCTGGACGTAATGGGTAGAAATATCATGACAGGACAGGGAAAGACGATAGAAACAAATGTGTTGAAAAGTGGTCTGTATTGGGTCAAAGTCAAAGATCAGACAATAAGAGTGGTAATAAGCAAGTAGCACAGGTGTTGCCTCACCCGTTAGGGTGGGGCATACTTTGACAGATGTGAAGGAGTGAAGAAAGAGAAAAGAATGGAAATGATGAGAAAAAAATGGCACTTGCTGTTATGCATAATGCTGACATTAGGATTGATCCGGTGTGGTCAGAAACCTCAGGAATCTGCAATTGAACAAGTAACCATTAATCCCGAGCTGGACAGTGCAACGATACGTTCACAAAAACTTTATGAGACTTATTGTACCGGATGTCATGGAGAGCAAATGATGGCATTTGCCGATCGTACCTGGAAGCATGGAAATACAAAAGACAGTCTGATTCTTTCCATTACCAATGGATATGCAGAAGCCGGGATGCCCAAATGGGGTGAAGTGTTTTCTGACGAACAAATAACAGAGCTAGCTGACTACATACGAACAGGTATTGAGCATGTAGAGAAATATGGCTTTGATGAAGTGATGCTTAGCTCAGATACCTTTCAAACTGAGCAATTCTCTTTTAGCCTAGATACCATCGTGTCTGGTATGACCAATCCCTGGGGTATGACCTTTTTACCTTCAGGTGAATTCTTAATCACCGAAAAATCAGGCACGCTGTTTTTGGTAGATGGAGAGGGAAATCGAGAAGTGGTGAAAGGGACACCGGATGTTAGACATGATGTACAAGGTGGATTGCTGGATATCATATTACACCCAGATTTTAAGGATAACCAATGGTTGTACATTAGTTATTCGGACTATATCATCGAAGAGGGTGATACCCTGTCTGGCACTGCCATTGATCGTTTTACCTATCAGGATGGACATCTTACCAATCCTCTTGAGATATTCAGAGGTAGACCTTACACCTCTGCTAAATGGCACTATGGTTCTCGTATGGCTTTCGATGAGAAAGGGTATCTCTTTTTTACTGCGAGCGATCGTGCTCATCAATCGGCTAATCCTCAGGACCTAAGTAACCCAAAGGGGAAGATCCACAGAATGTATGATGATGGGGGGATTCCTGAAGATAACCCATTCTTTGGAAAGAAGGATACGATAGCTTCTATCTATACCTATGGTCATCGTAATGCTCAGGGTCTGGCTTTCAATTCCGTTACCAATGAAATATGGTCACACGAACATGGACCTAGAGGAGGTGACGAGCTGAATTTGGTTAAAAAGGGAGTGAACTATGGCTGGCCAGTTATTTCCTATGGGATCAATTATGATGGAACGACCTTCACCGACAAACTGGAGCAGGAAGGCATGGAGCAGCCCATTCATTACTGGGTTCCCTCCATTGCACCTTGCGGTATGACCTTCGTCGAATCGGATCTTTATCCAGGTTGGAAGGGTGATATTCTGATTGGTTCTTTAAGATTCAACTATCTCAATCGCTGCATTATGGATGGGCAGAAAGTGGTAGGTGAAGAGACCCTCATGAAAAATATAGGCCGACTTAGAAATGTAAAACAGGGACCAGATGGCTACATCTATGTGGCAGTAGAAGATCCCGGTTATGTGTTTAGGTTGGTGCCTATTAAGGAATAAGAGAAATGAAACTGTTGAATATAAATTTTAGAATAATGAGTTACTTGAAAATTACACTAGCGATCCTCTTGTTAGGAGTCAGTGCGACACTGTCAGCACAAGAGGTAAAGAATGCAGATTTACTGCAAAACATTGAATCAAGAGATAAAATAAGTCTCAATGGGACATGGGAAATTATCATTGATCCTTTGGAAAATGGTTACTACAGCCACAGGTACCAACCCAGAAGAAATGGTTATTTCAAGGATGATCAAATGAAGTCTCCATCTGATTTAGTGGAGTATAATTTTGATACAGACCTGCAGCTATTGGTGCCCGGAGATTGGAATACTCAGCTCGAAAAACTGTATTATTATGAAGGCACAGTTTGGTACAAAAAGGACTTTAGTTATGAGGGGGGGGCAAACGAACTGGCTTACCTGTACTTTGAAGCAGTTAACTATGAGGCGACCGTATATGTCAATGGGGAGAAAGTAGGCTCTCACATTGGAGGTTATACCCCTTTCCAGTTTGAGGTTTCCAGTCTTTTGAAAAAAGGAGACAACTTCGTAGTAGTCAAAGTAGATAACAAAAGAAAAAGAGAGGCCATCCCTACCATCAATACGGATTGGTGGAACTACGGCGGTATCACTCGTTCAGTTCATCTGATCACTACGCCTAAACAGCATATTGCTGATTATTCTGTACAGTTGGAGAAAGGTAGTACCACTAACATCAAAGGATGGGTCGAAGTGAAGAATGCCAAAGATGGAGAGTCGGTGACTGTTTCTATCCCAGGGTTAAAGAAGTCGGTTACGGCAAAAACCTCTGGCGGTAAGGCTAGCTTTTCCATTAAAGCCAAGCCAAAATTGTGGAGTCCAAAAAATCCTAAGCTGTATGAGGTGAAGTTAAGTACTGCGAGTGATGAGATTTCTGATCTAATCGGTTTTAGAACGATAGAAACCAGCGGCTCTAAAATATTATTGAATGGAGAGACTATATTCATGAAAGGCATCAGCATTCATGAAGAAGCCCCTTTCAAGACAGGTCGGGTGACTTCCCCTGAAGAATGCAGAATTCTTCTAGGTTGGGCAAAGGAGCTGGGCTGTAACTTTATACGTTTGGCACACTATCCACATAGCGAGACAATGGTGCGTGAAGCAGAGAAAATGGGTTTCTTGGTTTGGTCTGAGATCCCAGTATACTGGACCGTACTTTTCGACAATGAACCTACCTACGCCAATGCTCAAAACCAACTGACCGAGATGATCAGCAGAGACAAGAATCGAGCGGCGGTAGTGCTTTGGTCTGTAGCCAACGAAACGCCAGAAGGGGAGCCAAGATTACATTTCTTGAGCAATCTTGCCAAGCATGCAAGGGCTTTGGACAATACTCGGTTGATCACAGCTGCACTCGATACGCAAGGGTTTAGAGATGGTAGTAAATTCATCGAGGACCCTCTGGGAGAAGTAGTAGATGTAATTGGAATTAACAATTACTGTGGGTGGTATTCAGTAGATCCAGCTGACTGTGGTATGATCAAATGGGCCACAGACTACAACAAGCCTATGATCATGAGTGAAGTAGGGGGCGGTGCGCTTTATGGTATGCACGGTGACAAGACCGAAAGATGGACAGAAGAGTATCAAGCTGATGTTTATAAAAACAATATCGAAATGATGCGCAACATTGATTTTCTAGCGGGCGCTTCACCATGGATTTTGATGGATTTCCGTTCAGCAAGAAGACACCTCAGAAGGATACAGGGAGACTTCAATCGCAAAGGATTAATCTCTGAGCAAGGCATGAGAAAGCAGGCTTTCTTCATACTACAGGATTATTATCTCAACGAAAACAAATAATTCAACAGTTGTCATTGGTTTGGCAAAAGCATCACTGGTCGGAATGATGGGTCGGTGATGCTACTGTTGAACGTGTGAGTTTAGTAGCGCATTGCGACTTGATTCAGGCAACATATACCATATAATTCAAGTGGAAATTGAACGGTCAAACCAAGCAACTTAAACATGAAAATTATGAAGAAGATTTTACAATTGATGAAGGTTAAACTCCAAAGGACTGCCTTGGCTATTGCTTTCTTATGGGGGATGGGAGTGATGGAGGCCCAGCCGATCAGTCCGATGCTGGTAGGTAACAATGCCTGGTATACCAATCCTACAGATGAGGTGTGGGCACTAACAGGCGAATGTGGTGTCAAAACCATTCGTATAGGAGGCAATGGTTTCAATGATAATATGCCATCCAATGCAACTTTACTCTCCTGGATCAAAAAAATCAGAGCCATTGGAGCAGAGCCAATCGTGCAGGTATCACAACACCAATCAGCTGCCGTGGCTGCCGGAGTAGTAAAATACCTTAATGTGGACATGAGTGCAGAAATCGCGCCCATTAAGTATTGGAATATCGGTAATGAGCCCTGGTTGGAGGCCAATCGACCTAACACCTCGGAGGTAGCTCCATTGGTTGAGGCTTACTTTAAGCCCATTGCAGAAGCGATGAAGGAAGTGGATCCGACTATAAAAATATACGGGCCTGATTTTGCCTATTACATCGAGGACGCCATCAACGATCTATTTGGTGGAGCCAATGATATAGCGGGTAAGATTCCCGGAAAGGATTACTACTACTGCGATGGGATCTCATGGCACAGATACCCTCAGGATGAAAATATCAATCTGGCCTATGAAGGGATTGAAGATTTCAAAACCTCGATTGTGAAGTGCAAGGCAAAAGTGGATGCCATCAATGCCTCTTACAATCGTACGGGAGATGATGCCCTTCAGTGGGGTATCGGAGAGTACAATGCCAAAGGCGGCCCACAAGTACATACCTGGGAGAATGGTCAAATGTTTGGCGGAGTATTGGGATTGTGTATGAAATACGAGGCTACCTATGCAGCTACCTGGAGTATGTTCGAGAATGGGGGGAGCCGCACGGGTACTGATTTTAGTTTTATTGATGGAGCTAATATGACCCCACGATCTTCTTATCGCCATATGGAGTTTGTGGCTAAGTATTTTACAGGCAATTATCTGGAAGGAACCACAAGTCATGACGATATCATCGTCTATGGAGCCCAAGAGGGCAGCCGCACCTCTGTTATGATCATGAATCGCGAATCAGGCGCCCCTCTTAAGTATACACTTCACCTCAATGCTGACGCAATTGCAGGAGAACATGTTGTACTCACCGTAGATGGGGCGTTGGACAAAAGTTATTCAGATATCATTGGAGAGAAAACGACTCATGTGATTGTATTTGATGGCGAGACAATTACCAAATACAATTATTCTTCCGATCATTTTGAGAAGGAGCAGGCGCCGGTGATGACAGAGTTAGGTTCTGTGACCGAACTGCCAATGGCGCCATCAGGTATAGAGCAGATCGGGGCAGAATTTGACAGAGTAGAGATTGGTTGGGTGGACAATGCTGACAATGAATCTGGTTTTATCATTGAGAGAAAAATCGGAGAAACCTTTGAAGTTGTGGGTTTGGTAGATGCAGATGTGAACAGTTTTGTCGAAACCGGATTGACGGCAGAAACCAGCTATACTTTTCGTTTGCTCTCCTACAATAGTCTAGGAGAATCGGACTATACCGAAGCACTGGTAGCAACTACCAGTGCTGTACCCGCTCAGGTAGCCTACAATGGCCCACATGCCATACCAGGTAGGATTCAGGCGGAGGATTATAATGACAATCCTCAGGGGCTTGGTTATAATGATGCGGAATCAGAAAATCAGGGTGGTGCCTATAGGACCTCTGAGGGAGTAGATATTGAAGCTTGCACAGACGAAGGTGCGGGCTTTAATATTGGCTATGTGACTGAGGGTGAATGGCTGAATTACTTGATTGCAGATGTAGCGCCGGGTACTTATGATATCGCCTTTCGACTGGCCAGTAACTCCACCAGTACAGACACTAAGAAAATCACCGTTCGCCTCAATGAGCAACTTCTGGGTACAGTGACCCCAGCGGTGACAGGTGGCTGGCAGGAGTGGGAGACCAAATACATCGAAGGAGTCAATATTGTTGGAGGAAGTAACCAGCTATTGGAATTGAGCTTTTCGGGATCTGGTTTCAATATCAACTGGTTTGAGTTTCAGGAAAAAAGTGTAGTAACAGGAGCGATTGATCCAGGTCTATCGAATCTGATCTACTACGATGCAGGGCACAAGCTTTTGAAGTTAGAACTGAACGAACAAAGTGATCGAGCCAGAATATCTGTTCATGATTTATCAGGGCGTATCCATTTTAAGAACAGTTATAGGGATTTGCAATCCACCCAGATACATCTGGGGAATTTGCCAGAGGGGCTTTATATAGTAAAGCTCAAAGAAATGAATCAAACCACCCAACAGAAAATATGGGTGTATTAAGCATCTGTCCTTAGTTTATGACTTGTGCCAGAGGAAAATATTTTTTGATGAATACAAATAACAGAAGAATGAAATAGAAGTAAAACTAAAGCAGCAAGAACATGAGAAAGCACGAAGTAGATGTATTGATTATTGATGATGACAACATTTCTAGATTTTTGATTGCCAATACAATTCGATCCAGCCACGAAGACATTTGTTTAATGGAGGCACATTCGCCTCAGATGGCTCTGAATTATCTCACAAGAAGGGAGGAGAATTGGCCCAAAATAATATTGTGCGATATCAATATGCCGGTAATGACGGGTTGGGATATGCTTCATAAACTTTCCTATCAATGCTGTAAGCACCCTGAGACTAAAATTTTCATGGTGTCAAGTTCTGAATGCAAAGATGATATCAATCAACTCAAAAGTAATCCCCGTATTCTGGCCCTACTTAAGAAGCCGCTGAGTTTTGGGGATGTTGACTATATTTTTGACTTTCTATAGCGTGTTTCGAATAGAGAGTGTTTACCTGAGTTGGTATCGATCAGTTTATTTAAGGTCTAATTAGAATTGGCACAAGATATATTATTGAGTTATGGGTAATTGTAATGCCATTAACCACGCCCGTGAAGGCGTGTTTTTTTAAGATATAATGCGGTAACGTACACACGAAATAGAATAGATATGAAATTATTAGAAAACAAAGTAGTCGTCATCACAGGGGGTGGTGGAGTGCTATGCAGCACGATGGCAGAGAAGACTGCCGAATTGGGCGCGAAGGTGGCCATTTTGGATCTGAAAAGAGAGAACGCAGAGAAGGTGGCTCTGGAGATCAACAAAAATGGAGGTCAGGCGATAGGCCTGGAAGCCAATGTACTGGACAAAGCCAGCTTGCTCAAAGCGCAGGCGGAGCTACATAAGAACTTTGGTCCCTGCGACATCCTGATCAATGGTGCAGGTGGGAATCACCCGAAAGGCACCACTTCCAAGCCCTATTTTGAGGCAGAAGATCTGGAGAAGGATGAGGATTTGATCACCTTTTTCGATTTGGATCCAGAAGGAATCAAGTTTGTATTTGACCTCAACTTCATAGGTACTTTGCTACCCTGCCAGGTTTTTGCCAGAGACATGGCCAAAAGCCAGTCAGGTAATATCATTAACATATCGTCTATGAATGCCTTCACTCCATTGACGAAAATACCTGCCTACAGTGGAGCCAAAGCAGCGATTTCAAACTTTACGCAATGGCTGGCTGTGCACTTCTCTAAAGTAGGCATCCGAGTCAATGCCATGGCGCCAGGTTTTTTCCTCACCGAGCAAAACAGACGCCTGTTGACCGAGGAAAATGGAGATCTGACAGCCAGAGGCAATACCATTATCGATCACACCCCTATGTCTCGATTTGGGACACCGGAGGATCTGCTAGGCACGCTGGAATGGTTGTGCGGCGAAGGGTCCGCATTTGTGACTGGAGTGACTGTGCCGATTGACGGTGGGTTTAGTGCATTTAGTGGAGTTTAAATCGATGAATGATATGAAAGAAATAAAGCTAGAACAAACATGGAGATGGTACGGGCCGAATGATGGGGTATCATTGGCCGATATTAGAATGGCTGGGGCAACTGGAGTAGTGTCTGCCCTGCATCACGTGCCCAATGGTGAGGTATGGACCATAGAAGAGATCGAAAAACGCAAAGCAGAGATAGAGGCTGCAGGCTTAAGCTGGAGTGTGGTGGAGAGTGTGCCAGTGCACGAAGACATTAAGAAGCGAACAGGTAATTTTCAGCAATACATTCAGAACTACCAGCAGTCGATTCGCAACTTAGGACAGTGCGGGATAGATACGGTTTGCTACAATTTCATGCCCGTGCTGGACTGGACGCGAACGGACTTGGCCTATGACTATGGAGACGGTTCGACAGCCCTGCGCTTTGATGCCACGGCCTTTGCTGCCTTTGAACTTTACCTGTTGAAAAGACCGGGTGCTGCCGAGAGTTATAGCGAGAGCCAAATCGAAAAGGCTCAGGCCTGTTTTGACGGGATGACAGAGGAGCAAAAGGAAGAGTTGGTGTCTAACATTATAGCTGGGCTGCCGGGAGCAGAGGAGGGCTATACCCTGGAGCAATTTCAGCAAGTGCTATCCGCCTATGATGAGATCGACGCAAGAAAACTCAAAGACAATCTCTATGCTTTCCTCGCAGCGATAGTGCCGGCTGCAGAAGAAGCAGGTGTGCTTCTATGTATCCATCCTGATGACCCTCCATTCCCAATTTTGGGACTCCCGAGGGTAGTGAGCACCGAACAGGATGTCGAAGAGCTATATGCAGCAGTGGACAGCCCGAACAATGGCTTGACCTATTGCACAGGATCGTTTGGCGTACGAGCGGACAATGATCTGGTAGGCATGGTTCAGCGATTGGGTCATCGGATTCACTTCATTCATCTGCGAGCGACGAAGAGAGACGCCGAGGGCAACTTCCATGAAGCCGATCACCTGGATGGAGATGTAGATATGTATGGGGTGATGAAGGCTTTGGTAGAGGAGCAGGAAAAACGCCAGGAAGCTGGAAGAAAGGATTTGCGCATGCCTTTCCGTCCGGATCATGGTCATAAGATGCTGGATGATCTCAGCAAAAAGACCAATCCGGGCTATTCTGCCATTGGTCGCTTGAGAGGCTTGGCTGAGCTGAGAGGTTTGGAGCTGGGTATCAGACGGAGCAAGGGTTGATTCCAAATTTGAAATATAGGCCTTTGATAAGATTGATATAGAAAAGCCCAGCGATAGTCTGGGTTTTTCTATATGATGTATGGATTAGGGTTTACCCAATAAGTCCTATTTAGGACTGCTAAAAACCGATAAAAATGTTTTACTATTTGTTTTATTTATTTACTGTAAGTATCTATAATACAAGTATATAAAATTCCCTGGCAGGGCTACACTTATAATAGATTTTAGACCTTGGATTGCTAGATTCTAGACCTCATCCTTATATCCCATGCTAATCCCTAGGGGGTTCATTGCACCTAAAGAAAGTGCATTTGATTTTTTGACGAATCACAGGGCGGGCTGGGATGTTTGCTGTCGATACATTAGTTTGGCACAACCAAGTAGGTCAGCAGCCTGCTTCCCGCAGCAAGTATTCGAGTAAGAGAGAAAACATATTTAAACGTAAAAAACACCTACAAACGGGTATAAAGTGCATGGTCGGGCATCCATATACAAAGTGGAACCTGAAATTATAAAGGGGTGTCGAAAGCTGGAGCGCTATCTATTTTGAATGGTGTCAATCACTAAGAACTGGAAGGGCAAAACCTCACACATGTAAAGAATAGAGTTGACTATTAGTTCTTTATTGTCTTATCCAAGATCGATGTATAAGCTGTTAATTTGTTTGATCTTGTCTTCCTTCATTCTACCCTAAATGTGCTGCTTTTACAGGGCTTGCCCTTATTAGATTTCCTTAAGAGTAAGTTAATAAATCAGGGTTAAGTCGTACATTAAGTTTATATTTGACAATTAAAGATTATAAGCATGAGGACTAAGTTACGCAAACTGAGCACAGAGCAGCCCTTTGACGGGTACTTTGAGCAGGTTTATTCTGACTATTTCCAACCTCTCTACCTATATGCACGCTCTTTAGTAAAATCTGATGATATAGCTAAAGGAGTAGTGTCCGATGTGTTTTTTAATTTGTGGAAATCCAACTCCGACTTAAAAAATATCAAAGAGATAAAATCCTATCTATTTCGAGCAGTCAAAAATCAAGTAGTTCGTACGCTATCACATGATCCCCGTAATTTTGACAGTATCGATACCGAAAACTATGTCAAGCAAATAGAGCAAATAAGTCCAGAGGAAATCCTACTTGAAAAAGAATTGATAGAAATTATTGATAAAGCTGTACAGGAACTACCGGATCAATGCCGTTTGATCTTTGACATGGCTAAGAACAAACAGATGTCATATAAAGAAATAGCGGCCGAGTTAGAGATCTCCCAATCTACAATCAAAACTCAAGTAGCCAGAGCTATTTCGGTAATCAAGCAAAAGATTGAAATTTACTACGACAATACAAGCTCTCAGAGCTGGAAGAGTTTTGAGATTGGTGGAGCGATTAGTCTAGTTTTCTTTTTATTAAATCAGTCTGACTTGTTAGGAAAAGTATAATGAAACGGCTCAATTTTTGAAAATAAAACATCTTTTAGATGCTTTTGTTGAAAATAGTTTAAATATTGAGTCTTTTGTAAACCTAAACGCTTAGATATGACTCTTGCTGGTATAAAGAAAGACATTACTAGTGGAGCACCTCATAACAAAATACTTTAAAGGTGAACTCTCCTTAGAAGAGCAGCATACGCTAACTAAGTGGATTCAAAGAGACGAGAAAAATGCGGAAACCTTCCGTGTTTTGAAAAATTACTGGCATTTCCACCAGTCGGACCTGAAAAAGGAAGAGCAAGAAGTTCGCTCTATGCTCCATGCTCGAATCAATGCAGAAAAAACTTCTTCCAAATCATTACAAAAATCCTCAAAAACAAGAAAGGCATTTTATTGGGTAGCAGCCAGCATAGCACTTTTACTCTCAAGCTATATAGGTCTTCGTCTGCTTGACTCTAATCAGGCAGTACAATCTCAACCTGTTGCCAAACTAATAGAGAAAGTAAGTCTGCCTGGGCAAAAGATCATCACTACCCTACCTGATGGAACCAAAGTCAAATTGAATGCTGGAAGCAGGCTTATCGTGCCAGAGGTCTTCGATACAGACAGACGCTTGGTCACGCTCATCGGAGAAGCATTCTTTGAGGTGGAACGCGACGAAAACCGACCTTTTATCATACAGACAGATAGCCTTCAGGTTCAAGTACTTGGCACTTCCTTTAATGTCAATGCCTATAGAGGCGAACAAGCTCTAGTTGCTGTTAAGACAGGAAGAGTTGCAGTTAGTAATTCTTCGGATAGAGTAGAGTTAGTCCCTAATCAAATGGCAAGTATGATTAATGCAAGACTGCTCAAAGAAAGTATTTCTAAAGAACAACTTCCTTTTGCCTGGACCGAGCAAAAACTGGTTTTCAATGATGAAGCTATTGCTCAGGTTTTTCAAAAAGTATCGAGATGGTATGGAATTCAGATCGAACTGAATGGGGAACTGAATACTGATAAAAAATATACAGCCAACTATGACAATCCTACCATGCTAGAAATGATGGATGTATTATCATTTGTTTACGATTTTAAATATGAATTCTATGAAAATGAAAAGAAGCTAATTATCAATTGAATCATACTTAAAGAAGAGAAAGAGAGCTGAAATACTTTGGGGAAAGTCGGCAGCTCCCTTCTCTCTGAGTTTTAGTCATTATTAACCAAAACAATTTTATGAAGACAAAATTACAAAAATTACTAATCCGCATGTCCAAATATGGAATATATGTGTTGATCGTGCTGCAGTCTTTGTCGATGGCCATGGCCAACGATATGAGTGCGCAGCGCAAGATGCTGAACGAAGTTTCAGTAACATGGAATCAATCTGAGAACCAGGCTGAATTGGTCGATGTGTTCAAGAAGATTGAAGAAGTAACGACTTTTAATTTCGCCTATTCAAAGAGTGAAATAAAAGGCAAAAAGGTCAGCCTAGAAAATAAGGTATGGCAAATGGACGATCTCCTAAAAAACCTTTCTGTGCAGGCGGGACTTGCATTTAGAAGAGTCAATGGTCAAATCGGCGTATCTGCAGTCAAATCCAAAGATGGATTACCAAGACTCAATGAGGAAATAACCCCTCAAGAAAACATCCAGGGTACTGTAACTGATGAAATCGGAGAGCCTCTACCTGGAGCAACTGTAGTAGAAAAAGGCACGAACAACGGGACTATTACTGATATCGATGGCAATTTTCGTCTAGATGTGGCGGGAAATCAATCTGTTATTGTCATTTCCTATGTAGGATATATCACTAAGGAAGTCACTGTAAGCGGACGTTCTACACTTGATGTGGTGTTGGATTTGGATGTGGGAAATTTGGAAGAAGTAGTCGTAGTAGCCTATGGAACGGAAAGTAAGCAAAAATCTACAGGTTCGATCCAAAAGGTGGATTCTGATGAGTTGAAGGAATTGCCGGTGGCGCAAGTGACGCAAAAACTACAAGGTAAACTAGCAGGTGTTCAGATCAACCAGACTACTGGTACTCCAGGTGCTGGTATGTCGGTACGTATCAGAGGGCAGGCATCTATATCTGCGGGTAGCGATCCCCTTTATGTGGTAGATGGATTCCCAATCACTGGAGATATCGCCAATATGAACCCTGACGAAATCGAAAGCATTACCGTACTGAAAGACGCAGCTTCTACTTCGCTATATGGTTCGCGTGCGGCAAATGGGGTAGTCATCGTGACGACCAAGAGAGGTGGAGCTGGAGAGACTGAAATTTCTTTTAGCTCATACTATGGTGTCCAGCAGATTCCTGAAAAGGGAAAGCCAGATATGATGAATGCGCAGGAGTATGGTCAGTTCAAAAAAGAATACTATGAAGCTAATGGCCAGCCTGTTCCAGAATTGTTTCAAAACCCTGAAGAGTTGGGTAAAGGTACAGATTGGTTTGATCTGATTACACGTGATGCACCGATCCAAAACTACAGTTTGGCGATCAAAGGAAGTACCGGTAAGCTGAGATCTTCGATCGTGGCAGGATATTTCAAGCAAGACGGGGTGCTGTTGAACTCAGAGTTCGAAAGAGTATCGCTACGTGCCAATATGGATTATAATGTGAATGACCGAATCACAGTAGGCGCCAATGTCGCTCCGACTTATACTAGCAGCAAGTCGCCACAGGCCGATGGTGTTTGGTATGTGTCAGGAGGTATCATTCAGGGTGCATTGTTGACTCCTGCTATTTTCCCTCATGTCAATGAAGATGGTTCAGTGCCTTATTCAGCGGGTACCTGGGGAGATTTTGGTACGATTGGAACAGTTCCAATGCCTAACTGGTACCACCAGGTTCAGGCAGCCAAAAACACTTCTAAAAATATGGGATTGCTTTCCAATCTGTTTTTGGAGGCAGAGATCATCCCTAATCTGACTTACAAAATTCAGGCTGGTGTAGATATAGGAAGTAGAGTAAATGACAGTTTCACACCTTCTACAGCAGGTGGTGTGTTCAATCCAGGGAATCCCGATGACCCTAACAGGATTTCAGGTTCACATGGCAACAGCTTTGGGTACTCATGGATGGTAGAGAATACCCTAAAGTATCAAAAGAGCATTGGCAACCATGACTTCAGTCTACTGGGAGGATATACGACCCAGGCAGCCAGAGGTGAGTCAGGAAATATGTTCGGTACGGGCTACCCGGACAACAGAGTAGAAACCCTCAATGCTGCCACGACCATTACTGGATCTACAGATATTCAGGAGTGGAGTTTGGCTTCATTTGTAGGACGTTTGAACTATAGCTTCAACAACAAGTATTTGTTTTCTGCCTCAGTGAGAGCAGACGGTTCATCTAAGTTTGGTGTGGACAACAGATGGGGTACCTTCCCATCGGTATCAGCTGGCTGGGTTATTTCAGAAGAAAGTTTTATGGATCAGATTACACCCGTTTCTTTCTTGAAACTACGCGCTAGCTACGGGGTAACGGGTAACAACAATGTGGGTAACTACACGCAGTATGCCTCTGTGGTATCGACCAACTATCCATTCAACAATCAACTGTATGGAGGTAAAAGTTTGGCAGGTTTGAACAACCAGGACTTAGGTTGGGAACGTACGGCACAGACTGATATCGGAGTGGAGCTAGGCTTGTTCAATGATCGCATTTCTCTGGGATATGACTACTATGAGAAGTTGACCAGCGACCTGCTATATTCTGTAGAGATTCCCATTTCTTCAGGCTTCTACAACTTTGCAACTAACATAGGTGAGATCAAATTCTGGGGGCATGAGATGACTTTGAGTACCAAGAATCTGACAGGTGCTTTCGTTTGGAATACGGATTTCAACATCGCATTTAACCGCAATGAGGCGGTAAGTCTAGGGACAGACGATGCGCCGCTGATCGTAGGAGATGCAGCAGGATTCGTCAGGAACATCACCGAAGTAGGACAGCCATTGGGACAGCTTTATGGACTGGAAGCAGACGGATTGTTTTTGAATCAGGAAGAATATGATGCGGGTCCTTTGCACAATGGTGCTGCAGTAGGTTCGATCCGTTTTGTAGATCAAGATGGAGATGGCGAGATCAATAATGATGAGCGTGATTGGAAGAAAATCGGAAACCCAGCACCTAAATTCATTTATGGTTTTACCAACACTTTTGCCTATAAGAATTTTGACCTGTCTATCGTAGCTCAGGGAGCTTATGGTAATAAGATTGTCAATACGATTGATCGTTTTGCTGCCAATCTGGATGGTAATTTCAATGTGCTGAGCGATGTAGCAAATAGATACAAGTCGGAGGCAGAGCCAGGGGATGGCAGATATGGTATCACTACACCTGGATCGACAGGGCCAGAAAGAGATTGGTTCCACTCCAAGTTTATCTATGATGGTTCTTACCTCACGATTAAAAATATCACCTTGGGATACAACTTGCCTACTAAGAATCTGGAGTTCATTAGAGGCTTGAGAGTGTATACCAGTATTCAGCAAGCATTTGTGTTTAGCAAATATCCAGGTCCTAACCCAGAGGTTACCACGGGTGGTGGGATTGCAGCAGGAGGAGACAATACGACTTATCCTGTGCCAAGAACCTTTTCACTGGGTGTCAACCTAACGCTGTAATTTGATTATGACTAAAAAGATGAAAATCATGAAACTAAAGATATATATAGTGGCAATGCTGGGGATCGTATTCTCCGCATGCCAGGACGATTTGTTGACTAAGCTACCTGAAACGGTAGTGTCATCAGGCGATTTTTATAAAACAGCCGAAGACTTTCAGCAGGCCACAGTGGGGATGTATGCGCCACTCAGAGAATTGTATGGTACTGGCCTGGGCAATGATGACTTTGGAGACTGGACTATCGATGAGATGAGATCAGACAATACCTGCTTCATCTACAACTTCAACAGAGGATTTGCAGGGATAGAGCAGTATGACCAATTCATCGATGATGCCAATGGAGCAGGTGCTGGCAATAAGTACAACAATGACTACATCATTATCGGTAGAGCCAATCAGATATTGGACAAGATCGATGGTGCAGACATTGATGAGGCTGCAAAAAACAATTTTAAAGGCCAGGCGCTGTTCATGAGAGCTTTCGCCTATTTTGATTTGATCCAGCATTTTGGTGCCGTGCCATTGATACTGAATCCTCCAACTTCCTATGAAGAAACTGGAAGTCCGAGAGTATCGACAGAGGAGATCTATGCAGAGATCCTTGCAGATGTGGAGCTGGCAGCTACTTTGTTGCCAGACAGAGCCAGCCAGGCCGTCGGTTTTGTTTCCAACGGAGCAGCTTATACCCTGTTGGGTAATATGCACCTGGTGAGAGAAGAATGGGCAGCAGCAGAGGATGCATTGATGCAGGTGAGTGGATATGCCCTCATGGATGACTATGCTTCTATTTTCTTCCCATCTAACAAGAACAATACGGAATCTATCTTCGAGATTCAGTACTGGGAAGATCAGAGCGCTGGACTGGCAAGTAATTTTGCTTATCAGTTCCTGCCTTCTCTTTCTAATATCGGCGTGGTACCTGGTTTCCCGAATGGCTATGCCAATGGTGCAGGCGGATGGAACATTCCTACTCCTGATTTGCTAGCGGCCTACGAGCCAGGCGATTTGAGACTAGATGCTTCGGTAGGTTACATTACAGCGGATACCTATGTCAATACGCCCTATATCAAAAAGTTTGTTCATGGATCGAACATCGCTCCTAACACCAACAACAATTGGCCAGTTTATCGCTATGCGGAGGTGTTGCTGATGATCGCAGAAGCCAAAAATGAGCAGGGAGAAGCAGATGCTTTGACTTACCTGAACATGGTACACGCGCACTCCAGAACAGGTTTGGCGCCAATCGCGGCTGCTTCTCAAGCGCAACTTAGAGATTTGATCATGCAGGAGAGAAGAATAGAACTCGCCTTCGAAAACAAGAGATGGTTAGACCTGGTAAGAACGGATCAAGCAGTTGCCGTGATGAACGCCCATGGAGCTGAGATCCTGGCGGACCCTCAGGCCTACTACTACCCAGTAGGGGTGGAGCCTCCGGCTGGGGCTTATCAGGTGACTACAGAAGATTTGTTATTGCCGATCCCACAGAGAGAGATCCGCATCAATCCTGAAATCGGTCAGGAAGACCAAAATCCTGGTTATTAATAGTTGAATTGAATTTGATGGCAGACAGGTCAAATGTACCTGTCTGCCTTTCCTCTCATTTCTGGACAGGAAGTGCGGAATAGCTGTGCTCTAACACTTCGATTGAGAAAGAGAAAAATAGTAAACCTATAAAGATGAAATTAAGAATATTACTGTTCGTGGGGCTTTTGGCCTTTACGAGTTGGGAGATGTCGTATGCGCAGGGGAGCCTGGATGTAAAGGCGCTGATTGAACAGATGACATTGGAAGAAAAGGAGAGAGTAGTGGTAGGATCGGAGATGGAAATTCCCTGGTCTGAAGGCGGGAGTACGGGTGTCGGACAGGTAGGTGGAGAAGTGCCAGGAGCTGCAGGAAAAAGTTTAACGAACAAGCGACTGGGACTCAATACTGTGGTGTTTGCTGATGGACCTGCAGGTGTGAGAATAGATCCCATACGACCCAATGAGTCCAACAAAACTTTCTATGCCACGGCTTTTCCCGTAGCGACTATGTTGGCCTCTTCTTTCAACCTCGAATTGATGAAGGAAGTAGGGACGGCCTTTGGCCATGAGGCCAAAGAGTATGGTGTGGATATTTTGCTTGCCCCCGCTTTGAATATTCATAGAAATCCACTGGGTGGCAGAAACTTTGAGTATTATTCTGAAGACCCATATTTGTCTGGAAAGATGGCCTCTTATTTTACTCAAGGGGTTCAGGAGCAAGGTGTGGGTGTTTCGATCAAGCACTATGCTGCCAACAATCAGGAAACCAATCGAGCAAGGGTAGATGCTGTGATCACTGAGAGAGCGATGCGGGAGATTTATCTCAGAGGTTTTGAGATTGCGATCAAAGAATCCGATCCCTGGACGGTGATGACTGCCTATAACAAAGTGAATGGAGCTTTTGCTTCGGAGAGTGAAGAACTGCTGACCACTATTCTTCGCGAGGAGTGGGGCTTTGATGGATTTGTGATGACGGATTGGTTTGCAGGCACAGACATACCTGGACAACTCAAAGCAGGAAATGACCTGCTGATGCCAGGGACCCCTGGACACAAGGGCTTGATCGTACAGGCAGTGAAGGATGGTAAGATGAGCGAAGAAGACCTGAACAAGAATGTAGAAGCCATTCTCAATATTTACAAGCAGACATTGGAGTTCAAGGGATATGAATCTAGTGGATCACCAGACCTGAAGGCTAGCCAGGCGATTGCCAAAAAGGCGGCAACCGAAGGAGTAATCTTGTTGAAAAATGAGGAGGGAGCTTTGCCATTGGCCTCTTCTGCTAAGCTGGCACTATTTGGTGTAGCGAGTTATGAAACCATAGCGACGGGTACAGGTAGCGGCAATGTGAACAAAGCCTATTCTATCTCGATTGCACAAGGCTTAGAAAATAGCAAGCAAGCGATACATTCAGAGCTTCAGGAGGTCTATACCCAATACATCAAAAAGACGCGCGAAGATATGGGGCCTAAGGCCTGGTCTTTTGGTCCGGATAAAATCCTGCCAGAAAAAATCTGGACTCAGGAAGAGATCGCTGCTTTCGTAGCACAGTCCGAAATGGGGATTTTCACTCTCAATAGAACCTCTGGCGAATTTTACGATCGCCAGCAGGGCTATGATTTTTACTTGTCTCAAGAGGAGCAGGATCTGATTAAAAATATTTCTGCGGCTTACAGAGCAGAAGGAAAGAAGTTCGTGGTGATCCTCAACATCGGAGGTGTGATTGAGACGCAATCCTGGAAGGAGTATGCCGATGCGATTTTGCTGATGTGGCAGGCAGGACAGGAAGGTGGCGATGCAGTAGCGGATATCCTGACAGGGAAGGTGAGCCCATCGGGTAAGTTGCCGATGACCTTTCCAAATTACTACATGGATCACTACTCCTCCAGAAACTTCCCGGGTAGGGAACTGGTGGACAACCCTTATCCTAGTCCATTCGATGCGGTAGAATCAGAGGTGATCTATGAGGAGGGAATTTATGTAGGCTATAGATATTTTGAAACCTTTGATGTGGGCGTATCATATCCTTTTGGCTATGGTCTGTCATACACACAGTTCGAGTTTTCTGATCTAAAAGCAGCAATGACGGATGAAGGTGAATTGACATTAAAGTGTAAAGTGAGGAATACAGGAAGCAAAGCGGGAAAAGAAGTGGCTCAGGTTTATGTTTCCTCACCTGATGGGAAGCTTGAAAAACCTGCCAAAGAGTTGCGTGCCTTTGCCAAGACTCAAAGCCTAAAACCAGGCAAGTCTGAGACGTTGATTTTTGAATTGAATGCCAAAGACTTGGCTTCTTTTGATTCGGCTACCTCTACATGGATTTTAGAAAAAGGGATCTACACCATTAGCATAGGAGGAGGATTGCATGACCTTCAACTGTCCGACTCAGTGGTGTTAAAATCAGGTTTGGAAGTGATGAAGACATCCAAAAGCATGGCTCCCAAGCGGGAGATTGATGTCCTTACTAAGCGTAAGGATTAGCACTAAGGGATGGGGTAAGCTCCCATTCCTGATTGGCATGACTAAAGACTAAGACTATGAAAACACGAATTACTAAACTGACCATTGGTATGATATTATGGCTATTTGCATGGAACAGTCAGGCGCAGTTCGACGCATCTGATTTTCTGAAAGCAAATGGTACGGTACTGAGGAATAACTCTGGTACTGGAGATACAATCAACCTACGAGGAACCAATTTGGGTTCCTGGCTCAGCATGGAATACTGGATGGGGCCTTTGGGCAAAGGCTCATTGGATAGGAGTCAATGGGTCGCTTCAGCCTATAAAACGGAAGTAGGAACCAACCCGCAGAATGTATTTGATCGAGACCTGACCACTCACTGGTCCAATGGCGAAGGACAACGACGCAACAAAAATCAGTACTTCATGGTGGATATGCAGGAGAATGTTCTTTTCAATCGGGTATCTTTTGAAGCGGGCACCCACACTGGAGAATATCCCGCTTCCTATGAAATTGAAGTTTCCGAAGATGGAACCAATTGGGAGCTGGTATCTAGTGGATCTGGAAACACTGAAAATATTTTTGTTCAGCTCCCGAATATCTACTACAAAAGATATGTGAGGATCAATCAAACCGGTATGGATCCAGGTAGCGACTGGTCGATTGCCGAATTCAACCTTTTCATGGAGGACGATTTTAGGATCAGAAATTCACTCATCCTGCGATATGGAGAAGACGGAATGGATGCCTTGCTGGACGAATTTCAGAATGCATGGATCACCACCAAAGACCTGGACAGTATTCAGGCGATGGGCATGAATATGGTTCGAGTGCCTTTTTACTGGATGGAAATCATGTATAATGACGGCAGTATCAAACCTCACGGATTCGATCAGCTGGATTGGATCATTTCCGAATGCAGCCAAAGGGAGATGTATGTGATACTAGACCTGCATGGAGCACCCGGTGGGCTGAATGGTTTCATTACCAGTGGGCAGGCTTATTTCAACGAACTATGGACGGATGCTGGTTATCAGCAGATGACCATTGACATATGGAAGGCACTGGCTGCTCGCTACAAGGATAACCCCACTGTGGCGATGTATGATTTGATGAACGAACCCTTGAGTTCTGATCAGGATACTTACCCCATTCATGCTTTCTACAACACCTTGTATCAAGAGGTCAGAGCAATTGATCCGGATCATTTGATCAGCATTGGTGCCTTCCCTACTTTTTCGTTTGTCGTGTCTCCGGACTATTACGGCTGGACCAATGTTATTTACCAGGTCCACCACTACAACGAAGACAAGACCAACTTTGCTTCACAAAATGGATTCATCGATGCGGTAATCACCGAAGTAGCCAATCATCAAAACAACTGGAATGTACCCATCCTGGCAGGAGAGTTTAACTTTTGGGATTTCCCCGATCTATGGGCCAAATATCTCAGAGGGCTGAATGCACTGAATGTCTCCTGGTCCAACTGGTCTTACAAAACCAAAAGAGTCGATAGCCCAAAGGAGAACTGGGGTTACTATGATGAAAATACCAATCCATCTCCAGACATCCACTATGATAGCTATGATTCGATAGCCGCCAAGTGGAGCCGCTTCGAAACTTCTGAATTTCGTGTCAATCAGGAATTGAAAGATATCGTGACTCCCCATACAACGACAGCTGTGAGCAAGGCTCCCATTGGACAGGTCATTTGGTTGCAAGGCAGCAATGGCTTGTATGTGAGTTCGGAGGGCAACAGCAACCCCATGACCTGTAATCGCAGTAGCTACGATGGTTGGGAGCTTTTCGAGGTGGTAGATACAGGCAATGGCAAGATCGCCCTTAGAGGGTCCAATGGTTTTTATGTTAGCTCCGAGAATGGACAAAATCCAATGATTTGTGATAAAACGGCCATTGGTGAATGGGAACAATTTACCTTTATACAGCTCGGTGTAGGCCGTGTAGCCCTAAAAGGTAACAATGGAAAATATGTGAGTTCGGAGGATGGCGTCATTCCTATGAATTGCAACAGAGATGCCATCGGTGGATGGGAAATATTCAACTGGGGAAACCCCGCTGGTGGCAGACAGATAAATCAGAGTACGATGAATACCCTGACCGAAGTAGCACTTTATCCTAATCCGGCGAATGATTTTCTCTCTATTAGAACGGAGATGGAAGATTATTCAGTGACTGTATTTGATACTGCAGGTACCATCAGGATGTTCCTTCCTCACCAGAGAGGGTCATTCGAGTTGGCTACTTCCAATCTGAATGCAGGCTTGTATTTCTTTAAGATCGCTTCGGATAATCAAATCACATTTAGAAAAATTTTAATAAACAATTAATCACTCATTGATGAGAGTAAGCATTAGATGTCAATTGTCAGCACTGATCGTTATCTGCACCATGCATACCGCATGGTCGCAGATGACTGATGCTGATTTTCTTAAAGCAAATGGAACAGTCCTTAGGAATCAATCCGGGCAAGGCGACACCATCAACCTGCGGGGTACCAACCTGGGTTCATGGCTCAGTCTGGAGTATTGGATGTGCCCTTTAGGTACAGGGTCTCTCGATCGCAGGACCTGGCAGGCGACCACCTACGATGGGGCAACCCAGGAGAGCCTTCAAGCGCTATTCGATCGGGACTTAACTACTGGATGGACCAGTACAGATGTGCAATCAGGAGGGCAGTACCTGGAAATTGACATGCAGAAGGAGGTGGTGTTCAACCGTATTTCTTTCGAAGCGGGAGGGTTTACTTCTCAGTACCCGAGAGAGTACACGGTGGAGGCTTCTCTTAATAAAACCAATTGGCAAACCATTGCCTCAGGTACAGGGACGACAGAAGATATTTTCATCCAACTACCAGCCATCTATGAGCAACGCTACCTACGCATTTCACAGACCGGAAGTGACACGGAGGCCAAGTGGTCTGTCGCAGAACTGAATCTCTATATGGAGGACGATTTTCATGTCCGCAACTCTTTGAGCGTGCGTTTTGGAGAGGATGGTATGGATGAGATTCTCGATCACTATCAAGAGACCTGGATCACCTCTGATGATCTGGATCGTATCCAGGCTATGGGTATGAACATGGTCAGAGTACCTTTCTATTGGATGGAGTTAATGTACAATGATGGTAGCATCAAGACGAATGGTTTTACCCAGTTAGATTGGGTCATCGAGGAGTGCAACCAAAGAAACATGTACGTCATTCTAGACATGCATGGTGGTCCTGGAGGCTGGAATGGTTTCATCACCAGTGGTCAGGCTCATACCAATGATATCTGGACAGACAAGGATTCTCAGCAAATGGCTATTGACATTTGGAAGGCGATTGCCGCCAGATACAAGGGCAACCCTACAGTAGCTGCCTATGATTTGATGAATGAGCCTTTGAGTTCGAATCAAGAGCTGTATCCCATTCACGGACTTTATAACAAGATCTATCAGGAAGTTCGGCAGATCGATCCTGATCATGTGATCTCTATTGGAGCGTTCCCTGGCTTTGGTTTTGTGGTGGGGCCCGAATACTATGGATGGGAAAATGTACTCTATCAGGCCCATCACTACAACGAGGACAAGACGAATCACGATTCACAGTTGGGATTTGCTGATTGGGCGATTCGAGATATGGCCAATCATCAGCATATCTGGCAAGTACCCATATTGGCAGGAGAGTTCAATTTCTGGACATTCTCAGATGTTTGGGAATATTATTTCAATGGACTCAATGCCTCGAATATTTCCTGGTCTAACTGGGCCTACAAGACCAAAAGAGTAGATACACCCAAAGAAAACTGGGGTTACTATGATGCCAACACCAATCCCGCACCGGACATTCATTATGATACTAAAGAAGAGATTGAAGCGAAATGGAGTGAGTTTGGAACCGAACAATTCCGGACCAACACAGAGCTGATCAATATAGTGACTCCTCATACTAAAGCGGCGGTGTCCAAACCACGCTATGGTCATAGAGTTTGGCTTATGAGTTATGCAGATCGATACATGACATCTGCTGGAGACGACCCCATGGTTTGCAACCAGAGCACCCGTGAGTTATTCGAATTGGTGGATGCAGGCGATGGAAAGGTAGCTTTTGAGACCATGGATGGAAAATACCTGGGGATTGTGAATGGCGGGGCGCAGCTGAAAGCCAACAAAACGTCGATCGGAGAGACAGAGAAGTTCACCTTTGTTGATCTGGGTAATCGAAAAATGGCTTTGATGGGAAGTAATGGAAAGTTTGTAAGCGCCGAAGAGGCATCAAATCCAATGACATGTAATCGCGATTATGCAGATGGATGGGAAGTATTCCAGTGGGGGAGTTATGCCCCTGGGGTGTTGACGGTTGCTGATTTTGTCCATTCGGACAGCCTCATCTATCCTAACCCTAGCACTGGTACCATTCAGTTAAAGACGGGGTTTGATCAATACCTAGTCGAAATATTTGATTTAAGAGGATGTTTGAGGATGGCCCTGGCTGATTCGAAAGATGGTGATTGGGTGGACATTAGCTCGCTGGAGAGCGGTACTTATGTGGTGAAAATATCATCAGCAAATACCGTGGTGAACAAGAAGTTGGTAGTAGGGATTCAGTGATATGTACTGCTTTTAATAAGGGAATATAAATTAAAGAAATATGAGAGCAAGATGGTTTGGTTTGGTTTTGGTTTGTTTGACTCTGCAGTTGCAGGCACAGATTAGTATTGGAGATCTGGCTGTGGAGTATCAGACAACACCGCTTGGGTTGGATGTAACTCAGCCACGCTTTAGCTGGAAAATGATCCAGGAGGGTAAGGAAAGAGGAATGTCCCAGATAGCCTATCAGTTAGAAGTGAAAGATGAGACCCAAGAGCTAGTTTGGAACAGCGATAGGGTTGAATCGGGTACTTCCATCAATATCGAATATCAGGGTGAGTCACTCGAGCCGGGCACTCGCTATCAATGGACCGTGTCGGTTTGGGATCAAAAAGGAAAAGTCCATAGCAACAGCTCCTGGTTTGAAACGGGGTTGCTAAACTCAGGGATGGAAGCATGGGATGGAGCCCAGTGGATTGGTGGTACTAGTGAAGCACTTGTGCTCTACTCCCATGCCCTTTCTGTTTTCAAAGTGGAATATGCGATTCAGATCGATAAGGGGTCTGCTAGGGCAGGCTTGGTGCTGGGTGCCAATGATCGCAGGTTGATGAACGATCATCTCAACATATTAGGAGTTGAAAATGCGAAAGACGAGAGCTATTTGCTTTTCGAATTGGACCTGACTACTCTGGGCAAAAAAGAGGAGGAGATGGCTACATTAAACATCTATCGTGCCGGCTACTTACCTAGCGATCAGGCCAACAAACCACTTCATGCTGTCCAAATTCCTAAAAGTCTGATTCATCGTCAAAACCAATATGAGGCGCATCAATTCTATCTTGATTTCAATTTTGGATTCTGTCAAATTTTTATTGATGGGCATGATCAGGAGCATCTTGTAATTCCCAAAGAATTTTTGCCTTCATCGCCGTGGGTGGATGTCTGGGGAGTGCCGCTCAATCCGCATGGCAGTGCTGGTGGAGATCAACTGACCTATCCGGTATTAGGCGACATAGGTTTCAAGATGGAAAAGGGACAGAAGGCGAGATTTTCTCAACTGAAAATTAAAAACTACAGAGAACCATCCAATACCCTCTTTTTTGAGGATTTAGGCGGGCAGAACTATGCCGGTGCCTTTAGCGATCAGGTCACTCAGGGACGACTGTCGATTGAGGATAAGAGTTACAGAGTTGATGCTTCCAAATCTGAACAATTGATCATAGCGGACCCTAGCCAGAATGCTATGCCTATGCTCAGGACAGAGTTCGAGGCGAAAGGTAAAAAATTGAGCAAGGCGCGACTGTATGTGACGGCCAGAGGGATATACGAGATGTACTTGAATGGGGAGAGAGTAGGGGATGACTATTTCAATCCAGGCCTGACACAGTACAATAAAACGCATATGTACCAGACCTATGATGTGACAGAAATGGTTTCTGATGGAGCGAATGCATTGGGAGCCATGCTGGCCGAAGGCTGGTGGAGTGGTAATATCACCTACCGCGGATACAACTGGAACTACTTTGGTGATAGACAATCGTTATTGGCCAAGCTCGTATTGACCTACGAAGATGGGGCAACACAGACGATCTCAACCCAGCCCGATAGCTGGACTTATTATGACCAGGGGCCAATTGTGTACAGTAGCTTTTTTCAGGGGGAGATCTATGATGCCAATAGAGAGTCAGCAGTGAGTGGTTGGAGTCAGGTCGGGTTTGACGACAAAGACTGGAAACCTGCCGTAGAGGTGCCATTGGAGGGGACTGCCTTTACTGCGGCCCCACTGCAATATGACGAATTGAAGTTGATAGGTCAAATAGGTAAGAATGCAGGAATAGTAAAAGAACTGACGGCCCAAAGTGTAGATGAAGTGAGGCCTGGGGTGTTTGTGTATGATATGGGCCAGAATATGGTAGGTGTGCCGAAAATCACTCTTTCAGGTGAAAAAGGAGATACCGTTACCATGCGTTATGCGGAGATGAAGTATCCAGATTTGCCTGAGCACAAGGACTATGTGGGCATGATCATGATGGAAAACATCCGGGGAGCTCAAACTACTGACCGGTGGATCCTGGGCGAGACGACTACTCAAATTCAGCCTCGCTTTACATTTCATGGATACAGATACCTGGAGATTACAGGGATCAAAGCGGCCATTCCTTTGGATCAGGTAAAAGGCCTGGTGATCAGTTCGATCGATGAGTTGGCTTCCGGCTATGAGACTTCCAATCCTTTGGTCAACCAGCTGTGGAGTAACATTACCTGGTCGTTTCGTAGCAACTTCCTTTCTATCCCTACGGATACTCCTGCCAGAAATGAGCGCATGGGATGGAATGGAGATATCAATGTATTTGCAAGGACAGCTACATTTTTGGGAGACATCGATCCTTTCCTCAATAGACATTTGATGGCCAACAGAGACCTTCAGGCAGCGTCAGGTCGCTTTCAGGATATCGCCCCTATTGGAACAGGTTTTGGCGGTACACTATGGGGTAGTGCTGGTATCGTTCTAGCCTGGGAGTTGTATCAGCAGTATGGAGACTTACGATTGATAGAGGAACACTATGATGCCATGAAGGCCTATGTCAATTTTTTGGAGACGAAACAAGATGCTAAAACTGGAATTCTGGATGAGGGACCTCTGGGCGATTGGCTGAGCCCTGAGGGCTATAAAAACGACAACTCCCTGTTATGGACAGCTTATCAGGTATATGACTTGCGGGTAGTATATCAATCTGCCGAGTTGCTGGGCAAAACCAGTGATGCCAAAAAATACAAGGCCAAACATGATGAAAGGAAGACTTTCTTCAATCAGACCTATGTCGATGAAGCAACAGGCAAAACCATACGGTCGGCCTATGCTGGTGACTCGTGGGCGCAAAAACCGGAAGGTTACACCTACGAAAAGGGCGATTTTATTGATACGCAGGTTTCGTATGCCGTGCCTTTGGCTCTGGATGTATTTGCCGAAAGATACCAAAAACGGGCGGCAGAGCATTTGGCACAAGCAGTCAGCAGAAAGAACCAGGATTTCATGGGAGTAGAGAGACCTGAAGTTTCCCTGATGACAGGATTCATAGGGACTGCTTCATTAGCCCCCTCTCTTTCTGAGCATGGATACGATCAACTTTCATATCAGCTCTTGCAGCAGACTTCTTACCCTTCATGGTTGTATTCGGTAGAGAATGGAGCTACTACAATCTGGGAGCGCCTGAATTCTTACACCAAAGAAGAGGGGTTCGGCGGCAACAACAGCATGAATTCATTCAACCATTATTCGTTTGGTGCGATTGGTTCCTGGATGTACAACACTTCTCTGGGCATTCAACGTAAGGATCCTGGTTTTAAAGAGTTTGTGCTTGCACCCACGCCTGACCCTACCGGTCAGATGACCTGGGCCAGGGGATACTATGATTCTATGTATGGTAAGATCGTAAGTGAGTGGCGCATAGAGGAGGATAAGGTGACTTATCAAATCACAGTTCCGGCTAACACCAAAGCCAGGCTGTACCTGCTGGCAGCCGACAAGGGACAAGTGAAAGAATCGGGAAAGAAACTAGCCAAATCCAAAGGGTTGGTTTGGATTGGACAAGAGAAGGATCGCGTGCTGTTAGAACTCTCCTCGGGGAGCTATGAGTTTACGGTTCAATAATGCAAAGAGTAAGAAAGGATATGAGACCTTGATTCATATGTCTCATATTTTTTTATATAGATGAAATATCAAAATGTACAATCGTAAAACCAAATTATACAATTAATCAAAATTTGAGAGGTTTAAATTCGTAAATGCATTAATAATAACGTATCAAAATGTGTAAAAAATGAGCTCGGATATACTTGAAAGCAAAATGGAAACCAAAGAGTTTAAATATGTGGACTACCTCTGGAAGGAGTCCGAAGCAGAGAAGCTAGGGGATGATCAGGTTGCCTTGTTTCTTTATAGATCCAATGTATTAGGTGCAGACCTTCGTGTGACCAATTATGGAGGAGGTAACACATCCTGCAAGACCATGGAGAAGGATCCATTGTCAGGAGAAGAGAGAGAAGTGCTTTGGGTCAAAGGCTCTGGTGGAGACATCGGTACACTCAAAAGAGATGGGATTGCAGGTCTGTATGTTGACAAGCTGCATGGCTTGAAGAACGCCTACATAGGGATAGAATTTGAAGATGAGATCGTTCCGCTGTATTATCACTGTTTACATGATTTGGATAGCAAGGCTCCTTCGATCGATACGCCTTTGCATGGTTTGCTTCCTTTCAAGCACATCGACCACTTGCATCCGGATGCTTTGATTGCCGTGGCAGCAGCCAAGGATAGTGAAGCCATTACAAAAGAAATTTGGGGAGATAAAATGGGTTGGGTGCCCTGGCAAAGACCGGGATTCGACCTGGCCCTACAATTAGAAAAGTGTTTGAATGATAACCCAGGTATTCGAGGCATTGTGCTTGGTAGCCATGGTTTGTTTACCTGGGGTGACACCAGCTACGAATGCTACATGAACAGTCTCGAAGTAATCGAGGCAGCTTCTCAATACATTGCTGATAGGGAAGGAAAGGACCGCGAAGTATTCGGTGGTACTAAAATGGAAAGTCTGCCTGAGTCAGAAAGAAAACAACAGGCTGCACTGTTGTCTCCAGTTCTAAGAGGGCTTTGCTCGAGCGAGCAAAAGATGATTGGTCACTTTACGGATGACGAAAGAGTATTGCAATTTGTCAACTCACAAGACCTAAGTAAACTGGCACCATTAGGTACTTCATGTCCAGACCACTTTTTGAGAACCAAAATTCAGCCATTGGTATTGGAACTGGGAGCCAATGATGACCTCACTGATCCGATGGCTGTGAAGGAGAAGATCACTCCGGCATTTGAGCAGTATCGTCAGGAATACGCTACCTACTACGAAACATGCAAAAGAGACAATAGCCCGGCGATGAGAGATCCGAACCCAGTGGTGATTTTATATCCGGGGGTCGGGATGTTCACTTTTGCTAAAAATAAGCAGACTGCAAGAGTCGCTTCTGAATTTTACCTCAATGCCATCAATGTGATGCGTGGGGCAGAGGCTATTTCAGAATATACTGCTTTGCCAAGACAGGAAGCATTCGATATCGAATACTGGCTCCTGGAAGAAGATAAACTGAAGAGAATGCCTCCCGAAAAACCTTTGTCTCGAAGAGTGGCTATCATCACCGGAGCTGGTGGAGGTATCGGAAAAGCCATAGCCGACAAGCTGGCGGAGCAGGGAGCCAATGTGTTTTTGACTGATATAGAAGAGGAAAGGCTGATCGAGGCGAATGCGACATACAAACGTGACATTTCAGCCTTTGGCCTATGCAATGTTGCCAATCCAGATTCTGTAAAAGAGGCCTTTGAAGCTGCTAGTCTTGAATTTGGTGGAGTGGATATTGTTGTGCATTCAGCTGGTTTAGCGATTTCAAAACCCTTAGAAGAAACAACCCAGAAGGATTGGGATCTGCTTCAGGATGTATTGGTCAAAGGCCAGTTCAATATGGCACAAAAAGGAACGGCTATTATGAAAACCCAGGGCTTTGGTGGTGATATCATCAATATCGCGAGTAAGAATGGTCTGGTAGCGGGTAAAAACAATGTAGGCTATGGTACAGCCAAAGCAGCTCAACAACATATGACGCGACTTCTGGCGGCAGAATTTGGAGGTGATAAAATCAGAGTGAACACCGTGAATCCAGATGGCGTGATCGTAGGTAGCAAAATCTGGGAAGGGGCCTGGGCAGAGGGTAGAGCCAAGGCTTACGGAATCACTGTGGAGGAGCTACCCGCTTTTTATGCCAAAAGAAACTTGATGAATGAAATCATCAGACCAGAGGATATCGCCAACGCGGTTTTTGCGCTAGCGGCTATCTTGGATAAGAGCACGGGCAATACAATCAATGTAGACGGAGGAATGGCTGAGGCCTTCTTGAGATAAGTAAATGCAATAAAAGTAAGGGAAGACGATATTGCTGATATAAACAAGACCGAAATCGTATCGCTCCATGAGCGGTACGATTTTCTCGGCAATCAATTGGCTGATGGCCTCAGGGGGATTTTATCTCTTGTCGGTTTCGACCGGGGTATTTCTTTCTTTATTCACTTTACCGGCATGGTTGCTCTGCGGAGGACTCTACTATGCCTTTTACAGAAGAATGCAGACCGAAAATGTAGCCTCAGCTTTTAAATGAGGCATTGGTAAGACAATCATACTTATAGATAGATTGTAATAATCGTATAACCAGATAGACTTTGTTCTATCTGGTTTTTTGTTCCTTCTATTGAAGTAAATCGCAATCGATAATGAAAGTAAGAAATGATTTACCTTTTGTTATTGTCAATATTTAGTAAGTGTTTGTAAAACAAATAGATAAAAATCCCTGGTGGGGCTACACTTCTATTAGATTTTAGATCTCATCCTTACACTCCATGCCAGTCCCTAGGGGGTTCATTGCACCTAAAGAAAAGTGCATTTGATTTTTCGACTAATCGAGGGTCGGGCTGGGATGTTTGCTGTTGATCCATTAGTTTGGTAGGACAAGTAGGTTAGCCATTACTTACTGACGAATGCTCATATTTACTACATGACAAATCCATTGACCAACTTCTTACCCGCAAACAAAGTCAGTTTAGAAAAAAAGGAATTAGGGCATTTGATTTCCAAACCATTGCTCTTTTGGTCTCTATTGTTGCTTTCTCTTGGTCAATCACATGCGCAGCGCTCCAAAATCGATAGTCTTGAATCGGAGCTGTCACTACATGCTACATATGACACGACTAGGGTGAATCTTTTAAACGAACTGGCGTTTTCCTATTTTAGTCAAGACCTCATCACTACCCTGAAATATTTGGATCAATCGGATTCTATTGCGGATGTCATCCATTTTAAAAAAGGGCAGGCAAGAAGCATCTACATCCGAGGTATTACAGAAGCCATTCAATCGAATTATGATCAAGCGTTGGATTACTACGATGAGGCCTTGGAATGGTATAAAACTGCTAATTACCAAGCAGGGATCGCGAACTGCTACAATGCCATGGGCATCGCCCTTAGCTATAAGGGTATGCCTAGAGAAGCGATATTTTACTTCAAAGAAGCCATCAAGATCGAAGAGAAAATAGGAGGTAAAAACCTTTCCGCACCCTTTATTAATATTGGCGGCCTTTATCAGGATTTAGGTGAGTTTGATCAAGCCGTCTTTCACCTAAAAAAAGCACTTGCCATTGCTGAAGCCAATGAGAATGAGCAACGTATTGCCTATAGTCTGAATAACCTGGGGACAGTTTACGATAAGCAGGGCAATTACCCGCTTGCTCTGGAGCACTACAAACAATCTATGTACATGAATGAAGCACTCGGAGATAGCCTGGGCATAGTCAATAACATAACCAATATGGGGCTAATTTATCAGACGCAGAAAAACTATGACAAGGCCATGAAGTGTTATGAAAGGGCTTTAGAAATCGACGAACACAACAATAAAAAGAAAGGAATCTGCACAGCACTAAACCTGATTGGAACGATATATGAAGAAACCGGAGATTACCCAAGTGCGCTCAGTCACTATGCAAAGGCCCTGAGATTGAGCAAAGAAGCAGGCATAAACACTGTGATCCCTTATATTCATAATAATATCGGCACAACTAATTTGGCATTAAAAAATTATGAGACGGCCATTCAATCCTTCATTGAGGCAAAGAAAAGTGGCTTGGAGATTGAAAGCAAGGCTGCAGTCAGTGCGGCTTATATCGGACTGGCTAAAACATATACGACCCTAAAAGCATACGATATTGCTCTGAATAATGCGCTCCGTGCACAGGAGATTTCGGAAAAATCCGGTTTTTTGGAGGATCAAAAAGAAGCTTCGGAAATCCTTTCCCGGATTTATGAAGCAACGGGCAACTACAAAAATGCACTCGAAAGCCACCAACAGTTCAAACTGTTGAACGACAGCCTTTTCAATCAAGAGAACTTTGAAAGAGTGGCGCAACTCGAATATGAGTACATGTATAAGCAGCAACTGGATTCTGCCAATATCCGTGAATTAAAACTCACCCAAACCGTATTGACCACATCGCAGGACCTGGCCAACTCGAGGCAAAATTATCTTTGGGCTATTATCGGCATCCTCATCCTTTCCATTATTTCTGGAGCTACGATGTTTTATCAAAAATTCAACGCCATTAAGGCCAGGAACCGACAAATCGTAACCGAACAAAAACTGCTGCGATCGCAAATGACCCCCCACTTCATCTTTAACTCCTTATCTGTTTTGCAGGGAATGATCTTAAGCAAGGAAGAAAATAAATCCATTACTTACCTATCAAAATTCTCCAAACTACTCCGTATCGTTCTGGAAAATTCAAGGGATAAGATGGTTCCTTTAATCCAGGAACTAGAAGCCATCGATATTTATATGGCCTTACAGAATATAGATGCCGACCCATCCTATGATTATAGTCTGGTGGTGGATGAAAGTATAGATAGCAACCTCTTGCTCATTCCTCCTATGATTATTCAGCCCTTTATTGAAAATGCCATTGAACATGCCTTTGGGTCGAGTCAAGAACATTGCGAAATAAAGGTGAACCTGAGGTGGATAGGAAATGAATTAAACTGTACCATTACTGACAATGGAATTGGGATTGATACGATTGTGCAAAAATCCGGCACCCGCAAGAACTCCCTGGCCACTATCATTACTAGTGAGAGGTTGGAACTTCTGGGCAAAGAACTACGCCTACCTGGAACCATATCCATAGAGGACAGAAAAAAGTATCAAGCGCAGGGAACCCAGGTCTCTTTGATTATTCCATATAAACTAGTTGAGCATCAATGAAAGCAATAATCGTTGAGGACAAGGCATACATCCGAAAAGGGTTGTTAAATCTTCTGAAAACGGTGGATGCCGAAATGGAGATCATAGGAGAATGCGCTTCGGTAAAAGATGCCGTGGTAGTTGCCAATGCCTGCAAGCCCGAACTTGTGTTTTTGGATATTAACCTGACAGATGGGACAGGTTTTGATTTTTTGGATCAGACCGAGCATCTTGATTTCAAAACCATATTTATCACAGCTTATGAGGAGTATGCACTCAAAGCCTTGAAAAAAGGGGCAGTGGACTATCTATTGAAACCTGTGGATATCGACGAGCTGCAGTTGGCGCTGAAAAAAGTAAAGGCCACTCCCATAACCCAACAAAAAGAGCAAATAACCACAGCCAAAAAAGTCTGGTACCAGAATGACGCTACACTAGTGCTATCCTTGAGCGATAGTTTTCAAGTGATCAACCTAGATGAATTATTATACTGCGAATCAGACAAAGGTTATACCACCTTCTATTTAACCAATGCTAAAAAGTACATAGCCTCCAAACCTTTAAAAGAATATGAAACAAGACTTGAAAAGGTGAATTTTACCCGGCCCCACCAGTCTTTTATGGTTAATCTCAAATTCATCGATAAATATGACAAGACGGGCATTATCCATTTAATAAATGGTCAAAGGATTCCCGTCTCTTCCCGAAAAAAAGAAGCATTCCTGGCCACATTTCTGGAGTACAACAGCCACTAGCCATCTAGTATAAAGCTCTGGTTAGGTCGCCCTTCATGACGCTTATTGATTAAGGTTGATCGCATATGGGTTAGAACTTGGCACATCGACATTAGCTATTTCATAGTAAACTCGCTTAGTGCATCTTTATGCTGATAAAATGATATGGAGTTCAGCTGGTAGTATAGACAAAGCATGGAAGTAGTCATCCTCTTTATTTTGGTTTTTTTGCTCCTTTTTTTGGGGTTTTTAGCTTTTAGATTGGGCCAATGGATCTTTGCGGTGAAAAAGAGACTTGTCATTTTTCTGGCTTTAATTGTAGCGGTTACACTTGGGGAGGTGATCAACCAGGTCTTTTTTAAGAAGATGGAGTTCGTACAGTCTCAGGTCTATCTGAATCTGTACCTGGTAAAAAATCCTGTCAAAGACCCGATGGTGCGTAACCAGTCTATCCGTGAAAAAGCCATCGAATACCTAAAAAGTGAAATTATTGGAAGTAATAAACCTGTCTACATCTCTGAACAATCTGTCTTATTTTATGAGTACAGCAAAGGCTTTCAATTCAATATTTTTCAAGATGCAGGCACTGCTTATTTTTTAGAAAATGAGGAGGATCTGGGAGGTTTTGTTTCAGAAGAACTGGGCATGTACACCCAGTATCGGTTGGCGGAGTTTTATTTTGATACCTGCGAAACAGACTCCACTTATTACTGCGGAGATGTAAGCTATTTTGATCAAGGTGAATTTGTGAAAGAGGATCGTCTGAGCCGTTTAGTTTCGGTGAATCACAAAACACAAAAGAACTTCTGAAGAGATGCGCAGTTTTAAAAATATATGGACCTACACACTTTGGACGCTTTTATCATTGCTTCTGGGCATTGGTTATATGCGACTTGTTTTAGGATCCAATGACTCCTCCGAAGAAGGACTTGGGTTTCTGCTCCATGTGTTTTATGATTTCGGACTGATGTATGTAGGAAGCATCGTAGGTAGCGTAATAGCCCTGTGTTTTGTCCTGACGGATATATTCTACCTCAGAAAAAAAATGAACAACAGTTCGAAAAAGACGGCCACCCGTTTGGTAGTGCTCATGGCTATTACCGCGTTTGTGGTCATCGTACACTATCTATTGGAAAAGGTCATTGATGTTATCTAATCGAAAAAGAGATAAAATGAAATACGCACATTTAATCATCCTGTTGGTTTTCTTTTCATGTGGTCAGCAAGGCAAAGAAAAGCAAACAGCTACTACAGAAATACAAATCACTGAGCCAGACAGCACGGTCCAGCAAGTGAGCGATACGGTGATCGAAAAAGCCGTTTCGCAAACATTTGATGAGGTCATTGCCCAATCCAAAGTCAAAAGTTTGCCTCAAATAGAGGTTACCAATTTTGATAGTTTCATCGAGGAAGGAGATTATACTGAGGTAGATGTCAAAACCTTGAAGTTGGAGGAAATTTATCCTGATTTCCATACAAAAAGCCACAACTACAAGGCTATTTCCAACTACAAAATTCCCTTATCCACAGACTTTCATACAGTTGTGGTCACCATAAAAAAGGGAGACAATGAAATGGAAACGGTGCTGATCAACTATGATCAGGAAGGTGCCATTATAGCACATCGAGTGGTGGCTTATGATGAAATAGCTGAGGGCATGTCTCGAATAGTCTCTCGCATCTCTCCAAACAGACTAACAGTCCATCGGATCTTTTGGGACGTGTCCAAAGAGGTAGAAGAAACGGTATATCAAATACGAACAGATGGAAGATTTGAAAAATTAAGCGCTGGCATCTTGAATGAATCCATTGAGGAGTTTACACTGATAGACGCTGTTTTGACGGACCTTCGATTGAATTGGGTGCAAATCAAAACGGATTTGATAGCAATTCAGGAACACCCTTTTAGAATCGATGAAGCCATTCTGGTCATCCCAGGTATAGTGGATGAAGCTGAACAATATTTTGAACTCAACAGCCACATTGTACTCGTGGATCCCAGATCAGGGAATATATCACACCAATTCTATGAAGGTGCTGCGAATAGCTCTTGGGTATCAGATGCCGTTGAGCTAAAAGAAATACGAATTGACTCTGCGCTGTATCAGGTCTCTGAGGAGAAAGAAGCCTACGGTGTACGGGTTTCTTTCGTTGGGATGTCCCGAGCCAATCCCTATGAACATGAAACACTTTCGCTCTTTACGAAAATTGAGGATGATCTAAGACGAGTATTGGAAAACTATCCTGTCATGCAGTACAACGGTGAATGGGATACGGATTGTGAAGGTGAATTTGTTCGTGAAGAAAAGACTCTAAGTATGGATTCTACAAAGAGCAAAGGTCTTTTCGACTTTACGGTCAACAACGAGATCACCGCCACGACCAATTACGTGGACGATCAGGGAGATTGCGACTATGAAGAACAGATAAGCACCGAAACGCAGGTACTGAAATTTAATGGTATTAAGTATGAGCATGACCAATAGGACTGTGAGGATGAAAGTGTGTATGGTATTCTACCTGTTGATCTTTTCAGTCCTGGGACTCAAAGCACAGAATGATTCGATGGAATTACCATTCCATGGCAAGGAATTCAATGATCTAATTCCAGCCGGATGGCGCGTCCTGTCACAGGCATCGGGAGACCTGAACCAGGATGGTTATCCAGACCTGGCTTTTGCCCTCCAAAACACTTTGAAAGAGCACATTGAATACAATGATGGATTAGGCATTGATACCCTTGATCTAAATCCAAGAGTGCTTGGCATCTACTTTGGTCAAGCAGATAAAAGTTTGGAAAAGGTGCTGCAATCCGATGAGTTCATCATCATTTGCGATGCGCCTACGATGGATGAGCCATTTGACGGACTTCAAATCCTCCCGGATGGAGAGCTGCAGATAAAATTCCATCTGTGGTACAGTGCAGGTAGCTGGTCCAGTTCCTTCTACCAGTACAGTTTCAGATATCAGAATCAGGCCTTTGAGCTCATAGGCTTTGAGAGAAGTGAACACCATCGGGGTACTGGTGATGAAATTGATCACAGCATTGATTTCCAAAACAGAACCATGAAAATCATAAGCACGACCCTCAATGAGGACACCGAGGAACAAGACTCAGAAGTACTGAATAAGGCGTTCGAATTGCAACAACTGAAATCAATAAAAACATTGGGGAAACCCTTCGAGTGGAAATTTCAAGAAATAAGCATTTAAAAAAAAACGGATATGGAAATCATAATCATCACTTCGGCTCTGGTGCTACTTGCCATCATAGGCATCATGATCAACAACCGAATCATCGCCAAAAAGAATCAGGTGCAACAGGCCTATGGAAGCATTGAGATCTATCTCAAAAAGCGTTTCGATCTGATTCCAAACCTCATAGCTATGCTGAAAAAGTACCTGGCTCATGAGAAGGAAATCCTACTGAGCATCACTGAACTGCGCAGTAAGGTGGATGACGCCTCAGCAGCCAATGAAAAAATCAAGGCCTCCAATGAGTTGACTCATCTAATGAGTGGGTTAAACATCAGTATAGAAAGCTATCCTGATTTAAAGGCAGATAAGCAATTCTCCAATATTGAATTTGAACTATCAGATATTGAAGATCAAATCTCTGCCGCTCGTCGGGCTTACAATGCTGCGGTGACCCGATATAACGACACCATACAAATGTTTCCCGCCAGCATGATTGCCAGCATTCGAAAGGATCGAACCCACGAACTACTAGAGATCCCCCAATCGGATCAAAAAGAAATTCATATTAATCAACTGTTAAACTAAACACTTATCCAATGTTAGAAAACTTACCCTGGTACAGCTATGTCATTTTCGCTATAGCTGCCGCCTCTTACGCCTATCGCTATTTCAAAATCGGGAAAGAGGAATATGATGCCCCGGACCTGGTCAAAGCCAAATTTAACCGATCGCCGAACAGCCAGCTGAACGATGAGCAGCTCTTTGCCGTGGCGTTTTACACGCCTATTTCAGAGTGGTGGAAAGCGGACTCAAATACCTTGTCCTTTTTGACTGCAAAAGAGGTGCAGCCTTATTTGGAAGGCTGGGGCATTGACACCCCAGAGGGGTACTGGGGACTTACCGAGTATTTTATGAAAGATGGTCGCCGTTGGTATTTCGATTTTATATTCCACATGATTCAAAATGAACCAAAGGAGAATTGGGACCAATTGATGGAAGGGAAATTTGGTCAAAACGAACGTGCTGAGCGTTATTTGAAGCACTTGAGTACAGGTGAAACTTTGAGTGTGTTAAAGCAAAAAGGGATTCTCACTTTTGATTCCGAAATGCAGCTGGGTGTTGCGGGTTATGATGCCGCTATTTTAACGGGGCAGGCGCGCAAGGCATTTACGGCCAAGCTCATCTCAGAGGAAGAAGCCTGGAAGGTGATCAGTTTTGCAAGAAAGTTGGCCTTAGAGACCTTCTCTTCCTGGGAGGAATTTGGAAAGAGTTTTGCCCTTGGTTTTGCCCTGGATATGAGAGAGGACTACCACACCTACAAGGAAGAAGTATTCCACCTTTACAAACAAGTGCTGGAAGACGACAACAGCCCCTGGAACACCATAGATTGGCCCGCTCGATAAGGTGATGGAGCAGCTACAGACCGTCTATACGGAAACCCGTGAAGTCCTGAACACCCTTTACCAAAAGAGGAGACAAACCCTCTTTTATCAGAAAATCATGTGGGGTGTTTTTGGCATTTATCTGGTGTTTATGATGTTGATTTTGGGCAGTGGATATCTCCCTGATGCAGACAAGGGTTTCTTCTCTCTGCTGAAACACCTTCGGCCCAATGCCATGCATCCCTATATCAATATGTACCTGTTGGGAGGGATGTTGGTGCTCTTGTATCCTACCACATTGGTGTTTGCCAGGGCTTTTCAAAAGTTTAAAATCAAGGAAGACGAAACTATGGCCAGAGTGGTCAGGAGATTGTTTCCTATGGTCGAATTTACGCAAGGTGCCAAGAGCCCGGCCAAAGAGGTCGTCAGGAGCAAACTTTTCGCCTGGATAAAAGAGGATGCACCCATCTATAGCTATGGGCAGATCAGAAGCAAGACAAACGACACGGAGGTTAACATCACCGACCTTGGCATTGCTGAAAACAATGTGGCCAACAAACTACTCAACACCCTCATGCACATTCCTGTCCTGAATATGTTCGGGGTGCTATACCAAAATGTGTTTAAGAACCTATTTTCGGGAAAGTTGGCAGACAATACCCAGTATTCTTACCGGGGTATGTTCTGCTGGCTGAATTTTAAAAAGAAACTGAATGGACACACGGTGGTGTTGCCTAAAAATCAGAAAGCGAAACTAGATCGATGGGTCAGCTTTAACTTTCGCGAAGAACAGGAAGTGCATCTGGAGGATCCGAGATTTACCGAAAGGTTCGTTGTATATGGGACGGATCAGGTAGAGGCTCGCTATGTTTTGTCTTCGTCGATTATGGAGCGTGTGGTTAGCTTGAATCAAAAATTTGATCGTCCTATCATGATGTCTTTTGAAAATAGGCAACTGTACTTAGCGGTGGAAAATGAAAACGGATTGTTCTCATTTTCATCGGGAAAACTGGAGGATGTAGCGGTATTGGAAGAATTGGCCAATGACATTGATACGGCGTTGCATATTCCTCAAGCACTTTTTTGATAGAGATACGAACAGCATGCAACAGCCCGACCCATGACTTATGGTTTAAAACTGCTGTATTGATAGCATGTAATTATAGCACATGCCTCTATTGCACTACTTGCAAACTGCTCTCGAATCGAATACTTTTAGCAAAATTAACAGAGGTCAAGCCACGGTTTTTAGCTCGACATTGTGCTTAATTTAACCGAGAGACGCGCCGCTTAAAGAAAAGATTGGAAGTGTAAGCCAGAAAAAATAGAAATCACAAGAAAATGGATTTCAACTAAAATAATAAATTTAATAAGGCACTTATCAAATGGAATACTTGGGTTCTTGTTTATGCAAGGGAATAAAATTTAAAGTTACAGGTGACTTTGAGAGTTTTTATTTGTGCCATTGCAGATATTGTAGGAAAGACACAGGGTCTGCTCATGCTGCGAATTTGTTTTCCTCTACAGCTAAACTAGAATGGATGAAAACGGAAACTGAAATTAAAATATTTCAACCACACAAGAGTAATCATGTGAAAGCCTTTTGTACAAATTGCGGTTCAGCTCTGCCCAATTTGCAAATGGACGGTAAACTTTTAGTAGTTCCAGCAGGTTGTTTAGATACAAAATTAGAACAAAGACCTAATGCACATATCTTTATCTCAAACAAAGCAAGTTGGGATGATTCGTTGGAAGAAACAAATAAATTTGGACGCTTCCCAGAATAAAAAATTGATAAAGAGATTTGCACCCACTCGTCCTCGTTTAGCGGAGTGCAACGAGGATGTGTGAGTTGAGCGTTTGCTCATTTGATTTTTCGATGAATCTCAGGGCGGGCTGGGATAATCATTTATCATCCGAAAATGGATAATTATTTGCACCTTAATTTACCCCCCCCAAAAAAAAAGCAATTGGGCTGTATTTGATTAGTGTAAATGCTATGTGACAACACTAATAATTTTCTTAGTGTTTCCGTACCTCCTTTATCACCTGGAGCTAAAATCTTAACCTTAAGTCTTAAATAGTAATTCAAGATAGTTTCGATAGTGTACGAGTTGCTTGGCTATTAGAGTAGGATCATTCAAGGCTTTGGAAACAATAAAGGCTCCCTCGATGATAACGTTAAATTGATCGGCGAGAGACTCTTTATTTATGGCTATCGCAGTATCATGATTCTCTAAAACTTTATCGATCATATCTTCGAGAGCAATCCGCCACTTGAGCATCGTATCGCTGACCACTTTTTTGATCTCGTCATTGAATTGATTTTGCTCATTGCTTACTGACGCATACAAGCAACCAGGAGGTTCCTCCAGGCCGGAAAACATATTGATAAAACGTTGAACAAATTCTATTAATCGCTGCTTTGGCTGGTCAAGATATTGATTGGTATCGTTCAGCACACGGTCTAATTCCTTTAGGTCAGTTTCAGCAAAGTCATGTATAAGAACAAGTGCGAGCTCAGCTTTCGTTTTGAAGTGATAAAAAAATGCACCCTTGGTGATACCGGTTTTAGAAAGTATGGCATCTACAGATGTACCTGCAAATCCATTTTCATATATCAAAGCCTTTGACACAGCTAATATCTTGTCCCTTGTCGGTTTTCCATCTCTTCCCATACAGCTAAAATAAATAATTTAAACAGACTAGTTGGTATGTTGAAAATAAATTTTATTTTTGCACCGTCTAGTCTGTATAGATATATTAGAAATAAACCAAACTCAATCAATTAAAATGGAAGAATTCATTTCACAATTACCAACACCGTTAGAGATCCTAATGGATCCAGTTTCTGTCGTCGTATATGTCATTTTCGGCGGACTAATGCTCTGGGAAACCTTTTTTCCCGCCAGGCAGCTACCCAAAATTAAATTTTGGAAGCTTAAAGGAGTGGGCTTTTTTATGGTCTATTTGCTTTTCACTACTTACATACCTTTGGTATGGGATGACTTTTTTGCCTCTTATCAGTTGTTGGATTTCAGCACAATGAACTTGTGGCTTCAGGTGTTATTAGGCGTATTCTTATTTGAACTAGTTCAATATGGGTGGCACATTTCAATGCATAAGTCTGATTTTCTGTTTCGGGTATCCCATCAAATTCACCACAGCGCTGAAAGGTTGGATGTACCCAGCTCGTTTATGTTCAGCTTCAACGACATGATCGGGGTGTCTTTGGTAGGGTCTGTAAGCTTTGCACTAATTATGGGACTTTCGCCACAGGCCATTACCATTGTTATTCTTGTACTCACATTTATGGGTATTTTTCAGCATGCGAATATTAACACACCGAGATGGCTGGGTTACATTATTCAACGTCCGGAAAGCCATACCGTTCATCATGCCAAAGGTGTCCATGCACATAACTACACGGATTTGCCAATCATAGATATGCTTTTTGGGACGTTTAAAAACCCTAAATCTTACGAGCATGAAACAGGGTACTATCTGGGAGCCTCCGGTCGATTATGGGACATGTTGCGGTTCAAAGATGTAACTTCACCAAAGAAAGAATAATTCAAAGGTTCAAAACCAGTCTTGGGAAAAGGGCACAAATTTCAACCTTTTGGCTCTATCCCGAGTCTGATTTTAGAACTATAGATGCAATCAAAATATAAACTAAAGTTGATAAGGAAAGCTTTAAATGGATGCATTGGCCAGACTTTGATTCTACGCTACGCTTGTAATGAGAATGACGAAATCAAACCCATAGAAAATCCCCCCTAAGTGTAGTTTGCAACTACACTTTTCTATATTCTTTATAATACATTTCTGTTCATATTCCATTCATACTCCCCATTCGTTCTCGTTTAGCGGATTGCAACGAGGATGTGTGAGTTGAGCGTTTGCTCATTTGATTTTTCGATGAATCGCAGGGCGGGCTGGGATGTTTGCTGTTGATACACTAGTTTGGCACAACCAAGCAGGTCAGCAGCCTGCTTCCCGCAGCATGTATTCGAGAGAGAGAAAACATTTTTATAACCGTTTATAAACTACTTACAAACGGATATATAGAGCGCTGAATGTAATGTAGATATAGTGCATTGCTTATATTCGGATGTGGGCTGCATTGCATTACTTTGGAGCAATTTTCCTTTTATTCTCCGGAACTTTTACTTACTTTTGACGTTAGTAACGTAACGCGTTGGTATGATTTTATCTTTTGGTTCTAAGGAGACTGAGAAAGTATGGAACGGGGAACGAGTGAAAAAGTGGCCCCTGGAAATTCAGACTGTAGGAAGAAGAAAGCTAAGAATGCTTAATAACTCCCCGAACATAGCTGATTTAAGGATTCCTCCTTCAAACAGACTTGAGAAATTAAGCGGGAACCTGAAAGATTTTTATAGCATCAGAATTAATGATCAATGGCGGATAATATTCATCTGGGAAGATGGAAATACCCAAGAAGTTGAGATTATTGATTATCACTAAAAAATAGATGAAATGGAAAAGCTACCGAACATACATCCTGGTGAAGTTCTCTCGGAAGAGTTTCTGAAACCATTGGGAATTACGGCTTACAGACTTTCAAAAGACCTTGGTATCCCTCAGACACGAGTGAGTGAGATATTGAAAAGGAACCGACGAATTACGGCTGATACTGCTTTGAGATTGAGTCAATACTTTGGAACATCTCCCAAATTCTGGCTTGGACTTCAAGACGATTTTGACATTGAGGAAGAATCAAAGGCCAAAGCAAAGGAATTTGCGGCGATAGAGAAAATAACGACAGCCCAATAGGCGATATAGTACATGCCTCTACTGAGTCACTTGAATCTGAAATGCAAAACCGATGCTTTAAGTAGATATTTAAAAAGTCCAGAGGCACGTGCCATATCTGGGCATTACCCACCACATTCGCAACCTGACAGCAAGATGGCCAAATATTCTAGAACTGAAGATTTAAGTAATAAACTGAACCAATTTTTACATGGCCTAACTGGAACCTCAGAGGACTATTACTCACGAATAACTCCAGATGAATTAATTCAACTGAAAGCAGCACTTGCGAATATCAATAACATTTTGACTTTAAAGACCACTTCCGCATTTGCCAACTGGCTTTCCAACTCAATACGATTAACCTCTGCTGAACACAAACTCTTAATTGACCAAGTTGAAGAGACCAAACCTAACACTAATGGATACGATATTGAATTGCCCGAAAAAAGAATTATTGCTGAAATAAAAAGCATAGTGCCGATTAACAACGGCAATCAATATAAAGCAGCTCAATGGAACTCAATATTGGATGATGCAAGAAAACTAGTCAATGGAAAAAAGAGAATTTCCAATACGAAATCATACTTCAAGTTTATCGGAATTTTGGACTTAGGAGAACGAACTGACCAGGCAATAACTAAGCTAATGACTCCCTCAAGAAATATGCGAACCAAAACTGATTTTAGAATTGAACGGCATGATATGGTTAAGAAACTCGAAATTATTCCTGAACAATTCGTATTAGCGGACTTGTCAACTGAAAAAATTTATATCAAAATGGTGAGAATATAGCGGTGGGTAACAGATGCTGCTCGGTCCTATTTCTCAGTGCTTTCTGACTGTTTTCAATGCAACTCGACCGTGATATCTACTGCTGAGAAATGACGGTGCTTTCTACTTTTTACTTCTCTCCAACCGGACTCCTTAGCAATGCATTCGTCTAGGTAGACAAGTTGATGGTGTGGTCTGCGATTTTTGAAATGCCAATCTCATATCAGAAGAGTATAAGCTTCGAGATCCATCCAGATTGTAGGGATACCGTCACCTCCCATTGCACCTAAATAAGAGCGCATTTGATCTTTCGATGAATCGCAGGGCGGGCTGGGATGTTTGCTGTCGGTACATTAGTTTGGTGATACCAAGCAGGTCAGCAGCCTGCTTCCCGCAGTATGTATTCGAGAGAGATAAAAGAAATAATGCGAACTGTTCGCATTATCCATTAAAATAGTAGGTTTAATACACACGGTGCGCATTGTACAAATTTAGGTTTCATGCCGTGACGCAAACTCAACACATATTTTAGCACATTTGGTTTTTTCCAACACACAAATCCCACCCTAAAAAACCAAAAGAGCTAAAATCTTACATCCTGCCAATGAATCTTAGTTATAATTCTCGATAAGTAGCATTTTTTGCTACTTTTGTAAAAATTATACTAAAGTGAACGCTAAAGAATTCATCAAGCATCTTTTGTCAATTGAGAGTTATTCCTTTTCTCTTGAAGAAATAGCAAAAAATACTGATGGAGAAGGAACTTCACTAAAATTTGAACTTGCCAGATTAATAGAAAAACGAGAAATAGTAAACTTTAGAAAAGGGTTCTATTTAATTATACCACCTAGATACTCAAAACAAGGAAAAATCCCTATCCAATTATACGCTGAAAAGCTTTTCAAAAGCTTGAATCGCAATTACTATTTGGGGTTTTATACCGCAGCAAAATTTCATGGAGCCAGTCATCAACAATCTCAACAAGAATATGTGATGATAGAAAAGCCCAAAATGGGTGACATCAAAAAAAAGGAATTAAAAATTCGGTTTTTCACTGCTTCTAAGTGGTCAAACATAAATATTCAAGAAAGAAAATCGGATGCAGGGATTTTCAAAATCTCCAGCCCAGCCCTCACATCTGTTGACTTAATTCATCATCAATCCAAATTGGGAGGGATCAATAGGATGTTAGCTGTTTTGGAAGAACTATCGGAAGAGATAAATCAAGATGATATTAAAAATCTCTTAACCTGGTACCCACATAAAAGCACCTTACAAAGACTTGGTTTCATACTGGAAGAAATGCAAGTAGACGAGACATTGACTCAGCCTATTTGGGAACATCTAAAAACAAATAAATATTTTCCAGTATTGCTCTCTCCAAAAACAAATCAGAAAGCTGGAGCGGTTGACAACAGGTGGAAGGTGGATGTAAACATTAAAATGGATAGTGACTTATGATTCCTAAGCCTGACATAGCACAATGGCAAAACCATGCTCCATGGAAGGAATTTGCTCAGGTAGAACAAGACCTAGTCATCAGTCGAACATTAGTAGAAATTTTCTCAGATGATTTTCTAAAGGCGAATCTTGCTATTAGAGGAGGCACAGCACTTCACAAACTGTACTTAAACCCTGCTCCAAGATACTCTGAGGATATTGACCTTGTTCAAATACAGCCTGGTCCTATTAAACCAATCATGAAAAGAATTGGTGAAGTAGTCACCTTTTTTGAAGAAGATAGAAAAACGAAAATTGGGGGGCATGGAGCTAAAGCTTTATATCGATTTACTTCAGAGTATGAAGAAATCAGAATGCGGCTAAAGCTTGAAATTAATTGCAAGGAACACTTCAATATTCTGGAATGGGTAGACTTTCCTTTCGAGGTTAGGAGTGAATGGTTTTCAGGGAAAACAGAAATAAGAACTTATAACATTAATGAACTTTTAGGAACAAAGCTACGAGCACTTTATCAACGAAGTAAAGGGCGTGATTTGTTCGATTTAAACTATGCTAGACAAAATCTAGAGTTGGACTTTGAAAAAATAATTGCATGCTTCAAAGAGTACATAACTTTTGCGACTGGAAACCGACCTCCAAGTAAAAAAGAATTCGTACTAAACATTGAAGAAAAAGAAAATGATGCTGATTTTACAGAAGACATGGAAGCATTATTGAGATCCGGCATATCATATAATCAAGCAGCCGCTTTTGAATGGTTAAAAACAGAATTAATTGAAAAGATTTAAACGAGCAATATAACATCTATCATAAAATCAATTAGAAACATCATGAGGAAAGAAGAAGGGCTTGACGGTGATGCCCAAAGAATTTCTCAGATGGTGGGGTTTGCGATTTTTGAAATGCCTATCTCATGTCAGAAGAGTATAAGCTTCGAGATCCATCCAGATTGTAGGGATACCGTCACCTCCCATTGCACCTAAATAAGAGCGCATTTGATTTTTCGATGAATCGCAGGGCGGGCTGGGATGTTTGCTGTCGATACATTAGTTTGGCACAACCAAGCAGGTCAGCAGCCTGCTTCCTGCAGTAAGTATTCGAGAGAAAGAACATTTTTTAAACGTTTATAAACAATTACAAACGGGTATATAGTGCACTATTCATAAGGTAGATAAAGTGCATGGCTGTTATCCGGTTGTTGGCGATCATTACTTCAAGGATGAAAAAAATATGGACATTTTTAAATAGCAATTTCTTCCTACTCATTCTAGGGTTTGGATTGACAACTATTGCCGGAACTTACATTTCGGATAGAGTTCAGCAAAAATCATGGTTGAAACAAGCAGAATTTGAAAAGGAACGTCAATTAGCAGAATGGAAAAGAGAAAAGCGTTTTGAGATTTTAAGAAGAAAGTTGGACAATGGACAGGCTGCACTGGAAGAGCTATCCGATCTAATTAATTTAAGATTCTATCGACTACAAAACGTGTACATAAATATTGTACAAAAAGACTTAAATACAGCAAATAAGAACTGGGGAAAATATTTCGAAACAGTTGAAGATTGGAATGTCAAGTTAACTATCAATCAGAATAAAATTAGAAGGCTGGTAAATGATGAGGAGTCTTATTATTTCAACAACTATGAAACAGACAATCCTGACTTAGAACAACCAGAATCTATCCATGGTAAGTTTTATGTAGCTCATCAAAAAGTATTAAACCTTTTAAGGTGTTTGAGAAATTCAAATTGTACAATTACGAAACAGCAAAAGAAGGAAGTAAATGAATTGCTTCGAGAATTAGATTACCAGACGGACAATTTTGTTGATCGTATTTCAGATATCTATCTGAGGCAAACTACTGACCTTGAAAACTTTAAATAGACGATCGCCAACATATGCTATGAATGAATGGGGTTTTATCTGTAAGGATATTTTCGTGGGGATTGGAAAGTCCGCCACAAGTTTTAAATTTAAATCAAGGCGTGGCTATGTGCGAGACGAGAGATTAGTGCATTCTAATCCCCACTCATCATAGCTTGGCGTTAGAGTGCATTGGGTATTCGTAGAAAGGATGAAGCTATTAATCTTAAATCTTATGTTCCACCTCGTCCTCGTTTAGCAGAACCCAACGAGGATGACCGAGCCTAGCGTTTGCAACGCAAAGGGAATACCAACCAAGCCCCATGTTTAACCCAGAATTGTTATTGGAACTTTGTGATGAGGGTGCAAATCGCAATAAATCAGGAAGTTTGGCGAAAGAAGCATAGCATCGCTATGGTGATTGAGTCAAACGAAATGAAGTGTCTGATTTGAAGCGAGTTGTGTCCGTAATAAATTTTTCAATGACAATTTTGGGTTTACCCTAAATTCCCTCCCATTCCCCCTCCCCAAACCACTATCTGTCACCACGAATAATTTCCCATTTTGTCTCCCAAATTTTCGGGCGACTTTAAAATCCTGCCAAAATCCTTTAAAATCCTGCCATTTTCGAAAAAAGTGCCTTGATTATTTGAAATGAGGCTTTTGGGCTCCTAGCTTTTGATCTGGGTTTGGCTATGACCAAGCCCGGGTGAATAGGAAATAGAAGAAAAGTGAATAGGTGAATCCCTGTCATATCATTGAGTATCGGCAGGCAGCTAATCCGATATGTAGGCTGCCAGTAGATGTACTTGGGTTCGTCACTATTAACTATTAATCTATTCACTTTTTATTCCTGAATAGGGAACCGAAGGGAGGCCTTCGGCGCTTGATTCAGGATAGACGCGAGCAGTGAAAATCACTGACTTGGAAACATTACTTACCTAAATTTTAAACAAGATGTCAAAGGACAACTACGACACCCTGCTACCGCAGATCGAAGCGGTACCGGATGCAGAAACCAAAAACCCTAACATGCCCATCGATACATTCGTGCAGGAAGCAACCAACCTGGAGGTTTGGTGCGGTGCAGATCACGAGCGCCTCTTGAGTGCGGGGCTAGATCAGGCGGTGCTGGATGCACTAGCTCCTCAGACCGAGGCACTGCGCTATAGCCAGAGTATCTGGGCCAGGGAGCGCTATAGCAAGGAGGAGGCTCGGCAGGAATGGGAGCAGCGTGCCCCCATCATGGAAGAACTGAAAAACGAACTGGAGCACAATTGTCGCTTCGCCTTTCGCAAGCGGCCCGATCTGCTGGTCAAAGTACAGGCCATAGAGGCGGGACATGGCCATGCGGATATGATTCAGGACCTGAGTGACTTGTCTGTACTGGGTACGGCCAATATGCCGCTGCTGGAGGCGGTAGGTTTTGATACTAGCAAGCTAAAAACAGCCGAAACCATGGCCAGTGAGATGAGCGTGCTCCTCGCTACGATGAATGGCGAAAGATTCGAAAACAACCAGACCAAAAAACTACGCGACAAGGCCTATACCTTGCTCAAAGCTACGGTAGATGAGGTGCGCGAGACGGGTAAGTTCGTGTTCTGGAAGGAGGAGGACCGCAGACGGGGCTATATCAGCTCCCACTGGCGCAACAACTAGGCTCCATGCCGGGCTCATGGCCTTCCATGGTCGCCATGGAGGGTGCTAGCGCTCCCATGACGATATATTGTTTGGTATGGAGGTGGTCGATATTGCCATGGCGGAATATTATTTGCCATGAGAGGTCATTGGTGAGCCATGAGGCTTCACTTCATCGCCATGAAGCTTCGCTCAGGTGGCATGGGCCTTCACTTGGTCGCCATGGAGGACTACTTGACAGCCATGGGAGGGTATCGGGTAGCCATGGGCACAACTCCTGCCGGCATGAGGGTCTACTCTCCGGTGCTCAGTCATGATTGACGGGCATCGGGATGGGCGTTTTCCGGAAAATACCTAACTTTCGATAATATTGAGTTTAACTCAAAGGTTGGAAGGCCGCAGTTCGCTTGAGCTGCGGCTATTTTTTTGCTGTTTTCAGCTCGATCATGTTTCGGATGGAGCCATATAGCATGCTTTGTCAAAGTGAATGATTGGAGGTGAAACGCTACTTTTGTCAAAAGTCAAAAAAGGTGTTTGGAGCTGCTCATATAAGGTGAAAAAGATGCCCGCCAGCATTGGCTGATGAGGCACTTGCATAATCAGCCCCCTACAATTGCACAATCAGTTACATTAGAAAACCAGCTTACCTTTTAGTTTTGTATAGCTTTAGGGCCTTGTTATTGGTCTATAATTAGACTATTTTCTTTCTGAATATGAAGATTAAAATTGCTATCATTTCTTATTTGTTGGGGGCTTGGCTTTCAGTGTGTGGACAGGGTGACAGATTGTTCATCCAGCACAAGTTTCATCGACTGGACGAGAGTCACAAGCTGAGCAACAACGTGATCAATGATATTGCTCAGGATTCGCTAGGGTATATTTGGGTGGCTACAGAGGGGGGACTGTTGAGATACCAGGGCTTTGAGTTTAAGACTTATCGAAAGGATAGAAGCAACCCCAATTCTCTGCCGCACAATCTGGTGTACAAGGTTTATGTAGATGACGAAAATCAAGTTTGGGCTTTGACCGAACAGGGGGTGGCTATTTATAGTTATGAGACGGATGAGGTGTTTCGTTATTTGCCGGATCAGCTTAGCGTAGGCATCACATCGATGGCCAAGAGCAGTGATGGCCAGTATTACTTTGGGTCATACACTGGTGGGCTATGGACTGGTGTGGATAGCCTGAAAAACATACCGCTTGTTACCACGGATGGCAAGGCTGACTTATCTCTTGAGGGAATCTCCAATATCGAAATCGGAGAGGAATATTTGTGGATTTCATTCAATTTGAGAGGGATGCTTCAGTACCATCTCAAAACACATGAAGTGATCTACCATGGTCTCAAACCGTCCTTTAACCTGGATAGGGCAGAGTTTTATGATTTCATCATTGATCAGGATCAAGTGATTTGGATCGCGTCTAATCTGGGGCTGTTGCGCATGAAGCCAGGGGAAGATGGAGCTTACCACTATGAACGAGTGCTAAGAACCCTGCCCTTTGATGATTACTTGTCGATACATCTAGATGATAACGGCCAATTATGGCTGGGGAGTCGACAAAATGGTATGTATACCATAGATGCTAAGGAACTGACAGTTATACAGCACTTCGAGCCCCAGTCAGATGATAGTGGGATCTCGCACCGAACTATCAGTAATATATTTAGGGACAATAGTGGCCTGATGTGGTTAGGTACGCACAATGGGGGACTCAATGATTTCGATCCTGAGGGGGAGCAAGTCAGGTATCTCACCCATAGTCCAGTCAGTAGCAATTCGCTCAGCTATGAAAGTGTCTGGGGTATATCTCCCAGTAGAGATGGAGGGATCTGGGTAGGTACTGATGGTAAAGGGCTCAATTATTTGGATCCGAAAACGGGTAAGATCGAGCCTAAATATGAAGAGGAGCTAAAAAATAGAGCCATACTATGCGCATTTGAGGACAATCAATCCCGGTTATGGTTAGGTACCTACGAACACGGATTGTACATGATCGATGCCCAGGGTCATATTAGCAACTTCACTACCCGGAGTGCGAATTCAGAATTGATAGGGAATGATATACGTGTCGTTCATCAAACGCTAGAGGGTCAGATTCTTATTGGTGCTAATGGTGTCGGCCTTTACCATTTCGACGAAGAAAAAGAAGAGGTAGTAATGGTAGATGGAGGGTCTGGATTAGATATTCGTTCGATCATCAGCATCGACGAAAAGTTGATTTATCTCGGATCTTTCAGGAGTGGGTTTCTCAGAGCAGACAAAACACAAGGGGGCTGGCGAATAGAAAGAGTGAAGGTGCCTCAAATTGTAGGGCGAATGGTGATCAGCGATATCAAAAGATACAAAAGCAAGCTGCTTCTTGCTACTCGCGAAAATGGTCTTGTGACCTATGACATGCTTTCGGAGCAATTTGATTTTTTTCCTGACCAATCTCTTCTTAGAGATATTGCGGTATCAGGGGTCGCCCTGGATCGTCAGGGCAATGTCTGGTTGACTTCCAATTCAGGCATCTATTCATACAATTTTGATACAGATATAGTGACGCAGTTTGACGAAATGGATGGAGTGCAGCCAGGTCATTTCAATTATGGCTCATTATTTATATCAGATCAAGGTTATTTGGTAGCCGGTGGCATCCACGGAATGAATCTGTTTTACACAGAAGAACTACTCGAAGAGCCACCTATAGTGCCTGTTATCTTCAATGAACTCAAAGTACTCAATGAAAAAGTGACGCCCATTAACTCTGACTATTTTGAATCAGGTAAGAGCATTTTTCTGACAGACAAGGTGGTGCTCAGTCATACCGACAATGTGTTTTCGCTCAGTTATTCCATTCCGGGATTCAATATCGGAAAGCAAAACAAATTCGAATACAAGTTGGAGGGCTATGATACAGATTGGCAGACCAACAATGAAATCAATGAGGCCACCTATCGAAACGTGCCATTTGGGCATTACACCTTTCGAGTCAAGAGCATATATGATGATAAGATCAGCAATAGTCTGAAAGTAGAAGTGGCCACTCCCTTGTGGCGAACATGGGAAGCATACTTCTTGTTTATGCTGGTGATTGCCTTTTTGCTTTGGCGATTTATCAAGTTCAATAATGTACGGGTGGTATTGCGCCAGCAGTTAAAGTTCGAAAAGGAACTGAGGGAAAAGGACCATAATGTGATGCAGGAAAAACTTCGGTTTTACACTAATTTTTCTCATGAGCTAAAAACTCCCCTGACCTTGATACAAGGGCCTGTCAATGATCTGATCAAAAAAGAAAAGGACCCGGAACACCTCTATTACCTTCAATTGATCAAAAAGAATACTTCGATTTTGCTCAAGTTTATCGGCCGTATGCTTGAGTTCAGAAAAGTCGAAATGAACAAAACCATCTTCAATATTGGAAAACATGACTTGAACATTCTGGCACAGGAGGAGGCGGAGAGTTTTGGCTACCTGGCCAGAGAGAAGGGAATTCAATTCGGTTTTTACTCTGAAAACAATCTGAATGCCTGGGTGGATATAGAGAAAATTCAGATCGTGATGAATAACCTCCTATCCAATGCAATCAAATTTTCCGAATCGGGGAAGAAGGTGCAGTTTGGGGTATTTAAGGAAGAAGAGGTGTTCGTGATAGAGGTGAAAGATCAGGGGGAGGGTATTAATCCATCCGAAATTGACAATATATTTTCGCCTTTCTATCAGGCTAGCAATTCAGTGGGGTCCGGAGGAACGGGAATTGGCCTGGCTTTGAGCAAGAATTTTGTCGAGTCACATGGCGGAACCATTGAAGTCGAAAGTGGACGGGATGGGACCGTTTTTAGAGTGGAAATCCCTGTAGGTAAGGAGCATCTGGAAGGCAAGGATCATGTGCGCTTCATATCTTCTGAGCCTTCCGAACTACTAGAGATTGAAAAGATAGCGGAATCCTTTGTGATTGACGGTCGACAGGAGACCATAGGGGATGCAGATCGTGTCATGCTGGTGGTAGATGACAACAAGGACATATCCAGGTACATTAGTTCGCTGTTTTCCTCAGAGTTCAAAGTAATCTTGGCCGAAGACGGGATAGAGGCTTTCAATCAAGCGGTCAGCAGCATGCCGGATATCATCATCTCAGATATGATGATGCCAGGTTTAGATGGGATTGGGCTTTGTAAAAAGCTGAAACACAACATTGCTACCAGCCATGTCCCTATTATTTTGCTGACAGCCAAAAACTCCAACAAGTCTAAGATAGATGGCTTTGAGGTAGGTGCCGACGATTATATCACCAAGCCCTTTGACTCGGAGCTGCTGAAAGTACGGGTAGCCAATATTCTAAGCAGAAGAAAGCTGCTTCATCTCAAATACACTACTGGCGACTTGGTAGTTTCTAAAGATCAGCAGGTATCAAAAGAAGAGGAATTTGTATTGCATGTCGAAGCTACAATCATCTCTATGTTGAGTGCATCGGAGTTTAATGTGCCGGACCTATGTAAGGAGCTCGGGATGAGCCAGACTTCTCTTTATAGAAAGATTAAATCACTGACTGATGATTCTATCCAGGTTTTCATCCGTAAGATCAAAATTAAGCGAGCGGCTCACTTGCTGGTTTCAGAAGATTTGACCGTGGCAGAAGTTGCCATGGCGATGAACTTTTCTGACCTGAAATATTTCAGAAAATGCTTTAAGGAGCAGTTCGATATGACTCCTTCTGAATACAAAAATAGTCGAGTCGAAAACTCGCATACCATTTAGGGGAATTAGTATTAGTCTACACTTCGTTCTTCAATCATTCCATTCCTGATGGTAGCGCTAGCAAGGTAGGGGGCTAATTATTCATCTTTTGGACTGATAAGTTCCTGAAAAGCCTTAAAACCTTACTATGCAGCTTTTAAAGCTGGTTTTTTTCAAAGACTAATTCATCCCCTTACTTAGCATGATCGCCCCCCCTATGTTTAATAGGAAATTCAGTTGATTTGAGAAAGCATTTGGTAGGAAGGGCATGTACATTAGTGTCACCTGCACAAAGCATGATTTTTTTTTAAGACCAAAATTTAATTGTATGAAAGACAAATTACTCAAGCAATTGATGCGGAGGTCAATTGGGTTATTGTTATGCCCATTGATGCTTTGCTTTGGACTGCCCGCCTGGTCAGCTCCAACTTACGATCTGGCCGATGTTACGGTTTCAGGTATAGTCACCGATGATACAGGGGAGCCTTTGCCGGGAGCCACTGTTCAAATAAAAGGGACTAACAAAGGAACAATTACCGATGTGACTGGTAAGTATACCATAAGTGCCCCAGAAGATGGCACATTGGTGTTTTCGTTTATTGGATATGAAAAACAGGAAATAGCGGTTGGTAGCCGATCTTCCATAGATGTACAGTTGGCTATGAGCGCCGAAAGTCTGGAGGAGGTTGTCGTAGTAGGGTACGGAACCATGAGGAAGAAAGATCTTACTGGGGCTATTGTTCAAGTTGAACCAGAAAAGATCGCCAATGAAAACCCTAACACTGTTCAGGATATTTTGCGTGGTACACCTGGTGTGAGCGTCGGTTATGACCCATCTGCCAAAGGGGGTGGATCTATTCGTATTCGTGGACAGCGTTCAGTCTATTCTGATGGAGGACACAACAATCCTCAGATCATTTTGGATGGTATGATATTTTATGGAGAATTATCAGAGATTAATCCAGATGATATTGCTCAGATCGATGTATTGAAAGATGCATCAGCTGCCGCTGTATACGGTGCTAGAGCTGCTAATGGTGTGCTTATTATTACCACCAAAAAAGGTAAAGTTGGAAAGCCTGTGATTAATGTGACATCAACTGTAGGTCTTACAACCAAAAGTGTCTATAGAAATGTTTTCGGACCAGATGCATACATGGATTACCGAGAAGATTGGTACAAAAAAGATACCTATGGTGTGAATGCAACATCAGGAGAATATGAGGCCTACCAGACAGATGCTATTAGAGATATGCCTGGATTTTATGATTCACCAGAGAATCTATCTCAGTACGGAGTATCGATCGACGATTGGAGAGCATATACAACCAATGAAACAGGAGAATCTGATGAAAGTATATATGCTAAGCGTTTAGGGCTAGAAGGCGGAGTACTTAACGATTACTTGGCTGGAAGAACTTTCGATTGGTATGATCACACTTTCCGTACAGGTGTTAATAAAGACCTGAATGTAAGTGTGTCGGGGGCTAATGACAAAATGAATTACTATATGTCAGTTGGCTATTTGAAAAATCAAGGAGCAGTGCAATATGATGATTATCAGGCTGTACGTTCTAACATGAAGGTGAATGGCAAGGTGACTGACTGGTTGGAAGTAGGTGCTAATGTGAATTTTCAGGACAGAAGTGATGGAAGCCTTACTCCTGGGCTAGGAGAAAATTACTGGGATCTGAACCAGATACGAAATTCTCCATACAGTCATTATTATGATCTAAATGATGATGGGACTCTTTCAGAAGAGTTGGCTCAGTTTCCTATGGGTGACGATGTTATCCTTAGAGGACACAACTATGATTTTGACAGACAGTTTTTGGAGCTTGAAAAGGGATATACTGTGCTCAATACTATGGTGAACGCCAAAGTGAAATTACCTTTTGATATTACCTATTCATTCAACGCATCACCACGTTATCAGTGGTTTTATGACCGCTACTTTATGTCAGCGGATCTACCCTTGTCTAGTCCTGTCGATAGAGGTGTGAACCGTGAACAAACTAAACGATTCGATTGGTCACTTAACAACACCATTACCTGGGATCATTTTTTTGGCGATCGTCATCATGTGATGTTGACATTGGTACAGGAAGCTGAGGCACGTCAGTCTTGGCAAGACAGAATCATAGCACGAAATATCCAACCATCTGATGCTCTTGGTTTTCACAATGTTTCTAATGCCACTATGGAGAATAGTTCTATTTCTTCATATGACACTCGTCAAACTGCCGATGCTTTGATGGCACGTTTGTTCTATTCTTATGACGATCGATATATGGTTACAGCGTCGGTACGTCGCGATGGTTATTCCGCATTTGGTCAAAATAACCCTTACGCTACCTTCCCTTCAATTGCCGGGGCCTGGACTTTCTCCAATGAGAACTTCATGCTCGGAAATGATGTTTTAAGTACGGGTAAATTGCGTCTTTCATGGGGTGAAAACGGGAACAGATCTCTGGCCAACCCTTATATGGCATTGGCCAATTTAAGTTCTGGTGCTGGTGCGACTATGGGTTATGTAGTAGGTAGTGGCATGGACGAAGTGAAATATTTGCTAGTAGATAGATTGGAAAACCCTAACCTACGTTGGGAAAAGACACAATCATGGAATGTTGGATTGGACTATGGTCTGTTTGATGACAGAATTTTTGGTTCAATTGAATATTACAGCATGAAGACGAGTGATATGATCATGAATCAGAGATTGCCTGGATTCACGGGCTTTGGATCCATCACTACTAACCTGGGTGAAGTGACTAATAAGGGGATAGAAATTGCTATCAACTCCACTAATGTCAGAAATGAAATATTTGAGTGGAATACATCATTTACATTTTCTTACAACAAGAATGAAATAAAGCACCTCTATTATGAAGATGAGGATATTCTGGATGAAGAAGGAAATGTGATTGGAACCAAAGAAGCTGATGATATACCTAATGGATGGTTTATCGGTCAGCCTATTGGTGCAATATGGAACTATGAAGTGACAGGTATATGGCAAGCAGATGAGGCAGAAGAAGCTGCGCTGTATAATCAGAGACCTGGAGATCCTAAAATCGCCAACAACTATACGGCTGATGATATAGACAATGGTGATGGTACTTTTACTCCTGTGTATAATGATAAGGATAAGGAGTTCCTTGGACAAACTGCACCTCCAATCAACTGGCAGCTGCGTAATGATTTCACCATTTTTAAGAATTTGAATATTTCATTCAATATTTACTCTTACATGGGGCATAAAAGTCTGGCTTACTATTATTTGAACCAGGATAATGGTGGATCCTTGATTACTTACAATTACAATACTTTCGAAAAGGACTACTGGACTCCAGAAAACCCATCTAATGAATATGCTAGGTTGGATGCAAGAGCTCCTGCAGGAGCCTCTGCTGGGAAACTCTATGATCGTTCATTTATTCGTTTAGAGAACATTTCAGTGGGTTACACACTACCAGCGGCTTGGACCGATAGATATAACATTGATAAGGTGAAAGTCTATGGTACCATACGTAACGTAGGGGTTTGGCAGAAAGACTGGGAATATGGAGACCCAGAGACAGGTGGTCTGGCAACCCGTATTTATTCAATTGGATTAAACCTGACGCTCTAAAATTTATAGACATGATAAGATTATTTAAAAATAAGATAAACATAGGACTGTTGACAAGGTCATTTGTGGTAGCGACTTGTTTGTTGTTTTCGGTGAGCTGTTCAGAAGATTTTCTAGAACCGGAACCTCTTTCCTTTTATGAACCGAATGCTACCTTTTCTACAGAATCAGGATTAAGATCAGCGCTTGCTATCTGTGATCGTCATATTCGTAGCTATTGGGTAGGTACAGCTTTAGGTTGGAACAATACGGTAATAAGTACCGAATATTTGTTTTCAGATATGGCAGTTTATGGAAAAACTGATGTTGATGGGAACAGTGTTGATTTCAATTTTGCTGATAACCTGACTCCAACAGGTGGTATTGGAAGCACTCGTCCTAGAGATGGTAACAATATTGGTTTTTACTGGAATGAAACCTACAACGGTATCAAGTATGCTAATACAGTACTCACTTTTGTGGATGATGTAGAAGCATTGAGTGAAGAAGTGAAAAATGCCTATAAGGGCAGAGCTTACTTTCATAGAGCATACCGTTATATGGCCTTGGTATTCCAATTTGGTGATGTTCCATTGATTACTAAGTTGCTTGAGGTACCAAAGCAGAATTATAGAAGTACTGAGAAGGCTGCCATTTTGGAAATGATAACCAAAGACATGGAGTTCGCAGTGGAGTGGGTACCTGAACAAGCCGAAATGACTGATATAGGGGCTGTCAATAAAGGAGCTTGCCGAATGTTGTTAGCCAAATGCTATCTAGCAATAGGCGAATGGGATGCTGCTGAGGAACAGCTTGATATATTGATCAATCAGTCGGGTTATTCTTTGATGCAAAACTCTTTTGGTTCATTTATTCCAAATAGTGCCCAAAACACTTGGCCTATCACACGTAATGTAATTTGGGATCTTCATAGACCGGAGAATAAGTTGATTTCAACTAACTCGGAAGTGATCATGGGTATGCCAAACCGTGGGGCTCAAAGTTTTATGGGCTTTCATACCATGCGTATTTATGCGCCATTTTATAATGGAGGTAATGTGAGGACTCCATCAGGGGGATATGCAGTGCCATTCTATGCTCGCAATAATGATAATTATAGTGATGAGCTCGATTATGGTAGAGCACTTGGTAGAGGAATTGGAACTGTACGTCCATCAGTTTATGCACAACATGGCCTTTGGGAGGTAAATGGAGTTGAAGACAATGATGATTTGAGACATAATAGTACGGTCGGAAACTGGGCTAGAATGGATTCTATTAAGTATACTGAAGTAGGGTCTCCTCACCGTGGTGAGAACCTAACACTACATGACCCTGTTTCGGGTGATTTGCTATGTGCTGATACAATACGTTGCTGGTACGAATGGCCTCATTACAAGCTCTATATTATAGATGCTGTTGCAGAATCGAACCAAGGAGCTAATTCTTACCTTGGAGCCTCAGTGGGTAGTAATGCAGATTGGTACCTCTATCGTCTTGCAGAGGCGTATTTACTTCGTGCTGAAGCCAAATACTATAAAGGAGACGCAGGTGGAGCTGCTGCTGACGTGAACGTAGTAAGAGAGAGAGCACAATGCTCTGAATTATACGCTGGGTCTGTTACCATTGGTGATATTGTGGACGAGCGTGCCAGAGAGCTGTATATGGAAGAGTGGCGTCACATGGAGTTGAGTCGTGTTTCTTATTGCCTGGCATTGAGTGGTCAGCCTGACGAGTGGGGCAATACTTACGATGTAACTACATATGACAAGCAGCAAGGTACAGATGCAAGCGGTGGTAGCTATTGGTACCAGCGTGTGTTGAAGGGTGGTTTTTATAATATTGATGGAGGTGTAAATTCCGCTAATCGTACCCTTTACTATAAGATGGATAAGCGCAATTTGTATTGGCCTATTCCTAACTATGCTATTACAGCTAATAATAAAGGACAGCTTAGCCAAAACTTTGGTTATGATGGTTATAACCCAAATACTCCGAAGTGGACAACTTGGGAAGAGGCTGTTGCTGATGAAGACAATGTAAGTAATTAATATAGTTTGATTTAAGGATGTCCGATTCTACCCAAAGTATTTAAATCGGACATTCTATTATGAATTTGAATGTATCGAACATCCACATCGATGATATCAACATTCATAATAGGTAATAGTTTAGTAATTCTTGCGTGGGGGTTGGTAAGGCTCCCACGCATTTTTTGATACCAGCCTTGGTCTAAAAGCAAATGCTCGTGAATAGGCTTGATAAATGAAAGAAAGAATATGAGAGAAGTAGGAGGCAGAAGAAGTGAGGGGAAGATTAACCAGATTAATATGAGCAGGATATTAAGGGAATTCCTGTCTTATGGATTGATTATTTTTTTGGGGCTGTCATGTACGCCCAAAGAAGAGAAAAAATTAAATGTTGATCAGATACTGCAAGAATCAGCAGAACAATACAGTTATATGTCTTCTTTGCTGGAAGAAGATCGCTTTCCAACCACCTATGAAAATGGAAAATTAAAGAGCAGTAGATCAGATTGGTGGTGCAGTGGTTTTTACCCAGGTACTTTGCTGTATCTCTACGAGGCGACACAAAACCCTGAATTGCTAGCGGAAGTCAAGAGGATATTGGTACCACTGGAAAAAGAAAAAAACAACACGGGAACTCATGACCTGGGCTTTATGATGTTCTGCAGTTTTGGTAATGCCCATCGAATCAGTCCAGCTGATTCTCTCAAAGAGATCATTAGGACATCTTCCGTGTCATTGAGTACGCGTTTTGATCCTGCTATTGGTTGCATCCGATCCTGGGATCCAGCTCCCTGGAATTCCAAATGGCAATACCCCGTCATTATCGACAACATGATGAATCTGGAAATGCTCCTTTGGTCAGCTGCCGAATTCAACATCGATAGCCTCAAACAAATCGCAGTTACACATGCCGATACAACATTAAAAAACCATTTCAGAAAAGATTTCAGTAGTTACCATGTGGTATCCTATGATACGCTGACTGGTCAGGTAGAAATGAAAAACACCGATCAGGGCTATGCAGATGAATCATCCTGGGCACGCGGACAGGCCTGGGGGCTCTATGGGTACACGGTAATGTACCGATATACAAAAGACCCCAAGTATCTAACACAGGCTACAGGTATTGCCGATTATATTCTTAATCACCCGAATCTACCAGCGGATAAGGTGCCTTACTGGGATTTTAATGCACCTGACATCCCTGAAGCTGACAGAGATGCTTCTGCCGCTGCGATCATGGCATCCGCTTTATTAGAGCTGACAGATCTGGCAAAGAACAAAGAATACTTTGTTGCTGCAGAGCAAATGCTGAGTACGCTCTCTTCAGAGGTTTACCGAGGAGCACCTCAAACCAATGGAGGTTTCATCCTCAAGCACAGTGTTGGGAATATGCCGGATGGCAATGAAGTAGACGTGCCGCTCAGCTATGCGGACTACTACTACGTGGAAGCATTGATGCGATACAAGAATAGAAAAAGTAAAGAGTCATAATACGAAAAATATAACAATGAGTAAGAAGATCACATCATTTCTGATAGCCCTCGTACTTTGTCTGCCCCTTTTGGGCCAGAATGAATGGGAAAACCCAAAGGTGTTTGAAAGAAACAAAGAGGCAGGTCATGTGGATTTTATCGCCTACGAAGAGGCTGCTGCGGCAAGGAAAGACGATTTTGGAGCTTCATCCAATTTTTTGTCTCTCAATGGCACCTGGAAATTCAACTATTTAGACAAACCCGCCGATCGTCCTATGGATTTTTTCAAAGGATCGTTTGACGATTCTTCCTGGGACCAAATCAAGGTGCCATCCAATTGGGAGATAGAAGGTTTTGGACTGCCGATCTATACCAATGTGACTTATCCTTTTCCGAAGAATCCTCCCTTTCTGGACAATGATTACAATCCAGTAGGAACTTATCGAAGAACGTTTGAGGTGCCTGCGGATTGGCAAGACAAAGCGGTGATACTTAATCTATCCTCAGTGTCAGGCTATGCTCGCATTTATGTCAATGGAGAGGAAGCAGGTATGACCAAAGTGGCCAAGTCGCCTTCAGAGTTTGATGTGACACCCTTCTTGAAAAAAGGAGAAAATGTCATTGCCATTCAGATTTTCAGATGGCACGATGGTAGCTATTTGGAGGATCAAGATTTTTGGAGACTCAGTGGATTGGAGCAAGATGTGTACTTGTATGCCTTGCCTAAGGTCACAGTTTGGGATTTTTTCCTCAAGGCAGGACTAGATGCTCAATATCAAAATGGCGTATTTTCTGCCAATATAGACCTTCGCTCTTTCGATGATCAGGTAGATCAGGCAGGAAAGATCAAGGTGGAGGTCTTGCCAGTGGGATCTTCTAAGGCTGTTTTTTCTGAAGAAAAGTCATTTTCATCTTTGAACGATGCTATCAATTTTTCTTCTAACATTCCCGATGTGGCCAAATGGAGCGCTGAGACACCGAACCTATACGACTGTGTAATCACGCTAATGGATGCCAAAGGCAAAACGACCATGGTGACCAGCGAACAAATAGGTTTCCGAACGGTAGAGATCAAGGATTCTCAACTCATGGTCAATGGTATGCCTATTTTGGTCAAAGGGGTGAATTTGCACATTCACGACGATGTCCTGGGGCATGTGCCTACACGCGAGATGATGATGAAGGACATTCGTCTCATGAAGCAAAACAATATCAATGCTGTACGAACCAGCCATTATCCACAAAACCCACTGTGGTACAAACTCTGCGACCAATATGGTTTGTATCTGGTGGATGAAGCCAATATAGAAACGCACGCCATGGGTGCGACCAATCAGGGTTGGTTCAACAAGGAGGTACATCCAGCTTATCTGCCCGAGTGGGCGCCTGCACATATGGATCGGATACAGCGACTGGTGGAGCGTGACAAAAACCACCCGTCTGTCATCATTTGGTCCCTGGGGAACGAGTGTGGCAATGGTCAGGTTTTTTATGATGGCTATGACTGGATCAAAGAAAGAGACGAAACTCGCCTGGTTCAATTCGAGCAGGCCACTGAAAATCGAAACACAGATATCGTTTGTCCGATGTATCCTTCTCTACATCATATGAAGAGCTATGCGGAGGATTCAGAGAAAGAACGTCCGTTCATCATGTGTGAGTACTCTCATGCCATGGGCAACAGCAATGGTAACTTTCAGGAGTATTGGGACATCATCATGAGCAGTCCGAAAATGCAGGGCGGTTTCATCTGGGACTGGGTAGATCAGGGATTGAAAGCCGAAGATGAGAATGGAACCTACTGGGCTTATGGAGGTGATTTAGGTGGTCTCAATTTTCAGCACGATGAGAACTTTTGTGCTAACGGCCTGGTGTCTGCCAACAGAACCCCCCACCCCGGATTGGTAGAGGTAAAGAAAGTGTATCAAAATGTACTGTTCAGCTGGGATCAAAAGTCTAAGGAGCTCAGCATAGAGAACCTGTTTGATTTCACCAGTCTTAGCGACTATCAGTTTACCTGGGAGCTCTACAAAAATGGCGAGTTGCAAACGAGCAGTTCGTTTACAGTTAATACTGCGCCACATGCTGTAGAGAAGCAAAAAATCAAATTGCCTAAGTTGAAAGGTGAGGACGAGTATTACCTGAATGTTTTCGTTCGGACCCAATCTGCTACTGAGATGATTCCGGCGTGAGCAGTTTGTGCTTCAGGAAGCTGATTTTGCGCTTTCACAAAACAGTGGAGAACTATCCATTGATGAGGAAGACGAAAAAATTCAATTCCAGTCTGGTGATATTTCAGGGGAGTTTAATAAGAAGAGAGGGAGTTTCTCTTACTACAAAAAGGGTGATACCCGAATCGGTAGATTGCCTGAACCTTATTTTTGGAGAGCACCTACTGACAATGATTTTGGTAACCATATGCCGAGCAACCTGGGAGTGTGGAGAACAGCCCATGTCAACAAATCATTAGAAGAAGTAGTGGTAGGAGAGCAAAGCAAGGAAGGTTTGCCGATTACGGTAAAATATATGTTAAAGGATATCGGGGTGCCTTATACTTTAGCGTATTTGATCCGAAACGACGGTTCTATTCAAGTGACTTCATCGATTGATATGAGTGGGAAGACGTTACCAGAGTTGCCTCGATTTGGGATGAGGATGACATTGCCAGGGCAGTTTGATCAGGTCAGCTATTACGGTAGAGGACCAGAGGAAAATTATTCGGATCGAAAGACGGCAAGCTTTCTGGGGATTTGGGAACACAAAGCCAGTGAGCAAAAAATGCCGTATATCCGTCCGCAAGAATATGGGAATCATACTGATACCCGATGGGTGAAATTGTTCAATGAGAGTGAAGAGTCGCTTGTTATCACTGGGCTACAACCATTTGATTTCAGTGCTTTGAATATCCGTGCAGAAGATATGGATCCTGGTTTGACTAAAAAACAACAACATCCGACTGACTTGAGCTATAGTAATGATATCACCTTGCATATCGACTTGTTGCAAAGAGGTTTGGGTGGAGATACCAGCTGGGGAGCCTATCCACACAGGCCTTATAGGCTGCATGACGAAAAGTATAGTTACAGTTTTGTGATCACTATCGAATCTGATAAGAAATAGATGACTAACTTTTAAATAAAAAAGAGCAAGATGAAGACAAAAAAGTTGATCCTACTGATGGCTGTAATGGCGCTAGCGGTGTTGACCGGCAGAGCACAAGATTCGTTGCCTAGGACATTTGAGGCAAAAGGAAATCCGATATTTACGGATAAATTTTCTGCTGACCCTGCCGCACTTGTGCACGAGGGCAAAATGTATATTTACTGCGGAGAGGATAATGGAGATGGCAAGTGGTACAATATGCCCAACTGGCAGGTCTATTCTACAGAAGATTTGAAGACATGGACTGAACACCCGGTCCCATTAAAGGTGAATACATTTGAGTGGACCAAGCATAATTCTTCATGGGCTTCTCAGGTAATCGAGCGTGACGGGAAATTCTATTGGTATATAAGTGCAGAGCACGCTAATGGAACAGGCAAGGCCATCGGTGTAGCGGTATCTGATTCCCCAACGGGGCCCTTTGTAGATGCCAGAGGATCTGCTTTGATCACCAATGACATGACCACAGAATACACCGACATCTCATGGGATGATATCGACCCTACGGTTTGGATAGAAGAGAGTGGACAGGCTTATCTATTTTGGGGCAATACCCAGTGCTACTATGCCAAGCTAAAGGATAATATGACGGAGTTAGATGGAGAGATTATGCCAGTAGAACTTCCAGATTTTACCGAAGCTCCATGGATACACAAAAAGGGAGATTGGTATTATCTGTCTTATGCTACCGGATGGCCAGAAAAGACCGCCTATGCAATGAGTAAAAGCATAGAGGGGCCCTGGGAGTATAAGGGAATACTTAATGAGCTGGCCGGAAATTGCAACACCAATCACCAGTCGATAGTGAAATTCAAAGGCAAATGGTATTTCGTCTATCATAACGGAGGGCTGTTCAAAGGCGGGAGCTATTTGAGGTCGGTGTGCATAGACGAGTTGTATTACAACAAGGATCAGAGCCTCAAGAGAGTTCAGATGACTACTGAAGGTGTAGCGCCTGTACAATCTAAAAAATAAGATTGGCAGTGTGGTTTGACCTTTCAACTTGAGAATTAGGAAGACCAAGCCCGTTATATCTAAAACAGATTGAAAAATAATTGACGAATGCCCCCCCTCTAATTGCACGATAGTGAGAGGGGGCTTTTTAGCCATTGAGGTAAATTTGAGTAGATCATTGGCTTAAATGAAAGATTATAATTATGACTAAATTTCTAAAAGCAACGGCATTGGGTATGCTGGGGCTACTTTTTTTTAGCTCCTGCCAGGAGGAACCTCAGTTTGAATCCTACTTGTTTGCCTATTTTGTAGGCAATGGCCCTGGACAAGAGGCCATTCATTACGCATTGAGCGATGATGGGTTCAACTACTATGCGCTGAATGGTAATCAACCTATCGTCGATTCCAAATCGATAAGTACATCAGGTGGAGTACGGGATCCACATATCCTCAGAGGAGAAGATGGGTTGTTTTACATGGTAGTGACGGATCTGTATGTTCCAGAAATGGGCTGGCAAAATACCGCTATGGTCTTACTAAAGTCTGCTGACCTGATCAACTGGACACATACGGTATTGGATATTCCTCAACTCTACCCAGAAAATTTCGGAGAAGTGAACCGTGTTTGGGCTCCTCAGACCATCTACGATGAAGTGGAAGTCAAATACATGGTCTATTGGTCGATGCGCCACAACCAGGACAAGGACATCATCTACTATGCTTATACCAATGATGATTTTACAGCGCTGGTCAGCGAGCCGAAGCAATTGCTTTTCAAGGATGGAGCCTGTATCGACGGAGACATAGTGAAGAAGGATGGTAAGTTTCATTTCTTCTTCAAAAATGAAGATGAAGGTGCCAAGGGCATCCTGAAAGCCGTTTCGGACAAAATCAACGAAGGTTATGTGGTAGGAGAAGAATATGTAGATCAGACTGATGCACAGGTGGAAGGTTCAGGTACTTTTCAGTTGATCAATTCGAACAAGTATATCTTGATGTACGACATGTACACCACTGGCAAATACCAATTCTGTGAATCTACAGATCTGGAGAACTTCGAGGTCATCGATGAGGAGGTATCCATGAATTTTCATCCCAGACATGGATCTGTGATCCCAATCACTAGAGAAGAAAAACAGGCCCTGCTGGAAAAATGGGGTGGAATAGAAGGTGGAGTCCTTACGGTAAATGGAGAAGGAGTTAAATCCAACAATGTAGTGGTCGATGAGCAAGCTGCTACGATCTATATTCCGGTCAGTGATGAGGCGGATATCTCTTCATTTGAGCCAGATTTTGAGCTGGTTCCATGGGTAAGTGTTGATGCCAAAGGAGCCAAAGATTTTACACAGGGAAGCGTGTCGTATCAATTTGCCGACGGTTCTGGAAATGAAAAGGCCTACGAAGTAAGTCTGTCACAGGATAATAATCCTGTAGTGACGGGCTACTATGCCGACCCGGAGATCATTTATTCTGAAAAGGAAAAGAAGTATTATTTGTATCCAACTTCAGATGGATTTACGAGCTGGTCAGGATATTATTTCGAGGCATTTTCCTCCACGGATTTGGTGCATTGGAAGAATGAGGGAGTGATACTGGATCTGAAAAAAGATGTAAGCTGGACCGATCGCAATGCATGGGCACCTACCGCGATAGAACGAAAGATGGACGGTGCATACAAGTACTTCTACTATTTTACTGCAGCGCAAAAAATAGGAGTAGCTGTAGCAGATTCACCGGCAGGTCCGTTTGTGGATTCGGGGCAGCCATTGATTGATTATAAACCTACTGAAGACATTACCTGGGGGCAAGAAATTGACCCGGATGTGTTTGCGGATCCTGTTTCTGGGAAGCACTACCTCTACTGGGGCAATGGCTATTTGGCTGCTGCTGAGTTGAATGAGGATATGGTAAGCATACAGTCTTCAACCCTTAAGGTGATGACGCCAGATAAAACGTATAGAGAAGGAACAGAAGTGTTCTATCGCAAGGGCAAGTACTACTTCCTATGGTCTGAGGATGATACCCGCAGCCCGAATTACAAAGTACGCTATGCGACTTCAGATTCACCGATGGGCCCCCTGGATATCCCAGCAGATAACATTGTGATCCAAAAGGATGAATCTCAGGACATACATGCTACCGGACACAACTCCGTGATACAGATACCCGGCAAGGATGAATGGTATATTGTTTACCATCGATTCACCAGGCCAAAAGGACCTTCAATGGGAAGATCAGCTGGATATCATCGTGAAGTGTGTATAGACGAATTGAAATTTGACGAGGAGGGAGCGATCATTCAGGTAACTCCGACACTCAAAGGAATAAAAGCAATTAATTGAGCCAATGAAAAGACTAACAGCAGTATTGCTGCTAGCAGGCCTATGGGGCTGCAATCAGCAAACCGAGAAGCAGGTAATAGAAGAAGCTAAGTCAGAGAATATTTTTGAAGTAGTCAACCCAGACTATGAAACGAGTCCCTATACCGGGATGACACGTCAGCACTGGAAGGATGCGGCGCTCTACTTGCTAAAAGGAGCATTTAGCTATGTAGATGACCTGGATGACCCTATGAAATTCCCGAAGTTGCCGGGTAAGAGTTATCCACAAAAAGAATCTCAGGTGCCTACAGAAAAACTGGAAGGGATCTGTCGGACCTTGTTCGTAGCAGCACCCTTACTAAAGGATGATCCAGAACTAGAAATAGGCGGTATAGGAGTGGCAGAATATTACCGTCACCAGATTTTGAATTTACTAGACTCGACGCATGCGTCCTACATTCCTCACAGGAGAGAAGATCAGGGACCTACGCAAATATTGGTAGAATTTGGTGCTTTGGGTATGTCACTCTTTGTAGCACCGGATATTCTTTGGGACCCATTGAGTCAGGAAGACAAGGACAGACTGGCAGCCACTATGCTTAGCTATGGCGATGGGCCTACTGTACCTAGCAACTGGAAGTTCTTCAACATCTTCGTGCTTAGCTTTTTCAAAGATCAGGGCTATGAAGTCAATGAGGAGCTACTCGTGCATTACCTCAACAAATCCCTGGAACACTATCGTGCCGATGGTTGGTACAACGACGCACCGGCTTACGACTACTACAGCATGTGGGCATTTCAGCTTTATGGATCTATGTGGAGCGAGGTTTTTGGGAAAGAACACTATCCTGAGATCGCTGCAAAGTTTTTGGACTATTTCGATGATATGATTGACAACTATCCGTACCTGTTTAGCGAGGATGGGGAGATGATCATGTTTGGTCGCAGCATCAGCTATCGCATGGGCTCGATTGCTCCTTTTCCATTCATGGGACAACTAGAGGACAAAGAGATCAATTTGGGTTGGTTGCGTAGAATCTCATCTGGGGTGATGTTGCAGTTTTTACAGCACCCGGAGTTCATGCAAGACAATGTGCCTACGCTTGGGTTTTATGGACACTTTGAGCCGGCTGTGCAGAACTACAGCTGCCGAGGCAGTGTCTACTGGATGGGCAAAGCCTTTCTGGGGCTTTTGATCCCGGAGGACAGTCCTTTCTGGACTGCCAAAGAAAACAATGGTCCATGGGAGGATACCTTTCAGGACGATCAGGTCTACAACAAATATCAGGAAATCAGCAACCTGCTGATTACGGATTACCCAGGTATAGGCGCATCGGAAGTGCGTATTTGGTGTCATGAGAAAGTGGCCGATGATTGGCAGAAGTTCCGCTCCACAGAAAACTACAACCGCCTCGCTTACAACAGTGCCTTTCCCTGGCAAGCTGATGGACAGAAGGGGGAAGTAGCGATGAACTACCTGATCAAGAATGCCAAGGCGGAATGGGAGGCCTTTAGGCTTTACACCTTTCAGAAGTATGAAGAGGATATCTATTATCGCGACGTGGTGCTGGAGACAGATGAAAATATCAAGATGCAGCTCGCCGAAATGACGCTACCTAATGGCATCCTGCGAGTGGATAAAAATTTAAGTGATAAAGCCGTCGACATGCGAATGGGGCACTATGCTCTGCCCGATCTGGGCCAGGGTATTTCCAGCACGCTGCAGACTGTGGGTGAGTATCAAGCGACCATTATCGACAATGGCGAATATCAACTTGCAATGGTTCCACTGCTGGGATGGAGTGAAACAGAAACTGTCGCTACTCAAGGATTGCACCCTGTGAGCGATAGCAGTAAGGTGATCAATGTCTCGACTTCATTTGATCCAGCTGGAGAGCATATTCATGCGACTTTGATGCTATGGAAAAGATCTGGTGAGGAATGGACAGAAAAGGAATTAATGCCTGTGGCCACTATAGATGTTCAGGATGAAGGCCAGTCGGTACAACTTTCTTTCATAGATGGAAAGAGTCGATCGGTTGATTTTAACTAAATGAGGAGGATGAAAAATTCAAAGTGGTTGTTCATTTGGATATGCCTGGGCTGGAACATTAGCAGTTGCGAGCGCAGCAATCCATCCATCACACAAGTGGGGGAAGGATGGGCGAGCAATTCGGTGAATGCCGTGATTTTTCGTCGCAATTCTTTGTCCACATATGAAGATACACAGTACGCCTCGTACTATGACAAGGACCAGAATATGGTACTTGCGAAACGTCCCCTGGGGTCGGATCAATGGCAGGTCAAGCCAACACAGTTCAAAGGCAATACTAAAGATGCGCACAACTCGATCAGCATAGCAGTAGATGGTGAGGGCTTCTTGCATGTCGCCTGGGATCATCACAATACTCCCTTGCGCTACAGCCGTAGTGTGGAGCCTGGATCATTAGAGCTGAAGGATGAAATGCCAATGACCGGTGAACAGGAAAGTGATGTCACATATCCGGAGTTTTATCGTCTGCCATCGGGTGATTTGCTTTTTCTGTATCGCTCGGGCGAGTCGGGCAATGGCAATCTGGTGATGAAGCGCTATGATGTTACCAAAGAAAGTTGGAGCCTGGTTCAGGACAACTTGATTGATGGTGAAGGGCAGCGAAATGCTTACTGGCAAGCATGTGTAGATGGGGAAGGTACAATTCACCTTTCCTGGGTATGGAGAGAAACATGGGATGTCGCTACGAACCATGATTTGTGCTATGCGAGATCTAAGGACGGCGGGCTAACCTGGGAAAACTCAAAAGGAGAGCCTTATAGTCTGCCGATCAATATCAGCAATGCAGAAGTGGCCTGGGAAATTCCTCAAAAGAGCGAACTTATCAATCAGACTTCTATGACAGCTGATGCAGCAGGTCAGCCGATTATTGCCAGTTATTGGAAGGAGGGGGCAGATGCTTCTCCTCAATATCATATCGTCTACAAAGAAGATGGGGCCTGGAAGAGTGCTCAGGTGTCGCAGCGCCAGGGCAATTTTTCCCTCAGTGGAGGAGGAACTAAGAAAATTCCAATTTCGAGACCGCAAGTGCTGAGTAAAGAGGGTAAAGGAGAGCAGCAAGTATTACTACTTTTCAGAGACGAGGAACGAGACAACAAAGTCTCAGTTTTTACGAATCAGACTTTCCCATCGGGTGAGTGGGAAGCGAAAGACTTAACCCAAAGTAGTGTGGGATCATGGGAGCCTTCCTATGATACCGAGCTTTGGAAGACTCAGGGGAGCTTGAGTTTGTTTGTTCAAAAAGTGACGCAAGTGGATGGTGAAGGTCTGGCAGAGAACCAGGCAGAAATGGTCTACGTGCTTGATTGGGATATTAATTAAATAAAATGTATTTGAAGAGTTCTTATTTGTGTTTAGTTGTTTCTGCATTGTTTTTCCTCTCTTGTGAAAAGCCTTGCAAAGATCTGTCCTACAACAACCCCATCGTGGGGCAGCGGGCAGATCCATGGGTGCAAAAGGTAGAGGATACCTACTATATGGTCGCTACGGCTCCTGAGTATGATCGCATCGAAATCCGAAAAGCAGACAGTATCAATGCCCTGGGGTCAGCAGAAGCAAAAGTGATCTGGCGGAAACATGAAACCGGAATCATGGGGGCTCATATCTGGGCACCCGAGCTTCACCGCATTGATGGCACATGGTATATCTACTTTGCTGCCGGGGACGCGGAAAATGTATGGAATATCAGGATGTACGCCCTATCCAACCCCTCTGAAGATCCAACGCAAGGAGAATGGAAAGAAGAAGGAAGGATCTACTCTCAGGGAGATTCATTTTCTCTGGATGCTACCACTTTCGAGCACAATGGCACGCGATATTATATCTGGGCACAGAGTACACCGCCTAAGAGCGGAACCTCGCTCTTCATGGCAGAGATGGATGGGCCGACTAAGTTGAACGAGAAAGAAATCATCATCACCACTCCAGAGTACGAATGGGAAAGGAAGGGGTATAACGTGAATGAGGGCCCGGCAGTGATCAAACGAAACGGCAAGATCTTCGTGACCTATTCGGCCAGTGCTACAGATGCCAATTATTGCATCGGTTTGCTTTGGGCAGATGAAAAGGCTGATTTGATGAATCCTGATTCATGGAGTAAATCTGAAACGCCAGTCTTCTCTACCAACCCTGAGGTCAGACGATTTGGTCCGGGTCACAGCTGCTTTACGGTCTCGGAGGATGGTAAGAGTGACGTTTTGATCTACCATGCCAGGGTATATGAGCAGATCAGAGGAAACTCTTTATATGATTTTAACAGGCATACCAGAGCGAGAGTATTTACCTGGGATGAAAAAGGCTTTCCAGACTTTGGACAAGACCTAAAGGATTAGGAAAATGATAAGAAGACTAATAGTAAGTTGTTTCTTGTGTTTATGCAGTCTGGCTACATATTCACAAATTGTAAAAACCAAGCTGATCGATAATGGTGGAAATGGTCCTTATAAGGCCATAGCGGTATCGGAGAAAACCTTGCCGGATTTTGTGGTGTACCGACCCGAAAACCTCAAGAAGGCGGTCAAGAAAGAAGGGACATTACCCATATTAGTTTTTGCCAATGGTGCCTGTGCCAATACATCCATTACTCATGAAAAGGTATTGTCAGAGATTGCTTCCCATGGATATATCGTGGTAGCCATTGGTGCTTTGAAAATGTCCAATGATGAGAACTGGGCTAGCACAGAAGCTCAAATGTTGGTGGATGCCATGGATTGGGTAGTGAATCAGAATGAAAATGAGTCAGGAGATTATTATCAGAGGCTAGACTTAAGCAAAATAGCAGCCGGGGGTCAGTCCTGTGGTGGTGCTCAAGTAATGGCAGTAGCAGGTGATGCTCGCATCAAAACTTACATGATGTTTAACTCAGGCATGGGGGATATGACCATGGCAGGAGCGAGTACCGAATCTTTGGCCCTTGTGCATGGAAGCGTCATCTACATCGTAGGGGGTGAAGAAGATATCGCCACCAACAATGCCAGGCTCGACTATGAGCGAATCAATCATGTACCTGTGACCTTTGCCAATATGCTGGATGGGAATCATGGGGGTACATTCAATGAACAGTATGGTGGCGCCTTTGCTCGAATGGCGCTCCACTGGCTCGACTGGCAATTGAAAGGAGCGGCTGACCAGTCAGCAGTATTCCTGGAGAGTGATCTGTCCGATTTCAAGAATTGGTCTATGGATACCAAAAACTTTACCAACTAACCTGATACCATGAAGACTAAAGCACTATTAATTATTATTTCTGTAATCATCTTTTCATGTTCTGAACAAGATCCTTCGATCGTAGAGGTAGAAGGAGGTGTGCTGAAAGGTACGGTTGAGGGTGATTTACGGGTGTTCAAAGGGATTCCTTTTGCTCAACCCCCTGTTGGTGATTTAAGATGGAAAGCGCCTCAGCCTCCTGAAAAATGGGATGGGATTCGACAAGCAGTGGAGTATGCACCCTCGCCAATTCAAGGAGGAAATCCACCGTCTGGCAAAAGCGAAGATTGTTTGTACTTAAATGTATGGACCAGAGCTCAATCCAATCAAGACAAACTACCCGTGATGGTTTGGATTTATGGAGGAGGTTTCGGTGCTGGAACTACAGCCGATCCTGTTTGCAGTGGTGTGGAACTAACCAAAGAGGGTGTTGTAGTAGTAGCCATTGCTTATCGTGTGGGGATTCTTGGCTTTTTGGCGCATCCTGTGCTGAGTGCCGAATCACCTAATGGCGTGTCAGGTAATTATGGAATACAAGATCAGATTGCAGGACTGCAATGGGTGCAAAACAACATCGAAGCTTTTGGTGGTGACCCCAAAAATGTCACCATTTTCGGTGAATCAGCTGGCGGTATTTCTGTGAGTATGCTATGTGCATCTCCATTGGCAGAAGGGCTGTTTCATAGAGCTATCTCGCAGAGTGGAGGCTCATTTGGTCCGACAAGAGCAACTACCTACCCTGGAGAAAACATGAAAACCCTCGAAATGGCTCATGCAGATGGAAAGGCTTACGTAAAGCGTGCTGGAGGTAACTCTATAGAAGAATTGCGTCAAATACCTGCTGATAGTTTGCCAGGAGGTAGAGGTTGGCCTATTGTGGATGGCCATGTCATACCTGATGTGCAGCATAAGTTATATGAGAAGGGAAAATACAACGATGTACCAGTGATGATTGGGTACAACTCTGACGAAGGAGCCAGTTTTACATGGAGTCGTTCTCCAGAAGATTTCGTCAAGGGGATAGAGAGGCGTTATGGAAAGTTTGCTGATACTTTGCTTTCTGTTTACCCTATGGGTGAGAATAAAATTACCCGAACTGCCCGTGATTTGAATCGCGATGCAGCGTTTGGGTGGCAAACATGGGTATGGGCAGAGTTGCAGTCCCAAACGGGCAAATCACCTGTTTACTATTATTATTTCGATCAGCACCCAGAGTATCCAGAGGATTCTCCGAAATATGGCTATGGATCACCCCACGGTCAGGAGGTAGCTTATGCTTTCGGTACCTTGGACGAAATAGAAAAGCCAAATGATTTTATTCAGGTGGACAGCGCACTATCAGAAACGATGGTAAGCTATTGGACCAATTTCAGCAAGTATGGCGATCCCAATGGCGAAAATTTGCCGCAATGGTCCGCCTATACTCATTCAAATCCAAAGGTAATGTACCTGGATGCAGATCCTCATATGGGGACAGTGCCAAGTGAAGAATCGATGATGGTATTAGACAGTTATTTCAAATGGAGAATGACAGCAGAAGGGCAAGTGATGAATTAAGCTATCCATCTAATGTATAAAAGCAAAAACAGTTTATTATGAAAGACTACCTACAGTTATTATGGACCATGATTTTTGGGACGGCTCTTTTGAGTTGTACGCAAAATGAAGAAAGAGCCCTCACCAAACCATCCATTATCAATATTGACCTTGCTCAAGAAGGTAATGAAATTTCTGAGGATTTATGGGGGATTTTTTATGAGGAGATCAATCGATCTGGAGATGGTGGATTGTATCCTGAGATGATTTACAATCGGGCCTTTGAGGAAAAGAATATCCCTCACACACTGACCTATCAAGATGGGGTAATCAAGGCTCCTTCTAAAGTGGATTACGAATCAGGCAGGGTCAAAAACTGGCAGACAGAATTCGATGTTGAGAACAAGACTGATGGCTGGAAGTTAGAGAGCAATAGCGAAGCAGATGCTTCAATGAAAGTGGTTACAGCATCTCCACTTGATCCTGCTACACCTCATTCCTTACTGATGGATATCCAATCAAATGATGGAGTGAAGTTGGTCAATGGAGGTTTCAAAGGGATTGCATTCACAAAAGGAGAGAAGTACGATTTTCTATTTTATGCGCGTCCTTTTGCTTTTACCGGTCCTATTACCGCTTCTATTGTAGATACATTGGGCAATGTAGTGGCTACACGTGCGTTTGACATGTCTGGCAATAATGAATGGGATGCTTATTCCTTCTCATTTACCTCCGATGTGACTAACAATGCTCTTCAACTGGAGCTGACTTTTGGAGCTGCCGGTCAGGTTTGTCTTGACTACATTTCCTTGCTGCCGCAAAGTACTTTTATGGATAGAAAAGGTGGACTGAGAAAAGACATTGCACAAATGCTCGCAGACCTCAACCCAGCCTTCATTCGTTGGCCGGGAGGTTGTGTAGTAGAAGGCTGCACCATGGAAAACCGCATCAAATGGTGGGAAACCATCGGGCCGCATATCACTCGAAAAGGCGAGTGGGATCTTTGGGGCTACCACAATACTTATGGTTTTGGCTACCACGAGTTTTTGCAACTATGTGAGGATGTAGGTGCCAGCGCCATGTATGTGGCCAATGCAGGGGTTTCTTGTGCTGCCAGAAATGGTGACTACTATGAGATGGATCAAATGCCCGAAATCGTAGAGCAGGTATTAGGGTCGATAGAGTATGCTATCGGAGATGTAAGTACAAAATGGGGAGCAGAGAGAGCTAAAAATGGACATCCTGAACCATTCCCGCTCAAGTATCTGGAAATTGGGAATGAAAACTCAGGCGAGATCTATGCAGAGAGATATGATATGATCTATGATGCTGTCAGAGAGAAGTACCCAGATTTGGAAATCCTCAATGCGCATTTCTTTTTCACTCCAGAAATACCAGAATACTATACTGAAGAAAAAATTCAGATGTTGGACCCACATTGGTATCGCGATGCTGAGTTTTTCTTTGCTAACACCCAACTTTTTGACACCATCCCACGCGGTAAGTTTGATATCTATGCTGGTGAATATGCTTGCATTCAGCAGGGGAATATGTATGGGGCGCTGAGCGAGGCGGCTTTTATGACTGGCATGGAGAGAAATGCTGATATCGTGAAGATGGCTTCATATGCGCCACTGTTAGAAAATGTCAACTATAGAAATTGGCCGACGAACCTGATACATTTTAAAAATGATTCGGTATACGGTCGATCTTCTTATTATGTACAAAAGATGTTCGCCGAAAATCGCCCTGATGTGAATCTGGACACCCAATTGGACTGGGTATTTCCAGAAGAAAAAATAATCGGTGGTATTGGATTGGAGTCGCCTTCTGATTTGACAATCAAGGATTTAATAGTAGATACCGAAGATGATGTTGATAATGCATCGATCCTTAGCGATGAGAACAATTGGAAGGTGGTCAAAGGCACCTGGACAGTAAATGAGGAAGGGCTGAAAGCAGAGGCGATTCCAACACTACCTCAAGGGCAGCGCGCCTTTGATTTCGAAGGAGATGTAACCAATTCCATCCACAATGAGCAGATCCAGGCAGAAAACCTGGTGATGTCCTTTAAGGTCAAAAGAGATAGCCTGTTCCATGGGCTGAAAATCAAATTCGGTCTGAAGGATGACGACCATTATTTCCAGATTAATCTTTTCGATCCTTCGTGGAGATGGTTTCCATGGCTCAATGCAAACGTGGAAAATAATCCAGATTTGAAATTGACAGCCTCCTTGCAAAAGGCTATCAAGAATTCAGGAGGTAGGTTTGGTAGATTCGGTCCTGCTACCATTGATGTAGGCCGATTTGATAAGGAATTTGATTTTGGCATGGACAAATGGTATGATATAAAAGTGACTGTTCAGGGCAAATTGATCAGTCTTGAAGTGGACGGGGTTAGCCTGGGTCAGATCGAATACCAAAGACCACAAAGACAATTTGCCATTGCCGGATATGACAAAGAAAATGGTGAAGTAGTGGTGAAAGTAGTCAATGGAGAAGGAACTCCATTTGCTACTCAAATCAATTTAAACAATGCGGCTAATCTGGAGAAAACAGGAGAAATCATAGAGATGTCTGCCGAAGAGAAAGATGCAGAAAATAGTTTCGCTGAGCCTATGAAGGTATCCCCTAAAACTATGGCTTATGATGGGTTTAGTTCATCTTTTGACATGGAGTTCAAACCATATTCATTGACTATCCTAAAAATCAAAGCAAGCAAATGATGAGTATAAAATATAAATCAATAGGACTGATTCTGCTGATGGCAGTGTCAGTCATGGCTTGCAGTCAGCAGGCTGAGAAAGCAGAAGATATAACGAAGGAAGCCAGCTTTACTTCGGACTATAAAACCATAACTGTAACCAAGGATATTCCATATAGAGAGGGAGAAAGTGATGCCTGGAAGCTTGATTTGGCTATGCCGGCCAATTTTGGGAGTGAATTGCGTCCGGCATTGGTGATTGTTCATGGTGGCGGTTGGCGTTTCGGTTCCAAGTCAGTAGATGTTTATCAAAAGATGATGGTCGCCTATGCCCAGAAAGGCTATGTAACGATCAATGTAGAATATAGATTAACCGGTGAAGCAGAGTTTCCTGCCTGTATCGAAGATGTCAAATGTGCCGTTCGCTGGTTGCGTGCACACGCGGATGAGCTCAACGTAGACCCCAATAGAATCGGTAGCTATGGTCATTCTGCCGGAGCACATTTGTCTATGATGCTGGCTATGGTGTCAGACACTGCCAACCTCGAAGGTGATGGTGGATGGGATGAATACTCCAGTATGGTCAATGTAGCAGGAGCAGGTTCTCCTCCTACAGAACTGGGTCGAGATATGCCTATGGCCAAAAAAGAATGGTGGCCGATCGGTTATATAGCCGCTGGTCATCCACCTATGTTTCTAATTCAGGGGACAGAAGACAAAATCGTATTACCAGAAAGAACTCGGGACTTTGTAGAAAAGATGAAAGCGGCAGGAGCGACTAATCTGGAATACCTAGAGATGGAAGGAGATCATGGTATCGCTTACAATGGACAGTTGGATGTGACGGATCCGGCACTGGAAAAATTCTTTGACAAATACCTGAAGCCTTAAAGAAGATACCTCAAAAGCTGAAAAGCAAATATGGATAGAGCAGAAGCATGAGCAATCCATTTTCATCAATAGCACTAAAATGGCGTTTGGCCAATCGAGCCCAGAGTGAAGTACGATGGAGTTGGTTGAGCTGTGTTTTGCTGAATCCACGGGTGGCTGGTATCCTGGCCTTATGTATGTCATTTGGTTCTATCCTCCCATCGGAAGTTTGGGCTCAGTCGCAGAAAGAGTATCAACTGATCTGGAGTGATGAATTTGAAGGAGAGGGAAAGCCCGATACGACTTTTTGGTCTTTTGAACGGGGCTTTGTAAGAAACGAAGAGCTCCAGTGGTATCAAGATGAGAATGCCAGTCTTGAAAACGGATTGCTGGTAATCAACGGGAAGAGAGAAGACTTTCCTAATCCTAACTATGATGCCCAAAGTTCAAACTGGAGGCGGTCAAGGGAAAAAATTGAATATTCATCCTCTTGTCTTTATTCTAAAGGCAAAGTGGAATTTCAGTATGGCGTTTTAGAGGTAAGAGCCAAAATAGATACGGCCATGGGGATGTGGCCAGCTATCTGGACTTTGGGCATAGATCAGCCCTGGCCTGCCTGCGGCGAGGTAGATTTGATGGAATACTATCTCGTGGGCGGTCGTCCTACGATTTTGGCCAATGCCTGTTGGTCAGCAGGAGAAAACTATAAGAGCCACTGGGATTCGGAGAGTGTGCCACTCAAAGAGTTAACAGTGGGTAATGATAAGTGGAGTAGTCAATTTCATATTTGGAAAATGGACTGGACTCAGGACTACATTAAGCTGTATTTGGATGATCAATTGCTCAACGAAATTGACTTAAGCACGACCACCAACCCTGACGGGTTCAATCCCTTCCGTCAGCCCCATTACATCTTATTGAATCTGGCCCTGGGGTCCAATGGAGGTGATCCTTCGGGAACCCATTTCCCGAGGACTTATGAAATAGATTATGTACGACTTTATCAGCAGTCAACTACCAGATGAATCGAAATTAGGAATAAATATGAAAGATAAATTAAGTAAGAAATATAAGCTGTTAATCATCTTGATGCTGTGTGGTACCTGGGGCATGGCACAGCCTAACTGGAAACCGGATGATTCGAAGGGATTTGTAGCACATGATCCAGTAATGATCAAAGAGGGAGATGACTTCTACTTGTTCACCACAGGTGGTGGGATGGCGAAGAGCACGGATCTTGAAAAGTGGAAAAGGCTGAAACGTGTGCCTAGTAAGCTGGAATGGGTCACCGATGATATAATACCGGGCTATAGAGGTGGATATTGGGCACCAGATATTCAATATTTAGACGGTACTTATTATCTGTATTATTCTCCTTCAGCTTTTGCCAAAAATACTTCGGCGATAGGCGTAATGACCAATAAGACTTTGGATCAAAAAAGCCCGGATTATGAATGGGTAGACCATGGCATGATCCTCCAGTCTATCCCTGGTCGTGATTTTTGGAACGCCATAGATGCCAATGTTTATTTCGATAGAAAGTGGGGAGGGGAAGTGACAGGCTGGCTGTCTTTTGGTTCATTTTGGGGTGGTCTCAAGCTGGTAAAGCTTGACTCAACCATGAAGGCGCTAGCTGAGCCACAAGAATGGTATACAATCGCCAAGCAGGAGAGAACATTTGGAATGCCGGATACCGATCCGGGAGATGGTACCATAGAGGCGCCTTTTATTTACAAGAGACACCAGTACTACTATCTATTTGTGTCTACGGACTATTGCTGCCGTGGATTAGATAGCACTTACAAGGTTTTGGTAGGGCGTTCTCGCGATATCAGAGGTCCTTACTTTGACAAGGAAGGTAAACCCTTGTACGCTGGGGGAGGAACCTTTGTAGCTGGCGAAACGGATGAATATGCGGGGATTGGTCACTGTGCGGTTTATGATTTTGATGGGCAAACCTATTTCGTAGCTCACGGATATGATAAAGATGACAAAGGACATTCCAAGTTGGTTATAAAGACCATCGAGTGGGACAGATCTGAATGGCCAACAGTTCAATTTTAATTATGATCGACTTCAGTACTATTTACAAATATTCAATCGCTTTCAGTTTGGCGGTGGGTACGTTTATAAGCTCATGCGGAACTGAAAAGAAAAGTGAAGTGCAACAGAACCGCATTTCCAGACCAGGCGAATACGTCGGATACAGTGAGGCGATTTATGCAGAGGAGTACGATATCAGTTCGCAATATGTAGAAATGCGTGATGGGGTCAAGCTGGCGGTGGACATCTATCGCCCAAAGGATAAAAAGACTGGAGAAGTCATAGATACCCCTCTTCCTGTACTATGGATGCATACGCCATACAATCGTAGATATAGTGGCGATACAGAAGAAAAATTGACGGTAGACTGCTATGCGGGTACTGCCAGTGAATTGGTGAAGTATGGGTATGTGGTGGCTACTGTAGATTTTAGAGGTTTATATGGTTCTTTTGGGCACAATGAGGGCTTTAATCGAGGTGAATGGGTAGGTCCTGCCCGTAACGATGCCTACGATATTACCGAATGGTTGGCAGTGCAGCCCTGGAGTGATGGGAATATTGGTATGTGGGGATGTTCGGCCACTGGCGGCAGCCAGATGCAAGCGGCTACTACAGCCCCTCCACATCTCAAAGCCATGTTTCCCATGAGTTTTGATTTCGATACGTATGCTTTTCGTGTACCCGGAGGGATTGGAAACCCCAGCCGTTGGCCACAGCCGGACGATGGCTTGACGTCTCAGCAAAGAAGAGATCGATGGGCAGCAACCGTAGATGGTGATGAAGACAGTACGCTTTTGAAAGCTGCCATCAAGCAGCATGAGGGCACGATCGAAAGTGCTGGCTATGTCCCTTTCCGAGATGGCTACTCTGATGAGTTAACAGATGAAGCCTCCAAACAATGGTGGGTAAAAAGTAGCCCGTCTACCTATCTTGATAAGATCAATCAATCAGGCATAGCCATGTACATGGCGGTGAACTGGGACGAAGGATATACCAAGCATGGTCCTTATTTCGCTTTTAATAACATCACCAATCCAACGAAGATTATCATGGGGCCTGGCGTTCACTGCGATTGGTTTACTGCTCAGGATTTGACAGGTTTCGACATCCTTGTAGAGGAGTTACGCTTTTTTGACTACTGGCTCAAAGGCATTGATAACGGTATAATGGACGAAGATCCTGTTTATTACTTCACTTATAATGCACCCAAAGGTGAGGAATGGCAGACGTCTCAAGAATGGCCATTACCAGAGGAGAAAAGGGTGAAGTATTATCTTGGAGAGGGAAGTATTGCAACTATCCAACCTACTGATGGAGGCCAGGATGAAACTAGGGTAAACTATGACTTTAAGCCTGGAACGAATGGCAAAGGAGCGATTGTCTACGAAACTGAAGCATTAAGTGAAGATGTACAGGTGACCGGTCATCCAGAGATGAGTCTTTGGATTTCCTCAACGGCTACTGATGGGGATTTTGTGGCGACCATTCAAGATGTAGCACCAGATGGTAGTGTTTCATCTTATCATATTCAGGGACAATTGAGGGCTTCTATGCGGAAGCAAGCAGAAGCTCCATACAACAATTTAGGACTGCCCTATCACAGCTCAAATACATCCGACGAAAAGCTGTTGGTGCCTGGTCAACCTACTTTGCTTGAGTTCCCAATATTACCCATTTCCATGGTTTTCAAGACGGGGCATAAGATCCAACTGGCCATCAGTTTTGCTGGAAGGGGGACACCCAAAATTGAGCCCGCTCCGAAGGTAACAATTTATCGAGATGCAGAGCATCCATCTTATTTGGTGCTCCCAATTATCGAATGATAGTATTGATCAACTTAGATGAAAATAAAAAGTAGAATAAAAACCAGTCATAGAGGGGCTTTTTCCCTTTGTGATTGTTCGCTGAATGATAACAAAGGGACATGAAAGATAATTGATAGTTTATGTATGATTCGTTCAATAGTCCTGGTAATGGTAAGACTAATTTTAACACGGGTTAAGTATGAAAGTGATTACTCCCTGGAGTGTGGAGTCGCAATGGCTCCAATAGCATGATTGTGAAAGTATAAAGATTGATCTGAAGATGAGAACAAAGCTGCAAGGTCTCATTTTGAAAGCTAGATTCTAGCGCTCATATCCAAGTCCTTTCATAGGAGTCATCCACTGACGTAAAACGAAATTCGAAATAAAAATTAAACTGATTTATTAGCAAATGAAGATTTTTAGAGTGGTCATTGTACTTGCGATAATCGTCCTGTTGAGACAGGGAGCAATGGCTCAGAAGACAGAGGTCATCCAATTGAAAGAGGGATGGAAATTCCACAAAGGAGAGGAGGTATCAGCCTATCAGGTGGATTTTAACGATTCCAAATGGGAGTCAGTGGTCGTTCCTCACGACTGGGCGATATACGGGCCTTTTGACAAAGAAGTAGATAAGCAAGTGGTCAAAATCGTCCAGAACAATGAAAAAGTGGCGTCAGAGAAAACCGGTCGTACGGGTGCATTACCTTTCGTAGGTGTCGGTTGGTACAGAAATACCCTCGATCTGCCCAACCTCGATAATAAGCAGGTTTTGCTGACTTTTGATGGGGCCATGAGCAACGCAATCGTCTATGTTAATGGCCAGTTGGTGGGGAAACGACCCTATGGCTACAGTTATTTCTATTTTGATATTTCGGACAAACTCCAGAAAGGAGAAAATGTGATAGCGGTTAGGTTGGAAAATCAGCCTTTTTCATCCCGATGGTATCCTGGGGCGGGTCTTTATCGCAAGGTTCAGGTGCTAATAAAAGACCAGGTGAGTTTTGAGCACTGGGGACATTTCGTGACGACTCCTTATGTTACGCATACGCTGGCTAGGGTTAATATCAAGTCCAGAGCAAAAGGAGAAAATCTTCGTGTCGAAACCCATATCAAAGATGCCAATGGTAAGGTGGTAGCTACACAAGCTTCTTCCACCCAGTTCGGTGATGAATTTGTTCAGGATCTGGCAGTGGTTAATCCTAATCGCTGGGGGATCGAAAATCCCTATTTGTACACCGCAGAGATCAAGTTGTTTCAGGGAGAAACCTTAAAGCAGGTTGAAAATGTTCGTTTCGGGATTAGAAATATCGCGTATACTCGAGAGGAAGGGTTTGTATTGAATGGACAGCCTACTCAATTCAAAGGCGTCTGTTTGCATCATGACCTGGGGCCATTAGGAACAGCTGTCAACCGAGCAGCACTTAAGCGACAGTTGACGATTCTGAAAGATATGGGGTGCAATGCCATTCGTTCGGCTCACAATATGCCATCCCTGGAGCAGGTAGAGCTTTGTGATGAGATGGGCTTTTTGCTTTTGGCCGAAAGCTTTGACGAATGGAAAAAGCCTAAAGTCAAAAATGGATACAATCTCTACTTTGATGAGTGGGCGGAAAAAGACATTGTGAACCTGGTACGAGCTACTCGCAATCACCCAAGTATCATCATGTGGAGTGCTGGTAATGAAGTGCCAGACCAGCACGGATCAGTCGGAGTGAAGAGAGCCAATTGGATTCAGGATGTTTTTCATCGCGAAGATCCAACCCGGCCAGTCACAGTAGGTATGGATCAGGTCAAGGCGGTGATGGAGTCAGGCTTTGGTGTATTGCTGGACGTACCGGGATTGAACTACAGGGTTCATTTGTATGAAGAAGCCTATGAGAAATTTCCTCAGGGATTTATTCTGGGATCGGAAACGGCCTCTACTGTCAGCTCTAGAGGAGTATACAAATTCCCTGTTGAAAAGGGCATCAATAAAAAATACGATGATGGGCATAGCTCGTCTTATGATTTAGAGTACTGTAGCTGGTCCAATCTACCCGAAGATGATTTTGTGATGCAGGATGATAAGCCCTGGGTGCTGGGTGAGTTTGTCTGGACGGGATTCGACTATCTCGGAGAGCCTACACCTTACGATGGATTTTGGCCATCTCGAAGCTCCTATTTTGGTATCAATGACCTGGCAGGGTTGCCCAAAGATCGCTACTATCTCTATCGTAGCAGATGGAATACAGAGGACGAAACCTTGCATATACTCCCACACTGGAATTGGAAAGGCCGTGAAGGTGAAACCACTCCGGTTTTCGTCTACACCAACTACAACAGTGCGGAGCTTTTCATCAATGGAAAAAGTCAGGGAGTCCGCACCAAGAACGATAGCACCAAGCTAGATCGCTATCGTCTGCGCTGGATGGACGTGAAATACGAACCGGGTACGGTACGAGTAGTGGCCTATGACGATGATGGCAATGCCGTGAGCGAAAAGGAGATAAAAACTGCCGGAGCACCGCACCACATTGAATTGAGTGCTGATAGAACCATACTGAATGCAGATGGAGAGGATATCAGTTTTGTGACGGCTACTGTTGTGGACAAAGATGGCAACCCTTGCCCGACAGCCGATAGCCAATTGAAATTCAAAGTGAAAGGAAATGGGAGTTTCAGAGCAGTTTGTAATGGAGACCCTACCTCTTTGGAATTGTTTCATAAGCCAACGATGAAAGCTTTTAATGGCAAGTTGGTGGTCCTGGTGCAATCCTCCACCGATACAGGGCCTGTTAAACTATCAGTATCAGGAAATGGTCTCGAATCAGGCCAGTTGGAGATACAAGTCAAATAATTAGTAGCATGAAAGAACTAAAAATACTATTCAATATGATGACCTCTTTTATTAGAAGGAAAAAATTCAATACCTCAGTCGTATTGCTTTTAGCTCTCACTTTATTTGGTTGTACACCAGATACATCTGACGCCCCCTCACAGAGTATAGGGGCTGATATATCTTTCGTTCCACAAATGGAGTCCTGGGGACGTAGTTTTTACGATACAGAAGGTAAGGAGACTGATATTTTTGATCTCCTAAAAAAGCATCATTTTGACAATATCCGATTAAGGATATTTGTAGATCCTTCTGCCGAAAATGGGTATTCTAAGGATGGCTTTTGTGATTTGAACAATACCCTGGACATGGCCAAGCGTATCAAGGCGGCTGGCATGACGTTTACCCTGGATTTTCATTACAGTGATACCTGGGCCGATCCCGATAAGCAATTCAAGCCTTCTGCCTGGGAAGGGTTGACAGATAAGGCCCTAGAAGATAAGCTGTACGAATACACTAAGGAAGTGCTGACCACTCTAAAGAAAGAAGGCGTGGCTCCTGAAATCGTTCAGGTGGGCAATGAGATCAGCCATGGTATGGTATGGCCCGATGGCAGAGTACTAGACAATGCAACAGAGGAAAATTGGGCAGCTTTGATGGGCTTGTACAAGGCGGGGCAAAAGGCAGTTCGGGAAGTCTTGCCTGATAGCAAGCTTATGGTTCACCTGGCATTAGGAGGTCAAAACACGCTATGTCGAGAGTTTTTGGACAAAATGAATCAATATGGGGCTGAGTTCGATATGATAGGTCTGTCCTACTATGAGCGCTGGCACGAAACCTACAATGATCTGAAGGCCAATTTGTACGACCTTTCGAAACGTTACAATAAACCGGTGTGCGTCAACGAGTATGGAGCGAGCGAAGAGAACATTAAAATTATCAATGATATCGTACGATCTGTCCCTAACGGCTTAGGCTATGGAACGATGGCCTGGGAGCCTACTCGTGCGATGTTCGACAAAGAAGGCAAACCCTCAGAAGCAATTTTTGCACTATACGATGAGGTATATGAGCAGAACCTAAACCCTGATCAACAGGCTAAAGTGGAGCCTCCTTTTGAGCGAACAGTGAATATCGAAACACCGGTGATTGGAGCCGATGTTTCTTTCGTGCCACAATCAGAAGATCGTGGTGCCAAATATTCGGATCAAGGACAAGAAAAAGACGTCCTGGAGATATTGAAGGATCACAAATTCAACTGGATCAGACTCCGTTTGTTTGTGGACCCCGATGCAGAAAATGGCTATTCTAGAGGAGGTAAAGGTTTTTGCGGGTTAGAGAAAACCCTGGAAATGGCCAAGCGTGTGAAAGCAGCCGGAATGAACTTTTTGCTCGATTTTCACTACAGCGATACCTGGGCTGACCCAGGAAAGCAATTCACTCCTTCAGCCTGGAAGGAACTGCATGGTTCGGCATTAGAAGGTAGAATTTACAGCTACACCAACGAAACCATCAAACGCTTCATCGGCGAAGGGGTACGCCCAGATATGGTTCAGGTCGGAAATGAGATCAACAATGGGATGGTTTGGCCACAGGGCAAACTGCCAGAGGGGAAAGAAAAAGTGGATTCAGATGAGGAGATGGAAAGCTTCAGTGTGCTGTTGCGCTGTGCCAGTGCGGCTGTTCGTGCGGCTGACCCGAGCATTACCATTATGGTTCATATTGCCTGTGGTGGGCAGAATCCCGAATCTGTGGCTTTTTTCGATAAGATCATAAGTCGTGATGTGAAGTTTGATGTGATTGGACAATCCTACTATCCAGAATACCACGGTACACTGGAGGATTTGGAAGCCAATCTCAATGACCTGGTGACGCGATATGATAAGCCTATTTTCGTAGTAGAATATCACCACAACAGAAAAGAAGTCAATGATATCGTCCACAATATTCCAAACGGAATGGGGCTGGGCACCTTTATTTGGGAGCCTACATCCCCTCGATGGGGTGGGCTGTTCGATCAAGAAGGGAACACCAACGAAAACATTGACATCTATCCTGAATTATATTCAGCATATACTGCCGATTAATCCACCAAAACAATAAAGTCATGAAGAACCTGCTGACGATTATTATCATCCTATTGAGCACGACGCTGTTTGCACAGCGAAGCAAGAGTCGAGTTACAACCAACTTTGATTCCAACTGGCAATTTTCACTAGGAGATACACCCAATGCTTCTAAAGCAGATTTCAACGATGATAGTTGGCGAACATTGGATGTGCCGCATGATTGGAGCATAGAGCTGGAAAACGATAAAGAGGCTCCTGGAGGCGGTAACGTAGGCTTTTTCCCAACAGGGATCGGTTGGTATCGTAAGACTTTTGATGTGCCAAAATTCGATGCAGAAAATAATTATTCTATCGAGTTCGATGGTATATACATGAACAGTGAGGTTTGGGTCAATGATGTCTATTTGGGCAAGCACCCTTATGGCTATTCTAGCATATATTATGACCTGACAGGTATACTAAAGCCTGAAGGTAATGTGATTGCAGTGAAAGTGGATAACTCCAAACAGCCTAATTCACGTTGGTACACTGGGTCGGGAATCTATCGGCATGTTCGACTGGTAGCCACTAAAAAGCTTCATTTTGAGAAATATGGGATATTCTACTATACCAAATCTGTTGAAGAGGGCAAGGCTACTTTGTATCTGAAAACCTCTATCCAGAATGACAACCCAGGAGCCATTCAGGAAGTGACAATCGAAAACGTGCTGCTGGATGCCAACGGTAAGAAAGTGGCTTCAATAAAAAAGGAGTCCACGATCAAAGGGAATAGTAGTTTGTCTTTCGAGCAGGAAATGGAAGTACCCTCGCCTGAGTTGTGGTCGGTGGCATCTCCATATCTATACACGCTCAAGTCTACCATCAGTGTCGATGGAAAGGAATCCGATTGTGTATATACCAATGTGGGGATCCGAACCATAGAATATCATGTCGACAATGGATTCCTACTGAATGGAAAACAGGTGAAGATGAAAGGAGTCAACCTGCACCATGATGGAGGGGCTGTGGGAGCGGCAGTTCCAGAAAGAGTTTGGGAAAGACGCTTAGAGATCTTGAAAGAGGGAGGCTGCAACGCCATCCGCACGGCCCACAATCCTATGGCGCCTGAGTTTTATGATCTCTGCGACAAAATGGGGTTTTTAGTGATGGACGAAGCTTTTGATGAGTGGGTACATGGCAAAAGAGATTATGCCTACCAGTTGTACTTTGAAGATTGGTATGAAAGAGATCTGAAGGCCATGGTTTACCGAGATCGCAACCACCCTTCAGTAGTAATGTGGAGTGTGGGCAATGAGGTGCCTGATCAGTCTAGTGAAGAAGGCCCCGAGATCGCCAGAGCATTGATTAATATATGTCACGAAGCTGATCCTACTCGATTGGTTACGGCAGGTAATGACCGTATTGCTGCGGATGACAATCCTGCATCTGAGGCTTACCTGGCAGAATACCAGAATGACATTGTTGGTTATAACTATCCGGATCGCTGGCACGACCGCCGAGAACTGTACTACCACGAGGATAAAACCAACTATCCTAATCGCCGGGTAGTGGCAACAGAATCGACTGGAATGGGAGGCTATCGCGGCAATTACAACCTGGGAGATGATCCTGAAAAAGTGAATGCCCGATATGCGTATGGTAGACCACTAGATGTAGAGGGACGATGGAAATACACGCTATTATACGACTATGTCATTGGTGATTTTATGTGGACGGGTATCGATTACTATGGAGAATCCTGGAGGTGGCCTTTTCGGGGTGCTTCTTCTGGATACCTGGACAACTGTGGTTTCAAGAAGGACGGTTACTACTTTTTTAAGAGTATTTGGACCGAAGACCCAACCCTGCATTTGTTGCCTCATTGGAACCTGGAGGGACGTGAGGGGCAAATTCTACCTGTGATTGCTTATTCCAATTGTGATACCGTAGAGCTGTTTTTGAATGGGAAATCTTATGGAGCGAAATACCTCGAATTTCCACGTAAAGGAAATGCCGAACGATGGAATAAACCTGAAGAAGGAAAGGTTTACACGACAACCAGCGATTTGCACCTATCTTGGGATGTGCCCTACGAGCCGGGTGAACTGGTAGCAGTAGGAAGGAAAAACGGGAAGGAATATACCTATAGATTGGTCACAGCAGGGGCTCCAGCTCAAATTCGTTTATCAGTGGATCAGGAAAAGATCATGGCTGATCCTACCGATGTAGCGCACGTGACGGTAGAGATTCTGGATAAGGACGGAAACAGGGTGCCAACGGCAGACAATTTGGTGCAGTTCGAAGTAGAAGGAGCCAAGATCATAGGTGTAGAAAGTGGCAACATGCGGGATTTATCATCACCTAAAGGCAAAGAAAGAAAGGCTTTCAATGGGTTGTGTATGGCCATAGTACAAGCTGAAAAAGGAGGAAAGATCACTGTAAAGGCAGTATCAGAAGGTTTGACTAGTGATTCTATAACTATTAAAGCAGAATAAGTGAGCGTTATGAAGATATCCAAAATCATATTAACAGTTAAATACATTTTTTGCATTGGGTTGATTGCCGTATTGAGTAATCCTGTATTGGCTCAGTGGAACAACATCAAAAACGATAGCTTTTGGGATACAAAAGACGGTCAACCGATCTATAGCCAGGGCGGAGGTATTTTTAGATTTGCCCATCCAGAAACGGGCGAAGAAAAATACTTCTGGTATGGTGTGCATTACAAGCAGGCCGAGATGTATCGCGAGGATCCTTCTGTGACGCAACCCCGAAACAATTTTGAAGGAGTGACCTGCTATTCATCCACCGATCTGGTCAATTGGGAATTCGAAGCAGATGTCCTAACACCAGACGAAGTGTTCGACGATCCAGACCGAAGATGGGGCTGGCTTGGGCGTATGGGTGTGGCATATGTGGAAGAGGCCGATCAGTACGTACTCATCATTCAATACAATGCCAGCGTACTTTTTGCAGTAGCCGATTCGCCTTTGGGCCCTTTTAAAAAAACACATACCAAAAGCATGGAGAGCTGGATAGGCACGCCTAACACAGGAGATCAGACGGTTTTTACCGATGAGGACACGGGCAAATCTTATTTGGTCTATAGCTACGGCAAAGGACGACATAAGATTTACATCTCAGAGATTGGCCTCAAGGATGGTAAGATAACTTTACTCGATTACAAACAAGTGTTTGGAGGCGCAGGCCGAGAGGGTAACTGCATGTTTAAGTACAAAGGCAAGTATTACCTGGCTGCATCACAATTGTACGGTTGGGATGGTTCTCTCGCTTACTATCTAGTGGCAGATGATATTATGGGACCTTATCTTCCGGAAAACGACATGCAGGTTTTTGCTGGTGCTGAAGACGATTATGCCCATATTTCTCAAACTGGTTTTTTTGTGACCGTTCGTGGTACGAAACAAGAAACCGTCATATTCTGTGGGGATCGCTGGGCTGATTTTGCCGGGAATGGCCTGGGGTACAATCAGTGGTGTCCATTGTCTTTTGAAGAATACGTTCCTCATTTCAACTCCTTGAATTCATGGGACTTGAACGAAGAAACAGGTGAATGGCGAGTGGCCGAGGATAACAACTATGTGAAAAACCCAAGCTTCGAGGCAGATCGAAAGCAAATGCCTAGTCCAGTAAAGCCAGTTCAAACCCGATTGCTAGGGTGGGAAACCACTGTCGTTAAAGGAACGGAGATCTCACTAGATTCCCTGTCACCAGTGCTCAATCATGCCAATACAAAAGAAGAGCGTGAAGTGGTGATTGGTGAGAGAAGTTTGAATATGAGTGACAGGGTAGATTTTATTCGAAAAGTGCATCAAAAGGTCGATTCCTCTCCTTATGTAGAGTTCGAAAATGGCAGTTATACCCTTACCGCAAAAGTGAAGAACAAGGGGGATTTCAATCAACTGGAAATGTTCGCAGAATCTGGTGGCAAACGCTTTGATTTTAATATCATTGAGGAGAATGAAAACTGGACGACTATAAGCATTGAAAAAATAAAGGTGAAAAACAATGAGGTCATAATTGGCTTTTTGGCTGAAGGAAAAGCCGGAGCATTTTGTTTGGTTGATGACGTCTCCTTGATTAAGAGTAGGTAAAATATTTGATAGAAAAGAAAATGAAACACAGTACTTCGATTCCCATTGTAGTCTTTTTGTTATTGCTAGTGGGCATGGCCTCTTGTAGTCAAGAAAAGAAAACCCATGAAACTGATGAAATGGCGGCCTATCTATTGGTCTACTTCACTGATCCGACTCATAGTCTTTTCATGGCTTTGAGTACTGACGGGTATACCTTTACAGACATCAACAACGGCCAACCTATTGCTGCAGGTGATACATTGGCGAGTCAAAAAGGTGTCCGAGACCCTCACATTTCGAGAGGGCCTGATGGTGCATTTTATATGGTGATGACATTGCCTTTAGTAGATACGCAGATATTTTATTGATGAAGGCAGAGGCACTTTTCAGACAAGGTGATACAGGTGGAGAAGCGCTTGACCTGGTGAATCAGGTAAGAGCTAGAAGTAATGCTACACCATTGACAGTATTGACTGAAGATGATATTCTGGATGAGCGCGGAAGAGAACTAGCTTTCGAGATGCATAGAAGAAGAGATTTGATTCGATTTGACAAATTTGGAGATCCCTGGGAATTTAAGGAGGCATCTGATGATTATCGAAAACTCTTCCCAATTCCACAGGCGGCAATTGATGCTAACCCTAATTTGGAGCAGAATCCTGGATATGCAGGAGGATGATAGAATTAGATAAATAGTAATTTGTTTGAAAAAGGTGACGCGATAACCAGCGTCACTTTTTTCAATATAGCGAAGATCAGTTTATGAGCTATTATTATCGAGCTGACTGAAACTAAAATGATAATGCTACCCATGAATGAGAATGAAATTAAAAAGATTACCTGGATGCAACTTTTAAATAAGATTGGCTCAATGCTTGGCTTGCTGGCCATACTAATTTTTTCTTTGGGTTGCACTCCTACTTCCACAGAACTTCCCTCCAAAACTGAAACACTGAAGGCCATGCGGCTGGCCAACCAATACTTCATGGACAAATGGCCTGATACAGGAAAAACCATTGTTACCAACAAAGAGCGTCCAAGCAACATCTGGACCAGAGGGGTCTATTATGAAGGATTGATGGCGTTGTATGCTACTGATCCAAAGCCGACCTACTATGACTATGCGGTAGAATGGGGAGAATCTCATAATTGGAACTTTCGCGATGGTGTGACTACCAGAAATGCCGACAACCAGTGTGCAGGTCAAACATACATTGATCTATATGAACTAGACCCTCAGGAAGAACGCATAGCCAATACTAAGGCTTCTATAGATAGTATGATGGTCACTGACAAGATTGATGATTGGGATTGGATAGATGCCATTCAAATGGCCATGCCGGTTTTTTCAAAATTGGGTGCATTATATAGAGATACGGCCTATTTCGAAAGAATGTATGACATGTACGCTTATTCAAAATATCAAGAGGGGGAAGAAGGACTTTACAACCCCGAAGATGGGCTATGGTGGAGAGATGCTGACTATGACCCTCCTTACACTGAACCTAATGGAGAGGACTGCTACTGGTCCAGGGGAAATGGCTGGGTAGTGGCTGCATTGGTGAAAGTGCTTGAAGATATTCCTGATGATGAAATACATCGTGAGGAATATGAGCTCGATCTCAAGGCCATGTTGAATGCGCTCGTTAAGGTACAAAGAGAAGATGGTTTTTGGAATGCCAGTCTTCACGACCCTACCAACTATGGTGGCAAAGAGGCTACAGGGACCTCATTGTTTGTATATGGAATGGCCTGGGGATTGAACAATAATTTGATTGATTCAGCAACCTATTATCCGGTTGTGGTCAAGGGCTGGAATGCACTTTTAGAAGAGTCCTTGCACGACGATGGTTTTCTAGGCTATGTTCAGAGTACAGGAAAAGAGCCGAGTACCGGACAGCCAGTAACATACGATAAACAGCCCGATTTTGAGGATTATGGTTTGGGATGCTTTCTGCTAGCAGGAAGTGAAGTGTACAAATTGTCAACAGAAAGATGATTTTTGGTGAATAGGTGCATTTTTGGAAAGAGAACATATGGAGCGAATTGAAGAACTAAATTTTGAGGGAACAACCTTAAATATGGAGAAAAAAGGCAGTACAAAACAAATTGAAAAATATAGACGAAACGAGCGAACCATTACATGGTTCGTGCATGGGGTGATACCTCTATTATTTATGCTATTTTCATGTGAAAGTGCTGATCAGTCTCCTGCTGAGCATTGGTATTATGAATTCGGTACAGCATACGATACTGGTGCCAAAGTGCAAACAAATGTCCCTAATCAGCTCGACTCTTTGGGCTACCAAATTTCCGGTTCCTTCATTGAAGAGGAGGAATACTATACTACTGATAAGCATTTCACTTTTTGGCAATCTATTCCTGAGGGCAATTATCGAGTAAAATTGATATTAGGAGACTCAGAAGGGAAATCTAGTACCTCTGTTCGTGTAGAATCTCGCAGGCTCATGTTATATGAGCATAATACTGACTATGGTCAAATAGATACAGTCACGATCATAGTCAATGTACGGTCAGCCTTAATCCATGGGCAGGACAGCATCCGACTAAAGCCAAGAGAGATGGGCTATTTACAATGGGATCCCTATTTGTCTATTGAGTTTACTGGTGAGCGACCATGTCTTAAAGCGATGCGTATCGAGCGAGTAATGGATGTACCGACCATTTTTCTGACTGGTAATTCTACGGTAGTGGATCAAGACAAGGAACCTTGGGCGTCATGGGGACAGATTTTCCCTGTGTTTCTAAAGCCAAATGTTGCGGTGGCCAATTTTGCCGAGTCAGGTGAAACTTTAAAATCCTTCATCGGGGAGCGAAGACTTGAGAAGATAGATTCCTTGATAAAACCCGGAGATTTTTTATTCATGGAATTTGCGCATAATGACCAAAAGCCAGGTAGCGGTCACGTAGAGCCCTATACCAGCTATATCGAATACCTGATGAAATTCATCAATCTAGCTCGAGAGAAAGGTGCCACGCCCGTGCTGGTGACATCAACCAACCGACGATCCTTTGATGAAAATGGCCAAATCATCAATACACTGGACGAGTACCCGAATGCCATGAGGCAGCTGGCTGAAAAAGAAGACGTTTTGCTCCTGGATCTAAACACCATGAGTAAGGTTTTGTATGAGACGCTGGGAGTAGAAGGATCCAAAAAGGCATTTGTGCATTATCCAGCCGGGACCTTTGCCTGGCAAAGGGATGCACTAGCAGACAATACTCACTTCAGTACCTTTGGCGCATGGCAACTAGCCAAATGTGTCGTAGAAGCCATTCGACAATCAGAGTCTCCATTAAAGAACTATTTAAAAGAATCTATCAAACCTTTTGATCCGGCTGCACCGGATCAGTTGGAGGATTGGAAATGGACAATTTCAGAAACTGGGTCTAGTATAAAACCAGATGGATATTAAGATGAAGAGCAGAGTAGCATTTAAAATGAAATTAAAGCCTGGAAATATTCAGGAATATAAAAAGAGACATGACGAAATATGGCCTGAATTGCAGGAATTGCTGAAGGAATCGGGGGTGTCAGAGTATTCTATATTTTTTGATGAGGAGACTAATTCCCTTTTTGGCTTCCAAAAAGTAAGTGGAGAAGGAGGTAGTCAAGATTTAGGAAAAGAAGAGATAGTGAAGAAATGGTGGGCATATATGGCAGATTTGATGGAGGTTAACGATGATAATTCTCCAGTCACTGTTGCAATGCCCGAAGTGTTTTATTTGGCCTGATAGATATCGTAGGCTTACCAATTAATAAATGATGAGAAGATGAAAAGAGGACTGTTTTATTTCATGTTGACAGTATTGTTGATAGGAACCGCAAAAGCGCAGCAGCTTGTTGGTGATTATACTAGCGGCTTTAAAAAGGAAGGGAATATAGTTACCCTACCCTATACCGATGCAGATGTACGGCTGGAGTTTTGCCAGGATCGTATGGTTCGGGTACGTACCAGTTGGGATCGGGATTTTGAGGCGCCAGAGCCTTACATGGTTATTAAATATGATTGGGATGAGGTGCCTGTTGAAACTGAGGAAACTACTGAAGCTTTCACCTTTCAAACGAATGAACTGAAATTAGTAGTTAATAAGTCCCCATTTTCAATTCAAGTCTATAATGCCGAAGGCCATCTTTTGTCTAAAGGCATGGGGCATACTAAAAGTAATGAGACAGTTCTGAGCAAGAAAACACTGCTTCCCAATGAGCACTTTTTTGGATTCGGGGAGAGAATGGATCAATTGGACCGCACAGGCAGATCAGTAGAACTCAATGTTGGACGAGGCGAAGGTAGGCCACACCTAATCGGTGCCTATGATGTACTGCAGGCCAATTACTGCCCTGTCCCGTTTTTTATGAGCACCAGAGGCTATGGAATTTTTCTTCACAACTCTTTTAAGAGCTCCTGGGATATGGGTGCTTCAGCTTCGGATGCCTACAATTTTGGGGCTGAAGGTGGAGAATTGGATTACTACTTTATTTACGGACCCGATTTTTCTGAGATCCTGGATGCTTATACAGATGTGACTGGCAAATCGCCGATGATAAACCGGTTTGCTTTTGGTCTACATGTGGGAACCTACAGCGGTGGTACCTGGGGGTACGAAGAGATGACTTCCACGCAGTATGTGGTTGCATTGGTTAAGAAATTCAGAGAATTGGGAATCCCGATTGACATCTTGCATTTGGATTCTACCTGGCGGATTTTTGGAAAAAATGGAGGTAAGGGCGCTACAAGTTTTGAGTGGAGAGAAACTTTTGATGATCCTGAGGCTATGTTTGACAGTCTTTATGCCATGAATATCAACATGGCTGGCGTGCATTTACGCCCGAGATTTGACAATGGCAATACACTTGACCTTTTGGATCAGGCGCGAGAAAAAGGCTATGTCTATCCTGAAGAAAATAACCCGGGAGAGTTTGTCAATTTTTTTGATCAGGAAGCTACTGACTGGTGGTGGGAAAATGGCGTGAAGCGAGTAGCAGATCAAGGCGCCATGTTTCTAAAGACGGATGAAGGAAGTGCTTTTGGTCGCAAAGCCAATGAAAGTGATAAAGTGGGGCCTACTGGTAAAGAAATTTATAAGCTTCACAATGTTTTTCCTATAGCCTATGCCAAGGCACCTTACGAAAAATTTCAGCAGTACAACCAGATCAGAGGTATGAACCATACGCGCGAAGGTTTCGCCGGAATTCAGCGCTATCCATTCATCTTTGCTGGTGACTGGCCTAGCGAGTGGCAATATTTTGAACCCGTGATCAAAGCAGGGTTGAATATAGGACTATCCGGGGTGAGTTATTGGACACATTGTATGGGGGGATTTGAGCACAACGCAGATCCCGAATTGTACATTCGTTGGACTCAGTTTGGTTTATTAGGACCAATCGCCCATTTGTTTGGGATGGATCATCCAGGTTATAAAGAGCCTTGGAACTATGGCGAAGAGGCACAACGAATATTCAAAACATATGACAGCCTTCGATACAGTCTTATCCCTTATCTGTACACAGCAGGTTGGGAAACTTATCAAACGGGTATGCCCATCATGCGTGCTTTGGTTTTGGAGAATCAAGATGATATAAATACCTACAACATCACCGACCAATATCTGTTAGGAGAGTCAATCTTAGTATGTCCAGTCACCACAAAGGGTGCAAAATCCAGACCGCTGTACCTGCCTGATGGAAAATGGTACAACCACTGGGATGGGGAAATATATGAAGGAGGACGGGATGTTCATGTCGTTACCCCGCTGGATCAGATGCCTATTTTCTACAAGGCTGGCAGCATTGTGCCAAGTCAGTTGCCAGTACAGTACATCGATCAAAACCCACTGGATCATTTGGTATTGACCATTTACCCAGGTAGCCAGGCATCTTATGAGCTATATGAAGATGATGGACGTACGCTGGATTACCAATCAGGAGAGTACACCACCACCTCCATTGAATATTCTGAGAAGGAGGAGGGTAAAGCCATTGTGATTGCGGAAAATACGATGGGATACGAATTGCCAGACCGAACCTATTCTGTTAAAATTAAGACATCTGAGAAACCCGAAGATATCCGTGTGACATCAGGTAAGAAGTCAAAACGACTGAAAGAATGGAGCTATGATAATGGAACGCTATCTTTTGATGTGATGAAAAAGTATGGACAACGCATTGAAATTAATATTCGATAGATGACAAACACACTAATACGAATGACAAGACTACAACACATAATTCTATTTGTTCTTCTATTATTGGCCTCATGTACGGAACGTGAGAAACCACTGGCAATTGATTGGCCGGAGGTCACAGCAGAGACCAAACCCTGGACTCGCTGGTGGTGGCATGGGAGTGCTGTGACCAAAGAGGGCATAACATCAGAGCTTGAATCATTCAAGGAAGTTGGATTTGGTGGAGTAGAAATTACTCCCATTTTCGGAGTGAAAGGGCAGGAGGATCAGTTCATTGATTTTCTTAGCGAAGAGTGGGTGGACATGCTTGTTCACACGCTCGAAGAAGCTGAAAGACTTGGACTGGGAGTAGATATGGCCACCGGAACAGGCTGGCCATTCGGAGGCCCCTGGATTGGAGAAAATGAAGCGCCGAGGAATGTCCTTCATAAAACCTATGTTTTGAAATCAGGTCAGTCACTCAAGGAAAAAATCCAATATATCCAGCAGCCTATGGTAAGGGCGGTAGGAGATCCCGTTGGGATAGATCAAATCAAGTTTCCTATTGCTGCGAACGATAATTTACAGGAGTTGGCTTTGGATCAGGTGAAGTTTGAAAAGGAGCTACCGTTGATTTGCCTGATGGCTTATGACCAAGCAGGTAACACATTGAACCTCACTGACCGTGTGAAAAATGGCAAGCTAGATTGGACTGCACCTGATGGCGAATGGCAACTGTATGCCTTGTTTATGGGATGGCATGGCAAAATGGTAGAGCGGGCTGCTCCGGCTGGTGAAGGCAATGTCATTGACCATTTCTCTAAATCGGCCATTCAGGTCTATTTTTCGAAATTTGATTCTGCATTCAAGGATTGCGATTTAGGAACTCTCAGGGCATTTTTTAATGATTCTTATGAAGTAGATGATGCCAGAGGACAGGCAGATTGGACCCCTGAGATGTTCGATGCTTTTCAGCAGTTGAATGGGTATGACCTGAGAGGCTATTTGCCAGAATTGTTAGGTCAACGTGAAGGAGAGACCAGCAAGAGAGTACTGATGGACTACCGTGCTACGGTAGAGCAGTTGATCAGCGAAAACTTCACCAACGAATGGAAATCATGGTCGAGACAATATGACGCCATCATTCGCAATCAGGCACATGGCTCACCCGCTAATATTTTGGATCTGTATGCGCAGGTGGACATCCCAGAGACCGAAGGTACAGAAATACTAAAGATCAAGTTTGCCTCATCTGCAGCCAATGTGAATGGAAAAAGGTTGAGCTCATCTGAGTCAGCTACCTGGCTGAATGATCATTTTCAATCTTCACTGGCGGATATCAGAAAAAACCTGGAGAGGTATCTATTAGGAGGGGTTAATCATGTGTTTTATCATGGTACGGCCTATAGTCCGGATGATGAAGTATGGCCAGGCTGGTTGTTTTACGCAGCTATCCATGCCAATGACCGCAATACCTGGTGGGATGATTTTTCGAAACTGAACGAATATATCGCCCGAATTCAGTCATTCATGCAGAATAGCCAACCGGACAATGATGTTTTGGTTTATTTTCCTGTTTATGATCGCTATGCAGAGCGCGGACATGGATTACTAGAGCATTTTGATATTAGAGGCAATTTTTACAAATCTCAAGTCAAATTGTTAGGTGATACCCTCTTAGAAAAAGGAGTCGCATTTGATTTGATTTCTGACAAACAGATTGCTAATCTCAAGGTGGATGCCAATCAGATTGTGAGTCAAGGCAATGCTTATCAGGCCATTTTGATCCCAAAAACCACTTATATCCCAGTGGCAACCATGCGTAAATTGCTTGAGTCGGCTAATGCAGGAGTTAAGGTGCTTTTTCATGGAGATATGCCAAAGGATGTTCCAGGGTTAAATGATCTTGAGAAAAGGCAACAGGAACTGCTTAGTTTGAAAGAAAAGATGGGAGCTACGGCAGCTGTCGCCTCATCATTAGAAGAATTGCTAACAGTGGTTCAGTTGCCTGTCGAATCCATGACCCAGTTGGGATTGCAATTCAATCGGAAGAAATACGAGGGGAATACCCTTTATCTGATAGCTAATTGGGGCGAGGAGAGAATCGATCAGTGGGTACCAATGGCCAAGGGAGCAGCTCATGCTTATTTGTTTGATCCTATGACAGGGGAAAAAGGAATCGCTCAAACCAATGGACAATCGGTGTATTTGCAGTTGGCACCTGGCGAAAGCTGTTTGGTTGTTTGTGCTGAAACACCCTTTGAAGGAAATTCTTTCTCCTACTATACAGAAGGTGAAACGCAAAAAATCAAGGGTGAATGGGAGGTAGTATTTACGAAGGGCGGCCCTGATTTGCCCGAGAGTCGAACGCTATCGAGCCTATCCTCATGGACGAAATTTGAGGATGTCAAAGCATCCAGGTTTTCTGGAACAGCTACTTATACCACTACTTTCGAAAAGCCTGCAGAGAAGGCAGCCGCTTACCAAATCCGTCTTGGTAAAGTGCATGAGAGTGCACAAGTCTATCTCAATGGAGCATACCTTGAGACATTGATCGGGCCAGTCTATGAGCTGACCATTCCGAGTGAAAAGTTGAAGGAAACCAATGAACTAAAAGTACTCGTCAGCAATCTGATGGCTAATAGGATCAAGCACATGGACGAGTCTGGACAAACGTATCAGCGCTTTTATAACATTAATTTTCCCGCCCATGATGCAGAAAATAGAGGTGAGGATAAGTTATTTCATGCGGATCATTGGGAGGCTCAACCATCTGGACTGTTAGGTCCAGTAGAGCTGGTGGAACTTGAAGAAAAGACATTTAACTAATAAAAATAATTATTGAAATGACATTGTTATCTAAAATATTAACCATCGCATTGCTATTTGTAGGATTAGTGCCACCTGAGAAGCCTACGGTTTATCTGGTAGGAGATTCTACTGTGAGATGCGGCAGTGGAAAAGGAGGAGGCGGACTCTGGGGATGGGGTTCCTTTTTGTCAGACGAGCTGGATACGACGAAAGTTTCTGTGGTCAACAAAGCCATGGGAGGAAGAAGTAGCCGTACCTATATCCAGGAGGGGAGATGGAATGATGTGCATGATCAATTGCAGGAAGGCGATTACGTGATCATTCAGTTTGGTCACAATGATTCGGGCCCTGTCAATGATGATTTTAGAGCAAGAGGTACCATCAAAGGAAATGGTGAAGAGACAGAGGAAATAGATAATATATTGACCAAACGTCGTGAGATCGTGAAGTCCTACGGTTGGTACATTAGAAAATACGTGGCTGACACAAAAGCAAAAGGAGCCATTCCTATTGTCTGTTCGCTGGTCGCCAGGAACATATGGGAGGATGGAAAAATCACACGCAATACCAATGACTATACCCAATGGGCCAAAGAGGCTGCCGAAATGGAAGGGGCCTATTTCATAGATCTAAATGATTTGGTAGCGACTAAGTATGAAGAATTAGGACAGGACTATGTGACAAAAAAACTTTTTATAGAGGACCATACTCATACCAATAAGGCAGGTGCCAAAATTAATGCTGAATTGGTGTCAGAAGCCATTAAAAAATTGGAGGACTGTGGATTGTCAGCTTTAGTAAAATGATGATTAAAGCCAGAATGTTCTATTGGACCTACTCACTATTGATGGTTTTTGTGCTGCTACTGGTAGGCTGCAAACAAGAAGCCTCTCGTCCCAATATCGTGTATATATTGGCTGATGATTTGGGCTATGGAGACCTTAGTTGCTATGGTCAGCAGAAGTTCAAAACCCCGAATATAGATCGACTGGCAAAGCAAGGGATGCTTTTTACCCAGCACTATGCAGGCAGTACCGTTTGTTCGCCATCCAGATCAGCACTGCTCACAGGACAGACGACAGGGCATACGCCTGTTAGAGGCAATATTCGGGTGGAGCCCGTAGGGAATTGGCCATTAGAAGCGGAGGCTTACACCCTGGCAGAGATGCTACAAAAAAGTGAGTATGTGACTGGAGCTTTTGGCAAGTGGGGTTTAGGCTACCTGGATACCGAAGGAGATCCCAACTTACAAGGCTTTGACGAGTTTTATGGATTTTATAGCCAGACACTGGCGCACCATTATTTTCCAGACCAGCTTTGGCACAATGATGAAAAGATTGTTTTGACAGGGAATCGAAATGGGCAGGAAGAGCAGTATGCACCTGACCTCATTCATCGGGAAGCACTCAAGTTTCTAGAGGACAATGCAGAGAGTCCTTTCTTTTTGTACTACGCCAGCGCCTTGCCGCATGCAGAAATGAAAGTACCTGAAGAAGAGCTGAACCAATATGCAGGCCAATTCGATCCTGAGACTGCCTACGACGGAGTGGATTATGGAGAGGAGCGATTCAGAATGGGGCCATAGGGTCGGCAGAGAAACCTCGAGCTGCATTTGCCGCCATGGTAGAAGTGCTCGATCGAGAGGTTGGAGAGTTGATGGCCAAATTGGAGGAGCTTGGTTTGGCTGAAAATACGATCGTCGTATTTACCTCGGACAATGGTCCACACCAGGAGGGCGGGGCTGATCCGGATTACTTTGATAGCAACGGTCCATTTAGAGGGTATAAGCGTGACCTTTATGAAGGAGGTATTCGGGTACCTATGATTGTCCGATGGCCTGGAAAGGTTGAGCCGGCTTTGCAAACAGATCATCCTTCAGCTTTTTGGGATGTGATGCCTACCATAGCAGACATAGTGGGCGCAGAGCTACCAGCCAATCTTGATGGCATATCATTTCTCCCCACTTTGCTTGGTGAGACGGAAGATCAAAAGAAGCACGAATATTTGTATTGGGAGTTTTATGAGTTAGGAGGACGTCAAGCTTTGATAAGTGATGGCTGGAAATTGGTGAAGTATAACCTCCTGGATTCGGCTAATACTACCGAAGAGTTATATTATTTACCAGATGATCCTTCTGAGTCGAGGGATTTGGCGGATGAAAACACATCAAAGGTTGCGCTTCTATCAGGTCTGATGAATAAAGCTCGCACTCCTTCTGAGGTATTTGAGTTTAGAGATTAATAGTTACGAGAAACGAGAATTTGATATGAGAAAAATTATTATCGCGATTTTGCTGATGGGCAGTGTGAGCAGCTTTGCCCAATCACTTAAGGAAGCATTTCCAACAGATCAACTGACAAGTGTCGGTGCCTACTATTATCCAGAGCACTGGGAGGAGTCACAGTGGGATCGTGATTTAAAGAAAATTGCAGATATGGGTTTTGAGTTTACCCATTTCGCTGAATTTGCTTGGGCCCAGCTAGAGCCACAAGAGGGCGTCTATGATTTTGAATGGTTGGACAAGGCAGTTGCCCTGGCCGCTAAGCACGACCTCAAAGTCATCATGTGTACATCTACAGCTACTCCACCTGTGTGGCTGGTTCGAAAGCATCCAGATATTCTGATCACTCATGAGGATGGCACCACTATGGATCACGGCTCACGTCAGCATGCTTCTTTTTCCAACGAGTTCTATAGAGCATATTCTCAAAAATTGATTGTAGAGCTGGCCAAACACTATGGTCAGGATGATCGAATCATGGGCTGGCAGTTGGACAATGAGCCGCGCCCTGTAGTGGATTATAGCCAAGATGCAGTAAAGAGGTTTCGTATATGGCTGGAGGCAAAATACAAGAGCATTGATGCGCTCAATACGGCTTGGGGAACCAATTTCTGGAGTGGAACCTACAGTGATTTTTCTGAAATCAATCTCCCTAAACATGGACAATGGGGCATGAACCTTTACCAGCGTCTGGATCACAATCGATTTTGCAATGAAGAAACGGCGAGTTTCCTCGATCAGCAGGCAGTTACTATCCGAGAGCACGCTTCTTCAGATCAGTGGGTTACCACCAATTATATTCCGATGTATGGTGCCAGTTTTATTGGCAAGAGTCAGGAACTGGATTTTATTACCTATACCCGCTACATGGTATATGGGGATCACAAAGGCATAGGCCCGAAAGGGTATCGTGTAGGTGAGTACTCTAGGATTGCTATGGCCAATGATTATTTCCGTCCACTAAGTCCCATCTATGGTGTTATGGAGTTACAGCCTGGACAAGTCAATTGGGGACAGATCAACTCCCAGCCTCTGCCAGGAGCAGTACGTCTATGGTTGTGGCATGTCTTTGCTGGTGGGAGCAAGTTTACTTGTACCTATCGTTTTAGAGCACCCATCTATGGCTATGAGCAGTACCACTACGGTATAGTAGGGCCTGATGGAGTGACACCTACCAGAGGGGGATTAGAGTATCAGAAATTTATCGAGGAAGTAGAACTGTTGAGAAAGAGTTATAAAAAATCCATAGTTCCTCAGGAATACCTCGATCGAAAAACTGCCATCCTTTATGATCCAGACAATACGGTGGCCATCAATCAAAACAAACAAACCAAAGTGTGGAATACGGAAGAGCATGTACTGAAGTATTATAAAGCGCTAAAGGCCTTTGGAGCTCCCGTTGATTTCATTCGGGATACTTCTGATTTTTCCCAATATCCGGTCATGGTATTGCCCGCCTATCAGCAAATGGATAGAGGTTTGATTCAAAAATTAACTGAATATGTGAAGAATGGGGGGCATCTGGTGATGTCTTGTCGAACTGGACATCAGGACGAAAAGGGGCACCTATGGGAGGCCAGTCATGCAGCACCGATCTATGAGCTGATCGGAAGCGAAATAGAATTTTACGATCTCCTGAGATCATATGATTCAAATTCAGTGGCCTTTGAAGGGGAAGAGTTCTCCTGGACAAGTTGGGGGGATGTACTCAAGCCCAATGAAGGTACCGAGACCTGGGGGCAATACGCCAGTGATTTTTATCAAGGCAAGGCGGCTGTCACTTTCAATGAACTAGGAAAAGGAAGCGTGACCTACGTAGGAGCCGATAGTCATGAGGGTAAACTGGAATACGCTGTTTTGGAGAAACTGTATAAGCAGTTGGGAATAGCGATTGAGAACTACCCTAAGGGGGTCATTGTGGAGTATCGTGACGGGTTTGGTATTGCTATGAACTACTCCAATGAAGATTATAAAATGCAATTACCAGCTAATGCCAAAATCCTGATCGGTGATCAGGGTCTATCCACGGCCGATGTGCTTGTGTGGAAATTGAAATAGTTAACGAAATAAAATCTTTCAGTAATGTTAAAGAAAATAAATTCATTCATTCTGATGCTGGCTATCGCGTCAGCATTTACTACTGTTCAGGCGCAAAAAGCCAACGACGTAAACACGCCTTTGCACCTGTCCAAACCCGATTATGACACGCCTTACGGTATTCCTTCGGAGGAGTCCATTGTAGCTACGCTCGATAGGGTGTATGAATACCTGGAAAGCACTACTCCTTCGGTAGTCATAGATCTGGGAACAGGAGAAAAGATTGAAAAAATCAATAAAATCAAGTCGGATCAAAAGATAGCCTTCGAACAGGGGGACTTCAGACCGGTAAGTTATGAGTGGGGAGTGACATACGCGGGTATGCTGCTCGCCTCTCAAAATACCGATGATCCTAAATATGCCAAATACACCTTGGATAGAATGAACCTTTTGGCGGAGTTGTATCCACAGGTAATGAAGCTTGAGCAAAAGCAATCTGGTTTTCGTCATCCGATCAGGTCGGTGTTGCACCCTCACGCACTGGATGATGCAGGTGCCATGTGTGCTGCCATGATCAAATCTAAGGACTATGGCTTTGAGGGAGAGTTGGATCCGATGATTACAAATTATATGGACTACATCAGCAATAAAGAGCTGAGACTGGAAGATGGTACGCTTGCCAGAAATCGTCCTATGAAAAATTCGCTTTGGTTGGACGATTTATTTATGAGCGTGCCTGCTTTGGCACAAATGGGACAGTATAGCGGGGACAATCGCTACTTTGACGATGCGGTAAAACAGGTCATTCAGTTTTCTGACCGTATGTTCAATCATGAGAAAGGGCTGTACATGCATGCCTATATCATAGATATGAAGGAGCACCCACAGTTTCACTGGGGCAGAGCTAACGGATGGGCGATCATGACGATGGTCGAGTTGTTGGAAGTATTGCCAGAGGATTACAAAGGAAGAGATAAAGTGCTGGAGTATCTGCAGAAGCATATTTACGGTTTATCCCAATATCAATCTGGATCAGGATTTTGGCATCAGTTGCTAGATAGAAATGATTCTTATCTGGAAACGTCTGCTACGGCCATATTTACCTATTCGATAGCTCGAGCGATCAACAGAGGATATGTAGATGCAAAAGCTTATGGCCCGATGGTTTGTCTGGCATGGAATGCCATTGCCTCCAAGGTAAATGCAAGAGGACAGGTGGAAGGCACTTGTGTAGGAACAGGGATGGGGTTCGATCCGGCGTTTTATTACTACCGTCCTGTCAATGTTTATGCGGCTCATGGCTATGGTCCAGTGCTGTTGGCAGGTGCTGAGATGATCACGCTGTTGGATCAAAACTATCCAAAAATGAATGACAGTGCGGTGCAGTTTTACAATCAGGAAATCAACACTGACGAACCTATTTTTAGCGAACAGTAATTCTTGAGACTATGATAAAAGCAACATTACAAGCAATACTACTAGTAACCGTCATAGTAGCCACTTCTGGGTTGGCTTTCAGTCAGATTGGGACTCGTTTTCCATCCGAAAGAAAAGTGATCAAGGATCCTGTGACTGGAAACGAGCTGATATTCCTCACCAGTACCCCGGCAGGAGACTCTAAGATATATCCGACTCACAATCAATGGACTGCTGATGGGAAGTGGGTGGTTTTTCGCTCCAATCGGGTCAAAGGTGAGGCGATGGCTGTAAATGAAGAAACAGGAGATATCGTACAAGTGACCGAAGGAGGCTACTATCGCATGCTCTGTGTCGCCAGAAAATCCATGAAGCTTTACTTCATGCGAAAATCAACTGATGATGCAATGGACGTAGTGGAGGTCGATCTGGAAAAGCTATTCGCTGACAGCGCATCAGGAAAACTCAAATCGGCCAGGAAATATCAGCGCGTTTGTGGGACGACCCCTTCGGAGTTAGGAGCGAGCGGAGACATGGCCTTAGATGCGGATGAAGAGTGGGTTTGGTTCAGAGCTGGACGCGAAGCTGCTCTAAAGAATTTGCCAGAGGGGACGGAAATTGAAGAAGATTTTGGTCCCAGGAATATGGGGGCCGGCCCTGGTGGAATAGCGGGCATGAATGTCAAAACAGGAGAGGTGAAATATGTGGTTTCTGTTCCTTTTCAGGTTGGGCATATTCAATCTAACCCATGGGTGCCTGGTCAGATTATTTTTTGCTGGGAAACGGGTGGGAAATCGCCACAGCGTACTTGGATCGTTAATTCAGACGGCACAGGTTTGCGTCCCTTATATCCAGAGTCTCCGTACGAATGGGTCACACATGAGGCAGTAATAGGCAAGGATGAAGTAGCAATCGCCATCATGGGACATCGCAAAATCCCAGAATCTACCGGGGAAAAACCAGAGGGAACGGATGTGAAAGGTGCCAATCCTGGACAAGAAACTGAATGGGGCCCTTGCGGTACCAGGGAGAAGCCAACCGGGCTTGGTATCGTCAATATCAACACAAGAGAGATGACTATTGCCGGTCAGACCAAGGAAGGTAGCGGACTGTGGCATGTACATGGCTCTTCTGATGGGAAGTATGCCGTGGGTGATGATTTTAGCCGAAATATCTATTTGATAGATCGGGACACAAGAGAAATGACCCTTTTATCTACTGGACATAAATCGACCGCTGCAGATCATCCTCACCCAACTTTTAGTCCGGATGGGACGAAAATTGAAATCCAATCGGCCATGCTGTCCGAGGATGGCCGATCGATGAATATTTGTGTCATCCCCATACCTTGATTCCTTTTTGAATGAAAGACTGTATTATGAAATTTCTGGAAAGTATAAAATTGAAAGCCTTATTAGGACTAGTATTGACGCTATTCTATTTTTCAGAAGGGGGCGCTCAGAACCCTTCTGCAGATTTGCGGACGAAATACAATTTTAATCAAGAGTGGAAACTGCTTGTAGGTGATCCAGAAGGGGCTGAAAAGGTAGGTCACAACGACGACCAGTGGAAAGAAGTGACACTGCCCTATGCATGGAATGAAAACGAGGCTTACAAAAATGACATTCATAACCTGAGTACAGGTATAGCCTGGTATCGCAAACAATTCCAATTGCCTAAAGACCTTGAAGGAAAAAAGGTGTTTTTGGAATTTGAAGGAGTGAGACAGGGCGGAGATTTTTATGTAAATGGCCAATACATTGGTCACCACGACAATGGTGTGATGGCTTTTGGCTTTGATATCAGTGAACTGGTCAATTTTGGTTCGGAAAGCAACACCCTGGCTGTCCGAACAGACAATTCCTGGGATTATAAGGAACTTCACACAGGCGTGAAACATCAATGGAACAACGATAATTTCAATGCCAACTACGGCGGACTTCCTAAAAATGTGTATCTGCATGTTTCAGATAGGTTGTACCAGACTCTTCCTCTATTCTCTACCTTAGGGACCACTGGCGTATATGTATATGCACGCGAATTTGATATCCCTGGGCGTAAAGCCGTCATCTTTGCCGAATCTCAAGTAAAGAATGAATATGCAGTAGCAAAAACCTTTCAATATCAGGTGGAAATACGGGATATGGATGGGGAAACCATCAAGGTGATGGATGGAAACAGTGTAACGATATCTCCCGGTGGAGTAGCCACAGCAAAGGCTTCTGCAATGGTTGAGGGTCTCAATTTTTGGAGTTGGGGATATGGATATCTCTACGATGTTTACACAAGACTAAAGATGGACGGCCAAGTGATAGATGAGGTGAAGACTACTACAGGTTTTCGCAAAACTGAATTTGCCAATGGCATGATCAAGTTGAATGACCGAGTGATTATGGTCAAAGGATACGCGCAGCGCACAAGTAACGAATGGCCGGCGGTGGGTATGAGTGTTCCTGCCTGGCTCAGCGACTATAGCAATCGACTCATGGTAGAAACCAATGCCAACCTGGTACGATGGATGCATGTGACACCCTGGAAGCAGGATGTGGAGTCCTGTGATCGGGTAGGTTTGATGCAGGCCATGCCTGCAGGTGATGCAGAAAAAGACGTGAAAGGGAGACAATGGGAGCAAAGGGTTGAACTGATGAGAGATGCGATCATTTATAATCGAAACAATCCCAGTATTGTCTTTTATGAAGGAGGGAACGAAAGCATCAGCGAGGTTCACATGAAGGAACTCAAAGATGTGCGTGACCAATACGATCCATATGGAGGCCGGGCAGCAGGTAGCCGCGAAATGCTGGACAGTGAAGTGGCCGAATATGGAGGTGAAATGCTTTACATCAACAAGAGTGCAGATATCCCCTTTTGGGCGACTGAGTACTCCAGAGACGAAGGCTTGAGAAAGTACTGGGATGAGTTTAGCCCGCCCTATCACAAAGACGGTGATGGTGGGACAGATCATACCAATATCAATGGAACCAAAGTCAAAGATGCGAGTCCTTACAATCGAAACCAGGACTCTCATGCCAAAGAAGATGTGATCCGATGGTATGACTACTGGAGAGAACGACCAGGTACCGGAAAGAGAGTGAGTTCAGGTGGTGTCAATATCATTTTTACAGATACCAATACCCACTATAGAGGTGCTGAAAATTACCGCAGAAGTGGAGAGGCTGATCCGATGCGGATTCCGAAGGATGGTTTCTATGCACATCAGGTGATGTGGGATGGCTGGGTAGATACCGAGAGCCGAATGGCCCACCTTATGGGACACTGGAATTATAAAGAGGGAACAGTCAAAGACATGTATGCAGTTTCCTCCGCAGAAAAGGTTGAGCTTTTTGTCAATGGTAAGTCTAAGGGCTTTGGAGAAAGGAGCTATCATTTTCTTTTCACCTTTGAGGATATCAAGTGGGAAGAAGGTTCGGTTAAAGTGGTAGGTTATGATGAGTCGGGTAAGGCTGTTTGTGAGGACGAAAATGTAACAGCAGGTGAGCCGGTGGCTATTCGTTTGACTACTTTGACAAACCCGACTGGATTTAAAGCCGATGGAGCAGACATGGCCCTCATCGAAGTGGAGGTGGTAGATGCACAAGGTCGCAGAAATCCAATTGCCTTTAATGAGATCGATTTTTCATTGGACGGTCAGGCAGAATGGCTGGGAGGAATCGCACAAGGGCCGGATAATTATATTCTATCTAAAAAGCTACCAGTAGAGCTGGGCGTGAATAGAGTGCTGATCCGGTCGACTACCAAGGCTGGTAAAATTAGTCTGACGGCAAAATCGGAAGGACTCAATTCGGCTTCCATAAAACTAAAGACTCAACCAATAGAGGTAGAAGGTGGACTTAGTGATAAGCTACCGGGGGCTGACCTTCCTTCCAATCTGGAAAGAGGTCCTACACCCCTGGAGCCTTCGTATGAGGTGACCCGAGTACCAGTTGAGATTGTTTCTGCAACAGCCGGAATCAATAGTGATCAAGCCAGGCAGAGTTTTGATGACAATGAATTAAGCAATTGGTCAAATAATAATATTCTAGAACAAGGTTGGATCAAATACCAATTTGATTCAAGCTACCAGGTCAGTGAGGTAGTGTTGAAAATGAATTCTTGGCGAAGAAGGAGCTACCCCATCGAAATAAAAGTGGGTGACAAGACGGTGTTCAAAGGCAATACAGAAAGAAGCCTGGGTTATATCACGATTCCGTTTGAACCTGTCTCAGGAGATAACCTGACCGTCAAACTCATCGGTACTACGATCAATGAGGATGCTTTTAATATTGTCGAGATCACAGGTAAAAAAGATCTGGTGAAAGATGGGTATAGAGAAGAAGAGCCTCCAGAAGGAATATTGAGTATTGTTGAGATAGAAGTGTATCAAGAGTAGTTGATAGCTTAAGTATGTAAGAGTTTCCATATATAAGACTCATTGATACTGATCAAACAGTACTAAATAAAAAATGTCCACCCAGTTAATGAGGTGGACATTTTTATATAATCGTTTTGAGAAATCTAATTCACTCGCAAAGCATTATTGCTTGATCAACTTGAATCGGTTGATGCCTGAGGTTGATCTTACTTCTATGAAATAAGTTCCAGCCTGAAAGTCTTGAATGTTAATAGAGTTGACCTGTTCAGTCAATTGACTATTCAAAACTACCTGGCCAGAGATATTGAAAATCTTCGCTAGAGCCGAACCATCATTGTTCTCCAGTTGGATATTCAAAACATCGTTTGCTGGGTTGGGGTAGAATTGGATCTTGTCCGTCTGGTTGAGAGGTTCGCTTACTTCGTTGCCCATACGGGCACTGGAGCCTACATTGATCAATTGCCACTGTGCGTTTTGGCTGGTAGTGTTGGCCCATTGGCCTACTACTTCACCATTGCCAGTATAACCCATTCCGTCCAAGAATAGTCCGGTACCTCGATTTTGTAGTCTGTAGTAGCTGCCGCTGTACTGCTGCAGGTCCCAGTGCGAATTGGGATGATTCGTGTCAGCGTACTGCCCACAGTCCGCACCATTGTTGGTCAGCCCCATACCATCGAGGAATAACCCAGTACCTCTGTTTTTCAGTTGACTGTATCCATCACCTGTGTCTATCAATTCCCATTGTGAATTGACATGAGTCGTGTTTGCATATTGCCCACAGGGATCTCCATTAGTGGTGCGTCCCATGCCATCAAGGTACAATCCAGTAGCACGGTTTTGTATTTGGTAGTAATTGCCCTGCACAGTTATGTTAAAAGTGACAGAGCTTTGTGTGCCGCAGCTGTTCGTAAATGTTGCTGTTGCTGAGCATGAACTTGTCGGGTAGATTGTTTGTTCACGTGATGAACCTGATGTGCCACATCCACTCCATGACCATGATCCACCCGAAACAGGCTGTGGGCCAAACTTTATTTCGTCTCCAGAATTAACGGTAAGGTTCGTGCTTCCTTGCCACGATCCACCATTCACTTGCGCATAGGCTGTGATGGCTGTAGGCTGGCAATTGTTTCCGCCTCCTGTAGATATCAGACTAAAGTCGTCCACATTGATCCACTGACCACCGCTGGCGTTGGAGTACACGCCCACTTCAATCGAACCGTTGGTCACTTCGATATCTGGAATACTGATTTCTGTCCATGATCCTATGGATTGATTAATAGAATAGCGTCTTTCGCTTCCTCCATAATTCTTCGCATAGATTCGTGCAAATGATTGTCCACCACTGCTTTTTACCCATGCTTTCAGGTCATAGGTGCCGTTAGGCAATGAAATGTTCTGATACATACCGGCTTGATAAGCACTGGAACTCCACTGCTCTAAACAGAAGCGTCCCGGATCATGGCTGTCCTGAAGGTTTCCGTTAGGGTTGCTGCCACTATCTACCCAGCCTGGCCAGCCAGTCACATCAGTTACATTGATTCTATCCGCTTCAATGTTAGGGTTGAGGATGTAATTGTTGCCACTACCCACAGACCAGGTACCTGCTGATGCATTCACGTTCCATTGGCTTAGAGAATGAAAAATAGGGGTGGTGCCATTAAATGAAATCGGCATCCATTGATTGTACCCTACGCCATTGCCGGCAAAGTCTGCCCAGCGATCCCCTCCAAACATGGCGAAAGATCCAGATGATCCATTGACTGAAAATGCAAGCCCACTCTGTGTTACGTGAGAGTAATCATTTTCTGTTCCCTGGATTACAAACTCATTGGAATAAGGACCATAAATATTGGAGGCTGTAATAAAGTAAGTCTGTGAGGTGTTCCAGCCATGAAGATCAGATGAGATAAAGTAATAGGTGCCGTTATGCTTGAACAAGACATTTCCTTCACGTCCTGAAGATGCTCTGTGGATTCGAGTGGCTGGTTCTACATACAAATAATCAGAAGGACGGAGATGTGCGACGTATTGGTTGTTTCTTCCTTGCACATTGCAGAAAGCCAGGTAGGCCTGCCCGTCATCATCAGTAAATACTGATTGGTCACCCGTCATGTCATTAACCACATTGCCGATGGACGTCTGAGTAGCTGCCAGGGTGAATGGACCTGTAGGTGAATCACTCGTGCAAAATGCCAGGTTGGGATACATTTGAGCGATGAGTACATACTTGCCTGTAGGCTCGTTATAGGCGCAACCTATTCGACCTACCCATCCGGCTTGTAGTCCTTGAGCAGGCGTGATCATGTCTCCCTCAAAAGTCCAATTGGCCAGATCAGTTGAAGAATAACAAGTGATCGAGAGAAATTCAGTGTCGCCATTCTTGCCCGAAAAGGGGTTGTTGTAATAGGTCTCAGCACCTCTGTACTTCGCCCCATACCAGTAGTAGGTGTTGCCTACTTTCAGAACGCCTCCCCCTTGTGAATAGATGGGGTTGCCGTTCGTGTCATGCCAAAACTCGTCGTTTTGGATCGTCTGACTAAAGGCGCTGACGTGACACATCAGCGAAATAGCCACCGTAAAAAGAATAGTAATAGTAGTCTTTAGTTGTTTCATCTTATAAAACGGTTTTATTAAAAAATGATTGAAATTCAATGATACAGAAATGAACAACTCGAATTATGGACAATCAATTTGAAGATATGGATAATTATATGTTCAGATTAACCGTACTTGCCTCATGTTGAACTATTTGTGTTCAATGAAATATTGATAAAACTAGGATTTTAGTATGATGTAAAGTGTTAGAAATCATACAGGAATCAGAAGTTATAGAACAAAATGAGTTGAATTATAGTTTGTAACGGTATTATGTGTTTTTCTGATGTGATGATTTATTAGTCCATAGTGGCTTGCAGTTTTGATATGTGAATAGAACTGCTTAAGTGTTGATAAAAAATAAGTAGGCAATCCAAGCGGCTTGCCTACCTTTATATAAATGAGATATGTAACTTGTTTCAGTTTAAGGATTAATCTCTTTCTCCATTTTTACCATTTTTTGATGGGTAATGGCCCCTAAATGGCATTTGTCCAGTTCGAGCACCTTGTGGAATTGCTCTTGCGCTTCGCAAGTATTTTTGAGTCCGAGATGTCCTAACCCTATCAAGTAGTGACAATGGATTTGGTTTCGTTTGTCCAAATCGTCTTCCCAGATCATTAGATCGGGTAAGGAAACAGCGAAGTAATCAATCTTGATATGGTCGTTCAAATGAGCTTCACCGTAGCTGATGAGCTTCTCAAACTTTTGATTGGCTTTGTCTTTCTCACCAAGTTCGAGTAGTGCCAGGCCCTGATACAGGATTTTGTCAGGATTTTGGTCATTGTAAAATACCGCCGCATGAGGTTCGTCATTACCTGAACTTGCGGTTTTCCAGCATTCAACGGCAGCTCCCGTGTCTCCCATTTTCTGAAGGACGATACCCATCCAATAATAGATGTCGTTTTCCTGCGCACCATGCAGCTTTCCTTCTCCTAAGTTGTGAGGGTACTCCATCGATTGTTGGAGGTAGCTGATTGCCTCATCCCATTTGGCGTTTTTCAGAGCCTCTTTGGCCAGAGAGATCAAAGTTGCTACATATTGTCCCGTTACTTTTCCTTCACCACCTTCCCATGGGTGGAATTTCCGGTTTTGTAAGAGCTGGAAGGCTTTCTCGTGCTGGCCAATTATATTGTATAGAGCTATTTTTTCTAAATAAACATCGTCTCTGGAGTCTACCAGATCGGCATACTTTTCGATCAGCTCTAGGCGGAAGGAAATATCTTTATTCATTCGTTTATACAGCTGATCTAGTTCCATGAATATCCGGGCATCCGTTTCGTCCAGTGAAAAGGCCTTTTCCAAATATTTCAGTGCTGATTCTTCCTGGTTCAGTTTGTTGAAATAACCCAGAGCCAGATTTCTGAATGCAGTTGGGAACTTAGCATCCAGTTGTGTCGATTTTTCCCAGTAGCCAATGGCATCTTCGTATTGTTTGGTATAGAAACTATAGTTGCCCAGAAAGTAAAGGGCTCTGGCGTCTGAGGGGTTCAGTTGCAGCGCTTTTTTCAAGGCTATTGCTGATTCGATCTGATTAGGGAAACAGTAAGCCGGATCGGCTATTGCTGCCTTATCGAAATATTGAAGCGCTTCTTCATCCTGATCTAAAAAGGTATAGAACCATCCAATGTAATACAAGGCCATAGGGTAGTTGGATTGAGATGTTTTTAATCCCAGCTCTAACAAATCAATTCCTTCCTGGTAACACCCTGCAGCCGCATAGTCCAATGCGTATTCTATATAGTTGTGAATGTTGTCCCTGATAAGTGTCGTGAGCTCAGTTTTGGCCTTTTCCGATCGCATAAGCAAGTATTGCTCGTACAGGATACCAAAATTAAATGCGTCTCCGGCAATGGATTGTTGAGCTGTCTGCATTGCTTCTGCCTTTTTGCCCAATTTTCGCAGGATAATTGTTTTCAGATGGAGCGCTTTCTGGTCGTTGATATTTCTGATCAGCGACTTTTCAATGTGCGCCAGGCCCAGTGACCAATTTTGCTCCATACAGTCTATCTGAGCCACAGAATAGTACGCTGGGTTTTGCCAGCCCGCATTCCATGTGGCTTTATTGAAATGATTATAGGCTTCACTTAGTTTTCCCTGGTATTTCAGACAGAGACCCAGGTTGTAAAGTGGCTCCCCATCATAAGGGTTGGGGTTCCTTTGTGTCATTCTATCTACGGCCTGTCTTAGGTGTTTTTCAGCTTCTTCGAATTTGGCACGTTTGAGAAACCACAGTCCCATGGCATTATTGCACCGGATATCCTCCGGATCCCTTCGCAAGGCTTCTTCATAATAATCAACAGGGCTATAAGTGGCATGTCTGTATTGCTCGATATGCTGCCCCGTCAGGAATAATTCTTCATTTCTATCTATTTCGTTGGGTTGCAGGGCGGGTTTGGCAGGTTCTGGTATTTCGCTTTTGTTAGGGCCTTCCCATAGCCAGGAGACTATTTCTGCACCTTTATTGTCGGATACTACTACGCACAGAGATTCTGCTTTAATGCCATTGGGTAGCTCGTGTTTTTGGCAGAATGAGTTGGCTGGCGAGGCGTCATAGGTTTTACTGAATAAAATCGTGTCGCCACTTTTTAATTCTACCAGGCAATTAGGGTAAATTCCTGTGGTATAAACTTTGACAGAAACGGTATTTTCTTCCATCTCCAGATTAACCATAGCATCTTTAGTCGCATTTTTCACTACGCCCAAATCACGGTAAGGCATGAAGTATTGAGTGAATTCTCGTTGTTCATTGGGCATGATCCAGGAGAAATCGGGCTGATTATCCGTGTATACTCCGCACATGAGCTCGATGTAAGGTCCGTCTTCATCTGTAAGATTTCGATCCCATGCCTGACCAAAATCTCCATTTCCCCAGGTCCACTGCTTTTTGCCTGGCGATACATGGTGATCTGCTACGTGCAATATGCCACCCTGTACGTCATTCTCATAGCCGCCCACAAAATTGTATTTAGAAGCCACCGCCATATAGGAGGTGGGTACGGGGATGTTTTTGTAGCGAGAGATATCAGTGCCCGGCGAATAGTCTACTTTGTAATAAGTACCCTTAGCAATTGGAAAGGAGGAAACGTCCCTTTTTCCATGATCGTAGACCGCATGTACGTCTGGTGGAAATATCGACTGGTAGTCATCATTCACTTTCACGGCAGGGTTGGCCCACCAGAGAAAGGTCTGAGGAAAAGGAGTCTTATTGTATAGCTTCACTTTGATCTCCAGATAGGACTTGTCTGGATGAAGGGTGAAACCCGCCATTCCTTTGGTGCGAAACATTCTTTCCAACTCGCTACACCAAACCGTCGCGCTACCATCTTCGTTTTCTTCCAGATGAAAATCTACCGGATCAAATGTCGTCGGTCTGTGATGTTGAGGCCAGTTAAATTCTATACCACCTGATATCCAGGGGCCGGTTAGTCCCACCAGCGCGGGCTTGATTACCTGATTGTAATAGACAAAATGTCTTTGCTTCGTCTTGTCATAGGCCATTTGTACTCTGCCGCCTATTTCTGGAAGAATCATGATTTTGACAAATTCATTTTCCAGGTAAACGGCGTTGTACGCTTTGTCTATTTTTTCGTCATGTATTTTTTCGATGACAGGGTAAGGGTATACCGATCCGCTGCTACCTTGATATACCCTTTTTTCGATGAATACAGGGTTCTTTTCAGGTTTGCCTGTGGTATAGGTAGGTATCGTGATTTTCTCTTGCCAGATCTGTACTTTGTTCATTTTTCTTGCATTAAAACCTCTTCTAATTCTTCCAAAGACTTATTCTTAGTTTCAGGAAGTTTTTTGAGAATGAAAATAAATCCCATCAGACAGATCCCGCTGTATACCCAGAAGGTGCCCGATGTGTTAAGTGTCTCGTTGAGATAAGGGAATGTTAATACCAGAAGTGAAGATGATACCCAAAGTGAAAGCGTGGCAATGGACATGGCCTTGCCTCTGATTTTATTAGGGAAAATTTCTGATAGTACAACCCAGGTTACTGGGGCCAGTGATACGGCAAAAACAGCTATAGCTGTGATTACGAGAACAAGCATAGGCCAGCCATTGAAGTCGATGTAATAGAACCAACCTAGTATGATGTATATGATCGTGAGCCCACCGGCCCCAAAGAGCATCAGCTTTTTCCTTCCTAGTTTATCTACAAACAGCATGGCCACTATCGTGAAGGCCAAATTGACACTGCCAGTGAGTACGATATTGAAAAACATGTCATTGATAGAGTACCCTGCGGATTGAAATATTTCCTGTGCATAATTGAATATGATATTTATCCCGCACCATTGTTGGAAAGAAGCTAGTACTACTCCTAAGATCAATATGGACAAAAATCTTTTATCAGTGAGGAGTTGGTTGGATACTTTAGAGTCGTCAATGGAGAGTGAGTTTTCTATGCTGATCAGAGCTTTGTCTGCATAGGCTGCACCACCTATTTTGCTTAGGATTTTGGTGCCTTTCTTTTTTTGTCCTGCTTTGATTAAAAAGCGAGGGCTTTCTGGGACTAAAAACATAAAGAAGAAAAACAGGAAGGCCGGGATCAATTCTGCCCAAAACATCCATCGCCAGCCATGTTGGCCATTCCAGCTGGATAGTATTTCCTGATTAGTAGCTAAGTCAGGAATTTTTTCGGCTATTAGCATATTAGATACCTGAGCTGCCAATATGCCTACTACTATGGTCAATTGGTTGATAGAGACGAACATGCCTCGTATTTTTGCTGGAGTAACTTCTGCTATATACATGGGTGACAGTGTAGAAGCGATCCCTATTCCTAACCCTCCGATGATCCTGTACAGGATGAAAATCGAAAAGTCGCTAGCGATACCGCTACCGTATGCAGAAATGATAAATAGTACTGCCGCTGCTATCAAAAGCTTTTTTCTACCATAGCGATCTGAGAAAGCACCGGCTATTATAGCACCTCCCACACAGCCGATCAGGGCACTGCTCATGGCCCAGCCTTTTAAACCCGGGCTATCCGAAATCTTGAAGAATAATTCATAGAACGGTTTAGCCCCTCCGATGACGACCCAGTCAAACCCGAAGAGGAACCCTCCTAAGGCAGCCACTGAGCAGATGGATAATAAAAATGTGTAATTGTTTGCTTTCATAATTGGAAGTGTTGTTGCAAAAATAAAGTTAAGCTTGGTCTGTGGTATGGATATTTTTTTTGAAAGGATGGATTATAATACGATATATTCAATGAGAAACTGATAATGGTGTATTGTCAAGAAATGCTGCAGGAATTTGAGTAAATTGTAGGCTTGACAAAAGCAATAATTTGACGGATTAGTGCTTGTATTCCGAACGGTACTGAAGAGGAGAAATATTCATAGTTTTTTTGAACAGTCTAGAAAAGTATAGTGGGTCTTCATATCCCAGCTGAAAGCTAATTTCCTTCACACTCAAATCCGTAAAACTGAGAATCTGACAGGCCTTTTGAATTTTGAGATGGTTAAAGTAATGAATCGGAGAGTAGCCTGTTTTCTTTTTGAATAGTGAGAAGAAGTGAGAATTGGAGTAGTTGAAATAGCTCGCAATCTCGTCTACCTTCAGGGCTTGATTCAATCGTTCTTTCATGTACTTGATGGAGCGGGCCACCACATCTTCTTCGGCTGTTTCTATGCCTATCTCACTAAAGTAAGAATCATAAACAAAAGAGCCAATAAGTTGCCAGAGCGTTATATTGACAAACTCTAAGTTGCCAGAGCTATATCCATCTTCTATCACATTCATCAGGTTTTCGAATATACTTATACGTCTCTGCTCGAATGAAATATATCTGGGCTTATCATGACTGTCTTTGTCAAGCTTGTCGAAAAAACTATAGGCTTGGGGGCCAGTAAAGTGCATCCAATAAATGCTCCAGGGGTCTTTTTGTACGGCGTAGTAGGCATGTCGGGTTTCTGGAGGGATGATGTAAAATGAATTGGCTTTTAGCTCTACCTGGGTATTATGGATTTCAATAATGCCTTGTCCTTCTTTACAGTAGATCAATATGTGCTCTTTACAACCATTTTTTCTTTGACGAAAATGATGTTTGGCATGTGGGAAGAACCCTATGTCAGTTATGTACAATTGATTAATAAGACTGTTTTTCTTGACTGTGGTCAAGATCTTTTTAGGGATGTTAATCATCCTCTGCCCTAGAAAACCAGCTTGAACCCGGTTCTCAAACCGCTTAAGATTCTCGTTTTTAGTTGCTCGTCTCATAATCTCATTGGGACAATAGATTGTAAAGTTATCAATAGGTCTGTTTTATCAAAGTAATCATACCATTGTCCATAAACGTAAAGAATATGTCCATCTGATATACTTGTTTCAATAGTAATTTTGACTGTGATATTGAATGAATAATTCAAGTATAGGGTGTTGTTGTTGAAAAAACAGCCTCCTGAACTAGGAAGTCTTCATTATATTCTGTGTGGCTTCTGAATAAATAGAATAAACCATCTTGATGGTTTGTAGAAAGACAAAGTATGATTGAAAGAATGAATTTATTGTGCCTGGGGGCCTTCCTCTTATTTTTCATGAGTTGTGATTCTAATTTGAGTTCATCAGATTCTGAAAAAATCCCGGATCATGGTCTGTGGTCAAGACCTGAGATTGTTCCAATTCCGACAAAGACCGGCCAAGTCGAAAAACCTGTACTTCGTTTAGGTGGAAGTTGGTTGATCAATACCAACCCTGGTGAAAACTATTGGGCAGATCAGGGTAACACAGAAGACTGGAAAGAAGTCATCGTTCCATCGTCTATTGAAAAGCAAGGTTTTAATATCCGAAGAGGAGAAGAATACGCCTACAAGAAAAGCATAATCATTCCAAAGGACTATGCAAGTAAAAGAGTAATCCTTCGATTCGAGGGGGTAACCGGAACTGCAAAAGCCTGGATCAATGGAAACTTCCTCAAGGAACATTATGGTGGTTTCAATGTCTGGACTTGCGATATTACCGACTTTGTGATTCCGGGACAGGAGGCCGTGTTGACTGTAGGTGTTGTGGATGAAGAACGTGAGTTGTCAACCACGTCATTTAACCATGGGGGAATCGTGCGGAGTGTGAAGCTAATGGCTGTGCCAAAAAACCACATTACCAGATTCAATGTGGAAACCGACCTTGACGATAGTTATGAAGATGCTTTGCTCAAAGTATGGACAAAAGTCGCTTTCAGTCAAGGGGAGAAGGTCAGGATAAAGCCCACATTAATTGATCCATCTGGGAAAATAGTACCACTTCAGCAAAATGATATCAGCCTTGATAAAAAGCAACCAGAAAAAATCACAGTATTTAATGTCAAAGCCCCTATAAAGTGGGATGCCGAACACCCGAATCTTTATACTTTGAGATTGGAGCTGATCGAAAATAATGAGGTAGCACAGGTGCTAACCAAGAAAGTAGGTTTTAGAGAAATTACAATTGAAGGGAAGAAAATGCTGGTCAATGGTCAGGAAGTCAAGCTACGCGGAGCAGGACGATTCGACAGTGATCCGGATTTTGGGAAATACCTTTCGGACAAAAAAGCCTGGGAAGAGGTCAGAATGCTAAAAGAAGCCAATCTCAATTTTGTACGTCCTTCGTGCTATCCTGCCACTAATGCTTATCTGGATGCATGCGACAGTCTGGGGCTGTATGTACAGGTCGAAAATTCAGTCACATTTACACGTGGCACGCAGAAGGATACGGCCTATACAGCTTTGTACATGGATCAAATGGCAGAGATGATCGAAGAGGTCAGGAGTCATCCGAGCATCATCATTTATGAATTGGCCAATGAGACTTACTATGGTGTCAACATTACCAAAACCTATGAATACGCGAAAGCAGAAGATCCGACGCGTCCTGTGATATTCAGTTGGTCCCAGAGTGTACCGGAAGGGGTGGATTGGCCCTATGATATTTATAGCTATCACTATCCAGATTGGGATACTGATCTAGGCTCGGCTGGAGTAGCGGTTTTCAATAGTGATGAAGTCCGGCCTTTGCCCACAGGTATGCCTGTATTACATGATGAGTTTGCTCATGGATCGTCCTATTATCAGCAGTCGCTAGCTAGAGATCCAGGAATGAGGAATTTTTGGGGAGAGAGTATCAAAGTGTTTTGGGAAAGGATGTTTACTACCGAAGGCTGTCTGGGTGGTGCGATGTGGGCGATTATTGATGAGAATGCCTACGGTTCTTGGGCGTTTGAATGGGGAGCCATCGACCTATGGAGGCGCACACGCCCCGAATATTGGCATATGAAAAAAGCCTACTCACCCGTGCGCATTGGGGTGAAAGAGTTTGAGCATCCAGGGAATGAGAATTCACTGATCCTCCCGATGAAGAACTGGTTTGATCATACTAATTTGAATGAACTGGATGTTTCGTGGAAAGTGGGAGAAGCTACAGGCCAAATGAAGGGGCCAGATATTATGCCGCATTCGGATGGGGAATTTGAAATTCCGTATGAGGATTGGAAGGAAAATGACCAGCTCGAGTTATCCTTTACAGACTCCTATGGTCGGCTTATTGATCGTTACCTACTTAAAATTGCTGGAAGTGAAGTTTCATTTCCAGCACCATCAGGTCCAGCACCAAGTCTACAGAATAACCCGAATGAGATCATTGTCAGTGGAGAGGGGTTCGAAATTGTTTTTGATAAAAATAATGGCTTGATAAAAAGTGGAACATATAATGGTCAACTAATCCTAAAAGGAGGGCCTTATTTTCAATTGACAGGTGGAAAAATGGGTAAGTGGGTGCTTAAAGACATAGCTGCTAAGGAAGAAGGAAATGAGGTAGTTGTTTCGATTTCTGGCACTAACGAACCAGTTGAAATCAGTTTTGAGCTTAGGATCGATGGGGCTGGACTGATTACAACCAACTATGAGCTGTTGGCCTTTGGTGTGGAAGCTCCTACACCTAGAAAGAAACCCTGGGACGATCAGGATGCCGGGGGATTTCAGGAAGTAGGCGTTTCTTATTTGTTGACAGCTAATATAAACGAACTGGAATGGGATAGAAATGGACTATGGACTTGCTATCCCGAGGACCACATTGGGAGAAACAGGGGCACAGCCAAAAGGACCTCAGACGGAAAGCATAAGATATTTGGTGAGGAACCGGAAAGACCATGGTCACAGGATGAAAGGGATTTTAGTGTCTTTGGTCAATATGATATTGGCGGCCGAGGTACCAATGATTTTAAAAGCATGAAGGAGTCCATTAATTATGCCTCCGCACTGGATGCAAATGGGGGAGTCGGAGTGCGAATCGAGTCGGATGGAACCGAGGCGGTAAGACTAGCGGTACAAGAGGATGAGTCGAGCATTTTGACTATTGAAAATATGACCTTTCATGGTGACTGGACGATGACCCCAGATAGTGTTTCTTATTTTGGATTTCCTGAATTGATGTGCACACGTGAAGGAGATGGATTTACTTTCTCTTTCGAGGGAAGTGGGTTTGCCTGGATAGGAACGAATGATCGCAGTTTGTCCGCTGCAGATATTTACATTGATGGGAAGTTAGTCGAAGATGATTTGATTTTCTACAGCAGAGGGAAATCCCCAAATTCTATATTTTACAGCAAAGAGGGATTAAAGGAAGGTTCGCATACGGTAAAGATTGTTGCACAAAAAAGAACTTCTGGTCGTGGGCAGAGAGATGAGGTGAAAGTACCTGTAGGTGCGATCAAGATATTAGACGGAGCTACCAGAGGAGATGTGCTCATGATAGTGAATGATCAATGGAATTATACGAAGATGGGATTAGGTAACTATATGAAACTGCCTATTTACATCGAACCAGGATATAAAAATCAGGTGCAAATGAGATTAATTGGTAAGGAGTCATTCAACAATTGAGAGGGATGAATCATTTTGATTGGAAAGGGATAGTAAAAGGAAAGCGAGCTTTGAAAACTGAGAACATCCTCATTCAGAGCGTTTTTCTTATGGCATGGTTCACTTTGGTCAGTTGTGATGAAACATCATTTGTAGATCTTTCAGGACAATGGATGTACAGATTGGACACGGTAGAAGTAGGGGAACAGGAAAAATGGTTTACGCAGCATTTTGAAGAAAATGGTTTGTTTTTGCCAGCTGCCCTTCGGGATCAAAATATTGGTCATACCCCATCAGTGGAAACCCAATGGACAGGTGGTATATATGATAGTTCCTGGTACTTTTTGCCCGAGATGGCTAAATACCGAAATGCCGTTCCATCAAAATTTCCTTTCTGGCTGACACCCGTCAAGCGATATGTAGGAAAGGCGTGGTATCAAAAAGAAATCAACATTCCGGCAGATTGGAAAGGGGAGCAACTGGAATTGTTCCTGGAGCGGCCACATTGGCAAACCCAAGTTTGGTTTGATGATCAGGAGATCGGTAGTGAAAACAGCCTGTCCACTCCACATGTTTTTATCCTTGCATCCGCGCTGGTTACGAGCGGGCAGCACCGTATTACTATTTGTGTGGACAATGCCATTCGGGGAATCGATCCGGGCATCAATTCCCATAGTATCTCAGACCATACTCAGGGTAACTGGAATGGAATAGTTGGGAAGATGGAGTTAAGACGCGTCGAGTCGATCTCCATAGCTCAGGTTCGTATCATGCCCAATCTTCAGAAACAGCGGGTAAGTGTTGAGATATCACTTTCCGGTAATAATGCCACCGGCGAGGTGGATGTGACGCTGGCAGCAGTCGGGGTTAATCATTCACATGAGGTAAAGGCAAATACTAAGACCTGTAACCTCAAGGATGGAAAGATACTGGCCCATTTAGACATGGGCGAGGATTTTAATACCTGGAGCGAATTTGCTCCTAACCTTTACGAGCTATCCATTGCCTTAAAAGATTCAAACGGCAACTCGCTGCAACAAACACAGACTTTTGGTATGCGTGAGTTTACCATAGATCAGAAGCAATTTGAGATCAATGGTACGCCTGTTTTTCTGAGAGGCACTACAGATTGTAGCGTTTTTCCATTGACAGGCTACCCCCCGACTGACGTTCCATCCTGGGAAAAGATATTCAAAAAGTGCCGGTCTTTTGGGCTGAATCATGTTCGGTTTCATTCCTACTGTCCACCCGAAGCAGCCTTTGTAGCGGCAGACAAGATCGGTATCTATCTGCAAGTGGAGGGGCCGAGTTGGGCGAAGTATTCCGTCACATTGGGAGACGGCCTGCCAATTGATCAGTATTTGATGGATGAAACCAGGCATATCATAGATACCTATGGCAACCACCCATCATTTGTCATGATGGCTTATGGAAATGAACCTTCGGGCAATTATGTGCCGTATCTGGAAAATTGGGTAGATTATTTCAGAGAATATGATCCGCAGCGTGTATTTACAGGCGCTTCCACGGGACGTAGTTGGTCAATTATAGACAACAGTGATTTCATCGTTCGCTCTCCACCACGTGGACTAGAATGGGATAAAAGAAAACCGGAAAGCGATTTTGATTACCGGGATAAAACAGAGAATCAAAACCGGCCTTATGTAACCTTCGAAATGGGGCAGTGGTGTGCATTCCCGAATTTCGAAGAGATTGACAAATACACAGGTTCGCTAAAGGCGCTCAACTTCGAGCTTTTTCAAGAAAATCTGCATGATCATCATATGGGAGATCAGGCGCATGATTTTCTGATGGCATCAGGAAAACTACAAGCCTCTTGCTATAAACAGGAAATAGAGGCGACCTTGCGAACGCCCAATCTGGCCGGATTCCAATTGCTAAGCCTCAATGATTTTTCAGGACAGGGGACAGCACTGGTGGGCGTGCTGGATGCCTTTTGGGAGGAAAAAGGTTATATCTCTGCTGATGAGTTTCGACAATTTTGCCAGGAGGTCGTACCTCTGGTTCGATTGCCGAGGTATACTTTTTCTAGTCAGGAACAGTTGAAGGCTGAAATAGAGGTGGCTAATTTTGGTGCTGCGGTTATGAAAGATGCCTCCATCGGATGGAGACTCTCTACTACTGATAGCACCGTCGTGAATAAGGGTGAATTGGATTCCAGGGACATACCCATTGGCCTTGTGGCTGTTGGAGGTATTAGCGTACCTCTTGAATCCATCAAAAAAGCTCAAAAACTTATTCTGGAAGTTCAGATAGGAAACTATCGCAATCAATGGAGCATTTGGGTATATCCACCCATTCAAAATCCCGCAGAAACGAAAGATATCTTCATTACCGATACCTTGGGTGAAAAGGCAGTCAATATGCTAAAGGATGGAGGTAAGGTGCTTTTGCAGGCCGCAGGCAAGGTGGAGAATGGCAAAAATGTGAAGCAACACTATATGCCAGCATTCTGGAACACATCATGGTTCAGGATGCGTCCTCCACATACTACCGGAGTGCTGATCGATGAGGCACATCCTGTTTTTGATCAATTTCCCACGGATTACTACAGTGATTTGCAGTGGTGGGAGTTGGTAAATCAACAGCAAGTGATGAATTTGGAGTATTTTCCTCCAGCATTTAGACCAATTGTTCAGCCCATTGATACCTGGTTTCTCAACCGCAGGCTGGCCATGCTGTTTGAAGCTAAAGTAGGGGAAGGCCGATTAATGGTTTGCAGCATCGATTGGGATAAAGAAAATTCGGGTGTTGTATCTCAGCAATTTCGACAAAGTCTGTTGTCGTATATGAATTCTACAGCTTTTCAACCTGAAAACCAGATGGAGCTGTCTGTAATACAGGAGTTGTTTGAAGAAAAAGAACGTGAAGAATGGCATTCCTTTGTGAATGATAATCCATAAGTGAATAGAAATGAAAGTGAATATAAGAATGAAAATGAGAGAACTACTATTAACGCTATGTTTCGGATTAGTAGCGGTTACTGCATCCATGGGACAAAGCAATTACTCTATCAATATAGACGTGCCCGAAAAGCAAATTAAAAGAGGCCATCTGGATCTTGGAGGTACTAATCCCGGAGGGGACGTTATCGATGTAAACAGCTATTACATTACCATAAATGATAAACCCTTTTTTCCGGTAGTAGGTGAACTTCATTTTTCCAGGTATCCTGAGCAATATTGGGAGGAATCTATCCAAAAGATGAAAGCTGGCGGGATCAATGTCATTGCCACCTATGTCTTTTGGAATATTCACGAACGTGAAGAGGGAACGTTTGATTGGTCTAAGAATCTCAATCTCCGACGTTTTGCTGAGCTATGCGAGAAAAACGATGTATTTCTGATTGTACGAATGGGGCCTTTCTGTCATGGCGAAATGCGCAATGGAGGGATTCCGGACTGGATGTATGGGCGGACTTTCGAGATCCGCTCGAATGATCCGGATTATCTCAGTTATGTAGATCGCCTGTATGGCGAGATAGGCAAGCAATGCAAAGGTTTGCTCTACAAGGACGGAGGTCCGATTGTAGGGGTACAGTTGGAGAATGAATTCCAGCATTCGGCCGCACCGTGGGAAATCACCTATCCGGGAGCCAGAAAAGAATTGACAGTGGCAAACATCAATACTAATGTGACACACGAGCAAATCTCAGAAACGCAAGGACAGAACCCATATGCAGACATGGGTAAGGATCACATGGCCAGACTAAAGCAACTCGCAAAAAATCATGGAATGGATGTGCCTCTGTATACCGCCACCGGTTGGGGAAATGCCGCCATAGTCGAGAAAGGAAGTATCCCTGTTACCGCGGGCTATGCCTATCCATTTTGGGCGCCACCGAGTCCTTCTACTTTCTACCTTTTCAAGGATATTCACAAATACCCCGATTATATGCCAGTGAGTTATGATACGGATTTGTACCCATCAATCCCAGCCGAGATAGGGCCAGGCATTCAAGTGAAATACAGCCGAAGACCTGTGGTAGATCCTGCCAGTGTGCTTCCGCTGATGGTGCGCATCATTGGTAGTGGATCCAATGGGATCGGTTATTACATGTACCATGGTGGCTCTACACCCGTGTTTGATGGCAAGTATTATAATGAAGAGGTGAATGGGATACCAAAGGTTAATTATGATTTTCAGGCGCCTATTGGACAATATGGACAGGTTCGCCCTCATCATAGTAGTTTAAAGACGCTTCACATGTTTTTGGATGAATATGCCGAAATGCTAGCTCCGATGAAAACGGTACTTCCTGAAGGATATGAAGACATCAAACCGGAAAATACCCAGACCTTGCGCTATGCGGTGAGGTCGAAGGGTCAGCAGGGCTTTCTTTTTATGGTCAACTTTCAGGATGACGTGGAGATAGCCGATATCAATGACGTAAGTGTAACAGTGGAGAGTGGTGAAGAGACCCTTCGTTTTCCATCCACAGGAACCTTCGATCTGAAAAAATCTACCTCTGCCATTTTCCCTTTCAATCTAAAACTGGGGGAGACGATGATCAAGTCAGCTACAGTGCAACCGCTCACTACGCTCAGAATGGAGAAAGGAAATTGTTATGTTTTTAGTTCATTCGAGGGGATTGTGCCAGAGCTGCTTCTTGCTGGAAATGTTAGCCTTTCAGATCTTCAAAACGCGAATACCAGCCAAATAAAGAGTCACACGCTGGTGAAAGGAAAGAATGAGAAAGTGTTTTCATTTAGTGTTGGCAAGGATCAATTTCTCATCATTCCACAAGCCATGGCCTTGAATGCAACTAAGGTAGATGAGCGCCTCATCATCTCAGATGGCTTAATCCTGAGCGATGGGGATCAATTAACTATGGTCACAAGATCGTCTAATGCAGCCATTTATATTTATCCTTCGACTACTAATAGTCCTAAAGTGGTTAATGCCTCTATTAGCAAAGCTAAAGCAGTTTTTAAAGGCGCTTCTTCATATGAATTGAGTTTTGAAGAAGTAAAGGCACCTGTATCTGTCAAGCAGGTAACGGATCGAAAGTATACCATTACCACCGATGGAGATCTGGGGCAACTGAATGACGTTTTTGTAGAAATAGACTATGTAGGTGATCGGGGCATGGCTTTTATCGATGGCTTGCTAACCACGGATCATTTTTATCACCAAAAGAAATGGGAAATAGGCATGAAAAGCTATCTCTCAGATTTGGCAGGAAAGGAAATGGTTTTGATTTTTCATCCCCTTTATGATGATCAGGAGACATTGGTGGATTTTTCAGAACTGCCGAAGTTTGAAGGTGGTAATTATCTGGATATCCGAGGTATCGAGGTAGTGAATGAATATAAGGCGATCCTGACTTTTTAATAACAATTGCAGGGAGTGAGAGTCGATAAAGTGGATATTGAAAAGGAGTTTTTTGGCTTCATAGAGGGTCAGCCGGTATATCTATATACACTCAAGGCAGGTCATATGGCTTTGAGTGTGATGAATTATGGAGCTACGATCACAGCCATAGAAGTGCCCGATCGCAATGGCCAGATGCACAGTGTGGTCGCTGGGTTCTCGACACTGGAGAAATACCTGCAACCACATCCATACATGGGGGTGATCGTAGGTCGCTTTGCCAATCGCATTGCCGATGGAAGATTCACTTTGGATGGAAAGGAATATCAGCTTTCGATCAATGATAGCCCCAATCATCTGCATGGAGGAGATAGTGGCTTTGATAAAAAGGTCTGGATGGCTGAAGATCCGATGATAGGTCCAGACCATTGTGCGATTGCATTTACGACTTCTTCGGCAGATGGGGAAGAAGGGTATCCTGGTAATTTGTCCATAAGGGTGGTTTATAAGGTGACAGAGCAGAATGAAGTGGAGATCAGCTATCATGCGATTACTGATAAAGCCACTCCGATTAGCTTAACTAACCATTCGTATTTCAACCTGTCCGGTTTTCAGAAGTCCCGTATTTTGGATCACGAACTGTCCATCAACAGCGCATTTTTCACCGAAAAGAATGAGAATAACACTTCAACTGGCCGCTTAATCAAATGTGCGGATACAGCCCAGGATTTTCGTCTTCCTAAAAAGTTGGGAAAGGATATAGATCAACTCGTAAGCGATAGGGGGTACGATCACAATCATGTGATTGAGGGGCATGGTTTTCGATCGGTGGCACAGCTCGTGGATCCCTATTCCGGAAGGATGCTGGAGGTGCATAGCGATATGCCTGGTGCACAGATCTATACCTCCAATTGGTGGGACGCTACATTGATCGGATCGCAGGGAATCCCCTATGAGAAGCATGGAGCCATCGCCATCGAGACACAACAGTTTCCTGATGCACCCAACCACACGAATTTTCCCAATGCTATTTTGAGACCGGGAGAAACTTATGAATCGAAGACTCGATTCAGCTTTTCGTGCCAAGCTGATTGATAAGTTTTTGACATTCAAGAGAGGACTAATATGGGACAATAATTACGATAAGCTTATGATCCAGATTTTGCTATAAATGCCAATGAACATTGAAAGATGAATTATCATCCAAAAGAGACGCATATTGACCATAAAAAGACCAATTATCCCCCCATCGGAATCCTGATTTTATGGGAGTTTTGAAAATAAGAAATTCCTGTTAAGCCAATTTATGCTTTAGATAATATGAATGCGCTGAATGAATTGCCAGCCTAATGGCAAGGGCGTTTATGGAATTATTTGACTTGAAAATCGAAACAAGTAGATGTGCTTATTGCTACGTCTAATTGGTTTCTCAATGAATTGAAATTATGAAGACATTAAATCAATTGCTATTTATTCTTAGTGCCCTATTATTTTCATTTGGATGTTATGGCCAGGTGTCCTTTGGTGATCCTGTCAAAATCAACAATCAATGGAAGTTCAAATTAGACGATGTAGAGCAGGCACAAGCATCAGATTTCGATGATGAAAAATGGCAAACCGTAGACCTGCCTCATGATTGGAGCGTGACACAGCCCTTGAGTCCTACACTCGCCAGTGCCCAGGGTTATTTGCCAGGTGGAATAGGCTGGTATCGCAAAGCCATTCATATCCCAAAAGACAAGGTGGGAGAGAAGGTTTACCTCTATTTCGAGGGAGTATACAATCGTAGTGAGGTATACATCAATGGACAACTTCTGGGCAAACGACCCAATGGGTACATCTCCTTTATGTATGATGCTACGCCTTACATAAAAACAGGAGAGGAAAATGTGATTGCCGTACGTGTGGATCACAGTAGACAGGCCGATTCCAGGTGGTATACGGGCTCAGGGATCTATAGAGATGTTTGGTTGGTATATGCCAACCCTATGCATATTAGCCAGTGGGGTGTATATGCTTACCCAGAGCAGGTAACTGAAAAACAAGCTACCCTAAAAGTAGAAGTGTCTATTGCCAATGAAGCGGATAAAAAAGGGAAGTTAACCGTAAAGAACGAACTGCTTTCCCCTCAAGGGAAAGTAATCAGTGTGTCTAATTCTAAGCTTACAGTAGCGGCAGGCGAAGAGGCAAAAGTTGTCATAGATATGCCAGTGGCTAATCCACAGCTTTGGAGTATCAATAGTCCAAACCTATATCAACTGAAGACCACTGTGTACCGTGGCAATCGTGTGATCGATGAAACTACCACCACTACTGGTTTTAGATCTCTTAGTTTTGATCCCAATCGTGGCTTTGCGCTGAATGGAGAGTGGATGAAAGTCAAAGGTGTTTGTCTGCATCATGATGCAGGTGTATTGGGTTCTGCTGTGCCTAAAGAAGTATGGAGAAGAAGACTCCAGACGCTAAAAGAGGTGGGAGTAAATGCGATTCGAACCAGTCACAATCCACAATCTCCCGACCTATATGAGTTGTGTGATGAGCTGGGGTTGTTGGTCATGAATGAAGCCTTTGACGAATGGGAATTTCCAAAACGCAAATGGCTGGAAGGCTGGAATGTGGGTACGCCGGGCTTTGAAGGCTCTTACGATTATTTTAAAGAGTGGGCAGAGCAGGATATGGCCGATATGGTACAGCGCGACCGAAACCATATATCCATATTTGCCTGGAGTATAGGCAATGAGGTCGATTATCCTAACGATCCTTATTCTCACCCTATTTTGGATGGTAGCAAGGAAGACGGCTTTACACAAGCCATCTATGGAGGCTACAAAGAAGACGCTCCTGATGCTATGCTGCTAGGTGATATTGCGAAAAAACTGGTCGCTACTGTGAAACAATATGACAATTCGAGACCAGTGACGGCCGGATTGGCAGGTGTGGCCATGTCCAACGAGACAGCATATCCTTCAGCCTTGGATATCGCAGGATATAATTATACCGAGAGCCGCTATCAGTCGGATCATGAGAAATACCCGGACCGTGTGATTTTCGGAAGTGAAAACAGACACGAAATCTACGCATGGCAGGCAGTGGTAGACAATGAGCATATTTTTGGCCAGTTTCTATGGACGGGTATCGATTACCTGGGAGAGTCGGGCAGATGGCCTTCTCGTGGGTTTTACTCGGGACTTTTGGATTTTGGTGGTTTCATCAAGCCAAGAGGCTATTTTCGTCAGTCGCTATGGGCCGATGAACCGATGGCTTACATAGGCACCTATCCTACTAGTACGATCAATAGATGGAACCGCTATTCGATAGATGCCTGGCCTATCTGGAATTATGAAGAAGGGGACAGTATCAGAGTGGTATGCTACACCAATGCAGCCAAAGCAAGACTGGAGTTGGATGGAAAAGTAGTGGGGCAGGTGAAGGATTATGATAAGAAAACAGGTGTGATATTCTGGGACATTCCTTTCCAGTCTGGTAAATTGGAAGTCATAGGACTGAATGAAAACAATGAAGAAGTATCGTCATACTCCATTTCATCATCTAAGAGACCAGAAGCTCTGACTGTTATCAAAAGTGATAAGCAGATCGATGAAGAGAGTGGTCTGGCTCAGGTGGTGATTCAGGTAGTGGATGAAAATGGAGTCCCAGTGATGCTCTCAGACAATGAGGTGACCTGCACCATCGAAGGGCCAGGTGAGCTGCTAGGATTAGAGGCCAGCAACAATTCGGACATGGGCGATTATACGGACAACAAACAGCGGGTCTTTCATGGTCGATTGTTGGCTTACATCAAATCGACTGGTCAGACTGGTGATATTACTGTCAGGTTCACTTCGCCATGGCTGAAATCCGCGGAAATTTCGATCAAAGTGCGATAGTAAACAGGAGACTAAAATAGACTTTGCGCATTTTTTGAAATACCAGAGGCTGGAAGGATGAACGGTTATATCATAGACCTTCATCCTTTTAGCCTAAACTTAGAATTCCTTCTTAACCCTCATAAAACTTTACGGTTTAGAGAGCTCTATTGACCTGGTCAAGCGTGTCGCCTAAGGTAATTCTTAGATAAAGGAGATCACGAAATGCTAACAGCATATGCATTAAACGAACTACTAGAGGAATAACAACCTCCCACATCAATATTGCATGTGGGGATTTTGGTAGTCAGCGGTCGCAGAGACCTAAAATAGTAAGAGGATCTTAATCTTTCTGAACTACGACTAATTCATCATCTTTCCATATTCCACTCGCGACTATCTCGCCATGTTTGTCATAGAAGATGCCTTCTCCATTGCGGAGGTCCTTTTCCCATTGACCGGTAAATTTCTCTCCGTTGGGCCAGTAGTAGGAGCCGAGCCCTTGTCGTTGATCATTGTGGTACTCGCCTTGATAGTATTCCCCGTCAGGCCAATAGAAGGTCCCTTTTCCGTGACGCAGGTTGTTTTTCCATTCTCCTTCGTAACGGCTGCCCGTACTCAGTAGTGCGATGCCCTGACCGTTGGCTTTTTCATTGCTGACTTCCCCTACGAAATAAATCGTAGTACCCTTTGTGCTTTCGAAAGTGAGGTATTCGCCATGAGATTTACGTTTGAGCTGCCCTTTGATCTTTTCTAGTTCTACCTCTCTTTTGCGTAGGACGAATTGTAGCGAATCATAGTCTCTCACCTCTTTTGGAGTGGCTACAGAGGGGATAATCTGAAACGTCTCGATCGCAATGGAGTCAAGTTGAGAGGAGTCCAAATGATAGATTTTTTTCTGAAGGCTGAGGAGTCTTTTCATCAATACGATTCGAAGCTTCATCGAGTTGGTATCGAGCAGCAGCCCCTGATTCAATTTACTTTCGCTTTCAGCCAGGGCTTTGGTGTAGTTACCCTGCATCATCAGCGAATCGATGCTGATCAGTTGTTCCTGTTCTAGTGCTATTTTTTCCCTTTGATCTAAGGAGGAAGTGACTGCAAACTCACGTTTCACTTTTCTGGTCTGAAGAAAAAAGTAAACGGCCAAACTGGAACTCAGCAGGAGCGCGATGAACAGGGCGGTATTGATTCCTTTAAATTTCATATTAGACACTAGTCGTTGGTGTGTATGGACGGGAGTTTGTTTTTGACTCTTCTAAAATCCGGTGAGAAATATAAGTGACAGCGTATGGCCCACTTTTGCTTGTAATAGGCACCATTGGACAGGTCCTGGCCCAGTGAATACATGAGCCCTGTGGCCGCTGTGATTCTGGGACTGATGATATAACCGAGGGTGGTAGTGATCCGAAGATCCTCCATCGGGCTATCGATCACGGGTTTTCCACTCTGCATGATCAGTTCCGTCTCTGGTGCTATGTAAAAGGTCTTTGGGACGAGCTTGTGTTGATTGAGCGGAATCTTAAGTCGCAGCATATAGCGGTAGCGATTGCGATAGAGGTATTCACTGTCCTCGTTGAATCCTTTGGCCCATCGATGTTCGATACGCAAGCGGTGGTATACCATCACTCTGGATAGGGGCATGGCAAACTGGTACTGGTGCCAGATACGCCATTCAGGCACTGCATATTTATCATACTGGTTGTCGCTGGTATTGAAGTTGACACGCAGTACGCCTCCTACAGCCATGTTGAAACTTTTGGAGAATAGATAACCAATCGCATGGCGGTTGTAAATCTGTGCGATCTGACCTGCAAATGGTGTGTTTTCATCCTCCTGAAAACGGAAGTGGGTCTGTGCTACCCAAAACAACCTTTTAGTCAATCGGATGTTGCCATAGGTATTGACCCAGAGTAGGGATACAGGTTCTTTGATGACTGATTCTTCAGGTCGGGGCTTGTCCTGTGCCTGGACTGGAGACGAATAGCAGACTAACAGTAGTGCAGCTCCGATAAGAATATTCCTGACATTCTTTTTCATCCCTTCGATTTTTGATAAGCTGGTTGAATACCGAACAGTGCCATGATTCGAATTGGCTCCTGTTCTTTTCTTAGTTTCTTTTCGATTTTGTAGGTGTCCTCTTCCTTCATTTGGATCACTCGCTTGTATATCGAATTCAGGTCCGAAAGTACTGCATTCACTTCCTCACAGGACATATCTGCCTGAGTCGCTTTCAGGTAATAGGGAATCAAAACATGATTGTAGGCTGAGGTGATTCTTTTCTTGCCCTCTTCGTCCATCAGTGTGGCGGTAAATGGATTCCAAACAGCATCGGTATAGGTTTCCTTGATTTGTGCCGATCGATCAGGTAGTTCAGCTAGGGTAGTCGAAAGTGCCTTCAAATTGGTGAGACAAAGTATCAGCTGATCTGCACGGGTGCTTTTTTCAGCAACAGTCTCCAGGGCTGAATAGGCCTGTATGTCCTGATCGATTTTTTCATTTAGACTTTTGAGTGCCTTGCTTTCTGCAGAAGGAGTGACTGTAATGAGAGAATCCAGGATTTCCTTGAGTGCGGTAACTTGCAATACCATGTGCTCTTCTTTTGCCTCCAGTTCTTTTTCACGTTCGCGCTGGGTGAGTTTGTGATCCAAAACTCGGTTGATAGAATCAAGGTTAGACCAGGTGAACTGGGCTATTTGTTCAACCTTGGCTACACCGACTAGTGCAGTGTCTAACTCTTCAAAGCTTTTCATTCTGTATGATTCTGATATCTCTCCCTTGCTGCCATCATAGGCAATGGCTAGTTCTGCATCAGGTGTTTGAGGCCATAGTTTGTTTCTGTTTACATATTCCAGCACATTTTGTTGATGGTAGGTCGATATTTGAGCGAGAGGTTGGACATACTGTTGGTCGATGGCTGCTACTACTGCCAGATAGTACTTTACCTCATCGTCGGCCAATTTTAGAATCTTCAGCTGAGTGCTTTCCAATAAGGTCCTGGCCACTCCGCTGCAGTTTGCTGATACTTTCGAGAGAGTGGAGAGCGATTTCTTCTCCTCTTCGGATAGAGGAAAATGTGATACTTTGACTTTGAATTCCGGCATGAATTCCGAATCCCCCAGCTCAGATAGGATGTCGTCTATCTTTTGGTAGTGCGCGGCATTTTCGGCCAGTAGATCGTCCATATTGGTGATGATCTGTTTGTTGGCGCTTGTGTCCTTCAGTTGATTCTGGAGGTAAAGGATGTCGATATACTGTTTGTCAAGGTTGATGATGGTAGGCTGAGTCAGTTCCGAATAGCCCTGAATGGTATAGGAGCTGTCCTTCTCTTGTACTTCGATGTTTTTCAGTTTTCCTTCGTCAAAGTGCCAATCCTCCATGGACCCAAGCGCATCGGTACTGTATAGTTCCCAGATGTCATGCGCCAGTCCATCTCTGAGAAAGCGCCCCACTAGGGTCAGGGATTCGTTTTCGATGCTAAAGCTCTGTTGAGGTATACCCTTGTCGAAACCTATGATGCTTTCAAAGAGGAGTTTTTCGACTTGGCTGTCCTTGAGTTGCTCCATCTTAACGGTCCACTGGCCATCGGGCTTTCCTTCCTTCATAGTTCCCGATATGGTGTGGATGATTCCAGAGACATTGACTTGATACTGACGATTCGCAAGGGTGGCGGTATTACCTGCTTTAAATTTCCCAAATTCAAACTTCCACTCCCCTATAGGTAGATTTTGATTAAAAAAGCCCACAAAGGAGAAATAAGAATCTCCATGGCCTAGTAGTTCTTGAGGTTGTGCTTTTTGGAGTGAAAAGTCCCCATGAAGGATCGTGTCACCTTCGTCTAGTAAATAGTCGAATTCAGCGAGACCAGAATAGCTGTCGACAGTGAAAGACCCACTGTAATGCTGGGTGGTCTGTCCCTTGGCCAATAGCGGTTGAAGGGCAATCAGTAGCAAAGCAACTGATCTAACCCGGTGGATTGTTTTGAGCAGAAACATTAACGCAAATAACGAAAAATATCACAGTAAGAAAATAGTTGCAGGAATTGTAATGGATTGCGCAAGAGATATTTGGCATGTACTGTGAAAAACACATGGCGGGAAATGCCAAATGAAAGTATTTGGTTTAAATATTGTTATTTTATATATTTAAGAAAATTAAATATTATGAATTCGAAAGAGTACATCAAGGGGACTATCAAAACTATCGTGCTGAAGCTGCTCGCCGAGCAGGAAAGCATGTATGGTTATGAGATAAGCCAGAGGGTGAAAGAGCTGACATCTGGTGAGATTGAATTGACCTACGGTGCGTTGTATCCTATCCTATACAAGCTAGAAAAGGATGGTATGCTGGTGACCCAGTCGGAGATCGTGGAGGGGCGTGTTCGTAAGTATTACTCTCTGACCCAATCGGGTAATGAAACGGCCAAAGTGAAGATTGCTGAACTTAACCGCTTTGTAGAATTATTACAAAATATCATGGCTCCAATGCCAGGATCAAATCTCAGCACATGGGGAGCTTAAGTCAAGAGCAAATCAATCGAGTGATCGAAGATCTGGATCAGGAGGGCATCACTTTCGAACCGTTGCGTTCGGAGCTGATCGATCATATGATCAGCGACATAGAGTCTAAAGTATCCGAAGGTATGTCATTCGAAGAGGCCTGGCAGGTAGTCAAGGCTCAAATACCGGAAAATCATTTCAAACAACTACAAAAAGAGACCATGGAAGTACTAAGTGGAAAATTCAAATGGGTGAGCCTGTTCGCCTGGATAGCAGCGGGATTGTTAGCCTTGGGTGGAGTCTTTAAGATGATGCACTGGCCGGGGGCGGGCACTATGCTGTTAGGCTTTTTGGTCATGTCTGCAGTGACTCTTTTGGCTGGATCGGGAGTAAGCGTTCGAGTATATAAAGAATCTAAAGGTCGGGCGGCCATCTGGGCCATTTCTTTGCTGGCTTCTGTCTACACGCTGGGGCTTTGTTTCAAGGTGCTGCATCTACCCGGTGCTAATCAACTCATCTTTTTCTCGAGTTTGGGTGTCACTGTTTTATTTGCAGGGTTGTCTATTTACTTTTTCCTATCTGGAGGTACACTGAGAAATCATCTACTGATTCGCCTGATCGAGGATAACCAGAAAAGGATGAGACAGATCGCCCTTTTTCTGATCGGGTTTGGAGTGATGATGAACTATGGACCGCTATTTCAAGAGGTACCTAACTATACTGGGACTATTTTCTTTCTCTTCTCGATCATTTTGGTTGGTATGTATACCTATGCTTTTTCGTGGAAGTATTTCATTGACCAGCCTAAAGACAATAGCAGTCGACTATGGTTGCTCCTTAGCTCTGTGACTGCTTTCGTCATGTTCATGATGCCGATGTTGGTCATTTATTTCTTTGGTGGGGGCGAAGAAGGATTGGGGTATGTGATTCGCCAGTTCGCAGCTTTTGGCGCTTTGATCCTTTTCGATGTGATTGTTTGCGTTCATTATGCTAAATATTCCGATTCTGAATACAAAAAGTGGCTCGCACCGTTGAGTACCTTTTTGGTGTTTTACCCATTCATGAGATTAGGAATCAAACTGGAATGGTTTGAAGGAATGCTGGGAGGCTTGATGACCAACCCTGTCTTTGTCCTTAGCTTTATGGTTTTTCTGGTAATATTACTCATCAGATTCCGAAAGGAACCTTTGTTTTCTTCATTGATCATTCTGACCATGACCTCTCATATGTTGCCCAATATTGGGTAGGAGTGAAAAATGCAAAATATGACTTCTTAATTGTCGATGAATTGCCTCACTTCATTCATATAAATTTTTGATGATATAAGTTTGTTTAAGAGTAGTTGTCTGATCTGAAAAACCACCTCTGAATCGATTGAAAGCCCAATGACGGGTAAATGACGGGTGAAGATTTTGATCTAAATTTCAGCATTCGAACGTATGGGTATAGCATTGCCAACGAAACAAACACACAAATGATGAAACAACCGGAACTCGGGAAAAAGATCAGTTCCCTCAGAAAGGAGCAGGGCTTGACGCAAGAAGAATTGGTGGAGAGATGCAACATAAGTGTACGTACGATCCAGCGGATCGAAAATGGTGAAGTAACCCCACGGCCGTATACTGTTAAACTCTTGTTGGAAACCTTGGGTCATGATTTTAATACCATTCGGCAGGAAGCTCAAGGCTTGCAGCACTACGTCGATCAATTTCTACAATTCTTTTACCTCTCAGAGGAGGAGGTTGATCCTAAGCAAGCCAAGGCGGATCTAAGAACTTCCTTTACCTTGGGACTTTTTAGCTTCATTCTGGGCTTTGTAGAAGCTGGCTTTGACTTCAATTTTTGGTTCGATGAGTTTTCCTCATTTACTAGAGGCATATACATCATGGTGAAGATCAGTGCGCTGGTGGCAGCCGTCTTCTTTTACCGTGGGTTTGTGATCATTGGCGCTCTGCAAAGAAATGCTTTATTAAAGATCATATCGCTGTTGCTCATAGCGAGTTTCACTGCCACGATCGCCTATGACATCATAGCGGTAGGATTCGATAGCATCAATTTTGATTTTGTACTGGGTATGGAAGCTTTGACTTTTGGGGTGTTGGAGTTGGCCTTTGGGATAGCACTTTTTAGGCAAGGAGCGCAATATGGCACTACAGCCAAACTATCTGGAGTAGGGGAGATCGTATGTGGGTTGTGCTTTCTCACTTTTGTGCTGGCACCTGTAGGGTTGGTGCTGCTCATCCCCACCATGATTTTGGAACTACTCCTGCTCTATAAGGCGATGGACAGGAGCTAGAAGCCATGGTATGTAGGAATACTCCCACCTTCCATAGCATCTAAAAAGTAGAGCGCTTTTGATTTTTCGACGAATCGCAGGGCGGGCTGGGATGTTAGCTGTCGATACAATAGTTTGGTAGCACCAAGCAGGTCAGCAGCCCGCTTCTCTGCAAATATTGGAGAAAGACTTAATAAGAAATAATGGGAACTGTTCTCATTATCCATTAAAATAGTAAGTGTTAAGCGCACCCTGCGCATTGATCAAAAGTTTTGCTTCTTAAAAATCAATAGCTAACCAATGATAAAGTTCTTTAGAAAAATTAGACAAAATCTCATCACTGAAAACAACTTTAGCAAATATCTCTTTTATGCCATTGGCGAAATTATTCTTGTGGTAATTGGGATTTTAATTGCAGTACAAATAAACGACTTTAAAAATACAAGTGTTGAAAATGAATTAGAGCAAAATTACCTTACGAATCTTATTATAGAACTAAGACAAGATTCTGTTGGCTTCACTAAGAATTATAGAGAAATAAAAACACAGGCACGAACCAAGAGTCTTTTTTTAGATATAATCAGAGGACGCAATAAAAGTGATTCTATTATAGTGTTTTTTGAATACCAATGGAAGCCAATTCAACCTTATATCCCGGTCAAAGCAACATTTACCGAAATGAGTTCAAGCTCACACTTGAGAATAATTAAAAATGATATGCTGCGAGAGAAAATAATCAAATTGTATAGTTCATATGAGGCGTTCGAGAAAGAAGAAACCCTATTACTTCAGACTTCAACTCAAAATATAATAAATAGAATATCTCAAAGAATACCAGATATGTCTAATTACAATACAGATGATATTATGTCATTAAAATCTGATAATTATCTGTTGAATTGTATTCAATTGAATGGTGCATATACGAGAAGAGATAATTATAAAGAAATGATCGATAGATGTACTGACTTGATTAAAAGTATTGAACAATATAGATTACAGAAATTTCGATAAATAAAATGTGGACCAATGGATTCTCACTAACACCACCATACTGGTACTGCAGTGGTTCAGTGAATAAGGGTAAATCAGGGATAGTGAAATAATAAATGGACTCATCCCCATTATTTAGGAATCGAAACCCAAAATTGGGTGCCTAGTCCTTCTTCGCTTTTGACCCAAATTTCTCCCTTGTGTTTTTCAACGAACTCTTTGCAAATAAGCAACCCAAGTCCAGTGCCCTTTTCGTTATTAGTCCCCTTAGTCGTGGATTTCTGGTGAATGTTGAACAAAGCATCTTGCTGTTTCTGATTCATGCCCACACCAGTGTCCTGTACGGACAATAAAATTCGACCTTTTTCTTCTATTGCCATGATGGACACCTTTCCGCCAATAGGGGTGAATTTGATAGCATTGGACAGCAAGTTTCTTAGGATGGTTTTGATCATGTTTTTGTCAGCGAATAATGAAAGCTCCTCCACGTTTTCGGCATCCAATACGACCTGCTTTTCTAGCGCATTGCCTTCCATTTCTAGTAGAGCCTCATCCGCTAGTGACTTCAATGACAGTGGCTCTGGGCGGAAAGGGATATTGTCCGATTGAGATCTAGCCCACTCCAACAAATTTTCCACCAGCTTCAATACGATCTCCGAATCTTTCGACAGCATTTCCATCAATTCCTCTTGTTTTTCCTCCTTGAATTGTCCCTGTTTGATCAGGCGAGTCAAGCCAACTAAGGCAGACAAAGGGCTCCTAAGGTCATGAGATATAATTCTAAAGAACTTATTCTTGGTCTCGTTGGTCTGGGCAAGTACTTTATTGATTTCTTCTACCTGTTGATTTTTTACAGCTAGCAATCGATGGGCTTTCTTTTTTGAGAAGTAACTGGTAATGGCAACAAATAGTAATAATACCAATAGGGCAAGAGCTACCAAAGTAAGTTTAAGCACGTTTTTTTCATGTTTCAATTCTGCTGCGAGAATCTTTTCTTTCACTTCCTGCTCTAACAATAGGGTTTGCCTTTCTTTATCGAACTTAAATTGTTCCTCGAGACTAGTGACCTTTCTTATGTTATCCTTGTTCAGCAGGCTATCACTGACTTGCTTAAAAGTCTGATGATACTGATAGGCCAACTCGTAGCGAGACAAGGCAGCATAGATCTGTGACATAATCTCAGCCCCTTCCTTGATGTAATCTTTTTTACCTAGCTTTTCTGCAAGATCAAAGCCCTTTTTGCCAAATTGTAAAGCTTCGGAATAGGAACCTAATTGATATTGCGTTTTGGCTATCCCCAGGAGGCTTCCAACTATGTCACTTTGATAGCCGAGAGCTTCTGAACCTTTCAAAGACTTTTCAAAGTAGTCAAGCGCCTGCCGATACTCTTCTTGAGAATAATAATTGTCTGCAATATTGAGGAAGCACCGCACCACCCCAATTTTATCATCTAATTCAGTTTTGATCTCCAGAGACTTTTCGTAGTAATTGAGCGCCTGGTCATATTCTCCAAGATGGTTATAGATGATGGCCATGTTGTTGTAGCACTTAGACGCCCCGGATTTGTCCTCTAATGCCAAATCAATCTCCAGAGATTTGTTGTAATACTTTAAGGACTGATCATAATTTTTCTGATAATAATATACAATCCCAATGTTGTTGTAAGCAATGGAAATACCTGTTTTGCTATTGATTCTCTGGGCCAAATCAAGCGATCGTTGATAATATTCAAGTGCTTTGGGATGATTGCCTTGAAAGCAACTTATTGTCCCCAGGTTGTTGTAACTATTCAATATCCCATCCTGATAACCTGCCTCAGTAGCAAGTTGCAAGGACCTGTCGTAGAAGGATAAAGCTTCTGTATAATCTCCCTTGTATTCAGATATAATGCCCAATTGGTTGAATGCTCGAGATTGATAGGTAATGTCTCCTAATTCCTCTGCCAGTGCCTGCGATGCCTGGCTGTACTGGAGGGCAAGAGTCAGATCAGAATTGATGGTATGGCACCTCGCCAACATCAATTGACTCATCATATGTCCCCTTTGAAATCCGATGGTTTTGGACAGGCTATCTGCTTCGAGCGCATACTGGATGGCTCGCTTCGTATCATTGAGTATCAATAACTCAGAGAGACTATTCAAATAACTGAAACGAAGGGTATCCACATCAGGATAACTGGAAAGCAGTTGTTCCAAACTGTCTACTTTGACTTGTTGGGCAAGAGTCGGACTACAAATCAAATGGAGATGAAAGATGAACAAAATCTTTAGTACTCCACCCCTCAAAAGTCTGAATGTAGCCATGTACTTAATGTGTTTTTGTTTCAATCTGTGTAAGCACAAACATTGTTATCCAAATTAAGGATTTTCTCTTTTTTCAGGTGCCGGTTTCCTAATATAATGCATTCAGCCCATAGATAGTCTAAAAAGCCATTTTTTGACTAAAAGGATGATTCAAAAAACTTACATCTTTCAAGAAACAGGAGACGAATAAATAACCCAACTGAACAGCATCTTCCAAAAGGTGATAGAAGAGGAGCAGTGTGAATATGCCTTTAAAGCTGACCTGATTCGCAAATAGATTCACTTGATTCACCAACTTCTACTCGCAATGTGGATATGTGAGTTGAGGGGTTGTGTCATTTGATTTTTCGATGAATCGCAGGGCGGGTTGGGATGTTTGCTGTCGATACATTAGTTTGGTAGCACCAAGTAGGTCAGCAGCCTGCTTCCCGCAGCAAGTATTTGAGAAAGAGAAGCATTTTTTTAAACGTTTATAAACGACAACAAACGGGTATATAGTGCACTGGATCACCCCTATATATAAGTTGGGACAAAGTAAAATAGAGTTAGTTCTAGGTAGTTGTGAATGATTTTTTATAAATTTAGGTACACTAAATATTATCGTTATGCCAGAAGAAGAAGACAAGCCGATAAACATTCCCACAAATGAGTCCATTATGAAAGGTGAAAGATCAGATGCACCAAAACCACAATCTGGAGGCGATAAGAGTCAGGGGGATAAGAAGTAAAAATATCATTGCCCAATTAACGTTTTTATGTCGTTTATTATTTGAAGCGCTGACAAAGGTTATTCTAGTTTGATATTGTTGGCACTCACTATACAGTAAGTTTTTCAATTGATTTTCCGGCTTTGATTTAAGCAATGATTCTACTCCCATAATTTTTGATGGGCTAGACCCTATAACATGCGTTTCATAAGACCACAGCGGTCGTATGAGAAGAATTAATGAAAACAGACTTAGTAATATTGACATTTTAGCAGCAAGGGTAAGTATTTCCTCGCTTTCATTACTAAAAATGTATCCGAAGCAAATTATTAGAATAGTTATAGCTATTCCTAATATTTTATGTGCCTTGTCAGTAATTTGTTCACTCACTCTATCAAGCTCTATCAACAATTTTTCAGCTTGATCAAATGAGAATTTTAAAAATTCAATGTCTAGGTTTTTATAATTTTCTTCAACGAATTTCTCAAACCTCCATTCTTGCCTATTGGATTTTCTTTTCTTCCAGAACATTAATAAATCGTTTATTCTCATGTTACTACCTATTAACAAGTTAAACGATCTATTCTAATTTTTACAATCGCTAAGAATTAAGCAGATCAAAACTGCCTACCTGAAAGGAATAGAGTTAACTATTAATCCCTAGCTCTTTTGTCAAAGAGCGATTTGTAAGCTGTCAATATTCATAGTCGTATCTTCCTCTATGATGCTCCTGACATACGGCTATCACCGACTTACTTTTTATTAGTATTCTTAGTAGAAGCCTTTAAAACATCATCAAAGCTTCCTTTGATTTCTATCTTCTCTTCTAGTTCTTTTTTTGTCGGTTTCTTTTCTTTCTTTTTGTCTGACATATTTCAAATATAATCAATTAAGCTTTGGCTTATTTTGCAATAAGCCTTTTGTAACTCAAATAACTCTCGCTCTGATGCAAGAAGGTTTTAATCTTTTCCTCAGATTTCAAATCTCTTGCATTAAACCTAGATGAAAATTCATCTAAATATCTTTCTAGGTGCTTCTCGCTCACTTGATGATAAACACCGTACAAGCCCCTTTTTAGAACGCTCCAGAAGCTTTCTATTGTATTGGTATGTATGTCACCCTCTGCATATACTTGAAGGCTGTGAGTAACTGTTTCGTGAGTATAGATGTTTCCTAATCCAGTGTATCCTTTGTGATCATCAGTATAAAGAGTTGAGTCTTTTGATACATTAGACTTGATGAAGTTTTGAAGGTTTGTTTTAGTTGCTCTTGGAACATGCTTTAGAACTACTCTACCACTTCTTTCTATTATTCCTAGTACTACTTTTTTATCCTTAAACACCTCACCATTATTAAGCAATGCAGGGTTTTCTTCTGATCTTCTTTTGCTGTAATGCTTGTTTCCTTCTTTACCTCCTATATAAGTTTCGTCTGCTTCTACTGTATTGTTTTCTCCTAGCATTTGAGGTGCTTTATCTTTCAACATTTCACGGATTCTATGAAGCACAAACCACGCAGTCTTTTGGGTAATTCCTAAGTCAATAGATAGTTGAACTGAACTAATACCCTTCTTATGAGAAGTAGCTAAATAGATAGCTGCAAACCAGATTCTAAAAGGGATTTTAGAGTTCTCGAATATTGTTCCTGTTTTAACTGTGAACTTCTTGTAGCACTCACTATTTCTACACTTATAGCCTCTAGTAGTTACATATGCCTTATCAGTATTGCAGTGAGGACATGTAGGATTTCCAGCCCAACGAATATTAGCATAATACTCTTTACCAGTTTCTTCTTCTTTGAAGTAATCTAAAAGCTGTGGAAGTGATTTAAAGTTCATGGCTCTATCTGTTAACTATAATGCTATTATAGTCGGTTATTTTATCATTCACAAACAATAATGATAATTTATTCGGATTATTTATCATATATTTGAGTCATGACAACATATCAAGAGCGAAAAAAGAACGAAACCAAGTTTGTGCTTTTAGAAAATGATACTGTGCTGGGTGTGTTTGGTAGCCTTACTAGAATGTGTAAATTCATGGAAGGTAAAGACTTTCCTAGCTATTCCTTTCTGTCCAAAAAGAAAGCAGATAGAATAGATGCTAAAGGGTATTCTATACAGAAAGTGAGGAGTTATTAATAGTCCAAACATACAAATATGAATAATGAAGTAGAACGGGATGAAATTCTCAAAAACATGGCTGATTTATGCTCAAAGTACAGGGGCATAATTATACATGAAACAATTTTTATTGAAACTGGAATTGACTTATTGATTAGTGGATACTTTACTAATAATGACAAAATCAGATCAGAGGATTTACATATATTAATTGCTCATAAAAGCTCTGGAATTAGCTTTTCCTCTAAGTTTCAAATACTTTCATATTTATTAAACACTCACTTTATAGACTTTAAAAAGAAACATCCTAAATTTTTAAAGTCTCTTGACGACTTAATGAATATTAGAAATAAGGTTGCACATAGACGAATGCTTGTGCCAGAGAAAATAATTGACTTTGATAATGATACAATACATCTTTATTGGTCAAGCACAAAGAAGGGTAGATTTGTAATGGAAACCGAAATACTAAATTCAAAAGTCATTAGTGATTTCATTGATAGTAAAAATAAAATTTATCACCAATTAAATGAATTAATAGATTTAGCAGAAAATAGGTGAGTGATTAGTGTTTTGCTTTTCAACTCTACCATCTTACGCCCTAACTACTAATCACCCCAGATCTGAACCTATCTCAAACTTTTCGTCAAAAGTCTAATTATCTTTAGAAACCAATAAAACAAAGAACTTATGGAATTAAGAGAGCTTATTTACAAATATTATCAAGCCAATAGCCTGAAAGAAAAGGCAGAATTAAAAAGTAAAATAATGAAGGCTAAGGAAGGCCTTAATTTACCCCTAGCCTTCGAAGTTACTGTAATGGCTCATTATGATGCTTATGAGATGGGAGGAGTAATAACTTCAATTGATACAATGCTTAGTTTCCTGCCTGAACAAGGATAGATAGTTTTGCATATTCCGATTCAACCTTAGAATCATCAAAGGTCACCTTATACCCCTTTGTTTTTAGAAGGCTTTTTATTTCATCTGCAATTTCATAGTTATTGTAAAGGGTTATTATTGATATAGCTTTCTCTTGTCCCATGTTAATCTCTTCTTTATTTTTAAAGGGTGATACAGATCGTTTGAGTTAATCTTTAACCAAATACCATGTCTGACAAACGTAGGCAGGACTGTGCTATTAAGTGGGTGTCGTTAGCCCTAATAGCTGCTAAAATCCTTTTGGAGTATTTTAAATACTTTCAATAAAAAATAACTACCAGATCGTATCTTATCACAAGCCCTTGGTTAAAACCTACTAATCCTAGGGCTTATTTTATCCCTTTAAATTTATTGTCCCAATTTGTAAGTAAGTTCCCACTGGATGTAATGTAGATATAGTGCATTGCTTATATTCGGATGTTGTGCACAACTATCACATGAGTAGAATTCTTTTAATCATTTCAACCATTTGTCTGCTTATAGGGTGCGAGACCTCTTCAAGTTCCCATAAAGGAATCGATATTCCTCATTCAACAAAGTATAAAACCACAGTCATAGAAACTGAAAGATTTAGGATACATTCGTACACGAACGATACCATTTATCAGAATTGTGGCTATGAACTGGTAATGGAACCACATGACTCTTCTGCTAACTACACTTTCGAACCGTCAAATGGGAGATTACTTCGCCATAGTTCTGATCCTTATAGGTTTGTAGTTCAACCTAGTGCAGAATCATTTGAACTAACAATAATTGAAAATGGTAAGGATTCCACGATACTTAAATTTGTCTCACCTAAGTTGCCAAGCCCCAAATTAGCAGTCGAAAAATTCTCAGATTCAGTCTCTCTTACATTGACTTTTTCAGATGAACGTTTAAAACAACTCTTGCCAAAAGACATCAGGTATGCATTCAGGTTGGAAGATGAACTCAGCAAAGAAATGACCGTAAGTATGGATGCTTTTGATACCATGACAGTCAAACCAGTTAGGTTGAATTATCGAAACGAAATCTACGATATAGAAGTAGAGTAAAAAGTGCATAACATAATATGTGCAGTCATGGCTGGTGAGTGAGTTATCGTGGCTTTGGCTGTTGTAGCTGGGCCGTCAATCCGCTGGATTGACTCTGTGGTAAACTGAAAGTTTATATCTTTAAATCAGCCACGATTCTTACAGTGGCGTTAGAGGATCATAATTCCAATCAAAAGAGAATCCTGAAAATACTTACCCACTCGTCCTCGTTTAGCGGAGCGCAACGAGGATGACCGAGCCTAGCGTTTGCAACGCGGAGGGATTGTCTACTAACCCCCACTAAGAGTAGTTTTCAACTGCACTTGCTTATCTTCAGTGAATTTGATTTCCGTACTAATCCCCCTGGCCCCCTTTTAGAAAGGGAGCATCATCAATAACTGTCATTAAATCGCAACTGAGAGTATAGCGCATATTTGGGTAAGAGGAATAACGCATCATTCTTACTCCCCAAAGCACAGCCGGTCACCACGCATAATTCCCCATTTTCTCTCCCAAATAATGGGGCGACTGTAGAACCCTTCCATTTTCGAAAAAGTACCTTGATCATTTGGTGTTAGGGCTTTGAATTTTTTGAATGAGGAGACTCATTTTTTAGTTGACGAGGGTGATTTTTTGACGAGGGGTACTCATTTTCTGACCGAGGAGGGTCATTTTCTGATGGAGAGCACACGTTTTTTACTCAATGGTGGTCATTTTCTGGCTGAGGATAGGCATTTTCCAATTGGCGATGGTCATTTTCTAGCCTACGGCATACATTTTTTGTCTGAGGATGTCCATTTTTTAGCTGTGGATGGTCATTTTCCACTTGAAGACAGGCATTTTCTGAGTTGTAGATTCTATTCCACCAGGCCTCATGAGGTCTATTCAGTAAACTGTGTCAATATTAAGGAAAGTGCCCTAGTTCAAAACAAGCGAAGGAATATCCGTATCCCTGGCCATTTGCTTGCTTACACTTTTGTCGAATAGCTGTTCGAAGAAATTGCGATCCCTTGGAATGAGCACTAGCATGTCGGGTTTGTGTTTGGAGATGTAGTCTATGATCCCATCGTACACGCTTTCGTTGATCATGGATACATGTTTGTGTTCTATCTCCTCCATATAGCGGTGCATGGCGGTGTCTTTCATGGATACAGATTTTTCTTTTTCTTCCTCACTTTCGTAGACATGTACTACCTCCAGGGCCGCATCGTGTTGGTCGATCAGGTCTTTGACCAGCTTCAGTGAAGTATAGGGGATGTGGAGAGGCTCCAGATCTGTGGCAAAAGCGATGGTTTTGGGGCTTTTGCTTTTTGCCTCACGGGGTACGATCAGCACGGGTGTCTCGGCGTTTTGTGCCACTTGCAGTGTGTTAGAGCCAAAAGTCATGCGTTCGAAAAAGGATTTTTCTCGAGTAGCCATGACCACCAGATCGTGGCTTGAGTCGTTTTTTTCGAGTCGGTGGACGACCTCATAGACCCCACCTCTTTTCAGTTCAGGCTCTACGTCGATCGTGTACTCATCCTTCAGGTTCCATTGCATTTCTTCCAATTCCTTCTTCAACTTGTCTTTCAAAGCTGGGTTTTCCAGCACGGGAATACTTTTTTCTCCACTATAGCTAACCATAGGCTTGTGGGCGTGAACTAATTTGTACTTCACCTGGTCTTCTTTGGAGAGTAGTTGGATGGCATAATCTATCGCGTTCTTTGACGAGTCTGTAAAATCTGTTGTGAGTAATGTTTTCATGATGGTTTTATTTTAGGAGTTAATAGGTGATAGAGTGAAAAGACAATGCCATCAGCCATAGGAGGTGATAGCGCCAGATTGGCGAGTTGCGGTTGCGTATCTGCTTGCACATGGTGTGAATTTAGTTGCACATAGTAAAGTCAACGGAATGCATAGCATATGGAGGGGCAATAGGTTTATTCAACGAATTATGTGAGGGGCAATGCTAATCGAAGAGGACAATGATACTGGGATAGACCAAAGAGCAAGATAGCTTCCTGCAATTGAACTGTTGACTTTCGATTTACCTTTCTATCTTCACGGTAGATTCAAACAAACCATGCCTGCAAGTCAATTATTTCTTATTATCATCAGTGGACTGGGAGTGATCCATGGTTTGTTTCTGGCCATATTTTTATGGGCATATCCTAAGGGCAACCGTTTGGCCAACCGACTTCTGGCTACTCTTTTGATTGTTTTGTCGTTTCGAGTGGGCAAATCTGTCTTTCTGGAATTTCTGGAAAATCTGGATGCCAAATTCATCTTTATCGGTTTAGGGACCATGATGGCCATTGGCCCGTTGTTTTATCTCTATGCCAGGGCCAGTATAGATCGTTCATTTGTATGGACGCGAAAATTATGGCTGCATTTTGTACCCTGCATTTTTGCCATTCTTTTTGGTTTCTGGATACATGAGGAAGACATGGAGGCCTTGCCTATCATGTTTTTTGTGTTTCTTTTTTTTAGCTACTACGGTCATTTCTTATTCTACCTGATCTGGACCCGATTGTACGTGTCCAAACAGCGCAAGATTGGGTTGTCAGACAAGACTTATCAACTAATGTTGTGGCTCTTTTATGGTCTGTTGATTGTTTGGTTGGCATACTTTACCAATTTGTTTGATGACTTGATTCCCTATATCGTAGGGCCGATTCTCTATTCCCTCGTGGCATATGTGGTGAGTTTTGTGGTCATATCCAGGGGATATCTGGATGAGGCCAATCAGGACAAATACAAAACTACCCGAATATCGGACGAACAAATGGAAATCTTATTTTCTAGAGTACAGAGGGCTGTCGTAGACGAAAAGCAATACAAGAATCCAGCACTCACGCTCAAGTCCTTGAGTGCGTCGTTGCATGTGAGTACGCAGGTGCTATCGATGGTTATCAATCAGATGAGTCAGAAGAATTTCAATGCCTATGTCAACCATTATCGAGTGGAGGAGGCCATAGGGTTGTTTAAGGAGCCAGAAAACAATCACCTGACGATCTCGGCTATCGCCTATGCAGTGGGTTTTAACAGTCTTTCGAGTTTCAATTCGGCTTTCAAAAAACAAACCAAGCTCACCCCTCTGGCATACAGGAATCAGCTGACTGAATGATCTATTGCTCTGACGAAATGATCATTTGAAAAGCAATTGAGTGTTTTCGATCGTTGATTTGCTTCAAAAAAAATGAAAAGCATGTCACGATTTAAAATAATCTTGAAAAGATCTCTTGTCACCATCCTTGGATTGGTTCTGATAGTTTTCCTATTTGGATATTGGTTCTTCAGTTTGATTCCAGCACCTGACAAAGAAAATAATATAAGACTGTCGCAGGTTCAATCAATTCCTTACTTGAATGAAAACCCTGTGGAATATCGAGGTAGGATTTTGGCAGTGGTGACCAGCGCAGGTACGATGGGGTCAAGTGGGAAACCTACTGGCTATGAACTCACCGAGTTATCCCGTGCCTATTATGTGTTTCAGGCCAATGGTTGGGAGGTGGATGTGGCAAGTCCAAAAGGAGGAGAGCCACCCGTGATCATCGACGATGAGGATATGGGTATCTACGACTATGCCTTTCTTAATGATGCAGCGGCCCAATATAAGATACGACACACGCTAGCGATGTCCGATGTGGAACCCTCTCGATATGATGCCATTTATTTTGCCGGAGGCAAAGGGGCCATGTATGACTTTCCGGACAATCCTCATATTCAATCTGTGGTCAAAGCATTTGATCAGTCAGGCAAAGTGATGGGTGCTGTGTGCCATGGACCCGCGGCACTGGTTAATGTCAGGTTGGAGGGTGGTCGGTCCATGTTGGCGGACAGGAAGGTCTGCGGTTTCACCAATGAAGAGGAGTTGTTTCTCATCCCGGATGCCCAGACCATTTTTCCCTTTCTGCTGGAAGATAAGTTGGCGGATTGTGGGGCCCACTTTCAGGAGGGGCAGATGTATCTGGAAAATGTAGTGCAGGATCAAAACCTGATCACAGGCCAAAACCCCTGGTCCACCTGGACAATGGCCGAAACAATGGTCAAAGCCTTGGGCTACCCACCTAAATCTCGAATCAAAACGCCAGAAGAAAACACCATACAGGTATTGGGGATCTTTCATACACAGGGTTATGAATCGGCTAAAAGCCGGATTTCTACAATGATGCATGAGGGTAGAGCATTGGATCGAACTTTACTCGCCATGCATAGTATCGTAGCGGCTATGCAATGGGACCTGGTCAAAACAATCAAGCTGATAGCCTTATTAAAACATGCAAAAGACGAATTTGAGCAATAATAGCTCGACAATTGTAAGAGAAAGGGATAAGAGAAATAATGGGAACTGTTCTCATAATGCATTATAATAGTTGCTGTAATGAGTGCTTTATGCGTGTTATTATGATTTTATCGGGATACAAAAACATTCAAAAATGTTCAGGAAAATAACCCTTGGTTTTACTTTCTCACTTCTCTTTTTTCAATTGTACTCTCAAAATGAGTTTAACTCTTTGAACGAGCAATTAAGTATTTATGAAGCAAACAAAGATTTCAACGGAGTTATTCTAATAGCTAGTGAGGATCAAATCATTTTTAGTAGAAGTGTAGGTTATGCAGATATAAAAAACGATATCAAATTGGATCTTAGTACCCCCATGCACCTTGCATCAAATACGAAAGCATTTACGAATATGGGGATTATGATTCTTGCTGAAAGAGGCTTGCTGGACTATGATGATAGGGTTGTGAATTATTTGCCAGGCTTTCCTTATCCCAATGTAACTATCAGACACCTCATGACAATGACAAGTGGGCTAAAGAGACTATATAACAAAGACCTGGACAAGGATGGATTTATCACCAATAATGAGATTTTAGAATATTTATCGAAGAAAAAACCAAAGCTCTCTTTCTCGCCGGGCGATCAGTTTCAGTCTAGTGTGGTAGGGTTTTGCATCCTTGCTGAAGTAATCTCAGAAGTGGCGAAGAAGGATTATATCGAGTTTATGAAGGAGGAAATATTTCAACCCTTGCAAATGTCTGACGCATTTATAGTCAGTAAAGAAAACCTGGATAAGTTCAGGGCCATCAGCTACAATGACAAGTTTGAGGAGGAGGAGTGGTTTTTAGGTTCTTATATTGGTGGAGTAGGCATCTACGCATCTGCAAATGATATGTTAAAATGGGGTCAGTCTTTTTATTCTACTAAACTCATATCCAATGAAACCTTGAACAAAGCTTACGAAAAACATCACTATAACAATGGCGAGGAAAGTCATATAAGCTTAGGCGGTTGGATGTACTGGAAGGGGTACGACAATCTTATTTTTAAAAATGGGGAATGGGTGGCAAACCAATCACTACTCTGGCGTGATCTTGATAGAAAAACGACGATTATCATTTTAAACAATCGAAAAAGTAAAATATCTAAGTTTGAAATGATGGATCTGATTTTACCAATACTTGGATATGACTTAGGAAAATCCTGATGGTATCTATTGACTTTCATGGGGGTTATTCTCTACTTCAGATCGTAGATTAGCAAGTAACTTTATCTTTAGATCCGTAGGGGATAATCACCTCTAATAGGCCATTCACTAAGTCTGTATAACAAGAGGTAACACTACAATTATTGAAATGAAGAAAATAATCATAACTCTGACTTGTTGCTTGTTCATATGCATGAACGTAAACGGACAAGCTAGCTCTATTGATGTTTTTGAAGAACTGTGGTCAGAGTTTGAACAGCAATATGCTGGTTTTGAAATAAGGGGTATAGACTGGGATAAGCTCTATGATACCTACAGATTACAAATTAACGAACATTCTGATCCTGAAAATCTGTTTGAGGTATGCTGCGAGTTACTTCAAGAACTTCAAGATTCTCATGTTAATCTAATAGATAAAACTGGAAGCCAAGTAAACCGATGTAATTCTAATGATTTCCCAAATTCTACTAGTATTCTAAGGGAGTATTCTGAATATGACTTTTATAATATTGTCGACGGTACTTTGTATAGCAATGGGTTTGCACCTTTAAAAAAACGGCAAGTCATTGAATACTCTAAATCAGATAGCATAGGGTACATTAGGATTTCCAAGATGTCAGAAAACTCAAAAGGGTTAAATCAAGCCCTTGATGAATTAAGGGATACTAAAGGAATTATTCTTGATATTAGACTTAACCCAGGAGGTAATGATCAATATCTATATCAAATAGCGGGTCGATTTGCAGACAAGAAAAGAATAGGACATTATAAAAAAGATAGAATTAAAGGGACAAATAATTTTAGTAAAGCCAAGGCTTGGCACTTAAAGCCCAATGGCAAATACCAATACAATAAACCTATTTTAATTCTTACAAGTGACTTCACTGCTAGTGCCGCCGAGATATTCGTACTGGCAATGAAAGAACTTCCATATGTCAGAACGATTGGTGGGGTCACCAATGGGGCTACTTCTCATATGAAACCAATTAAGTTGAGTAATGGATGGGTAGTTACACTATCCAATCAAATAGCCTATTCCGCTAAAATGAAAAATTATGAAGGAAAAGGAATTGAGCCTGATATTGTCCTTAAGAACAATGTTGAAGGTGATACGGATGTCGTATTGGTAAGAGCAATTAATGAATTGAATAAAGCCCAGATAACAAGCTCTAAAAATCCATAGAATAATGGCTTTTTGAAAAGCGTGATTAATCATTGTTACTCGCAGTTTCAAATGCTCACTTTCTCTCTTGTGCTATTTTTAGAGCATATACACATCTATTGGTTTGTTTCCTCCAAAGTTTTTAGCTTGGTTTAGTTTATCGAATTGATTGATGACTCACGCCATGGATTCATTGTTAGCTGAAATTAAGAATTGCACGCTTTGCCAGGCCCATCTGCAGCATGGTGTCAATCCAGTATTGTCGGCACATGCCACGAGCAAGGTGGCAATAATCGGACAGGCCCCTGGTAGTGTCGTGCATCAATCCGGCATTCCCTGGGATGATAAGAGTGGAGAGAGGCTCAGAGATTGGTTAGGAGTGAAGGAGGAGGAATTTTACAACCCTCAATTATTTGCCTTGATCCCTATGGGCTTTTGCTATCCCGGAAAGGGGAAAAGTGGAGACCTGCCACCCAGGCCTGAGTGTGCGGTCAAATGGCACGAGGCACTGATGAGTCAAATGAATGATCTGGAACTCATACTGCTGATAGGGAGCTATGCGCAAAAGTATTACCTGGGAGAGAAAGCCAAAGGCACCCTGACAGCTACCGTCAGGAATTTCAATGACTATTTACCGAAACACCTGCCATTGCCTCACCCTTCGCCCCGAAATAACATCTGGCTGAAGAAAAATCCCTGGTTCACAGATGAGCTTCTGCCCTCACTCAAAGCCAGGGTGAAGCTGTATCTGTGAAAACTAGTAGAAAAGTAGGAATGGATTTAACAATTAATCAACTTTTGAACAGAAGTTAAATCATTGATTTGTCTTTAATTACTTCCAATCCAACGCCGGGTCTTTTTCTGGTAGTCTAGATAGGGTTGCCCATGTTCTAGTTTCAGGAATGCTTCTTCGAGTCTGATCTGCGTATTGATGGTCACTGTCGATAGTGCGACTATCAGCAGGGTAAAGGCATTGGGGAGGATGAGAAACAAACCCAAATTGGCTGTCATGATGCCCAGAAAGATGGGGTTTCGCGAGAATGAAAATAGACCGTGTGTCACCAGTTCAGTAGTGTTCACCTCATCGATTCCTATTCTCCAGGATCGAGACATTTGTACCTGAGCGATCCAAATCCATATTAAAGAAAAAAAGAGCAATCCCCAACCTACATAAGCGAGCGTGGTACTCTCCAGGTACCAAAAGGGAAGAAGGTAATCGTACCAGTCCAGCCGGAACGCGTAGAGACCTACGAGCGTCAATTCCAGAATCGAAATGATCTTGAAAACATTGCCATTGGAGCTATGTGCATCGTCTGTGCGGCTAAAGGTGAAAGGATTGATGCCTGTCCTTTTCCAAACAATCAAGGAACGAAGCACGAAAACGATCAAATAGAAACAAATGAAAAAAAGGAACAAATACATGACTTCTGAGTCTTAGTGAACATTTAATTGACGGGTCAAAGATAGATTTCTATCGCTGCAACCTGATTGCAAAGTTGCTAGCTGGCTTCCGCTAGGAGGTCGAGTGCGCAAGTGAGGGATGAATGGTAAAAAAAAATCGCCACCATGTCTAACTATCATGGTGGCGGGAATACAGGTAATTGATGTGTCGAACTACTGGCCTTGTTCAGCCAGTTGATCCGAAGTTAGGCTTGTTGATGTGTTGGAGCTATTCTTCCATTTGGTGAGTGGTATCATCATCGGTGTCTTGTTGGCATAGGCTCGGTATTTCTCTCCAAAGGCCTTCTTCAAATCTCGTTCTTCGAACAGAGCTCCTATGAAGAAATAGGCGGTCAGACTGATTGCGAATACCAGATGGGTTCCTGACATCACAGGAGTAAACCAAAGCCCCATTATCCCACCCATATAGAGTGGGTGTCTTACATATTTGTACAGCGAAATCACCTTGAAGTTAAGCTCTTTGTAGGGCTTGTTTTGCAACTCCAAGAAGGTTTGTCTCAGTCCGAATAGATCAAAATGGTTGATCAAAAAGGTGCTCAGAAATAATATCCCCCAGCCCAGAAAGAACATAACATATATACTGTAGTACAGCGGGGTGCCTGGAGTGACTGTCCAAATTGTACCTCCCAGTGGTGACCATTGCCATACCAGCAGGCCCAGCAGCAGACCGGCCTGCAAAACATAGGTGCTTCGCTCTATAGGTTTTGGGATGTGTTTTGTGATCCAGTCTTTGAATGATTTGCGTGCCATCACGCTATGGGGCACAGCAAAAAGTAGGACGAGACCCAGGTTCTTGAGAAGAGCCAATGGCATACTCAGTTCTACAGGTCTATCAATAGATATGGCTGGTATCAAATCGTTGAGTGAAAGAATCCAAAACAATATGGATGCAAAGCCTATCAGATAGCAGATGATCGAATAGGCGAACATGGCGTACTTTTTCATAGTCATTAATTTTTTAGGATAAGTATCTATTAGTAATGAAGCAAAAGTACAGGGTCATCGAGCCTCGCTGATAGGACAAAAAGTCTAATAAATAGACTAAAAAGTTTTTTGTGGGTTAGCTCGCCTGATCCAGTAGGGATTGACGGTATTGCAGGGGAGGGACTTCATATTTCTGCTTGAATACTCTGATGAAATGCGATGGATCTTCGAATCCGCATTCCAAGGAAAGCTGATTGATGGGCATTTCGCCATGCAGAAGTTTTTGGTGCGCCAGTTCTAGTTTTCTTGCTTTGAGCCATGCCGCTGGCGTGTCTTTGTAGTGAGCCTTGAATATTTGCTTGAATTTGGAGAGACTCATGTGGCACAATTTGGCGTAATCCTCTAGTTTTAGGTTGTAGGCATAGTTTTCTTCCATCACTCGGGTCAGATGGTACAACTCGTCCTGACAAAGGGAAACGAAATAGCTTTTGAGGTCCTGATTTTGCTTATCGCTAAAGAGACTTAGTAGCAATTCTTCGAATTTGAGTTTGAGCAGGTCTTCGTTGGGAGCCTGATCCAGAGATAGGTAGGTCTGAATCGATTGGCAATAGTTGGTCAGCAGTTCATTGGTATGAAGCCTCAAGACAGCATCCTGACTCGATAGGTCTGGCTGATGCGCTTCCAGAAAGGTCGAATACTTTTTCAAGAAAGCCTGGATGAATTCGTCAGGGATGAATAAGAATATGGCACAAAATTCATCATCAAAAAATTGATGAACCAGATTAGCTCCTTTTTTAATAAAGAGAATGTCACCCTTATTGGCATCATAGTCATTGTGGATGGTTCGCCACATTTTTTTGCCAGAGGTGACAAAAGCGAAGTAGTTGTTGTCAGACCAAACCCCAAATCGGGTTTCTTCCCTAAGACAGGTGTATTCTGCAAAAAGCATCTCGCTCACTTTCAGTTTGCGAATGTATGGACCGTCTTTGAGAAAGGAATGAAGGTTTATCATGGTTTAGTCAGGTGTTTCCCTACTTTAAACCTAATCTATTTTCAGAATAAATGGTAGGGCAGCGTTTCCTCCGATGCATAAAAAAGGCGAACCCATCCGGGTCCGCCTTGACTAAACGACTAAATTATTGTGTTTTAGAGTTTTAGAAACTCACAGGCCCACCAATCGAAACGCTGACATTGTCAAAACTCATAGAGTAGAAAATGGCATCAGGATCGTCAGACAATGGGAGGGTAGTTCCGCCACCATAAGCTCTCCTGACGGAAACGCCTATACGATTCATGTCTGCAAAACTGAACTCACCCAAAGCAGCACGATCCTCGAATAGCGTAGCAGGAACAGAGATGCTGATCCAACCATCCTCGTTCGCTTCAAAACCCATGTCACTCAAATCTTGTAAGGTCGGATTGTATTCGTAGTAGTCATCTGCAAATCGGAATCTCAATCCAGCTACCATCTGACCATCATCCTCAGCACCTGTGTATCCTTCAGGTAAGTCTCCCACATGCAATTGGATGTTGAAATAAATATCCTGCGCCAGGGCATCACCGAAGAAGTCGGCATAGGTCCCTACCTCCTGTGTAGGTGTCCCAACATAGCATACATAACTACCTGAAAAATCTGTGCTGCTGTAGCCTTCCATGTGGAAGAAAGTACCATCTATTGCAGCAGGCAATGCAGTCGCTACATCAGCTACGTTACTCACATCATCGCTTCTGCCATATACAGTAGACTCTTCTGTATCAGGACTTCCAGAGTATGATAGTTCTACATCGTCATTGTCAAAAGTCATTCTGTATTCGGGAGCCAACATTTTGATGACATAAAAGGCATTGGTTTCACTAGAAGTCGTCGTTGAGCCACCGTCATTGACAATAGTGAGGCTGCTAAGGCCCAGTGCAGCGCCTTCAGGCACGGTTATGACAGCAGATGTTTCGTCATTGCTGACGATGCTGGCTGCTACATCGCCTATGTGTACAGAAGAAACGGTAGCGAAATCCACGCCAGTGATAGTCACTTCTTCACCTACTTGTGCAGACATAGGGCTGATACCCTCTACGATCACTGCACCCACGATGATCACGGTGAATTCCTGAGCACTTTCTGCAACTCCCCCTTCTGTTCTGACAGTCACTTTACCTGTAGTGCCATCTTCAGGAATGGTTGCTACGATTTCAGTCTCAGTATTAGAAACTACCGTAGCAGTACCTGCTCCGAAGGTGACAGAAAGTGCCTCGCCTAAATCCGTTCCCGTGATGGTTACATCTTCTCCTGGCTCACCGCTGGTAGCGCTTAGTGAAGTAATAGTAGGGATGCGGGGTTCGTTAGACTCGTCATCGCTACAGGAGCTAATGGCCGAAACCATGATCATGCTAGCGAGTAGCCAAAGACTACTTTTCTTGATTTTATTAGATAAGTTTTTGTACATAGTAATTTACTTTTTGTTTCTGCCTCATAGTTAAGGAGCATAGGGATTCTGAAAATTCAGAAATGGGGGTAGGATTGTACAAAAAACTTTATCCCTGTTATTTTAAGGTGTTTTTTGTCTTTCTTGCTTCAAGAAAATTAGGACAAAGGAGAGATCTGTTTTGGTAGGATGAAATATTTAGAAACGCAGTTATGGATTTTGATTTCTACGGTTAATAGGTACATTTGTCGAAATAATGTTAACGTACACGCAATGCCACACGCTTTTCGCGTGTTTTTTTAAGGTAAGATGCGGTAACGTACACATAAAGCAACACACACATGAAATTATTAGAAAACAAAGTAGTCGTCATCACAGGGGGTGGTGGAGTGCTATGCAGCACGATGGCAGAGAAGACTGCCGAATTGGGCGCGAAGGTGGCCATTTTGGATTTGAAAAGAGAGAACGCAGAGAAGGTGGCTCTGGAGATCAACAAAAATGGAGGTCAGGCGATAGGCCTGGAAGCCAATGTACTGGACAAAGCCAGTTTGCTCAAAGCGCAGGCGGAGCTACATAAGAACTTTGGTCCCTGCGACATCCTGATCAATGGTGCAGGTGGGAATCACCCGAAAGGCACCACTTCCAAGCCCTATTTTGAGGCAGAAGATCTGGAGAAGGATGAGGATTTGATCACCTTTTTCGATTTGGATCCAGAAGGAATCAAGTTTGTATTTGACCTCAACTTCATAGGTACTTTGCTACCCTGCCAGGTTTTCGCCAGAGACATGGCCAAAAGCCAGTCAGGTAATATTATTAACATATCGTCTATGAATGCCTTTACGCCATTGACGAAAATACCTGCCTACAGTGGAGCCAAAGCAGCGATCTCAAACTTTACGCAATGGCTGGCTGTGCACTTCTCTAAAGTAGGCATCCGAGTCAATGCCATGGCGCCAGGTTTTTTCCTCACCGAGCAAAACAGACGCCTGTTGACCGAAGAAAATGGAGACTTGACAGCCAGAGGCAATACCATTATCGATCACACCCCTATGTCTCGATTTGGGACACCGGAGGACTTGCTAGGCACGCTGGAATGGTTGTGCGGCGAAGGGTCCGCATTTGTGACTGGAGTGACTGTGCCGATTGATGGTGGATTTAGTGCATTTAGTGGAGTTTAAATCGATGAATGATATGAAAGAAATTAAGCTAGAACAAACATGGAGATGGTATGGGCCGAATGATGGGGTGTCATTGGCCGATATTAGAATGGCTGGGGCAACTGGAGTAGTGTCTGCCCTGCATCACGTACCGAATGGTGAAGTATGGACCATAGAAGAGATCGAAAAACGCAAAGCGGAGATCGAGGCTGCAGGGTTGAGCTGGAGCGTGGTGGAGAGTGTGCCTGTGCACGAAGACATCAAGAAGCGAACAGGTAATTATCAGCAATACATTCAGAACTACCAGCAGTCGATTCGCAACTTAGGACAGTGCGGGATAGATACGGTTTGCTACAATTTTATGCCTGTGCTGGACTGGACGCGAACGGACTTGGCCTATGACTATGGAGACGGTTCTACTGCCCTGCGCTTTGATGCTACGGCCTTTGCTGCCTTTGAACTTTACCTGTTGAAAAGACCGGGTGCTGCCGAGAGTTATAGCGAGAGCCAAATCGAAAAGGCCCAGGCCTATTTTGACGGGATGACAGAGGAGCAAAAGGAAGAGTTGGTGTCTAACATCATAGCTGGCCTACCAGGAGCCGAGGAAGGCTATACCCTAGAGCAATTTCAGCAAGTGCTATCCGCCTATGATGAGATCGACGCACGAAAACTCAAAGACAATCTCTATGCTTTCCTCGCAGCGATAGTACCCGCTGCAGAAGAAGCAGGTGTGCTGCTATGTATCCATCCTGATGACCCTCCATTCCCAATTTTGGGACTCCCGAGGGTAGTGAGCACCGAACAGGATGTCGAAGAGCTATATGCAGCAGTGGACAGCCCGAACAATGGCTTGACCTATTGCACAGGATCGTTTGGCGTACGAGCAGACAATGATCTGGTAGGCATGGTTCAGCGATTGGGTCATCGGATTCACTTCATTCATCTGCGAGCGACGAAGAGAGACGCAGAGGGCAACTTCCATGAAGCCGATCACCTGGATGGAGATGTAGATATGTATGGGGTGATGAAGGCTTTGGTAGAGGAGCAGGAAAAACGCCAGGCAGCTCGTAGAAAGGATTTGCGCATGCCTTTTCGTCCGGATCATGGTCATAAGATGCTGGATGATCTCAGCAAAAAGACCAATCCGGGCTATTCTGCCATTGGTCGCTTGAGAGGCCTGGCTGAGCTGAGAGGTTTGGAGCTGGGTATCAGACGCAGCAAGGGTTGATTTAAGATTAAATTGGAGAGATGATTTCCGGTTTTCATGCTAATAGAACTCCCCATCGGTAGCCATACTGGTGGGGATTTTTTTGTCAAAGCTCTAAGTTGTGCTTTTGAATAGGGTGAGTTCACAGTTAGAAAATAATAGGCAAGGAATGAATTTCGTTCTTGTGATTAACTCTCTAAATTGAATAATTTGTGCTCTCATTTGGATTTGCATCTAACGAGGACGCTATGGCTGAAAAGGAAAATGGACAGGAATTAAAAGAGTTGGCCCAGACGCTACTTCAGATCGGTGCATTGCTTATGAGCAGTGGGGCCAATAGCCAGCGCATACGCAAAACCTTGCATCGCATCGCTGGAGAATTTCAATGTCATATAGATTTATTAATTACCCATCGTGCCTTGATGCTCAATATCAGTGATGCTCAGAAGCAGCACTTTTACAGTGCGATCAAAAGAACCGAACCTGTGGGGGTGAATTTTAAAATTGTCTCTGGGATCAGTCGAATGAGCTGGAGGTTGGTACAGGAGCATTGGTCAATCGCTCAGCTGAAAAAGGAGCTTGATGGTTTGCTATCTCTGACACATTATCCACGCATCGTGATCCTTCTGATGGTGGGGCTGGCTGGAGCCTCTTTTTGTCGATTGTTTGGTGGTGAGTGGCTGGATATGGTCGTGACTTTTTCGGCGACTTTTATAGGTCTGGTAGTTAGGCAGGAGGTCACCAAAAGGAGTTTCAATCCTTATCTATGTATTTTCTTTGCCGCTTTTACTTCCTCACTCATCGCGGGATTTCCTGTGGTTTATTTTGATGTGATACACGAGCAAGCCTTATTTTCCGCTGTGCTCTATTTGATCCCGGGAGTCCCGTTGATCAATTCCTTTTCAGACCTGATCCATGGCGAAACCATGACGGGGATTGTGAGAAGCGTGAACGGTTTGCTCATCGCCTTTTCCATTGCACTGGGTTTCATGTTGGCCACCAAAATCTGTGAATTGTACTTGATATGAATTGGATACATTTATTAGAAAAGGGCATTTGGTTTGGTTTTGCGGCCATGGGGTTCGCGGTTTTGTTCAACGTGCCAGTAAGAACGCTTCGATTGATTTTTCTGATCGGTGCAATAGGTGGCTTAATGAAAGCACTACTCCTGGAATTGGAGGCCAATGTGATATTCGCTAGTTTGGGAGGGGCTATATTGGTAGGCTATGTCAGTATTCTGGCAGCCCACAACAAACATGCACCACCTATGGTTTTTGCCATTCCGTCAGTTATCCCTATGGTACCGGGCGTATTTGCCTATCGGATGATGTTAGGCGTTATCCAGCTTTCCGGAATGAAAAATGAGCAATATGATTTGGTTTTGGTAGAGACCATCGACAATGGATTGAAAGCCACTTTCATTCTTTTTTCTCTTGCCTTGGGCGTGGCTATCCCCTTGCTGATCACGAGGAAGGACTCGATAAAGAAGAGGATCATTAAGTGATTTTCGAAAGGCCTGTTCATGCACACGATATACTGTTTCAATTGGTTTAAAACCAATGAGTGGCTTTCTGTAAGTACTATATTATACCCAAAATTGTACGATTGTTTCTCATGAAATGAAGAACTTTATGCTGGGTTTTCAATTGCCATGGCATGAATAATCCACAACATTGACTAAATGACTATTTGCGGCGTGAGAAAAAGATTGACAGGGGTACTGCTCGGAGTATTTTGTGTACCTATTATACTGTGGGCTCAAAGGGAGGAATTGGCATTCAAACAATTTCATTCACAGGAGGGGCTTTCACAGAGCGCTGTTATTGCCATCAATCAGGATCCATTTGGGATGCTTTGGTTGGGGACCCGCGATGGTCTCAATCGATACGATGGTAGGGATTTTCAGGTTTTTCGTCATGATCCTTCAGACAGCGTCACACTTTCCAATAATGATATTTTAGATATAGAGATTGACGCGAAGGGGAACCTTTGGGTAGGGACTTACAATGGTCTCAACTACTATGATCAAGGCAATCAAAATTTCATCAGATGGTTTACCGATCAGGATGAAGCGCTGAGTAGTACGATCATTCGTAGTATCGAGATGGCCGATGATCAGACGCTATGGTTGGGTACGCAGGAGGGTCTTTATTCTTTTCATACAACAACTCAAAAGTTGAAACTGCATCCTTTGACGAAGCTAAAGGATATTGAATTCATATCTGACGTTTACCTGTACAAGCAAAGCCGACTCTGGGTGGCTTCAGACTTGGGATTGTTTTATAGTGATCAACTGGATACAGAAAAAATCACTTTTCAGCGTGTGGATATAAAAGTACTCGAAGCAGGCGTGCAGGTGGTCAAACAAGATGCTGAGGGACGATTATGGGTAGGTACCCGGGAGGCTGGTTTGATACAATTAAACGAAAACCTTCAAGTCAGCCAGCATCTACATGAACATTCATCCCCCGCATTGGTAAATAACAATGTCCGAACGATTGAAAGCTCGGAGGATGGGGCTTTATGGATAGGAACCTATAATGGTCTTAACAGAATCTACGATGGACAGGTTCAAACTGCTCTGGCAGATCCTTTGAATCCCAATTCTATTTCAGAAAACAAGGTTAAAAAAATCTTTGCCAGCAAGGACGGATCGATCTGGGTGGGTACCTATTATGGGGGGCTCAATATGTGGCATGATGTCAATTTTAATTTCAATACCATCAACCAAAGGTCCGAAGGAGGAGGACTGAGTAGCAATGTGGTCAGTTCTATCTTGCAGCACGAGGGCGTCTTTTATTATGGAACGGAAGGAGGAGGACTTTGCATATCGGACCCTAAAAAGGAGCGAATGATAATCAAAAGTGCTGCCTCTGGTAAAGTCCCCAGTGACAACATCAAGTTCATGGCATGGAAGGAGGTAGGGAAACAAATTTGGGTATGTACCTATGATGCAGGAATGGCTATCTATGATATCGAAAAAGATGAGATGGGGATACGTTTGAATGAAAGCACGGGATTGAGTCACAATAGTGTCTATGACGTAAGGTTACTCCCTAATGGTCAGTGGTGCATTGGAACTTTTGGAGGGGGGATTAATTTTTACAACCCTAAGGACCAAAGCATCAGAATCTATCATGCCAATCATTCGGACCCAAAAGGTTTGTCTGATGATCAGGTCAGATCCTTGTGGGTAGATCAGGAAGGCCAACTTTGGGTGGGTACTCAAAATGGACTCAATTGCGTTACATTTGATACGGCTTTTTCTTTTTCTAATTGCAAAAAATACTTTTACGATCCACAATCTGGCAATGGTCAGGATGTGCTGTTTATCTATCAGACAGGTGGTGGGGATATATGGACGGCCACTAAGGAACAAGGGCTTTACAGACTAGAACAAGGAAAGTTTGTCTTTAAAAATATTTTCAAAGAGATCAAGGGAGCCAGCCAAATCATTCATTCGATAGAGGAAGACGATCAAGGATATCTATGGGTCAGTTCTAACAATGGGATTGCCAGATACCAACCAGAAAGCGAGGAGTTGAAGCTTTTTACCAAATCCGATGGATTGGTTTCTAACGAATACAATAACAAAGCTTCTTGTCGAACTGAATCAGGCCAGCTTTATTTTGGTTCACCATCGGGCGTGACCTGGTTCAACCCAACCCAACTCAAGGAGAATCCTTATACCACACAGGTGATCTTAAATGAACTTACGGTCAATAGCGATCTGGTTTTACCCAATGATTCTACAGAAATATTAGAGCAATCATTAGCCACTACGGAGCAAATAGAACTGAATTATGATCAAGCGAATTTTAGCATCAGTTATTCCTTACCGAGTTTCGTGAATTCAGCAAAAAATAGTTTTAGCTACCGAATGAAAGGACTGGAGGAGGATTGGCGGAGCACTTCAGCTAATGTGGCGAGCTATACGATTCAGAATCCAGGCAGCTATGTTTTTCAGATCAGAGGAGCCAATAGTGATGGGAAATGGTCTGAGAATCTGACAGAAATGACAATAAAGGTGAGTCCTGCCCCTTGGCGATCGGGCTGGGCATTTGCGATTTATGGTTCTTCGATCGGCTTGGCTCTCTTTATTTTCTTGCGGGTGACTCGATCTCGAGAGCAGCTCAAATACGAACTGAACCTGGAGCAGCAGCTGCACAAAAAAGAGCAGGATTTAATTCAAAGCAAGCTGCAGTTTTTTACGAATATCTCACATGAGTTTCGCACTCCTCTGACATTGATTCTGGGTCCTCTGGAGAAAATCATGATGGATTTCAAAGGCAGCAGCGCCATCTATAAACAGATGAAGACCATGCACCAGCATGCTGGCCAGTTGCTGAAACTGATCAATCAGCTCATGGATTTTAGGAAGATCGAGAACAATCAGGCGAAGCTAGAGGCGGCTGAAGGGAACCTGGTCAAATTTGTTCGCGAGGTATACCTATCGTTCAAGCCTTTTGCGAAAAATGAGGGGTACCACTATGATTTTAGATCAGAGATGGAGGGGCTTCAGGTATATTTTGACAGAGATAAGTTGGAGCGTGTACTTTACAACTTGCTGTCCAATGCATTTAAATATACGACTCCCGGAGGTGAAATATTAGTGGAAGTGAAGCAGGAAGGAGGAGAGGCAGTGATCCATGTCAAGGATTCAGGTGTGGGAATATCGAATGACCAACAGACTTTGATTTTTGATCGCTTTTATCAAATCTCTGGGGAAGACATGCCAAATGAAACGCAAAAAGGAACTGGAATCGGATTGGCACTGACCAAGAGTATTGTTGATCTCCATCATGGTCAGATTAAAGTGGAGAGTGAGAAAGGGGAAGGCAGTCGATTCACGGTGACACTTCCTTTGGGCAAAGCACATCTCAAGGAAGAAGAAATCATAAGTGATTTTTCAGATAGCGAGGCATTGGAAAATTACGAGCAGGAACTTTTCCTATCCAGCCATAGCAAAAAGGAAAAGCATCTCATCAGACCAGAATTGGATGGGGCTAAGGTCGTGTTGGTAGTAGAGGATAATCCAGATGTGAGGCAGTTGATTATTGCTTCCTTGATGAATGAATATCAGATATTAGAAGCTGAAAATGGAAGACAGGGACTAGAAGTGGCCATTGATAAAATGCCTGATCTGATCATCAGTGATGTGATGATGCCGGAGATGGATGGGATTGAGTTTTGTTCTCAGATCAAATCCAATCTCAAAACCAGTCATACGCCCTTCATTCTGCTCACAGCTCGAACTTCATTGATATTCAAATACGAAGGCCTGGAGTCTGGTGCTGACGAATACATCAACAAGCCGTTTAATATCAAAGAATTGCAATTGAAGGTCAGGAATATGATTCGTTTCGTGGACAACCTGCGTGACAAGTTTAAGTCCAACGAGATTGTAGCTCCTAGTGAAGTCACCTTGTCGTCTATTGATGAAGATCTGATGCAGAAGGCCATCGAGATCGTAGATCAGAATATCGATAATCAGTTTTTTGATGTGTCTCTGTTTTGCTCTGAGTTGGGAGTGAGCCGGACCATGCTTTTTACCAAGGTCAAAGCCTGGACCAACATGACTCCCAATGAATTCATTCACTCGATGCGGATGAAACGAGCCGCCAACCTATTGGAGCAGGCGAAAATTAATGTGAGCCAGGTGAGTTTTAAGGTGGGATACAAGAATGCGAAGTATTTCAGCAAGAATTTTCAAAAGTTCCATGGCTGCACACCAACCCAATACGCGCAGAAATTCAAACTGGAACCTCAGGGTTAAGTCTAAATGGCCATTTTTATAGAATGGAGGGGCTTTTTTGTACGATACTACACCTAAGTCTGAACGATTTGAACATGAAATAAAGCTAAGATTGTCAATGAAAACTTTAGAAGCATGAATCTAAAAAAGCATTGGCAAGAGTGGTTACTGGGGGCGTTTATCGTCCTGATGTCCCTCGTGCTTATTTATTTCATTTAATCAAAAAGCAAACTTATGAAAGAACAATTATTAAAGAAGCTAAGCATGCTGCTGGCTTTGTGCTGGCTGGTCTACCTGCCGGTACTGGCCCAGGATGGTAAGGCGGTGAGTGGAGTGGTCACCTCCTTTGAGGATGGATCTCCACTACCGGGAGTAGCTGTGTTGATCGAAGGATCCAATACTGGTACGGTTACAGATTTTAACGGAGAGTTTAGTCTCAACGCTTCTCCGGAAGATGTACTGGTGATTTCCTTCGTGGGATTCAAATCCGTGAAAGTTCCTGTAAAGAACCAGACGGATTTTAACATTATCCTGGAAGAAGACCTTGTCGCTTTGGACGAAGTAGTCGTAGTAGGATATGGTACGGTCAAGAAAAGCGACCTTTCAGGTTCGGTATCCTCTGTTAAGGCGGATGATATTGCTGCCTTTCCGGCCTTGTCTGCCACACAGACACTACAAGGTCGTGCAGCAGGTGTGCAAATCAGCTCGAACAATGGGGGACAGCCAGGCGCTAATTTCAACGTAAAGATCAGAGGTGGTACGTCGATCAATGCCAGTAGCGATCCGATCGTAGTAGTGGATGGATTTGTAGGAGCAGAGATGCCACCTCCAGAGGATATAGCTTCGGTAGAGGTACTAAAAGATGCTTCGGCAACAGCGATCTACGGTTCGCGCGGGGCGAATGGTGTAATCATGGTGACGACCAAAAAAGGAAAAGCAGGTCAAATTAAAATTGACATCAACTCTTCTTACACGACACAGTCTCCTACCAAGCAATTGGATCTATTGGATGCAGATGAGTTTACCGATTATATGAGCGAGTTTGGTGCCTACACCAATTTAGGAGGTAACACCAATTGGCAGGAAGAAATATACAGAACGGGCGTCATCTCTAACAATCAGCTTTCTGTGAGCGGTGGCTCTGATAATGTGACTTATTACCTGTCTGGGACCTATTTCGATCAGCAGGGAGTGGTGATTGGTTCGGATTACAAAAGATATTCTCTGAATGCTAATGTGAATGTCAATGCCACAGATTTCTTGAAAATAGGAATGAGTGTATATGGGAGAAAAAGTGAAAACATAGGAGTAAGAACACAAGAAAGCTCTGGTGGATCTGGTCAGGCTGGGGTGACTAGTGCGGCTTTGCGTTTCAATCCAGATTTAGGCATTTATGATGCCAATGGTAATTATTCGACTTCCAGAGTAGGAGATGAAATCGACAACCCTGTAGCCATGGCTACTGAATACGATCGTGAGAGAGTAACCGACCGTTTTCAAAGCAATGCCTACATGGATTTTAAATTGACTGAATGGTTGAGTTTCAAAACGACATTAGGTCTTGGGTCTACCAATTGGCGAGATGGTGAATATTGGCCACAGACCCTCATCAGAGGTCGCAACACCGGAGGATTGGCTGGCATAGAAGCCAGAAAACAGAGCTCTACGGTTAGTGAAAACTATTTCACGATTGACAAAGAATTTGGTGCGCATCACTTGACCTGGGTGTCAGGGTATTCTTACCAAAAGAATGTATCCGAAGCATGGGAATCTTCCAGTCAGGGTTTTATCTCAGATGGGGGACGTTTTTGGGCTTTGGATCAGGGATCAGCTCCTAACTTTCCGACTTCAGGTCTTACCGAATCAGTAATCAAGTCATTTTATTCAAGAGTGAACTACTCTTTGCAAAATCGATACATCGTGACCTTTACGGGTCGATACGATGGGGCTTCCAACTTTGCGAAGAACAACAAGTGGGCCTTCTTTCCTTCAGGTGCTGTAGCGTGGGATATCAAAAGTGAGAGCTTCATGGATGACGTGAATTTCATGACTCAGTTCAAATTGAGAGCCAGTTATGGTTTGACGGGTAACCAGGCGATTGGACCTTATCAATCATTGGCCACATTGGAGCCGACCTATTCCATCATAGCTGGACAAAATGCTTTGAAAGTTGGTGGGTTGGCCAATTCAGATTTGACATGGGAGACGACCTCTCAGATGGATATAGGTTTGGACATTGGGATACTTGATGGCAGAGTCAATTTCGTAATGGACTATTATGAAAAGGAAACCAGAGATCTTTTGTTTCAGAGACAATTGCCATCATACGTGGGGGTTCAGACCCAGCTACAAAACATAGGTCGTGTAAGCAACAAAGGTTTTGAGTTTATGGTAAGCACCAAAAATCTGGTGGGAGAATTAACCTGGGATACCGATTTCATCATTTCTTCCAATAAAAACGAGGTGCTGGAGTTGCCTGATTCTGTTGAATTCTATGGTGAGTCGCCAGGACATTTTCTTCTAGACGGAACCTCCCAATTACTCCTGGAAGGTCAGCCCGTGGGTGTCTTTTATGGATATGTTTATGAAGGGATTTACCAAACTGGAGACACCTTTATACCAGGGTCGAACTTTGAGCAGGAAGCTGGAGGCGAGAAGTATGCAGATATTTCTGGTCCTGATGGTGTGCCTGATGGCCAATTGACAGCAGATGATAGAAAGCTGATCGGAAATCCACATCCAGATTTCATCTGGTCTCTGAATAACACATTTGGGTATAAGAACTTTGATCTGAGCCTTTTCATCCAGGGTGTGCATGGCAATGACATGCTCAATTTCACTGCGATGGAGTTGCAAACCATGTCTGGCAAGAGTAATGCTTCGACTTATGCACTAGACAGATGGACACCGTCAGATCCTAACACTGATGTGCCTAAGGCTTCTTCTGCCAGACCTTACAGGGTGTCTTCTAAGTATATCTATGATGCTAGCTACGTGAGGCTGAAAAATGTGACATTAGGTTACACATTCCCTAGATCAATGTTGGAGAAAGTATTCATCCGCTCGCTTAGAGTCTATGTCAGTGGTCAAAACTTGCTGACAATGACAGACTATCCAGGACTGGATCCTGAGGTGGGATATCAAAACTCTGGAAGTGGAGGAGATGGAAATAGAAACATCGGATTGGACTATGCCAGTTATCCGAATGTACGTGCCTACACTTTTGGAATCAATCTGGGACTATAAAAGAGGAGAATCATGAAAAAATTTAAATATACAATTTGGGCATGTTTGGCTTTGGTGATGACACTCGGAGCAAATTCATGCGGAAGTTTAGAAGAAGAACCTGTAGGGATTTTGTCTCCAGAGGCGATCTACAGAACCCCTGCAGATGTAGCCAATGGAGTCAATGGTGGTTACTCCCTGGTCGGACACGAAGGTTTCTGGGGTAGGAAGCTGTCCATGTCCCTCATGTTAAGAGGCGATATGGTATCTATTGGTGATCAAACTACTTCGTCCAGAAGGATAGAAGTGGATCAAATGAGCATGAGCTCAAACAATGGGATGGTGTCTGCTTTCTGGCCCAAAGGTTACGAAATACTGGCAGCTGTAAACTATGCCATCGAGGGAGCTAAAAATGTGGAAGCGGACGAGGACGATATCAATCCTATCGTCGCAGAAGCGAGATTCTTGAGAGCTTTCGTACACTACAATTTTGTGAGACTTTTTGGAGAGATTCCTTATATAGATTTTGCTTTCTCTGATCCTGATCTGGCGTACAGTCTGCCACAGACCAGCGAAGCTGAAGTGTATACCGGAATCATCGAAGATTTGGAATATGCCAAGCAGTGGTTGCCGGATGTGCCGATGGTGAGATCCAGACCTGGAAAGGGAACAGCCGCAGGGTTTTTAGCTTCTGTTCATCTGACTTTGGGCAACTGGCAAAATGCATACGATGAAGCCAAATATGTCATTGACAACAGCGGAGCTTTCCAGTATGGCTTGGAAACAGACTATTCCGAATTGTTCAATCCGGCGGCTGTAGAGAGTTCTGATGAGGTATTGTTTGAAGTGAGTTTCATCGGGGGAGATGCCTCTGGTAATCCGGGTAGTTTAGGGGGAACCAATGCTGCGATTGATTATTTGGCCTCTGTGACTGGCCCAAGAGGAGACGAGCGATTCGAACTAGGCGAGGGCTGGAGTGTAGCCGTTCCGACGATTGAAGTATTCAACACCTGGTCAAACCAGGATTACAGACATGCCGTGAGCTTTGACACTCTTCTCGTTTACGAGGGGGTAGAGACTCCATATACGGATTGGGGCGCCATTGCTCGAAATGTCCCTAGACCTCACATTGCCAAATACTTTAGAGCAGTGGGCGAATCGGGTCTGCCAGCAGGTAGCAATGGTCGTGATTCAGAATTGGATTTTCCTGTCATGAGGTATGCTGAAGTACTGTTGACTGCAGCAGAAGCATTGAACGAAATCAATGGAGGACCGAATGCTGAGGCAGAAGGATATGTGAATCAAGTGAGGTCCAGAGCCAGAAGAGAGCTCGATGGAGATGCCAGTAACGATCGCACCGTTCCTGCCAATGTCAACAGTGGTTTGGGTCAAGATGCGTTCCGCGATTTGGTGTTGGACGATCGTAGGTTGGAGTTGGCATTCGAAGGAGTAAGATGGTTTGATATCAAAAGAAGAAATCTGGGTGTACAGGCATTTGGTGCTTCTGGACTGGAACAACAAAACTTCGATCCTGCCAGAGACTACTATTTCCCGAAATACCAGGCGGATGTAGATCGAAATGAAAATCTTTTCCAAAACGACGGATACTAAGAAATGAGCAGACTGAATCTTTTAGTGATAGGATGCCTGTTTTTCTTTTTCTCATGTGAGGAGAAAAGCAGCAGTGAAGAAAGTAAAAAGGAGCAGCAACACACGGACATCAAATCGACCCTGACGGGTCGGTTTGATTATCTACTCCAATATGAAGTGGATTCTGTTGGTTTTCCAAGGTGTTTAGAGGAGGACAAATCGGTGAGAGGCGTACCTTCTAAAGACTGGACGAGTGGCTTTTTTCCGGGTAGTCTGATGTATATCTATCAGCTCACGGGCGATCAAAAATATCTGGATCGTGCCCTGGAGTGGTTGCCTTATATGGAGAAAGAGAAATGGAATGACTATACCCATGACATGGGCTTCAAAGTCTATTGCAGTTTTGGCAATGCCTATGAAATCACAAAAGAGGAGTCATATAAGGAAGTGATCATTCAAAGTGCCAAAACCCTAATGACGCGCTATAGCCCTACAGTGGGGTGCATCAAGTCCTGGGAATTCGGTAAAGAAAAATGGGACTTCCCAGTCATCATCGACAACATGATGAATCTGGAGTTGCTCTTCGAAGCAACACAGCTATCAGGAGACAGCAGTTTTTATCAAGCGGCAGTTTCTCATGCAGAAAAAACGATGGTCAATCATTATCGGCCGGATCACAGCAGCTACCATGTCGTGGATTACAACCCAGAAACGGGCGAAGTGCAAAACAAATTGACCCATCAAGGGTTGAATGTAGAGTCGCTATGGTCCAGGGGGCAAGGCTGGGGATTGTATGGTTATACCATGGTTTACCGCTACACTGGCGATGAAAAGTTTCTGAATCACGCCAAAAAAATCGCTGATTTTGTCATAGAGCTATCCAATCAAACGGATGATAATATCCTATACTGGGACATGAGCGACCCGAATATCCCCGATGCTCCAAAAGATGCTTCTGCTTCTGCAGTAGTGGCCTCTGCATTGCTGGAACTAGCGGCTCAAACCAACGAGCAGTCTTATTCGGATTATGCCAATTCATTGATTGAGGTGTTGAAATCTGATGCCTATGTATTGCCCTCTGGTTTAGTGGTTCCATTTGTATTGGGACACAGCACGGGCAACTACCCCAAAGATGATGAAATAGATGTGCCTATTGCCTACGGTGATTATTACTTCCTGGAGGCGATGTACAGAGCAAAAACGAACCAATACGAATAAAGAAAAGGAATAATGAAAGTAGCCAGAATAATGGCCGTGGCTCTGGGCTTAATAGCAGCTGTCGGGGTGCATGGAAAGGATAGACAAAAAACGAATTTCAATTCTGGATGGGAATATCTGGAACAGGCAGCACCCACAGTCAGGGAAGCCAATGAGGCCAACGGATGGGAAGATGTAGTGCTACCCCATACCTGGAATGCCGAGGATGTCATGGATCAGATACCCGGCTATCGAAGAGATGCCAGCTGGTATCGCAAAAGCTTTAAAATCGAGAAATTAGCTGATTCTCGCTACTTTCTAAATTTTGAGTCCTCCAATATCGTGACCGAGGTCTATGTCAACGGAAAGAAGGCAGGAGGACACATTGGAGGCTACCTGTCTTTCGAAGTAGAACTGACGGACTATTTAACCGAAGGGGACAATCAGATTGCGGTAAGAGTAGACAATGGATATGACCGTCAGATCATCCCATCTCAAAAGTCTGACTTCTTTATTTATGGTGGAATTAATCGTGACGTTTGGTTGGTACAAACTGCCACTTCACGTATCAGGGGATTGAAAATTTCTACTCCCGTGGTATCAAAGCAATCTGCTAAAACTGAGATAGAGGTGCAAGCAGATGGTAAGGTGCAGGATGCTACGATGCGTGTCAGGGTATATGACCCATTGGCTAAACTGGTGTTCGAAAAGCAACAATCAGCGGTCAATCAGCGCCTTTCGTTCGAACTGAGTAAACCTAAGCTCTGGCATGTGGATCGGCCGCAGCTGTATACAGTCAAGGTGGAGTTGTTGCAAAATGGGAAGGTCATAGATCAGGCACAGGATAGAGTGGGCTACCGCTGGTTCGAGTTCAAGCAGAATGGTCCTTTCTATCTAAATGGAGAGCGCTTGCTGCTGCGTGGTACGCACAGGCATGAGGAATCCGCTGGAGTCGGAGCTGCGATGAGCAACGAGATGCACCGCAAGGACATGGCCATGATCAAAGAGATGGGAGCCAATTTCGTTCGCCTGGGTCACTATCCGCAAGATCCTGAAGTGTATAAGGCTTGTGATGAGTTAGGGATTTTGGTGTGGGATGAGCTGCCATGGTGCCGTGGGGGTGTAGGAGACGAGGTGTGGAAAGACAACACCCGAAACCTACTGACAGAAATGATCCAACAGAACTACAACCATCCGAGCATTGTGTTTTGGTCATTGGGCAATGAGATCTACTGGTTGCCGGATTTTGAAGGGGGCGATGATGAGGCGGCTATCAATGCCTTTCTCTCTGAACTAAATGATCTGGCTCATCAGCTGGATCCCAGTCGAATGACCTCCATTCGTAAGTATTATGCTGGGGCTGATATCGTCGATGTGTTCAGTCCTTCGATCTGGTCGGGCTGGTACAGCGGTACCTACAAGGGCTATCAAAACGCTTTGGAAAAATCCCTGAAGAAATACGACCATTTCTTGCACATGGAGTATGGGGGGTCGAGTTTTTATGGCAGACATACGGAAAACCCAATTACCGGAGATGGTGAGATCAGCACCGGAGACTGGGAGGAGCCCATCAATCAGGTGGAGTATAAGAACATCGCCAACGAAGGGGATTGGAGCGAAAATTACATCGTGGATCTGTTCGATTGGTACCTGAAGATCACTGAGACGCACGAGTCATTCGCGGGATCGGCACAGTGGGCTTTCAAGGATTTCGGGACCCCGCTGAGACCAGAAAATGACATCCCTTATCTCAACGAAAAAGGCTTGGCGGACAGAGCCGGAAATCCTAAGGATGCCTTTTATGTATTCAAGAGTTATTGGGGAACTGAGCCATTCGCCTATATCGAATCTCATACCTGGACTGAGCGATCAGGGCCAGAGGGCAAGAGCAAGAACCTCTGTGTATTCAGCAATGGCAAAGAGGTAGAGCTGATTCTCAATGGTCAAAGTCAAGGCAAAAAGAAAAAGGACATCAACCAATACCCGGCTTCAGGACTTAATTGGGACATTGATTTCCGTGAAGGAGTGAATACCCTGGAGGCCATAGTATATGATGGAAGGAAAATAGTAGCTAAGGACAGCATGGAGGTCAATTATAGCTTTGAGCAAGCGGGTTCGCCCGACGAACTGGTTTTGTCTGCTTCTATTCTCCCTAATGGCAACTATCTGGTCACCGCCAAAGCCATAGACACCAATGGACTGCAATGTCTGGACTATCAGGATCGGGCTTATTTTCAATGTCTGGCAGGAGGAACGCTGATCAAAAATCAGGGCACTCCGACTGGTAGCGAAGTAATCAATATGGCCAATGGAAAAGCGGCCATCGAAGTGAAGCCAGATGCGAAAACAGGTAAGCTGGTGATGGCAGTATACAACCAGAATTTCAAGGGGACTTATCTAGAGGTGGACCTTGGAGTCACTAGCCCATAATCGAAAGCAATTTGATCTCTTAACCCCAGAGATGATGGGGTTAGGAGTTTTATCAAACCAAAAGCGAAGCATGAGAAAATTATTACTATTCATAATGGCCATGAGACTTGTGACTTTTTCTAAAGCACAAGTAGCTCCCATATGGGAGGAATATGTGGCTGACCAAGAAGCGGGTCAGATCAGTAGGCTACCTGATTATTCCTATGCTGGCTATCATTTTTCTGAAGAGGAAATCCCGGATGTCAGTGGATGGACCTACTTTGATGTGACGGACTATGGAGCTGACGGGACGGATGAGTTGCATGACGACACGGCCATTCAGGCAGCCATAGATGCAGCTCAGGCCCACGAAGGCCCTGCTGTTGTTTACTTTCCTGCCGGACGCTTTGTGGTCAGTGAGGATAATGACGTCAACCACTTTCTGCAAGTATCCAGAGATAGCATAGTGCTCAAGGGAAGCGGTACTGACCAAACGGAAATTTACATGGACCAAATGCGAGTCAAGAATGGCCATTGGCAGTTCTTGTTTAAACCTGACGATATTTCGGCTCCTGTGCTCACCTATCTAGAGGGCTCATCGCTGAGGGGAAGTCATGAGGTAATGGTCGAGGATCCTTCAGCTTTGGAACCGGGAATGATCGTTTACATCAGTCACAAAAGTGAGGCTTTTGCGAGGGCACATTTTGGAGATCTGGAGTTGTCCAGCGACTGGACGCGCCTGTTTGGTGCTACTGGGGGTATGACAGTGCATGAACCGCATCTGATTGAATCCATAAGTGGGAACCGTGTCAGGTTTAAAAATCCTGTTCAGACAGATTTGCCTGAAGTAGATAGTAAATATCAGCTGCGCCTCTTACCTACTATCAAGGAGGTAGGAGTGGAGGACATCCTTTTTAGCTCCAATTGGGAAAACTATGGGGAAGACTTTGTACATCACAAGGATGACATCCATGACTATGCGTGGAATGCCATTCAATTCAACAATACGAGCAATGCCTGGATACGCAATTGCGAATTTCGCAGCTGGAGTCAGGTGGTGGATGTCAGGCATTCACTGGCTGTGACCATAGAGAATATTACCCTCTCAGGTAAAAAAGGGCACGCTTCATTTTTAACGCGAAGAAGCTATGGTTTACTGGTCAAAGACTGCATAGATCAGGCGGGTCAACACCACGGACCAGGTACAGGCTACTCTGGAGTGAATACCGTTTACCTCCGACATGAAATGCAGGTGGATCAGTCATTTGACAGTCACAGTGGGCAGCCCTATGCCACTCTGGTGGATAACGTAAACGGGGGCGTGTTCAACAAGAATGGCGGCCCCCACGAAAGCTACCCACACCATGCGCGTCATTTGACTTTCTGGAATTTCAAACATCGATCTACTGGCAACATTGGCTATGATCTATGGAGCATGTCTCGCAATGGCAATACTTATGCAGAACCATTTTTCGTAGGCTTTCAGGCGGATCAGAATGTGACCCTTACCGATACCGGCCTCAACGAACTGGAAGGACAACAAGTGGAGCCGGCTTCTTTGTTTGAGGCGCAATTGTCATTGAGGCTGGAGGCCTTGAATACCTTGCCAAAGCTGAAGTTTGTCTCTCCGGGACAAGGGGACCGACTAGCGATAGGTACGGATCTCAGTGTAGAAGCAGAGGCCAGTGACCCTGATGGCAGTATCACTGCGGTGAGTCTGTATATCAATGAGCTGTTGATTCGAGAAGATACTGAAGCGCCCTACCTCTGGAATGGCGATCTGGATACTCCCTTGCAGCAAATGGAAGCAGGACAATACAAGCTGAAACTGGAAGCGATAGATGATGCCGGTAATGTGACCCGTGAAGAAATAGAGATCATCGTCGGAATGGAACCCCTAATCGAATTTGTGAGGCCCGCGGAGAGCGAGCTGATGGAGGCGGGGACAGATGTCGTAGTGGAAGTATCTGCGAGCGATGAAGATGGCAGTATCGCATCAGTAGATTTGTATCTGGATGGTGCGACGGTGTCTACCTTAACTGCGTCACCTTATGTCTGGGAAGGAGAAAATATGCTCAGTGCGATGCAAAGTGGAAGCTATCTCCTAAAGGCAGTGGTGACCGACAATGACGGCCTGACTGCCGACGTGGAACAAACGTTGATAGTGAATGAACTCCCTACAGTTAGCTTTTCCGAACCTACTGCCCTAAGTATAGATGAAGGTGTACCTGTCTATGTGGATGTCCTGGCTGAGGATGGAGACGGCTCTATCGCCAGGGTGGATCTTTATCTCAATGATGAATTTTTAAGGGAAGAAGTTAACCCGCCCTACATCTGGGGGGATCGCGAGGATCTGGACCCAGAGTTGTTTGCCCTGGCGGCTGGAGACTATACATTGAAAGCCATCGCCATTGATGACAAAGGGTCAAAGAATGAAGCAGTCATAGACATCAGCATCATAGCTGAAGAGGTGCTTGGATTGGATGAAACCCAATCCGCATTTCATATCTATCCTAACCCTGCCAGAGATCGAATCACACTCATGGCGGATCAGGACATAATAGGGGTTCGCGTTCTCGATTCTTCAGGGCGCCTATGGAAAAGCTGGCAGCCCACATCCAGACGATTCGAAATGGATCTAACGAGTTTGTCACCTGGAGTATACCTGTTACAGCTTTTGTCTCCGAATCAACAACAAACCTTGCCATTGATCAAACAAGAATTTTAATCAAGACCAAAATGAAAAGACATCTATTCTGCGCGATCTTCTTATTTGCCAGCGCAAGCTTACAGGCGCAATTGCCACAGATATTGACCCAGTCCAGTGTCCAGAAGGAACATTATTTACCTGATTTCTCTTATGCAGGCTATCATTTCAGTGAGGAGGAGATTCCATTTCAGACAGAAGCTGAGGTAATCAATGTCAGCGATTTTGGGGCGATCCCTGATGATGGACTCGATGACAGTCGGGCGCTGCGCCAGGCGATGGAGACAGCCCACCAGACTGAGGGAAAGGTACGAGTCGTATTTCCTGCTGGGAGATTTATCTTGAGCGAGGTTCTTTATATCCGAAGGAGCGATTTGGTACTGAGTGGGGCAGGTAGCGGCAGTGGAGGGACGACACTTTACTATCCCAGACCTATGCGCTATTTCGAAGATCCCGAGGCGCTGGCAGAGCTGCGCGAATACCTCGTAGAGCTGGACAAAAGACAGCGCGAACCAGAGAATAATCTAGACTTACCCTTTTCCCAATATGCCTGGTCGGGAGGCATGATTTGGGTGCAAGTAGAAGGGGCAAGAGTAAAGTCCTACCTGGATAAATATGATGAGGCTCCCCATGTACTGGCGGAATTAAGCGCTGGTCAAAGAGGCCAACACTGGATCAAAGCCTCATCAACACAAGGTCTAAAGGTCGGAGATGTCGCTCTGATAGAATGGTACAATCCGGAAGGAAAGGAGGGGTCACTGATCGAGGAGCTCTATGATGGAGCAAAGCTCAAAGTAGGGTCTCATCACTGGAACTACCCGGACCATGCGCTGGTGATCCAACAAGTACAAATCGAAGAGGTGAAAAAGGGAAGCTTCAGAATCAAAGACCCTTTGCTACATGATATTAGAGTCGGCTGGAATCCCAAGTTGGTGGAGTGGAAACATCTCGAGGAAGTGGGGATTGAGCATTTCAATATTGAGTTTCCAATGGCACCCAATATCGCCCATCATGTAGAGGACGGATACAATGCCATCTACCTTACCAACTTATTCAATGGCTGGGTCACAGATGTGAAGATCAAAAATGCAGACAGTGGAATCCTGACGGAGCAGATATCCAATGTGACCATTGACAATATCGAAACCACAGGCGAGAAGATGGCTCACTACTCGGTGAGTATGGGCAGTGTACACAATGTGTTCGTGTCTAACCTGCATGTACGCAATCGTGTGAAACATCCTCTGAGTTTCAATACCCACGCGACCAAAAGCGTATACTCCAATTGTTTTGTCTATCAGGAACCCGTCCTGGACCAGCATTCAGGGGCCAATCACCAAAACCTGTTTGATAACATCACGGTATATGTGGATCTGAATGGTCAGCAGAGCTATCCGCTTTTTGCAGGTGGAGGGGCAGGATATTGGAAACCTTCGCATGGGGCGTTTACCACTTTTTGGAATGTCAAGGTGAACTTTCTGAATGGCTTTGATCAGGAGGAGGAGGTCACCCTGGATGGCATGAAAGACGGCCCCTCAGCTCGACTGGTGGGGGTTCATGCCAATCGCCCTATCAAAATCCAATATGGTCCTCAACCCTACATCGCAGCTACCAATCAGGAATTGAGAAAGGTGCCCTCACTTTTCACTTATCAGTTGCTCCAAAGAAAAAAATAGTACAGTACTTATTCAGTTTTTAGTCAATGCGATCCGGTTAGGGTCGCATTTTTTGTATCGCTTAATCCCTTAATTATTCACTAGAGCTCTTTACGATACTTTTATCTTGAAATAGTTTGTACAGTTTTAGATTAAAAATCCCCGATTCAATTGATTTTCCACAAAATCAACTCCTATTAACTCAATATCCTAATAACTATTAACTACAGCTTTTGCTAAACCCTCGGCTTGGGCAAGCCACGATCGTAGAGCACTATACTGCCGGCCACTGCCACGTTGAGGCTTTTTTCGGATTGGAACTTGACCAACATGTGAGACTTTTCGATGGCCTTTTTGGAGAGGCCGTGATCTTCTGCGCCTAGCAGATAGACACACCGTCTGGGGTGGTGAAAACTCTCCAGCGCTTCGGATTTAGGCGTCATCTCTACGCCTACCAAACGAGCCCCCTTAGGTAGGTGAGCATAGAAGTCATCAAAATCCTGATAATGAAAGTAGGGCATGGATTTGACTGACTGGTGTGTATCGCAGGCCTGGTTGTCGTAGCGATTGCCAATGGTGAATATGAAACTCGCACCCAGGTTTTGGGCCGACCGCCATAGCACGCCCAGATTTTCAGGCGTTTTCCCATTTTGAATCCCTATCCCAAAATACTCCGAATCAAAGTTGTCTATTCCCATTTCGTCCATGTTCCCAATTGCATGGCAAAAAGCAGCAATTCAGGAGAAGATTCCAAAAGCCAGGAGGATTTTTTGGGTTAGGGGCAGATAAGGCTATCAAACCATAATTGATTCTACAATGCTAGTGAATAAAACTCTCCCAAAAGATCATAGCCTAGCTATCACACCCTGTTGCAACCCCGCCGCAATTTGCAGCAACGGATTACATGTTGTTGCAAGGCCGCCACAAATTGTAGCAAGAGATTTAATAGAGTTGCAACGGCCCTGCAAATTGCAGGGACAGATTTACCATAGTTGCAAGCTTCCTGCAATTTGTAGGAGGCTTGCAACAGCATATAATTGCTTCCTGCAATCTGCGCGAAGCTTGCAACTCCGTGCGATGGCTTGCTGCAACTTGCAGGAGCCCTGCGCATCAGGTTCATTTCCCGCATAGCAGGTGCTAAGTAGGGAGCTTTGGCTAAAATATGCGTTGTGTTATATTGCGGGAGTACTGAGTAGAGTAAGTTTAATTATTATGCTTGATTTATGAAATTCCTCATCATTATAATTTTCACTTTATACAACTATACTTGTTTTAGTCAATCACTCCTTGAGCAACTGTTTATCGATTTACCACTTGATGATCAATTTTTCAAAAAATTAGATGCAAATTCAAGACGTACTTTAATAGGTTCTAAAAAGATGTATATGAATTTACCTAATTATGAAGTATTGCCTTTAGATGAAAGCGTCGAACAAAGATTAGAAGAAAACCACATTACATATTTTATAATAAAATTTAATCCGGAAGAAAAATACATGGAGTTCGCAGCTCATACATTCTCTATTGATGATATAAAGTATTACTCCATGTCTTATTGGACTTTGTCAAATGACACAATCCTTATTGGGATAACTATTCAAGAGCATCATGACAAAGAAAGTGAATTGATAGAATTCTACATTAAGAATAAAGATGAATATTCTAAAGTAAAAAACAATCAATATCTACCTAATATCAAATCTTTTGACAACATTATAAACTTACATTATGTAAATGAAAGAGGTGTGAGTTTCAAAGACAAAATGAATGTCTTAAATGAAATAATGATTGACCAATTTTCATTTCAAACCGATAATCAAAGTATAAGGTATTCTTATTATCTACACCCTGATTTAGAAATTTATAAAAAGAATAAAGGATACATAGAATCAATTGAACCATATTTATATAAAATAATTGATTTAGAATGGAAGAATGATAAATTTGAAATTGTAAAGAAATATTAAGCACAACATCATCTATCCAATCCCTTCCTCATTTAGCAGAACGCAACGAGGATGTGTGAGTTGAGCGTTTGCAACGCAAGAATATTGATACTCATTTTTTCTCCAATTTGCACCAAAACCCCCTACCAAAGGCATAGTTCAACGGTGAGTCTCTTAACCAATGCCCAATGAAACTCTCCAAATCATTTTTATCTCTTATTTTAGGGCAACAGTTAATAGAATAATTAATTGACCCTCTCAATTATATGAAACGTTATTACTTTAGTTTAATTCTACTTCTAATTGCATTTACTGGATTCTCTCAAGAATTTCAAATGCCTCAAATAAAAACTGACCAAATTCAGGATGAGTATGAAAAAGCTGGGTATTCTGACGATTTAATTTATTTGTACTTAACAAATACTTTGGATAGTGTCGAAAGAAAAAAGGAAGTCATTTTCTACGATTATCCAGATTATAGTATTTGTTCGTTTAATCAAGATTTTGAATACGGAATCAATTACTCATTCGAACAGTGTCGAGAAGCAGGAGGGGCTTCAATTGTTATGATTCTACCTAAAACCGATCGGCAAAGTTTGGTCAGGTTTGTTGAAGAATTATACAAAATCGATAGAACTGAAATCGAAAATGAATGGAATACAGAACAGACTAAGTTTCAACCTAAAGACAAAGGAGTCGGTTGCTATTTCCAAATTATCGAACAGGAGAAATGCACAATGCTTAAGAACTATTGCGGTTGCTAAAAAATGAGAATATCAGACGTCTCTATGAATGGAGTTTCATTGGTCAACATGTTTAGAAGGGATTGTAAAGCCCATCTTCCAATCTGATTCTTTGCGTCCACCGGTAGATTCACTATTTTGCTGCCATGAGCCAAAACAGGGCATTGTTATAAATGAAACAGAGAAGTCTAAGACTGTTTAAAAAGAAAAGGGGCATCCCTTTAAATCCAGAACAATGGATCGGTGTTTCTTTAACCATAGGTCTTTTCTTTATTGGCTATATGGAACATTCGTTTGGAAACGACTTTAATGGATGGGGTACTAATTTTGCCATTGTCTGGTTTATTTATATCATTGGATTAATGGTAGTGAACTTTTTTAGGTACGAAAGTGAATTTGGTGAGTACACGGGGGAATTGATTTTTTGGAATGACCGAGTGCAAATCGATCAGGAGAGTTATAGTCTTTCGGAAATTAAAATCCTGGACTTTGTACAAATTGAGGACATTCGAGGTAGGTTCATGAACTCAATAGTGGAATTTACTCCACATTTATCAAATGGACTTGATAATCTACTAGTAGTAAAACTAAAAAGTGGAGAGGAGTTGAGGTGTGTATTTCAGCAGACTGAAACTGAAAGGTTAAAGCACTTCAAAGAAGTATTGGTCCATTATCACAGAACTGGAATTATAACCTGGCTGCAGCTATTAGATTTACTTGATATTACCGATTATGAAAAAATTCAGGTTTTTAAGAAAGAGGTGTGTCATGACTAATACAGAAGGAGAAAGGTTCAATTATACCCAGTTTAAATAGATTGTTCAACTGTCTTAATTGGAATGAACATCTTTCCTGTTCCAGAAAGCTCGATAAAACCATATTTACCATAAAATTTAGTTGCATCGATATCAATTGGATCAACAACTATTGCCAATGTTCCCAAATTTTGTGAGATTTCAACACACCTATTTAATGAATCAATTAAAATTAATTCACCATAGCCCTTTCCTTTGAAATTCTTATCAATGGCCAGCCTTCCTAACAATATCGTCGGAAGATTAACATATGAAGGTGGCAACTTTTTAATTAGATAATCTGGAAAATCGTCTCTTGGTATTGAATTAGATGATAATGTGTAGTAGCCGATTACCTTTTGACTCAATTTATCATTGAGAACAAAGCATGCAGATAAGTCCCTTTTAACATCTTGTCTAGCTTGTTGCCGAATGTAATTATTCAGCATTGAGTTTCCACAGTCAAACTCTTTCTTTTGGTGGCTGTTATTTAGAATTTCTATTATTGGTTTCACTGGCCTCAATAAAATTTTTGTAATTCAATTGAGCTTTCCTAAGGTTTGCATTGGGAGATGGTGGATTTAAAATAGCCTCAATAAATCTTTCTTTGTCTTCTATTGTGTTGACAATAAGGTTGTTGTCCTTAATGATTTTATTTGACTCTTCGAAGACACAGTGTATGACAAATTCTGACAAACTTTTAAATCCACGTAACTCTGACGCATACTTGAAAAACTCTTTTTGTTCTTTACTAATTCGAACATCAATTCTGTCTTTTGAAAGTGTTGACATGACTTATCCTTTGTCTTTTATCGTGGCTTACCCTTAGGCCTTGAATACCAACAATGTAAATGTACGTCTTATTTCCGTACAATACAAAATAAATATTTGCAAGCTACAATTGACACCATCTCTAAAAAACCATCCAATCCTTTTTGAAGGGACTGTTGAGACCGAGAGTATGAATGTTAATTGAGGTCAAGGATCATTCGATTTACAAAATTCACCATTTACCATTACTCCATCATCTCGACACTTTTTCTATCCCCCTATCTCAGGACGGGATCGATTCACTGCATTTCTTAATTAAGTATTTTAAGTCTGCTATTTCTTGATGTATATCATATTGCTTCCTGATGGTGCTCATTTTTGAGAATAGATATTGAAGCTAAATTGAATCCAAACAAAATATAGCATGTCATGGAAACGCTCAATGTCTACAGCCAGGCCGAACAGCTTTTAGCAGCGGCCAGAGAGGAAATGATGCGTCCTGAGGAAGATATAGTCCCCTATCTCGTATGCGAAAATTGCCACCTGGCTATTGCTGATTACTTGAAGGGTTACTTGATAAACGCAGGCGTAAATTTTAGCCGAGAAGCAGAACTAAAGGAACTGCTAGATCTCGTGACCCAACGAGATAGGAAGTTTGGGGAACTCAACCAATCTTTTGTCCAACACCCCAAAGACACAGATGATTATTGGATGAATATCAATAGGGCTCAGGATTATCTAAAGCTCGCTGAGAAAACCCAATTGATGGTAAGACCTATATGATCCACCAAACTTTACGATTATGTCTTCAGATAAAAAATTTAAATATCCAGGCGTCCGAGTCGCATTGGATGGAAACACTGCGGCCATTATGTGCGAGCGTGAATCCTCTGATGCCGCAGGCGCCTATCCCATCACACCCTCCACCCAGATGGGGGAATACTGGGCAGAAGAGGCCGCCAAAGGCCATCTCAACATTTCGGACAAACCACTGATCTTCATCGAACCAGAGGGAGAGCATGCAGCTGCCGGCGTTACTGCCGGCCTTTCTATGACCGGCCAGCGAGCCGCCAATTTCTCCTCCGGTCAGGGGATCGCCTACATGCACGAGTCCTTATATGCTGCGGTCGGCAAGCGCCTGACCTACGTCCTCAACATAGGCGCACGAGCCATGACCAAGTCCACGCTCAACGTGCACGCAGGTCACGACGACTACCATGCCATCGACGACACGGGCTTCTTCCAGATGTTTGCCAAAAATGCCCAGCACGTGGCAGACCTCAACATCATCACGCACCGTATCGCAGAGCTGTCCCTTACCCCGGGGGCCATCGCTCAAGACGGATTCCTCACGACTCACCTCATCGAGTCCTTGAATCTACCAGAAAGAGACTTAATCAAAGAATATTTGGGTCGGCCCGACGATATCATCAATACGCCGACTCCAGCCCAGCGCATGATCTATGGCGATCAGCGCCGACGCATCCCAGAGCTATGGGATGTCGATAATCCGATGATGGCGGGGATCGTCCAAAACCAGGATTCCTATATGCAGTCGGTAGCTGCTCAGCGTCCTTACTTCTTCGATCATATCAAGGAGTTGACCGATCAGGCCATGAGCGAATTCTATCAGCTGACCGGTCGTCGCTACCATCGCGTCATGTCCTATAGGGCTGCCGATGCAGACTATCTGATCCTGGGTCAGGGTAGCGTGGTGTCTAGTGCCGAAGTGGTGGCCGACTACATGCGTGACAAGTACAAAGTGAAAGTCGGCGTGGTGGACCTGATGATGTTCCGTCCCTTCCCCGGCGATTTGCTGGCCAAATTGCTCAAAGGCAAAAAAGGAGTGACGGTTCTCGAAAGACTGGATCAACCGCTGGCGGCTGACCTACCGATCATCAGAGAGACCCGCTCCATCCTCAACAAATGTCTGGAGAATGGCCGCAGCAAAAACGGCAAGCCTTATCCTGAACTGGAATCCTTCAGACCAGAAGATATGCCTGCATTGTATTCTGGTTCCTTTGGGATGGGAAGTAGAGATTTGCAGCCAGAGGGTATCATAGGTGCGATAGAAAATATGCTACCGAAAGGCAAGCATAAGAAATTGTTTTACCTGTCCATCGATTTCATCCGGGACAAAGCCTATACGCCAAAGCAGCGTACGCATCAGGAAAACATCATGGCCAACTATCCTAATGTGAAGGAGCTGGCCGTGCATGGATCTGAAAATCCTAATCTGATGCCTCAAGGTTCGATCACCGTTCGTTTCCACTCTGTGGGGGGATGGGGTGCCATGACCACAGGTAAGAACCTGGCCATGACGCTTTTCGATCTGCTGGACTATGACATCAAGGCCAACCCTAAATATGGCTCTGAGAAGAAAGGTCAACCGACGACCTACTACCTCACAGCCGCCCCTGAACCGATCCGAATCAACTGCGAATACTTCTTCGTAGACGTGGTGCTATCCCCGGACCCTAACGTATTCAAACATACCAATGCACTGGCCGGTTTGAAAAAAGGCGGATGTTTCATCATCCAAAGTGACAAGAAGAAACCAGATGAAGTCTGGGCGGACATACCGAAGCACTATCAGAAATTGATCGTCGATCAGGACATTCATATCTTCTACATCGATGGATTCAAAATCGCCAGAGAAGAAGCGACTGATCCAGAGCTGCAGTTGAGAATGCAGGGGATCGCTTTCCAGGGGGCTTTCTTTGCGGCATCTCCACTGATGAAAACAGCGAATCTGACGGAGCAAACCCTACTGAAAGCCATCGAAGATCAGGTCACCAAAAAATTTGGTTCCAAAGGCCAGCGCGTGGTGGACGACAACATGCGCGTTGTTCGCAGAGGTTTCGACGAGGTAAAAGAGATCACCAACAAGGTTGTATCCAAAGAAAAAATCAATGTCACCAATGGCCTGACACCACCTATTCCGGAAATGCTAAAATCCATGCCGAAGAGCCAATCAGAGCAAAGTGATGTGCATCGTTTCTGGGAGCAAACGGGTAGTTTTTATGCACAAGGCATGGGCAATGACAATATCACCGACCCCTTCATCGGGCTAAGTGTGATGCCGGCGACTACTTCGCTGTTCAGAGACATGACCGGCATACGTTTCGAGCATCCCGAGTGGATCCCTAACAACTGTACGGCCTGTGGCAATTGCTACACGGTCTGTCCCGATACCGCGATACCGGGCCTGGTCAGCAAGCTGTCGGATGTGCTGGATACGGTGGTAAAACGAGTAAGAAAAAATCATGGAGAACTAGAGCAACTGCCTAAGGTAGTCCGTACGATGGAGCCCAAGGTTCGTGCTTTGTTCCCCGAGACAGAAAAAGGTGCTACGGTCAACAACCTGATTCAGGATGTGATCGACGACCTGATCAAAGAGGGCGATGAAAAACTGAGCAAAGAACTGACCTGGTTTAGAGAAGAGCTGGGAGACTTCCAGTTCGCGCTGACTCGTCCCTACTACGATCTACATGAGAAGAAAGAAGCCGGATCGGGTGGTCTCTTCAGTATCACGGTCAATCCACAGACCTGCAAAGGCTGCATGGAATGTATCGAGGTTTGCGAGGACAATGCCCTACAGAAAGTGATTCAGACCGAGGGATCGGTAGCCCGACTCAGACAGGATTATAACTTCTGGACGGATCTGCCGAACACTCCAGATCAGTACAAACGAATCGATAGTCTGGAAGAGAAAATCGGTCCGCTAGAAACCCTGCTTCTCAACAAAGAAGCCTACAACAAATTCGCCAGTGGAGATGGAGCTTGTCTCGGTTGTTCTGAAAAATCTGTGGTGCATCTATTTGTCGCGACTGTAGAGTCACTGATGCAGCCAAGGATCGAAAAACATGTAGCGCATCTGACCGAGCTGGTCGACAAATTGGAAAAACATATTCAGTCCAAGCTCTTCGATAATGTAAATATTGGAGATCCTGACTTGATCTCTAAGGTGATGGCCAATCATCAAAATTCGGATCTGACCATTTCAGAAATAGCCGATCGCATAGAAGCAGAAAACGGCAAACAACCTATTGATCAGGAATGGCTCAGAACCATGACGCAGGTGCTGGCCAAACTGAAAAACCTGAAGTGGAAATACACCGAAGGCGTCACCGGCAAGGGCCGTACTTCGATGGGTATGACCAACTCGACTGGGTGTACTTCGGTCTGGGGCAGTACCTATCCTTTCAATCCCTATCCATTCCCTTGGGCGAATCATCTCTTCCAGGATGCACCGTCACTAGCGATGGGGATCTTCGAAGGACACATGTCCAAAATGGCTGAAGGCTTCAAAGCCATCCGCCAGGCGGAAATAGAATTGAGCGAAGGTTACAAACCTGCACAGCATCAGGAATTCTTTACCTACTTTACCTGGCAGCAGTTTACAGACGAAGAGTGGCACCTGTGCCCACCAGTCGTGTCGCTGGGAGGTGATGGTGCGATGTACGACATTGGTTTCCAAAACCTATCCCGAATGATGGCTTCCGGCAAGCCGATCAAAGCGATCATTGTCGATACGCAGGTTTATTCTAATACAGGAGGTCAGGCATGTACTTCGGGCTTTATCGGTCAGATTTCGGACATGGCCCAATACGGCAAAGTCTGGAAAGGAAAGCCAGAGCCAAGGAAAGAAATCGGCCTGATCGCCATGGCCCACAGAAACACCTATGTGATGCAGAGCTGCATGGCCAATACCAGTCATATGATTGAGGGCTTCATTGATGGACTGATGGCCAAGCGGCCTGCACTTTTCAATCTCTACACTACCTGCCAACCAGAGCACGGTGTGGGGGATGATCTAGGCGTGCACCAGGCCAGGCTCGCAATGGAGTCACGTGCATATCCGATCTTCAAGTACAACCCTGATGTCAGTATCAAAGCGGCAGAAGCTTTCGACCTATCCGGCAATCCGGACATGGACAAAATCTGGCCGACTTATCAGTTGAAGTACAGAGAGAACGGTCGCGAAAAAACCATGGAAGTAGCAATGACCTTTGCGGACTTTGCGATCACCGAGGCACGCTTCAGGAAGCATTTCAGAAAAGCGCCACGCGACACCTGGAATGATGACATGGTAGTCCTGGCCGACTTCCTCGAAATGAGCGAAAGCGACAGAGAAGGCAAGTACCCATTCATTTGGGCGGTAGACAAAAAACAACAGCTCAGCAGAGTGATGGTCGCCAAGCCGATCGTCGAATCCTGTGAGGAGCGCAGAGATTTTTGGATCATGCTCAGAGACATGGCCGGTATCAAACCAGACGAAAAAGAGCCAGAAGATCTGGAAGCCAAAATCCGATCAGAAGTAGTGGGCAAGATTGCTCAGGGACTGATGAAAATGGCAGGAGATCCCGAGGCTGGCGTCATGAATCTGGTACAGGATGCAGTAGAAAAAGTAGAGGAAGCACCGGTAGAGGCTAGCACCAACGGGTCCGCTCAGGAACCCTGGATCGAGTCGGAGCATTGTACCTCTTGCGATGAGTGCATCAAGATCAACTCCAAGATTTTCTCCTACGATGGTGATAAGCACGCCTACATCAAAAACAGTGATGGCGGCACCTATCAGGATCTGGTGAAAGCGGCAGAAAAATGCACCGCAGGTGTGATTCATCCGGGATTGCCAAAAGATCAAAACGAAAAAGACATAGACAAATGGATCGCCCGAGGCGAAAAATTCAACTAGTCTGAAAATGGAGAGGATCTATGAGTCTGATTACTTTTAGTAAACGAACATTTAGACACGGGGTCCACCCCCCGGAAAACAAGCATGGAACTGCCGGATCAGCCATCCGACAGTTCCCATTTGCTCCTGAAATCATATTGCCTATTGCACAGCATCTCGGGGCTCCCTCCAAGATAGTCGTGCGAGAAAAGCAGGAGGTACTCCGTGGACAACTGCTGGCCAAAGCTTCGGGCTATGTCTCGGTTCCCTTGCACTCTCCTGTTTCAGGAGTGATCACCAAAATCAACAATGTGCCCACGCTATCAGGCAAGATGGTGCCGGGGATTCATATACAGCCTTATCCCGCTTCCGGACAGGAAGCGATTGAGGGAGAACCTATAGATGTAGAAACAGCCACTCAGGAAGAGATACTGGCTGGTATACAACAAGCAGGTATTGTAGGATTGGGCGGAGCGGCCTTTCCTACTCATGTGAAATTGAAAGTGCCAGAAGACAAGAACTGCCAGGTTTTGATGTTGAACGGGATCGAATGCGAACCCTTCCTCACCACCGACCATCGCGTGATGCTAGAGCAGGAAGCTGATATCATGACCGGCATTCGCTATCTGCTGAAAGCCACTGGGGCACCCAAAGCCATCATAGGCATAGAGGCCAACAAGAAAGATGCGGCCATTCACCTATCCAAACACATTCCTGAAGATCTACCGGTGACCGTTCAAGTTGTGCCAGTCAAGTATCCTCAGGGCTCTGAGAAGATGCTAATCACTTCGGTGCTGGGGAGGGAAGTACCCTCTGGCGGATTGCCCATAGATGTAGGTGTAGTGGTGGTCAATGTGGCAACTGCCGCAGAGATCGGTCGATTGCTACCCCATGGGCGGGGCATTCAGGAGCGGGTGATTACCATCACCGGACCCGGTGTACTCGACAAGGGCAATTACCTAATCCCCATCGGTACGCCGTTGCGTTTCGCACTGGAGCAGGTAGGTATTGAAGGCACGATCAAAGAAGTGTACATGGGAGGTCCGATGATGGGCATGGCGGTATCCAATCTGGATATCTCCATCACCAAGGGGACTTCTGGCGTGGTGGTATTCACCGAGCGAGACATCAGGGCCAATCAAAAAGTCTATCCCTGCATCAACTGCGGGGCTTGCGTGGATGCCTGTCCGCTTTTCCTCAACCCCTCGCGAATGGGCATCCTAGCCAAGTCCAAAGCCTATGACGAGATGGCTGAGCAGCAGCACCTGATGGATTGCTTCGAATGTGGTTCTTGCTCTTACGTCTGTCCCTCTCATATTCCCTTGGTACAGCAGTTCAGGCTCGCCAAAGGGATCGTCCGAAAACGCAAAGCCAAACAAAAAGTCGCGTGATGGAAAGAAAGACTTTACATATCAGCACTTCGCCCCACCTAGTGAAAGGCGTGAGCACCGTCGACATCATGCGCAATGTGGTTTATGCCCTACTGCCTGTGGCGGCCTTTTCCATTTATGCTTTTGGATTAAATGCTTTATTGGTGATAGCCACAGCGGTCATTGCCTGCGTGCTGACGGAGCATGTGCTGTGTCGATGGTCTACTAAGGATAGTACGATTGGAGACTGGTCGGCCGTGATTACGGGCTTGCTTTTTGGTCTGACGCTACCACCATCCTTTCCACTTTGGATGGTCTTCATCGGTGGAGTCGTGTCCATCGCACTTGGCAAATTCGTCTTTGGCGGTCTGGGTTACAATGTGTTCAACCCCGCTCTGGTAGGACGTGCTTTTTTGCAGGCTGCCTTTCCAGTAGCGATCACGACATGGAGCGAGCCTTTTGCATCGGATCGTTTTGGCTCGGTGGCTTCCTCTGTATTGGCGCTTCCTTTTATGGAGCCGGTAGTCGATGCGGTCAGTGGTGCTACCCCACTTTCGGCCTGGAAGTTTGATAAGGTCGTCGCTGAGACGCAGGATTTGATGCTAGGATTAGTCAGTGGTTCTGCTGGCGAGACTTCTACGCTGGTTATCCTCATTGGAGGGCTTTATCTGATCATAAGAAAAATGATGAACTGGCGCATCCCGGTAGCCATCCTCACTACAGTGTACTTGCTTAGCGCGATCATGCATTTTTCCCATCCCGAAAGTTATCCCAGTCCTCAGTTTATGTTGTTTTCTGGTGGGCTGATGCTGGGTGCGGTATTTATGGCGACCGATATGGTGGGGTCTCCGATTACATCTCTAGGCGTGGTGATATATGGAATCATGATTGGGCTGCTGGTGGTGGTCATTCGTCTATTGGGCGGACTGCCAGAAGGTGTGATGTACGCCATATTGATAGGCAATGCTTTGGCTCCTCAGATAGACAAAGTCATACAGCCGCGTGTTTACGGAACTAAAAAGATCTCCTCATGACTGAAATGGTAGATAGCGAACAAGTCAGCAGTCAAAAGATGCTTTTGACCATGGGAGGCATAGGTGTCATTTGCGCCTTGCTGATTGTCCTGACCTATGAAGGGACTTTGCCTCGTGTGCAGCATTTGAAGGCTGAGGCGCTGGAGAAGGCCATTTTCAATGTGGTGCCTGGTACTTCAGAGACCGTAGCTTTTGCTCTAGTAGATGGAAAACTGGAGAAGGATGGGCCGGGTGAAGAGTTGATCTATGCCGGCTATGACCAGGAGAGGAAACTGGTGGGAGTGGCGATAAAAGGCGAAGGTCAGGGCTATGCCGACAAAATCAAAGTGCTCTATGGTTATGACCCGATCCAGGAGCAGGTGATAGGTTTTCAGGTATTGGAAACCAAAGAGACTCCCGGGCTCGGAGATAAAATAGGAAAGGAAGAAGACTTTTTGGCCAACTTCCATGCCTTGGATGTGGCCTTGAATGAGGATAAATCTGGATTGGCACATGAGGTCGTCACGGTGAAGAATGGCGAAAAAGAAGAACCCTGGCAGATAGATGGCATCACCGGTGCGACGATATCTTCTCGTGCAGTTGGTGCGATTATCAATCAAAGTGCCAATCGCTGGACGCCCATCATTCAGCAGCATTTGGATCAACTACAAAATCAACTCAGCGATGAATAGGAATCAGGAACATGGCTTTTTTGCAACGCTGGCGAGTAGTCCCTCCACCAATGAGTTTGTCAAAGGACTCTGGAAGGACAACCCGGTCTTTGTGCAGGTGCTGGGGATGTGCCCGGTATTGGCCGTTTCGAATACGGCAGAAAATGCACTGGCCATGGGACTGGCTACTACTTTCGTCCTCCTGATGTCCAATATCCTGGTATCACTGCTTCGCAAGTTCATTCCCAAACAGGTCAGGATCGCTTCCTATATCCTGATCATTGCCACCTTCGTGACGATGACCGATTATGCCATTCAGGCGATCAGCGTCGAGCTGCACAACAGTCTGGGTGCTTTCATTTCACTGATAGTGGTCAATTGTTTGATCCTGAGTCGAGCAGAAGCTTTTGCTTCCAAAAACGGAATGGGCAAATCCATTTTGGATGCCCTGGGCATGGGATTTGGCTTTGTCTTCGCACTGTTTTGTTTAGGTGCGATCAGAGAAATTTTGGGCAGCGGCAGTCTTTTCAATATCGCGCTCTTCCCCGAGGGCTTTCAGCCATGGGTGGTGATGATTTTACCAGCAGGCGGCTTTTTCACGCTGGCGCTTTGGTTACTGTTTTTCAATCTACTTAAACACCGAAAAACATCATGAACGAATCGATCTGGTATATCTTCATCTCAGCGAGTTTGGTCAACAACTTCGTGTTGGCCTACTTCCTTGGTATCTGTCCATTCCTTGGGGTCTCAGGCAAGATGGCTACTGCCACCAAAATGGGTGCAGCGGTGACCTTTGTGATGCTGATCAGCTCGATGTGTGCCTATGGGATCCACTGGGGACTGGAGGCGATTAACGCACCCTTCTTGCAGTTGATCAGCTACATCGTGGTGATTGCCTCCACAGTTCAGCTGGTCGAGATGTTCATCAAGAAAATGAGCCCTGCGCTGTTCAGGGCATTAGGGATTTTCCTTCCATTGATTACTACCAATTGTGCCATACTCGGATTAGCCCTCTTTCAGACAGCCAAAGGCTATGGCTTTTTGCAGAGCATCGTGTATGCGCTGGGGGCAGGTGCCGGTTTTACGCTGGCGCTGGTATTGATCGCAGGATTGAGAGAAAAATTGGACTTTGCTGATGTGCCGCAGACGGTCAAGGGCACGGTCCTCACTTTGCTGGTAGCCGGGATTTTGTCTCTGGCATTTATGGGATTTTCAGGATTAGGAAGCCAATGATTTATTCACTCAGCATAGGGATAGGCGCAACGGTAGCCATGGTATTGGGGTGGATTAGCATCCAGACTGTATGGAAGCGACTTTTCGAGGACTACATCAGTGACGAAGATGCACTTGCTGGCCGCCGATCTAGCTGTCAGGGCGGGGGCTGTGGCTGTGGATTGGCCTGTCCGAGGAAGGTAAATAAGAAATTGAAACATGATTAATAAGACTATAAACCAATGAACCGATGGCACATTTAGAAGAATTAGATAAGGCAGATGCCCACCTCGCAACGGTGATGCACTCTGAGCGATTGACTCCTGTAGGAACAGAAGAAGTCAGAGAGATACTCCTCGAAGTAGAAGATCCCAACTGGGAACCCAAGATTGACCAGAGCTTTGGAGTACTGATCAATTACAAAGGCCAATTTGGCAATAAGAGACACCACAGACTTTATAGCGTGGCAGATTTGCCTAAGAAGCAAAAAACAAGCACACAGATCAAAGTGCTGGTGAAGCGCTGCAACTATGTAGATGAATTTAATGGAGAGCTCTACCATGGGGTGGCTTCCAATTATTTGTGCGACAGACATCCGGGAGATCAAATCACTATTACCGGTCCACACGAGCTTCCTTTCGAAGTTCCTGAAGACAAGAATACGGATTTGATTCTGATCGGTATGGGCACGGGCATCGCTCCATTTCGTGCTTTCGTCAAGCATATCTATCATGATGTCAAAGACTGGAAAGGAAAAATCCGTCTCTTCTATGGAGCCAAAAGTGGTTTGGAGCTTCTTTATCTGAACGAAAAGGATGGCGACCTGACCAACTATTATGATCAGGAAACATTCATGGCTTTTCATGCACTGAGTCCACGCCCCCATATGAAGGATGATATTCCTTTAGCTGCCCGAATGGAAGAGCGAGCAGACGAGATCCTGGAGATGCTCAATAAAGTGAATACCCGAGTGTATGTGGCTGGCTATGACAAGGTCTACGAGCAACTAGACATAGCCTTTTCGAACATTCTGGGATCATACGGCGCATGGCAGACCCGAAAAGCCGAACTGATAGCGGGTAATAGATGGAGAGAAATTATTTACTAATGCTATGATTGTAACTGCCTTAATCGCCCTGGGAAGTCTTACGCTGATATTGGCTGTCATGCTCGTGATAGCCAATAAGAAGCTCTATGTCTATGAAGACCCCAGGATCGATCAGGTGGAAGATATGTTGCCCCATGCCAATTGCGGGGCTTGTGGTTATCCCGGCTGCCGACCTTTCGCTGAGCAGTTGGTAGAAGGCAAAGTGCTGCCCGGAAAGTGTACTGTTAGTTCAGAGGACGCCAGACAAGAGATTGCCAGCTTTCTGGGTGTTTCACTTGGCGCAGAAGAAAAGCAAGTCGCTCGACTGGCTTGTGCCGGAGGAAAAAATGTAGCTCGCAACCGGGCTCAATACGAAGGGCTTGATAACTGCACTGCGGCTGCTTTAGTCTCTGGAGGAGGTAAAGGTTGTTTTTGGGGGTGCCTGGGCAAGGGTGACTGTGCGGTAGTCTGTGACTTTGATGCCATCTCTATGGATGAAAATTCGCTGCCCTTTGTAGACCCTGATAAATGTACCGCCTGTGGGGATTGTGTAGAAGTCTGTCCGAAGAATTTGTTTTCGTTAGAGCCCATCAGTCGTAGGCTATGGGTAGCCTGCAAAAGCCTGGATGCTGGCGATCAGGTTTTGGAAGACTGTGAGGTAGGCTGCACCGCCTGTGGCAAGTGTGCCATGGACGCTGGCCCACTCATCGAAATGGAAGGCAACTTGCCTCAAATTCTTTATTCAAAAGGCCATGCAACTGATAAACCTATTCAGCGCTGTCCCACAGGAGCCATAGTTTGGTTAGAAGATGACGGAACGAAACGAAAAGGTCTGGAGAGTAAACCTGTATTGAGAAAAAGCGAGAAAGAAATGGGTTGGACCTAATGAGTGTTAGATTAAGTATGTTTTTGGTTAATAGTATAGGGCATCCGCATCGTCGGGTGCCTGTTTTTTGAAGTATAAGGCTTAGAAAATTACCCTAGTTTTTGTGAGGGTTGAACTCCTGGCTTTCATTATTTTAGTGAACTTGTGTGTTTACATGAACACAGACTATATTCACCTATATAAAGCTAAACATCAAATGAAAACTAAATTACTATCTCTACTTGTCGTAGTGTTTTGCTGCGTCAGTTTATCCTATGCTCAAGTTTCACCCTTTAGTCATGAAGCTTATATAAGTGATGCGGGTGATACCTTGCTATACAGGAGAATGGTGTCGGACTATGATACGGTCAGTCGATATCCGTTGGTGATTTTCTTACATGGATCAGGGGAGCGAGGCAATGACAATGAGGCCCAACTCAAATGGGGTGTGATGAATTTTGCTACAGATCGAGTGATGAAGAACTACCGTCCGATCGTGATAGCGCCCCAGTGCCCTTCAGGCAGCGGTTGGGGTAATTATACTTATGGAGATCAACTGACTCTGCAGCCAACTCCCACGCCTACTATGAAGCTACTGATTGAGCTCATCAATCAAACCATTGCGACTATGCCTGTAGATCCAGATCGTGTTTATATCACAGGGCTTTCGATGGGTGGATTCGGTACTTTTGATGCGATCTCTAGATATCCGGATTTGTTTGCTGCAGCAGTGCCGGTTTGTGGAGGGGGAGATGTCAGCAAGGCTCAGACTTTTGCACATATGCCCATTTGGGTTTTTCATGGGGCCTTGGATGCGGGAGTCTCGCCATTTTTGTCAACCCAAATGATAGCCGCATTGATGGAGGCCGGTGCAAACCCTGGCTTTACACTTTATCCTGAGGCTGGACATTTTTCCTGGGTGGCGGCTTATAGCGATCCCATGTTGATGGAATGGTTATTTAGTCAAAGAAGGTAGACTTATGGGGTGAATGGATAGTGTTTGATGATTTGGACTTCACTAAAGTCTTTGTAGGTAGGGTTCAAAATGTAGTTAAAGGAATCAGGATCACAAATCGAAGGCACCTTTAAACAGAGGATGTCTGGGTTTTTAAGTAGTTCGCTACCGATTTTTTTGGTTTCAGAATCTTCAGGGTCAGCATTCCATCCATCAGGTATAGGGTCTATCGTACGATGGTGATGATCTGGTATTTCGATTTCATATACTCTGAAATTGTCAGGAATACACTCCAGGTTGACATGTCTGGCGAGCTCTGCACGAGCGAGTGCCAAAGAGGACGCTGTGTAAACTGCATAACTACCTTTATGGTTCCATCGTCCTCCATTCAGAAATGCGCCTCTTCCATCCAATGGATCATGATCTGGAGGGTAGGTTTGGCAGATTCGATAGACTCTCATGCAAAAATGCCATGCTTGATTCGACCAAGCTCATCCGTAATCATTTGGATGCCATGATGTGTATCCAGCCAATCTTTGGGACGAGTGTTTCCTAGAGCAGGAAGGCTTGAACTGAGCCACCTTAGGAATTTCTCTTGACTACCAAAAACATCTAAGCCTTCATGAAATAATTCTGCCAATTCTAAAATGCGATCAGACTGCAAGCCTGTGAAAAACTTGCCTGATTGGATATGCCTGTCCAATGTCTTGGAGGAAATGTCAGTTAAACGAGAAGCTTCTTGTTTCGAAAATTGATAAACAGTCATCAAGTCCAATACAAACTCCGGAGAAACCCCTTGACGTGAAAGTTCAATCTTTTTGGTAGGAGTGTCATAACTGATGGCGGCCTCTTCTACTTTGTCTATGGCTTGTTTTAGCTCGCTATATTTTTTCAGTTCAGACATTTGTCTTTTTGTTTTAGACAAATTTACTATTTTTATTTTGTGATCAGAAATTTCTCCTAAATTTATTTCATCCGATTTCTTCATATCTGTCTGTTAGATTCGATTTATTTCATCTCATTGCTTCGTTTTTAATTTTCAAATCCTAAACTTCAAATCTCGATTTTTCCAGCATATTTGCAGCCTGATGGATAGAAATGCACCAATTGGTATTTTTGATAGTGGGACAGGGGGACTCACCGTTGCTCGCGCAGTAAAGAATTTGTTGCCAAATGAAGATATGATCTACTTTGGTGATTCTGCCCATCTTCCTTATGGGGATAAATCTGCCACTACTATCCAGTCTTATTCGATCAAGATTACCAATGTGCTTCTGGAGCGCGGATGCAAAGTGATATTGATCGCCTGTAACTCCGCCTCGGCAGCAGCTTACGAATTAGTTAAGGAATATGTCGGCAGTAGGGCAAAAGTGCTAAATGTAATCGATCCCGTGATCGACCTTTTGGGCAAAAACTACGTACAGAAAAAAGTCGGATTGATCGGCACACTTCAGACCGTCAATTCCGGGGTTTTCGAATCTAAGATCAAGGCAAAGCAAATCGATGTGCAGTTGGCCTCTTTGGCCACACCGCTGTTGGTACCCATGATCGAGGAGGGGTTCATTCATGACAATATTAGTCATGAAATCATAGCCAAATACCTCGGAGATGAACGTTTCGAAGGGATCGAAGCATTGATATTGGGATGTACACATTACCCGATTATCAAAAGGGATTTAAAAGAATTCTACAAAAACGAGGTAGAGTTGATCGATTCGGCTAATATTGTGGCTCAGAATTTAAAACAACAGCTAGAGACCCAGGGTTTAACCAGAGAGAAAAACAAAGGCAATGACCAGTTTCTTGTATCCGATATCACTCCCGCTTTCGAAAAGGCTGCCAGTCTTTTCTTCAATCAAGATATCCATCTTGAGAAGTACCCGCTTTGGGAGTAGTTGCTGTTGTTGTTGATTGATTGCACCCCGAAAACTTGCTGATCTGGGATCAGGGTTTTCCCTTCTTAATTTTTTATCTTGCGACTTCTAAAATCAATCAATGTTCGCCTTTTTATTTTACCTTCCATTTGTCCTCATTTTTGCGCTGATCGGTGTCTACGCTGAGCGTAAGGTGTCTGCCTTTATGCAAGACAGGCTAGGTCCTATGGAGGTGGGTAAGTTCGGTTTGCTGCAGACGCTGGCAGACGGACTCAAAATGATGCAGAAAGAAGACATCATCGCCACAGCAGCGGATCGTAAGCTGTTCATGTTGGCGCCAATCATCATATTCGTATCGGTCTTTACTGGGTTTGCTGTTTTGCCACTCACTGCTTCCATCAATGGCTCTGGGGCAGAAACAGGAATTTACTTCCTGATGGCTGTGATTTCATTGGATGTTATCGGTATCCTGATGGCGGGTTGGGGATCCAATAGCAAATTCTCGCTCTTCGGAGCTATGCGATCGGTAGCCCAAATCGTTTCGTATGAAATCCCTTTAGGGCTATCCATCCTTTGCGTGATCATGCTTTCGGGTACTGTTAGTTTGCAGGAGATGTCTTTTTTGCAGCAGGGTGAATTAGGTTTTGTTCACTGGAATATCATCCAGTATCCATTTCTGATCATTGTGTTTGTCATCTATTTTATTTCCTCCTTGGCAGAATCTAATCGTACGCCATTTGATTTACCGGAATCTGAATCCGAGTTGATTGGTGGCTTTCATACAGAATATTCGGGGTTCAGATGGGGAATAATTATGCTGGCGGAGTATGGTATGATGCTACTGGTGTCGTTGATTGCCGCCATTTTGTTTTTGGGAAGTTGGAATACGCCGCTGCCTAATATCGGGCCCGTAGCATTGGCTGAATGGACCACCGGTCCAGAAGGAAGCATCATTGCGGACTTTTGGGGTGTGTTTTGGTTGATGTCCAAGGCCATGTTTTTGATCTTTGTGCAGATGTGGGTGCGTTGGACTTATCCCCGCGTGAGAGTAGATCAAATGATGTCGCTCAGCTGGAAGTACCTAACACCAATCGGCCTTTTGATGGTTTTTGTTTCAGGGATTTGGAAATTGTGGATGTAAAGGATGAGTAGCTATTTCAAAAATATCGCCCAAACCACCGGTTCGCTTCTATATGGTCTGAAGTTGACATGGCGCCACTTTGTACAGGCCAGACACTCACGCAAACCGATCGGGGTTTCGGATAAGAACTACTTTGAGCAGAAGGAAGGGATATTTACTCTGCAATACCCAAGAGAGGTGCTACCCGTACCGACCAATGGCCGCTATCAATTACATAATGAAATCGAAGACTGTATCGTATGCGACAAGTGTGCGAAGGTCTGCCCGGTCAACTGTATCGATATAGAACCAGTACGGGCAGTTGAAGAAATAGGGAAGACCTCTGATGGGACTTCTAAAAAGATATACCCGGCCAAGTTTGACATAGACATGTCCAAATGCTGTTTCTGTGGGCTATGTACTACGGTATGCCCTACGGAATGTCTGACGATGACCAGTGAATATGACTTTAGTGTGTTTGACCTGAAGGCGCATAATTTTGAGTTCTCGGATATGACCGAAGATGTCATCGATGCGAAAAAGAAAGAGCTGGAGGAATTCAATGCGCAGAAAGAAAAGGCGAAAGCAGAAGCTGCCGCCGCTAAAGCTGCAGAAAAGAAGCCAGCTGCAAAGCCTGCATTCAAGCCAAAGGTGAAGCCTGCGGCTACTAGTCAAGAGTCAGGAGACGAGCGTCAAGAGACTGCGGAAAAGCCAAGCGCACAGCGCTCAGCGTCAAGCGCAAAGCCGATGTTTCGTCCGAAGGTGAAGAAGTCGGAAGATGGGAGACAAGAGTCGGGCGAAGTGAAAGCAGAAGGTACAAAGCCGAAAGCAGCCAAGCCAGTGTTCAGACCTAAGATCAAAAAGTCAGCGGACGACAGTCAACAGTCGACCGTCGACGGTGGACAGTCAACCGATAAGCCAAAAGCAGCTAAACCTGTCTTCCGTCCAAAGATCAAGAAGAAGGAAGAAAGTCAGGAGTCGGGAGTCGAGAGTCAAAAGTCTGCCGAAGTGAAAACGGAAGAAGAAAAACCAAAAGCGGCTAAACCTGTTTTCCGTCCAAAAATAAAGAAGAAACCTACGGATGAAACTCCAAAGGAGGAAGGTGCTGATCAAGGCGCTGAGCGTGAGGCGTCAAGCGCTAAGCCAAAATTTAGGCCCAAGATAAAACCAAAGAAAAAAGACGACTAAGTGGAAGCGATCGATTTTAACATATTGGCTTTTTACGCATTCGCCGGACTGGCGGTGGTGTCAGCTTTGATGATCTTGTTTTCTAAGAATATCGTGCATTCGGTATTCATGCTGGTGATCGTGTTTTTTGCAGTGGCAGCTATTTATCTCACCTCCAATGCGGAGTTTGTAGGCGTAACTCAGATCATGATCTACATTGGTGGGGTTTTGATCCTGATGATGTTTGGCGTGATGCTGACTAATCGAATCGATGGCAGCAAGCTCGAAACGCAGAACAAAAGAATATTTCCTGCTCTGATCGTAGGAGTAGGGTTGGTGCTGATTTTTGCTGCGGCACTGAAAAGTGATTTTCAGTTGGCAGATTTTGGAGCAGCATGGGATCTGGAATTGAGCACTACGCAGACCATTGGCGTCAACTTGATGACACGTCAGTTGGTGGCGCTGGAATTGACAGCCATGCTTTTGCTGATGGCATTGATCGGAGCGGCTTATTTGGCGGGCTCAAAATTTGAAAAGAAGTGATACCTGTAGAACACTATATCGTCCTAAGCGCAGCGTTGTTGATCATCGGTTTGTTGATCATCATTGTCAAGCGAAATGCCATCATGGTACTGGTAGGCGTGGAGCTGATCCTCAATGCGGCCAATATCAATTTCGTGGCATTCTCGCAAAATGATCCGATGTTGACGGGGCAGATGATGTCGCTTTTTGTGATCGTAGTGGCCGTGGCAGAGTCTGCTGTGGCACTGGCTATCGTGTATCAGGTGTATCGCCACCAACAGGTTTCTGACATTGACGAACTAGATGAATTGAATGGGTGAGGTAGCGGCGATATGGATATTAGTGATTTTGCTCCTTCCATTGGTAGGAGGATTGGTGACTTACCTGTCGGGTAAACGATCGGCGGGCAAGGTCCTTACCTCTGTCTTTGCGGCAGTTTTGATAGCGGCAGTTTACGCTTATGTACAAGTACCATCTGGAACTTCTTTAGAAGTTAGCTGGATTCCTCTGGGTGAGATAACATTCTCTGTTGGGCTGTGGTACGATAAATTGAGTGGAATCATGGTGCTGGTCGTGGCGATCGTGGCACTGCTAGTCGCTATTTTCTCTCAAGAGTACATGAAGCACGACGAAAGTCGAGCACGATACTTTGCGCTGCTGGGGCTCTTTGCCTTCTCGATGTACGGCATTGTGCTTTCTTCTAATCTACTCCTAACCTTTGTGTTTTGGGAGTTGGTAGGTTTCTCATCCTACTTGCTGATCGGTTTTTGGTTTTCTCAGGAGAAACCACCGATCTCTTCATTCAAAGCTTTTGTGATGAACAAAGTAGGGGATGCGGGCTTCTTGCTGGGTATTTTTATTCTTTACGCTTATTTCGATACGCTCAATATTCAGGAGCTACTAGCTAAAACCGATTTGTTGCCAAGTATCCCGGCGGCCATGTTGACGATGGCTGGAATTGGACTGTTTCTAGCTGCGGTTGGTAAGTCGGCACAGTTTCCCTTACAAACCTGGCTTCCGGATGCGATGACTGGGCCTACTCCAGTATCAGCCCTCATCCACGCAGCGACCATGGTAGCAGCTGGTGTGTATCTATTGGTAAGGGTTTTCCCTTTGCTTTCTTCGGATGTGCTCCAAATCATCGGGGTGATAGGTGGAATCACAGCCTTCACGGGTGCTTTTGCAGCATTTGCTCAAAATGACATTAAGAAAATATTGGCCTACTCGACGGTATCTCAGTTGGGCTACATGGTGATCGCAGTAGGCGCAGGTTATCCGATGGCGGCATTCTTCCATTTGGTGACACACGCTTTCTTCAAGGCCGGTTTGTTCCTTTGCTCGGGTAGTATCATCCATTACTATCATGAGACCAAGGAGCATGGGTTCGACGGTCAGGATATCCGCAATATGGGTGGATTGAAGAAAGTGCTACCGACTACTTTTCGTGTGTTTACGATCTGTACTTTGTCGCTAGCAGGGATTCCTTTATTCTCAGGTTTCCTATCCAAGGAATTGATTCTGGGAGCTGTGTTGTCCTCTGATTTGCCGGGTGTTGTAGTAGTGTTTGCTTTTGTGTCTGTGTTTATGACTGCCTGCTATATGGCGAGGTTGTACTTCAAGGTTTTCTATGGAGAGACAGAAGAAGGTTTGTTCCAAGAAAACATTAGAGTGAAAGTTCCCTTGTTGATCTTAGCGGCACTGTCTTTCTGGTTGGTGTTTGCATGGAACCCTTTCGGTGCGCATGGTTGGTTGACTGATCAACTGTCTACGCTTATCGTGAATACAGAAATGGCTCACTATACATGGCTGCCTGTGGTGTCCTTTGTGCTGGCAGCTAGTGGGATAATGGTAGCTTTCTTCTATGTGAGAAAAGGCCAGTTGCTAGGACTAGTCGGTGGTACCAAAAAGGTGTTTTATTCCCTATCATCAGAGAATTTCTATCTGGATCATTTCCACAGAAAAGTGATGGCAGTAGGGACGATGAAGACAGGCGCAGTGCTGTTCTTCTGGGATAAGAAAATATTGGATCGGGCGCTCGATCTGTTGGCGAAAGGCGAGGTAGTCTTTGCGCATTTCGTAGGGCTGATCGATAAGCATGTAGTGGATGGACTGGTGAAGTTCAGTGCATGGCTGACTCGCTTTGCGGGTGATCGCACACGCAGCTTTCAGGGCGGCAATGTGCAGATGTATTTTGTGTGGGCGCTGTTTGGGCTCATTGTAATAGTTTATTTTTTGATTTAATCATTCGGGGTTATGATCCTTGATCACATATTGTCATGGTTGATATTCGTCCCGCTCTTAGCAGCAGGGATCATGCTTTTCGTCCCCAGGGACAAGGCTCAACTCTTCAAAATTATCGCCCTGGCGGCAACTGCTGTGGAGCTTGTGCTCTCTCTGGTTTTGCTGGCAGGTTTCGACAAGGGACTGGAAGGCTATGGCGCCTCCAGCTTGCAATTCTCAGAGAAGATGGATTGGATCAGCCTTAATATCGGCTCCTTTGGTAGCCTGTTGATCCAGTACTTTGTGGCCGTTGATGGACTCAATATATTGATGGTCTTACTTACAGCCATCGTGATGCTGATCGGTGTGATCTCCTCCTGGAGCATCCAAAAAAGCGTGAAAGGCTACTTCCTGCTTTACATGATTTTGACAACCAGTGTGGTGGGTTGTTTTGTGGCCATGGATATGTTTTTGTTCTTCCTTTTCTTTGAGTTCATGCTACTACCGATGTACTTCCTGATCGGAATCTGGGGAGGCAAAAGAAGGGAATACGCTTCAATGAAATTTTATATCTACACCCTGGTGGGATCACTTTTCATCCTGATGGTGATGATCGGACTGAACCTCTCTGTAGTAGAAGCACCTGGGTCGACGGTGCATACTTTTGATATCATGAAAATGATGGATCCGGCCAACTATCTACCAGATGCCCTATTGGGCTTTGGTGCTGCGACAGATATTCGCATGTGGGCATTTGTGTTCCTGATGATTGGGTTCGCGATCAAGCTACCTGCTGTTCCGGTTCATACCTGGTTGCCAGATGCGCACGTGGAGGCTCCAACCCCTATTTCGGTGGTATTGGCAGGTGTGCTGTTAAAGATTGGAGGGTATGGGTTTTACCGTATCGCTTACAGTATCTTCCCTGAATATGCAGCTGACTTTGCCTGGGTAATTGGACTGTTTGGTGTTCTGGCGATTATCTATGCAGCATTGGTTGCTATGGCTCAGTCTGATCTAAAGAAATTAATCGCTTACTCCTCTGTGTCTCACATGGGATTTGTGATGCTGGGATTGGCATCCCTTACCATAGAAGGTAACTCTGGAGCGATGTTCCAGATGTTTAGCCACGGGGTGATTTCTGCCCTACTCTTCATATTGGTGGGTGTGATTTACGATCGTACGGGCAATCGAGAGATCGGCAACTTCAGCGGCCTGGCTGCTAAAATGCCATACTTCAGTGCGACAGTGCTAGTTGGATTCTTTGCGGCACTTGGATTGCCAGGGTTTTCTGGGTTCATTGCGGAGTTCCTGGTATTGATTGGAGCCTTTGATGCGGCGGTGAATGATGCCACGCTGAGCACCTGGATGGCGATAGCCGGATTGGTAGGTCTGATTCTGGGAGCAGCCTACTTCCTTTGGGCATTGCAGCGCATGTTCTTTGGTAAATTTTGGATCAAAGACGAAAGCTGGAATCTACCTGATCTGGACAAAAGAGAATGGTTGATGATCTTGCCTTTGGCTGTATTGGCGATCCTATTCGGGATCTTCCCAGGACTGCTGCTCGACTACTCCAATGAGACGATCATCGGATTTGTTGAATACATCCAGTCTCAATCTGAAATCAATGTTTCACTCATAAGCGGAGGCAATTGAATCAACAAGGATTTCATAGCTATCTGACGAACCTGATCGGTGAGTTTGCTTACCTGCTACCAGAGCTGACTTTGATCATTGGTAGTTTGCTGGTGGTGCTGTTCGATCTGATCTACGGTAGAGGCAAACAAGCGCAGATCAAGACGATGCTGACACTACTCGTGCTGGCGGTAACTGCTATGGTAGTACCTATGATGACAGTCGAAGGCTACTACCTGAACGAAATACTTTTTCAAGACTCGACGACTCATTCACTCAAATATTTGTTCCTTTTCATTGCGGGCGCATCGCTGTTATTTCCCAATAGTAAGCGTCAGAGTGAAACAGGAGAATATCAGTTTCTGATTCTTATGATCGTGCTAGGAGGTTTCTTCCTGATTCAGGTAAGAAATCTATTGCTCTTTTATGTGGCACTCGAGCTGGTATCGATTACTTCCTATGTGCTGATTTCTTTTGCTTTCGGACGCAAAGGATTTGAGGCAGGAATCAAGTACCTGCTATTTGGAGCAATGTCTTCCGGTCTGATGCTTTATGGTCTATCCTTGATCTATGGATTGATTGGCGGACTGGAAATTAGTCAGATCGCAGAGGTGTACATGCAAGGCTATGATACGACTTGGCTGAATTTATCCCTGTTGCTTTTTATGGTGGGGATCTTTTTCAAGTTGTCTGTGGTGCCATTCCATATCTGGTCACCGGATGTATACCAGGCCGGACCTATTTCTGCAGTGGCTTTGATCTCTGTATTGCCGAAGATTGCCGTTTTGGTTTTCTTCTTCCACTTTACGCAGAGTATCGCGGTTTTGGGATACAATATTTTCGATTGGAAACAGGTGCTGAGTGCCATAGCTCTGATCTCGATGTTCGTGGGTAACTTATCCGCACTCCTTCAGGACAATGCCAAGCGCATGATGGCCTATTCGTCCATCGCTCATGCGGGTACATTGCTGATCGCGATAGTTGTAGGTTCTGACTTTGCTTATGAGGCCATGCTCTTTTATGCGGTAGTTTATGGTGTGATGAACATCGCACTCTTCTACTTCATCGACTGGATGGAAGAAAATGACATTCAAAACATCTCTGAACTGGCAGGGTTAGGCAAGCAATTTCCTCTGTGGGGCGTGGCTGTGACAATAGTGTTACTATCATTGGTCGGTCTGCCACCAACCGGCGGATTCTCTGCCAAGCTTTTGATCTTCTCTGCCCTATGGGAAGAGTACCTCAAGCTCGATCAAGCTTTTTTACTTTGGCTTTTCGCTTTAGGCCTTTTGAACGCAGCTCTATCGCTTTTCTACTACCTGAAGATTCCTTTTTATCTCTTCGTGAAGCCAGCTGTCGCCGATCTGTCACCACAGCTGAGTATTCGTAGGCTGATCTATTTATCGATAGCTGCTCTCGTGGTACTAGTCGCCTTCTTCAAGACCGATTGGGTTTTGGGGTTGATGGTTTAGCCTGAATTGGGGATTCAGGAGTTAAATAGATAATAGGATATTTAGTTATTGGCGATAGCGTCTCTTTATAGCAGTGTTATTTAGGAACTACGTCACTCTGACAGAGTAGATAAGCACGTGAGTTCTGAGCGGATTCATTTTGTTGATATAAGTAGCTAATTAATATAATGTCTCATCTACTAAATACATACCCGACTGCAATATTAGCGGAGAAATTAACGTCGTAGCTATCTTCATTGATGATGGGGACACCTTCTACATTATTCACATCTCTGTATATATTATATCCAAAACCTAAACCCCAATCAATAACCCACCGTCCTGAAGCTGGAAACGTCAATTGATAGCCTGGTTTTATGCCAATACCTGCAGTCACAATCTCATCTTTAGAGTCAATCATTATATTATTTTGTTCTATTGGTCTTGCCACTACAAAATCTTTAAAGAAGAGGTAAGTGCCAATATAGAAGCCTCTTGGCCAAGCATTTTTTTTAGAAAGGTGAAACCTATATTCGGGAGAAATCTGAAGGTCATAGTAATTAGGGTTGATCAGATATCGCAGGTCATAATTAACAATTATTGATATGCTGCTTCTGTCTTTAATTTTTTGAGTGAAATGTAATCCTCCATGTACTGTTTCAAACTTAATCATACTATTGTATTCAGTATTTTGAGCTTTTGAAACTAAAGAATAGGTAATAAAAAGGATCAGTAGTAGTATGCGTTTCACGGGTTGATTTTAACGGTGAGGCACGAAATTAAAATAAAAAGGGATTAATATTCTTGAATTGGCAGTAGAAAGTCTTTCAGCGGTTCTGCTAGTTTGTATTGTCCTTAACCAAAGGTCAAGTCTATGTGTGTACAATGCCCCCTTTCAAAATTCCTTCCCTATCCCTTCAGGTTTTTATGCCTATGAAATTTTTCTTAGATACGTATCTAAGGAAAATCTTATCACTATGTTTTTGTTAAGAGATACGTATCTAAAGAAATTTTTATAGTTATGTTTTTTGTTTTAGATACGTATCTAAACTAGAAAGTGTAAGTATGAAATGCTTGGGTTATGCTTTTAGAAGGCTTGTCGCCAAAGTACCGGTGACTAAACCATCGCTGTTTAATCAGACTTTAATCCTTGAGGATATAAACAAAAAAAGGCTACCCACTACAGGTAGCCTCTATCATCACCAATAACCGATCAAAATTATTGCTCTTCTAAGGCAGCTTGTTGCTGCAATTTTTCTAATCCTTTTTTACCATAGGCGATGCGGGTGATTACCACATAGAGCACAGGCACCACGAAGATTGCCAGGAAGGTAGCGGCTAGCATACCTCCGATCACTGTCCACCCGATGGTCTGACGAGCCACGGCTCCAGCCCCCGAAGACAAGGCCAATGGCACCACCCCGAGTATGAAAGCGAGGGAGGTCATGACGATAGGTCTTAGTCTCAGCTTTACCGCTTCGATAGTAGCTGCAATGATTTCCATCCCACGGTCTACCCGCTCCTTCGCAAATTCCACAATCAGAATGGCATTTTTTGCTGCCAGACCGATCAGCGTGATCAACCCGATCTGTGCGTACACGTTGTTGCTCAGGTGTGGCAGGCAGATCAGTGCGATGATCGCTCCGAAAGCTCCCAGAGGTACCGAAAACAGAATCGAGAAGGGTACCGACCAACTCTCATAAAGCCCTACCAATAGGAGCAAAACAATAATGATCGACAGGGCAAAAATCATAACTGTACTATTACCCGCATTCAGTTCCTCGCGGCTCAGACCAGAAAAGTCATAGCCATAACCTGCTGGCAGTACTTCTGCTGCCACTTCCTTCAGTGCGCTCAGTGCCTGACCACTACTGTAGCCTGGAGCTGCTGCTCCATTGATCTCTGCCGAACGGAAAAGGTTGTAGTGGTTGATCACGGGTGCATTTTCTTTTACTTCATAGCTCACCAATGCACTCAAAGGCACAGATTCTCCATTTCTGTTTTGGACGTAGTATTGCTCCAAATCTTTAATGTCCATGCGGTAGCTGGTGTCAGCCTGTGCTACTACGCGGAAGTTTCTTCCGTACTTAGTGAAGTCGTTGATGTATTGGCTACCCATGAAAGAAGACATGGTCGCGAAGATGTCTGATACAGCCACTCCAAGTTTTTTGGCTTTGTCCCTGTCCACTTCTACATGATAACCTGGTGCTTTTGCCGTAAAGAAGCTGTAAGCCATCGCGATCTCTGGTCGTTGGTTGGCTGCCATCAGGAATTGTCCGAGAACTCCCTCCAGTTCCTTAACTTCTCCTCCTGCTCGCTGCTCCAGCATGAAACTAAATCCACCCGTGCTACCCAAACCAGGGATGGCAGGAGGAGCCACTACGCGGATGTTGGCTTCATGTATGCCTGCAAACTGGGCATATAGCTGTCCCATTACGGCATTGAGTTGCATGGATGGGTCGGTTCTTTCTGCCCATGGATGCATCTGAATGAAGTAGGTCGCGGAGTTGGACTTGAATGAGAAATTGATGGCATTCAGACCTGCTATACCTGTATAGTTTTTGATGGCAGGGTTCTGAGCTAGAATAGCTCCTACTTTGTCCATAGTCTCCAGCGTACGTGATGTCGAAGCTGCTTCAGGCAGTTCCATGGCTATGAACATCCTACCTTCGTCTTCGGATGGAATAAAACCCGTAGGTTTGATCTGGAACATTCCAGCTGTGCCCACATAGACACAGATCAAGGCAATCAGTACATAAGGTGTTGCTTTGATGGTTTTTGCCACGCCACTGCCATAGGATTCGGTCACACGAGCAAACCAGGCATTGAATCGGAAGAACAGACCATTGATCCCCGTCGATTTCTTGGACAGGTTCATGGGCTTTAGCATCAAGGCACATAGTGCAGGTGTCAATGTCAAAGCGACAAAAGCGGAGATCAATACCGAAATCGCGATAGTAATCGCAAATTGTTGATAGAGACGACCTACTATTCCTGGAATAAAACCTACCGGAATGAAAACAGCAGCCAGAATCAATGCAATGGCAATTACCGGCGCAGTGATGTCCTTCATGGCACGTTTAGTAGCTTCCCTGGCAGAGAGCTTTTTGTCATCTATATAATGTTGAACGGCTTCCACCACCACGATAGCGTCATCCACCACGATACCAATGGCCAACACGAAACCGAATAGCGTTAGCGTGTTGATCGTAAAACCTAGTGGAATGAAGAAGATGAATGTACCCACGATAGACACAGGGATAGCCAAAATCGGAACCAGAGTAGCTCTCCAACTTTGTAGGAAAAGGAATACTACGATGGTCACCAATATCAATGCCTCAAACAAAGTATGGAGCACTTCTGAGATCGATACGTCTACAACCGAAACAGATTCGAAAGAAACGACATAGTCCACATCGTTAGGGAAGGAAGCTTTGAGCTCTTCTAATCTTTCGTAGATGCCATCGGCCGTACTGAGGGCATTGCTACCAGGTGCCTGGTAAACCAAAAGCAGCGCAGTAGGCTTGCCATTCACCGTGGATGAACGGCCATAGTCAAAGCGTCCAAATTCGATTCTGGCGATATCCTTAAGGTAAACAATAGAACCGGTATTCGGATCCGTTCGTACGATGATTTGCTCGAACTCCTCAGGATCGGAGAGTCGCCCATTCACCGTGATCGGATATTCAAAGGCTTGCTCACCTACCTGAGGCATGGCGCCAACTTTACCTGCAGCTACTTGCAGGTTTTGCTCCTGGATGGCGGCACTTACTTCCTGCGTTTTAATTCCGTATTGCGCCATTTTATCTGGCTTCAGCCAAAGTCTCATACTGAAATCCTGCCCGATAGAATTGATGTCGCCTACTCCAGGTACACGTAGCAAAGCATCTCTCACGAATATGTTGGTGTAATTGTCCAAATAGGAGGGGTCGTGTGTGCCCTTAGGAGAGTAGATCCCTACCACCATCATGATACTAGGGTTTCTCTTTCTTACCACCATACCCAGTCGTCTTACCGCCTCAGGAAGAGTGGGTTCGGCGATGCTTACACGGTTTTGTACATCCAGCGTGGCTATGTCCACATCTGTTCCCACCTCAAAGTTCACATTCATGGACATCTGTCCGGTACTGGTGCTGGTAGAGGATAAGTAAGTCATGCCCGGAGTACCGTTGATCTGTGTCTCCACTGGTGTAGCTACGGTTTGTTCTACCGTTTCGGCATCAGCACCGGTATAGTTGCCCGATACGGATACCACAGGAGGGGTAATCTCCGGATACTGCGTCACAGGGAGGTTTAGGATAGCCAAAGTTCCTGTCAGAAGAAGGAGCACGGATATCACGATCGCCAGATTAGGGCGTTTGATGAATATGTCTGATATCATTTTGTTTCTTTTTTGATTATTGAGATAATAGGTTATTTAGTTACTAAGTTGACCAAGAGCATCTGTCAAGAAATGATGGATGATAGCCAGCTCTAATCCAATAACCCAGTAACTCAATTTCTAATAACCCAATAACTATTTAGCCGCTTCTACAGGTGTTCCCTCACGTAGTTTCTGTATGCCATCTACGATCAGTGTTTCTCCTCCTTTAAGGCCTTCTCTTATCACGATGTCTTTGCCGACTACCGAGCCCAAGTGCACTCGCTGCTGATGCGCTTGACCATTTTGATCTACATAGACGAAGAATTCACCCATCTGCTCCACTACTGCTTTGTATGGAATGGCTATCTGATTTCCGTGGTCCTGATTCAGCACGTTGACGTCTACAGTCATACCAGGGATTAGGTCTTTTTCTGGATTAGGGAATCCCAAACGTATGGTCAAAGTACCCGTCTGTCTTCCCACCGCTCGATCGATGGCAATGACACGTCCGGGATAGGGATAATCACTATTGTCACCAAAGGCCAGGCTGAAGAGGGAGTCTGAAGAATGGTCCTCTTTTTTCAGTCTATTGAATCTTGGGATCTCTTTCTCATTGATGACAAAATCAACTGCCATAGGATCGTAAGATGAAATGGTATTCAAAAGAGGTTGTCCTGGAGATACCTGCGCTCCGATTCGCACTTTGTGTATCCCAATCGATCCATCAAAGGGCGCCTTTACTGTAGAGTAGTTCAGGTCATTCGAAGCAGATGATAGCTGAGCTTTGGCTGCATCTACCTGAGCTTTTGCTGTCTTCAGGTCTGCTTTGGCATAGTCTACCTGCTGAGATGCAATGGCGTCTTGTTCTTGTAGCGATTGGTAGCGCTTGTAATCTTGCTCTACTCTTGCCAGGTTCGCCTCAGCAGTGGCGACATTGGCTTTTGCCTGTTGGTAGGCGGCCACATATTTGGTTCTGTCAATTTCGTAGAGTTTTTGCCCTTTTTTTACAGTTTCACCATCTTCTACAAAGATTTTGGTGATATATCCTGAGAGTTGAGGTCTCAACTCTACCTCTTTGACAGGTACTACCGTGGCGGGGTAGCTATCTAGCCCCGTCACTTCTTTGGCCTCTACTTTTACAGTGGTTACAGTAGCGGCCGCTCTTTGTTGTCTTGGTGCACTATTGCCTCCGGTGCAAGCTGCAGCAGTGAAAACTACCGCAGCGAGCAGGAGGTTGCTTGGGTTAAAAATGCTTGTTATTTTCATGTTGATTGTGATAAATGCTTTGCTATCAATTGATTTCAATGGTTCCTATGGCTTTTTGAAAATCCAGCTTGCTAGATAGCAACTGGAATACTGCGTTTAGATAATTGAGTTGTGCGGTTTGTAATTCGGTTTCTGCCACGATTACTTCCAGATAAGACTTTATTCCTTCGTCATACTGTAGTTTGATGGTGTTGTAAACTTGCTGAGCCAGATCTGCATTGCTACGCAGGGTGGTCATGTCCAAATAGTCACTTTTGTAGCTTGCCAAAGCCGTTTGATATTCCGTATTGATGGCTCGCTTTGTGTCTTCGATCGTTACGTCCAATCGGCTCTCCTGTAGCTTGGCTATTTTGATTTGCTGAATTCTTTTATTCCCTGTGAAGATCGGAATGCTAGCCGTCAACCCTACAGAAGATGTAGGATATGCTGTGCCATACAAATCGCCAAAGTTGTTGTTGAAATATTGAGGATTGTAGTTGACATAAGCTGAGACTCTGGGGATCAAGCCCATTTGATAGTAGTTGGTGTTCAGCTTTAGTAGCTCACGATCGGTTGTCAATTGTCTGTATTCAATCCTGCTTTCGATTTGCAAATCCTGTGTAGTATCCAATTGGATTTCTCGTTCAAGAACTTGCTGGGAATTATAATTCAAGTCGAATTCTTCCTCAAGGGGGAAACCGATCAGTTGCTTCAGGTAAGCAAACTTAGCTTTTAGGGATTCCTGCGTCCTATTTCTTGAGCTACGGGTGTTCGCCAAAGTGATACTGGCACGCTGATAATCTGTTTTGTCTACGATCCCATTTTCATACTGGGCAAAAGCATCATTGTATTGCTTTTGTTGGCGCACAATGTTTTCGTCCAAAATGTTGAGTTGCTCACGAGTCAACAGTATATCGTAAAAGGCTTTGCTTACATCTACTACGGTATTGATTTTGGTGGAAGCTACATCCTGCTCAAGTCTCAGTCGGGTGTTTCGGGAAGCTCTACTTGCCAGAAAAGCTTCATTACTATACAAAGTTTGATCTGCCCTCAGTTCGATGTTCGAGTTGTAGTTCTGTCCCATTCGGATGGTCTGATCTCCGATCACCATAGACTGTCTCTCAATGTTGTGATTGAGTGCATAATTGGCTGAAATCTGCGGTAACCATTCAGCCAGACTTGCATTGATTTCATGTCTGCCTATTTGCTGGTCAATCAGAGATTGTTCTAGTGCAGGTTGGTTTTCGAGTGCATATTCGATGCATTCGTCCAGTGTGAGTGAAGTTGTCTGCCCCAGGCTCGGTAGCGATCGGCACAGCACCAGAATGAATAATAAGAAACCTAAACTTTGTTTCATCTTTTTGTTTGTTGTTATATGAGTCTTTTTGGATAGCGCAGGGTCCTTGAACTTCAAATGATTCGGAGCCCTGCGATCCAATGAATAAATAGTTTGCTCTTCTAAGTTTTTTGGTGGTTACAGAAGGTGAGGTGGCTTAAGCTTATTTTGACATTCCTTTCCAATGCATGTCTATGATGTCAGTCAAATCTTCTCTACTCAGTTTCATTTTTTTGTAAAGTGTCATCTTCAAAGCGGAAATAATGCCTCCAATAAATAGACTGGCCAGTATTTCGGGATTTTGCTTTGCCAGGTGTCCTTTTTCTATTCCTTCTTTCAATAGTTCATGATAGAAATCACTGATTCTCATTCGACTGGTATTGTTGAAGAAATAAGGAGAATTGACGAATTGTTCGTAAAAGCGTAAAAACATCGGGTTGTCTACGTGAAATTCATACATCGAGAACCATATGCGATAGTAGCGCTCCTTGTATGGCAAGGTGGGGTCGTCCGTTAAGGCAAGTTGGTCAAGTACTCGATCCACTATATGGGTATGTACTGCACATATCATGGCTTCTTTGCTATCGAAGTAGTGGTAGATCGTCCCTGCAGCTACATTGGCGTGCTTGGCCAGATGACTCATAGAAGTGCCATGAAAGCCTTGCTCGTTGATCAACTCCAGAGCACTTTTTAGTATTGCCTTTTTCTTATCTCCTTGCATGATGCAAATATAGATTGAATGTTCATTCGGTTTTACTTTGAAACTGTCAGGAAGGTTACATGTTGCAACAATTATTTTTGTAAATAATGTTTTCTGGTCGTTGAGCAGCAAAAAAATTGAATTCCAACCAATGACCAGAATCAAGGGTCTTAATCCATAGGTAGATTAATTTTGATATGTCTTCTACAAAAACACTATGAAATCGATTCGAATACTTCTAGTTATTGTGCTGAGTTTGTTCAATCCTCTGATATCATGCATCAACCAGGGTGATCCATGGGGAGAATGCCCAGATACTCACCCATACTTTGCCATTCAGGGCATCAAATCTTACAATTATCAGTCTACCACTATAGGTCCGAGAGCGGTAGATCAGGCAACAGAAACGCCATGGGATTCTTTTTTTATCCGCTATGAGATGGAGGTGGATTACATTGCCCAGAGAATAGATCGAAATGGTTCACTGATGGCTTTGTCCTGTGTTGAAGGAGGGTATAAAGGAGACAAGATTGGGATCGATACGCTCTATGTAAAGACCGTCAATGACTACAGTGACAATTATTCTGCGGGAGCAGTGGTTAACGATATCGTTGTGATGAATATCATAACTAATTCTACCAATGATTTTGATTCATTCTTTTCGCTAGAGGATTATATTTCCAACAACGAGGAAGGTGTATTGTACTATTTCTTTGAAATCAAATTAACAGAGGGACCTTCCCAATCTGGAGCACAAATATTCGAATTGGAATATGTGTTGAATGATGGGCAGACCTTTACGGATATCAGTACGAGCGTGATACTGAGTAATTAGTTAGGACTGGTATCAACCTTCAAGAATAACTATAAAAAAGAGGCTGTCTCAACATGACAAAGAAAGACTTTTGAGACAGCCCCTTTTTTATTGATTAATCCATCACTGACTGGTAGACCAATACTCTAAGTTTACCATGGTCATCTACTGTAGCTGGTATTAGGTTGGTGAAATATACCACGATCATGTCTTCAGCTGGGTTGACCCAATAGGTAGAATGGTAAGCACCACCCCAGCCGTACTCGCCTTTGTCGCCCATCACGCCATTTGCACCTTGATCTTCTATGGTTTTGAATCCCAGACCAAAACCAACGCCATCTTCCCATGGGAATGGGATGTCTCTTAGGTGGTTCATTGTCATCAGTTCGACGGATTTTGGTGCAAGAATACGCACCCCATTGTATTCGCCTTTGTTCAGCATCATCTGCAAGAAGATGGCATAGTCATAGGCAGTGCTTAGTAAACCTGCTCCACCCGAGTAGCACTTTTGCGGACCGCTAGCGTATTGGCCCTGGCTTTCCATTCCTGCTTTTTCTGGTGCTCTTTTTAATCCCTGATCAGTAGATGAATACACGACGGCCAATCTATCTTTCTTCTTTTTAGGCAAGTAGAAATGTGTGTCGTTCATACCGAGTGGTTTGAGAATGCGGCTGGTCAGGAACTCGTCGAGCGACATGCCAGATACCACCTCGATCACGGCACCTAAAATATCTGTATTGTAACCATAGACGAATGTAGTTCCTGGTTGTGCATCCATAGGGAGGCTCGCCATGCGTTTAATTACATCCAGTACGGGTTCATCTCTATCCGCAAAGTACCACCCCTGAATTCCCGCTTCTCTCCATTCTTTTTCTGCAGGTCCCCAGCCATAGCCGATTCCGGCGGTATGAGTCAGTAAATCGCGGAGTGTGATGGCTCTTTTGGCTTTCACTACTTCATAGCTTCCGTCTTTTTTCTTTTTAGCCACAGTGGTTTCTTGCCATTCAGGAATGTATTTGCCCAAAGGGTCAGAAATAAGGAGTTTTCCTTCTTCTTGCAGCATCATGATGCCGACTGAAACTATGGCTTTGGTTTGTGATGCGATTCGAAAAATGGCATCCTTGCCCATTGGGTTACCTTTTTCAAGGTCATTTTGACCGAATGACTCATAGTAGGCGATTTTTCCTTTTCGAGCGACCAGAGTTACACCCCCTGATAGTTCTCCATTGCTGGCATAATCATTCATTACCTGAGTCAATCTTTCGAGACGTTCAGTAGACATTCCTACCTCTTCGGGAGTGGCAGGTTCTAGTTCTTGAGCGTTAGCAATGAAGCCTAATAGGAGGAGTATCAATAGGCCGGAAGTGGATAATGTTTTTTTCATAGCTTTTAGTTTGTTTCTGTGTAATCAACTGCCAAAGTAAAGAGGAATTAGATAATATCGAGAGGTAGCTTTGACTTATTGATGGGGTACATAAGTCATTTAGGATTGAATTTTTCTAAAGAGAAGAAATTGCGAAATAAACTGTCTATTAGCTAAAGTTGCTCGCGCTAAAGTTTATAGCTTTAAAGCACATACAATATTATTTTTCAATTCCTTAATTATGAAAGCAATGATTAGAAAAATCGCATTTCTGTGCATGCTGATGAGTTTGTCAACTCTAATGTATGCACAAAAGAAAGTAGTCATCAATCTAGAAACTCAAACGGAAGGTCCACAAATTAGCAAGCACATATATGGGCATTTTGCAGAGCATTTGGGCCGCTGTATTTATGGTGGATTTTATGTAGGAGATGACGAAACTACTATCCCAAACACTGATGGCGTACGAAATGATATAGTCGACGCACTCAAGGAACTTCAGATTCCAAACCTCCGATGGCCGGGTGGTTGTTTTGCAGATACTTATCACTGGCAAGACGGTATTGGTCCTAAAGATCAAAGACCGACTATCGTTAATCGCTGGTGGGGTGATGTGACCGAGGACAATAGCTTCGGTACGCATGAGTTCTTGAATATGTGTGAACTGCTTGACACAGAGCCTTACCTCTCTGGTAATGTAGGTAGCGGAACAGTAAAAGAGTTTGCAGACTGGATGCAGTACGTGAACAACGATGGTGTGAGTCCAATGTCTGATCTGAGAAGAGAGAATGGACGTGAAGATGCCTGGGGTGTACGCTACTGGGGTGTCGGCAATGAGGCCTGGGGCTGTGGTGGTAATATGACAGCCGAGTATTACGCTAATGTTTATCGCCAGTTTGCTACCTACATGGGAGGATGGACCAATGACGGTAAAGTCATGCGCATCGCATCTGGAGCCAGTAGCAACGATTACAATTGGACAGAGGTACTCATGAAGAATATTCCTAATCGTCTGATTGATGGGATCGCTTTACACCACTATTCTGTGATCGATTGGGGAGCCAAAGGACCCGCTGTTGATTTTAATGAGGAGCAGTATTTTACCATCTTGCAGCGCGCCTATGAGATGGAAGAACTGGTAACCAAGCATGTGGCCATAATGGATAAGTATGATCCAGAAGGAAAGATTGATTTGATCGTAGACGAATGGGGTGGCTGGTACGAAGTAGAAGAAGGTACGAATCCGGGTTTTCTTTATCAGCAAAACACCATGAGAGACGCAATGATTGCGGGTATGACACTCAATATTTTTAACAACCATGCAGATCGAGTAAAAATGGCCAATCTGGCACAGGCCGTCAATGTACTGCAGGCAGTAATCTTAACTGATGAAGAAAAGATGATCCTGACGCCTACTTATCATGTGATGCGCATGTACACAGCTCATCACGATGCAACATTGATTCCAATGGAGATTGAAAATGTGAGCTATAAGCGAGGAGAGGCTGAGTTACCCGCTATTTCGGCTTCTGCCTCAGTAGACAAAGATGGAAAGAAGCATATCTCTCTTGTAAACATTGATTCAAAAGAAGCTTACACGATAAGTATTCCACTTGCTGGATTGAAAAAATCAGCTGTTACAGGTGAGATACTGGTGTCGGACAAGATACAAAACCACAACAGCTTCGACGAGCCTAACAAGGTGATACCAACAGTTTTCAAGGACTATAAAGTCAAAGGAGATCAATTGGAAGTGACCCTGCCAGCTGTGTCAGTAGTGATGTTGGAGGTGAAATAGGCATTAGAACAAAGACCGCCCATTGCGAATTGTAGTGGGTGGTTTTTACCTAAATTGAAGGTGTTATCAGCTGATTAAAGCTGAGTTCTACTTTGAATAAAAAAATCGAAAAGATTATTTATCCTTTGATAATCAGGATAGTTTTTCATACCCTTACAGGATTTTTATCAATTCATGATTGTGAACTCGCCTCTAAAATACGATAAAAATGATCGCTCGGTTGAGAATAAAAAAGAGCGTTCTGTTCAGGTTTTGAACGAGAAGGAGGAGCGCTATGCATGGGAAAATTTCATAAAGGGTGATGATCAAAGTTTGATTTCTATATATCGAAAGTATGCGGATGTCCTATATCAATATGGCCAGCAATTTTCGAAAAGAGAGGTTTTTGTTCAAGACTGTATTCAGGATTTATTCATCGAGTTGATAGAAAAGAGGGATAGGCTAGGGAAGGCCAATTCTGTAAAAGGTTATCTCTTTTCTTCCTTGAAAAGGAAAATTATTCGGCAACTCAAAAAAGAGGATAAAATCCAGCTAGAAGAGGGCTTCACATTTGTCTTTGAATTGCCCGCCATTCCCATTGAATTAAAAGAGGAAGACTTGGTCATAGTCCATCAAATGATCAATAAACTCCCTTCCAGCCAGAGAGAGGTTATATTCTTGTATTTCTATCAGGGATTTAGCTATGCGGATATAGCTGAGGTTATGGGGATCAAAGTAGGCTCGGCCCGAATACTTACCTATAGGGCACTGGATAACCTGAAGTCTAGTTTGGGGCCGCATTTAGATAAGTTTTATTTCTTTTTGCTTTTTTTGGAAAGATTGTAAGTCTCTGTTGTTCAGCGGGTTGCTTTGTGTTTGAATGTTTTTTTGAAAAAAAGTCAAAAAATCTAGTAATAATATAGCGCCCTCTTGTCTCTAGCTAAGTAAACAGGGGATCTGTTTGGCATGAGATAAGATATGAAAGATACCAGTCAAGGCATATTTGAGCTTTTAAAGAATGAAAACTTCATTCGATTTGTAAAACATCCTACGGAGGATTCGATTTACTACTGGGAAAAATGGATGGAAAATGATCCGGAAAGACGAAGACAAGTAGTCGCAGCAAGTAAGATCATTCAATCTTCTAATCTGAAGAGAAATCAAAAAATGTCAGAAGAAGTTCATGATCGTATCATGAGCAAAATAGTGGATCATAGCCATGTGGTCAGCAGAAGAAGCGCTCGCCCCTCAATTCAACGTAAAATCTGGACATATGCAGTAGCTGCATCGGTAGCACTTGTGATAGCCATCTCTTATTTCAACAATGAGCAGCCGATTGAGGAGCAGCCAAAGATTGCCTGGGTGGAAAAACATGCTGATTTAGGACAAAAGATAACTACACACCTACCTGATGGCTCAGTTGTGGTATTGAACTCAGGGAGCACATTATCATTTCCAGAGACCTTTGATAAGGATCATAGATCTGTTAAGCTTATAACAGGGGAGGCTTTTTTCGATATCAAAAGGAATCCTGATCAACCTTTTTATGTCCATATCAATGAGGATAAAGTGAAGGTGTTGGGGACTTCCTTCAACATTAGGAACTACCCTGAAGATGAATTCACACAAGTAGCAGTAGCTACAGGACAGGTTGCTTACACTCCTGGTTCTGGAGAAAAAGCAGTTTTGAAGCCTAATCAAATGGCTTCTTATTCAAAAGTGGATGGTAGCCTCCGAACTTCTAAAGTGGATTCTAGACTGTCCTTTGGTTGGAAGGAAAAAGTCCTTTATTTCAAGGGAGATACACTAGAAGAGATTGTAAGAAAATTAGAAAGATGGTATGGTGTGAGTATACATTTAGCCAACGGGTTTAAGCGCAACGGTACTTATTCAGGTGAATTCACAAACCAGAGTTTAGAGCATGTACTTCTGGGCTTGTCATTCATCTATGAGTTTGAATTTGAGATAAATAAAAAAGATAAGGAAGTATGGTTGAAATAAACGAAACGCCTATGATATAAAACAATAATTGCAGAAAGATTACTATAAAAAAACCCACAACCCTGGCTCATCCGCTAAAATGTTACAGGAACTGTGGGCACAAATTTTCGATAATTTTTAATTACCAAAAACATGAATTCATGAAGACAAAATTACTAAAAAATCTAATTATAATGTCTAGGATATTTATTTGTGGCATTGTATTTCAGCTATCTGTTTTCACCTTGGCTTTTAGCATGGAAGGCAAGGGACAGAGTCAAAGCGTATACGATATTCAACTTGATTTTGAATCGAGTCCAGAGGCCCGTCCTTTAGATGAAGCCTTAGAGCTGCTTTCGCAAGAGACGGGGTTTAACTTCTCGTTTATTGATCAGGAAATTAATCCTGCTTCATATGACATAGTACTCAACACAAGCGGGGTAGCGATGGCTGAAGTATTGGAGAGTATTTCTCAACAAACAGACCTTTCTTTTAAAAGGGTCAATGACAATATCTTTATCAAACGAAATAAGGTAGGTGTCAAAAGAATCGTTGAGGTAATAATGGCGGTCGTTTCAGGAAAAGTAACTGATGAATTTGGTGAGTCACTTCCGGGTACTACCGTTTTGGAGAAAGGCACAAGCAATGGTACCGTTACTGATATAGATGGCAAGTATAGTCTGGAAGTATCAGGAGAGGAATCCGTTCTTTCTTTTTCATTTGTAGGTTATACATCTCAAGAAATTAGAGTGGGCAACCGAAGCACAATCGATGTGATCTTAAATGCTGATATGACTTCTCTCGAAGAGGTGGTTGTAGTAGGATATGGTACTCAAAAGAAAGAAGAAGTAACTAGCTCACTGGCACAGGTGGACCAAAAGGAGTTTGTTCAGGGTAATGTGGTAGATGCTGGTCAATTGCTGCAAGGTAAAGTCGCGGGTTTGACTGTGGCCAACCCTTCAGGTGATCCTACTGGTGGAACTCAAATTTTGTTAAGAGGTAACTCTACACTTTTGGGTAGTAACAATTCACCGTTGGTCTTGGTCAATGGGGTGCCAGGTGATTTGAAGCTGGTAGCTCCAGAAGATATAGAATCTATCAGTGTTCTTAAGGATGGTTCTGCTGCTGCTATTTATGGTACCAGAGGTACCAATGGGGTGATTCTAATCACAACCAAACAAGCTTCAGATAACTATGCTAGCTCGGTTGATTATTCTGCCAATTTCAGTACTCAGCAAATCACACGACAGTTAGATGCAGAGGACTACCGACAAGAAATAGCAGATGGTTTAAGACCAGCTGGACAAGATTTAGGTAGTTCAACAGACTGGATGGATGAGATCACTCGTACTCCTTTTTCTCAGATTCATAATATTACCTTTAGAGGAGGAAATTCAAAAACGAATTATCTGGTAAGTGGTAACATTAGAGATTTAGAAGGTATTTTTATTAAGTCTGACAACAGAACTTATACGGGCCGTATCGATGTAAACCACAACATGTTTGATGAAAAATTGAGATTCAATTTAGGTGTTCTTAGCCGTACAGTCAGATTTAACAATACTGGTGATGGAATGAGTTTTAATGGTTACACCTACAGACAGGCTCTGATCAGAAACCCCACAGCACCAGTAACCAATGAAGATGGTTCTTGGAATGAGGATACGGGTAATTTCAACTATGAAAACTCAGTGTCTCGATTGAGAGAGTCTGATGGTCAAATTAGATCTCAAAACACGAGGCTGACCAGTACGATTGTATATGAACCTATCAAAGGACTACAATTCAAAAGTCTGATGTCTTACAATCAGTTCAACAATACAAGAGGGTATGCAGAATCCAGAAACCATATCTCTACTCTGAGAGACGGACGAAATGGTTTTGTGTCTAATGGCACTAGGGATGTGCAGGAAAGATTAATTGAATTAACGGCTCAGTATTCTCATAACACACCTAATCATAGTGTAACCGTTTTAGGAGGTTATGGATACCAGGATACATATGGTAGAGATTTCTGGATGCAGAATAATGATTTTCAGACGGATGCCTTTTCATATCACAACCCAGGTTTGGGTAAGGGTATCCAGGAAGGTGAAGCCAATATAGGTGGAAGCACTTGGTCTACTAACTTGATAAGTTTCTTTGGAAGAGGTTCTTATAGTTTCAAGGATAGATATTTATTGTCAGGTTCATTGAGATATGAAGCAGCCAGTCAACTATACGGTACAGAAAACCCATGGGGTCTTTTCCCAGCCATATCTGCGGGGTGGAGACTAGAGAATGAACCGTTTATGTCTGGAGCTGATTTTGTAGATCAGCTGAAAATAAGAGCGGGTTATGGTGTGACAGGTAACCCTAACAATGAAGGATTCCGAGCGGTGACTTTGTTGACATATGGCAGTCCGATGTATTACAATGGTCAATGGATTAATACTATCTATACGGCACAAAACCCGAACCCAGATTTGAAATGGGAAGAAAAGCATGAAACTAACATTGGGGTAGATTTTGGTTTGTTTGATAATTTCATTACCGGTTCGGTGGATTTGTATAAAAGAGAAATCAAGGATTTGCTTTTTGATTATGCGGTACCCACACCACCCAACCTGGCACCAACTACACGTGCTAATGTTGGTGTGATGGAGAACAAAGGGATAGAAGTACTTTTAAACATTACACCAATATCTACTTCTGATTTTAGTTGGACTACAACCTTTTTGTTTTCTACCAACTCGAACAAACTCGTAAGCTTATCTAATGATCTATATTAGACTCAAAACGATTGGTTTACTACTGGAGAAACTGGAGAACCTATTCAAACACATACACATATTGTCGAAGTGGGAGAGGAAATAGGAAATTTCCATGGATTCAAGGTAGTAGATATCGATGAGAATGGTCAGTGGATTTACGAAACTGTAGATGGTGAGCGAGCTACTTATGATGAGTTTGGGCATTCGTTTGATGATAAACAAGTCCTTGGTAATGGTTTGCCAAACTACTATGCAGGTTGGAACAACTCTGTCAGATACAAGAATTTTGACCTGAACATTACTATGAGAGGAGCTTTCGATTATCAATTGCTCAATTTTGAAAGAATGTATTTGGAAAATCCTTCTATCACTAATTACAACCGTTTGAGTTCTTCACAAGATTTAGTATTTGGAAAAGAGCGTTTGGCATCTCCACTTGAGTATAACAGTTATTATGTTGAAGATGCAGACTTCTGGAAGATTGATAACATCACATTAGGTTATAATCTGCCTTTAGAAAAGGTTGGTGCAATACAATCAGCGAGAGTATATGTCTCTACTCTGAATACATTCATTTTTACAGGATATAAGGGAATAGATCCGGAGGTGAATCGTGGCGGTCTAGCACCTGGTAATGATGGCAGGGACAAATACCCAACGGCCAGAAGCTTTACTGTTGGTTTTAATGTATCCTTTTAATCGAAAATATTCACAGATATGAAAACGATAATTCATAAATATAGATTGAACAAAATATTGTTAGGTATAGTGGTGATTTTATCTTCTTGTCTTGAACTGGAGGATACAAATTACTCAACTATTGTGGCGGAGGATTTTGAGCCTACACCTGATGATGCTGCAGCTATTGTAGGGTCAGGTTATGTCGCCTGGAGAGAAACTATGTTGCTATGGAATGGGATATGGAGAAGTCAGGAAGTAACGGCCGATCAAATCGTGATGCCAGCTAGACCCAATGGTTGGGTTGATGATGGTTCTTACCGAAGGTTGCATGAGCATAGTTGGAACCCGAATGATGATCAAGTTTATCAGGGGTGGTTCAGAACTTACAGTGGTATTACTAAATGTAATGAAATCATTTATCAGATAGAGACGGGTTTCATTCCTCTAGAGGAGGAACTTTATGAATCAACGCTAGCTGAAATTAAGGTTTTGAGAGCTTCTTATTACTATTTGTTGCTCGACTTGTATGGCAATGTGCCTATCATAACGGACTTTGATGTAGAGGATGGTTACCTTCCAGTGCAGAATACTCGTCAGGAAGTGTATGATTTCATAGTAGATGAAATCACGAGTAATGTCGACAATTTATTGGAAGAAAATAATGGTACTACTTATGGTCGATTCAACAAATGGGCTGCGTATATGTTGCTGGCAAAAGTATACTTGAATGCTGAGGTATACACAGGAACTTCTCGATGGGCAGAGTGTATGACTGCATGTGATCAGGTAATCAATTCAGGAGCCTATGCCCTGGAGCCTAATCAAAAGAATGTTTTTGTGACTGACAATGAGAATTCAATCGAGATCATTTTTGCTTTGGCTATAGATGAAGATTATACCACTTCATGGAATCAGTTTGATATTCATATGCAAACGCTTCAACCATCTATGCAGGCTAAATATGGATTGCAATTCTCTCCATGGGGAGGAATGTGTGCCATTCCACAGTTTATCGATACTTTCGACCCTGAGGATAGTCGTCTGACTCAAAATTTCATTTATGGTCAACAATATACTCCGGCTGGTGAAGAAATAATGGCTGCTTTAGGTGCGTATGCTGGTCAGCCATTGAATCTTATCAATGAAGTGCCAGGTGTGGATTATTCTGAAGCGATTCATGGCTATCGTTTTGGTAAGTATGAGATAGCTCCTGAATCAACCAATATCCTTAATAATGACTATGTTGTATTCAGATATGCAGATATCCTTATGATGAAGGCTGAATGTCTTTTGAGAACTGGTAGTGCTGATGAAGCGGCACTTTTGGTGACAGAGGTGCGAAACCGATCTTTCGCTTCGAATCCTGCAAAGGCGACTGTGTCCGGAGCTGATTTGCAAGAAGGAAGTGTATATGATTATGGCTTGAGAAATCACCTGGAAACAAGCATAGAAGGTGGTGACGATATTCAGTTTGGTAGATTCCTGGATGAGCTTGGTTGGGAGTTCAATCAAGAAGGAAGAAGAAGACAAGATATGATACGCTTTGGTGCGTTTGATACTAAATCGTGGTTGTCACATTCTCCAAATGGATCAGACAGAACGTTGTATCCTATTCCTCAGACCGTATTAAATGATAACCCAAATTTGACGCAGAATCCGGGATATTAAAAGCTAATCCATAAGATGCTATTTCATTTTTTGGAATAGCATCTTTTTTATTGCTCTGGTACCTGTTCAGAGATCAATCAAAGTTTAATTGATTTATTATTTATTTAGAAAAATGAAGTGTATCGTATGTTTCATAATAATACTGCTATGTCCATTTATTTATGGATGTTCAGAAAAACCAAATGATTTGGCTATTAAGCAAGAGGTCTTTGAGTATCCCCTCAAGCCATTAAATATTAGGGATGTACATGTTGAAGATGATTTTTGGTTACCGATTATCCAGCGAGTTCAGCAGAAGACTATTTCCTATGCCATAGAAAAATGCCAGGAAGAAGGAAGGTTAGATAATTTTTTGATTGCTGGTGGAAAAATGGAAGGAGAAGTCAAAGGGAGTATGCCTTTTGACGATACAGATGTTTATAAAATCATTGAAGGAGCATCCAATTCTCTCATTAGCTCCCCAGATGCTCAATTAGAGGCCTTACTTGATTCATTGATTGATATTGTAGCTATTGGTCAGGAAAAGGATGGATACCTGACTACCTGGAGAACCATAGACCCTGCTAGTCCTCCAGCCACCTGGGTAGAAGTGGACAAAGGCGTACGATGGGAAGGGTTGTCCATGAGCCATGAGTTGTATAATGCCGGGCATCTATATGAAGCAGCAGTAGTTCACTATAAGGCTACTGGCAAAAGAAATTTTCTAGATATCGCAATTAAGAATGCAGATCTGATTTGTAAAACTTTTGGCGCTGGTAAATTAGAGACGGTCCCTGGGCATCAGATTATTGAGACAGGGCTGATCCAGCTTTATAGGGTTACTAAGAAGAAAGAATACTTAGAGTTAGCCAAGTACTTTTTGGATGCCAGAGGGGATCTGAAGGCGGAGAGAAAGCATTTTGGTTCCTATGCGCAAGACCACCTCCCTGTGGTTGATCAGGATGAAGTAGTAGGGCATGCGGTGAGAGCGGTTTATATGTATGCAGCTATGACAGACATTGCGGCTTTGTATCAGGATTCATCATACATTCAGGCTGTGCATGCACTATGGCACAATATGACCGAAAAAAAGATGTATCTAACTGGCGGAATTGGAGCTAAGCATCAAGGGGAATCCTTTGGAGAAAACTATGAATTACCCAATCTAACAGCCTATAATGAGACATGTGCTTCGATAGGTGATGTTTACTGGAACCATCGTCTATTCATGCTGGATGGAGACAAAAAGTACTATGATGTGATTGAAAGAACTCTATACAATGGGTTGATTTCAGGTTTGTCATTGGATGGTCAAAAATTCTTTTACCCTAATGCGCTGGAGTCAGACGGAGAGTACAAATTCAACCAGGGGGCATGCACTCGAAAAGGGTGGTTTGATTGTTCCTGCTGCCCTACCAATGTGATACGTTTTATTCCCGCCATACCAGGATTGATTTATGCCAGAGAGGATAATAATGTTTACGTCAATTTGTATATCGACAATGAAGCCGAAATCGATGTTGATGGTCAAAAAGTTCATATTAAGCTAGAATCTGGATTTCCATGGTCCGGGAAGGGGCGTGTGATCGTCAATTCTAGCCAACCAGTAGACTTTAATCTTTACCTAAGGATTCCTGGCTGGTCCATGGGGGAGGTGCTCCCTGGAAGCTTGTATTACTATGAAAATCCTGCTCCTGAATACTTTTTCAGCGTAGGTGAAGGACTGGATAAAGGGGTGGAAGTAAATGGATACTATAAATTTTCAAATACCTGGAAAGGTGGCTCTGTTATCAACTTTGATTATCCGATGAAAGCTCATATAGTCAAGTCGGATTCGTTAGTTGCTGAAAACATAGGGAAAGGTGCATTGGAGTATGGTCCTATTGTGTATGCTGTGGAAGAAATAGACAATCCTGAAAATTTCGATTCAATAAATTTGAGCCAAAAAAGTATTGTTAAAGCAAGCTATAATGAAGAGAAGCTTAAAGGCATCAATGAGTTGATGATTGAGGCCAATTCAGGCAATTTCGTAGCAATACCCTACTATGCATGGAGTAACAGAGGAGTGGGCAAAATGAAAGTTTGGCTGCCATGGGATTCGAGCCAATAGCATGAAGAATAACAATTAGTTAAACAAATAGTCATCGGTATGCTCTATAATGGGCATATCGATAATTTTTCAATAAGTTTACTTACTTCACAAATACCGTCTTGGTATTCACGAATTCTTTGATGCCAAAGGAACCGAGTTCTCGGCCATAGCCACTGTCTTTGATGCCGCCAAATGGCAAACGTGGATCGGAATGAACCAACTCATTCACAAAGCATGAGCCTGCTTGCAGTTTCGTCTGGGCGATGGCTTCTCCTCTTTTAACATCTCTGGTGAAAATGGCAGCTCCCAGTCCGAAACAGCTTTGATTGGCCAGGTCGATGGCTTCTTCCTCGTCTTTGGCAGAAATGATAGATGCAACCGGTCCAAATAGCTCCTCATCAAAGGCAGGCATGCCGGGGTGTAGGTTGACTAGAATAGTAGGAGGGTAGAAGGCCCCTTTTTCTTTAGGAATTTTTCCTCCGAGTAGACAGTACGCTCCTTCGTTGATACTGCTAAGTACTTGCTCGTGTAGTTCGTCTCGAAGTGCCGTGCTGGCCATAGGGCCCAGATCCACTTCAGACAATGGGTCGCCATAGGTTTTTTGCTTCATCGCTTCCATGAAGGTTCTTTTGAAATCTTCATATATCGACTCCACTACAATGAAACGCTTCGCCGCAATACAACTTTGACCATTGTTGATCAATCGACTCTTCAGACAAGTAGAGACTGCCAGATCCAGATCTGCGTCTTCCAGAATTACATAGGGATCGCTTCCTCCTAGCTCCAGTACTGTCTTCTTCAGTTGTTCACCAGCTTTACTTGCCACCGCGCGACCCGCTTCTGTACTTCCTGTCAGGGTTACGGCGGCCACTTTAGGGTTTTCTATAACTCGGTCCATCTTTTTTCCTGGTATCAGCAAGGTCCTGAAACTATCCACAGGAAAGCCTGCCTCTAGCATTACTTCCTCTATGTCTAAGGCACATTGAGATACGTTGGAGGCATGCTTCAGTAGGCAAGTGTTGCCCGCCATCATGCTGGGGATGATGTATCTAAAGGCCTGCCAGAAGGGGAAGTTCCATGGCATAATGCCAAGTACGATACCCAAAGGCTCGTAGGCCACACGACTGACGCTGGCTTCAGTGGAGATGTGTTCAGTCGCCAAGAATTTCTCTCCGTTTTCGGCATAGTACTCACAGGTTACAGCACACTTTTCTATTTCTGCTTCGCTTTCAGATAGTACTTTACCCATTTCTGCAGTTATGGTCTTGGCATATCTGTCTTTATTTTTCCTAAGGGCAGCTGCTAGCTGAATCAAAAGTTTTGCCCGATGATCGAAGGAAGTAAGTTTCCATGATTGCCAAGTGTGATGCACCTGATCGATGATCTGATCAACTTGGCTTTCGCTCATTTCATCAAATTCTTGAATGACTTCTAGATTGCTGGGGTTAATGGATTTCATAGGCGCTTCATTTGTTTCAAAATAAACGAACTCTAGTCAAACCGCTGTCCGAAAATTGCCTTTTTTGGCATTATGTCTTCCCAAATGAAGGGGAAGAGGAGTACAAGTAGCAGTAATTTTCATGCCAATCGAGATTTTCGAGATGGCGTATTATTGGTGTAATCCATTGCGCTTATTTGCTTATTTAGGCTGGTTTTTGCTTTGTAAGACGGGAAAAGTAAAACCGTTTCGTACTATTTGATGAGTTTTTGTTGTGGTGAATTTTTTTGTGGAAGCTGTTAGCAGTCAGAGTTTTAAAGTTGGGTCATGCATGAGACCCGACTTGAAACTTTTAAAATCACTTAACATGAAAGACTTAATGAAACGAAAAGGAAAACTTTTCCTCACCTACCTATGCTTACTAATTAGTTTCTCACCCCTTTATTCCCAAAACTTATTGTGGTCAGACGAGTTCAATGGCAATAGCCTGGATACCAATGTCTGGGACTTTGCACTTGGCGATGGCTGTGCCGAGGGTATCTGTGGATGGGGCAATCAGGAGCTTCAAACTTACACCAACCAAAACACCTCTGTAGCCAACGGTTATCTATCTATCACTGCCCGAAGAGAAAATGTGGATGGTAAAGAATTTACCTCTGCCAGACTACTGACCAAGGACAAACTGAGTGTCAAGTATGGTCGTATCGAAGCGAGCATCAAGTTGCCGGATATGAATAATGGGCTATGGCCTGCCTTTTGGATGCTGGGAGATGCCAATCGATGGCCCTTCACCGGAGAGATTGATATCATGGAGGCGGGCTTCAGTGCCATGTCCACTGATGTCAACAATGTAGCGAAGGCCAATGTATTCTGGAGAGCGGAAGATGCCGGCGTAACGGGCAACCTCCAGTATGGCAATGAAGATACCTTCAAGTATGATGCATTGGCTGAAGCAGGAAAACAGTTGGACGATGACTTTTTTGTCTATCGCGTTCATTGGACACCAGATTCTTTAACCTCTATTATTCTTCAAACGGATGCTCAAGGGGAGCCCATCGAATCAACCGCCAAAACGATTTTTACGATTCAAAATTCTGCCACCTTTGAGAACGAATTCTTCTCAGGTGATGATTTTTTCATCTTACTGAATATGGCAGTGGGAGGATGGCTTCCATTTGATGTCAATGCAGGCGAGAACACTTCTGCAAATGTGACTGCTCTGCCCAATGCGGGTTCGGAAGCCCATATGCTTGTGGACTATGTCAGGGTATACGATATCCAGGGAGTGGGCACTGTGACTGCAGGTCAGGTCGATGCTACCCCCGTTCGTGCGGGTGGTCTGGGAATCTATGATGAGATCAACAATACTGCGGCCCAACTGAACTTTGGTGTGGATGCTGAAATTTTCACCTGGGAGGCTGATGTAGCCCCAGCTATGAGTATCGAGACCATTGCCAGTGTCTATGGGGATTCTGCCTATAGCATTACCTTTCCCGCTGCTCAGTGGGCTGGCTTGGGATTCAATAGTTCTGATGTTTTGAATCTGGAAAATTACAGCAATGGTTCTCTTAGATTCAAAGCAAGAACGAGTTCTCAAGAACCCTTCCGCATCTCGGCGGAAAGTGCTTCGGGTAGCGCAGGGATTGATTTTCTTGCTGGTGAAGAAAAATATGGATTAGTCAGAGATGGCCAATGGCATGATGTGGAGATTCCTCTGTCTCTTTTGGTCAATGACTTCAAACATGTTTATATGCCCTTGATCATTGGTAACGTTGAGTTCAATGAGCCTACTACGAACTTAACTATCGACCTGGATGAAATTCATTACTCGATAGAACCTTCTACCAAAGTCACCAAAGTAGTGCCGCCCATCGGGGATTTTGGACTCTTTACCGAAACGGCAGTAGCTAGCACTTTCGAATTAGGGACCGATGGCGATCTTTATGTATGGGAAGAAACGCTGGTTGAAGGTCCTACTGAAACCTATAACGGACAAGCAGCCTTGAGCTATACTCATAATAATAAGGGCTGGTTTGGTTTCGCTTTCACTGCGGACGAGCTTCTTGATTTATCAGCTTTCGAAACGGGTTATTTGCATATCGCCATGAAATCTAGTGCGACAGAAACCCTGGAGATGAGAATCAATGTAGGGCTGCAGGAAGACCTCGTACTATTCGAGGCGGGCAGTGATCCATATGGATTTGCGAGAGATGGTCAGTGGCACGAGTTAGAGATCCCACTTTCGGATTTCGAAAATGTCAACTTTAGCAATGTTCTGCAATTGTTGAGTATCAGTGGTGCTGGTAATATTTCAGATCTGGCTATTGCTGATGTGTATTATAAATATGATGGTTCGAATACTGCGCCCACCGCTTCCTTCATAGCGAGCCCAACCAGTGGTCAGGCTCCATTACAGGTGCAATTCGATGCGAGCGCATCGAGCGATCCAGAAGGTGATGCCTTGACCTATTCGTGGAATTTCGGAGATGGAGCTACAGGTAGTGGTGTTGCTGTTTCTCATACCTATTCAACAGCTGGTAATTACATTGCCACACTGACTGTTTCGGATGGAGCGCTATCCGATAACGCCACAGCTGCTATTGCAGTCAGTGAAGCCCCTGCTTGTCAGGGAGCAATTGCCATTCCCGGTCAAATAGAAGCTGAGAATTATACGGCTATGCAGGGTGTAGATACAGAAGGTACCTCAGATGTAGGCGGAGGTATCAATGTGGGATGGATCGATCAGGGAGACTGGTTGGAGTATTTTATCGAAGTGCCTGAAGCAGGAGATTATCAATTGGATTTGCGTTTGGCGGGTGCTGGATCTGATAGCAAGACCATCGATATTTCCACTGACGGAAGTGCAAAAGGAAGCCTTAGCTTCGGTGCTACTGGAGGGTGGCAAAACTGGGTTACCGAATCGATATCTGTGAACCTGTCAGCTGGCTGTCAAACCTTGCGATTGACCGCAGCGACCTCTGGGTTCAATATCAACTGGTTGGAATTGCAAGGGGGTGTTTTTAACCCTGTGGTGACTACCATTTCAATCAGTCCAGAAAACGCTAGTATTGATGAAGGAGCTACTCAGCCATTCACTGCGCAGGCTTATGATCAGAATGGAGATCCTATGTCAGCGAGTTTTGAATGGACTGCAAGTGCGGGAAGCATTGATGCGGCTGGTCTCTATCAAGGTACAGTTGTGGGTACGCATCAGGTCACTGTGAGTGCCGGAGGTATTTCGACTGGTACTTCAATAACGGTCAATTCTGTACAAACTGGTGTAGTTATTCCATCTTTGATTCAGGCTGAGGATTATTCTGCGATGATGGGAATTCAAACAGAAGCAACTAGTGATGCCGGTGGAGGTGTCAATGTCGGGTGGATCGAGTCTGGAGATTGGTTGGACTATGAGGTGAATGCCCAAAGTGCTGGTACCTACCAGATCGATGTTCGAGTTGCAGCGGCAGGTAGTGATGCAAAGAGCTTTGAGATTTATTCTAATGGAAACCTTCTGGAGACTGTCAGTTTTACCGCTACAGGTGGATGGCAAAACTGGACGACTGTCACAACATCCGTTTCTCTCAATGCAGGGAACCAAACCATCAGATTGCAAGCGGTTACCAGTGGATTTAATATCAACTGGATAGAGTTTGTCGAAGATAACTCATCGAATACTTGTGGTGGAGGTCCTGAAAGTGGAGACTATACTTATGCAGTTAGTGAAGGACCAGCCTTGACTTTTGAACCGGGCTATGCCGGAGTAGGAGACAATCTGGTATTGCTGTACTATGGAACCAATCCAACAGGTCCATTTCCTGGGTATTTAGTTGACGTCAACGTGCCATTCGATCTTTCAGGTGTTAGCGATGGACAGACGGTATACTTCTATTATACCTATAGCGTGCCAGAGGGTGGTGAAAGAAATACAGCTGCCACACCTCACAGTTTTGTGGTGGGAGCGTCCTGTGCAGGGGCTCGTAGCATCGCTGATGCATCTATATTGGAAGAAGCACTGCAGTTGCAACTCTATCCTAATCCAGCTCAGGATAGGTTGCAATTGGAGAAGAAGGGTAGTGCGAGTGCTGTTATTTCGGTGATGGATATTGCTGGCAAGTCCTACGCTCGATTAGAGTGGGCGGAAGGTCTAAGGACTTACGAATTGAATATTGAAAATATGAAGAGAGGTCTTTATCTGTTGAAAGTAGAATCTGCAGGGGAAGTGATCACTCGCAGATTTTTGAAAGAATAAAACTGATCTAGCTAAATCCCAGGTTGTCTCGTGCAGCCTGGGTTGATTTTGGGATCACTTAGTAAAGTTGGGGGATAAAACGGAATAGTCTACTTTTTATTTTAATTGACAACTCTACTAGTCAAGGCAATCCTTTGTTTTTGTATGGATACTTTCGCCTTGCCGGCTAGGCATTACTTTCTTCCTTGATGAAGAAAGTAATCAAAGAAATCAAGGCTGCTATTCATTTCTTAACGCTTTTTACAACTTAAAATCAGGAATCAAAAGAAACTCGCCCACTTTGAATCCTTGATATTTATCTTATTCCTGTTAGGACTCAAACAGTCTTTTGCTTCTTGTCTGATTTGAAGCAACAAAAAACTAAAATGAATAAAGGCCATCCCTCAGAAAAATAGATTGTCCTGATTTTAGCTATTCTGTAAAACGAAAAAAGCCTCTGAATTTCAGAGGCTTTTTGTTTGGATAGTGATTGGTCTGGGGCTCGAACCCAGGACCCACGCCTTAAAAGGGCGTTGCTCTACCAACTGAGCTAACCAATCGAAAATCACTAAGAATAAAAAACCCGGTACGACTACCAGGTCTCATCTGTGATTGGTCTGGGGCTCGAACCCAGGACCCACGCCTTAAAAGGGCGTTGCTCTACCAACTGAGCTAACCAATCGACATTTTGCAAAAGAATTTTCTATTTTTATAGGTCATTCCCTTATTTTGCGGTTGCAAATGTAGGCGCCTTATGACGAAAATGCAAAACAAATTATTCAATTTTATTACAGTCTTATTTTTCACTTTTCTAAGTGCTTCATTAACAGCGCAAGACCTCTCAGCGGATCGTGCACTTTTGCACGCGGATTCGCTTTTTTCAGAAGGGAAATATACCGAATCTTTCGAGATATATGATCGTTTGCTCGAGAAGGAAAACGAAGCTACGCCACAAATGCTCATGAAAATGGCTTATATCAAAGAAGGTTTGGGCAATTACAGCGAGGCACTTTTGTATCTCAACAAGTATTATTTACTGACTTCTAACAAGCAAGCCAGATACAAGATGGAAGAAATTGCCAGCGAATATGATCTCGAAGGCTATAAGGTTACTGATTTTGACTTCTTCAAAGGAATCGTCAATAGACACTATATGATGAGCAATGCCATCGTTTTAGGAATTGCTCTTTTGCTGATGACCGTGGTGGTATACAAGAAGTTCAAAAGTAAGGAAAATGCCTTGCCCTATGCCATTAGTCTCTGCGTGGTGCTTTTGGTGTTTTTCTTTATATCCAATTTTCAGCTTCAAAGAGAACAAGTGATCATATCTGCTGATCATGTGTATTTGATGAATGGTCCATCGGCTGGTTCTGATTTGATCGAAGTGGTCAAGAGAGGGCATAGATTGACTGTTTTGAGTGAGGATGATGTTTGGGTCAAAGTAGATTGGATGGGAAGTGAAGCCTATATCAAGCAGTCTAAAGTCAAGAAGGTCATTTGATGTTCTGATATTCTCCTAAATCTTTTGGCTTAAAGGGAAAAGTCTTTGGTTTTCCTCTAATTTTGCGCCCCATGGCTAGAAAAAGAAAGCAAATCAGGTTAGAAAATCTGTCAATAGAATCGGTAGCTGCTGAAGGTAAGGCGGTTGCAAGGCATGACGGGATGGTGGTCTTTGTAAAAGGGGCCGTTCCCGGTGATGTAGTGGATGTTCAGGTGACCAAAAAGCGTAAGGCTTATATGGAGGGCAATCCAGTACATTATCACCAGTATTCTGATCTGAGGGAAGAGGCCGTTTGTGACTATTTTGGCACTTGTGGAGGCTGTAAGTGGCAGATGTTGAACTACCAGTCTCAACTGGAGTTTAAACAGCAACAAGTGGCCGATAACCTTTCGCGCATTGGTAAAGTGGATTTGCCTGAGATTGCACCGATTATTGGATCGGTAAAGACTTTGCGCTATAGAAACAAATTGGAATTTACTTTCTCTAATAAAAAATGGTTGACCAAGGACCAGATTGATACTGGTGAAGACTTGAATCGAAATGGTTTAGGGTTTCATATCCCAGGGCTTTTTGATAAAGTGGTGGATGTTGAGACTTGCCATCTGATGGAGGAACCAACCAATGCCATCAAAAATGAAGTGAGAAGTTATGCTTTTGCCAATGGACTAACCTTTTTCGATATCAGAGATCAGCATGGCTTGTTGCGTAATCTGATGATTCGTTTGACAGATATTGGAGAGTTGATGGTTTTGGTTCAGTTTTTTGAGCCTGATAGAGAGGCGATCGAAGGCCTGATGGCTCATCTGAAAGAGAAGTTTCCTGAGATCACCAGTTTGCTCTATGTGATCAATCAGAAGAAAAATGATACCATCTTTGATCAGGAAATTGTGTGCTACTCGGGAAAGGATCATATCGTCGAAGAGATGGGTGGTTTGAAGTTCAAGATCGGACCCAAATCTTTTTATCAAACCAATTCTGCACAGGCCAAGGTTCTTTACGATAAGGCTCTGGAGTTTGCTGAATTGTCTAAAGAGGATCTGGTGTACGATTTGTATACGGGGACTGGTACCATTGCGAACTATTGTGCCAGCCAGGCCAAAAAAGTGATCGGTATCGAGTATGTAGAGGATGCGATCAAAGATGCTTTCGTCAATGCGGAGGTGAATGGAATCGAAAATACAGACTTCTACGCAGGGGATATGAAGGATGTCCTCAACGATGAATTCGTGGCTAAGAATGGTCAGCCAGATGTAATCATTACCGATCCGCCGCGTGCAGGTATGCACGAAGATGTGGTCAATATGATTCTGAAACTCTCACCCAAGAAAGTCGTGTATGTGAGTTGTAATCCGGCGACACAAGCACGTGATATTGCTTTGATGAGTGAAGATTATCAAGTAGAAAAGATTCAGCCGGTGGATATGTTTCCGCATACCCATCATGTAGAGAATATTGTATTGTTGGTTTTGAAACAGGATATTTGAATTAACTGTAGTATTTGGCTCAAATAAGGAAGGGGAAAAATATAGCCTATAAATCCCCCGGACTTTGTTAAAATTCCCTTAATTTGCCGTTAATTTTTTAGATCATATGGTAAAGATAGCTATTGCGGGTGTTGGTAATTGTGCTTCTGCATTAATACAAGGAATTGAGTTTTATAAGAACGAGTCAGAGCAAACCGGTTTTGTTAGAAAAGAGATTGGTTCTTATAAGATTGGAGATATACAAGTTGTAGGTGCAATCGATATTGACAAACGAAAGGTAGGTAAGGATGCGTCTGAGGCCATTTTTGCAAAACCTAATTGTGCCCGAGTATTTTCAGAGGTTCCAAATTTGAACGTAGAGGTTGTGTCTGGACCAGTACTTGATGGAGTAGCTTCACATATGTCTGAATCTTTTCAAGTGGAGGCTAATCATGAGTCAGTAGACGTGGCTGCCTATTTGAGAGAAACTGGTGCTGAGTTTCTTGTTTGTTATCTACCAGTAGGAAGTGAGGAGGCTGCCAAATTTTATGCAAGTGAAGCTCTGAAGGCAGGAGTTGGGTTTTTGAATGCCATTCCAGTTTTCATTTGCTCACAACCTGAGTGGAGTGATAAGTTTAAAGAAGCCGGCCTAGTTTGCGCAGGTGATGATATTAAATCTCAATTTGGCGCTACCTATCTAAATAGGGTATTAGTAGAGAGCTTGATGACCAGAGGGTTCAATATCGATGATTTGTACCAGCTCAATGTCGGTGGAAATACCGATTTTGAAAACATGATCGACGAGTCACGGCTTATGTCAAAGCGAATTTCTAAGACCAATGCTGTAAGTACTCTATTTAATTGTACTACAGATCCTGCAGTGCGTATAGGGCCGAGTGATTTTGTTCCACATCTTAATGATACCAAAATTTGCTATATCAATGTCAATGGTTCTCAGTTTGGTAATCAGCGTTTTGAACTGGAACTCAAACTAAAGGTAGAGGACAGTCCTAATAGCGCAGGGGTTATGCTGGATGTGATCCGTTTGGCTAAATTGGCAAAAGACATGGGACATGCCGGAAATGTGCCTGTTGTTTCTGCCTTCGGATTTAAATCGCCCGCAGATAAGTTCAGTGAAACAGAGATACTGAAAAGGATGAATGAATTTTTGGAGACGGCTAAAGCAAGCGTCTAAATTTAAATAGCGCTACTATAGATATTGAAAGCATTGTCACGTCAGTCGACAATGCTTTTTTGTTTTATAGGTTTTTGAACGAAATTCCTGCTTTCTTTTAAAACGTTCCAGTCATGCTTTTCTCAATCTGAAAAAGGTTGAATTGTTATCAATGACGAAATTCAGGACTTCTATTTTTAAGAAAAGGATCAAAGATAAGGTGTCAGCTATATAGCTTGCGGGTAATATCCAGATCCGAGTGATTGTCCACATCATTCCATAGATAACCTGTCACATCAATAGTAGTGGCATTGTATTCCTGAATTAAAGAGGTGACAAGATCTGATATGGTATACTTTCCTTGAGCAAAGCACTTATTTAATGACTCGAATACATCAGGCTTCATATAAAACAAACCTGTATCGTATCTATTAAACTTTGCAATCCCTTTTCCAATTTGTTCGATGTATCCTGTTTCTTGTATTAAAACTTTGGTTACATCTTCGATATCAATATGACGGTTTAATTCGGACGGGGTATCAACCGCGAGACACAAAGCTTCTTTTCCATCTCTTTTAGTTATATCTTTTTGAAAGCTGGAAATAAACAGAGAGTCGAAAACATGATCGCCCATTGTAAGAAAAAAGCCCTCGGAGTTTATTGATTTTACCCAGTTCTGAACAACACTTATTGAAAATCCATTCTCTAAGTCATAACGGTCGTTGTGTGCAATGTTAATTGCAACCTCGTATCGCTTTTTTAACTCTTCAACCTTCTCTTTAATAGGTTCAGGGTTATGGCCTGTGACTATGCAAAAGTTATCGCAGCCCTCTTTACTGAATAACTGAATATGACGTTCCAGTAGTGATACTCCATTAATTTCTAAAAGTGATTTGGGCTTACCGGTATCTAACCTACTATTCCTGCCGGCGACTAATATGACACAGTGCTTAACCATAGACATCAAAATTATCATATCTTTACGAAGACAAGTTGTCTATGAAGTATAAAATTATTTGGACAAGAGAAGTGAGGTGTTTATGCCCAGTAGTTTGATAGACTTCAAAAGAGGATGTTCCAAATCTTTGTAATCCGGTATTAGTGAAATAATGAAAAATCACACATCTGAGCAGCTAATTCCATTTCAGTGGTTTTGGACTGATACCCATGGCCAAAAAATGAGTTTCATTGAATGGTTTAAAAGCAGACCTTTTAGCATTATCTATTTCACTTTCATTTGGTCCATTGTTGGAATTTTAGGGTTTGCTTCCACCCGAAACTGTGATGACAGCTGGCAGCATGCATTTGCTTGTGATCGCGCTATTTGGATGGGGAAGATGATAAGCAACCCGATTGCCTATTTTTTTAGCTGGTTTACAGCTCCTTTTTTTCATAATGGAATTGATCACATTTTTTTTGTTACGATTTTTGGAATTCTACTAACCATTCAGTCTTTAGAAGTCCAATATGGCTACAAAAAAGCTTTGGTTGTTTTTTTTGGGTCCTATGTTTTCGTGGGTGTCTTCTTCGGTCTGTTTTTTAATGTTGGGTTATATCTATGGCCTCATATTGAGTTCTTTTCCTTCGGATTCGAGAGAAATTGGATGGGAGGATCTGTTGGTCTTTATTCAGCAGCAGGTGCATTGACCTATGATAGTCGTAAGAAATGGGCAATACCATTGATTATAGCTTCTTTTGAAACTCTTAATCTGACAGTCATAGGAATAGATATTCATATTTCATTCATACATGTGATGTCAGCTATAAGTGGGTACCTTACTTTCTGGAGTCTCAATAGAAAGTAGTCATTTCATTTCCTCGATCAGTCTTCGGTCCAATGAATTTTGCCAAATCGCTATTGGAATAAGAAATACAGTGATTGAAATACTAAAGAAAAAGTAAATGTCCATTCGGCCAAACAAACTGCATACCATCAATGCTGTGCGATGAACATTTGTTCCACCGACAAGAGCCCACCAGGTCAGGATAGATGTCTGAATTTTATTGTACTTGTCCTTGAATTTAGCGGATTCTTTACCTAAAGCCCATTGCTCGAACTGTTCTCTGACTGCCCGCTTTCTACCTTGAAACATGGCCTGCTTTTGGATATAGTCAATTTCCATGTAGTGCATTATTTTCAAGCCAATCCCTTTCTTTGGCGGATTTGCCATTACTTCTTCAATGTATGAGACTCGGTGACAACCCTTTCCCTCATTTAAGTAATAAATAAATTCGGTCTTATAAAATTCATAGACAGCAGACTTGATACTGTGAAAGTAACCCGCTCCCACTGCTAATGGCACTATCCACCAACCGTATCCATGATGAAAAAAGTAGAAGAGACCTCCTAAATAGGCAGCACTAAAAACCAAAATGTCTATTAGAGCGTCGACCTTTCTCCCAAACTCACTTGATTGTCCCGTCATTCTAGCCAGTTGTCCGTCTGCAGAATCAAGTAATCCTGCCAGAGTTATCAAAAAGCAGGCCGTCATCATAAGTGTGAAATTCTCTTGGAAATAAAATAGTACCCCTGCAATGAGACCAAAAAACAAGCTGCTGAGTGAAACTTGATTTGGCGTGAGGCTCATCCGTTTTGCAAGTACTGCAAAGTAGTATCCAAAAAACCGACTAAAATAGATGTCAAAAGTTTCTTCCACCTGAGGAAGTTTGATCGATTGATATGATTTTCTAAAATCTTGGCGGATTCTACTGATAATGTTCATCACTAATTCTTTTGCTTTTAGAAGGAAATCAAGCGATTCCTAAATTTACCGCGCAAGTTTAATGAATCACGCAGGTTTTAGGAACGATCTGGATAAGATATGACTTAACTTACTAACGATCTTCAATATCATTTTGGACTTTATGGAAGATACCCCATTGGGAAAGTATGGTTTAGATATTTCTTTCATTGGTCGTACAATCCTTGTTATGAACTCCTGGATCAAGGAGGTTTCCTGACAGACCACTACCACTTCCTGTTCGAAATGATAACTGATCAAATCATAATTGCTGCTTCCAAAAATTAGCTTTCTGCTATCAATTAATATGGCTTTTAGGTGGAACATTCCCGGGTGATGATATAAGTTGAACTGACCTTCAGAGCTTTGAGCTATCAAATAATTGTAAAAAAAACCTTTGTTGTTTTGCTCTGGAGAAATGATATCCACTTTGATCCCTGATTTGGCCTTCTCCATTAGAATGGGTAACAATGGATCTGAAATGTAGGGGGAGATGACTAGAATGTTTTTTTTTGCCTTTCGAATCAAATCAAAGAACTCTTCATACATTCTCTCGCTTTTTATTCCATTGAAAAAAAACAATTGATTGCTGTTAACGCTAATGTTTTTTGATTGATTAACTCCCTTCCAAGTTTGGAGGAAATCTTTAGATAACTCATCACTGGTACTGGGATCTTTCAACTCGACCATCATGTCATACCATTCAAAGTTGTGTTCACTAAAGTTGATTCCCCCAATAAAAGCATACTGTTGATCAACAATCATCATCTTCTTATGATTACGCAAAGGGTATCGCAGCATCATCGGACCCGTTGGGTTGATAAACTTCACCTGAATACCATGGGACCTGGCCTTATCGATCAAATGATAAGTGTTGTGAACTTCTGCTCTAAACTTGGAATCTTTTAAATACCTCGCTCCGAAAACGAAATGATCACTCACCACTACTTTGGAAAAAGAATCAATGATCAACCTTTTATCTTTAGCTGGGCTATGAATCATCAGATTTATTAGTGATTCACCTGCCGAATCTCCTTCAAAAGTCATCGCTTGAACATACAACGATTGGGTCGCTGCTAGAGCTCTAGATTTTAGAGCATTCATAAATTCCTTAGCACCTACAAGGATTTTTGATTGCATGCTGCATTATTCAATTGGTAGCTCACAAGGTTAGTTGAGCTTAGATAGAGACGCAAGGTTTAAATCAATAATAGTTCCGTTTGTTTAGAATAAAAACAAGTTTTCCCAAAGTCAATTCTACCACTAGTTTCACTGGGATAATGGTGTCTTCTTTTTTGGCCAACAAATAAGCGGGGCTTCCCTTCTCATATTCTTCAGTCTCAGGAAAAATCAAATCAAATCGATAATACTCATCCTCCATACCAGAATGAACAATTCCAAAAGGGTAAATGTCATTGGAAAAGTGCATTTTAACCATCGTCGTATCAGACCCATCATTCGAATAAACGATATCCCGAAGGTTCAAATAGGTGCTGAGTAGGTCTAAGACTAGGGTGTCCGAAATATTGACCTTAGCCACTTGGTGACGGTTGACATCCTCCACATAGGTAGATATAGTTACAGAATCGGCATATTCAAACCTGTCTGTACGTATATCCATGCTTTGTCCTATAAAAAATTGACGATAGGAGATCGTAGGTCTCAATGTAGCTACATCAATCCATGATTCTGCGCAGACATCTACAGAGGAAAAAAAATCAAAGACTCCGGTCGTTTGGATACGACATTGCAGGTAATAGTGAGGCTTACCTTGTATGTTCCAAAGTTCCTGATCCATTAAAATGGTGGCTTTTCCAATCGTAAACCATCCATAGTGCATGGAATAGATAAGCTCTTCTCCAGTTTCGAAATGGTGCTTAGGTACTTTTCGATTACTTTGAGCATTAACCAAACAATTTCCCGCCAGGATTAACAACATAATTGCTAATCTTGCCATATAAACAGGGAAGTATCCAAATGAAAATTGCTCAGGTTTGTCCATACGATTTTTCAAGACCAGGGGGAGTCAAAAACCACATTGAAAGCCTTACCAGGTATCTCACACTGGCTGGCCATGAGGTTGTTATCATTGCGCCTTTTCCCACAGTCAACCAATCAAAGGTATATCATTTGGATCCAATAGAAGTCTCCATGTTTGAGGTGCTAAGAATGATTTTTCTGAGCGTGGGTTGGTATTTTATTAGTGCCTGTCTTTTTAATAATTATCTTATCAAACTTGCGAGACGTCTATTTTCAAGATGACTTTTTATAAGTCATCCCATCTAAAACTATAGGAATAAACCGGTTTGGATCCAGCTCCACCAATCCCATCAGATACTTGGTAATCAATGGATTCTTCATCGTCAAGAAGTTCGTAAATTATGCTCCAAGGGTTTCCTCCAGAACAATCTGAACATTGAATGTTGATCAATTTTATAGTTACCGTTTCATCTCCAGTAGTAATGTGTTTAGTAATATCAACCTTAATGCTAACTCCTCCCAAATAACCGACTACATCACTTTCGTATATCAATTCATCATCTACGTATACTCTAGCTTGATCATCAATTTCATGGAAAAATATAACCTTTCTCGATTGACTTTTAGAGTAAAAGGACACCACGAATAGAATGCCTATAAATATTAATGTTCTAATAATTCTCTTATGCATAAAACCAATTCAAATTCAATTCCTTATTTCTATTCGTTTAACTTTTGAAACTAATTCAACCAAAAATGAGGTAATGAGCTTGCAGGCCAAAATGAAAATTATGAACCTCAACCTCGTCTTGATAATACCAATTTTTTCTATAGTTCCATGTTATTTCTGGCCTAATACTAAACTTATGAAAATAATGTACATAATCTATGCCAACACTAATTTCAAAATCAGCAGGGTAGGGGGGATATCGTTGATCCTTCTTTGAATTTACAAAATAGTCGTCATTAAATCTTATTCTGGAGTATGTGAGTCCTAATTTTCCATCTGTGTGGTACCAGTTAAAAGATAAAACACTACCATTTGACCCAGTGCCAATGCCTGCTCCCATGATCTGCCCTTGATTAGTGTATCCGCCAGGAACGTGTGCATGGACATAATATGGTGGGTTAGAATTTGCAGGTAATATCTGATTCTGATTTGCACTTAAAGTGGTGAATTCATAATTAACTTTCAGATAGTTCTTATCGTTAATATTAAATACTTTAGAAAGTCCCCAGTTAAGAGCTCTGCTTCTATCGAACTCTTCAAACCATCCAGCCAAATTGGAATGAAAATCATTCTTGGCATACTCTATATAGCAGACAAACCCCACTTCAGGGAATTGGTATTTAATGGTTACAGAAATCATCTGATCATAGTCATCATTCTTCAAGCTATCATTAAAAGTGTTTCGATAAAAAGCGGCCAAATAATCTAACATGGAATGGGTTTCCTTATTCCATGTTTTATATAATACTCTGTTGACACCTATGCCTAAACCTGGAACAAACTTAGGTTCATAACCTAAAGAAATTCCCGTAACATACTTTGTGTCATTTTTTTGGTTATCATCAAAAAAATCTGATTCATATGCTGCTCCCCAATAGATTTTTCCTTCAAATTTACCAACTCGTGTCTCAATAGGTGCTGGAGTTCCTAAATCCATATGAGGAATTCCTGGGGCGTTATTGCTCATTAAAATAGGATTCCAAATTGACGGCCCCCATTTAAAATTAGCTGTCGACAAACCAAGAGTAATTTTTTTATACACCAATCGGATCTCAGATTGTCCCAGGTTAAACTTAGAATAAGCTCCTTCACCGAATTGTTGCACGTAATCTATTTTGCCATTAAACGGGTATGAATATGGACTTTTATCAAAGTTGGTAACATTGGAAGGTATATTTATCGGAAGATTTTCTGACCAAGTGAAAATGGGGACAAATGTGTAATGTAAGAGGCCTAGTTTTCCCTGAAACCCTCCTGTCAAAGCAATGTTTGAACCTTTTCCTGACCAAATAGCCCCATCATTATACCCTCTTGGAGTGACAGTATTGGCACTATAGTTTATATATGGATCAACCCACGAGAATTGCCTACTTTTATTAGTCTTTTGGGTTAATCGAAATTTATCCCCCCAAAGGTTCCAGGATAAAGTAGAATCTATTTCATACTCAGATATTATTGCTGGATAAATATTAATAGGCTGTGATATTTCTGGATTTTTTAGTGTCAACAACTCATAATAATCTCGAAGATGACTGCCTGGTTGAATAACTTGTGATTGCACTGTAGCAGAACTTACTAACGAAATAATAAGGCAATAAAAGATTTTCCTGCTCATAAACGGGTGTTTTTATAAGGACAAACGTAGTAAGTCTCAATAAATGATTCTATTCTTTTTACATAAATTTGAGAAAATTCTAAGCCTTTGAATAAACCAAGAATCACAATACTAATGGCAGTATATAATGCTGCTAAAACTATTTCTGATTGTATCGAAAGCATTCTAAATCAAACTTATCAGGATTTTCAAGTTTTAATTGTTAATGATTGCTCAACTGATAATACAGTTGAGATTATCGAAAGATTTGGCAGTAACAAAATAGAGGTCTTACATTTTGACGAAAAAGGCTTTATAAAGGCTTTAAATACTGGCTTGGATAAATGTCGAACTGAATATATCTGCAGGATGGATGCTGACGACATTATGTTTAAAACCAAACTAGAAGAACAAATATGCTACATGGATAGTCACCCAGAAATAGCCGCTTCAGGGACCTATATCGAGGTTTTTGGTAAATATTCCAAAATTTGGAAGCGTTTCAGTCCAAATGATGAGCAGTGTCGAAGAAACATATTTTGGTTTAGTACTATTCAAAATCCATCAAGTATAATTCGTAATAGCGTAATCAAAGAGCACAATATTAGATATAAGAGAGAGTATGCCTTTATTGATGGAGATAAGGATTATGCGCTGGCAGAAGATTATAAGTTTTGGTATGATTTGTCTAGGGTAGGTAAATTATCTAACCTTCCAAAGGTCTTGCTTAAATATAGAATTCACCCTTCACAAGCGAGTACACGAAAAAAGAGAATTCAGGATATAGTGGCTAACAAAATCAGAAGAGAGGCTCTCATGGACTTTTTAAGAGATCAAGGTTTGGAATTCCAAAGTATCAATTGGTCAACAGATAAATCCTCGGTTTTTGAAAAAGTCAAGCAAATCAAAGTAGCTAAAATTGACCAGTGGCATTTGGCTATGACAAAGTATATGCTAATTCAAAGTACTAAAGAAATAGGTTTTTTTGAATTTCTTAAATTAGTTTTTTCCAGTAATTTCATTTTTGATAGAAACAGCCCTGAATTATGCGTTAAGATGATAAAGTCCAAATTTGGAAATGAAAGGTCGATGTTGTAATTCTTCATTTGAGGAATGACTCATCTAAACTCTTTTCCTGATCATTGATGGATTCAGAATGGTTAACTCAACTAATGATTATACTTGTTCCGTCCTAAGAAAAAGGAAGTATCCAAATGAAAATTGCTCAGGTTTGTCCATACGATTTTTCAAGACCAGGGGGAGTCAAAAACCACATTGAAAGCCTTACCAGGTATCTCACACTAGCTGGCCATGAGGTTGTTATCATTGCGCCTTTTCCCACAGTCAACCAATCAAAGGTATATCATTTTGGATCCAATAGAAGTCTCCATGTTGGAGGAACTAAGATTGATATCAATATTGCTTTGGGCAACGACCGAAAAGCCTTGAAGAATTTCCTAACTACTCAGCAATTTGACATCATTCATTTCCATACCTTCTGGAATCCGATACTTCCATGGCAAATCAGACGATTTAGCAAATCAAAGCATATTACCACTTTTCATGATACTCCTAAAAATCAATTTGTTGGTAAAAATATCATGCCTTTTGCAGCTAAGTTAGTTTTTAGGCTCATGGATGGAATCATTTCTGTTAGTGAAACTCAGGCTTCTTACATCAACCGGTTTTCGGATAGGGCAATAGAAATAATCCCAAATGGAATTGATCTGGATTACTATTTAAAGCCGGTTATTCCAATTGATAAATACAAAGATGGTAAGTTCAATTTGTTGTTTCTTGGACGCCTGGAGGAACGAAAAGGTTTAATATATGCATTGAAGAGTTACCTCGATCTTAAGCGAGATAATGACAATTTGCGGTTAATTATCGCAGGAGATGGTGAAGAACGAACTCTTGCTGAAGCATTCATTTCAAAACACCACCTTGAAGATGTTGAAATGCTTGGATTTGTATCTGAAGAGGATAAGTTAAGATTGCTTCATACAGCGGATTTATACATCGCACCGGCCTTGTTTGGCGAAAGCTTTGGCATTGTGCTGCTTGAAGCAATGGCTATGGGTACGCCAATTGCAGGGTTTTCTAATCAAGGGTATCTCAACGTGCTCTCCGCCGAGCAACAACAGTATTTTGCTGAACCGGGAAATTTAGAAGGACTTACAAATTGCATTAAGAATTTGATTGTATCCGAAGAATCCATGAAACATCTATCCAAACATGGGCTAGAAGTGGTCAAACAATATGACTGGAAAATTCATGTTCAAAAAATAGAAGAGCTTTACCGTAGCTTGATTTAACCTTCCATGTATTCAGTCACCTTCTTCATTACATGATGTATATCTTCTTGTTGTAAATCACCAATGATAGCTACCCTAAAGGTATTACATTCAGGAATAACTCCAGGATAGATGGTTATTTGGTGTTGGTACAAAAAGTCATGGAAGTCATTGAAATCCAATTCAGGCTTACTGTTCAGATCTAAAGCCAGTAGAATTTTAGATTCATAGGATTCAGGTAAGAAAAACTGAAATCCCAAATTTTTAAACCCATCATAGAGTATTTGCCAATTGTCCTGGTATCGTTTCCAACGCGCTTTCACTCCTTCTTCTAATGTTTCCTTGATGGCCTCCATAAAGGCGTAACAGATCTGAACTGGAGGAGTAAAACGTAACTGGTTCTTTTGCTGCAGATTGTTCCATTGGCTGTAAAGATCAAAATAAAAAGCCCGTTGATTGCGCTTCAATTCTTCGATTCGATCTTTATGAAATACGACAAAGGATAGTCCAGCCATCCCGTGGATACATTTGTTACTTGAGGAAAAAATATAATCAAGAGGAGTCTTTTTAAGGTCAATTGGATAGGCCCCGTAGGAACTCATGGCATCAACAATTAATTTCACATCCCGCTCCTTACAAACTTCTGCAATCTCTTCCAATGGATTCATCATGCCCGTGGAGGTTTCATGATGAATCATGGCCAAATGAGTGAATTGGCCATCTTCTAGCACTTTTTTAACCTTGGCTGCTTCAGGATAATCCCCAAAGCTAAAAGCTGTATCGTACTCCAATCCATAACTCTTGCAAATGGCTTCCATGCGCAGCCCGTAAGCTCCATTGGTAACAATAAGTACCCTGTCATCATCCCCAAGAGCCGATACTAAAGTGGCTTCCATAGCACCGGTTCCGCTGGCTACAAATAGCCCTACTTCATGTGTCTCCAGCCCATTACCAATTTCGAGAATTCCATCACATATCTGATGCATCAAATCTCCAAATTCACTTTCTCGTGGACAAATGTCTTCGATGATCATTGCTTCTTTGACTCTTTTGGAAGTAGTAGCAGGTCCTGGATTGAGAAGAATGTTTCTCTTGATGGATTTTTGATGAGTAAGCTTTCCCAGCATATTATTTCAGGTTATTCATGAAATCTATCTTGTTGTCAATCGGCTTAATAGTAGGTCTTCCCAGATCTTTTCTAGCACCTTTTTTTGTTTTGATTTCCAGGAAAACTGGACCTTTAGCTGCTATGAATTCATTCCAAATACCTGCTAACTCAGCCTTGGTTTTAACACTGAAAGAGGACTGATAGCCACATCCGGATGCGATCTTTTCTAAATCCAAATTAAACCCAATCGTAGGCTGGCCACCTACGGAATCATGGGCGCCATTATTGATTACTATATGGTAATAATTTTTTGGTTTTTGATCTGCAATAATGCCTGCAGATCCCATATGCATGATAAAGGCACCATCACCATCCAAACAAAATACTTTTCGTTCTTGCTTGGCTAAAGCAATGCCCAAAGCAATTTGAGAAGCATGTCCCATACAGCCCACAGTCAAAAAATCTCTTTGATGGCCCAAATGATCTGCAGCTCTTTTTTCAAATACTTCTCGGGAAGTCTTGCCGGTAGTCGAAACTACTACGTCTTGATCAGAGAGCTTATTCAGTATTTCCTTGACAGCATCCTCTCTGTTCATCTCATAGTCTGGGACTTGAGGGAGGTTCTGCATTTTATAAGGCGCGAAGGTGTCTTTTCTCACCAGTAAAATGTAAGGCGCCTGATTTGACTGCATGTAGCTCACAGCAGTCTCTACTTGAGATTGAGCCTCTTCGATATCCGATGACAATATATCGTGCCGTACTTCTAGTGCTTCAATAAGCGCTTCATTTATTCTTCCTTGTTTGATATGCTGGGGTTCATCTTTCACCCCCGGCTCACCACGCCAACCAACCATGATGAGCATTGGAATGCTATAAACCTCTGGATCAATTAAGGAAGTCAATGGATTGATAATATTACCGAATCCTGAGTTTTGCATATATACAAAAGGGATCTCTCCAGTGGCCAAATGATGGCCCGCGGCAAGTGCCACAGCACCACCTTCATTGGCAGCTATGATATCGGAACCTGAATCAACAATGCAAGCACAAAAATCTTTCAGCAAAGAATCAGGAACTCCAGTACTAAAGTGAATTCCCTGAGACTTAATCAGGTCCAAAAACACCTTCGGATCAAGCATATTAATTAGGTAAAATGGTCAAAATTTCTTTGATAGACATGCAGTATTGGTCAGCAGCTTCTTTAGATCTTTTATGCTCCAGAATGGATTGAGCAGTCTTCTGCATGGCTGGAAAAGCACTTCTTAGCAGATGGTTGGCATATATAACGATATTGAAACCTGCTGCCTGCAATTCATTCTCGGTAAATTGATTGTAAGAAGAAGGCACCGAAATGACAGGCACTTTCACCTCAAACTTGTCATACTTCTTCATAAATTCTAGAATCTCATTACCGTCTTTGTGACGACTGTGAATCATAATGCCATCTGCGCCTGCTTCAATGTAAGCCTTTGCTCGTTTTAGTGCATCTTCCATTCCTAACTCTGCGATTAGGCTTTCTAATCGAGCAAAAATCATGAAGTCATCTGTCATCTGAGCTTTCTTGCCTCTCGATATTTTCTCCGAAAACCCTTCAATGGTATCCAAAGTCTGTTCTACTTCTGTGCCAAAAAGAGAGTTTCTCTTAACCCCTGTTTTATCTTCAATCACGATGGCTGAAACACCAAGACGCTCCAGATTTTTAACCAACAGTTCGAAATGCTCGGGAATCCCTCCTGTATCTCCATCCAAAATAATTGGTTTGGTAGTTACATCTAGAATATCGTTGATTGTTTGAAATCTCGATGTTCTATCCACATACTCCGTATCCGGCTTCCCTTTGGCAGTAGAGTCGGTTAAACTACTGACCCACATTGCATCAAACTCTCGAATCTCACCTTCAGCTTCGAATTTTGTGTCCTCGACTATCAATCCAGAAATACCATTATGGGCTTCAAGCACGCGCACAATGTCTTTGGACTCCAACAACCTTTTCAACAGTCTTCTTCGGATGTCTGGGGTAGTCCCTACTTCTTTGAGTGCCTTGCGAAGGCCTGTAGAAGAAATGCCATGGGTATATTCTGGTTCTATTAATTCGCCTCCCCATTCTTTAAGCATGTCAATCACCTTTTGTCTAACATGACGCTGAGGGCCTGTTTTCCAGTCACTCCCATGCACTACATAATCTGGTTTCAATTTTTTTAAGTTCTCCTCATAGTCCAACTCGTACTGAGGAATGACTTCTTTCACACCTTTTAGATTTTCAAGAATTTTCTTTCGCTCGTCAAAAGACAAGAAAGGCATTCTGCTATATTTAGATACAGCTTTGTCGGACAACAAACCAACAGTAACTTCACCCAATTCTCTCGCTATTTCAATAATATTGATGTGTCCATGATGGATGAGATCAGTGCCCATTCCTACATATACTTGCTTCATGTATCTAGTTTTAATAAGATTCGTTCTAATTTCGGGCAAATTAAAGTGAATTTGGAAAGCAAGGGAAATAATGTCAAAAAGAATTGATACTGCGGTGATACTAGCTGCTGGCAAAGGGACCAGATTGCGTCCCTATACTCATGATATTCCTAAAGGTTTCATGCAAGTTGGTGAGGAGAAGCTCATCGAAAGATCCATTCGTCTATTAAAAAAAAATGGGATTGAAAATATAATTATTGGTACAGGTCACCTGCATGAGCAATATGAAAAACTGGCTGAGGCTGAGGGTTTAAAAACATTTCTTAGCCCTGATTTTGCGATTACTGGAAGCTTTCATACCCTCTGCTATGGTCAAGAATTGATAAATTCAGATTTTTTGCTTCTCGAATCGGATCTTCTTTTCGAAGAGTTAGCTATCACTGAACTTTTAATGTCTAAGAATAATGACATTATTCTATGTAGTGGCTTTACCCAATCCAATGATGAGGTGTACGTCTCTGAGCAAGATGGATTATTAAAAAAACTCTCCAAACAGAAGGAAGAACTTGATACTATCAATGCGGAACTTGTAGGAATCTGGAAGGTATCACAAAAACTTTATCAACAGCTACTAGCACTTCATTCATCAACTCCTGATTCGAAAAATATGGATTATGAGTTAGCAATTGCTAACCTTTGCTCCAAAGGTTACCATGTCAACGTACTCACTTGTGAAAATCTAATTTGGTGTGAAATTGACAATGAAGAACATCTCGAACGTGCCTATTATGATGTGTTACCAAGGCTTTAAATGAGCTTGCTAGGTGCATGTGGGTTGCCTACCATATATCTGGAGTCATTAATATTCTGACGCTTATCCGAATAATATTTAGCTCGCTTATCTCCTTCTTTCAAGGGGTTGTATACTCCGTATAGAATTCTTCTTGCTTTATTTGTTGTATTAGTTTTGGATCTGTGCGGTAGCCTTTCTGTAAAGAAAATCACATCGCCGGGTTGAGTTTCCAGTTGGACCCAGTTAAGTTGATCTTCCACTGATTGGGCAATTTTAGAAAAATTAGGTGCATGTGGATACGGTTTTTCCATAGGTAGAATGTTCATATTGTCTATTCCCCATGGTTCTACCACTTCAAAACACCCATTAGATTTTGTTGCAGAATCCACGCTAATTAGTACGGAAATGTAAGGCACTACTTTTGGATCAAAGGCTCCCAAATCCCCGCTTTCATATGCCACTCCATCCTGATGAGCGGCATGTGCACCACCCCCAGGAGGTTTGAAATTGATTCTTTCCTTATACAATACAGGGCTTTCTCCCATAAGTTCTTCTACTATGGCCAAGACCTCTGAGCCATTAATAATAGAAGCCAAGTCTGAGTGATAAGGAATGAAGTTTTCAATTCTACTTAACTTGGCTGCATCATCCATTTCATAGAAACTAAGCCATTTGGACATGTCTTCAGGCCATTTGGAAACCTCCTGAATCCAAGTAGAAATTTCACCAATTCTGTTTGCAAACAATCCTTTAAAAATGATATAAGAATGCTTGTCCCAAAATTCCTTTTGTTGATTATTTAATTTCATATTCTTTCCCAGAAACCTGTTTCTTTATTTCTTTTTGAATCCGTACCTAAATAACCATAAATGTACTCTAAGTATTCTTTTGGTTTGGCAGGAATCAAGCATTTCTTGTTCAGGAATCTCTCCCATTTTAATGGATAAACCAATTCCTTAGGCATCTCCCTGCGCTCGTTGGGCCATTGGGTGTTTTCATAGTTTCTTACCACATCGCCGAGATCTTCGTAGAAATAAATATCAACATCAAATCCTTTATAATTGAAATAGAGTTTTGGTCCACGGTGCCTATGCGAAGTGTCATAGAATTTGACCTTCTTTGATAATAATTTTTTGCTTTTCAGAACCTTCGTGTAAGATTTTTCATGCATACTAAAATCTGCATCAATATCATGTGGAATGATACCATTTTCACGGTAATAACCTAATAACGTTCCGAAATCTACCCAGTAATCTTCCCCCACTTCATTCAAAAAATCTACACTATAACCGTAAAGCTCAGTTAGTACCTCGATTTTTTTTTCTTGATGAGTTCCAAGTATCCTGTAAACGTAGACATGTATAAAACGCTGTATATATTGGCTAACACGCAAAAGGTTCATATTATCGCATTAAAATTTCTAAATGGCGAAGATAAAGGTAGATTTGGTATATACATGGGTTGATGGGGCAGATACTGAACATATCAACAAATGGACAAGCTATGCTGATGATCCGGGAGATGTAAATCCAGAAAGATATCGTGATACTTACCAGATGCTCAAGCATAGTTTGAGATCTGTAGAAAAATACCTTGACTGGTATCAAAACATTTTTATCGTAACTGCAAGACCGCAAGTGCCCGATTGGCTAGAACTATCTCATCCCAAAATAAAGATCGTTCATCACGATGAAATCATAGATAAAGATTTTCTTCCTACTTTTAACCCCAATTGTATAGAAAGCTTCCTTCATAAAATACCAGGCTTAGCCGAGCATTTTTTGTACATCAACGATGACTTTTTGTTTGGAAGTAAGACCAGTTTGGAAGATTTTATGCCTGGTGGAAAATATCGGATATTTAATACACTTTTTGGAGAAAACCTGAGTTGGAGAATTTTTGATGGTAAAAACGACATAGTTGGTCTCGGCATCATCGAACATACCCCTCTTTTCATCAAAAAGGAGTTTTGGGAAGAAATGACTGCATTATTTCCCGAAAAGCTGCTTCTGACTCGAACCAACAAGTTTCGACAGCCGGAAGATCTTATGACTTATAAATTATATCGCTACTATATGCTTTCGCAGCATAGAACACTGAGTAATCCGGTCTCTTTTTTTGAATTGCTGAAAATTAATACTTTTCATAAAATCACCAACAATCTTGCAAAACAACAAATGGCTATTAATAAATTGGAAACCAAAAAACCGAAGTTCTATTGTCTGAATGATGACCAGCGTGACAGTCCAAACCAGGAGGTAGTCAAACTGGTTCAGGGTTTTTTGAAAAGAAATTATCCCAATAAGAGTCAATTCGAAAAGTAATGTAATGCCTTAAAATTTGACATAATCAACAACTAGGTACAAACAAATGGCCCTAGTTAGCTCAGAGCTTTCTAGTTTTGGGCTACATAAAACAATTAGAGTCTTCTCATAATGAAAGTAATTTTACTTTTAGTCAAATCTTCTAAGTCACTTTTCCTTATCGCTGCAATTGCGAGTATCCTCACAGGCCTTAGCTCAACCATGGTCATTAAGAGTATTCATGAAGCTGTAAAGGATGATACTTTAGATGTTCAATCATTTGTTATAGCTTTCTTAAGTTACTGGTTATTATACGGGTTTCTTTCTCTTGTTGCGTCATATACAGTGGCTAGGTTGACAGAGAAAATCATCCAGCAACTACGGATGAATCTATCCTCCAAAATATTAAGCTCTACCTTCGAATCAATTGAGCACCATCAATCAAAACTACTTCCAATTCTAACAGAGGACATTAAAACGATTGCTTATTCAATGGACCGACTACCGGGGGTTACTACAGGACTAGCCACAGTTATCGGGATACTAGCTTACATGATATGGTACTCGCCCATTTTATCAGGAGCTACTCTTATCTTATTTGTATTAGTCTATCTTTTTACCAGATTTAGTTTGCCATTTGTACGAAAGTATGCCTATACTTCTCGGGATTATTTGAATGATCTCTTCATCAAGTTTGAAGGTTTGGTTTTTGGTATCAAAGAGTTAACCCTTAATAGAGATTTTAGTGAGTCATATTTAAACGATCAAATAGAACCAGTAAGCACACTTCAGAATAAATACTATCTGAAGGAAAATGTGGTTTCGGCTATCACTAACCGATCCACAGACATGATCCTTTTATTAGGTATGGGGATTTTGATTTTCTTGATTAATCACTATCAATTCGTTTCCTTACCTTTCTTCGGAGACTATATCACCTTGGTGCTATTCACCCTTGCGCCACTATCTACAGCTGCGGGTTTTTTGAGCAGTATCAAACGAATTGAAGCATCTCTAGAGCATATAGAAAACGTTGGTATCACAATCGACGAGGTGAAGTCGGAAAGTTTAGAGATTAACTCAGAAAACTGGGAGTCTAATTCACCTGTGATTTCTTTGAATGCGGTTGAAAGATCATACTATCATTCTGAAGAAGATGCACCTTTCACTTTAGGCCCCATTAACCTAAATATTAATAAGGGGGATTTGATTTTTCTTGTTGGAGGTAATGGTAGCGGAAAAACAACTCTTGCCAAGATGATACTCGGTCTATACAATCCTCAAAATGGTTCCATTTCATACAAAGGGAATAAGGTAGAGTCCAAACATCTAAGTTACTATCGGTCAAGATTTTCTGCTGTATTCACAGATTCATATGTGTTTGATCAACTATTGCATATAAAAGAACAACAGCTTCAGCAAAAAAGTGAGGAGCTTATTGATATGCTTGAGTTGAGTAAAAAAGTAAGAATTGAAAATGGGAAATTCAGTTCCAAAAGGCTTTCTGATGGTCAGAAAAAACGACTTTCACTAATAGTCTCCATTTTGGAAGATAAGGAGGTTTATTTGTTTGACGAATGGGCTGCCAATCAAGACCCACATTTTAAAGAGGTGTTTTATTATAAGATATTGAACTATCTCAAGGAAAATGGCAAAACAGTTATTGTCATTACTCATGATGATCGTTATTTCGATGTTGCCGATCGCATCATAAAATTGGTAAATGGAAAGATCGCACAATATGCCCAATAACAACTACATCGTCTCAGCGGCAAATAGTCGATACTACAAGAATTTTTGCCAACTGATGCATTCTTTTAACAAATTGAAAGAGTATCAAAATAGTCGTGTAATATTATATGATTTAGGTCTGAGTGAAAGTGAAGCTGAAATTATTCAAAATAAAGAGATAGCATTATTTGAGTATGTAGAATATCGCAAGTTTAAATTCGAAGAGTACCCGGAATTTGTGCGCCCTCAATTCAATACCTATTCATGGAAACCTATCATCATTCATACAGTAGCGAAGGAGATAAAGGCTAGTTTTTTATGGATGGATAGTGCTAATTGTATTTTGAAAAACCTTAATCCAATCTGGTCAGAAATAGAATCCACATACAGTTATGCCCCTATTAGTGGGTCAGGTACTTTGAAAGATTGGACAGTACAAGAGACTTTAGATTATTTGAATGTTCCTAAAAAATTCTATAACCAGCCTAATCGTGCTGGGAATACCTTCGGGTTTTTTAGTGGGAGTGAAGCAATCATGAGGCTGCTTGATAGATGGGAGAGTTTTGCTTTAATCAAAGAATGTATTCGGCCGGAGGGTGCAAATAGATCTAATCACAGAGACGATCAATCTTTACTAACCATATTGTTATTGGAAAGTCAAAGTTCTAAAGAATTAAACCTAACTCGAGACCGAGTTAACATAAGTGCATCTTTACCTACCCCTTATATTAGCGTCCGAAATATATTTCCAAAATGGATTAATTTGAAAGTGGGGGAGGTTGCGCATTATTATTTCTTTTGGTTAAGGTTTCTGGACATGTTGATCAATAAATTAAAAGGAAATTGATGGTAGTTTATTTTCTAACAGCGTCTATTGTATTATTAATTTTTATTGGAATTCATTCCTATAACTATCTATCTGGTAAGCGTCTTATTAAAAATATCCTTTATCAGAATTGCCTTAAGAAAAAGGATATCTCTGTTCTTGACAAAGAGCATAATGACATTTCAATAACTTCAGATATAATAATCTCATTGACTACTATCCCTGAGAGAATAAATGATATAGAGCTTACAATAAAAAGTTTACTTAATCAGTCTGTAAAACCTAAGTCGATCAATCTGTACATACCCTATCGATCATTAAGGAATAATAAAGAATACGTTATCCCTGAATGGCTTCATAAGCTCAAGAATGTAAAAGTTATTCGAATAGAAAAGGATTACGGATCAGCTTCTAAGTTTATCCCGGCTATTGAAAGCTGCTCCTCTGAACAGTATATTCTTGTAGTGGATGATGACAATATCTATCCTTCAAACTATGTTCGCGATTTTTCTGAAGCTTCTAGTAGTAATCCTGAAGTAGTTTTAGCAGCTTCTGGTTGGAGAGTTCCCAAAGACTTGATTGATCGATCAACTACTCTTTATAGCAATATTTTTAAAGTTCCTCCAACCCCAGTGCCAGGCACAAGGATTAAAGAGGTTTATCCGATTGATATTGTACAGGGTTATTCAGGTTTCCTTATCAAGCCTGCATTTTTTAATTTGGAAATATTAAAAGATTACTCAAATGTTCCAGAAGCAGTTTTTTTTGTAGACGATGTTTGGGTGAGTGCACATTGCAAAGTGCCTAAGTATGTTTTTCCAATTAGTCGTTTCTGCTTTGTTCCATTTGGGTTGCAAGATTATTTCAAGCAGTCCAGCCTAGCAAAAATCAATAATTGGGATAGAGTAAAAGATGAAGATCGTAACAATTCAATTGCCATAAAGTTTCTTAAGGATAAATGGGCTCATTAATCATACCTGTTATTTGATTACAGTATGCCCTTTCAGTAACAAAGTCTCACTAAATCTTAGATGAGTTTCACATGCCAATAAGTGAGGTTGCTTTTGTGAATGAGGAGGTAACTGAGATTGGAAATACAGATTTCTTTCATGTTTATGAGGAGACGGTCAAATGATTCTATGATTATTTTCAAAAATGAGTGGCTTACTCTTGAACGAGTTTCTGAAATAATCCAAAAATTAAAAGGAAGAACAATATGAATAGTTGGTGCTAGGCTTAGCATAGTCTTAAATTGTTTTTTTCTTTGCGGTCATAATAATTAGAAGCAAAAATGAACAACGATCCTGAATTGAATGGAAAATATCTCGGTACCATCACCGAGGATTTTGTGAAAGTGAGCGATAACCTTAAGGAAGCCTCTTATCACATCAGAGATAGGGGCTTTTCTGATTTTCCAATTTTCCCGATTAGTAAGCACGAAGTTTCTATTGGTCAAGTGCTGTTCAAGGCTAAGGAGTTGGAAAACGAATGGAACTATTCTGCCTCCTATTTAGACGAATTTGTTCAAAGAGAGGTGGTTCAAAAGGACAAAGTGGACCTGTTTAAGGAGGCTTACAAAAACCCAGATGAATTCTGCTGTCTATTTGTGATTGATCAGGAGTTTACCAATTTCATCTTTATTCCTTATCCTGAGGACTAAGTTTAGTTGAAAGTTGGAAAGTGAAAAGAAGAGGTGATTCTACCTGTCTTTGATTTTATCATTTCAATCTTCAATTTCGAACATCGAATATTGAACGCCGAATAATGAAGGTTTTAATTCTTTCAGAAATATTGGTTGATCCATTATAGTGGATGTCAATTTGTGCATTTGCTAGAAAAGTTTGAAGGAGATAAAAAAAAACGGCCCTACCGTCCGACAACCGGTAGAGCCTATAGACTTGAAAACATCAAATACACAGAGATGCTATGCAAAAAGGAATTTTCTTAACTTTTTATTATTAGCAAAATGTTATTGAACTAGTGGGTTTTTCTAAAACCCTACAATACAAATGTAGGGTCGAGTTCAAAACATTACTATGAACATCAGCAAGTCAATAGGAATTTTTTCAGGATTTTTAAACTGTGATATCGCAGTTCTTGGTGTCAGATGCTTATTGAGTGGCTTCAGACAGCTCTTTTACATAGTTTTTGTATTCTTTTCTGTATTCAGATAAGAATGCATCCACGCTGTTGATACACCATTCTTGCATTTTTTGACTCAAAAGAAAGGGCTCTTTTATCTCACAGGCAAACTTGTTGTTTCGAATGCGCTTGTCAAAATTGGCCATTACTACAGGTACGATCAGCGGTTCGCGTTCCATTTCGAGGATCCTCTCGAAGACATCTGGATTGAATACACCAGGTGATTGCTCTGTGGCATATGCGGTGTGCTCTGGTGCGATCAATACGTTGTTAAATTCAGTTAGAAACTCTTCTATCTGATCAGATACCCTTTCGTTCTTTTCGAAGCTGTCAGTCCCTTCTGAAGCCTCAGTATAAGCATTGATATAGCCGAGACGTTCGTAATAGGTCTGGTGACCATGCTCGATCTCACGACCACTCCTTACGATTTTCATCAGTACCTCTTCGTTGTAGGCATCAGCTACGATCGTACTCAACAGTTGGCAGTCTAGATTGATCTGAAACTGGTTTGGTAGCGCGTAGTAGGGCGGATTCAGAATGTGATTGTATATAAATAGATGTCCAGGTGTCTCTGGAATCAATTCTTTTCCTTTAACAAATGTACTGGCTAGCTCAAAAGTCTTTTGGGAAAGCTTAATGCATTCGCGATTGACCTTGTCAGGCATCATGATGGCTGGAGCAGAAACTACGGCGTTGTAGATGTCTTGGAGGCTTTCATAAAAGTTTACTTCTCGCTGCGTGTCGTGGAGATTGTCCAGACATAACGAAGCAATGTTCTTTTCTATTCCCCCACCATTTAGCTCCACATGATGTAGGATGCTTAGTCCGTCTGTAATCGTATGTTTGAAGCTCAACAAATGTGGAACCTTGTGCAATGGAGAGTTAAGTGATAAACTCGTACGATTGCTTTCGATCAGGTTGGTGGCCACAGTTACCTCTTCATTGAACTGTGCAGAAATCAATCGGGCGCGCAAGCCTCTTAGCTGATTGTTGATCAACCAGCTGATTCGCTTTTGTAAGTTCAGAGCGAACTCTGGTCTTTTGTTGCTAAGGTTTTTTAGCGCATCGTAGGGCAGGTGAAGGATTACCGAATCCTTTTTGGCCTTGGTAGTCATTACATTTTCAGCTCCCAAAAAGCCAGAAGGTCCTAGCAAGTAGCCAGGAGTAGAAATGGCACGTAGCGAGACTTTGTATTTGCCTTCCTCGTTGTATCTCGAAAAACGTATGTCACCCACACGCAATAGGTTGACCCCTTTACTCACTTCGTCTTGCAAATCGATGATGTTGCCCACCTTGTATTGCTTACGAACGAAGAATTTAGACAGTGCTCTCAAATCTTCCTCTTCGAAGATTTCGAAAAAGGGAGATTGTAGTAGGAATACTACCAGATCATCTTCGGTAAAACCAAGCGGCGAATCATAACCTTTAGACGCTTTTTGATTCGGATTGCTGGTTTTTGAAATCATCGCCGTGTTGGCAAAGAGATAACTCGACTCTTTGATCAATGTCAGCGCATTGGTGTTGATCATCTCATAAAAGAGGATCGCCTTGTCAATGTTTTTTTCCAGGTAAGCATTGAGTGCTTTTCTTTCCCATCTCAGGACAGTGACTGTATCTGAATAGGCCTCTATGGTCGAGTCATGACGAAAAGGTTCGTTCATGACATCCAGCCCTAAGGGGGAATTTACCGCCTTGTATCTCCCCAATTCAACTCTTCTCTTGTCACTACCCAAAAAGGAAAAAACACTCACTTCGCCTTCTTGTAAGAGAAAGTAATAATGGGTCTTTTCGAATTGACCAGCCAGTTTTTCGCCTTTTTTATAAGTCGCTTTTTCTGCTTTGGCGAAGACACTGTCAAGTGTGGTTACGGAAGATTTTTTATAGAAGTTGAACAAATTGATTGCGATTATTTCAAAGTGCAATTTTATTGAATAAACTTCAATATTAAAGTTAGATTAGTGAGAATTCATCAATAAATAATCATAAATTCTCTTCTATTCGTACAAAGTTGTTTCATGAATGATAATTAGATTTGAGTTATATGGCAGGTCAAAATATTGATATCAATTGTGATATAGGCGAGAGCAGTTCGGAACACATGGCAGGTCGAGAAGGAGACTTGATGCCATGGGTGAGTTCGTGCAACATTTCATGCGGATTTCATGCGGGTGATCCTTGGGTAATAGAACGTGCCCTGGACATGGCAATACGTAGGGGGATTCGAATTGGTGCCCACCCTTCTTACATGGACAGGGCTGGATTTGGTAGGCAGGAAATGGATATGGATCCAGATCAGTTGCGTTCAGTTATCAAGTATCAGGTAGCTATGATGAAGGCGCTGACTGAAAGTAAGGGAGGCAAGTTGACTTATGTCAAGCCTCATGGCGCGCTTTATAACCAGGCAAGCAGAGACGAAGAGATTTCGGAAGCGATCGTGGCATCATTGATTGAGATTGATTCTTCATTGGCTTTGATGGGGATGGCCGGTTCGGTGACAGAACATGTCGCCAAAGAATTTGGTGTTCCATTTATCAAAGAGGCCTTCATTGATCGTACGTATGAGGCAGATGGATATCTGACGCCTCGCGGCAAGGACAATGCTTTGATCGAAGACCCTGAAGTTGCTTTGTCGCAATTGCGTTCTATGGTTGACAAAGGAGTCGTTCCGGTCAATGGAGGTGGAGAGCTGACTATTCAGGCTGAAAGTTTTTGCGTACATGGAGACAATGAAGCGGCCCCTAAAATCCTTAGATACATTCATGAACAAATGAGTGGTTTAGGGTATGAAATCAAACCTGTATGACTTTTGAGATTAGCCCATATGGAGCGAATCACATTTTAATTCAATTCGAACAAATAGTAGACCTATCTGTCAATGCTCAGGTTCATGCGATGAAAATAGCATTGGATCAATCTGCATGGAAAGGTGTCGTTCAGGTCATTCCTGCTTATTGCTCCGTGATGGTGGAGTTTGATCCCAAAATGGTGAAGCAAGCCGATTTGCTGAGGAAAATCCAGAAGCTTTCGGTTGATCCTGAAGAGGAGGAGCAATCCTTGTTATATAGAATACCGGTCTGCTACGATGGCGATTTTGCTATGGATATGGAGGAGGTCAATCATATCACCTCCTTGTCAAAAGAGGATATTATTGCGCAACACTGTCAGTCGATCTATCACACTTTTATGATTGGGTTTTTGCCGGGGTTTCCTTATTTGGGTAAACTGGAGGAGAGCCTTCAAGTACCGAGAAGGTCTAAGGCCAGAACAATGGTACCTCGTGGTTCGGTAGGACTAGCAGGGAGCCAGACAGGTGTGTATCCCAGTGATGCACCCGGCGGTTGGCAGATTATTGGTCGTACCCCCATACCCATGTTTGATAGGCATTGGGATAAGCCAGCTTTGTTAGGAGAGGGAGATCGGGTACAGTTTTTTTCAATTAATTCCCATGATTTTCATTTGATAGAAAAAGATATTGCTTCAGGGCAGTTCAATTATAAGTCACTCCATGTCTGGTAGACTCACATTACATATCGAAAAGCCCGGATTGCAAACCACTGTACAAGATTATGGACGCCTGGGCTGTCAGGAGCAAGGGATACCTGTGGGCGGCGCGATGGGGATTGATCTTTATGCACTGGCCAATCAAATAGTTGGCAATGAGGATGGAGAGCCCGCTCTTGAAATCACCGTGGCTGGACCGAAAATCACCTTTGAAGGATTTGGTCTCCTGGCTATTACGGGAGCAGATTTGTCACCGAGTTTGAATGGTCTCCCCATCTCTAATGGTGAGCCAATATCTGTGTCTACGGGAGATTGTTTGGCCTTTGGTCGTGTAGTTTCGGGTTGCCGAGCTTATTTGGCTATCCGAGGCAAATGGCCCCAGCCCCAGTGGTTAGGTAGTGTTTCTCCCTTGAACAGTGCTGGATTTACTGAAAACCTGCTTCGAAAGGGTAGTCGTTTTACGATAGATACCTCTCTCGATCAACCACGAAAGGAAATTAGCGTGAAGGGAGCTTTTCCCAATTTGAGAAAAGCTATTCGTGTTACTGTAGCTCCCGAATCAAAATATTTTGAAGGGGCGATAGTACAATTGCTTGATCAGGAGCACATGGTGGCCCACGAAAGCAATCGAATGGGAATTAGACTGGAGGGGTGTTTGTCTTTGGATCAGAAACATGAGATTATTTCTTCTCCGGTATTTCCGGGTGTCATTCAATTGACACATTCTGGCCAGCCCATTATTCTAATGGCCGATGCACAGACGACTGGTGGCTATCCCCGAATTGCCGTAGTTGACAAACGGCAGCTCGGTCAGTTAGCTCAACTCAAACCTGGAGACAAACTCAGCTTTGAATGGAATAATTAATTCGAGCCTTTTTTTATTTTTGACCCAAATTTTGTTTTCAAATCAAAAGATTAACTAAGATGAAATATTCATGGATAGCTGCTTTCGTGTGTGCAACTCTTTTTTCTTGTCAGCAATCTTCCATTGGGACAGCCAGTGGTGAGATGGAAGATTTGCCTGAACATGCGGAAGTGGTAGACTACAGTGATGTCCCGGGACTGTCCAAGGCTACAATCAAATTTGGCAACAAGGTGGAGGAAGAAGGTCAATACTTCAATGGAAGACGAAATGGGGCCTGGACCGTATATCACAAGAATGGTATGCCAAAATCAGTCACTTCTTATGTGAATGGATTGAAGCAAGGAGTGCACATGGAATTTGAAGATAATGGTGATCTCAGTTTGTTAGCCAATTATGTGAATGGCTATAGAGATGGGGAATTCACTCTTTATGATAGAGGAAGAAAGTCAGAGTCCCGTTTTTATGTCTTAGATAAGTTGGAAGGGCCAAAGACCAAGTACTACACCAATGGCAAAATCATGGAACAAAGTATGTACAAGGATGGTAAAATTCATGGGACTGCAAAGTGGTTTGATCAGGAGGGAAATGTGACCATACAATATGAGTATGAGAACGGCGAACTGGTTAATTAAAAGTTGATTAGTTTTCTCTATGAGCTCATTCAAAAAAACGATATTCTGTCAAGAACTATTTCTATTATATTTGCGTTTTCAGAGGACAAGAATTAAAGGAATTAATTAAATTTTATAATCATGGGTAACAAAGCAATAGAAATTACTGACAGCAACTTCAACGAAGTTTTACAGTCTGATCAGCCAGTATTAGTGGATTTTTGGGCAGAGTGGTGTGGACCATGTAAGATGATCGGACCAGTTGTCGAAGAGCTAGCTGGTGATTATGAAGGAAAGGCCGTAGTAGGAAAGGTAGATGTAGATTCTAACCCAGAAGTATCTGCTAAGTATGGCGTAAGAAGCATCCCAACTTTGTTGGTATTCAAGAATGGTGAAGTAGTTGACAAGCAAGTAGGAGCAGTTCCAAAAAATGTTTTGGCTGGAAAACTTGATGCTCAATTGGCTTAAGAAATAGAAAGTACGAATCGAAACCCTGATCAATACATTGGTCAGGGTTTTTCTTTTTATAGACTTTGTCTAACTTCCCAGCATAACTAAGAACAGTATTATGAAGAACTACATGAAATTTGCACTAGCCTATATTATTGTTGGCGCCTTTTGTGTCTATTGGGCAATGACTCATTCTCCAAAGGCTGGATTGGGCGATATGATCAAGAATGAATTGTCTGGGTCATATACCATGAGCGAGAATGCATATTACCTCACCGTGTTCGTGGGGGCTGTAGCACTGGTATTGGGTGTGTTGAAACTAATCCGTAAAAAGTAATTGCATATCTGAATTTTGTAATTCAGGATAAAAAAAGCTTCATCGAACTGTTCGATGAAGCTTTTTTGCTTTATTTCCTTTTGATCTCTGACCCCTCTATCCTGACCATCGATGAGCCGTCCTCATCCAGCACTACGTCGATTTGTTTGGTCTCGACGATATGTTGTCCGATAGATTCGTTGACATAGGGAGACAGTACTTCTACACTTTTGTATTTCTTGTTAGATGCTTTGTCAATATTGAAAGCAAACAATTCTATACTTCCAATTTCCTTTTGATCTGCGTCCAGTAGATGCACAAAAAAGTCTATTTTTTGTAGGTCATAAGGAGAGTTGTTTTTTAGTCTGTATTGAATCTCCAGATTGTCCCAGCCATACTTTTCTACTCGTTTGATTTCAAGAATCTCGATGGTCACCTCTTTCTTGATTTGATAAGCCTGATAGGGGGTGATTTCCTGGGCCATGGTGCCGATGGCAGCCAATACTCCCACGACGATTAAACTAATTTTTTTCATAACACTTTCATTTTATTATACACACTATGAAAATAACCAAAAAGAAGGAGCTTTAGTATTTGAACTGTATGAATTTTAGATTGACAGTCAGTTAGTTATGGGTTGTGTCTTTTTTTGTCAATCCGCTATTTTTTCTTGTGTTTGACTTAGCTGCTGGGAAACAAGGTCCAAAACCTTTTCATTCCAAAGCATACGATAGTGTCCTGTTCCTTTGATCATGGTGAGAACGCTATTCGGCCATTGTGAAGCGACCTTTTCTGCATGCCTCTTGTCGATGATTTTATCTTTTTCATCATGGATGATAGTGAGGGAGCGACAGTCCACCTGGTTGCCCATCTTTGATACGCTTACTTGATCCACTGGCTCTCCTAGCAAGGAGGATCCAATATCCAGAACTTTTTGAAATGCAGGAGGGTTGAGTCCGACGAAATCCGCAAATTCCCGGAATACATCATCCAGCTGATCGGGTGTGCTGAGGTAAACCAATTGGTTGACAGGCCATTCCGATCTGGCCAGCGCGTAGGTGGTAACGGCAGATCCAAATGAGTGCGACACGACTGAAAAAGGCTCAACTGGTTTTATAAAATCAATGACTTGCAAAAATGCTTCTTTACAGATTTTGAGATTGGCTCGTTTCAGTTTCGAATAGCCATGAGCCGGTAGATTGAATGCAATGACTCGATGCCCCTCAGCAGCCAGACGGTCCGCAATGGCATAAAGACTCGCAGCACTAGACTCCCATCCATGTACTAAAAACACCAATGGCCCGTCCTCAGACCCCATGCTATAGGCTTGGATATCTTCCAACTGCCAGGGTATGGTAAAGGCTCTCGCCTTTTCAAAAAAAGGTAGCTCTTTGTCTCTGATTTTCTTATTCATTGGGACTTGAAATAAGCTGAAAGCTTGCTTTCCTGCCAGACTAGGTAGGAGTACTGACAGTGTCTTAAAATAGATTTTAATTATTCGTATCATAGGAAAATACCAATTGGTATATTTAGGTTTAAAATTTTTTAATTCTTCATTTCCCTATCAATCATTAGATCGATATGGTCCATCATGTTTTTCATGTTTTCGTTGCTTTTGCATACCACAGCCATAAAAATACTGCCCTGAATCTGGGCGTATATTTTGCTGGCATAGGAGCGTGCGTCCAATTCGCCTTTAATGCTTCCTTCTGATTGCGCTTGTTCGATCACTTCCTGTATGCCCTTAGTCATTTTTCCTATTACAGATACGACTCTATTGTATAGGGCATGGTTGTGATTGAGTGAATCAATGCCTACGTTAAGGACTGGGCAGCCCCCATATTCCGAGACATGATCATAGTAGTTTCTGTAAAAATCAGTGAGTGCCCTTAGCTTAGCAACACCAGTTTGTTGGCTATTGATTGCTTCTATTACTGGCCAGAGTCTGGTCTTTACAGTATAGTTGAAAGCTTTGATTGCCAGATCTTCCTTGTTTTCGAAATTGCCATAGACGGCCCCTTTTGTCAGGCCAGTGGCTTTAGTGATGTCAGACATACTTGTGCCTGTATATCCGTGCTTGTTGAAAAAGGGGGCTACCTTTTCAATGATGTATTGTTTGGTTTTATCAGCTTTAGTTACTGGCATACAAAAGCAAAGGTAGTGAAAATAATAAAATATACCAATTGGTATATTTTAAGGGTTCGTAATTTATCCTCTAGGTCAGACATTTTACCTAATTCTTAAATTAGGCATAAACCTTAGGATGGGATTGGCCAACTGGCTGCATTTTTGCATTGTCTGGATGTGAAACAATCGAGATGCAGCTATGAGTAAAAGAAAGGTATGGTTAGTAGTCTCTGTCCTTTGGGGATTGGGTACGATTCTAGCAGCCAGGGAGGTGATCTCTAATCATCGACCTGACTGGTGGGTGCAGGAGGGGGCTATGTTAGAAGAAACAGTGAGTTCTCAATCCTTCCATCTGGATAAGAGGTCGGATGGTAATTATTTTGTGTGGTCAGCCAGTGAGTTTGAAGGAGCTGTGCTTTTCGAAATGCAAATCAAATCTGCAGCAGATGCTGACTTTCGGACCTTGGAAAGTTGGCATGCCCATCAGGATAGCTATGAATACAAACTGAAGCCTCATCATCTACTCAGCGAGTATCGACTCAAGGTGGTTGGTGAGAACGAAGCGGTCTCCTACAGCGAAACGGTAGAGCTACAGCCAGGAGAGGCAGACGAACTTATGCTTTATCCTAATCCCACAAGAGGCAATGTGAAAATTACCGGACCTGAAATCCTTTCTTATCAATTAGTGGATGTAAGAGGAAATGTGCTGGTGACAGGAAATCCAAGTGCCAATATGGAGGTAGAAATGGTTGTTTCAGCAGAGCTATTCCGATCTGAGGATGGTTTGTATTTTTTGAAGTGCCAAACCACCCATGGGTCTCAAGTCATTCAAGTCAAGAAGATTTAGCTTTCTTTTCTATTTTATTGGAGATGAACTCGTCCATACGAGACAATAGTCTCCACCATTCAGAGCCGTCTTCACGAAAATCCCTGATGGCACCTGCACGAACCAGGATTTTTCGCAGCTCGTCATCGTCAAATCCTCCCAGGTGTTTTTTGATCACCTCGAAAGATCTATCAGTAAAGCTCTTATGACTCAAAAAATGCTTGACAGTTTCTTCGGCCATGAACTCTGTTTTGTTGGCCAGTTTTAATTTCTCTGTTTCGTGAGCAAATTGTCGTTTTTGAAAAAGGTAGCTCATGATGCCGCCTAGTGCCGTGCCGGCCAAAGCGGAAATAGCTGGTATCAGTGTTTCAATCATCGGCTAAAGATAATCGGCGAAACTCAATCTGTCAATCTATAAGCCCATCAAGAACTCCTGAAAACTTTCTGTATTGTATTTGGCCATCCCTGATCTACTAGCAGCAATCTTACCTTCTGGGCTGATCACGTAGGTGGTCGGGATTGCCTGACTCTGAAATACAGCGGGTCTCGCAGTGACCAATTGATAAATAGGGAAGGAGTATTCTTTTCTGGTTTTAAAGGCTTTGGCTTTTTCAAAATCATCATCTAAACTGACCATCACAAATGTCACAGCAGAGGGATCCATTTCCTCATATAAGTTGTGTATGTCAGGCATCTCGGCGATACATGGAGGACACCATGTTGCCCAAAAATTCAGAAATACTGTTTTGCCTTTGAAATTCTCGAAAGGCACGCGCTCTCCAGCTTCATTCAAGAGCATAAATCGATAGTCGGCCTTCAGATCTTTTTCTACGATGTCCGGTTGGAAAATTCTTGTTTCTAATAACCCACGTTGCAGCAATGCAGCTGCGTCCTTCAGATAGCCGGTAATATATAGTGTGCCAAATATCGCTGCTATTACACCCCATTCAATCCATTGTTTTTTCATCTCCTCGTCCCTTAAATATTGTGGATAATTTTTTCGTAATTAATACAATTCCTAGACCAAAATAATTCCCCGAAGGGGTTACTTTTGGCACCCCCAAAAATATAATTTGAACGAATACTATTAATCAAGGTCATGAGTCAACAACACATTTCGAAAATAGCTTCCGAACTGAACCTAAGTCCATCTAAAGTTACCGCTACCATCGCTCTACTAGACGAGGGGGCTACCGTTCCCTTTATCTCCCGATATCGAAAGGAGATGACTGGAAGCATGGATGAGGTGCAAGTAGCAGATGTCAAAGACATGATTCAGCGTCTGAGGGATTTGGACAAGCGTCGAGAGGCTATCTTGAAATCTATCGACGAACAGGGTAAGTTGACTCCTGAGCTGAAAAAGAAAATAGAGGCAACCGAAACGCTGGCTGTATTGGAAGATATTTATTTGCCTTACAAACCAAAAAGAAAAACCAAGGCATCCATTGCCAAAGAGAAAGGTTTGGAGCCGTTGGCAGAGGTATTGTTCAAGCAAGGACTCGATGATCCGGAAACGCTCGCAGAAAAATATGTGAGTGAAGAGAAGGAAGTAGCTGATGTAGATGCGGCCCTACAGGGAGCTAGAGATATCATTGCAGAATGGGTCAATGAGAACAGTGAGGTACGTGCAGCGATGAGAAAGCTTTTCTTGCAGGAAGGTGTGGTCAAGTCGACTGTGATGAAAGGCAAGGAAGAAGAAGGACAGAAATACAAAGACTACTTCGAATGGGACGAGCCGTTGAAGGGTATCCCTTCTCACAGGTTGCTGGCCATGAGACGTGGAGAGAAAGAAATGATTCTCTCTTTGGATATCTGCCCGGAAGAAGGTCGAGCCATTCAGTTGTTGGAAGATAAAGTGTTGACAGGCCAGAATGCGTGCGCGGAGCAAGTGAAATTGGCTGTCAGCGATTGTTATAAGAGACTATTGAAGCCATCGATGGAGACTGAATCCAGGGTCGAGTCGAAGAAGAAGGCTGATGAGGAGGCCATTGCTGTTTTCTCTGACAATTTGAGGCAATTACTGTTGGCACCAGCCTTAGGACAAAAGAATGTAATGGCGATTGATCCGGGCTTCCGTACGGGCTGCAAAGTAGTATGTCTGGATCGTCAGGGTAAGCTGTTGGAATTTGAAGCCATCTACCCCAATGCTCCTCAAAACAGAAGATTGGAATCAGGAGCAGTAGTTAAGCTCTTTGTAGAAAAGCACAACATAGAAGCCATTGCTATTGGTAATGGAACCGCCAGCCGTGAAACAGAGAGTTTCGTGAGAGGTCTCGGTTTACCATCTAACATCATCATCGCCATGGTCAATGAAAGTGGTGCTTCGATCTACTCGGCTTCTCAGGTGGCTCGTGAGGAATTTCCTGATCAGGATGTAACTGTACGTGGGGCTGTCTCGATTGGTAGAAGGATGATGGATCCATTGGCAGAACTGGTGAAAATCGATGCGAAATCTATCGGTGTAGGCCAGTATCAGCACGACGTAGACCAAAACTCCCTCAAGGGTTCTTTGGACGATGTAGTGGGTAGCTGTGTGAACGGCGTGGGAGTAGAGTTGAATACGGCGAGTAAGCAACTCTTGACCTATGTCTCTGGATTAGGTCCTCAGTTGGCTGACAATATCGTCAAGCACAGAGAGGCCAATGGCCCCTTCCAAAGCAGAAAGGATCTTTTGGAAGTCCCTCGTATGGGAGCTAAGGCTTTCGAGCAGGCGGCTGGTTTCTTGCGCATTCGCAATGGAAAGAATATTCTGGACAGAAGTGCCGTTCACCCTGAGCGATACAAACTGGTAGAAAAAATGGCTAAGGACATCAATGCTTCGGTAGAAAGTCTGATGTCCGATGCTGAGATGAGAGCGAAGATTAACCCTAAGAATTATGTGTCTGAAGAAGTAGGACTACCTACGCTGGAAGATATCATGAAGGAATTGGACAAACCGGGACGTGACCCTCGTGACAAGTATGAGGTGTTTTCTTTCCAGGAAGGAGTGAACGAAATGAGTGATCTCAAAGTAGGAATGAAGCTACCAGGTATCGTGACTAATATTACCAAGTTCGGGGCATTTGTAGATGTTGGGGTTCATCAGGATGGGTTGGTACACGTCAGCCAGTTGTCTGACAATTTCGTGAGTGATCCGTCTACTGTGGTGAAGCTTCAGCAACAAGTGATGGTGACTGTGACTGAAGTGAATATTGCTCAAAAGAGAATCTCTCTTTCTCTCAAGTCTGATCCTTTCGGAAAGGCCCCTGCGAATCGTAATGAAAGGAAACAAAACAAAAAAGCGGATCAGAATGTCCCAGATGGAGATTTGCAATCAAAATTGGCTATGCTCAAAGGGAAATTTAATAGCTAATATTTCGTTGCATAGACATGGCTATGGTTTTTCATCGGAAAATCCATAATTTCATGCTTTGAAAGTACCTTTAATTGGAACTGAATCTACGAAAACAAACACTATGTTGACTATAAGAAAACCTATTCTGACTCTCGTTTTTGCGTTGGTGGCTTTGAGCTCATTAGCACAAAGAATCAAATACAAGGATGTCTATCCTATGTTGGAGGTTAAGAATTATGATGCTGCTATACCCATGTTGAGGCAGTTCTTGTCTGATGATAAGAACGATGATCATGCCAATGCACACCTGCAGATGGGGATGTATTACGAAGGGAAAGTTGCAAATTACCATTTGATCGAAGACTCAACTGCGATCATTTCAGCGGCAGATTCTGCTTTGTTTTATTTTGAAAAAGCCAGTAAGCTTATCGATGACAAAGAGTTGCGTAAGAATGATGAGTACTATCAAATGTACTACCGAAGAGATTTGCGTACCGGTGATTTTGGAATCAAACTTTCGGATGTGCAACTGGATGTCGAGAATAAGATAAAGGCCACTCGAGCCATCGTAGAAAATGCTGGAGAAGTGTACCAAACGCTTTTCACGATTAACAAGAATTACGGCTTTTGTCATGATGCCTACGCGAGTTTTGTATCAAGGTATAGAACTAAGAAGAATTTCTACATCAGGTGTAATCAGGATCAACTGGATACTTTGGAGTTGATCATTAGCAAGATGTCCTTTATAGAGTCAGACTTCAAAAAAGTACGAGATGCTGTCAGTTTAACTGGCGTGAAGGGCTATAGTCCAGAATTGGAATTTATGCCGATTTATGAATTTGGGATAGATGGAGTCAGTGAAGTGAACTTTTTTGCCAATGATGTCAAAGCCTGGGACTTTGGTAACTGGGCTGATGAAAGCCTAAAGGATATCGAACGCAATGTGTTGACGATGAAAAAAGCAGTGGTGCATTTCGAGCACAAGCTGAAGGCAGAGCATGAACAGTTGGAAGGGCTCGCAACTCTTACTCCTGATCAACTGACTCTATCTATCGATAATGAGTTGTTGGCAAGTATGCATGAGCATGATACTGAGCCATTGCCTGAGAAACTATTTAATATCTGGATTAATCGAAACATCTACACTTATCTAACCAAGCCTTTACAAAACCCCAGGGTGGAGGATGAGTCTAATGTGGATTATCAATTGATGTTGACTGATAGTATCATGAGCATTCTTGATAAAATAGAGAAGGATGCGTCGACACTAAAAGAACCTTATATAACTGAAGGACGTCACAAATATCCTGCTTTGGTAGATGGAGAGTATGGTGGCGATTTTGGTCTCATCAAATTGAGACAGCAAATGGAAAGCTTTGTCGATCAGGGCCGTGTGAAATGGGAGGAGAAGAATGATTTGTTCAAAGAAAGAAGTAAATGGGGTGTAAGCCCAGATGGTGCAGATTCACTGTATTTGGCTGCTTCAGTAGATTCTCTGAGTGCGCCTAGATACTTGAGCGACTACTATGTGTTGGCTACAATGAGAGACGATTCAGCCAATATTTATGCAGTTGGCCTGGATTTTAAAAATGGAGACAAAGGCTTCCTGGCCATGATAGACAAAGGCAGAATCATTCAATGGAAAAAGGAATTTAATCTCAATGGCTTTAAATATGACAAGTCTAATCTGTTGGTGTTTGGAGAATTTATCCCAGCTCAGGAAGGAAATGTAGCGGCCTATATGTTCAGCCTGGCGGATGCCTCGACTAGTAGCATGATAGCGGTGTCTTATGATAAAAACGGGACGAAAAACTGGGTGAATCCTATGGATGCTCCGAGAAAACCCGTATCAGTGAAGTTGAATGATATTGTGAAAGAAACCATCTTTTATTTTATCACAGAGGAAGAATTAGAAACCTATGTGGGAGATGATCCCCCATACAAGGTGATCGATAGAACAGGAAATGTCAGATAAGATTAATTACATAAAACATACACTCAAAGCGCTTCTGATAGGAAGCGTTTTGTTTTCGTGTCAGGACGATATCACAACCAATTTCAAGGGTATTGAGGCCAATCGCCTGTTGTCAAACGACTTTTATAAAAGTTGGGAACGTGTGTTCTCGAATTGAGGATGGAGAGCAAATCGAGGTGTCTTCATGTGAAGATCTGAATACTCTCACCTTTGCTAATATCTCTAATGAGGAAGATGATCCTGACTCAGTATTTATTCTTAATCGTCCCTTTGACTGTGGCAATGGTGTGGATTCCCTGTTACTATATGCGGCAAATTATGTTGTTGATCAGGATGCTCAAGGCGTATTTGAAAATGGGGTGGTGTTTACAGATGAGGTTTTGTCTGATATCAATAGGATGGAGATTACAGAACTGACTTCTGAGTATTTGAGCGTAGAATATGTCCAGGACGGAAAAAGAGTTCAGGAATCTTACGTTCAATATCCCTGATCTAAGTAGCTAATAAACCTTTCTTTTAATACTCTCCTTTTCTTGGGTGCCTATTGAGGAATATCTTCTTATTTTTAGAGAAGACAACAAACCCAAGATGATGAAATACTATAACTCTATTATTGAAACCATAGGAGATACTCCTTTGGTTAAGCTCAGTCATGTGACGAAAGGAATACCCGGGACTATTCTGGTCAAGCTGGAATACTTCAATCCTGGGAATTCGATGAAGGACCGTATGGCACTGAAAATGATTGAAGATGCAGAAAAGGAGGGCTTATTAAAGCCCGGCGGTACGATCATAGAAGGTACTTCTGGCAATACCGGTATGGGACTTGCACTTGCGGCTATTGCTAAAGGCTACAAATGCATTTTTACCTTAGCTGACAAACAGAGTCAGGAAAAGATAGACATACTAAAAGCAGTGGGAGCGGAGGTCTATGTGTGCCCCACCAACGTATCTTCGGATGATCCACGATCTTATTATTCCGTAGCGAAAAAGCTGAATCAGGATATCCCGAATTCTTTCTATCCTAATCAATATGATAACCTGTCCAATAAGCTGGCTCACTATGAAAGTACGGGTCCGGAAATTTGGAGAGATACGGATGGAAAAATCACCCACTATGCTGCAGGAGTGGGGACAGGAGGGTCGATGTGCGGTGTTTCGCAATATCTGAAGGAGCACAATCCAGAGGTTGTGACGGTGGGGATTGATACCTATGGATCGGTGTTTAAGAAATATAAGGAAACCGGTCAGTTCGATCAAAATGAAATATATCCGTATCTGACGGAAGGAATAGGAGAGGATATTTTGCCCAAAAATGTAGAGTTCGATCTGATTGATCATTTTGTGAAGGTGACAGACAAAGATGGAGCGATCATGACCCGTCGTTTGGCTCGTGAAGAGGGGATGTTTGTGGGTTGGTCATGTGGCTCTGCTGTGCATGGGGCTCTGGAGTATGCCAAAGAGCATCTAACTGATGATGATGTGATGGTCATCATCATGCCGGACCATGGCACGCGATATCTCGGAAAGGTCTATAATGACAATTGGATGAAAGATCACGGTTTTTTGGAGGGTAGGAATTTTGCGACCGCTCGGCAGATCGTAAGTCAGAGGTCAGAGGACAATGAACTTTTTGTGCTGCCCTCTAAAAGCAGCATTGGAGAAGCCATTGCTCAGATGAATACCCATGGAATCGATCAGGCACCTGTCGTAGATGGGGATCAGTTCGTTGGGAGTGTTTCTGATTCCAAAATATTGAAAAATTTGATTGAAAAACCAGAGCTTAGAGAGCAGCCTGTCTCGGAAATCATGGATGGAAGTTTTAATTTTATTGCCATGGACACGACTGTGGATGTGATGTCGACTTTGCTCAACAAAGATTCCAAGGCACTACTCGTCAGAGATGAGAACAATCGGGTTCATATCATCACACAATCCGATTTGCTGGTGTCGCTTACTAATTAACAAACCAAGTTTATCTATGAAATATACCCATGTGTTATTCTTGTCGCTGATTCTGTTTTCCTGTAGTGGAGACGTATTTACTCAATCAGATATTCAAGTAGTTGAGGCTTTTACTGAGGCGATAGAAGAGAAGAATTTTGCGGTGCTTGATTCGCTGACCAAGGACGATTTTATATTGGTAGGTCCTGCTATAGGCGATACCATCAGCAAGAAGCAGTTTATTGACAACTGGAAGGCAAATACTGCCAATTATATCAAGTCTATTGAGTTTGAACATTCTCAGCTTTCGGGCCTTTCCATCCCAACTGATACGCTCTTTGGCAACTGGATAGGAAAATGGTCGGTGGCCAGAATTAATTATCAGGCAGATAGTCTGACGCCAGTTACACTACTATTGAGCAATGCTTTCCTGGTAGTGGAGGGGAAGCTATCCAAAGGAGTATTGATTTATGATCGAGCAGATATGTATGATCAACAGGACTATTTTTTTGGAAACCTCGAGGATCAATTGTCAGTAGGTAAGTTGATAAAGGACAAACGCTAAACCGATACTATGAAAATAAAAACCTATACGCTCGATTCTTTTACGAATCATCCCTTTAGCGGTAATCCCGCGGCTGTATGTCAGTTGAAGGAGACTCTGGACGAATTGATGATGCAGCAAATTGCTCAGGAATTCAACCTGTCAGAAACTGCTTTTTTGATTCCACAGGATGGATATTATGACATCCGATTTTTCTCTCCATTCAAGGAAATTCCACTCTGTGGGCATGCGACTTTGGCTTCTGCCAAGATGCTATTCACGACCAAACAAATGGATGAAGTGGCATTTAAGACGATCGAAGGGTTGATGCTAAAATGCTATAAGCGAGACAATCAGGTGATGATGAAATTTCCACTTTATGAAACACAGCCAGCTGATGCACCAAAGGCGATGATTGATGCTTTGGGGGATATTAATCTGATAGACGTGAGGCATTGTCGCGAGACGAATATGCTTTTGATCGAAATGGAATCTGCAGAACGATTGAAAGAGCTAGATCCTGATTTTGTTGCCTTGAAGAAAAGTCATGACAGCATTAGTGGGCTCATCGTTACCTCCTCAGGTGATCATATCTATGACTTTTATTCCAGGTATTTTTGGCCATGGTCTGGGGGCAATGAAGACCCGGTGACAGGTGCGGCCCATACGGTGCTGGCTAAATATTGGGGCGATAAATTGGCGAAAGTGAACATGAAAGCATATCAGTCCTCTGCCAGAGGAGGGTATATGGAACTCTTTATTGCTTCGGCAGACGAGTTGCAAATAACCAGTACTGCGGTAGTAGTGCATACGGGTGATTTTTTACTGCCTGATTAATTGGTAAGCCCCATCATTGAAACCAACCGTCAGTGGATTTAATTAAGTCGAGCAACGGTATTTTTAGTATATTGATTGCCCAAACATATTCAATTGACCCATGAGAAAATTCAGCTATTTATTTCTATTTGTCTTATTGTCATTTGGCTTAAATGCCCAATCTGTCATGACCCCAGAGCTTCTTTGGGAGCTGGGCAGGGTAAGTCCGGCAGGTCTTTCGGAGGATGGTCAGCAGGTGGTATATGCGGTGACCAGCTACAGCGTGGATCAGAACAATAAATCGACTCAATATTACTCTATTCCCATAACTGGTGGCGAGCCTAAGGAGATTTCAGATCCCTATGAATTGATAGAAAATCCGAATTATTCTAGAGATGGGAAATACAAATTGAGCCATAGGCCAGTGAAGGTTGCGAATGTATATGGAAGCGACTATTATCCCGATTTGGAAGAATCAGAGGCCCAGATCTACGATGACCTGATGTATAGACATTGGGATACCTGGGCGGATGGTAGTTACAACCACGTGATCATGACCAACCTCGAAACGGGAGAGGAGACCGATATCATGGCCAATAAATTATTTCACTGTCCTACTATGCCGTTCGGCGGGGAGGAAGATTATATATGGAATCCGAGAAGTCACCAAGTGCTGTATGTGACCAAAACGAAGGTAGGGTCGGCCTACGCAAAGAGTACCAATACGGACATTTTTGTTTATGATTTAAACTCTCAAACGACTATCAATCTGACCAAAGGAATGATGGGATATGACAATAGTCCCGCGTACAGTCCAAAAGGCGTATTAGCCTGGCTGAGTATGAAGCGAGATGGCTATGAGTCGGACAAGAATGATATTGTAGTTTTATACAGAGGAGGAAAGTTCAACCTCACAGAGAACTGGGATGGTACAGTCAATAGTTTCTTCTGGGGAGAAAAAGGGAAGTATATCTATTTCGTGGCTCCAGTAGGTGGGACACAGCAATTGTTTGTGGTTGATTTTCCTGGTAAGTCCAAGAAGCAGCCTACGGTTCGTCAGATTACTAATGGGCAGTTCGATGTAGTCAATATTGCAGGGCAGTCTGGAGATGTGATGGTCGTGGGTCGTAGAGACATGAATCATTCGACGGAGCTCTTTACAGTTAATCTGAAGGATGGGAAAATGAAGCAGCTGACCCATGTGAATGATGAGGCCTATGCCTCTATCGCGATGAGCAAAGTTGACAAGCGAATGGTCAAAACAACTGATGGTAAGGACATGGTCACCTGGGTGATATATCCGCCAAATTTTGATCCTACCAAAAAATACCCAACGCTGCTGTATTGCCAGGGAGGTCCTCAGGGAGCCTTGAGTCAGTTTTATTCTGTTCGTTGGAATTTTCAACTGATGGCAGCCAATGGCTATATCGTAGTAGCTCCAAATCGTCGAGGCATGCCGGGTCATGGAGTAGAATGGAATGAGCAAATCAGCAAGGATTACGGAGGACAAAATATGCAGGACTATCTATCGGCTATAGATGATGTGGCCAAGGAGCCTTATGTAGATACCGATCGATTGGGAGCTGTGGGTGCTAGTTATGGTGGCTATTCCGTGTTTTATCTGGCCGGAATCCATGAGGGTAGGTTCAAGAGTTTCATTGCACATGATGGCATCTTTAACTGGCGCAGTATGTATGGTACTACCGAAGAAATGTTCTTTGTGAACTGGGATCTGGGTGGACCATATTGGGAAAAGGATAATGAAGCTGCCCAAAGAACCTATGATGAATTCAATCCAATCAATTTTGTAGAGAAATGGGATACGCCGATTATGATCGTGCAGGGAGGTAAGGATTATCGAGTGCCTATTGGTCAGGGCTTAGAAGCTTTCCAGGCTGCTCAGCTGAAAGGGATCAAAAGTCGATTGCTTTATCTGCCAAATGAGAACCACTGGGTGCTGACTGCACAGAATGGAATCGTCTGGCAGAGGGAGTTTTTTCGATGGTTGTCAGAGACCCTTTGATGCTGCTATTATCAAGGGTGCTGTTGGTATAAAAAAACGATGAAAGTACACGATTGGCTAGGAGTAATTTGAACTGAGAATGCTTGAAATAAGCTGTATACGCTATTTAATAAGTAGATATACCTATTTTTTTATTTAAGAGTTTACTTTTTTGATGATGATAAAGCTTTGACTCTCTTTGTGCTAGGGATTAAATGTCATTAAAATGAGAAAAGTAGCTTTAGTATTAGCCATTCTAACCGTCACAGTAATGACGGCCAGTGCACAGAGAGAAACACTTTGGAAAAGCACAAATGTAGAATTAGAAGAGTATACCAAGGAAAGTGGTGAGGTAGTTTACCATGTATATTCTAAAGAAATGAAGTACGAGGAGATGTTTTATCTTCTGACCGTCAGCAGCGGTGAAATTGCAGAGGTTTATGAGGACATGCAGTACTTTGACAAGATCTGTGAATTGCCAAAAGGAACTTCTGAAACCAGAAAAGGAATGGATATTGCCTCGAGAGATGGCAGGTCAATCTTTGTCGTTGTGGAAGGTGAAGTAGGGTTTACAGCGATCTTTCACCACGATCTAAAACGTGTGATGAAGAAGTTGGAAAATAGAGCAGAAGAAAGAGGCGTGAGCCTAACGGGTACCACAGGTGCAGTAAGTCAGGCCGCAGATGCCACTCAAGCTAAGTAATTAGCTTTTGAGTTTCTGACGCTTTCGGCGTTTTTCTTTAAAGAAAGATTTAGAACTTATATAGATGGTCTTTTCCACTTCGGAGAAGACCATTTCTTTTTTACGGGCATCGGTGATTTGAACCTTTTTCACAATGTCGATTTCTCCTTTTTCAGATACATCTGATTTGATCTGATCGATCTCCTCCTGGCTAAATTTGAAACAAGCCCATGCATCTGCATGAGCAGGTCGGATAAAATGTATGGTAGATCTCTTGTCCCAGACCACATAGTCTTTGCCCAATATCTGTAGCAACTGAATCATATAGATAGGATCAGTAGCCGAAAATAAACTGCCTCCAAACATGGTCCCGACATAGTTACGGTTACGATAGGTCAGCGGGAGCTTCACATCTACTCGTAAGATATCGTCTGAAACATAGGTTAACCGTCCACAGCTCCTACGGTACATCGGCGCAATGTTGAACATCCATTTGAATATAGTAGAGGTCTTGAAAAAGCGATTCAAGAATTGAAAAATTCGGTCGTACATTTTAGGTATTGGGATAATTGTTAATGGTATTTCTTGTCGAAATATAGGTCAGAATTTCATGATAAACCTAGGGGGCAATCGCAAATGTCTGTTGGCTGCCTAAGACCTATCTGGTGACCGTCGGTCCTGATAATTCACATTCAACCATGAAAAACTTTCGGGTAAAAAACCATCTCAATTGTGAGATGAGACGGTTTTTGAAGAAAAAGTAAATCTTTTTTTGAATCCCATAAATCCAGCTGGTGAAGGGCTCTCGTAGGTATGAGTGTAATTGAAAAAGTAAAATCAAATATTAGAAAAATGCTAAATACTAAAAATTATCTACCGAGAATATGGAATGTACTGATGCTGGGAGTTGCCTTTGTTGGCCTGGTATCATGTAGCGAAGACGATGGAACGGATGGAGAGATGATGTCGATGAAATACGATTATGCTTTTCACAATGGACAGACCGTAGCGAGCGCCCCTTATGATGGAATGCACGACGCGACCTTGTCTGCACAGTTGATGTTAGAAGAAATGGATGGCGGAACAATGGTGACCGTCATGCTGATGAATACAGTGGATGGCGAGATGTATCCTGTCCATGCGCATGATGCAGCTGATCCTGCCTCTACTCCGAATGGTACTCCATACAACGAGTCGCCTAATTCAGATCTATTGGTTCAGATGGCTGCTGGTAACGGAGGGACTGTGACGGTATCACAGATGACCGAAATGAGCTATGAGGAAATCACTTCTTCGTACGAAGGCTTTTTGGTGGTGCATGATCCCTTGCAGGATATCAACACCGCTGATATCTCTACTTATTTGATCGTAGGGTCTTTCGCCAGAGAGCAAGCTATGCCAGCGTATGAATCGATGAGTTTCAGCTATGACTTCAATACAGGCCAGGTGGCAGAAGCCTATGCCTACAGTGGCAATCATGCAGATAACCTGAGCGCGATGATTACTGTACAAGAATTGGCTGAGGGTCAGTCAAGAGTGACAGTAGATATCATGAATACGATGGATGGCGAAACGTATCATACGCACTCACATGATGCAGCTGATCCAGCAGAGACACCAAATGGTACTCCATATATCGAATCTCCTAATTCTGATGTATTTGTACAGATGATCATGGGCAATGGTATGACAGCCAGAGGTTCTCAAATCAGCACCTATTCTTACACAGACCTGACGACTAGCTATGAGGCATTCTTCGTAGTGCACGATCCCTTGCAAACCATCACCACGACTGATCCTACTACTTATGTGATTTTAGGATCTTTCGCGAGATAAGAACTTAGTTGGTTAATTCTGTTCTCATGGAACAGGTTGAGTTTAGAGCCCCATTTTTGGGGCTCTTTTTCAATTATAGGGGATAGGAGCACGTATAGGCTGTTTTTGTTGAAAGTGTAAATGCTACACTTCACCGGAATAAAAATGAAGTTCACCGAAATCGTCTTTTGGCAAGGGGTTTGCTGTGCTATAATTGTATCGTAGTTAATCACAAAGAACTACTCGCCGATGAAACACTCGGCCACTGAAATAGAATAGTAATTTAGTCTTTCATAATCATGCTTAAGCTGCTGGTCCGGACGGGATGAGCAGCTTTTCTTTTTTATAGGGTTTTGTAAATCCAATTACTACTGACTCTTCCGGATCAGTCCGTATTTCGGATCAGTACTGTAAAGTACGGGATTTGGAAAAATCAAGAATCAGTCACTAAAGTTAGGGAGTTACTAAATTTTAGATTTTACCTTTTACATTTTTGATTTTCTGTTTTGTAGCGCATTAAATGAGCATCAAAATAATCAATTATAAATGTCGAATATTGAACACCGAATGTCGAAGTTTTTCGTCATCCCCCAGAAATATAGAATGATCCTTATTGTGCGGTTCAAAGGTGCATGATTTTGACTTTTTAGGGGAAAGACTAATTCTGATTTGTGAAAGCTATATGATCATTTTTACTGGATAGAAAAGGGAGAATAAGCATATAGCGCTATAGGAGTTACAAAGCCTCCGGCGGCCATTACAAAAGGGGTGGTAAGCGATACAAGGCCCCTGGCACCCGGTACAATCAGGTCGGTAGGCCATACAAAGGGAGTGACAAGCGATACAAGGACTATGGGGATCGATACAAATTGGTCGGTAAGTCAAACATTTGGATGGGGAAGGAATACAAAGCCCCCGACACCTGCTACAAAAGGGTTGGCAGGTATTACAATACCATCGGCACCCAATACAAAGCGATCGGCAAGTCAGTCATGAAAGGTGACAATCCTTACAAGAACAACGGCAGGCCAAACATCACAGTGAGCCACCTATACAAATCACCTGGCAGGTCAAGCATCTGGGTGGGGCATCTGAGTCTCTCAGTTGGCGAGTAATGCAGAGCGCTCGGGCAGGAAAGCAAATCGATGGGTAGTAAGAATATTAGCCTTGGAAACTAAGTAAAATTGGGGTTGTGTTATATTGCAGATATATCACGCACTGTGCGTGATTTAGAAATGTTAGATGTAATTTTTCCCTGATGAAACTACTTAGCCTAAGATTCTTAACGATTCAAGCACTATTTCTCAGCCTAGCTGGTTGTTCTTTGGATGAAGATCAGTTTAAGACTTGGAGGAAATACTCCAAACTGTCAGTTGACGATTTTCAGGCTGAAGCTCCATCTCCAGAAGGTCGAGAATTTGATGCATGGCTATTTGCAGGTTTGGCTATCGAACAGCAGAACGGAAGACCAGTGGTTAAGGCAGTAATCGACCGTTACAATTCATGGTTTGACAGTACGAGAAACAATGCTAGAGTTCTAAACCATGAAGTATATCATGCGAACCTACACTTGATTTTTGCCAACGAAACTAACAGACTGATTCGACAGAACCATCTTGATTGGGATGAATCAACAGAACTTACCAATAAAATGTCTTCTAAATCACATGAAGTTCAACTGATGTACGACGCAGATACGAAACATAGCCGAGACACTCTGCAACAAATGAGATGGCAATTGAGAATTGATTCCATTTTGAACGGTCAACTTGTATTTGAAGACATAGAAGAATTACAGTAAAAACATCTAACATGGCGTGATAGTGCATGTGCGAACTGAGCATTTAGCCAGTTTCGGCGGAACGAACCCGTGCATCTGCCGGCGGAATTTACTTCTCTGCATATAGTGAGATCAGTTCGCCGCATCGGAAGATCGGCGGAATGTAGCTCTTACCGGTTCGCTAGTAGGTTCGGCAGATTTTCACTACTTTGGCTGTATTATCAAACGACACGCACACGCACCATACGCAGGCGTTACCTCTCATAAGCATGAAGTTCATTAAACTGCTTTTCCTAATTTCTATTATTATTGGTTGTGATTCTACTGATGAGCCAACACTTTCTGAAGAACCATTCTCGGTGCTCATCAATGGTGAACTTTTCACCCCAGATCGAAGTGGTTCTGCTTCATACTATAATGGAAGGCTAGGGTTTGGAGCAATTGACACAATCGACAGAGTAGGTAATGACGAAAAATTCCAGATTTTCTTCACAATACTTAACCCCGAAATTGGAGTCAACTCCATTGATAATCTTAACAACAAAAGTAGTATTCAATTGTACAGATGGATTGGAGGACAGGGAGTTGGCCCATTTGCTACGAGTGGAGAATTTCATTTAACAGAGTTTGATACGATTAACAGGGTTTTTTCGGGAACTTTCAATTGCATTTTTGACTATCCTGAACATGATATTTATTACGAGTTAACTGACGGACAATTCAATGATTTTACCTTGTCAGAATTATTCTGCGCACCCGAGCTTCCCTTCCAACAGCCTGACTCAATATCGCTATTCAATAATTGGGGGCTAACTGGTTTCAAAAACCCAGACGGCTCGTATTCGTATCCGCCATGTGGAACGGAATCACGAATCAAAATAACTGAGTATTCAGCAGAGAATTCCATTGCATATTTTCAAGGAAAAGGACCAATCAATTCATTTAGTCTAAAACCTCAGATTCTTGAAAATAACAAATTCATTACTGGATCAATTGCAACCACAAGAGCAGGTGGATCGCAATGGGAAATGGATTATGAAAGTGATTTTATTGGTTTCCTGGATAACGATACCATTTCATTTGACATCCAAGATGATGAACTGACTTTAACTAACACTACTTGGAACTCTCAACTCGTATTTAGGACAATTGAGAAGTGAGAAACGAGAGATAACAGACTATATAGCGCATGGCCTTGCTTAGCCATTTGCCAAAAATTTGCTCAATATCCCGCTTATCAGCCGCCAAGAAAGCGAGGTATTTTCTGCATGAAACAAACTAAGATTAGGGACTTCCTGAAATACAACTGTGTGTAACAGCCTATATAGCAAAAACCCAAACTACTTCTTCCTCTTCAATAGCTTCCTGGCTTTTTCCCAGATGGTTTCGGGTTTCTTGTTGAGGAAGTCCGATATGATTTTGCCCATCTCGGGGGTGCGCAGGTAGCCAAAGGACTTGTGGGCATTGGCAGTCACCCAGTTTTTGTAGTCATTGTCTACCAGCATATCGGTAGGGGCGACATGGTTGGAGTTGGAGGCGAAGAATTGTGCCAGCTCGTCGAATACCGCAAAGTGATCTTCCTTGTCCGAGAGGTTGAACCAGTGCTTGATGTTTTCTGGTGTAGGCAGTAAGTCTCCTTCTTCATATTTGAATTTGTGATCCCTCGCGATATTCTCTCTGATCAAGGGGAGCCCAAGTGGTGAGCCCATCGAGATGAAAGTGTCTATTTCGTAGATGTTTTGTAGGAGCCATAATACATCGTAGGTGATGATGGATCCCATGGAGTGTGCTACGATCAGTATTCGTTTGTTGCGGTGCTTGTATAGGAATCTTCTGAGTCGATTGCGAATCAGTTTTTTGACCGGCAATTGATCCAAAAATTCCGCCTTGCTTTGCTCTTCGTCATAATATGCCGCCAGGTCTCTAAAGGATTTTTTGACGACAAAATTGAAAGGCAAGCGATAGTTGGCCAGACCATTTTTGCTGAGGAAGGCTATTTCCTTGATCTTATCAAAAGTGATTTTAGCCAGATGCCAGGGTGTGTATCGGATTTTGGGAGTGGGGATCGGCTCGGGGATATAGGGCTCCTCGATATGCAGCTCATGATCCGGGTCCTTGATCCGCGGGTTCAGCGGATAGGGATACATGATGTCTGCCCAGTACACCATCTCAAAATGAAAATGCTTTTTGGATCCCTCTACTTTCTTCAGACCCTCGATGATGGATTTTTTCCACCAAAGCTTGATCATAGGGTGCGGAGGCTTGTTGCCTAAACCATGTACACCTAGAATCAGTGTGCCTGGTTCTTTGCGCTTCTTCTTTTTTAGCTTAAAAAATCTCCTCCCCGTCATGAATGCAACTTACAAAACAGATTTGATTTTTTTGAGTAAATAATCTCTCCCCAAAATTTCGGTACAAGTGACCACAGAACTGATCGTAGCGCCCAGTACGCCGTGGAGGATGATGTTCTGCCCGGTGAAAAACATGTTTTTCATTTTCGTGCGGGTGTTGATCTGTGACTTCAGCGGGAAGTTGTGATCGCGAGAGATCCCATAGAGCGAACCATCCGTCGTATTCAGATAGTCCCGCTGGGTCAGTGGGGTAGAGGTATGGTAGCTCTTGATATGCTTGTTGATACCAGGCATATAGTTCTCTAATCTTTTGAGTAAGATTTGAGCCTTTCGTTCTTTGAAATCCTGGTAACTCTCCGATCGATCACTCACCTGAAGCGTGGTGTTGTAGGTTTCGATCCAGGGCTGAACTTCATCCATTTTCATGTAAGCCATCACCGTGATCACGCCGGCATATTCTGGTTTTTTCTCGTCTGGCAAATAGAAGATCGCGATGTCTTTGCCCCAGTCGTCGAGTTTGTAATCGGTCAGACCCCAGACCTTCTCCTGACTGAAGTTGTAAAAGTTTGAGTTGACATATTTCACTGTTTCAGGCTTCAATACCAGATACAGGGTGAAAACGGATACAGTGTTTTCCAGGCTCGCGATTCTGGAAGTATAGGATTTTCGCATCAGGGACTGATCCATCAGTTTGATGGTTTCTGATGGGTGTACGTTGGAGATGAAAATGTCCCCTTTGATGGTACGTCCATCTGCCAGGGTCACACTCTCTACAGTTCTTTCATTGTGATTGATAGAGGTGACCTCTGCATTTCTTACGATGTTGCCACCTCGGTCTTTGATCGAATAGTTGAGCGAGCGGCTGATCTGACTCCCGCCCTTGTGGAATTTGTAGGCACTCATCATATATGAGTTGATGATCAGTGCATGTACATAAAATGGCGTTTTGTTTTCCTCTCCTGCATAGAGGAGGTTAGAGCCTGCCAGTACTTTTTGAAGCTTTTCATTGGAGGTATAGCTGTTGATTTTTTCGCTAGCCCCGGTGTACATGTACTCTAGCTCATTGCTCTTTTCGGGCAGGTCGTAGATGTTGTAGAGGGCAAATTTCTTACAAAGCTCCTTGATGTCGTGAATATATCGATCCAGGTTGGCCTCTTCGTCGGGGAAGAATTGGAGCAATTGGTTTTTGAAATTATCATAGCCTTGCGCATGCGGATACTGGTTGTCGTCTCCAGCGAAGGTGATGATGTCATAGCCGTTTTCGTCCAGCTTCATGATGTCGACATCCTTGAAGATGTCCAGATACTTGAAGTAGGGATAAAGAGGCTGTCCTTCCTCCAGACCACCAACATAGTGCACGCCGGTATCGAATTTGCCCCCATCACGCTTGAAGGTCTGCAAAGTACCGCCGATCTGAGCGTTTTTCTCCAGGATACAAACGGATTTGCCTTCCATGGCCAGCATCAGTCCACAGGCCAATCCGCCCATGCCTGATCCTATGATTACTACCTCGTATTTGTCGTCTATCTTTTTCACTTAATTGCCTCTCTTTTGTCCACGAATCTGCGGGGTTTTCTACTGCCTTTCGGGAGTATCTCGCTGGAAATATAAGCAGCCGTATTTTGTTCCAGTATTGGATTGACTCTTAATCGTTGCTGGAGTAGTCTCTGGGCACGATCTATGATCCCCTGATCCAGATGGTCAGGTAGGATCACTTTGAGTTTGTCCAGCCCCAAGTCATCCAGAGATAGTTCGATGATATAGTTGTCAATCTCAGAGATATGGTTCAATACGTTTTCGATCTGCTGGGGAAAAAGCGTTGTGCCTTTCCATTTGATCATCTGACCTTTTCGTCCTTCGATCGGCCCCAGTCGGAGGGTATTGCGACCGCAGCTACAAGCGTCCGAATGTACTCGGGCCAGGTCACCTGTTTTGAATCTGAGCAGTGGCATGCCCTTGATCCCAAAAGGAGTCACCGTCACTTCACCCACCTGTCCATGGGGTACAGGTTGATTGTTTTCGTCCAGTATCTCTATGTGAATCAGCTCTGGCAACAGGTGCCCTCCTTTTCCTTCCTTACATTCGGTAAAAGCGGTGGCCATCTCTGTACTGGCATAGGTAGAGTACAACTCTACATCCCAGATCTCACTTAGTTTTTCATTCAGCGTATTCGGTTCGAATTCCTCGTCCTTGATCGGCTCCCCGATGCATACAATTTTTTTGATTGAAGTGGTTTTGGGGTCTATGCCCTTGCCCAGCAGATAGTTGCCAAACTTGTAGGCAAAAGAAGGGACTGCCACGAGCACGGTGGGTTTGAATCTTTTTATGTTGTCCAGCTGAAAGTCCGGATCTCCTATGCCTGATCGAATCACTGCAGCACCCAGAGCCGTGGCTCCCAGGTAGTAGGCCATTCCAGCCATGAACCGTTTGTCTAGTGTAGTGGTGATCTGTATTACATCATGGGCAGTGATACCGCACATCTCCAGGGATCTACGCTCATTCCATTCCAGTCTTTTCTGGTCCTCTCTGGTGAGGCCTATGCTGATAGGATCACCCAATGTCCCGGAGGTAGTAACATACTCGATGATGTCCTGATTGCTCACTGTCTGGAATTCCAGATTGTACATTTCCACCTCTTCTTTGGTAGTGACAGGGAGCAGATGGATGTCCTCCAGGCTCTTGATGTTCTGCCAATCCAATCCTGATTTTGCGAACTTCTTTTGATAGTATTTTGAGTTTTCCCGGATGTATGTCAAATGGGAAAGAAACTGCTCGTTCTGCAGTTTTTTGATGTTTTCTAAACTCGAATAGTCCTGTTCTATCTCCACGTTTGCCTACTTGGTTATGGTCACATAAGCGACCGCATATTCGGCGGTATGGCTTATGGATACAAATATGTCTTTCAGTTCTGATTTATCAAAATATGATTGGGTTGCTCCATGTAGTTGGATGATAGGAGCTCCCTCTTCATTGTGGGCCACTTCGATTTCCTTAAAATCGGCTCCCTGTGCCCAACCCGTACCCAGGGCCTTCATATAGGATTCCTTGGCTGCAAATCGTGCGGCCAGATGCTGTTCGGGATGTCCTTGAGACATGCAGTATTGTTGTTCTTCAGGACTGAAGACCAAATCAAGGAATTTTTGATTCTTCAGTTTCTTCTTGAAACGAGCCGTTTCTGCGATATCCGTACCTATGCCATGAATCATTGCTGAAGGCTTTTGATTTGCTCTTCGATAAAAACCTTGTCCTCCATGTAGGCGATATCCAACTGCAGTGCCTTTTGGTATTGTGCAATGGCTTTTTCTTTGTTGCCAAGAGCTGCATGGTAGTTGCCTAGCAGACGGTGGGTTTCGTAGTACATGGGGTTACTGTTTTCGAACGCTGCTAGCTGCTCCTCGCTGAGTGGTTTTTCTTCTTGTGTCGCAGAGATCAATTCAGCTTTCAGGGATTTGAATTTTTCGAAAGTCTGAAAATCCGTACTTTGGTAGAAGCTGTCAGGCGCCAACTGCAAAGAATCTATGCTAACGCCCAAGGCGTTTCCTTTCCATAGATCGAAATCATCCAGATCATAGGCATCAAATACATTTTCCTGAAAGGGGTAGTTCGATACCCAAACGCGCTTTTCTACATTGTCGAAAATCACCGCATGATGAGCCAGCAGTTGGTTGATGGCTTTTGGATTTCCTATCCCCAGGTCTTTGCCATCGATGCCCTTTTGGTTTCTCAGTATTTTGGCAATGTTGTCAGGCGAGGTAGAGTCGATTCGGGTGCAAAGCTGCTCAGTTCTCAGAAAGCGGTCTTCCGATTCAGAAGTGGCCAAATGGTCTAGATTGATCGGTAGGTCTTTCATTTCCGGACTTTGATAGTGGTTGGCCACTACCAGTGTGTCATCCTTTGGGTAATAGTAGCCTGTACGCTCTGGGGACTTTTCTATCACCATCATTTTTTCATCCTCCAGAGAGGAGATCGTAAAGAGTTCGGACACAAAGCTGTCATACTTTTCTGCAATGGCTTTTGCCTCGGCTATATTGGAAGCATACTGCAAGATGTCTCTGGCGATAATCGAAACGGGAGTCCCTGACTGGCTTGGGATCTCAGATTTGGCAGAGTTGAGGGTAATGCTGAGCCCTTTTTCGTTCATACCAGATACCACTCCGCAGAAGCCTCCCCAGGTGACTGATAGATACTGATAGCCCTGGTCAGGATTACAAAGCAAAACGATTTTGTCCTTGGCAAAGTCATCCCCGAAATAGAAATCGAAATTGCGACCCGACATCATGAGCTGGGTGCTGTCACTGAAGTTCCAGATTCCAACAGAGGTGCAGCCAACTAAATGCATATTTTGAACGGCATGCCCGATATCATGTGCTGCGTGATAGTTGACGATGCGGTTGAATTTGGGGCCGATGAAATCATACTCGTCCGAAAAGAACTCCGATACACCGTATATTTCTTGTCGATATTCTAGCGGTATGTACTCATCCAGGTCTCTATTGAACCAGGCGATACCTAATAAGAGTACTTTTCTCAAGAACCAGGAGGGTACATTGGTGTTGATTTCATCCACGAAGATTTGTTCTTGATTTTGGATCAGCTGCTTGTGTAGAATGCCCATGGTTCTGCCACGATCGTAGGCATTGCCTTCTATGTAGCTTTCCCAATTGCCGTTTTCGTTTTGACGAATCCAGCTATTGCCCAGCTGGTAATGGTTTTCTGCTACTACCACCATCTGGTCAGCTGTGATTTCGCTTTCACCTGTCTCTGGGGCAGGGTAGACCACTCTCATCACAAAATAGACGGCTCCTATCAGTAACAAAGAAGCGAGAATGATGAGGGTGATGTAGCGTTTTTTCATATTAGACAATGAGACTCGGTTCTATACCTGAAGTCTTCGGTATGACTTCATGCGGTGAGGGTTTACATGGACGAATCCAACCCGTGGCTCGAAATTAATCTAAAAGTCAGATATGTCTAGCTGCTCACAAGGCTTTGTGTGAAGGCAAGCTAAGAAAGGGTAGCTTTCCGACACATGATGGTTACAGACTAAACCTGCTGTACACGCAGCTGCTATGCCTTTTTACACTCTATAATGGTGTGGAAATTGTCTTCCATCAGAAGATGCGTGTTGATGATTTTTAAACCAGCCTGGTCGATCATGCTTTCAAACTGAGGTAGCTTGTACATCTTGCTGTTGCCATTGGCGATGCAGCTGAAATAAAGTGAGGTAGCAGCGAGTGAATAGCTAGCGGCTTCATAGGGTTGATTGTCAATGAAAGGCTCCATGATAAATATAGAAGTGTCAGCATCAGCAGCCTCTTTGCATTTAGATAGTATATCAATGATTTGCTCTTTGGAAAAGCAATCCAGAAACTGACTCATCCATATGATATCTGCACCTTTTGGAATGGCATGTTCTGGATCGAGAATGTTCATTGGATGAAATTCAATCCTGTGCTCCAATCCTTTTTTTAGCACATTCGCTTTGGCCATTTCGATCTGTCCTGGTAGATCCAGGATTTTAATCTTTACGTTTTCATCGTAATCACAGCATTTGAACGACCATTTTCCCGTATTGCCACCAATGTCAAATAGTGTTTTCGGCTTCTTTTCAAAAACTATTTTCAAAGCAGAGTCAAAAGCATCCTGAGAGTAGAAATGATCGAACTCCAACCAGGATTTTCTCACATCGTCTTCTAGATGGGCCAGCGCTTCGTAGACGGTAGGCCAGCTGCCAAATACTTTCAGACCTGAGGGCTTCCCCTGTTTTAGAGAATCTTCCAAAAATGCAGAACCATTGTAGCATACATCATGGGAGAAATTCATATTGACTCGTGTGAGCTCGTCTCTTAATAGGAAGTATCCAATTTTGCTGAGCTGTATTCGTCCGTCCTCGACCTCTATTACATTCATGACTTCTGCTGTGTCGAGTAGTATTTCGACCGTATAGTCATCCAGATCCAGATCGGCCATGATCGACTCCTTGGTGGCCTGGCCTTGGCTGCTGCGGATGTTTTCCATCACTCCCAAATTTTTCATGGCTCTAATCGCCTGAAAGGTCAATGGCGCAAAAGCGATTTTTTGTGCTTCAAATTTTGCGTCAATGGCTGAGAGTTTCTGTTTGTTCATGCTTTTTTGATTGATAAATCCTATTAATAGAAAATGAAAGCACAAGTAAATAAGGAAAGCGCTAAAATTTATTTATTAAAGAGAATTTTAATCAGATTCTAATGTGCATGGATTTGATGTTTTGTTTTTATGTTGCATTAAAAGTACTATTAGAGCGAGGAGCGTTATTTCAAATCTTATTATTTTTGAATTCAATTAAGAGACTAATTGATCCTATAGGGACGGTTTACAAGAATGTGAACCAAAATAAGGAGAGTCACGAATCAGCCATTTGGTCTCAAAATAATAATTCAACAAATCTATGAAGGATGTATTGGTGATTGGAGCAGGACCTGCAGGGAGTGTAGCGGCGGCTTATTTGGTGAATCAAGGTTTTAGTGTGACGGTGGTTGAAAAATCTAAGTTTCCCCGTTTTACCATTGGCGAAAGTTTATTGCCACTGAGTATGGAGCATTTCAAAGAGGTAGGAATGCTGGAAGCCTTAGAAGCGGCCAATTTTGAAGTAAAGTCTGGAGCGCTGTTCGTGCGAAAAGATCAGGAAATGGATATTTCCTTTGATGAGAATTTTACACCTGGGTGGACTTGGACCTGGCAAGTACCACGCGATGAGTTTGATCACATTCTGGCTAAAGAAGCCGAAAAGAAAGGTGCGGAATTCAAATATGAAACGGTCATTTCTAAAATTGACTTTCAAGAAGATAAAGTGGTAGCCGATATCGATGAGCAGGGAAGCGTGAGCACCGAGGAGTTTCGCTATGTGTTAGACTCTAGCGGCAATGCAGGTGTGCTGGCCAAGATGCTGAATTTTGATGTGGAGTATCAGGCGACCAACAGAAGATCACTTTTCACTCAGGTAAAAGAGGAAGATCGATCTCCCTACAAACGTCCTATGAGGATTACTTTCGAAGTGCTACAGCAGGATTTGTGGTATTGGGTGATTCCTTTCTCGAATGGCAACACTTCTTTGGGTTTTGTCGGGAACAAAAAATGGTTCGACCTACCGGCAGAAGATAACAATGAGCTATTCAGAAAAATGATGGCTCAGTCAGATCATTTCGTTGAGCGATTCGAGGGGAAAGAATTTTTGTATGATGTACGTGGTGCGAATGATTACACCAATTCTGCTACCAAACTATACGGACACCGATTTGCACTGGCAGGTAATACCACTGGTTTTATCGATCCGGTATTTTCTTCAGGGGTGGCGATTGCTACTGAGTCTGCTATCAAAAGTGCCAAACTGATCGAACGTGAATTGAATGGGGGAAAGCCTGATTGGGAAATGGAATATGTAGCCCATATGAAACAAGCCAGTGAGGTGTTCAGAGCAGTAGTAGAAACCTGGTACAATGGAGATTTACAAAAGATTTTCTTCCATTCGGATATCAAGTTGGAAATCAAGAAGCAAATCACTTCTATATTGGCTGGATACGTTTGGGATATGAGTAATCCATTTGTGAAGCGAAACAAGAAGCTAATTAAGACGGTAGCTCATGTGGTTGGTATGGAAGAGCAAGCGACACTTTTGGAAAAATAGAGGGTAAAGAAAAATCAGTAAAAAAGCCTTGACAGACGTGTGTTTGTCAAGGCTTTTTTTGTTTCATCAGATGCTATGATTATTGTCATATGATTATATCATTTATACATGTGTAATAAATTGCTCAAGACAAAAATTTTCGCTAAATTCCTCTAAAGGTAAATCCCTACTTTGGAATTTTTAGCTACGTACATTTTTTCCCTTCAGCAGGATAGTAAAATGTGATTGTCAGCTCCAGGCTGATTAGATACCCTCACTCCTTTATGGAGATTATTAAACGCATGAACACATAGAAAGATGACCACTAAACCCGATGAAATTACCCTTAACGTATTTGGCAAAATACTCTACGCTCTGGCAATGGCGGATGGAGAAGTCCAACAAGAAGAGCTCGACGAATTAGAAAGAATAGTTCAGGAAGACGAATGGGCCAAAGAGATAAAATTGTCTTTTGACTCTGCCATGGAATTGGATATGGATCCACAGATTGTCTTCTTTAAAAATGTGAGAATATTCCAAACTTTAAGTAGGGATGAACACATGCCCTTCTTTTTGGACCTGATGCGTAGAGTCGCTGAGGCCTATGATGGAATCGTTCCTGAAGAACACGACCTTATCCTCAAATTCAGCGGCAAGGTGCCGGGGGAGTATCTGGTAGAAATGGACTGAGATTATTCCTCTGACGACACCACTGATACTTCCTGGTGTAGCACACCTGCGGCCCATTTCAATTCACCAATCGACTGACCATATTTAGCACGCAATTCAATAAGCTTGAGTTCACTTTCAAGCTTTTTGTTTTCGCGGCTATTGAGCAGGAATACTGAACTTTCTCCATTTTCAAATTTGGTTTGCTCGGCTCTCAAGAGTCTCTGGTAGTTGGCCAGAATTTGTTCTTGCTGATCGATCATCTGACGCAGCGTTAATACCTTGTTGTAAGATTGCCTTACCTTATTTAGGGTTTGACGTGTCTTTTCGTCGATCTTATATTCATTTTCCTGAATTTTCAACTTGGTCGCTTGCAGTTTGGCTCTTTCCTTACGGATAAGTAGCGGGAACTCAAATTCGACACCTACTTTATAGTTGTTGTTAAAATAGTTGTTGTATTCATCATCTTGCTGATAGAGCAAAAAGTTGTAGTTGACATCCAATACAGGTTTGATCTGCTCAACGCTCAACTTTCTGTCCAGTTCCAGCATTTCGTTTTTGATGGATAGTTTTTTGAGTTCTGGATGAGCAGCCAGAATTTGGTCCTCGATCTCTACATAATCAGGTGTGGTAAGAGGAGCGGTCGTGGACGGATGGAAATAAGCTATATCCAGACTGTCGGACCATATGTAGTTAGACATGTACAAAGAGCTGTTTTGTAGCGAAAGCTCAGTGTCTCTGTAAGAATTTCTCCATTTCTGAACTTGAATCAGTGTTTCGACAGAGTCAATGGCAGCACTCTCTCCATTGGCTACAGACTGTTTGATTCCATCATAGCGTTCGAGCATCAGTGTCAGACTATTCTCGATCACCGAGTACTTTTGGAAGTATTCGAACCACCACCAGTAGGCATAGTTAGCGTCAAAGAGTAGGTTGTTCATGACCAAAACAGACTCATTGATAAACTGTTGTTCTTCAAAACGGCTTTTTTGAAGGTTGATTTTCCTTGGGTTGTGAATCAATCCCTGACCTAAAGGAACAGAAATCCCTGCGTAGTAAAGGCCGTCTGTGGGTACGTTGTGTTCTGGGTTGAGATAAGTTCCATTGTTTCTTTCATAGCCCGCCTTTAGGTCTACATTGAGAAGCGTAGGCATTTCCAAGTAGCTATTCCATAGACTGTAATAGTCCTTTCCACCATATTCTTTGTTGTTGAATTGGGATTTTAGCTTTGGATCGAATTGTCCTCTGGCCTGTTTCACAGCTAACTCGCCCCGGGCTTGCAACAGTATCGCCTGTTGAGCGACCGGGTGGAAGTCGCCCACCAGTTGGTAAAACTCCTCCAGGGTAAGAGTGTTTCCATCATCCTGAGCCCTTGAGCCAAAGGAGTAGAATGACAGAGCGATGATGACAATATATTTGCTGACTCTCATCATTTTACTTGACCTTTTGCTTTCATTTTTTTCAAATCTTCGTTGGTATAAAAATCTGGAGGGAAGCCATTTAGATTTCGCCAGAGTTCATACCAGATAGGTACGTTTTTCAACAAGGCGATACCATAAGCGCCAGAACCAATGCGTAGAAGTTTTGGCCATTCTGGTGATTCAGGGTCTGGTGCTACCAGTACTCTGAATTCTCCATTGGCTGAAGCAGCCTTGTCATAAGCGACTACCGTTCCTCTGTAAGTACCAAAGGAAAGGTTTGGCCATCCGCTAAATACTAAAGCTGGCCATCCATCGAACTGGATTTGAACCTTGCGACCTTCATGGATCAATGGAAGATCTATCGGTCGGATATATAACTGCACGGCCAGGTCATAGTTAGCAGGGATGAAACTAAAGATGGCATCCCCTTCTTTTACCGTTTCGCCGATACCTGTTGTGATTGCTTTGGTCACATAGCCATCTTGAGGAGCTGTGATGTGGTAAAATCCCGATCTTCTGGAATAGTTGGATTGTTGGATCGAAAGTTTGTTGAAGTCACTTACGGCTTCTAGTGATTTGGAAATGGCAGATTGTAAATCAGATTGAGCCTTGGCGATTTTTTCCTGAAATTCTCCTTCGATCGTATTGATGTTCAGTTCCGCATTGATCAACTGATTCTGACTGGTAAACCATTTGTTTTGGTAATAGTTGCTCTTGTTTACAGCCTCTTGAAGCTTTTGTTTTCTGGCTTCCAGTTCGGTCAAAGACTTCAGTCCTTGCTCGTACAATTTCTCTTGACGGGCAAATTGCTTCTGAGCGATATCCAGATTGACCAATGCAGTTTGATATTCTATACTATCAGAATTGACCTTCAACCTGTTTTGATTCAGGTAGTTTTTGGCCTGCTTTAGTTTTAATTTTCTATTGTTTTGAAGTGCGGTAATTTGTCTTCTCAGTGCGTCTGCTTTGTCATCATAAGATTTGACTGAGGCTCCTTTGGCATCAGCTTGATTTTGAGATTTCTGAATCAAGTCAGGATCCAGGTACTCAGATTTCATCTCAGATATAAATATGATCGTATCTCCTTTGCTTACAAATTGACCTTCTCGGACATACCATTTTTCCACTCGTCCTGAGATCACTGAATGAATCTCCTGCTCTCGATTTTCAGGTCGCAAGGTAGTGAGTGTGCCTCTGGCTCTGATATTTTGAGTCCATGGAAAGAATAACAGGATGAATCCTATTAGAAACAATGCGGTGAGTAGGCGAACCAAAGATTTGGATGCCTTGGATTTCATCACATCCTGATAGGAGGATTGATCCTTTAGTATTTCTTCTCTGTCGATCGAATTGTGCGAAATATTAAGCATACTATCTCCTTTTTTGGTTTGAAGGTTTTTGAGTTTTGATATCCACTACTGTTCCTTTTTCCAGGGTTACGATTTTGTCACAGCCATCCATCATGAGTGGGTCGCTGGTCACGGCTAGCAAAGTCCAGGGCTGATCCGGTGAGGTTAAAATCTGACTGATCTGCTTGCGGTCTTCGAACTCTAGTCCCTGTAATGTTTTATCCATCACAATGATTTTTGGTCGTTCGGCTATGGTTCGGGCCAAAATGATTTTTTGTCTTATACTCGAAGAGAGTCCTTGCCCTTCTGGTTGTATCATGGTGTTGAGGCCTTTGGATAAGCCTTTGAAATAGTTATTTAGTCCTACCTTTTCGATGGCCCAAAGAATGTCTTCTATTTCTATCTCCTCTTTTCCTACAGTGATGTTTTCTTCCAGCGTACCAAAGAACAAATCCTGCATGCCTAGATTGTCTCCGATTACAGATCGGAAGCTCATGATGCTAATATTGTTGAGTGGTACTCCATTGAATAATATAGAGCCCTGATAGTGACTGTAAAGTCCTGAAATCAGAGCGATTAGTGTAGACTTACCAGATTCGTTTATCCCAGTGATGGCCACTTTTTCTCCACCTTCGACCTTCAGGTTCAGGTTTTGGATGGCGGGTTTGGTATCTGATGGATATGTGAAACTGAGATCTGACAGTTCCACCGATATTTTCTTTCCTTTGGTGATGGCTTCCAAATCCAACCCTTCGTCACTTTCCATTTCGATATCTGTTACCTGACCTAACTTTTCGATTCCTGTCAGTACATCGTACACTGTTTCCATGCTTAGGATGAGTTTTTCAACTGAACTTAAAACCAAAAGAATGATGATCTCAGATGCTACAAACTGCCCCAGGTTGATCTCCTGGTTGATGACCAGAGCACTACCCAAAATCAATAGACCTGCCGTAATCACGGTTTTGAATCCTACGATGTTTGAAAACTGAAGGATGAGGATGTTGAAGTGTTGCTTTCTGAATTTCAGGTAGTTGCCTACATATTCATTCATTTTCCTAATAGGAAGGTCGGTTTTTCCTGCAAGTTTGAAGGTGCCCATCACACGAGCCAGTTCTTCTAGCCAGTGTGCTACCTGATATTTGTATTTCGATTCGAGAATACTGGTTTTTAGCCCTTTTGGTCCTGTCACTATAAAGATAATGGTAATGAGACCCAGTAGAACGATACCAAAAAATACGAAGAAGGGGTGGTATAGCGAAAGTAGCAGCATCCCAAATACGATCTGCAGTGTAGAACTGGATACATCGATCAGGATTTTAGATAGCCCTTTTTGAATATTTAAAGTATCAAAGAAGCGGTTCATCAACTCCGGCGCATAAAAACTGGAAATGGATTCCATTTTGAATCGTGGGATTCGATAAGCAAACTCGAAGGAGGAGCGAGTGAATATTCTTCGTTGCAAAAGTTCCGTTAATGACAATTGCAAAATTTGAATAATACCGGCAGCAGCTACCCCGACCACTACTATAAATATCAAAATACCTAATGACGCAGAGTATTCTGCACTTATCACAAAACCGATGATTGCCTGAACACCTAATGGCAGGGTCAGGTTGATGAGTCCATTGAAAATGGCATAGGCATAGATGATAAATATCTCACTCTTGTCTAGCGTAAGCATATTGAAAAGCCGCTTGAATGGGGTGAGTTTGCCTTCGTATATGGATTTGTTTCCGTTCATTTTTCTTATGCTTTCTCCGTTGGATTGGTTTTGCTGCTGAGTACTTTAAATGCCAAGTCTTCTATGAAATCACAAACCTGGGTGTTAAGACCTTCTTTTTTGTCCATGGACACATCTGTAATAGATGGTAAGTGCTGTGCAAAAAAAGCCTGTTGATGAGAGGCTTCCAAAATGCTACTGCCCAATGCATGTGGATATTTGTAATCTGGGTCCAATTCAGAAATCACCGTAGCGATTTTGTTACATAGCTTTTTGAACCCTCTGAATAACCCTTGATGATTGTTCTGGTCTACTTGTTTGTTGAGATAAGTCTTGTCGGACTCACTCATCACGATTCTTCGTAGGACTGAGGTTTCTGCACCTGGCAGATTCACTTGCTCTATTGCTGACTGTGATTGACTGATGATTTTTATGATGATTTTCAATTTTTCATCAGGATTGGACAAGTGATGTGTGTTGTAATCAATCTGATACTCCAGCCATGCCCAATACCAATTGGTGAGATAGAGTAGCAGTTTCAGTTTGTTGTCGAAGTAGCGATACACCGAGGCTTCCGTCGACTGAATTTTGGTCGCTAATTTCTTAAAAGTAAAATGTTCGAACCCCAACTCGTCCATCAGCTCGATGCTGGCAGATATAATACTCCTTCCTAGATCTGTTGATTGTGGATCTTTGTTGAAGTACTTTTCCTCTATGACTAGTGAGATATCTAACACATAGCAATACTACAACCGATTTCTCAATGATAGTAATACTATTGATGTTAAAAGTAATGGCTTTTTGACCAACCCGACAATTTTAATCTGGTTTTAATCTCGCTCTAATGCGGTTTTATTGAGAATGAAAAGCATATTAGAAGACTTGTCTGATTGAGGGTCGATACTCAATTCATAGCCATAGTCCTTCGCCCACGTCTCGATCGTCTCCTGACTGATGAAGTGCAGATCCCCATCAGTTTTGTTGAACTTGATGAGCTGAGTAGACCACTTTTCTGATTTTTTGGTCCATTCATGTTTGTCTTCTTGATCTAATACTCCGTCTCTGATCAAAATGAGTCCATTCTCTTTCAATCCCTGATGACAATTGCTCAATAACTGGAGTTGCTTTTCTGGATTTAAATAGTGAAGCACATCTGCCAAAACTATGGCGTCTGCATCTTTGATTTCCAATTCTTCTGCTTTGCCGCTGATGAAGTTGATTTGATCGTTTTTCAAATAACTGTTGGCTGCCAATGCGACTTTTTCTTCGTCATAGTCGAGTCCGATGATTTCTCTATCTTCATTTCTCAACCAGAGGAAATAGCTCAGGTAGCCATAGCCACAGCCGAGATCATAGATTTTTTTTGATCCCGTGCCTATGAGTTGGTGGTAGTTTTCGTAGTTTTTCTTCTCAAACTTCCATTTCACTCTAAAGTACCAGGGCAGAATTGGACTCTTATAATAGAAGCTATAGATCAGCGCTGCATAAGCATGCTGCATACAAAATTCACTTTCCTTGTATTTGTTGAATTCGGACTTGAAGTAAGCAGAAATCTTTTTGGTTCTCTGTCTGTAGCCTTCACCAAATGTCAAATCACCATATTTGATTCGAGGCAAGACGACCGTGTCGCATGGGGCACTTTTGAAGTAGTACTCATGCTTGGGCATTACATATCCATGACCGTAAAGGATGATAGGTGTTATGTCTAGTTTTAATTCTTCGGCCAGATAAAAGGCTCCTTTATGAAATCTTGTGAGCTTCCCGTCTACGGATCGCTTTCCTTCCGGGTAGATTGCGATGCTGTATCCCTTCTCCACCAGTTCCTTCATTTTAGGAATTTCTTCCTCCATGTTTTTGAAAGAGGGGATGTAATCTGCATATCGGATGGCAGGCCCAAAAAGCGGCGATTTGTAAACCCACTCGTTGACTACCAGTACGAGCTTAGGGTGAAGTCTGACAAGTGCCAAGATGTCAAAAAATGAGCTATGATTAGCAATGATGATTGAGGGAGAGGAAAAATCAAGATTTTCCATTCCCACATATCGCTTTTTGGTTTTCCAAAGAATATCTAATTGGAAGCCTGATACGACCTGCAGCACGCGATGGGTCAAATGCTTTTTTCTTTGAGTAGAAAGGGGGCTGATTCTAAGCAGGTAGTTGAGAAATACACTAAATAAACTTCCTAGTATGAACATACCATAACCCCAAGTACTAAAGAGAATATTGCCGATAGAGTAAGGAGGTTTCCCTTTTTCTGTCCTGTTAATAATCAGTAATCTGAACAGCACGGGCTGTATGAAAAAGGTAATCGGGACAATGATAATGATCCCTATCACACTTAATACCGCGATGGACTGCAGAGCCGGATGTTTAGCAAAGATCAGTACTCCTGTGCCTATCACAGTCGATATTGAGGAGAGTATGATTCCTGTTTTGTATTGTCCAATTACCTCCTTGCGGTACTTGTATCTATGAAGCAATCCATCAGTCACGAATATGCTAAAGTCGTCTCCTAAACCGAAGATGAAAGTAGTAAGGATAATATTGATGAAGTTGAATTTGATGTCCAACAAAGCCGCAGTACCCAGCACCCACACCCAACTAAGGATCATCGGGATGAATGAAATTAAAGTCAACTCCAGGTTGCCATATATCAATAGGAAGGCGATGAAAACCGCTGCGCTCGCATAAATCAGAAGGAAGTTGAAATCGTCTTTGACACTTTCTACAATTCGGGCCACTACGCTGGCATTATCTATCACTACTATGCCGGGAGTTTGTGCCAGTTGATCCTTGATGGAGCTACTCTCCTGAATAGGACAAATTAAAGTGCTGAGGATGTTGACTCCTTCGTCTGATCTGACCGTCAGATCACTGAGATTCTGACTTTGATCAATGAATGAATAAATGTCAGCTGAATCGGCATTCTCTTCGATCAGCTGATAGAAGTTTTTGAAATAACCTGGTTTCCAGTTTTGCTCGAGTGCTACTTTCTCAAAGCTGGAAAGGAAAGTGTCTCGTTTACCCTTCCAGTAATCATTCCAGCGTTCAATTCGTTTTTTCTGCTCTTCAGCTGAGATTAAAATAGGAGCAACAGAAAAGAAGTTTTTGATCTTTCCAGACGCATGTAGCGAATCGAGTTTTCGATTCAATCGCTCATTTACATGTTCTGCGCTTTTGTCTTTAGTAGCTCTTGCTAAAATAGTAATGCGCTGTTCTGTTTCTGGATCTATATTTTGGATGGATTGCTCTCTTTCTTGCAGCGATTCGGGATAGTAATTGATCTTACGCAGATCGTTTTCGAACTGTACATCCATACCGAAATAGAGCATCAATGCTGAAAGTGCCAAAAAGCCCAGCATGGTCCATTTGCCTGGAGTGGTTTTTCCAATCTTGATTTTATCAACCCATTTATCCAGTAGATTGTCCGAGGCAAAAGAGATTTTCTTTTCGAAAATTCGAAGGATATATGGCAATCCAGCCAAAATAAAAAACAAGGTGCCTGCTAAACTGAAAGAGGTGAAAAGGCCAAAATCCTTGAGTGTTTTAGAGTCTGCAAAATACAGGGATAGAAAAGCTACAATGGTTGTTCCTCCGCTGATCAAGAGCGGAAACATAATTTCGTTTCTACTTTTGATGGCATCCCCATTCTCCTTGAAATGGGTAAAAAAGTGGAAAGAGTAGTCAGCCACTATCCCAAAAACAATGGCGCTGGCAGCCAGTGCCAATCCAGAAATCTGCCCCTGCAGTAAATAAATAAGTAAAGCAGCTGTTAATACCCCGAACAAACCTGGGACGAGGAAAAAAGCCAAAATAACCCATCTGCGATAGTAATAAATCAAGAGAAGCAAAATGGCAGAGACAGCAATGGATACCGTTACACGTACGTCTTTTTGGATTTGCCGGGCATTGACATCTGCGATCAGGAATGTGCCAAAATAATCCAGTTCAGCATTCGATAGATTGTTGTTCCATTCATTTACAATCTGATCCATCTTTTCAGTAGCCATGCGATTGGCCTCACTGTTGGCAATATCGAAATTGACTCGGGCTTTGATCAACAATTTGCTGCGATCCTTTGATAAGAAATACCCGCCATTTTGAATGATCTCTTCGGTCATTTGCATTTTACTGAACCCCTTAAATGCGAGGTTCGAAAAGCCAAGTGGATCATCGAGGAGTCTTTTTCTCTGGCCAATACCCTCTGGTGAGAGCAGCGTTTTTTTGTTGGCCTGTAGCTTGCTGGCCATTGTTTCAGGCTTTAGCAAGCTGTCTAATTGATTATAGTCCTTCTCCTCCAGGTAGATGGGGAGGTTGTCATAGATCAGGTTGAAAAACTGCTGTGGATCTATGTCATTTTTATACTGAATTGATTCAACCAATTGGCTCTTCTGAAGGATTGATTTCAAAGAGTCAGCTTTCGTTTCTACCTCTTCCAATGAATTAGTAGGGTCTAGTTTCAATGAAAAAACAACCAGGTTCTTTTGTTTGTCCATCCAGGACTGAAGGGTAGAAAAACCTTTTTGATTGGGTAGAGTTTCGTCGAGGTTTTCATTAATTTTCACATTCAGCAATGCGTATAGACCTCCGAAAAAAATACCGAGGATCAAAACGAATATAGGGAGACGGTTGAAGCGCATGAATCTATGCTTGTTCTTAAGGTTTAATCTGTGGCAATATTAAAGGATCGCAGTGGAAATTTCAGAATTGGAAAGGTGAAACTAGGACCTGCCAATTAAATCATTAGATTTGTGGGTTGACAAAAAATATGTTCAAATCGTTGGTAAAATTTACGATAGTTGGGAAGACTTACAATTGAAAAAATAGAAGAAATATTCGATAGAAAAGATAGCTATCGTTTAAGTTCAGAGCAAAAAGAGAAAATTCAAAATTCTTACGATTTTCTTAAAGAGTTTTCTAAAAATAAAGTCATTTATGGGATTAACACAGGATTTGGGCCAATGGCTCAATATCGAATCTCTGATGATAAACTAGAAGAACTTCAATACAATCTGATACATAGCCACTGTAATGGCACGGGAGAATACATCTCCGAAGAGTATGCGCGAATCGTGATGGTTTGCCGCCTCAATACCTTGGCATTAGGGTATTCAGGCTCTAGTCTACAGTACCTGGAAACTTTGGAGAAGTTTTTGGAAAAAGACATCATCTCTTGTATTCCAACCCATGGTGGAGTAGGAGCCAGTGGTGACTTACTTCAATTGGCTCATGTGGCTCACACCTTGATTGGTCACGGGCAGGTTTATTACAAAGGCGAAGTGGTGGATACTGCTGTAGCCCTTAAGGCTGAAGGGATAGAGCCGGCCAAGCTGATGCTGAGAGATGGTCTGGGTGCGATCAATGGTACGTCATGTATGTCCGGGATTGCGGCAGTCAATTTGATCAAAGCGAAGAAGTTGATCGGTTGGGCCATTCATGCTTCCTCTATTATGAATGAGTTGACGTCTTCATACGATGACTCTTTCTCGTCAGAGCTCAACAACTCGAAGCTGCACAAAGGCCAACAAAAAGTGGCCAGTATCATGCGCGACTTGGTGAAGGATGGTAGTGTTCTAAAACAAAGAAATGCTCACCTGTTCAACGAAGAGCATATCGAGGGGCAGGAGTATTTTTCTGAAAAAGTTCAGGAGTACTACTCACTTAGATGTGTGCCGCAAGTGATAGGTCCAGTATTGGAAACCTATGAATATTGTAAGCAAATCGTAGAGGACGAAGTGAATTCAGCAAACGATAATCCTATCATTTGCATGGATACTAAAAATGTCTATCACGGTGGGAATTTCCATGGCGACTATATTGCTCTGGAAATGGATAAATTAAAAATCGCAGTGACCAAACTGACTATGTTGATGGAACGTCAATTGAACTTCCTGATGCATTCTAAATTGAATCAGATATTCCCTCCATTCCTGAATATGGAAAAGTTAGGGTTTAATTTTGGTCTTCAGGGTATGCAATTTACAGCTGTGTCGACAACAGCTGAGAACCAAACCTTGTCCATGCCAATGTATATCCATAGTATTCCAAACAATGGGGACAATCAGGATATCGTGAGTATGGGTACAAATGCGGCAGTGATGACTCAAAAGGTCATAGACAATGCATTTGAGGTGTTGACCATATTGACAATTTCAATTGCACAGGCCATTGATTTGAGCAATAAGATTGATCAAAAGGCCTCATCCACAAGAGAGTTTTACAACTTTGTAAGGGAGATCGTGCCAACTTTGAAACAAGACATTGCGCTTCATCCGCATCAGATGAAGTTGAAGAAAAAATTATTGAACGCAGAAAAGAATTTATTTTGAGAAAGTGTGCATTAGTAACCGGTGGTTCTAGAGGTATAGGTAGAGCAGTGGCTGTGACTTTAGCAGCTGATCTTGGCTTGCATATACTCATCAACTATGCCTCCAATGATAGCGCTGCAGAAGAAACCAAAAAGCAAATAGAAGAAGTAGGAGGTACAGCCGAATTGCTGAAGTTTCAGGTGCAGGATCATGCTGAAGTTGAAAAGACGTTGAGCGACTGGTTGGCCAACAATAAGGAGTCTAAAGTAGAGGTACTTGTAAATAATGCAGGTATTACGAGAGACAACCTCATGGTTTTCATGGAAGAAAAGGATTTTGATGACGTAGTACAGACTAGCCTAAAAGGTATGTATAATGTGACACGTCATTTGCTTCAGCATTTTGTGAGAAATCGCGCTGGGCGAATCATTAATATGGCTTCACTTTCAGGATTGAAAGGGGTGCCAGGTCAAGTCAATTATTCTGCTGCAAAAGGTGGAATGATAGCGGCAACTAAAGCATTGTCTCAAGAATTGGCCAAAAGAAAAATAACTGTTAATGCAGTAGCTCCTGGATTTATCACCAGTGATATGACTCAGGATTTGAATGAGGATGAATTGAAGAAATTGGTACCAATGAATCGTTTTGGTTCGGCTCAGGAAGTAGCCGATCTCGTTTCCTTTCTTGCCTCGCCTAAAGCTAGCTACATTACGGGTGAAGTAATCAATATCAACGGAGGATTGTATTCATAATAATATGAGAGTCGTAATAACAGGATACGGTGTTTATTCCTGCATTGGCAAAAATGTAGATGAAGTAACTGATTCCCTCAGGCAAGGAAAGAGTGGAATAGGACTTGATCTGGAAAGAAGAGAATTTGGCTATCGGTCTTGTTTGACAGGTATCGTGTCAGAACCAGATTTGAAAAAAGACTTACCTAGAAGAGCCCGTTTAGGCATGTCGGAAGAAGCCAAGTATGCCTATGTTTCTACCAAAGAAGCATTAGATATGGCAGGGGTAAGCCAGGATTATTTAGATCAAAATCGTGCGGGAATCCTTTTTGGTAATGATTCTACAGCAGGGGCTGTGATCGATGCAGTAGATGTGATTCGCGAAAAGAAAGATACCATGCTGGTGGGTTCTGGATCGATTTTTCAATCTATGAACTCGACTGTTAATATGAACCTGGCTACCATCTTCAGATTGCGCGGGATCAACTTTACGATTAGTGCTGCCTGTGCTTCAGGTTCGCATGCGATTGGTGTGGGGTATCATATGATTAAGTCTGGACTAGAAGACATGATTATCTGTGGAGGAGCTCAGGAAGTGAATATGTATGCTTTTGGTAGCTTCGATGGTTTGGGCGTGTTCTCTACTCGGGAAGATGATCCAGCTAAATCCTCACGTCCCTTTGATAAGGATAGAGATGGTTTGATCACCAGTGGAGGAGCTGCTACAGTAATCATTGAATCATTGGAATCGGCACAGCGCAGAGGCGCTACCATACTCGGTGAGATTACAGGGTATGGTTTTTCGTCCAACGGCGATCATATTTCTAATCCAAATACCGAAGGTCAGGTAGATTCTATTACCCGTGCACTCAAAATGGCGGGCATCAAGGCAAGCGAGGTGGATTATGTCAATGCGCATGCCACATCCACTCCTAAGGGGGATATGTTTGAGGCTCAGGCTATTCTCGACGTTTTTGGAGGGAAAACTCCAGTGAGTTCTACCAAATCTATGACTGGGCATGAATGCTGGATGGCAGGAGCTAGCGAAATAGTGTACAGTATGATCATGATGCGCAATTCCTTTATCGCTCCAAACATCAATTTTGAGAATCCCGATGAAGTATCCCGAAATCTTAATATTATTGCAGAATCAAAAAAGTCGAATTTGGATACGATAGCTTCTAACTCTTTTGGGTTTGGGGGCACGAATTCAACCCTTATCATTAAGAATTATGACTAGAGAAGAAGTAGTTGAAACGGTGAACGGATTTTTGGCGGAGGAATTTGAAGTGGAGGTGGAATCTCTCGATCCTAACGGTGTGCTTCATGAAACGCTGGATTTGGACAGTCTGGACTATGTGGATTTGGTGGTGGTAATCGAAAGTCATTTTGGTTTTAAAGTGACTGGAGAGGACTTTAAGTCTATTTCTACACTCAATGACTTTTACGATTTCATCGTCAATAAGCACGAGCATGCCTAATGAGCAAATGGACAGGACGTACTAGAGGTACCCTTTTGGGGTACCGTATTATTGTATGGACACTGAAATTTGTAAATATAAAAGCCGCCTACTTATTACTTAGAGGGGTATCTTATTATTACTATCTATTCGGGTCAGCCCCAAAGGAAGCTCTTATTTCATTCTACACAAAGGCATTGAAGTTGTCCAAAAAGGAAGCCAAGCCTATTGTCAGAAATAATTTCCTGAATTTAGCCCAATCCTTGCTAGACAAAATTGCCTTTTCGGCAGGGAACAAGTCTTTGTATAGCTATTCTAACAGTGGTGAAAGCAAACTCATAGAGTTGGCCAATGAAGGTAATGGGCTCATCTTGGTTTCGGGTCACTATGGCAATTGGGATATAGCAGGTCAGTTACTAGATGGGATCAACCGAAAGATCAACATTCTCATGTTTGACAATGAACATGAAAAGATCAAAGATTATCTGGCTAGCCAGGGAGTTCAGAATTACGAAATCATAACACAGAATAACGATCTGGGGCATTTGATCAAAATCTACAATGCGCTCAAAAATGGGGAGGTATTGTGCCTGCATGCAGATCGATTTTTGCCAGGAGCACCTACACTGGATTTAGACTTTTTTGGACAGAAGGCTCTGTTTCCATTAGGACCGTTTCAGTTGATTTCAAAATTGAAATCTCCATTTGCGTTTGTTTTTGCACACAAGAAAAGCGATTTTCACTACTTCTTTTCAGCTCACTTTACCGATGCGGATAGAAAGGACCCCCAAGCCATTGGGCAAAGCTTCGCCGACATTTTGGAACAAAAGGTGAGGGAAAAACCCGATCATTGGTTTAATTACTATAACTTTTTTCATCACGAATGAAAGCACTAATCGACCGAGAAAATATTACCGACTATATACCACAAAAAGCTCCGATCGTCATGATAGACGAGGTGATCAGCTGTGGAGAAAAAGAAATTGTTTCTCGTCTGGAGGTGAGCGAGAATAATATGTTTGTGCTGGATGGGAAATTGACTGAATCAGGACTGATCGAAAATATTGCCCAAACGGCTGCTGCCAAGGTCGGATATGAGTGTCATTTAAGGAATATCCCTGTGCCTGTTGGGTTCATCGGGGGTGTGAGCAAAGTAGAAGTAACTGACCTGCCACCAATCGGCGCACAAATAGAAACCACCGTAACCATAAAGAATGATGTGATGAATGTAACTATTATCTCAGGTAGTAGCAAAGTAGGAAATCAGGATTTGATTTCTTGCGAGATGAAAATCCTCATTCAGCAAGAAGACTAATGGAGTATCTGGAAGTAAGCATATCTGTAAGAGCGAGATTTTCTGAAGTGGATGCCATGGGTGTCGTTTGGCACGGCAACTATTTGAAGTATTTTGAAGATGGCAGAGAAAAACTAGGTGAGAGCATCGGGATGTCCTATATGGATATAGCAAACAATGGGTATTTTGTTCCGATTGTACATGCAGACATCAACTACAAGTCGCCACTTACATTTGGTGAGAACTTGGAGATTAGATGCAGATTGATCAAATCAAGATCCGCCAAACTGATCCATGAATATGAAGTAATCAATCTGGAAAACGGACAGGTAAGCTGTATTGGGAAAACTGAGCAGGTGTTTCTCCATGCCAAATCTAGAGAGTTGGAATTATCCTATCCGGAGTTTTATACCGAATGGATGAATCAAGCAGATTGGAAAGAAGGATGAGTTATATAGGAGCCGAACATATCATCTCTCCGCTGGGAGTAGGTGCCCATGTCAATTTTGCAAAGGCACAGCAGGGCATCTCCGGTTTGAAAAAGCATGAACACTACGATCATGCCCCTTCTAACATTCCTTTTGGTATAATAGAAGATTATAATCTTGAAAAAGGCCTTACCAAATTAGAGTCTCTGGTCCTTCAGAGTTGTCAATACTCCTTATCCAGAATGAATGATTTGGAAGGGAAGTGGTTGATGATATTTTGTACTACGAAAGGTGATGTCGATCGATTAGCAGCCGGATTAAGCAAGGAGGTAAGACCCCAGTTTGTAGCTGAAGTCGTGGCGTCCAAACTGGATATTCAGATGGATATCGAGGTGGTGTCCAATGCTTGTATATCTGGCTTGCTTGGGGTAGTTATGGCCCATGATTATATAGCGACCAACAATTATGACAAGGTAATGGTCATTGGGGCGGATGTGTTCTCTGAATTTACTTGTAGAGGATTCGAGTCCTTTATGGCATTGAGTGACAGGGAATGTAAGCCATTTGATGCCAATAGAAATGGGCTGTCTCTGGGTGAAGCGATTGCTACGGCAGTGGTGACAGGAGATAAAAAAGATTTTATGGCTTGCCCCAAAGAAGTATTAGGTGGAGCGAGTGCCAATGATGCCAACCACATCTCAGGACCCTCCCGTACTGGAGAAGGGCTTTATAGATCCATAACCAAGGCACTAAAGCAGTCGGCTCTGCAAGTGGGACAGATCGATGCGATCTCGGCCCATGGTACGGCTACTCGCTACAATGATGACATGGAGTCCATTGCTTTTCATCGAATGGGGCTAACCAAGCAGCCTGTCAACAGCATGAAAGGCTATTTTGGGCATACACTCGGAGCAGCAGGTCTGCTAGAGCTTGTGATGTGCATGCAATCCATGGATAACAACGAGATGTTGGCTACCAAGGGGTGTGAAAGCCCAGGTACTACAGAAAAAATCAATGTCTTAACAGAAAATAAAGCAATGCAGCTAAATACCATACTAAAGACCACTTCGGGATTTGGGGGATGTAATGCTGCTGCTGTGATAAGAAAGGTTGAATGTTGAAAGCAATTAGTTCTATAGTAATAAAGAAGGACCTCTTCGAAATCAATGGCAAGTCACAGCCATTGCCTGAGAATGATGGTACGCTCAAAGGATTGATGTCGGCATTCTATCATTCATTAAATATGAGCTATCCCAAGTTCCATAAAATGGATAATTTATCTAAGTTAGGAGTAATAGGGGTGGAGCTTCTGAAACAGGAGCACGATCTTGAATCCTATCAAGATGATGCGATCGCCCTTCACTTTCAGAATGCATCGGCCAGTTTGGATACGGACTGGGTTCATCAGCAAAATATCAATGAGGGAAAGGCTGCCAGCCCAGCGAATTTTGTCTACACTTTGCCTAATATTGTGTTGGGTGAAATAGCGATTCGCAACAAGTGGTATGGAGAAAATTTATTCACTCTGGCGGATCAGTTTGATCAGGATCGCTGGATGAAAACCAATCAAGTGCTAGTGGCACAAAATAAGGCTGAAGCCGTGCTGGGAGGCTGGGTGGAAGTCTTGGAAGAAGCGTTTGAGTTAGAGCTATATTTCGTAGCAAAGGAGTAAAAGAGAGCATAATGGAGTTAAAACAAGAATTAAAAGAAAAGCTGATCGAACAGCTAAACCTGGAAGAGGTAACCCCGGCGGACATCAAAGATGATGAGCCATTGTTTGGTGATGGTTTGGGACTTGACTCTATCGACGCGCTAGAGATCATCGTGATTCTGGACAACAACTATGGATTGAAAGTAGGCAATCCAGAAGAGGCAAGAGATATTTTTTATTCAATAGAAACACTAGCCAAATACATCGAGGCAAATAAGAATTGATGGAAGCATTCGTGACCGGTATGGGAGTGGTGACTGCCCTTGGGATAGGCGTAGAAGAAAATCTACGTGCCCTAAAGGCAGCCAAAACAGGTGTGACTCTTTTCAAAACAAACAAAGGGCCTAAGCTGAAAGGAGGACTACTCAAGTCTGACGAGGAGCTGAAGACTTTGCTTGGATTAGATGCAGAGGCGCAGGTGCCACGTACTGGCTTGATCGCGATGCTAGCCTGCAAGGAGGCCATAGCCGAAACGGACCTAGACCAAGATTTGCGAACTGGCTTCATCAATGGAACCACGACCGGAGGCATGGATTTGAGTGAAAGACATTTTCAATCCCTCTACATGCGTCAGGATCCCACTCAAATACGAAACTTATTAACTCATGATCTGGGGACAGTCACTGATATGGTGGCGCAGCTGCTGGGTATCACTCATTACGTGAATACCTTGAGCACGGCCTGTTCTTCGGCAGCCAATGCTATCATGCTTGGCGCTAGAATGATCAAGGCAGGTATGCTGGATCGAGTCGTGGTTGGAGGTACAGATGCATTGACAGATTTTACCGTCGATGGATTTGGGTCACTCATGATCTATGATACGGAGTATTGCAGACCATTTGATGAAAACCGGGTGGGACTGAATCTGGGTGAGGGTGCAGGGTTTCTACTGCTGGAAAATGAAAAAAGTCTGGCAGCTTCAGGGAATAAAAAAATGGGTGTCTGTAAAGGCTGGGCTAATACCAACGATGCCTACCATCAGACCGGCACTTCCCCAGAGGGGAATGGTGCCTATCTGGCGATGCAGGAGTCGCTAAAGCTAGCAGGTCTGCAAGCTGCAGATATCGACTATCTCAATGCCCATGGCACTGCCACGAAAAATAATGACAATTCGGAACTGAGTGCGATTGATCGTGTATTTGGTGATCTGGATCTTTCCTTTAGTTCTACCAAGGCTTATACAGGTCATACATTGGCAGCTGCTGGTGGAGTAGAAGCAGTCTACTCGATCATGAGTATTCAAAATGGTTGTGTGTTTCCTAATCTGCACTGGAAGGATAAAATGACCAGTAGCGAACGAACACCAACTACTGAATGGGAAAACAAAGAAATTAATGCGGTCATGTCTAACTCCTTCGGTTTCGGAGGCAATAGTACTTCTTTGATCTTTACAAAAGCATGAGAAAAGTATTCATCCAATCCGCGGTATCGATCACCTGTCAGCCAAGTTTTCTCAACGAAAATTTATATGAGCTGAAAATTGGGAAGGCCAATGATTTGGCACTTCTAGAACCCAATTACAAGGACTTTATCCCTCCAGCTATGATCAGAAGGGCTTCTAAAATGATGAAAATGTCTTTGGCTTCCAGTCAGGCATGCATGCAGCAGGCTGGAGTGGAAGATTTGGGAGCGATCATCGTAGGTTCTGGATTGGGCTGTTTGATGGATACTGAAAAGTTTTTGAAATCCTCAATTCTTGCCGAGGAGGGGAGTTTGATTCCTCCACTGTCTTTCATCCAATCGGGCCACAACTCAGTCTCTGGTCAGATTGCATTGCAACTGAAGAACCAGCGCTACAATATGACACACGTGCAGAAGGGACTGTCCTTCGAATATGCACTGATGGACGCTATGCTTCGAATCAAAGAAGGTGATCAGGCAGTAATGCTAGGCGGAGTAGACGAAAAAATAGATGTGCTAGACGAGCTGGCTAAAGCGGTAGATTGGCCTGAAGACATGCGAAACGAACTGGCTGAAGGTTGTAGTTTCTTCGTGCTGAAGGATGAGTCCGATGCAGGAATCGAAGTAGCTGATGTAAAGATTGTTTCTACTTCGAAGATTGAAGTAGAGCTGGAGGCCTTGCTACAGGCGCATGACCTGCGTGTCGATGACAGTATTGGTAATTTTGTAGGCTTGAACGAGGTACAAGAAGCAGATCTGGATATCAATCATCAGCTATATACGCAATGGATAGGCCGATACTTTAGTAGTTCGGCATTTGGATTTCACCTTGCCTACGACAAGTTGAAGAATGAGGGGAAAGCAGGTGATTTCTCAGTAGTGATCAACTTGAGCAATGCGCAATATACTGGACTGACCCTTCTCAGACGTGTCTAAATTTCATTGGAGCTTAATCATTTTTTTACTTCTTGAATTAGGACTTTGGATCATGGTGGCCAGAGGAATGAGCTCCTATGCCTCGCCATTCATCTTGATTTTCGTTTATTCCCTGTTTTTGTTCGCCATGTCTATGATGCCAGGGGTCAATTTTTTTGTGAAGGCACAAAATCATGTGGCTAGTGATCGGGTCATGTTGACCTTTGATGATGGGCCGCACCCAGAGCTCACTCCCTTGACTTTAGACATCCTAAAAGAGAAACAAGTCAAGGCCATGTTTTTCCTGATCGGTAAAAATGTAGAGGCTCATCCCGAGTTAGTCAAAAGAATCATCGCAGAAGGACATATGGTAGGTGGGCACACCTATCTGCACGAACCGGCATTTGGATTTAAGTTTGGGTCAGCCCTGGATAAAGATATTATGCGGGCACAAAATCTACTAACTGACTTGAGTGGAAAGGAGGAAGTCTATTTTAGACCTCCATTTGGTGTCACCAACCCGAATGTCGCTCAGGTGATCAAGAAGCGCGGGCTGCAAATGATTGGTTGGTCGCTACGTACCTATGATACAGCTTATGATTTTGATTCTTTGAAGGTGCAAAAGGTGATTACTCAAACGAAACCCGGGGATATCGTGCTGATGCACGAGCGAGTCAAGAGTACTTGTGAGGCTTTGCCAGAGTTGATTGATGGAATTCGAAAAAGAGGTATGGAATTTGGTGTTTTGTCTCAATAACAGAACGAATATGAAAAAGAGGATATACAGCTTGATGCTTGGGTTGGCAATCATTTGCCTGACAGTAGAGGTTGAAGCGCAGGATAGAGTAGAGAAGTTTCTTTCTCGATTGGAAGCTTTCAATGCGAAGACGACATCAATAGTGAGTGATTTTGATCAGGAACAGGAGTTTTCATTTCTAGATGAAACCATGGAAGCTAGTGGTCAATTTTACTTCATGAAACCTGGAGTGATGAAGTGGGATCAAAAGTCACCTGAAGCTTATGCTTTTGTGATCAAAAGTGATGAAGCCTATAAAATGGAAGGTGGAAAGAAAAAGAACATTCCACTCAATAGCCCGCAGATTGCAGGTTTTAAAAGGTTCTTGCTTACTACCATGGATGGTTCGATTTTGCAGAGTGGAGATTTTGATGTGAATATTGGGTTTGCTAATGGAGTAGTGGAGGTAGACCTGCTACCAACGAAGAAGACCATGAAACGCATGTTCGAAAAAGTAAGTCTGAAGTTTGATGAAGAGTCGCTCCTCTTGAAAGAATTGGTTTTCTTTGAGACAGAAACGGATTTTCGACGGATTCAATTTTCGAATCATCAGCTGAATACGCTGACAGATGCAACCGTTTTTACCGAATAATTATCGCCATGAATAAAGAAAATTTTGAAAAGCTAATATCCTTTGGAGAGTTGGTGGAGTCGGAAGGGCAGTATGAGATTGCTCTGACTATCGATTCAGCCCATGAAGTTTTCAAAGGACACTTTCCTCAGCAGCCGGTTTTACCGGGTGTGGTGACTATGGAGATTTTAAGACGAGCCATAGAAAAAGCTACTGGTAAGAAAGTGAAGCTGCAAAAAGCCGCCAATGTGAAGTTTCTCCGAATGATCGATCCTACTGCTACTCCTGAGCTGGTCTTGAGTTTCAACTGTGCAGAATCGGAAGAGGGGCTAAAAGTGAAGGCAAGTCTTAAAGCAAAAGAAGGCGAGGATATCATGTTCAAACAGCAAGCGACCTTCGATGCAGCCTGAGGTAGATACGCTGACATATTGCGTTTTAGTTCCTACCTACAACAATGGTCCGAAGATCCGACCGGTGCTCGAAAAGCTGAGTATGTACACCGATAATGTCATCGTGATCAACGATGGCGCTACGGATGATACGCCTGAGATATTAAAAGAATTTCCTGAGTTCGAAATCTTGACCCATGAGGTGAATCAGGGCAAAGGAGTGGCGTTAAGAAATGGCTTTGATCGAGCGATCGAACTGGGATATGACTATGCCATCACCATAGATTCGGATGGGCAGCACGATCCGGATGATCTACCTAAGTTACTGAAGGCCATTGGCGAGAATCCCGGTGCAGTGATCATGGGATCTAGAAATATGGCTCAGGCAGATGTGCCCAGCAAGAGTAGCTTCGGAAACAAATTCTCTAACTTTTGGTTTTGGGCGGAAACAGGGATCTCCTTACCTGATACCCAGACAGGCTACCGAGCTTACCCTCTAGAGCCAATCAGCAAAAAGAAATGGATCACTTCCAAATTTGAATTTGAGATAGAAGTGATTGTTCGCCTGGCATGGTCCAATGTACAGTTTGTGCCGGTGCCTGTCAGTGTGAAATATGAAGAGGATCGCATCACGCATTTTAGAATGGTGCGGGATTTTGCTAGAATCTCTGTGCTCAATACCTTTTTGGTCTTTTTGGCTTTGATTTTCTTTTTGCCAAGACTGATGATCATGCGCTTTTCGGTCAAGAACTCACGAAAGAAAATCAAAGAAGAGTTTAAGAAACACAAGGACAGTCCCGGCAAGATGGCCTTTTCTGTGGGGTTAGGATTGTTTTTTGGCATCTTTCCGGTTTGGGGTTTTCAGATGTTGGTGGCATTTGGGATTGCCAGTGTTTTCAAGTTGAACCGAATTATCGTGCTGTTCTTTTCCAATATCAGCATTCCCCCCATGGTGCCGATTATCATATTTGTTAGTTTCCTATGTGGAGCCCCCTTTGTCGCTGACCCAGTCAGGTTTGAGGATTTTAAGCACCTCAATATGGATTCGATCTACGAGCAATTGGTTCAATATGTGATTGGTTCAGTTTTGTTTTCTGTCCTCGCAGGAGGTCTTGGAACTTTGATCACCTATTTGATTTTAAAGCCATTTAAGAAGGGCTGATCATTACATAAGATTTCTCTTTCTGCTTTAGGAACATGGGATATCTTTGCGATCCATCAAAAAGGAAACCATGCAAAAATGCCCTTGTTGTTCTGGTAAAAGCTATGAAGAATGCTGTGAGTCTGTGATTGCGGAGCAGTCTGCGCCTACTGCGTTGGCTCTAATGAGATCGCGATATAGCGCCTATACATGCGTCGATGGCGAATACCTGATGGCTACCACTCACAGTCGCACGCGAAGCAAATACAACAAGGAGGACCTGGAGAACTGGGGGCGAGAGAATCAATGGACCCAGCTTGAGATCGTGAGTGTGGAGCATGGTCGCATCAACGATGACCGAGGGATCGTGGAGTTCAAGGCTTATTTTGAGGATGTGAAAGGTCAGAAGCATATTCATCACGAGCGATCTAATTTCATCAAAGAAAACGGAAAATGGTACTATGTCGATGGGCAGATCAATCCACAGGAGGTGCCATTGGTAAAGAAGGTTTCGCGCAACGATCCCTGTCCCTGTGGAAGTGGAAAAAAGTATAAGAAATGTTGTGGATGATCGGTTGATTTTATTCATTCGTAAATTGCCTGATTGCCTATGAAAGTTTGTATTGCAGAGAAACCCAGTGTAGCCAAGGAGATCGCCCAGGTCATCGGTGCGACGGATCGAAAGGATGGCTACTATGAGGGCAATGGCTATCAGGTGACCTGGACATTTGGGCATTTTTGCACGCTTTACCCTCCCGAAGATTACAAGCCTCACTGGAAATACTGGGACTTCAATACCCTACCTATGCTGCCGGAGCGATTCGAGACGAAGGTGATGGACGATGCGGGTGTGCAAAAGCAATATGCCATCATAGAAAAGCTCTTTGAGAATGCCTCGCTGGTGATCAACTGCGGGGATGCCGGGCAAGAGGGAGAACTAATCCAACGATGGGTCTTGAAACAAGCCAACTATCAAGGTGAAGTCAAGCGGCTTTGGATATCTTCACTGACTACCGAGGCGATCAAGGCAGGTTTTGATTCCCTAAAACCTGCAGAAGAATTTGATAATCTGTACTATGCCGGTAGCTCGCGGGCGATTGGTGACTGGTTGCTCGGGATGAACGCGACGCGGCTCTATACGCTGAAGTACGGCGCATCTAAGCAAGTGCTGTCCATCGGTCGGGTGCAGACGCCAACCTTAGCCATGCTGGTCAATCGCCATTTGGAGATCGTCAACTTCCAACCTCAGCCCTATTGGGAATTGCAGACGATCTATCGGGATACCAAATTCAATAGTTCGGAAGGAAAATTCTTGAAGAAGGAGGATGGCGAAAAGCTTCTGAATCAGGTGTTAGACAAAGATCTGCTGATCACTGATGTCCAGAAAAAGGAGGGAAAGGAATATGCGCCCAAGCTCTTTGACCTGACGGCTCTACAGGTGCATTGCAACAATAAATTTGGCTTCACGGCAGAGTCCACGCTCAAGTTGGTGCAGGGGCTGTACGAACGAAAAGTAGTGACCTATCCTCGTGTGGATACGACTTTCCTCCCTAATGATATGTATCCCAAAGTACCGGGTATTCTCAAGGGCATGGGGACCTATTCAAAATATACAGTGAGTATACTGGCAGGTAAAATTCCAAAATCCAAAAAGGTCTTTAATGACAACAAGGTGACGGATCACCATGCTATCATCCCTACAGGTGAGGAGCAGCACCTCAGTCCAGACGAGCAGCGTGTGTATGACGCCATTGCCAGACGGTTTTTGGCGGTTTTCTATCCCGACTGTGAAGTGGCCAAGACGCAAGTCAGTGCAGAAGTAGAGGGGGTAAAGTTTCATGCGAATGGAAAGGAAATACTGAAAGAAGGTTGGCGTGTGCTTTTCCCAAAGGAGAAGAAGAAAAAGGACGATGAGGAAAATAAAGAGGAGGAAGAAAGCATTCTGCCTTCATTTGAGATAGGGGAGCAGGGGCCGCACGAGCCGTCCTTTACGGAGAAAACAACCAAGCCACCCAAGAACTACACCGAGGCGACCCTACTGCGTGCCATGGAGACTGCTGGCAAGAATGTGGAGGACGAAGAGCTGCGCGATTTGATGAAAGCGAATGGTATCGGTCGTCCTTCTACTCGTGCGAACATCATCGAGACTTTGTTCAAGCGCAAGTATGCAGTCCGTCAAAAAAAGAATATCATACCCACAGACATGGGGATTCAGTTGATCGGTACGATCGAAAATCAACTGCTGAAATCAGCCGAGCTTACCGGACACTGGGAGAAGAAACTCAAGGAGATCGAAGATGGCGAATTTGGTGCTGGGCAGTTCATTCACAACATGAAAAAGATGGTGGATGATCTGGTGTATGAGGTGCGCAGTGAGACGGGCAAGCCCAGACTATCCTTGGGAGGTGCTCCTAAGCCTAAAAAAGCAGCGGCAACAAGCAAAACTCTGATCGGTCATGCCTGTCCCAAATGTCAAAAGGGCCGAATCCTCAAAGGCAAGGAGTTTTATGGCTGTAGCGACTGGAAGGCAGGATGTGATTTTCGTATGCCTTTTGTGATCCTGGAGAAGAAGCTGACCGAAAAGCAGTTGCTGCGACTGGTCGAGAAAGGAGCGACTACCAAGATCAAAGGCTTCATGATCAATGGTGAGAAAGGGGAGGGAATCGTCAAATTGAACGGCGATTGTGTCGTGGAGTTTGAGAGTAAATCCAAGCCGAAGAAGAAAGCCTCTGATATGCCGAATTGCCCCAAATGCAAAGAGGGCGAGTTGATCCGTGGCAAGACGGCCTATGGCTGTTCGCGCTGGAAGGAAGGCTGTGATTTCAAGTTTCCCTTCGATCAGATCAAGGCCCAGGCCAATGGCCAGAAGCTGACCAAGGAATTGGTTTTGGAGATCATATCGAGGTGAACCCACCCCTATGTCCCCTCCGAGGAGGGGATTACTGCGGATTGGATTTGCTGCATGGATTTTAAGCTGCAAATGTATCTGCTCAATCCTTCCCTCGGGAAGGTGCCGAAGGCGGAAGGGGTAAATTAGATTTAAAGAATTGAAGGTTTTCTTTATCTTGAAGTCAGCATATAGATTGATGTAATACTAGCCTAATGAATATTTTTTTAGAGAAGTTTAAGAACAAGTCAAACGCAGAACTACAGCAAATTCTTGATAACTCAGGACAATATTCTGATCAAGCCTTAGAGGCAGCACGCGAATTGCTTGGTAATGAGGCGCGAGAACCCAAACAATCAGTAGATACTGCAGTGAGCAAGCTAATATTTCCTACTGATGAAGACGAATTGCCCCAGCTGAGATATGTTGGGTATGCATGTTTGGCTGTTGGATTGTTTACCTTGACATCCAATTGGGTAGTTGGGTTGGTAGTTATAGTGGTTTCCCTCTCATTGATTCTTGTTTTTCGGCCGGTTCAAAGAAAACTTGATATCAGAAAAAGAACAGTAAGTAACATGTCTACCTTCTCTAAGGAAGTTGAAAGTTTTGATAGGGTTGAGAAATTAGAATTAAGTTCGACTCAAGTCAGTCAAAGGGTTAGCTCCAGGGGTTCATCGAGTGTCATAAGGTATGAACTTTACCGCGCATTTCTCATCTCGGGTGGTCAAAGAATATTACTAGGAGAATCCAAAAAGAGGGAAGAGCTTTTAACAAAACTGAATCAATTAGCCGTAATTGAAAAAGTGGAAGTGAATGAAGAAAAATAAATATTTATCGGTCAAAGTGATTCATCTCTTAATTCTTCTCTTATCCTTAGGTCGGTATTATGTCTCGGCTCAATTGAATCTGGATAGTCTTTTTCTGTCTTCAGACTCTCTGGTTTTTCTTCACAAGGGATTTTTTGAAGAGGAGTTGCCGAATGAGGGGATAGGGCCGGTATTCTGCTATGAATCCAATATGTATTTTTTTACAGAATCCAGAGAGCAGATCAATGGAGCCTTTGCTACTTTGAATTTTAGGCCTTCTGATGATGTGCTCTTTTGTGGTTATGACTTTGATATTCTTGGGTATAATCAGGGACGAGAGGTGTTTGATTTAAACTATAACTCAGAATGTAATTTCGCGAGTATAGGGATAGAACACTATTGGACAGATAGCTTAGATATGCAAAACTTGCTTCGAGATTTCATTCGTTTCAAAGCATTGAATTGTGAGTTTAGATCACAATTGATTGCTGACTGCTACACCGAATCGCTAATGCAAGATGAAAGTCTATTACTACTGCGACTGGAAAGAAAGCGTGAACTAGAGCTAAGGTATTGGCTGATGTTGAAGTGAACCTACTTCCACAACTCTAATCTTCCCTATATGCTCTGAAGAGGCGAAACCACAACTGAAGCACTCTTGACACCCCCTAGCAACCCCGCCGCAAATGGCAGCAACGGATTACATGTTCTAGCAAGGCCGCTGCAATTTGTGGCGAAGGATTTCATGCCGTAGCAAGGGCCCTACAAATTGCACGGGCCGATTTATCATAGCAGGCTTCCTGCAATTTGCAGGAGACTTGCTACATCCTAAATTGCTTCCTGCAATCTGCGTGAAGCTTGCTACACCATGCGATGGCTTGCTGCCGATTTTTTTCATTTGCCATCGCTTATAGAAATACCGCTAATATTGAGCGAAGAAATGATGCTGTCTAATGTTGCGATGATTCAATGGCTAGTAGATATCAACAGATTAAATACGAGTAATGAATGAAGACCTGGGTTTAATAAAAGAGAAAGTCTACGCCCCACTGCGGATGGAGGTGACAAACTATCAGGCAGAGACCGAAAGTCAGGACTATGAGGCTTGCCGTTATCAGCTGAATGGTAAGAAGATCATTAGCCGAAGTGCAAAGGAGACACCTAAGAAGCCAGGTCAGTTTGTGACCTTTTGGAAGCGTCCTGCTCCTGGGCCGATCGAGCCATTCCACGAAGCGGATGACTTTGACTATTATATCATAACCGTTCGGTCTGGAGATCGATTGGGGCAGTTTGTTTTTCCTAAGTCGGTGTTGATCGCTAAAGGTCTGGTGTCGACCCCTCGCAGGGAGGGCAAACGTGGATTTAGAGTCTATCCCGTATGGGATACAGCGACCAATCCTCAGGCCATAGGCACCCAGCGCTGGCAACTGAACTATTTCTTCGAAATGGGAGAGGACTTGAGTAGGGTGAGGGAGTTGTTTAAGGCCTGAGTAAAAAAAATCCAGCACCCGAGATGGATGCTGGATCACTTATTTATTCATTACGCCTGTTGGCTCATTACATGCTGATTGATGTCCTTGATCGCTCTCAGGGTAGGTATTGGGTTCCCCTCGACATCCAGAAATTTCACTTTCTTTTCTGAGATCAGGTGTACCCGATCCAGAGGTCTGATTTCCCGATATTTTTCAACGCTGATCAAGTTGTATCCGGTTTTTACTTTTATTGATATTTGGTGTACGGTCATAATACTTTGTCTTATTTCATTAACTCTAACAATTCGGCTTCTGACATGCCGATTTCCTCTTCTTCCTCTGCGGCTACTTCTCCGCCTATGATGATGCCTGTTTTTTCCTCTTCAGGAGAAACACGCAGTCCGACTGTTTTTTCCAAAACAGAGAACATCACATAAGAAACAATCGTGGTGAAGCCAAAGGCTACCCCACACCCAAGGAGTTGGATGCCAAACTGGGTCAATCGGGAAGTCTCAGGAGAGAGCTGCCCAAACAACGCGACACAGAGTGTGCCCCATACCCCACAAAAACCGTGGACAGGGATGGCACCTACTGGATCGTCCAGTTTGCATTTGTATAGAATTAAATCATAAGCATAGTTATGAATGAGTCCGGCAGTTAGCCCTACTGCCAGAGCACCGAGGTGACTGACCATCGAGCAACATGCCGTGATGGCGACTAGCCCTCCGATGATCCCACCCAAAAATTTAGGGTAGAGGTCTTCGCGTTTCTGAAACCAATAGCAGTGGAAAAAGGCCACAAGACCTGCCGCTGCTCCTGCTATGTTGGTGTTGAGGATGATCTCACCTACTGCACCGTCTAGAGCGAGTTGGCTACCGCCATTGAATCCCCACCAACCCAGCCATAGGATCAAAAGTCCCATTACGCTATAGGCATAGCTTGATGCTTTGAAAGCAACGGGGTTTCCATTTTCATCGAATCTGCCCAGTCTGGGGCCGATTTTCCAAATCCCTACCAGAGCCACCCAGGCACCGATAGAGTGTACCACCGTCGATCCGGCAAAATCGATGAATCCCAAATCTGCCAACCAGGCCGGATTGTCAGCATAAAACAAGTTGCCCCATGCCCAATGTCCAAACACCGGATAGATCAATAGTGCCACCAATGCTGAAGCAGTCATGTAGGGGATGAATCCCGTACGCTCCGACATGGCACCAGATACGATCGTCAATGCCGTAGTGGCAAAGGCAATCTGGAATAGGAAAAAGATCGATCCCAGTGGCGAGCCATCAGGGTTGTCCTGAATCCCCATCCCAAAGAATAGATCCGTACCGATGATGCCATACGATGACTTACCAAACATGACACCAAAGCCCAGAAAAAGGAAGATCAAACTTCCGATGATCCAGTCGATGATGTTTTTGATTGCCACGGCATTTCCATGTTCATGCCTGACCATCCCCACTTCAAATGCCTTGAATCCCGCCTGCATAAAAAATACCAATGCTGCGGATAACAATACCCAGACGTGATCGATGTTGATAGGAAATGAAAATGTGGGGTCGGGTGTGTCTGCTGCTACGCTCACAGTTGCCCACCCAAGCAACAGTGTCGTTACTACAATTTTTCTCTTCATTGTCAATAATATTCGTGAGTTACTACTTAGTTCACTGCGAATATTAGGATTAAATCGGTGTGTGCGAAAAAGAGAAATACTTATTCGCTGTTTCCTGATATAAGACAGAAATCAACGTGACAGTTGGTCAAAACTAACCGTGTCATTGCAACAGTTTTCGATACTAACAACTGTTAGGAAAGCGATTGTGATAATCCAGTTGCTAGAACTCCAGCAACTGCTCCACTTGTTCCTCGAGCAAGCCGTGATAGAGCTCTGAGAGTTTGTTTTCCGAGAGGTTCTTTTCGATGTGGTAGAGTTTGGGCTTTTGGGCCAGGACATGCATGCCACAGTAGTTGAAGATGTCTGTCAGGTGAGACAGGGCCAGACCTGCTCCCTGGATGCCAGAGGATAGACCTACCAGTGCCGCCTTTTTGTTTCGAAAGGCATGAGGATATTGCATCCCATCGATGAAGGCTTTGAGCACCCCAGGAAAGGAGCCATTGTACTCAGGTACCACAAAAACCATTTTCTTGGAATCTTTGATCTGCTGACGGTAGGGATTGAAGTCTTTGTTCTTTCCTGAATTTTCGTACAGGGCGGTTTCTATGAAGTCATGCGGCAGGTCTTCCAAATTCAATATCTCAGCTTCTTCTCCTTTTTCTCTTAGGATGCTCTGATAGATGTGAGCAATTTTGAGCGAAACTGCATTTTTTCTGTTGGTGCCGCTGATGATTGTGATCATAGATGTAATTCCTTTTGCCGCAAATAAACAAAGCTTTGCCTTTCGATTCCAAACCCTGTCATGATTCTTAGCTATTGCACCATTGTTTTTATCGATACCTGTCCAACTTTTCTGCAAGCATGGGTGTCTTAGCGTTGAACAAATGGAATAAATCATGAAAAGACTTCAACTGCTTTGGATTGCGCTGCCCTTGATATTTGCCTCGTGCGAGGAGGAAAATTTTCTCAGAGAAGAACAAGTGCGCATAGATCACTATCAAACCGTGGCTTCTGGAGAGGGCTTACAGTTGGTCTATAGGGTGCAGATAGATGAGCAGATAGGAAGTGACAACTGGAGCTATCGATACGACCCGATAGAAGGCCTTGATTATGAATGGGGCTATGTCTATGATGTAAAAGTGGAGGTGATCAAAGTAAATGACCCTCCAGCTGACGGTTCGAGCAGACGCTATAAATTGAAGGAATTGATTTCTAAAACACCGGTAGAATCCAATGTGTCATTTGAAATTGGGCTGAAGAATGTTGATTATTCATCTGAGAGCTTTGTTCAATTACATATTGAGGAGGGGTATCAACTTCTGTCTGAGGTGCCTATTGCCTGTGATGCTGAGGTGTGTAATGAGCTGTATCCTACATTGGAGTCTGAATCTTATGTTCAGGGCAAATTTCATCATGTAGGAGATGGTAGTATCTATCTGGATCAAATTATCGTGTCCGCTATGAAATGATATAAAGAAATGGACCTAATAAAGCGATTAGGTCCATCCTTACTATTATGAAAGACATTACTATTGACTATTCTGCATATACTTCCATCCCCAGGGCTTTTAGTTGATGGGGATTTTGTTTTAGGGCCTCACGTGCAGTTTCGATAAACTCAGTCATCCAATCTTGCAATTCGTCTATGGCGATATCTCGATCTTCAGATTCGTCTTGCATGGTTTCTGATTTGAACTTGTTTTCCAAATTACCGATTTCGCTTAGTATCTGTATGAGTTGATCCTGTCTCACCCCAAATCGAAACATCGAAAGGATGTACTTCTTGTCATTGAGTAGGGTGGTGTAGAAAGTCATGGCTTGTTTTAGCCAGGCTTTTTTGCTTTGCTTTCTCGCTCCATTGAGGCCTAGCTTGGCCCATGCGTTTTCATCAGTGATGAATATCATCCGGGCGAGCTTGGTATGACGGAGAAATAAATTGCGTAGGTGAGTCAGTTTGAGTTCTTCCTGAGTTTCTTTTACCTCACTGTTGAGTTTTTGGGCTTTTTCTATCAGTTTTTGCCCTTTAATGAGAGAGTCTTTTTGCAAACCAAAAGAAGTGAGTGCTTCAGTGATTTGAGGATTGTGCATGGCATTGATGACTGCCATCTCGCTAGTGGTCAGGAGATTGTTAATAGAGTGGTTCATAATTGGGTTATTAGTTTAGGTTAAAAACTAATTTCCTCGAATCTCCAACCTGTCCATCTGACAGGTTAATTACTGCTGCGTTATGAATCTACTCTATCTTTTTGATAGATCAAAGAAAATACGATTGTAATTAACTGAGATGTCCCAGTTAATTACATGTGATTTCTTGTTTGTTATTGGAATAGTGCCTGGAATTCGGCGTAAGTCATATTGTTGACATTGTCTGGACTCAAGCTAGTGCTACAACCTAGTTCACTTGCCTCGGCATTGATGTCGGCTATTCTATTTTCTGGAGAGGGGTGCGTACTCAAAAATTCCTCTAAACCTGAAGTAGTTCCCTGACCATCAGCTTCTAGTTTTTCGAAGAAAGAAGCAGCTCCATTGCAAGCGAATTCGGTGCCCGACAAATAAAGAACAGATTTATCATCTGATTCAGCCTCAAACTTCTTAGAGAACTGAAGTGCGCTTACGTTTCCTGCTAAATCAGCTGCTATTTGCTCTAATGTACCAGCATTGTCACCAAGTAAGATGGCCAAAAGCGTGCTGATCCCATATTGGTTTTGCATCTGACGGCTGGTATGTCTTAGGTCTGCATGAGCGATTTCGTGTCCCATCACACCTGCCAGGTCATCCACATTGTCCAGATATTTAATCAAACCGGTGTAGACATAGATATAACCACCCGGTGTACAAAAGGCATTCAAGACATCGTCCTCGATGATGTGCACTTCCCAGGCAAACTCGCTGCGATACTGAACCTCACCTGAATTCAGGATCTCATCCGTCATGGCCTGAATATAGGCGTAGGCCTGCTCGTTTCCAGCTTCTGGAAGCAAAGGGTAGTTGGCAGGATCAGAAGCGATTTCTGCAGCCACTTGAGCTCCAAGGGCTATATCATCCTGTACAGAAAAGAGTGAAATGTTATTGTTCTTGTCACAAGCTCCTAGGCCAATGAACAAAAGGGAAAATAGGGTGAGGGTAGCAGCTCTTTTCATCTTGATATACGTTTTAGGGTTTTATAACTTTAACAAATCTAACACTTCGCTGTAATTCGGCACATCATTGTAATGCCATTTTCCTTTGACAGTACCGTCTTGTAGCAACCAAAGTCCTGGATTTGACCTTGTGATCGTCTTTAAAACTGTCGCGTCTGTGTAGTAATAGGGAATCTCCAATTGGTTTTCTGCCGCAAACTGCTCATAAGTGGGGCCTGCAGATGCAGTGAGTGAATAGATCTCTAATTTTCCTCCCAGTGCCCGAATCAATTCATTGATGGCTCCCAGGCTTTCTGTATCGGATTTGCTCACATCGTACAATATCAAAAATAGTTTGTTGCCTGTTAGCACTTCCTGCGTATAGTCCCCCTCATCGTTCCATACGGCAAAGTCAGTAATCTTGGGACTCGCCTCTGGGTTGATGTGTGTCATAGAGACAAATTTGAATGACTTGTCGGTAGGATATTCATTGAAGGTGTATTCTTTCCCATCTTTTTCCACCACATATTCATAGATGAATTCTTCAGAGGGCTGCATATTCGTTTGGATGTTGTCGCCCACTTTGTAAGCGCGGAAGTCGATGAAAGGTAAATGATTGATGGCGGTGACCGAAAGGATCAAACTCAAAACGGAAGTCGCTCCGATTACTGCATGGCCCAGTGCTTTGGTCTGGTCTTCCTTGTTCTTGTCGATGATAATGATCGCTACGATCATCACTAATAGGATAATGTCCTTGGTGAAAGACTCCCATGGAGTCAGTTTGATGGCATCTCCAAAGCAACCACAGTCAGTAACTGTATTGGTGATGGCCGAATAGCCAGTTAGGAATGTGAAAAATACAATCAAGCCCAAAATGGTGTATTGTGTCCATTTGGGTTTGTAATCCATGATTAGCGCCACTCCTAATACGACCTCTAGTACCACTAAAAATACTGCCAGTGGCAGGGCTATAGGTACGAACAAATGAAAGAAAGAAGCAAACTCCACAGAGAATACCTCGAAGTATTCTTCCAGTTTGATGGAGGTACCTATTGGGTCATTGACCTTGATCAGTCCTGAGAAGATGAATAAGCCTCCGACTAAAACTCTTAAAACGGTATTGAGATGTTTGAGCATTTTCTTTGTGGTTTAAAATCCTAATTACGCCTTTCCAGTCTTCAGGTTATGATTGGGTAAAGCCCATAAGGATGAGGCAAAATACAGAATAATTGATCATGTCCTGATAGTTGGCATCTACGCCTTCAGAGATTAGGGTCTTGCCCTGATTGTCTTCGATCTGTTTAGTCCGTAGTATTTTCATCAAAATGATGTCGGTCATGGACGAAACTCTCATGTCGCGCCAAGCTTCGCCATAGTCATGATTCTTGTTCATCAGCAGCTCCATGGTATCGTGGGCGATTTTGTCATAGAGGGGTTCCAACTCGCTGTAAGGGATTTCTAGCTTGGTTTCATCTTTCCAATCCAATTGGATGATGGCCATGATGCAGTAGTTGATGATGGCTATGAATTCACCGCTGATGTCTTCTTCTACTTTTTGAGATCCCTTTTCCTGAATAGATCGAATCCTTTTGGCTTTGATAAAAATCTGGTCGGTAAGAGAAGAAGCCCTCAATATTCGCCAGGCAGTGCCATAGTCCTTGGTTTTCTTTTCGAAAATATCTTTACAAGCCTTAATAACTTCTCTATATTCGCTTACAGTTTTTTCTTCCAATGATTTGCTGTTTTCATCCGTGTTGAGCGGCTAAAATTAATCAATTTGATTGCAACACCTACTCCAAAGTTTATAAATGTAAAGGGTCGATTGATGGATTTGTCCATCCCTAAAATCATGGGTATTGTGAATGTAACGCAAGACTCATTTTATGATGGAGGTAAAATCAAGACTGACAGGGATTTGCTGCAAAAGGCCGAAAAAATGTTAAGCGAAGGAGCCGATATTTTGGATATTGGCGCTTACTCTAGCAGGCCGGGAGCCAAGGATATAGCACTGGAAGAAGAGCAACAGACTGCTGCTCAGGCAGTGGTACAAATCATGAAGGAGTTTCCAGAGGCAGTGATTTCGATTGATACTTTTCGATCTGAAGTCGCGGAGACTTGTGTTCAGGAAGGGGCAGCCATCATCAATGATATTTCGGCAGGTGAACTAGACGATGACATGTTCGATTTGGTGATTCGGCTCAATATCCCCTATATCATGATGCACATGCGAGGAAATCCACGCACTATGTCGCAAATGACCGATTATGGGGATTTGGTTTCCGATGTTATTGATTATTTTAACCTGAAGATCACGCAGCTCAGACGAAAGGGAGTAAAGGATCTGATCATCGATCCGGGTTTTGGTTTTGCTAAGACCCGAGAGCAAAATTTTGAGTTGATGGCCAAATTGGAGCTGCTATGGATGCTGGATGTGCCCATGTTGAGTGGGGTGTCGAGAAAGTCGATGATTTTCAAAACGCTGGATTGCACGCCTGATGAAGCACTCAATGGAACTACTGCTCTGAATATGGCGAGTCTGATGAAAGGGGCTTCAATTCTGCGCGTGCATGATGTGAAGGAGGCGAAAGAGACAGTGACACTGTTCGAACAATTAAAGAAAAAGGATTAAGTGATTTTAGGATTTCATATAGGATTTTTGGAAGTCGGTTGGGTGGATCTGATCGATATATTCTTCGTGACTATACTGCTGTATCAGGTGTACAAACTGATGCGCGGGAGTGTGGCAATCAAAATTTTCCTTGGTTTCTTATTGCTCTACTTGATCTATCTGGTGGTGCAGGCTGCCAATATGGAGTTGGTGAGTTTGATCCTTGGTCAGTTTATGGGCGTTGGGGTCATCGCAGTGATTATTCTGTTTCAGCAGGAGATCAGAAAGTTCCTGTTGCTGATTGGTCGTACCACGATCTTCGAGGAGGGGAATTTGTTCAACAACTTCAAGCAATTGTGGAGAGAGAAGTTTGACGAAAGTCACCTGACCATTCTTACTCCACTGATAGATGCAATCAAAACCATGAGTGGTGCCAATACTGGTGCCTTGATTGTTTTTTCTAAAGATTCAGAACTTAAATTTTTTGCCGATTCGGGCGATAGGATGGAAGCAATCGTATCCAAACGACTGATTCTAGCGATCTTCAACAAACTGTCGCCGCTCCACGATGGAGCCATTATCATCAATAACAACAAGATCGTGGCAGCTAGATGTATTCTACCCGTGTCAGAGCGAGATGATATCCCTGCCATGTTTGGGCTGAGACACCGTGCCGCGATTGGTATGTCTGAGAATACAGATTCTCTAGTCGTGATCGTGTCAGAAGAGACGGGTCAGCTGACCATCGCACGAAATGGCGGCTATGAGCATAACCTCTCGACCAAGGAAGTGAAAAGCCGCATCTATGACTACCTGATGTCGGATAACAAAAAAGCCAAGCGACGCAACGAGGAGGCCAAAAAGAAACTGATCAAAGAAGCTGAGGCTACCTCTAAGATCAGTTCTACTACAGATGCATAATTGGCTGGCATTGCCTAGATTTGCGCAAAATTTTTAGAGTCGATTATCATGATACAAAGAATACAATCTGTGTTTTTACTTTTTACTGCCATTTCTTTGGTGGTACTGGTGTTTTACCCACTATGGAACAAGGTAGATGCAGAAAAAAGTGAAGTACTAACCCTAACTGCTTTAGAAATGACCCATGTAAAAGTGGACATTGATACAGGTGAGGAACAAGTCATTGCCCAAAAGCCTACCTACTACATAGCAGCAGTAGCCTTATTGGCCGCATGTGTGGCTTTGTTTTCCATCTTCAAATTCAACAACCGTTTGCTTCAAATCAAATTGGGAGCATTGAATTCTCTTTTGATGGCGATCGCATTGGGACTGGCAGTTTATTTGATTTTTCAGGGAGAGAAGCAGATTTTACCAATGGAGCAGGGCAACTACCTTTTTGGCTTCTATATGTTCGTCTCTGCGATGATGTTCAACGCATTGGCTAATCGTTTTATCCGAAAGGATGAGCAACTCGTAAGGTCTGCCGATCGATTGAGATAAGCACTATGCTTTTTAAAGACTTATTTTAAGAAGCTGTCTCAAAAGGTTCAAAAAATAGAGTTTGTCACATTGAACCTTTTGAAACAGTCTCTTTTTCATGCTTTTACAGACCTAAACTAGGCAGTACGAATGATTGCGTATTGGGGTGCAGTCTGACCCATAGTCCAGGGTTAGCATTCAACTGTTGTTTGGCTTCTTCCACGTCAGTACTCAAAGTAGTATTCAGCACTTTGGCATAGGTCTTGATTTTGGCTGGAGCGGTATCTGCATCCACCACTGACTGTACGATCTTTTTGGCTTGCAAAATGGCTGCTGGTCCTAAGGTCAGAATGTACTCCGCTGATCGACATTCTTTTTCATCGCTTTCGCTCACTACACTTCCACCTGCTTTGAATTTGCTGATGTGGTGCTCTAAGATGCTACTGGATATCGGAATGATTCCGGCCAAATGATCATGCTGCGCTCCGGAGAAAGGCTTGATGTAAGCCAGGTGTGAAGCCTCATTTTCCTCAGGGCCATGACCGATGAAAAAGATATCCAAACCGCCCAGGGATTCTAGTTTAGTGAGATATTCAATCAATGCAGATTCCAAATCTTCGGTATCTGTCTGCATAGGGGTAAAGCTTTTGATCTTTTGGAAGAAGGCATCTCCTAAAATGCGCTCGAAATCTCTCACAAAGCTGAAGCCGTTGTTCATACCCATAGGGGCAAGTGCATCTTGGGTGAATACGTTCAATCGAGACAGTAATTCATCCTTTTCACCCGATTTTGCGAGTTCGCCTAATAATCGGTGCAGTTCTTGAGCGCCTCTTCCACCTAATAGTGCGATGTTGATATCACCTTCTTTTGCTTCAGCAGTTTTATAAAGCTCGTTGAGCATGGCTTTGCCTACTTCAGCTTCTGTCGCGAGTACAGTTGGGTTGATGCCCTGGTCCTTGATGCTGAGGGATGGACTGTTTTTTTGGGACAGCCAGATATTGTTGTTTTCTTCGGTTCTTGTGAATTGGGAATGCATGGTACTCATTTTGATTTTCAAGTTAAATTTAGCACTTGACTTATTTACTGAATGTGAAATTAGAATGAACCTGGTGAATTGGCTATTCTGATTCTCACATTTTCTTCTCCAATATGGTAAATTCAAGTTTCGAGGTAAATTAAGCTGGTTTTTCATCAATTAGTAGGGAGATGTTTTATTCAATTCTCCATTGATTTGATATAAATAAGCCTAGCTTTAGTTTTCTGAATCATTTAAATCAAATGACGCTATATGTGGTTAAGAACAAGCTGTTCACTTAGTTTTTATTTTGAAGTACAAACTGTATTGATATTCATGCTGAGGCCAAGGAGTGGTGCCCAGCAATGGGTGGCAAGAGAAGAGTACAACCTGTCTCCTATGGTGAATGTAGTGGAGTATGCAGATGCCTACGGCAACCTTTGCCAAAAGCTGATAGCTTCACCAGGACATTTTTCGATCACAACGAATGCAGATGTGAAGACGGATAATTTCGTGCGAAAAAATCCTGGGGCGCCCTTTGTAGAAATCCAGCATTTGCCTGAGACGATGCTCCATTTTTTATTGCCGAGTAGGTATTGCGAATCGGATCTGTTCAACCAAATGGCCATGTCGATTACGGCTGGTTGTCTCCCGGGATATGATCAGGTGGTGGCGATCGAGTCTTATCTACGCGATAATGTACAATACACGCCTGGGAGTAGTTCGTTTCCTATTTCGGCGGTAGAGGTGAATCAGCAGGGGCATGGGGTATGTAGAGATTTAGCACATTTAGGGATTGCACTGTGCAGGAGCATCAGTATCCCAGCTCGAATGGTGGTGGGATATCTGCATGGATTAGTGCCCATGGATATGCATGCCTGGTTTGAGGCCTATGTCGATGGCAAGTGGTACACCTTTGATGCTACTCAGCTCGAATCGAAAGGAGGCTATGTGGCCGTGGGTTATGGGAGAGATTCTTCTGACGTGGCAATTTATAATCAATTCGGGCCAGCCTCCTATCCTTTGGAGCAAAGTGTCAATGTAGTTTCTATAGAGGATAAGGTGTAGAAACAAGGATGCATTTTTGACCTTGATGCTTAATCTTGTAAGTGTTTAGGTCTTCTGACTCTTTAAAAGCTGTTTGATTTTTTTCGAAGGTTTTACCTTGTTGTTTTCATCTGCACAATAGTCCACTACCATGGTTTCAGACAGCTGATAAACTTCCGCGTTGGTCAACGAAGAACCATTGTTTTCTAAAACGACTTTCGACATGGAGGCTAAAAACAAGGATAATAGTTCTGTATTTCCTTTGGTTAATTCTGCCGCTTCTGGCCCTATTTCAAAAGTGTAGTCTGGTGTTCCTTCCATCCATTTTAGTATGAATTGAATAGCCAGTAATCTTTGGGGTTCTTGTTGGCTAGCTGGTGTCCCCAATAAGAATTCAGCGCATTGAATGATCGTAGGCTCTTGGGTTTTAAAGTCTTCAGCAGATTGAAATTTGTAATTAGCAATTTGGTTGAAATCCTGAGCTAAAGCCAATTGACAGCATGCGGCCAATGAAAGAGTTAGAATAAATTTTTGCATGAGTTGATTCTTATTTGATTAAGTCTATAAAGCCACATATTAACATATTTAGAATCAATCTCCTAAAATACTAATACTCAGTATGTGAGATTTTTTCTTTGATCTGTGTCCCATATTTCAAAGAAATAGTCTATTTTGAGGCACGTAAAACCGACTCATTCCATGTTTGATAATTTTCCTGAATGGTGGCAATCCCTTGAGCTCTTGGAGCAGATTTATTGGGGTATAGCCATCCCCTTTACCGTCTTCTTTGTCTTACAGCTTATTCTGACCATGTTCGGTGGTGATATCGATCACCATGGCAGTACGGATATGGAAATCGAGGCAGATGATGGGATTGGATTCCAGTTTTTTACCCTCAAAAACCTAATTGCCTTTTTTACCATTTTCGGATGGACAGGTATTGCCAGTCTGGATTCCGGAATGAGCAACGGCTTATCCATTGCCATCTCTATGGTATCAGGCATTATTATGATGCTGATTATGGGTAGCATCTTTTACTTCCTGGGTAGGGCCAATGAGAGTGGAACGCTAAAAATGAAAAATGCCATCGGTGGTATAGGTGAGGTATATATGCTCATCAAAGGAAGCCGTGGCAATATCGGTCAGGTGCAAATCCAGGTGCAGGGAACGCTGAGAACACTGGAAGCCATCACCGATGACGAAGAAGACTTAATCCCCGGCAATGTGATCACAGTAGTAGCCATAGCCAACAATAACATACTAATCGTAGAAAAATCAAAATCATGAGTGTTTTATTTTTACCAGCCCTCGCCATTGCGGCGCTCTTTGTATTTATCGTTTTAATTACCTTTTTCAGAAGGTACAAGAGGTGTCCTTCGGACAGAATCCTTGTGGTCTATGGTAAGGTCGGAGGAGGATCCGCTCGGTGTATCCATGGGGGAGCAGCCTTTATTTGGCCTGTATTCCAGAGTTATGAATTCCTGGATCTGACACCTAGCTCTATTGAAGTAATGCTGACCAACGCACTGAGTAAGCAGAACATCCGTGTAGATGTTCCTTCTCGTTTCACCGTCGGTATCTCTACCGAGCCGGGCATCATGAACAATGCTGCTGAGAGACTTTTGGGTCTGACTCAGGAAAATATCCATGATCTGGCCAAGGACATTATTTTCGGTCAGTTGAGATTGGTTGTAGCGACCATGGATATCGAAGAGATCAATAGCAACAGAGATAAATTTCTGGCCAATGTAGCATCCAACGTGGAGGCGGAATTGAAGAAGATTGGTCTCAAGCTGATCAACGTGAACGTAACGGATATCAAGGATGAATCTGGGTATATCGAGGCGCTAGGTAAGGAAGCAGCTGCGAAAGCCATCAACGACGCGAAGAAGTCAGTGGCAGAAAAAGACAGAGATGGAGCTATCGGTCAGGCCAATGCTCACCAGGATCAAAGGGTGCAGGTGGCAGATGCTGATGCACGCGCAGTAGAAGGGGAAAACACGGCGAAGATCAAAGTCGCTATGTCTGATGCTTCGAGGAATGAAAAAGAAGCGGAGGCTTTGAAAATATCTACAGTAGCTGAGAAAGTACAAGCAGCCAAGGCGCTAGAAGAGGCCTATGCTGCAGAGCAAATTGCGGAAAATGCAAGAGCAACCAGAGACAAGGCGGCTCAAACAGCAGATATCATTGTGCCCGCGCAGATCGATAAAGAAAAAGTGGAGATCGCTGCAGAGGCGGAAGCGGAAATGACCCGTAGAAAAGCAAAAGGGGATGCAGATGCGATCCTATTCAAAAAGCAAGCGGAAGCACAAGGTCTCTATGAAGTATTGACCAAGCAAGCACAAGGTCTGAAGCAGATTGTGGATGCTGCGGGTAATAACTCCAAAGACGCTGTCTTGCTACTGGTAGCAGACAAACTGCCTGAATTGGTAAGACTGCAAACAGAAGCCATCAAAAACATCAAAATTGATAAAGTCACCGTTTGGGATGGAGGCAATGGTGCTGGTGAAAAAACTTCTACAGCTAACTTCATTTCCGGATTGTACAAATCTGTGCCTCCGTTGCAAGAGATGTTCAACATGGCGGGGATGGATCTGCCAGAATATCTGAAGGGTAAATCCTCAGAGGAAATCACCCAAATGGCTGAAGAGGTGATGGAGGAAAGTAAATCAGATGAACCAACAGAAGAGACTGGTTCAGACGAAAAAGGGAATAAAGGAAAGAAGTAAGCAATACTGAAAATAGTTAAAAGGCTTCCTTGGATTAACGCTTTTGTTTTTCTGAGGAAGCTTTTTTTGTGAAGGAGAGGAAAGTAAGAGCCAATTAGTGTTCTGTTATTTTCATAATGAATAGTCCCATTAGTGGGCGAGAAAGTCTTGTTTGCCCAAATAGAGCATGGATTGCTCTCTGCCTACTTTATCATTGGGAAGCTCACATTAACCCGGGTTCCTTGCCCTACTTCCGAATCGATTTTTAGTTTGCCATTTTGAGATTGAATGATTGATAAGGTGATTGAAAGCCCAAGACCAGTACCAATGCCCGCCTCCTTTGTTGTGAAAAATGGATCAGTAACCTTGGGAAGATTATCTTTGACGATTCCACATCCATTGTCTATTATTTCTATTTCAGCCATTTTTTTGTGGACTCTTGTGCTAATTTGAATTAAGCCCTTTTTGTCAATGGCTTGAATGGCATTGGTGAAAATGTTGATGAATACTTGATGCATCTGACCTACATTGGACTTGAAAAAAATGGGTTCGCTGGCGAATCTTTTTTCTACTATTATTGAATGCTTCAATTGATTTTGCATCATGATCAGACAGTTGTCCAGAATGGTGTGTAAATCGCACTGTTCGTCGTGGGAGTCATTGCTTCTGCTAAATTGGTTTAGACCTTTGACTATACCCGTCGCTCTATCTACGCCCGTTCCAATACATTCTAGCATCTTGTTGATCGTTTCATCCTTATGATAAACGTCCAATTCTTTTTTTAACCCAAGATATCCACCTCTAATAAAATTGAGTGGATTGTTGATTTCATGGGCTACCCCTGAGGTTAAAACACCCAGAGAAGCCATCTTTTCGGATTGAACTAGCTGGGTTTGGGCACTTTTTAGTTGCTGGAGCGTAAACTTTAATTCTTCATTGGCTTTTTGAAGCGCATCATTCTTTTTTTTCAGTTCTTTAGTTCTTTCAAAAACCTTCTTTTCAAGCTCTTTTTTGTTTTGTTCTAATTCGCCAAACAATTTCATGTGTTCTAGTTCAGCTCCAGCTCGAGAGGCGAAAATCATTAAAATAGATTCCTTTGCATAGACTTCCTCTATTGGTTTTTTATAAAGGCAGACTATGATGCCAGTGGGGTTAGATTTAGAATCATATAGTGGAACCCCAACATATCCTTCGATACCCATATCAATAAGCAATTGATCCTTAGGGAATAAAGTAGTAATTCCTTCTGGGTAGGAACATGGAGTTTGACCTACTACGTTTTCGCAAGGTGTATCGTGTAGCAAGTAGGTGAAATTATCAAGTAATTGATCTTTGCCGGTAATGGCGATGGTTTCAATGGCAATTCTAGCTGGATCTACCTTTCCGATGAAGGTATAATCTGCATCTAAAGAAGAATTTAACTTTTTTACTGTGGTTTCAAAGAAGCGATCTCCTAGATTATAGGTGTCTGACGAAACAATCTCATTGATCATTTTGATCTGATTGCGCAATTTTATGAGCTCAGAATCCTTCTTGCTTTTGGTCTCGGACATTGGGTCATGCTTGTGTTTAATTGGGCTAGGCCTCTTATAATAAGACTCTATTAAGTTCTTGGATTTTTTCCAGAATGCCAAGAGAAATACGGAGGAAATAGGCCGTATGCATTTGACCTTCGAGGCTTTCTTAGTAATCCTGTTAGGAGACTCTTAGGAAGTTTTTTTAAGCTACAGAAAGAATCACTTGTTCATCTTATTTTTTGGATGCGAGGAGCGGACTACTGAATGTAGAAGCCTAAAAGAATAAGGCTGGTTGCTATATATAACAAGCTCATGCCACCATTCATGAGGCTAAATTCTTTTACTCGTTTGATGCTCCGATATCCTTTTATCAAAATGATGAAACCTAATATGATTAATATACCTCCTGTAAATGATGTCATGGTTTGAATGATTAAAAGTTTAAGTTGAGTTTGATTTAATATACTAATGTAATGAAAAAATAGGGGTTTTGTAGCTTTTCAATGGTTATAGTTGGGATTCAACTGGATACATTCAGATCTATTATGAAGCGTTTCTCATATTATGATTAATATTATAATTGTAAAACCTAAGCCAGGAACTAATTGAAAAAGAATATAAAGAAGCACGAAGAGAAAGTAGGATTCACACTCCGTGGATTGGAGAACACCAGAATAGAATCTCTTAGTGATGGCATTTTTGCTATAGCCATCGGTCTACTCTTGATGTCCTCAGACCCTCCGAGTAATTTCAGTGAGCTGATGGAGTTTACTCGTGATCTACTTCCCTTCGCTGGTACGATTGCGATTCTCATGTGGATTTGGTACCAGCATTACTTGTTTTTTATCCGGTTTGGATTGCGTGATGCGGGGACCACTGCCATCAATACCATGCTGATGTTTTTGGTGCTTTTCTATGCTTACCCGCTCAAGTTTATGTTCAGATTGCTCATCAATTTGTATCAAGCCTTATTGACTCAGGATCAGGCCATGTTGAATCATATTTTTACAGACACAATCGCCCCACAGGATACGCCGACACTGATGGTAATCTATGGTCTGGGAGCAAGTGCGATTTTCTTTGTCTTTGTATGGCTCAACAAGAGAGCTTTGAATAGAGCAGAAATACTCGACCTCTCCGAATTGGAAATTCGCCTGACCAAAAATTCAATCATCATGAATGTTACGTCGGGTGTCATTCCCTTCCTATCGGTACTCATTGCCCTTTTTCGAGTAGGAGGGAAATACACCTTCATGATCTCGGGTTTCGTTTATATTCTCTACACCATCGCCATGCCATTGGCCAGTCGCTATGGTCGAAAGAAACTGGCGGAGTTGAAAGCGGATTGATAAGGGTACTACAATTTGAAAAGGGGGTAGAATTCATTCGTCAAGCCAATTCCAGTGACTGCTGATCTTTGTTCTTTTCTATGGCCTCAGTGATGCCGTCCCAGAGGGCGATTCTTTTTTGCAGGGATTCTCTGGCGACCGCTAGTGTTTCAGACCATTTCTGCTCGTCATCACCGCAAAGCTCGGAGATCATTTGAAGTGAAAGGGGGCCATGCTCATCACCATCTAATTCGATATGCCTCTCGAGGTAATAGGCCAGTTTGTTGTATTGTTGATTGTCTGAATCGGCACTTTTCAGAATCTCGATGAACATATCTGGAATCACATCTTCACGCCCGAAAGTGAATGCAGAGGCTATCTTGTGCACTTGGCCAGTAGCAATGATGTCAAAGGTGTATCGGACAAAATCGGTCGTTGCTTGATCAATAGAGATCATACTCAGCCCTTCTTCAATGCTTTTTCCTTCCCTCAGGTGTTGAAGGAAAGCTTGAATCTCGGAGGTGCTGGCTCCCATCTGTTGCATGGCATCCAGGTACATTTCGTAGTGACTTTTGGGCTCACCTCGTTCGTTGATGTCGCTTTCTTCACCATGTACGATTTCGTTGATGAAACGAGCCACCACCGGGCTGCTGGCGGGTATCCATGGGGTTTGCACACAGGTTAACTTTATCTGAAGCGCCTTGAGCAAAGACATGAAATCCCAAACGGCAAAGACGTGGTTTTCCATGAAGACTTTGATGTCCTCTACATCGTCCAGGATTTGATAAAGCTTATGGTTGCTTAGTGTAGTTCTTAATTCAGCAATTTCGCTCTCAATCTGTGCAGGGGTGTTGATCATGGTCTTTCTATGTTGCGGTTTTTTCGAGGCGCAAAGTTGAATAATCTATTAATTATATGGGTTGGGGAATGCTAAATTATTGAAGGGAATTGGCTGCTGGGTGACCAATGAATGGGTTTGGCTTCAATTTTCTATTCTTCTTTGACGCCTTAGTCGCCAATGGAAATGGCTATGAAAGATAAATCCACCCTCATCCCAAAAGGGACAAGGGAGGGGAAATATTATTGCTGGCCAGCCATGAGTTGTTTCATCAATTCACTAAAATCAAATGTAGCCGCCTTTTGGACAGGTGGGTATTCGATCAGGGATTGAATGTGTTCGCCTAGCAGTTCTTGAATCGGCTCGTTCAAAAATTGCTTGCGCTGTATGATATCAGATCGATCTGTGATATTGTCAAAGCTTTCGTAAGGATCGAAATGCAAGTTGTACATGATTGGGAATTTCTGCTTGACATAGGTTGCGTAGTAGTTTTCACTCGTTTGAAAATGCAACTTCCATTGATTAATTCTAACGGCTCTAATATCCGACTCATGATAGTAGATGAAGTTGTTTCTGGCACTAACTTCTGTATCACCAGTCCAGTAATCCAGGTTGTTGACACCATCGATGTACTGCTTGCGCTCTTTGATCATCTTTTCTCCGACATTGTCTACTCCGGCCGCAGCAGCCAGTGTGGTGAATATATCCATATGTGCCTGAATACCACGCAGCGTTCTTCCTTCCGGGATTTGATCCTTCCACATGACCATCATTGGAACGCGAACACCTCCCTCGTAAGTGGTCATCTTTTCGCCCCTGAATGGGGTCGTGCCACCATGGGTGCGAGCGCTATGTTCGGGTCCATTGTCCGTAGAGTAAATAACAATGGTATTGTCCAGCACGCCCATTTTTTCCAGTTCATCCAGGACCATTCCTACATGCTGATCGTGCTCCATCATCCCACTACCATAGAAGTCATGCTCAGTAGTGTATGGAGCTGCCAGGTAACGGTTTTCTTCCTTGAGATGCGTAAACATATGCATACGACTCGGGTTGAGCCATACGAAGAAAGGCTTGTCGTCATCTTTGGCTCGCTTCATGAAATCCAAAGAAGCTTCAATGAACTCTTCATCCACAGTTTTCATTCTTTCGCGAGACAGTTGACCTGTATCTTCTATCTTTTGTTTTCCTACTCGGCCAAATCTTGGATCAACAGTAGGGTCATCCTTTTTGGTCGCCCAGGTATGTAGTACGCCACGTGTTCCATATTTTTTGAAATACTCAGGGTCTTGTGGGTAATCTACTTGCTGGTATTCCTCCTGCGTGTTGAGGTGGTAAAGATTGCCGAAGAACTCGTCGAATCCATGGACGGTTGGCAAATGCTCGTTTCTGTCTCCGAGGTGGTTTTTGCCAAACTGTCCAGTGGCATAACCCTGTTCTTTTAGCACTTCAGCCAAAGTAGGAGATTCTTTTTTCAGCCCTAATTCACCTCCTGGTCTACCCACAGTAGTCATGCCACTTCGGATGGGGTATTGGCCAGTGATTAGTGCAGCCCGTCCTGCAGTACACGACGGTTGGGCATAGTGCTCGGTAAACATGACACCTTCTTTAGCGATGCGATCGATATTAGGAGTGGTATAGCCCATCACGCCATTGCCATAGGCGCTGACATTGCTCCAGCCTACATCGTCAGGGAATATGATCAGGATATTGGGTTTCTTTTGTGCCTGGGTATGAAATTGAAGAAGGATGGCTACTAAAAGTAGCACCATCCTGAGATTGGTCTTTTTTCTCATTTTTTTACGGGATTGATTGAATAACTAAGTTAAATGATTCAAAAGTATAGATCACAACCTGTGATGAAATTTATGTTTATTATTTTGTTAATTTTTATGAACATAAAATGGGTTATATGTTTCCAAACACTAATTGAATATGGGAGACTCAAACAGCCATCATATATAAAACCCATAGGGATCAAGTAGCGGCAGTTATTAAGTGCTACCTTTGGTGGGGAGAGATAGCCATTCTACTCCGCATCAATTCATTAACCATTCTGGTGAATTAGTGTTTGGTGACTCATTGATGTATGAGCTCACCAACTCTCCCCTGTTATCTACATCAAAAGGGATTCATAGCTCATTCTATTGGTGAGCAGGCCCGAAATTTATACTACTATTTTATGAACACTTTTGGTGTAATTGGAACTTCCAAAAAGGAAGGCGAACGAAGATTGCCTATTCATCCCGACCATTTGCTTAGGCTTCCTCAGGAGGTCAGAAAACATCTGATATTCGAAAAAGGATATGGAAAACCTTTCAATGTCGGAGATGATGAGATGAAAGGACTGTCTGGTGGAATCGCTTCCCGAGACGAAATACTGGAGGATATAGGAGCGGCGATCATAGCCAAACCGGTCCTCACAGATCTGGAGCAACTGAAGGTGAATGGGGTACTTTGGGGCTACCCTCACTGTGCGCAACAGCGGGCCATTACTCAGGCGGCTATCGACAGGAAGTTGACCCTCATTGCATTTGAGGATATGTTTGTTTGGTCGCCTGGTGGCGAACGCGGCAGACATACCTTCTACAAAAACAACGAAATGGCGGGCTATTGTGCGGTGATCCACGCGCTGCAACTGAAGGGCATAGATGGTCACTATGGCAATCAGCGAAAGGTGATCATTTTTAGTTTTGGTGCAGTGAGTAGAGGTGCTATCTACGCCCTGAAAGCTCATGGTTTTAGAGATATAACTATTTGCATCCAAAGGCCCGATCATGAGGTGAGGGAGGAAATATTGGATGTGCACTATGTACGTATCAGGAAAGGAAGTGCATCCGAGGCACGCTTGATAGTAGTAGAACACGATGGATCTGAAAGGCCCTTGACTGATTTAATTTCTGAATCTGAGATCATTATCAATGGAACCTATCAGGACACCAATGATCCCATCGATTTTGTGACCTACGACGAAAGGTCATGTTTGAAGAAAGGCGCCATCATCATAGATGTGAGCTGTGACGAAGGAATGGGCTTTTACTTTGCCAAGCCTACGACATTTAAAGCGCCCATGTTTTCGGTGGAACAGGTAGACTACTACGCGGTGGATCATACACCTAGCTACTTATGGGAAAGTGCAAGTAGGTCTATATCAGCCGCTTTGGTGGTGCACTTGCCGACCTTGCTCGAAGGCAAAGAGGCATGGAAGACTAATGCAACACTCCAGGAGGCCATCAATTTGGATCAGGGAGTCATACAAAAAAGTGAGATCCTGAAATTTCAAAATAGAGAGCCAGTCTATCCCCATGAGGCTCGATAAATGCGGGGGTGAGTTTTGAAATAAATTCTTGAATTACACAGGTTGGTTTACTCACTCATGTCTGAGTTGAGTTTGATTTTTAGGGAAGGGTGAATGGAATCACTCATCCCTAAAATTCAGTAGAATCTAAGTACTATAGTTAACAGCACTAGGAAAAGCACTTAGAGGGAATTACCCATTTTTAGTGTCTCGGCGATCATAGCTCTTTGATTAGCTGGTAATCCTTATATCTTTTCTTTCTTTTGTCCATGATTGACCATTCAGGTGAATGGACTTTAATCTATTAAATCAAACAGACTATGGTAAAAACAAAACCGATACTCGGTGGGGTAGTGGTGTTGTTCCTGTTGCTGGTGAGTTCGGGGCTTCAGGCCCAGAGCATCAAGCGCCAGACGATCAGTTCGGCCAGTGCGAGTACGCAGACTGGGGACTTAATCGTCAGGCAGACAGTAGGCCAACCCTATCAGACCCAAACTTCGACAGTCGATGGTTTGCATGTGAGGCCGGGCTTTGAGCAGCCCAATACTTTCAATGTGACCTACAAGGCCATCTCATCCGACTTTGAGTTCAATGTCTCTCTTTATCCTAACCCTGCTAGCAGTCAGATCACACTGGCCAGCGACAGAGGATTGGACTATGCAGATGTCCGTGTGTTGGATATCAATGGACACTTGATCTATCAGGAGGCTTTCGACGGCTTCAAAGGGGCAGAGATCAGCTGTAGCGAATGGCGACAAGGGGTGTATTTCCTCATCGTTCGCAACTCAAGTAATCAAAAACACACTTCTAAATTGATCATTACCAAATAAACAGACATGAAACATCTATACATAAAAACATTAATCATCTGCGCAATGGGCCTGTTGGCGAACAGCCCGCTGATGGCGCAGCAGAGTGTAACCATCGATGCATCACAGGTGGTTTCTACTTTTAGCTATCAGGATAGCAACTCATCCAAAAACTTTGACATGTTCGGTAGCTCGGACTACAATGCGATCAACTCGGGTGCTTACAGCCTCGGTTACAGACGCACGACGGACATGGGCTGGATCTTTAGAGGGAGTCTGGGGATGAGAAGAGCCGGTGCGACGACCATCATCGATGAGACCAACTACCGTTGGGATTTTCAGTACATGACCCTGCAAGTAGGAGCGGGATACGAATTTATTACTATGGACAAGTTGGGCGTGTATGCCACACTTTCGCCTTATGCCGCTTACATGCTAAAGGCCAACCAAAGACTGGACAATGAGGATTTTGACATCAAAAAATCTGGTGAGATCAATGCATGGGATTTTGGATTGCAGTTGACCCCTGGGGTGCAGTTTGTCGCTTCAGATTTCGTGACGCTTTACGGTGAGTTCAGCATGATTCAGGGATTGAAAAACCTGGAGTCAGAAGACAACGGGCAAAACTCCTACAATGTAGGATATGCTTTCACACTCGGACTAGCCTTTACCATTCAATAATCCTTAAACAGATACAAAGATGAAATTAAAGATATATACACTCATCCTTCTTTCTTTTTTTGCTCACAACCTGTTGGCACAAAGAATCGGAAACCTCGACGGAATCAACTATCAGGCAGTAGCACTCGCAGCTAATGCACAAGAGATCGTCGGCAAAGACATAGAAGCAAAACCGCTATTCGAAGAAGAAATCGAAGTGCGTTTTACCATCCAAAAAGGAGCTGCTGATGACGCAGTGATCGAATATCAGGAAACTGCCAATACCATCACAGATGCAGATGGTCTGTTCTCATTGGTGATCGGACAGGGGACGACTACAGGCGAGAGCACTTACACACGACTGTTGGATATTCCATGGATCGATGCAGATCAGTTCCTCAAAGTAGAGATTGCTTTGGTGGGAGAGGCTTTCAGAACAGTGAGCATTGAGAAGTTTCAGTCTGTACCTTACTCTTTCTACACAGATGATATCGCCGACGATGCGATCACTACTGAGAAGATTCTAAATGAGGAAATCCTGGCGGAGGACATCAGCACAGGTGCTGTAACTAGCGACGAGATCCTGGACGCTACCATCGACAATGTGGATATCGCTGACAATACCATCGATCTGACTACCAAAGTAACTAATCAATTGGGCGTAGCAAATGGCGGTACTGGACTAGATGCGTCGACAGTTACAGATGGTCAGGTGCTGGTAGGTGACGGTACCAACGGCAACTTTCAGTTGACTACTCTGACGGCTGGTACTGGTGTGGATATCACCAATACACCAGGAGGTATCGAAATCTCTTCTCCTCCGGTAGGAGTGGATTCTGATGGTAGCTTTACCATCCCGGTAGGTAGCAACGGTACGATCTCTGCAGGTGAGGCATGGTACTCGCCTAACAGCCTGAAAGTAACTCCATCGCCAGACAAGCCTTTCGTGATGGGAGATATCTTTCTGGTATCTGCTGACAAGGACCTGAAAGGAGTGATCCTGTCTGCTTACCTACAGAGTATCGATGGTAGCGGAGATGCCAACGTACAGGTGATCCTGTTCAACCCTAAAGGAACTGACGTGACATTGGAGACTCCAATGACCTTCAAATTCCTTTTGGTGAAGTAATCCTCACCAGACAAGAAATGACAAAGCCTCGGGGTATCCCGGGGCTTTTTTGATTTCAGTTGATTCTATCGAGTGTCGCTTTCTCAAGTTCGCGCCAGTAGAGTATTGAAACCATCCATTATCCCCTTATCTTTATATAGTTAGATGAAGTTACTTTTTGGAGCGCTTAGCGGAAACTGGAAAACAGTTTAGTCGTAGGAATAACAAACTGAAGGAATATGAAAATAACAGGAGTGATCATATCATGGGCGGTAGCCGTTCTGATGGTGTTCGATGCGGTGATGAAGTTCGTCAAGCATCCCATCATGGTGGAGTTGTTGAGCAATATTGGCTATCAAGAGAGTGACTACAATGCCATCGGGGTGTTGGGGCTGGCTGCTGGTTTGCTCTACCTTATCCCACGTACCACGGTGCTGGGCTTGTTTATGATGACGGGCTATCTCGGCGGTGCACTTGCTTCTAATTTTCGCACCGAGGCTTCACCCACCTCACATCTATGGTTTGCCTTGATCGTCCTGATGCTGGTGTGGATCGGGGCGTTGCTGCGTTTTCCTAAGCTGAAGGGGATTTTTAGTTTTCCTTTGAAGTGATCGTAGGCTTAGGTCTTAGCGGACGCTAAGACCAGATGGAGTTTCCTTTGAAGTAAAAACGGACGTACGGTTATCCGCAACAGTTGCTTTGCTGTTGGATGGGAGGGCACTTTGCAGAGCCATAGCTGCAGTACACACAGCAGTCTCCCTGCTTTGGTTTGAGCACCTCATGGCAGTTGGCACATTCATAAAAGTACTGACAAGCATCGGTGGGCATGGTTTCCGTTTTTTGGTGCCCACACTTAGGACATGTTATCGTCGATTCAAGAATTAATTGGCTCATGCTACTGCTGTTGCTTAATCAAAGATCGTACTATTGGGAGACTAATAAAATTATCAGATTGCAAATGTCTTCGTAGACTAGTCTTGATGCAGATAGGTGTGAGGTAGTTGATGCAACCTTATTTTAGTCAATCTGCTCCATAGCTATATCTGCAAGTGATGATATGCGCTGTTTGTGATATTCAAAATCTTCTGTATTTGTATTCATATACGTTCCGTCTGGCTGGATGCAGCGAATCATATTGTTGTTCCAAAAGTAGTAGCGATATTCCTCTTTTGTTGTTTTAGTGTGGTCATATTCAGGTTGAGTTGGAGGTGCGTTGTAGCGATAATTTTTGACAAAAGCGAAATACAGCTGACCCTCAGCGAAGTAATATTCGTTTTCGCTCTTACCGAGGTGGCCGTAATAGATTGTTTCGATCAACCTTATTCCATTGACATCTTTGAAAGCAGTAATCTCTCCACCTTCGGAGGAGTTTTCAAAATCATTTTGAGTCGTTCGAGAATAACTATCCTTATTAATCTGAGTTTCGTTATAGAGTTTCCTTATTTCAAGTATTGCTTGATCCTGGGCGGACAACCCGTTAAGAAGTGAAAGTGAGAGTAAAAATGTCAAAAGTAGTTTCATGAAGTTTGCTCTTTTTGTCTATCCCCGCTGTTTTAAGTGTTCCGAAGGGGCACTTAAAACTAACTGATAAATTCAAGTCTTCAGACTTGATGATCAAAAAACCATCTATCCCTTTCAGCAGACAGGCTGGGACTTCACCATGGCAAATGTTAGGTAATGTCTATCTTTCTGATTTCTTATTTGATAGCCAGATGTACTCATGCTTTAGATTGATGGTCAATCCTATGAATTTAGCAATTTTAACCCAACAAGTCTGGAGACTTGCCATCATCTATGCTTTCAAGTCACGCTTCGCTAAGACTTAAAAGAGCAGAGCAATCCTTTTGAATATTACAAAACGAAGTTAGATAGATGCGAGATTATAGACCCTAAAGCCATGAATCAGACCTGTTTTAACTTTCTATCTCTTTTTTTAATTGCTTCTTCAAGAAGTCTAAAACTTGAATGGTGTTGCCCAAATTACCCGACTCGGTAATTAAAGATTCAAGTTTGAAAGTAATGATATTCCATAATTCAAGATTGTTCAGCAAGTCTTCATATTGAGTTTCGGGCCCTCCCTGAATTAACCCTTTCGCATATCTTGGCAGAACGGTTTCACTGTAATTGATGTGTTGAATGAAAAACGGTTCGATGGTGTTGACATACTGCGAAATGTTATAATCGTTCAAGGTTTCAGAATGTTGAAATGAACTGTTCAGGAGTTCAAAACCTAGTTTTAATGAATCATTTTCAATTTTAGACAAATAATTCTGATTGATAAACTCTCGGGTGATCGGGAATTCGTAAATCAAACCCCAGGATGTAGCGGTAGCTCCCAGAAGTTTCTTTAGTGTCATTAAAGAATCAATATTATTGGAATCAATAATCTTAAGTGCCCTTTGGTTATAATCTATGAGTGAGTCTAATTTTTTCTTTTGATATTCGGCGTTATTGGCCTCTGATTCTAATTCTACTATGATGCGTTTGTAATAATTTTTGAGACTGTTTTTCTCTATTCTATCAGTATTCCACCCGTCGATCCCCAGTGCTATTAATATCCCTACGACCACCAAAAAGATTTCGCCTATTGCATATTTGAGATACTTTCCAGTTTTACCCGTAGCAAGCAAGTTTTGTCTGTTTTTTCGAAAGAATGATATCATTGGTCAAAAGTTGGTGGTGTAAAAATAAAAGCCCGTGCTGTTTTAAGTGTTCCGAAGGGGCACTTAAAACTAACTGATAAATTCAAGTCTTCAGACTTGATGATCAAAAAACCATCTATCCCTTTCAGCAGACAGGCTGGGACTTAACCATGGCAAATGTTAGGTAATGTCCATCTTCCTGATTTCTTATATGATATCCAGATACACTCATGCTTTAGATTGATGGTCAATCCTATGAATTTAGCAATTTTAACCCAACAAGTCTGGAGACTTGCCATCATCAATGCTTTCAAGTCACGCTGCGCTAAGACTTAAAAGAGCGGGATACAGTTTGACCTTAGACTGATTCGAACTTTCCATCTTTAATTTTCGTGTAGCTATCGGTGATACTCCACAGACAGAAATTTGAATACAAGGGCAGGGCCCTGATCGAGAAGATTCGGATTCAGGCTCCCTTTCGATACGAAGCGCTTTTCGAGGACGAGGGTTGCTTTTTGTATGTCAATGGATCGCCGGCTCATTTTCATGCGGCAGATCAGAAGATCACGCTCCCTTCCAATGAATCCGTTTTGCTCAAATGTGGGACATATTTCGTAGACTGGCTACAAGGTTCGGAGGCGGAGACTTGCGAGGTATTGGCTGTGCATCTGCCTACCGAGCTGTTGCGGGATATTTACCGAAACGAAGTGCCGTCTTTTTTGCGAGAGCGACAGGAGACGCCCTATATCCAAAAGATCCTTCCTGAACTGACGCTGTCCAAGTTCATCGAAAGTCTGGATTTCTATTTTGACACTCCGGCCCTGGTCACCGACGAGCTGTTGGAACTGAAAATCAAGGAGCTGATTTTGATCCTGGTGCAGACCCGAAATGCCGAATCTATTTTGGAGTTGTTTTCTGCGCTATTCGCTCCGCGCAAGGTTACCATGCAGGAGGTCATCCAGACGCATCTCTATTCAGACTTGACAGTTAGCCAGTTGGCAGAGCTGTGTCACATGAGTCTCTCTTCCTTCAAGAGGGAGTTTGTGAAGCACTATGGGGACAGCCCGAAAAACTACCTCAATGGCCAGAAGCTGGAGCGTGCCAGGGAGCTACTACAAGTATCCGAAGAGGGCATTGCCAGAGTGGCCTATCAGGTAGGCTACTCCGACCCGGCCTATTTCTCCCGCCTGTTCAAGAGCAAATTTGGTTACTCTCCCTCTGAGGTCCGCCAGTCCTGAGCCAATCCTCCAAGGCTTTGAGCTTTTACTCCAAGTCCTTGCCCTTCCGTAATTCTAGCTTTGTTTCCATCAAACAAATCACAGACAAGATGAAAATTAAATCAAGCAGATCGATCACAGTATTTCTAGCTGTGTCGATGTTTATGGTAGGGTTTTTAAAGTTTTTCGATCCCTTCAAAGGATGGTATGCCGAGCAAATCTCGAGCAGTGGATTTGGAGAGCTGGAGTATGCCATGGGGATAGCAGGAGAGCTAGCAGTGGGACTCGCACTTCTTGCTGTTTTGTTTATTCAGAGGGGCTTTTCGCCGATGGCCATTTACTGGACGAAGATGGCTGCCTCGGCTCTGGTAGTGATCATGATGGCTGTGGGTATCTTTGTACACCTGCACCCAGATGTGCCGGCTGCTGTGCTACCGCTGAAGATCAAACCTCCATACATCCCTGGATTTTTCCTGCTGCTGGCGGTGATCCACGCACGCTTGATTACAAAGGAGCTTTCGTCTACTCAAGGTCTGGCCACCGCAGATCATGATTAGAGTGTTCACATGGATTGTGCTGGGCAGCTTACCTGTATTAGGGCTGGCTCAGGACTGGCAATATGCCAAAACAGAAGATGGGATCAAGGTATATACGCGTTCTTCGGAGCTCTCTCCGGTCAAGGAGTTTCGTGCCACGGGATGGGTTCAGGCTGATCCGGGGGAGGTGCTAAAGGCACTTTTGGATTTTGAACATTATCGGCAGTGGTACGACCATTGCGAAAAGGCTGAGCTGCTGGAGAAGCAGTCGGATAGTACTATGACCTACTATCTGGAGTTGGCCATGCCTTTTCCCTTTAGCAATCGCGATGCAGTGCTGGATTTGACGATTCAAAGAACAGAGGAGGAGATTCGCCTGAGCTATATGCGGAATGCCACAGCACGCGAAGAAATAGATGGGGTCGTACGGATGCCGGTATCAGAGGGGATTTGGATATTGAAACCTAAGGAACAGGGAACAGAAGTGCTACATCAGTTCAAAGGAGATCCTGCTGGGAATGTGCCTCCCAGTATGGCCAATCTGTTCGTAGTGGCAGGGCCTATTAGTACCCTGACGGAGTTGGGGGAGTATTTGGATCGGATGGAGTGATGACAATGAATCTGTCTCAAAAGCATCGTATTGTCATGTTGAGACCTAACATTTGGTACCCAACCGCACAAAATGGAATGACGAAAGCTGATGGGGTCATAGGTGGTAGCAATTCAAAAGCTAAAACTGTTGTGTCATCTCGACCAGAGGGAGAGATCTATAAGCGATCCTCAGATCAAGAAACGCAAATTATTTTAGTGTCTTTAAAAAACTGTCGGATTTGCATTTGTCGCATAGATTCCTCCTGCGTCGGAATGACACAACGACTGTGGCATATGCTAGCATTTGCGATAGAAAAAACTAAACAGTTCTGTTCTTCCAACGAAAGGAGGAACCTGAGGTGATCCACAGATCAAAAAACACAAGTTTTACTAACACGTCATTGGTAGCACCGTCGAAACATTGATTCTACCTTTCAAAGGTACATTTCCTGACCGTCCGGCAGGCGGGCGACTTGGCTCAATGTGACAAATTCAATTAATTGAACCTTTTGAGACAGATTCGTTGAACGATTTACTCTAAATCCCAGAAAACAACTCCGCCAGTTTTGCTGCCAATTCCTCTCCGTGTAGGTCTTTACCTATGATGATGCCGTTTTCGTCCACCAGGAAGTTTTTGGGTAGGGAGGTGATGGAGTACTCCTTCGAGACCTCATTCTTGTATCCGTCTAGCGTGGACACGTTGATCCAGTTCCTGTTGTCTTTTTGGATGGCCTGCGCCCATTTGTCTTTTCTAGTTTCTACCCCAAAGCCAAAGATTTCGAATCCAGCATCGTGGTATTGACTGTACATTTCGTTGAGAGATTGGCTTTCGGCTCGGCAAGGCGCACACCAGCTGCCCCAAAAGTCAATCAAGGTGTATTTACCCAGGTTGGAATAGAGTGTCAGTTCTGTGCCTGTGCTGTCCTGAGCCACGATATCGCTCACCTTGCCTCCGATAGATACCTGCTTCAATACACGGACCTTTTCGTTGATCTCTTCAGCTACTTTTAGGCCGTCGTATTTTTGGGAAAGCTCTGAAGCCAGTTGGTCATAGTAGGCCATGTCTTTGTCGCCATTCCAACGGACCGTGGTAGGATAGACCGCGATAGAGGGGCCCATTTTCTTTACGGCATGGATCAGCGTGTCCCGGTATTTTGCTTCTGCTGCCTCTAATCTCTGTCCCAGTTCACCGATTTGGGGTCCAAGGTTGGGATCGTTCTGACCGAGCATGGAGTAGAGCTGTCCACGGAGAGGATAGACCGTTTGTTTTAGGATGTCATTCCTGAATTTTTCGTACTGTTCGAAGCGTTCGGTGTCTGGCGAACCTGAGACAATGGCTCTTCCGTCAGTCGGGAACTCTATCTTGATCTGCTGACCTGAATCTGCTATGAAAGGGACTTTTAGAGAGTCATAAAAATTTAAAACATAGTAATGAGGCTCCAGGTTGTAGCTGGCCTGAAAGCTGCTGTCAGGGGCAATGGATAGGGTGTCTATTACCTCGAACTCCTTTTGGTTGATGTCCGTGGCTTGGGTCAAAAGTACCTGGCCTGGATAGAGGTTTGGCACTTTGCCTTCAATAGAAAAGACGTACTGTGGCTCTTCGGGCTGACAGGCAATTAAGGAAAATAAAACAATGACGAGGAGGCAAGGGAAGACTTTGTATTTCATGGCTGTTGTTTTGGGTGAATCTGTGTTTGTGCAATTTGTTTTCATGCACGATACGTCAATTAAAGGTAGGGAGTTCGGTTGGGGAAAGCAAAAGTGGGGAATGGTGATGATAGTTAGTAATGAGAATCAGGTTGGTTTATTAGTTTTCTGAATAGTTCATACGATATCCAAACCAATAGGGAGCAAAGCAAAGGGTGCCATAGCCATTCCCAATCACCGAGATTTATATTTATCATAAAGACGAAAACTATGATTGAAATACCTGAAATAGGTGCATGAATTAGTGTGGATAGGATAGAACTTATTCGATAATTTTTGATGGCTATGAAATAGAAAAGTACGGTCGAAAAGAAGATGACAGGAACAAGGTGATATTCATGAGGGATTTTCGAAATGACGGTTTCTTTTAAATTCTCAATGTGAAACTCAGAGTAAAGCTGGAGGAAGAACACCACCATTAATCCAATAATAATTCTGTTTCTGTGGTTGAAAAAGGCCATATCAGTTTTAACTATGGTTAGGTTGTTTTAAGCCCAAAACTTCCAAAGATTAGAAAAAGGCAGGATTATTTCGATTAGGGCGAGAATAAGGGAGATGAGTATATGAATCCTTTTTTCCTTTCGAATCATTGAAATGACAGAGAATATCAAAGCAAAAAGCCCAAACCAAAGCCATTGGCTTCCCATTAAAAAAACCTTTACTCCATAGAGTGCCTGGGTTTTACCATCGGCATATTGATAGGCTAGCCCTAACTTGTATTGGCCTATGATGATGAAGATGATTCCAATTAGGCTTAATAGCAAGGAAAGTACAATAGACCAAGAATGTACTTTATGACTAGTCATCCTAGTATTTGCTCCGATACTAATAGAATAAAGGCAACAACAAGCATAATGGGTATAGCTCTATAAAGCACTAAGGCTGTCTCTTCTAGATATCTGGTTCCCGAAACTTTCAATAACAGCAGTACAATTGATCCAATCAATAGGGAGGTCCCTCCAATCGTCAGCATATTGAGGTAGCCCGGTAAATCTAGGGTGTAAAACATGATCCCAACTGTTGAGACTGAGGCGCTCATCCAAAGTACTTTTGGTATGACAGTAGTGCCGAGCAGTTCGGCTAGACTCGAGGTTTCGTCTTTTGGTCGCTCTAGATCCAAAGGTTTGTAGGCATGGAGAAAAAACGTGGCTGCCAGTCCTGTCAGTCCGATACTTAAAATCATCGGGAAGTTCAGTCCAATGAGCAGATTGATATACCCCACTGCCGTGATTGCCAAAAATGCCTTTTCGAAGTAGGGCAGTAATTGGAAGATTTTTTGTTTAGTCATAGTGTGCTAAAACTAGGCCCTTCCATTGAGCTATGCAAATAGAGAACGGATGGAGAAACAAGGTGTTCATTGGCTAAAAATGTCCAATTAATAAAACTTGATCAACCTTTTTGTTACAGCATTGTGAACAACCCCATCATTTTGACAGGTCTAGGTGTAACCAGAGTTTCAACTTGCTAAATCTTAAAAGCAGGCTTCCATGTTGGATGAATGGGAAATAGTTATGAGATCAGAATAATTTATATTTGAATATTTAATTAATACTGAGTGGACTATTATTCATTAGTTAGAGCGTCACCCCATATTTATCCTCAGGCAATATTCCTCAACCAGGAGTTTGCACATCAAATTAGCAATGAGATAGTTCTTACTGGCTCAGAGAAACTCAAGATGAGAATGGAGGGTGGGGCAGAAGAAACGGATTGTTTGTCTCAGACAACAATTTCTGCAACTGGGCTATTGGTTAGCCAAAGATTGCTCAAGGTACTTTCCAATTATAAATTGATGGAAAAGCAAATTATCCCTGTAGAATCAGATTCAAAGACTCCATATTACTGGCTGAGCTTTCTTGGTAGCATTGAAGAAGTAGATTGGTTGAATTATAGTCAATCTTCTTTCTATTACAGACAGTTTGGAGTTAGGAAGGGGTGGTTTACTTGTGGTTCTTCTGAGGAACTCATTCAATTCAAGAAGAATGTAGTTGGGAATATGGGGAGTGTACATGTTGAAGAAAAAATTCTAACTTCAGATTTTAACTTGGACATGTTTTTTATTCCCTATCTAGACTCGGCTATTTATGTGTCTAATAAATTGAAAAATGCATTAGAGGAAAATGGAATATCAGGTTTAGCATTCAAAGAGGCAGCTTTTAGAGTAGAAGGCTAGATCTACCAATTAAATAATCATCACTGAAACCCTCATGGCATTGGAGTTCCGTCGATGATTGATGTAAAGCTTTTGTACTGTCATTAATTGCCATCAGGCAGTGCCTCAAATTCTTTCTTTTTGCTCTCAAACCACGCCTGCATGGCTTCAGGGTTTTGCATCAATTCCTGCATCTCTCCCATAGCGGCAAGATGTTTAGGATCTTTCTTTTGATACATGTCCATGCCATGTTGTTTGCTCAATTCGGCCATTTGCTCGAAGGATTCGGCGTGAAATTCCAGATCACAGGCACCGCCTAGTTGTTTGCAAGTCATTGTTTTCATAGTTGATATTGGCTATCGGGTCTAGTATATACCTCTAAATATAGCGGAAAGAACTCGGTACTGCTATATCTACCGAAATGGCATCCCGATTAGTGGATGCTAATTTCCCCTCACTTAATTTCAATTTTGTCTCCGAGAAATTTGGGTTCAACGCCCAGGCAGATATCCAGAACAGCCTTGGCACGTGCCAGATATTCTCTCAGGTGAGTTTTGCGTCCATAGTTGGAGGACAAGTCCCGAGCATTGAACCCGACGGCCGATAGTCCGTTTTGTTCGGCCAGAAAGATGGCTCTTTCGTTATGGAATTTTTGTGAAATCACTGTGATGCTGCTTTGCCTCCACTAGTTGTAGATTGCAAATACAATTCAATATATCCTGCCAGCAGTTAGGTTGATTTGCAGTTGTTTTAAGTCTTCCGAAGGGAGAATTTAAACAGGGAGATTGCTGCTTGGGCTCTGACCCGGTTGGCTATCTTCTTCTCTCACCCGAGTTAGAGACCCTGCCTTGGTTGAGCTTAAAGAACAGGGAAATGCGACCGAGTGGAAATGATGCTAAAGTAATCAGGTTACTTCAAGTAACCTGATTACTGGATTCTCGATTATTAACTGTTCTTGGTCACTACTGAGACCCCGATTCGCCACCAGGTGATTATTTCCAGTATTTGCACATTGAGCTCAGAATTCTACACAAAGCGCCCCTCGCCGTACATAGCATACTCGATAGACGGCACAAAGCCCTCGACTCCATGCATAGAATGCATCCAGGTCTGCAAACTATTCTCGATGATTTGCACAAAGCACTCCACGCCTTGCACAAAACCCTCGGTACTCTGTATAGAGGTCTCGATAGTCTACACGGGCATCTCCTCGGTTTGCATGGAGGCGTACTAGGTCTATTCAGTGTACTAGAGTAATCCGATTACTCCGAGTAATCCGATTACTCCGAGTAATCGGATTACTGGCATCAGGATCGACTAGCATTTCCTGATTTTTACTCCTGATTTTACCACCGTTTCACCCTTTTCTGCTTAGGTCTTTCACCTTCTCCCACCTTGCCCCACTTTTCTTTCGAGTACTGGATTTTCCTCCTTTTTCAGGCTAGTACGCCAGAAGAGGTGGGGAATTGTAGTCGTTTTTTAGTTCCGAAATGGCTGGATTTGGGGTTTTTTGGTAGTTTGTGGTGAAAAGTGTAGAAAAGTGGTGATTTGTGGAAAATATGTTTTAGGTTTGTAGTGGTGGTTTATATTTTTCTATAACTCTATGGCTTTTTTTACAAGCGAATATGAGTGTAAGTTGGATGCTAAGGGTAGATTGGCCTTGCCTGCGAAGATCAAGGCTAATCTACCCGAGGTGTCTGGCAATGAGCTAGTTGTAATGAAGGGGTTCGATCCGAACCTCGTCGTTTACACCATGATGGAGTTCAAGAAAATCCAAAGCAAATTCGCTTCGCTAAGTGATTTTGATGCCGCCCAAAGAAGATTGAAAAGAAACTTTTTCCGCAGTGTTGCTCCCGTAGAACTAGACAGTGCAGGACGTTTTTTGATACCGAAAGCCTGGATCGAACATGCCAAGCTCGAAAAGAACGTCATCGTGATAGGGACAGGCAGTACCGTGGAGATCTGGAATCCGAAATTGTACGACGAGTATTTGATCGAAGACAGTGAGGAGTATTCAGATTTGGCTAAAAAATTCCTAGATGAATGAGTGAGTATCATAACCCTGTCATGTTACAAGAATGTATCGAAGGGTTGGATATTAAATCTGACGGAGTTTATGTGGATGTCACTTTCGGTGGCGGAGGACACAGCCAGGAGATTCTCAAACATCTGGATGAAAAAGGTCGCTTGTTTGGTTTTGATCAGGATGATGATGCCAAAGCAAACGCTAATAATATAGAGAGTCGTTCTTTCACTTTTGTTCAGGCCAACTTCAGATACCTAAAAAAATACCTCAGACTACATGGCGTCAAGAAAGTGGATGGGATATTGGCGGATCTGGGGATTTCGTCTCATCAGATCAATACGCCAGGTCGTGGGTTTTCTACCCGATTCGATGGTCCATTGGATATGCGAATGGATACTTCTCAAGCGATATCTGCTCGGGAGGTTCTCAATGATTATGATGAAAAGGCGCTTCACAAAATACTCGGGCAGTATGGTGAGGTGAAGAACGCAAAGACACTAGCGGCTGCTATCGTGACAGCCAGAGGGCAAAAGCCGCTGGAGACGATAGAGCAATTTTTGGACGCGATCCGAAAGCTGGCACCCAGAGGGAGAGAAAACAAGTATTTCGCTCAGGTGTTTCAGGCGATCCGAATCGAGGTAAACGAAGAGCTGAAAGCCCTCGAAGAGTTTTTGGTCCAAAGTGCTGAGGTGCTGAAAGAGAATGGAAAATTGGTCGTGATGTCTTACCACTCGCTGGAGGACAGATTGGTCAAAAATTATATAAACAAAGGGAAGTTTTATGGTGAGGTAGAAAAGGACCTGTACGGCAATCAGATCAAGCCACTGCAGTCCATCACCAGAAAACCGATCATAGCAAGTGATGAAGAAATAAATGAAAACAACCGGGCACGCAGTGCCAAACTAAGAATAGCAGAAAAAATATAGCAATGGCTTCTAATACCTACAAAAATCCCGCTTCTTCCCGTACAGGAAAGAGAAGCTTTTTTTCGTTGCTAGAGAGTTTTATCAATGTAGAAAGACTCTTTGAGAATGGTCTGCCCATTCAGTTTTTGATGCCGATTCTATACGTGACGGTGCTTTGTATCATTTATATCGGCAACCTACACTTTGCTGAAAAGAACATCCGAAAAATATCTAAGTTGAGAGTACAGGTCGAGGACTTGCGTGCAGACTATACCACGCTCAAGGCCGACTATATGTATACCAGCAAACAATCCGAGGTGGCCAAGAAGGCGGCCAAACTGGGATTGAAAGAAACCATTGATCCACCCTACAAAATCGTCGTAAAAGCCAGTGAATAACCGATTGACCATATTATTGAGGGTCAGGTTGGCTTTTTTAGTCGTCCTGATTTTTTCGTTTGGGGTGCTCTACAAAATCGTCCGAATCCAGACTGTGGATGGGGGCAAGTGGAAGAAGAAGGCCGAAGCGATCGGTCTGCAGTACCGCAATGTCAAGGCGACCCGAGGCAATATCTATTCAGACAACGAGAGTTTGTTGGCTACTTCGCTGCCTTTTTACAAGTTGGCGATAGATCCAGCGATTGCTTCCGAAGACTTGTACAAGTCCAATATCGATAGTTTGTCCTATTTGCTTTCGCGCTATTTCAAAGACTTGTCGGCGAGGGATTACAAAAGGAAAATCAACAATGCCCGGCTGGAGGGCCGGCGCTATCTCCGGCTCAATAGGCAGAAGATCAATTACCTGGCAAAAAAGGAAATGAGCACTTGGCCACTCTTTAGGGAGGGTCGAATGGAAGGCGGGGTTTTGTTTGAGAAGGTGGATGAGAGGTTCCACCCTTTTTCGTATCTGGGCTATAGAACAATTGGTACGACTGACGAAGAGAACCGCGGTGTAGTAGGATTAGAGTACAGTTTCAATAATTATCTGCAAGGACGCAACGGAAAGGCACTTTATCAGAAGTTTTCTGGCGGTAGCTGGAAGCCTGTTTTTGACGGTACGGAGGTGAAACCGCAAAATGGTTTGGACATCGTGTCGACGATCAATGTCGATCTGCAGGATGTGGCTGAGTCAGCGCTGGTAAAGGCACTCTATGCCAACGACGCGGATTATGGCTGTGTGGTGGTGATGGAAGTGGCCACTGGAGAGATCAAAGCGATTTCGAATCTGAGCAAAAACAGCCGTGGCGAATATTATGAGAGCTACAACTACGCGGTAGGCAGTCAGGGATCACGAGAGCCTGGATCGACCTTCAAGCTGGCCAGTATGATAGCGCTTTTCGAGGAATCTCGCATCAGCTTGTTGGATAGCATCGATACGGGAGATGGCGAATATGCCTTTTACGATCAGGTGATGAAAGACCACAAGCCAGGCGGATATGGTATGCTGTCCGTTCAGCAGGTGTTCGAGAAATCATCCAACATCGGTACCGCCAAATTGATCGTGAATGAATTCGGAGATGACCCAAAAAGATTTACGGATCATCTGGAAAGAATGGGACTGACCAAACCATTGGGATTTCAAATGGTGGGAGAGGGTAAGCCTTACATCAAAACACCAGAGGATTCGACATGGTCGGGCGTTTCATTGCCCTGGATGTCACATGGGTATGAGTTGACCATGACACCCTTGCAAACCCTCGCGCTCTACAATGCGGTCGCCAACAATGGTAAAATGATTCAACCCATGATCGTGAAGCAAGTGAAGAATGCAGATGCGACAGTGAAGAAATTTGAAACCCGAGTGATCAATGAAAAAATCTGCTCGGACATCACACTGGTCAAGGTGAAGGAAATGCTGAAAGGGGTGGTGCAGCGTGGTACCGCCAGCAACATCAAGGATTCTTACTACCAGATCGCGGGTAAAACCGGGACTGCCAAACATGTGGTAAATGGTAAATACACCAACAAGTACTACACTTCTTTTGCGGGGTTCTTCCCAGCTGAGAAGCCTAAGTATAGCGCCATTGTGGTTATAGACAACCCGAAGAGATACCGTATCTATGGTAGCGATGTAGCGGCTCCAGTGTTCAAAAATATCGCGGACAAGATATATGCACTGGATATGGAGTTGAACAACCCATTTGAGGGCAAGGAAGTAATGGCAGGCATTTTTCCTGTGATTCAGGCGGGCAACCAGGACGAGTTGAAAGAAATCTGCAATGAGTTCGGGATCTCCAACTATGTGAAGGGTGAAACGACATGGACCAAAGCGAGCATTGCCAATAATTCCATCGCCTGGAAGCCAATGAAATTTCACGATATGGTGGTGCCAGATGTGAGAGGGATGACCCTGAGGGATGCCTTGTTCATTCTGGAAAACAAAAATATTAAAGTGAGCTACTCAGGATTGGGTAGAGTGAAGCAACAGTCGGTTTTGCCTGGTGTGAAAATCGACGGGCAATTGAAAATTGAATTAGATCTGGGATAAGTGAAGACACTCAAAGACATATTGTATAACGTAAAGCTGACCTCTGTTTCGGGCAACACCGGGATAGAAGTGGTAGACGTATGTTTTGATTCCAGAAAGGTTCAAAAAGGCAGCTTGTTCGTGGCGGTCAAAGGCACGCAGGTAGATGGACATGACTACATCGAGAAGGCCATCAAAAGTGGTGCAGTCGCTGTAGTCTGTGAGGAAATGCCGCTCTTGCCGGATATTCATGTGACTTTCGTTGAGACGGGAGATTCTGCTGCTGCTTTGGGTGTGATTGCTTCTAACTTTTTCGACAATCCATCTAAGAAAATCAAATTGGTAGGTATCACCGGTACCAATGGCAAGACGACCACAGTAACGCTGCTTTACAGCCTGTTCAGGTCTCTGGGCTACAATGTGGGCTTGCTTTCTACGGTGCAGAACAAGATCAACGATGAGGTGATTCCTTCTACGCATACGACTCCAGATCAGATCAGCCTCAATGCCTTGTTGAGCGAGATGGTCAAGCAGAAATGTGAGTATGCTTTCATGGAAGTGAGTTCTCATGCGATCGATCAGGGGAGAATCGCCGGGCTACAGTATACAGGTGCCGTGTTCATGAATATCAGCCACGATCACCTGGACTACCACGAGACCTTTGATAATTATATCAAGGCGAAAAAGAAATTATTTGACGGCTTGCCATCCTCAGCTTTTGCGCTGGTCAATATGGATGACAAAAGAGGTCAGGTCATGCTACAGAACACCAGGGCACGTCAGCTGGCTTTTGGGTTGAAGTTCATGACAGACTACAAGGCCAAGATCATTACCAATAGCTACCAGGGATTGGAGCTGGATATCAACGGACGCAGTGTTTGGTTCCGATTGATTGGAGCATTCAATGCATACAATCTGTTGGCTGCCTATGCAGTGGCAGATATCCTGGAGCAGGATGTAGAGGAGGTGCTGTTGATGCTCTCGGGGATAGAGACTGCTCCTGGACGCTTCGAGTCGGTCAATGCAGACAGTAATGTGCGAGCGATTGTGGACTATGCCCACACACCCGATGCGCTGGAAAACGTGCTGCAGACCATCGACAGTTTCCGGTCTGGAAATGAAAAAGTAATCACGGTAGTAGGCTGTGGTGGGGATCGCGACAAGGACAAGCGCCCAGTGATGGCTTCCATCGCGGCTAAGTGGAGCGACAAGGTGATATTCACCGACGACAATCCCAGAACAGAGAATCCAGATACGATCATCAAGGAGATGATGGGCGGGATCGGGCCAAGCATGGTCAAAAAGACTTTAATCATCAGAGACCGAAGAGAGGCAATTAAAACGGCCTGCTCATTGGCCAATGATGAGGATATAATTCTGGTGGCTGGAAAAGGCCATGAGACTTATCAGGAGATTAATGGAGTAAGACATGATTTTGATGATCGTGCCGTGCTCAAGGAGATGTTAGAATTATTCAAAGATTAGAGAATGCTGTATTATCTATTTGATTATCTGGAAAATGAATTCAACCTGGCAGGTGCGCAGGTCTTTCAGTACATATCGTTTCGTGCTGGATTGGCCATTGCATTGTCCTTGTTGATTACCATCTTTTTCGGAAAGCGAATCATCGAGATGCTACAGAGACAGCAGATGGGTGAGACCATTCGTGATTTGGGACTGCAGGGGCAGCTCGAAAAGAAAGGTACGCCTACGATGGGTGGGATCATGATCATAGCTGCGATTGTCATTCCTACTTTGCTTGTCGCTAAACTGGACAACGTCTATGTGATCCTGTTGGTGATTACTGCGATTTGGATGGCACTAATAGGATTTTTGGATGATTATCTCAAGATCAAAAAGAAGAATAAAGAAGGCCTTTCTGGCAAATTCAAGATTGTTGGGCAGGTAGCCATTGGATTGGTGGTAGGTGTCACTATGGTGACCAACGATGAGGTAGATGTGCGATATTTTCCGAACGCCAAAGACCACACCATGGAGTTTGAGCAGCGTTTTGCAGACTACGAAGACCAGCAAAGCACCATTACGACCATTCCATTTGTCAAGGACAATGAGTTCGATTACGAGTGGTTGCTACCAGATTTTCTCGATCAGTTCACAGATGTGCTTTATGTGCTGGTGGTGATTTTCATCGTGACAGCCGTATCGAATGGTGCCAATATCACCGACGGTCTGGATGGATTGGCGGCAGGTACCTCGGCGATTATCGGGATTACTCTGGCGATTTTGGCCTATGTATCGGGTAACGTCATCTTCGCGGATTACCTTAATATCATGTACATCCCAGGATCGGGTGAGACGGTAATTTTTGCTTTGGCCTTTGTGGGAGCTTGTATTGGCTTCCTCTGGTACAATTCTTATCCAGCCCAGGTTTTCATGGGAGACACGGGCAGTTTGGCACTGGGAGGTGTGATTGCCGTGATGGCCTTTTTGATCAGAAAAGAATTATTGATTCCGATTTTGTGCGGGGTCTTTGTGATAGAAAATCTCTCTGTCATCATACAGGTGAGCTATTTTAAATACACGAAGAAGAAATACGGTGAAGGCAAGCGCATCTTTTTGATGGCACCTCTTCACCACCATTACCAAAAGAAGGGGATTCACGAAACGAAAATTGTGACTCGATTTTGGACGACTGCCATTTTATTGGCGATTGTGACATTGGCAACATTGAAACTAAGATAATTGAGCAAGCAAGACTTACATAGCGTAGCAGTACTGGGAAGCGGCGAAAGCGGCATGGGTGCGGTGCGTCTGGCAGTAAAGCAGGGATTGTCTGTGTTTTTGTCTGACGGATCGGCTATTGCAGAGGCCAAAAAAGACGAGTTGACGAAACTAGGAGTAGCCTTCGAAGAGGGAGGTCATAGCCTGGACAAAATCGTAGCATATAAGGAAGTTGTGAAAAGCCCAGGAATTCCGAATAGCGCAGCGATTATCAAAGAAATCAAGGCAGCAAGTGTTCCCGTGATTTCTGAGATTGAATTCGCCAGTAGATATACAGGGGCGAAGTTGATCGGGATCACTGGATCTAATGGTAAAACGACTACCACACTTCTGACGACACATATTTTGAAGTCAGCTGGATTGAACGCTGCCTCAGCAGGCAATGTAGGCAATAGCCTATCCGACTTGTTGGCAAGTGGCGCTGCGCATGATATCATCGTTTTGGAATTGAGCAGTTTTCAGTTGGATGACATTGATACCTTCAAGCCAGATGTAGCTGTATTACTCAACATCACGCCAGATCATCTGGATCGCTACAACTACCAAATGGCTGAATATGCAGCTGCCAAGTATCGTCTGTTCGAAAATATGGGCGAGAGCGATTTGATTATCCTGAATCAGGACGACTCATGGGTAGTGAAAGGCGCACAATCTTCACCTGCTCGAATTCAACCTGTCTCTGTTCAGGGTAGAGTGCTGGGCCATGGTGCCTTTAGCGAGGCGGATTGTTTGATCCTCGATACAGAAAAAGAAATAGAAGTGATACCGACAGGCTACTTGCCTTTGATTGGAAAGCATAACCACTACAATCAGATGGCGGCCATCCTGGCTGCTCTGGAAGTAGGCGTTTCCTTCCCTGAAATCATCAATGCACTCGGGTCATTTAAAAATGCCGCTCACCGGCTGGAAAATGCCGGTGTGGTTAATGATATCACCTTTATCAACGACTCCAAGGCCACTAATGTGGATGCTGTATTCTATGCTTTGGATGCCATCGAGGCACCTATCGTTTGGATCGCAGGAGGAGTGAATAAGGGCAACGATTATAGTCAAATTAAAGCACTGGTACAGCAGAAAGTTCATACGCTCATTTGTATGGGCAAGGATAACGCACATCTGAAGGATGAGTTTTCCGGAGATGTATCAGTGCTTACTGAAACCCTGTCAGCAGCGGAAGCAGTGAAGGCTGCTTTTGAACATGCGCAGGAAGGCGATGTGGTTTTACTTTCACCGGCCTGTGCCAGTTTCGATCTATTCAAGAACTACGAGGACCGAGGGGATCAGTTCAAGGCGGCAGTGAAGGAATTAAAGGATGTTCAACCTAAAATGAAGCAGATATGAATGGAATAAAGCTTTGGTTGAATAAAAATCTGAAGGGCGATCCGGTAATCTGGACGATCGTTATCATTTTGTCTGTGTTAAGTATTATGGTGGTTTACAGCGCTACTGGTACTTTGGCTTATAACAATATGAAGGGAGATACAGAGCATTATCTGTTGAAGCATTCTTCCTTGGTACTTCTAAGTTGGGGAGCGATGTGGGTAGCGCATAAGATCGATTACCGGTACTATGCAAAATTGAGCCGTTTGGCCCTCTTCATCTCCGTGCCTTTGCTTTTCGTGACCTGGAAATTCGGGATGAACATCAATGAGGCCTCACGATGGATCACTGTCCCATTCATCAATCAGGCCTTCCAGCCTTCTGATTTGGCCAAGTTTGCCTTGATCGTTACACTGGCTGCTATGCTGGCTAAGAGACAGGAAAACATTGAAGACATTAAGGAATCGCTGATTCCTATGCTGTTGTGGATCGGAGTGATCTGTGGTTTGATTGCCATGACCAACCTATCCAGTGCAGCTTTGATTTTTACTACTTGTATGGTGGTGATGTTCATCGGTCGTGTGCCGGTGAAGTACCTCGCTATGTTGGTGCTGGTAGGGATATTGGCGGGAGCCACAGCCCTGGCCATTGGACAAAGGGGAAGTACGGCGGTCAGTCGTATCGAATCATTCCTTTCGGAGGATGACATTCCCTTCCAGGCAGAGCAGTCTTATATCGCCATAGCGAATGGTGGCTTGGTTCGCTTTGCGCCTGGTAAGAGTCAACAAAAGAATTTTCTTCCTCATCCCTATTCGGATTTCATCTTCGCCATCATCGTGGAGGAGTATGGGATGCTAGGAGGGGCACTTGTACTGTTTTTGTATCTGGCCTTGCTCTATAGAGGCATGCGGATAGTAGCGACAAGTGAGCGAACCTATGGAGGCCTACTGGCGGCTGGACTCAGTTTCGCACTGGTACTGCAAGCACTGGTCAATATGGGAGTGGCAGTGGGATTGGTGCCGATTACAGGTTTGACACTTCCTCTGGTAAGTATGGGGGGGACATCTCAGCTTTTTGTAGGAGTGGCCATTGGAATCATACTGAGTGTGAGCAGAGGAGAAATAGAAGAAATAGGAACGCCGCAAGGCAATCAAGTGAGAGAGGATAAGCTGGAACTAGCACAATGAGTGAGAAGAAAAGAACATATCGTATCATGATCAGTGGTGGAGGAACCGGAGGACATATCTATCCGGCGATATCCATTGCCAACGCACTGAAGGAAATGCATCCGGATACGGAGTTTTTGTTCGTCGGAGCGAAGGGGAAAATGGAGATGGAAAAAGTGCCTGAGGCAGGTTATAAGATCGTAGGTCTCAGAATCAGCGGTCTGCAAAGAAGCCTAAAGCTGAGCAACCTCATGTTTCCTTTTAAAGTGCTTTTCAGTGTGGCGAAGGCTTTCAAACTACTGAAGCAGTTCAAGCCAGATGTAGTGATCGGTGTGGGTGGCTATGCGAGTGGACCGCTGCTTCATGCGGCGACCAAAAAAGGCATTCCGACTTTGATTCAGGAGCAAAATGGATTTGCAGGTCTGACCAACAGACTGCTAGCCAAGAAAGTAGATAAGGTCTGTGTGGCCTACGAAAATATGGAGCGTTTCTTCCCTAAAGATAGAATCGTGATGACGGGTAACCCGGTTAGAACGGATATTCTGTCTACAGAGGGCAAGCGTACAGAGGCACTGAAGCATTTTGGTTTGAGTGCTGATAAGAAAACGCTTTTGATCATAGGAGGTAGTCTCGGTGCTCGCACCATCAACAATGCGATTGCCGAAGGAGCTGAGAGATTGGTCAACGAAGGCATACAAGTCCTGTGGCAAACCGGAAAATTCTACATCGATGAGATGATGGAGCGCACCAAGGACATTGATTCGAAGAGTCTAAAAGTATTACCATTCATCAAGGAGATGGATCTGGCTTATGCAGCTGCGGACGTGATCATTTCGAGAGCGGGCGCTTCCTCAATCTCTGAATTGAGTCTGGTGGGCAAGCCAGTGATTTTTGTTCCGTCACCGAATGTGGCCGAGGATCACCAAACGAAAAATGCCATGGCGATGGTGTCCAAAGAGGCGGCTGAGCATGTGTCTGATTCAGAAGCACCGGAGCATCTGGTGAAGGAATCAATCCTGCTGCTCATGGACGGGCAGCGTCAGGAATTATTGAAAGAGAATTTGAAGCCATTGGGGAAACCCAATGCGGCTAAAGATATAGCTAACGAAGTGATAGCACTGATCGAAAAATGAGATTAGAAGAAGTACATAGCGTTTATTTCCTCGGTATCGGGGGCATCGGTATGAGCGCCATTGCGAGATGGTTTCATGCCAATGGCTATGCCGTGTCTGGCTATGACCGCACTTCGACCGTCCTTACCAGGCGATTGGAAGAGGAAGGAATTGCGATTCATTATCAGGATGATGTGTCACTGATATCTGATCGTGTGCAGGAGGATAAGCAAGGCAGTTTGATCATCTACACCCCTGCTGTCCCAAAAGACTTGAAGGAGCTGAATTATTTTCAGTCCGAAGGCTATGAGATATACAAGCGCTCGCAGGTGCTGGGGATGTTGACCCAATCGAAATTCACCATCGCAGTGGCGGGTACGCACGGCAAGACGACTACTTCATCTATGGTTGCGCATTTGCTCAAGGCCATGGGAGTGGATTGTTCTGCTTTTGTCGGTGGTATCATGAGCAACTACGACTCTAATCTTTTGATTGGGCAGAATGATGATGTGATGGTCGTAGAAGCTGATGAATTCGACCGCTCATTCCTGACTTTGCATCCAGATGTGGCGATCATCACCGCGACAGATGCAGATCACTTGGATATCTATGGCGACAGGGATGCCCTGAAAGATTCTTTCAAGGCTTTCATTCAGAATATCAAGAAAGATGGCAAACTGTTCTTGGAAGATAAAGTCGCAAAAGACCTGGACCTGAAAGAACAAGAGGGTTTGACCATCCAGACTTATGGATTGAAAACCGGAGACATACAGGCGAGCAATCTAACGATAGATCAGGGAGACTTTTGCTTCGACTATATCAGCGAGGATCGAAAAGTGGATGGGCTCAAGCTATCCATGTCGGGCTTTCACAATGTTTCGAATGCCATTGCTGCTTTGTCCACGGTGTTGCCATTCGAAAAGGAAAATGAAAAAGTACAGCAGGCTTTGGCCAGCTACAAAGGGGTGAAGCGAAGATTCGAATACATCATCAAGTCGGAGGACATGGTGTTTATCGATGATTATGCGCACCACCCAGAGGAAATCAATGCCCTGCTGAAATCGGTAAGGGCGATCTATCCTGAGAAGGAAATGACAGTGATTTTTCAACCGCATTTGTTCAGCAGGACGAGGGACTTTATGGATGGATTTGCAGAGAGTCTGTCTTTGGCAGATCGTGTGTTGCTATTGGATATCTATCCAGCACGGGAGCTGCCGATCGAGGGAGTGACTTCAGCAGTCATAAAGGAGAAAATTGAAAACACAGAAGTACTTTCTTATGTGAAGGACGATGTGTTGCAATACTTTGATAACAAGCGCCCAGAGCTGTTGTTGACAGTAGGGGCGGGAGATATAGATACTTTGGTTCAACCTATTAAAGAGAAGTTGTTGGCATGAAGTGGATCTTGAAAATATGGAAATCATTTAAGTATGGCCTGATCGGAATGGGGCTGTTGGTCATCATTGGCTTCAGTTCTGCACGTCATCAGGACAGGTACATCAGCGATGTGATCATCTCTGTCGACAACCAGTTTCACAACTACTTCATCGATCAGCAGGATGTGCTGGATCTGATCAACGAACGTGGTAAGGACTATTTGCTAGCCAGTGACATGGGAGCTTTGGATCTGAAAGAGCTAGAGCAGCGTATCGAGAGCCATCAGTTTGTGGAGGATGCTCAGGCTTATCTTGACCTGAATGGCAAGTTGTCGATCGACGTGAAGCAGAATCGTCCGATTGCGCGTGTGATCAATCCCAATGGAAAGGATCTCTACATCGGGACCAAAGGAGATGTGCTGCCTGAGTCGGAGCACTATACGGCACGTGTGGTGTTGATCGAGCTGGAAGATGAGTTTTGGCTGCCAGAGTACGATATCAAAGATGCCAAAGGTGGCGAGCAGGTATTCGAGCTGCTCAGCTTCATCGTGGAGGATAAATTTTGGCAATCCCAAATCGCGGGAATGCGCATCAAAAAGGATATGGACATAGAACTATTCCCTCAAGTGACAAAGCAGTTGGTGGAGTTCGGTCCGGCGGAAAATATTGAAAGTAAGTTCATGAGACTGAAGACCTTTTACAAGGAGATTTTGCCTTACAAGGGTTGGAATACTTATGAAACTGTGAATTTGAAATACAAAGATCAAATAGTCTGTAAATAATAAATGGTATGGAAAACAACGACATTATCGTAGGTCTTGACATTGGTACAACTAAGATTTGTGCCATTGTAGGACGAAAAAATGAGTTCGGCAAGCTCGAGGTTTTGGGCATGGGCAAGGCAGTCTCTGATGGAGTGATCCGCGGGATTGTGACCAACATCGACAAGACCATCAATGCGATCCGAAAGGCAGTATCTGAGGCTGAGGAGCAATCAGGTATTGATATCCGCGTGGTAAACGTGGGGATAGCAGGTCAGCATATCCGCAGCTCGGTACATCATGGGTCGATCATCAGACACACGTCTGACGATGAGATCACGATCGAGGATGTAAATAGACTGATCAATGACATGTACAAGATCGTGATTCCACCAGGGAGCGAGATCATCCATGTGATGCCGCAGGACTATATCGTAGACTATGAAGAAGGAATCAAAGACCCAGTAGGAATGTCTGGCGTTCGATTGGAGGCAGATTTTCATGTGATCACAGCGCAGACTAACGCGATCCAGAACATCAACAAGTGCGTGCAGAGAGCCGGACTGGAGATTGACAATCTGGTACTGGAGCCATTGGCATCTAGTCTATCTGTGCTAAGCGACGAAGAAAAAGAAGCCGGTGTTTGCCTGGTGGATATTGGAGGCGGTACTACAGACATCGCGATCTTCCACGAAAACATCATTCGCCATACCTCTGTGATACCATTCGGAGGCAACATCATTACGTCGGACATCAAGGATGGCTGCAATGTACTGAATCATCAGGCGGAGATCTTAAAGACAAAGTTTGGTCAAGCCCTGAGCGAAATGGCCAACGAAAATGAAGTGGTTTCTATCCCAGGTCTGAAAAACCGCGATCCAAAGGAGATCTCGGTTAAGAATCTGGCGCGCATCATCGAAGCGCGTATGGAAGAAATCATCGAGATGGTGCATACCAAGATTATTACCAGTGGCTATGAAAACAAACTGGCTGGCGGGATTGTGATCACCGGAGGTGGTTCGCAGCTCGTGTCTATCAAGCAGTTGTTCGAGTACATGACTGGATTGGATGCACGTATTGGCTTCCCTAACGAGCACTTAGGTAAGAGCAAGATCGAGAGCGTGAAAAGCCCAATGTATGCGACATCTGTTGGTCTCGTACTTTGCGGATACAAGGCGCTGGACGATAGAGACAATAGATTCCTGACCACTGAAGCTGGCATCAAGAACTATGACAAACGAGGTAAGCATCTGGGTGATGGCTCTGACAGTATTTTCAAGAAGATTCTTGAGAAGACGAAAGGCATCCTGATCGATGACTTTGAAGAAAGGAAATAAATGTCCCATTCGTCGAGAGACGAGAGCGCTGACAATAGGCTCAACATTTTGTCTTCGCTCTTTGGGTCAAATTGATAATTAATTTTTGACAGAATTAAACATAACAGACATGACAGAAGGTAGTATTAAATTTGATTTGCCTACGCATCACAAGTCGATCATCAAGGTGATCGGTGTAGGAGGGGGCGGTAGCAATGCCGTCAACCACATGTATAACCAGGGCATCACGGGAGTGGAGTTCATCGTATGTAATACGGACTCACAAGCGCTCAACGTTAGTGCCATTCCGAACAAACTCCAGATAGGAGTCAACCTCACAGAAGGTTTGGGAGCGGGGGCGAATCCTGAAAAAGGAAAGAACGCCGCACTGGAAAACAAAGAAGAAATTAGAAACATGCTGAATGAGGACACTAAGATGGTCTTCATCACTGCAGGTATGGGTGGAGGTACCGGTACAGGTGCGGCTCCAGTCATCGCTCAGGTAGCCAAAGAGCTGGGCATCCTGACAGTGGGCATCGTGACTGTTCCTTTCAAATTCGAAGGGAAGAAGAAAATGCGTCAGGCCATGGCCGGCGTAGAATCACTGAAAAACAACTGTGATACTGTACTGGTCATTCTCAACGACAAGTTGCTGGAGACTTTTGGTAATCTGTCCTTGAATCAGGCTTTCGCTCAGGCCGACAATGTATTGACCACTGCGGCCAAGGGTATCGCAGAGATCATCACTGTACCAGGCTATGTCAACGTCGATTTTGAGGATGTGAAGACAGTAATGAAGGACAGTGGTGGAGCTGTAATGGGCTCATCAGAGACCTCTGGAGAAAACAGAGCTATTCGTGCGATCGAAGAGGCGATCAACTCTCCATTGCTCAACAACCAAAATATTCAGGGTGCAGAAAAGATCCTCTTGTCTATCATTTCCGGCGATCAGGCCGAGTTGAAGATGGACGAGTTGAACGAGATTACCGAATTTATGCAGGACATCGCTGGCGATGATGCAGAAGTGATCTTTGGTCATGGTGTGGATTCTGAATTGGGTGAGGGTATCCGAGTTACGATCATCGCTACTGGTTTTGACAGAGCGGATGTTCAGGAGCCTGCCATCCCTAATACGGTAAAGGAAAACACCAACCCTAATACAGCCCCGATCAATCAGGCGCCTGTTCAGGAGGAAGAAGAGGATATAGACAAAAAAGTCTATGAACTCGAAAGAGATAAGACTCGCGCGCAGTTCGAATTGTTCTCACAAGAGGCAAGAGAAAAAAGCCGTGAGCAGAAGCTGGAAGAGGATTTTCAGTTGAAGATGAAATCTTTCCAATTTGAGAAGCCAGAGCCAAGAGAGAATGACCGGGAGACTTTCCATAAGTCATTTGATCGTCCTGCGGCAGATCACCACCAAAACGATGATTTTGATCTGGAGATGAGAAACATCTTTTTGGAATCACAAAAAAACAACGATCCACTGGATGAGCCGCTAGAAGAGCTGGATGGCATGGCGCATCCACCTTCACGCAAAATCATGTTGATGGAGCAGTCAGAGCAGCGCAGACAAAAGCTCAATAACCTCAACAGCGATTCGGATGGATATGATGCTTCTTCGTACAAAGAGAAGTTTGATGTGCCAGCTTATCAGCGCAAAAAGGTGGATTTGAAGAACGTTCCGCTTTCTTCAGAAAGCTTCGTGTCCAAGTACAATCTGAATGAAGATCAGCAACTGGGCGGGAACAAGTTTTTGCACGATAACGTGGACTAAGTCCAATCAATCGGGAGCAGGTTTGATAGTTTGTACCTGTATCCCTTCATTTATTTATGCTGGATGAAAATTCCAGAAACCCTGGTTGGTAGACTATGGGGTTGGTTTATATGATTCCAACTCCAGTAGACTTACTGACTATTGAACGAATAAATCCTGCTTGTCAAAAGCGGGTTAAAAGTAAATGCTTCGAGAGTTTGCTCTGAGCGATCTATGGTCAGTCTGTTATGGAATGGCTCATGAGCATGCGTCTGGAAGTTTATTTTCTGTCAAGTTTTCTTCTATGCGGGATGAGATGCCTTTGAGCGGGCGCTCTCATCCTGGCATAGTTGAAACTACTGTTGATGAAAGCACCCGATGAGGTGCTTTTTTGGTTTTACTCGAGGATTATTTTTTCGTATTTCGGGTACTTTACTTCATAGTTCAAATTCAACTTCCTTTGTTCCTGGGGTTGTAGTTCGAGTTGCCATGATACCTCTCCTGTTTTTTCTTCTAGGATTCCGTTTGAAAGTTCAGTGGGTGTTACTGAAATGTCGCTGATTGCTGAAACCGGAATCTGATCGAAAAGTGTCAAATTGATCCTTTGGCTTTTTTTGTTTCTAGCGATAATTCTATAGCCTCGGCTTTCCATTTTGTTAGTGGCCAAGGTTCTTCTTTTGCTAAATTCGTCAACTTTTTCACGACCAATTACGATGCTTTTGTCTCTGCCCAGGGAAATGTTTAAGGTGTCTTCCAAGGATCGAGCATCCAGAATAGACCGACCTACATAGGCGTCTTCAAAATATAAATTTGCTTCACCTTCAAGCAGATTGTATTGATCCCAATTGACTATCCTGGCTATTAGGAAAGCATCTTTATCGAGTTTGGGTACTGCATAATATTCGTATACTGTTTCAATTTCGAAACTGTTTAAGTCCACTGAAAGTGACTCACCATTTGACTTGATGGAGTAAGGTTCATCTACTTCAAATTCTACAGTGGTTTGGTTTTCTATAGTTGTAGTGGTGATGATTTTAGCTTCTTTGGACAAATTGGAGTTGCCTCCTATACCAACCCCTGCTATTTTTCCTCTTAATTTATTACTTGAGCCATAGCCTATGACAACCACTTCTTCTAATGACTGCAAATCGGGTTCGAGACGAGTAGTGATGTTTTGCGATGTTATCGGGATGACTTGACTTGAATATCCAAGGAATGAAACAGTCAAATGAGTTGCCCCATTCGGTAAGACTAAGGAGTAGTTGCCGTCAATATCCGAAATTGTTCCAATGGTAGTTCCCTTTACTTGAATGCTTGCACCAGGGAGAGCCTGGCCATTTTCATCTAGAATTTGGCCCGTCATATTTCTAACGGATTGGGTTATCTTTCCGTAATTACTACGGTTGACGATGGTATTACGTGCATAGTTTAGATACCAGGTTTCTAGTTCTGGAGCTAACCCGCTTTGATTAGGATCTCCATTCGATAGTTTCAACTTTACATTATTCCAATCGATCCCTGTGTTTTGGTAGATTTCTGCTTTGTAATTTATTACCAATGGTTTCTCCACATTCTCTACCCTAATATCGTATTTGGGATACCAACCTATATTGGCAACCAGATAGGTGATTTCAAACTTCCCATGGGTTTTGTTTTTACTATCGACTCTTATTTCAATTTGGCTAGTAGGTAGCTCATTTTTATCCCTAACAAGAGAGATTTCTTGTTCGATCCTCGATTTTTGCTCTTCCAGTTTCCTGATTTTTAGTCCAGTTTGAATCTCTTCCGTTTTGATTTGCGTAAGTTCCTGATCATAAAACTCGATAGCTTGTTTCATTTGAGATAAAGAAACACCGGCAGTTTCTCCACCCAAGTTTTTATTTGCATCAAGTAAACTCTGTTTTTCGCTAAGAATTTGAAGTCTGGATTCAGCTTTCGAAATTTTTAATTCTAGGTTTTCAATTTGGTTAATTAAACTGTCAATTTTCTTTTCCTTTTTTAGCGTATTGAGATAGTTCAACTTATGATTTACTGATAGAATCGTAAAGTCACCAATTGCTTTTACTTGTATACTCTTCTCATCAATGTGTGGGGAAAGGGATTTCGCAAGAAGAATTGATTTTCCTTTTGGGATATCTAGATTTCCGGTTCGAGTAACCTGACCACCTTGTACAAAAATGGTAACCTCTTCGATTTTTGTTTTGATATCTCTTTCGGTGAAAGATTGGGAGAAGGATGGATATGTGAATAAAAGTGCGATTAGTATAAGGTATTTCATGATCTTTTCTATTTGAGATGCATGAACCTCAATGATTCCATAAATGATTTGAAATTTTTTAGTTGCTAGGCTGTTCCATATTTGCAATCCCGAAGAGCAGAAGTGGTATTAGGTGGGTTGGTTGTCAGTGGAAAGAAAGCGGACAGAGTCCGTGGAATCATTGGTTCCACAGGTTCGCCCGCCTTCCGGAGGACAGGGAGAACCTGCGGGAGGAGTTATTATTGAATGAATTCTATCGGTATTGTGGGTGTTCCACCAGCATAGGCATCCGCGCTGGAATAAACGTAGTCTTCTGGCGATCTACAGATACCAGCCCGGACTGGGTTTAAGTGTATGTAATTTAGTTTTTGATCTTGTATTGAATTGCTATCTAGAATAACTGGATGGTTCTCATGTTGCCAAACTTTGAAATTTCGATTGCTATTGCTTTTTGCTCCTTGAGATTTGAATATCCAGAGAAGCCAATTTTTCCTGCTTTCATTTGAGTCCTTACTCAATTGTTCAAAAATCATTTTGGATGTATATCTTTTCAAATCACGGATGGTACTTGAAAGTTCTTCATTTTTAGATCGAACGATCAGATGAACATGATTGCTCATGATCACATAGGCATACAAAACCAATCCCTTTTCTTCAATGCAAAAACGAAGGCTATCCATTATGATTTCTTTGTATTTCTCTCTAGTGAAAAGGTCAACCCATTCTACCAATGTGAGGGTTAAGAAGTGAGGTCTGCTTTGGTCAGTGATTCGATAGTTGGTACTCATAGTCGATTGGCAATTATCTAAAGTTAATAATAACCTTAGGAACTATTGCAGGTTCTCCGAACCTGTAATGACTATGGGACGGAGGGCTGTGCCCGTAAATAGTGGTAGCTCGATAGGATGTCAGAGGAAAGAAAGCGGACAGAGTCCTTGGTGTCATTGGTTCCACAGGTTCGGAGAACCTGCGGGAGAGGGAGGTGTTATTGGTTCCATAGGGTTGCCTGCTTCAGGTGGAATATTCCAATTTATTCGCCAGAGAGTTGAAGGATTCTGCGCGACAATTCGCTAGCTTCCTTATATACATCTATTGAACTATATAATGTCATAAATAATACCAATCCACTTAAAATAAGTAATGCAATTATTTTTGTGTCCATAGAATTTTGATTCAAAATAAAGAGTGAAACTCCAAAGATTACGGAAAACAATGAGTGGAAAATAAATCTTAGATAGAAAATGATGGATACTTTTATTTTGCCTTCCAGACGGTTGTTATTTGTCACCCTACCGTTGAAAAAAGGAGGTCTATGGTACCTATAAGATGTATAGGAGTCTTTAATGTTTCGTAGAATAAAGCTTGAACCCTTATCGAATAAATTTTTATTCCTCCAAATACTTAAATCTTTTCTGAAGGGAAGGTTCTCAATTTCTTCGTTTGAAAATTCCATATCAATTAGAGAGTTTCTTTTTGATATTAATTCTTCGATCATACTGTTTGAAATAGGAATCGAGATTTCATATAGATCTCCAAAAAAGAACTTATTCAGAAAGTTGGTTATCATCTTAAATCTTACAATTATCCATTTTTTAAATGCAATATAATTAACAATTGCAGGTTCTCCGAACCTGTAATCACTATGGGACGGAGGCCTGTCCGCCGTAGATGGAGCTGTGCCGGTGAATGGTGGCAACTTGGCTAGTGCGAAGTACAAGTGATACGGACAAAGTCCTAGGTTTCACTGGTCCCACAGGTTAGGAGAACCTGCGGGAGGGATCGGATACCCCACCTCCGAAGTGGGTACCCCCACATACCTATGCCCCCTACCCACTTATATAAGTACCCCCTGCCACTTCAAAGATGAAAAGAGTCACCTTTTTGCTGACTGCAGTCGCCTCAGAACTGACTAGTCTCACCTTTGAAGTGACTCGACTCATGTTTTTGGTGACTCGACTCGTCTTTTTACCGACTGCAGTCATCTTTGAGGTGAGTGCAGTTAGCTCCGAACTGACATGATTCGTTTCGGAGGTGGGTCGGGTCGTGTTTTAGGTGGGGAATCGGATGATTGGGATGGCTGGGAAGAAAGTTGGATAAGCTGCGGAATCATAGTTCACAAAAATTGGATAAGTATTCCCCTCTGAATAATTTGCATCGGTCTGTCTATTTGGATTGAAGAAAACTACTAGTGTGAAAAGAAGCCTGATTTTAATTCCTGTATTGTTAGTGTTGGTAGGTGGGGGCATCTATTTCTATTTTCACTGGAAATACTCCAGCATCAACCGATGGTCTTTTGTTCCGCAGAGCTCGATCATGGTCTTTCAGCCTACCCAGTGGGCCCAATTGCTGTCTGGAGATGAGGAAAGAAAGATCCTCAAAAACCTCAAATCCCTACCTGAGCTGAAGCAAATCGGAGAGAGTCTCGATTCGCTGGACTCGCTGGTCGGTGGGGGTTTCAGTGTCAACCGCACCATCGAGGCAAATGACCTTTTGATCTCCGTCCATCAGGGCTCCAAAGAAGCCCTGGCCAACCTCTACATTCTGGAGGTGTCAGCACTGAAAAAGCACGACTTTCTGGCTCAGGTGGTCAAATATCTCAAGGACGTGGAGGGCTTTTCGGAGACCCAAAGAGTATACGAGGGCTACACGATCACGGAGTTCAACAAGGCCGGGACACGCATCGCCTACATCTTTTATCGCAACTATCTCATTTTTAGCTTTACTCCCTTTCTGGTGGATGATGCCATTAGAAGCCTGGAGAAGGGCAAGCAAAATCCCTATACCAAAAACCTGGCGATAGAGTCGACCAGTCAGCAAACTCCCGTGGGCGAGGGACGACTCTATGTCAATATGCCCGAGCTACAGAAGTTCATTCACCACTTTGTGGATCCGGTAGATGTCAAGGGGAGCAACCTGGAGCTGATTACTGACTTGATTCACATGGATCTGAACATAGGCAACGATGACATTAGCTTCAACGGCTTTTCCTACATCGATACGGCCAAGGTCAATTACCTGTCCTCTTTCATAGGAGTGAAGAGTGCGGGTTTTGAGATGAAAAATGTGATTCCGGATCATTCAGGTCTGGTGATTCATGCTTCTTTCGATGATGTGCGCAAGTGGCACGCAGGCCTGAAAGAATACTGGCGCGAGCATCAACCATCGCAGTTGACCCGTTTAGGGGAGATCGAAAACCGATATCGCTTTGATGTCGACAAATTCTACGATTTCGTGGGAGGGGAGATTGGCTTGTTTGTATTGGAGTCGAAGAGAAACCTGGATCGTGAGAAGATCTTTTGCATCCGGCACAAGGATGTGATCAGAGCCGAAAACTACATGGAAGAGCTGGCCCGTGATTCCAATCCTGATACGACATTCTATCACGAGACCTATGCCAATAGACGGATAGGCGAAATCCTACTGGACGAACTGCCCGGGAGAATCTTTGGCGATGTGTTCGATGGATTCGAGACCAGCTACTATTTTGTGAATCGAGATTTTGTTTTCATCGGCAATACCCAGCATGCACTGGAGGTGCTGATCGACGACATAGACACGGAAGATACCTGGCGCAAGTCCATCAAGACTTTCAACTTTCTGGAGTCGACCAACGATGATGCCAACCTGAGTGTCTACATCAAATCCGCAGGACTGTGGAGTCTGATTGGTCAGACCCTCAATAGCCACTGGAGCCAATACATCGAGGAGCACAAATCGGTGATGAAACAGCTCGAATATGGCGTTTTGCAGTTCACCGCAGTAGACAATAAGTTCTATACCAATCTGCATATAAGCCATCCGGGTAAACTCATGGAGGCTCAGAAGCCACAAAAACTGGCGAGTCAGGGGGAAGTCAATTTTGAACATGTGCTGTCTTCCAAGCCTTTTGCTGTCAAGAACCACAACGACCGAACCCTGGAAATGATGGTTCAGGACTCTTCGCATCAGTTGAGTTTGATTTCGTCTACCAATGAGGTCGTACTCAAGATTCCGCTGAAGGGTCAAATTGCGAGCCCGATCTATCAGGTGGATTATTACAAAAATGGGAAGTTGCAGTACCTCTTTGCTACGGATCATCAGGTGCACATCATCGACCGAACCGGTACCTACATCCCAGGCTATCCCCAAAAGGTGAAGACCAGCGAAAAGGTGAAGTTCTTGAGTCTGATCGACTATGACAACTCTAAGAATTACCGCATCATGGTAGCGGCAGAAAAGGGATTCTACTACATGACCAACAAGGCAGGCAAGGAGCTGAAAGGATGGAATCCTTTGAAGTTGAAAAATGAGCCTGCCATGGGTGGTCAGCACCTCAGGGTGAAGACCAACGACTATATGATCTTCTTGCAGGAGGATGGGATTGCCTATGGGCTACAGAGAAATGCCGAGCCTAGGAAAGGATTTCCTATCGATCTGAAGGCGTCCATTACCAGTCCGCTGCACATTGAGCGTGGTGCGACTCCACAGACCACCGAGCTGGCAGCCATGACCAGCAATGGCGAGTTGGTAGTTTTCAATCTACTCGGAGAGATCACACGCAAAAAGCAACTGCTAAAAGGAAGTCCCAACGAGAATTTCGAATTGGTAAGCTCTAACGACGGTGAAAACTTTGTCGTGGTAAGGAACAAAGAAGACAAAGTGGAATTCTTTGACGAGGATTTGGAGCCAATGTTCATAATAGACTCTGAAAGTCAGCAATTGACTTATCAATTCTATAGCTTTAGTGAGGACAATAAGATCATCATAGTGGTGGATCAGCAAAACTCCAGTGCCAATCTGTACCGCATGGACGGTACCAGGCTCAACAAGGAAGCGATCCCGACCAACCAGCAAATGGCTATGCTGTATCATGAGGCCAAAGAGGAGTTTGAGCTATTCGTAAGCTCAGGCCGATCATTCAAACGACTGAAACTGAAAAGATGAGCGAATTATTAAAACCCAAAGCTAATTTTGGGACCCTTCCGGTATTCTTTACCGCTATATCTACTATTCTGGGTGCAGTGATGTTTTTGCGATTCGGCTATGCTGTAGGCAGTGTAGGATTCTTGGGAACATTGGCCATTGTATTCATTGGCCATCTGGTCACGATACCCACCTCCATGTCCATCGCCGAGATCGCCACCAACCAAAAGGTAGAAGGAGGAGGAGAGTATTACATCATGTCCCGATCCTTTGGTATCAACATAGGAGCGGCGATTGGTGTGGCCTTGTATTTGTCTCAGGCCATCAGCGTGGCATTCTATGTCATCGCCTTTGCCGAGGCTTTTGATCCGGTGATTGCCTGGTTGGCAGACAGCCATGGGATTTACATTTCGGACAAGAGGATGATAAGTGTCCCCGCTATGATATTATTAAGCATACTCATGTTGACTAAGGGGGCTGACCTGGGGATGAAAGCACTCTATGTGGTGGTGTTCACTTTGTTCGTCTCACTGGTCATGTTTTTTATGGGCAGCACCGATTATCAGGCCAATTTGCAGGAGTTCGATATGCTGGCTCATGTGCCTTCTAATGATGATTTCTTTCTAGTGTTTGCGATTATTTTCCCGGCTTTTACGGGCATGACAGCAGGGGTGGGATTGTCAGGAGACCTAAAAGATCCCAAAAAATCTATCCCTATGGGGACGGTGTCTGCGACCTTGATTGGCATGGTGATCTATGTTTTTATCGCCTACAAGTTGGCCACCAATGCCAGTCCAGAGGATTTGGTCAGCAATCCGTTGATCATGTCTGATATTGCGCTATGGGGACCCATCATCCCGATAGGTTTGGCAGCAGCCACGATTTCATCTGCTTTGGGATCGATCATGGTAGCACCACGTACCTTGCAGGCGCTGGCTGGAGACAAAATATTCCCTTCTTTGAAATTGAACATGTTTCTGTCCAAAGGGAAAAAGAGTAGCAATGAACCGATCAATGCCACTTTGGTGACCATTGGTATTGCCTTGTTTTTTGTTTCGCTAGGAGATATTGACTCGGTAGCAAAGGTGATCTCCATGTTTTTCATGGTGACCTATGGGGCGATTTGTACAATCTCTTTCTTTCAGCATTTTGCGGCGGATCCTTCGTATCGTCCTGCTTTCAGGTCTAAGTGGTTCATCTCGCTGCTAGGCGCGATCATGTGTTTGTTTTTGGTCTTCAAGATGGATCCGGCTTATGCCTTTTTCTCTTTACTGATCATGGTGCTGATCTACTTCGGTCTGTCTCGCTACAACAAGGACAATGCAGGGATGGCCAATATCTTTCAGGGAGTGATCTTTCAGCTGATCCGACAGATTCAGGTCTTTATCCAAAAGGCGGAGAAGGATGATCAAAACTGGAGACCTTCGGTGATTTGTATTTCGGGTGATGCCTTTGAGCGTCCTGCGGCCTTCGAGCTCATGCGATGGATTTCGCATCGCTATGGTTTCGGTACTTATTTGCACTTCATCAAAGGCTATTTTTCCAAAGAAACTTACGAGCAGTCACGCAGCGAGCTGGAGAGACTGATTCGTGTTGCAGACATTTCCAATAGCAATGTGTATGTGGATACCCTGGTGTCGCCATCATATACCACTGCTATTGCTCAGACGCTGCAGTTGCCGAGTGTTTCGGGCAAGGATAACAACATGATCCTATTCGAATATTCTAAAGCCAAACCAGGCAATCTGGAAGAGATCATGGACAACTATTCCATGGTCAGAACTTCGGGATTTGATACCTGTATATTGGCGAGTAGCGATCGGGGACTAGAGGTGAAACGAGAAATCCATATCTGGATTACCCCATCGGATTTTTTGAATTCTAATTTGATGATCTTGCTAGGTTACGTGATTTTGGGGCACCCGCAGTGGAAGAAGGCTGAGATCAAGATCTCTGCCATCGTGCCAAAATCTGAAGTCCAGGAAGAGAAGAAAGAACTGTTGGATTTGATCAAATCTGGTCGTCTGCCCATCTCTGCCAACAACGTCAACATCATCGAAAGAGAAGAAGAGCGTAGCAACAAGCAGCTGATCAACGAATATTCAAAAGATGCCGATTTGACGATTATTGGGTTTAGATCAGAGGCTGTGAAGCAGCGTGGAGAGGAGTTGTTTGAAGGGTTTGACGAAGTAGGTGATATCCTGTTTGTCAATTCTACTCACACCAAAGTGATATCCTGATGCGCATAGGACTGATCTCTGATACGCATGGTTTTTTGGATCCTAAAGTCTTTGACTACTTCGCTGAGGTGGATCAGATCTGGCATGCAGGCGATGTAGGTACGGCCGCATTGATCGAGGAGTTGGGAGCTTTCAAACCCATCCTTGGCGTTTATGGAAATATTGATGGCCAGGATGTGCGTCAGTTGTTTCCTGAGGATCAACGTTTCGACTGTGAAGGAGTGAAGGTCTGGATGACGCATATCGGAGGTAAAGCGCCACGCTACAATCCGAGAGTGCGCCCCTTGATTCAGAAGCTGAGGCCCGATCTATTCATCTGTGGTCATTCTCACATCCTGACCGTGATGCACGACCCCAAACACAAAGGCACGCTCTTTATGAATCCGGGTGCTGCAGGCAGACATGGATTTCACAAGGAGCGAACCCTATTGCGTTTTACCATCGAAAAGGCCAAGATCAGCGATCTGGAGGTAGTCAAATTAGGACCTAGGGCCCAAAAGGCCTAATAATCCGCCAGATATACCACCCGATTATGTGAGTCTTGTATGGGACGATTGTCATCATAGAGGATGTTATGTATTTGAGCGATCTGAATCTCAGTGGCCTGAACAGGTTTTTCCATCACCACCCAGCTTACATTTTGAGAGCAGGGAGGGGTAGTCAGCGAGCCTTTGTAGTAAAAGAACTTGTGATTGTTGCGCGGCAATGCCTCCATGGGATCGGCTTTTTCGTGCGAGCGTCTTTCTTCGTGTACATGTGTGGGGAGCGATTTCATAAAGTGAGCCAGAAAAGGGTTGGCTCTAATACCGTATTCAACTAATACCGCTATGACAGCATAGTCTCCAGCCTGGTTTTGGTGCACAAAGTGAATCTCCATGGGATATTTCTTATGATCCACATGATGCTCCGACGGGGTGTGAAAATGAAACTGGAGCAGGGTGTAGGTTTCACCATCTAGCTCCAGCGCTTTTGGTTCCACTACCTTTTCGATGAGGGTATGACCGTTGTTGATGAGGTCTACGAAGAAGGGGTGGTAGTGAAACTGAATGTCTACTTTTTTGGCTTGGCAAACCGCATGAACCAAGTCTATAGGAGACTGTAAATCACCATTGCAATCACGGTATTCGGGATCCAGTTCGGCCCAGTGATCGGGTCCGTATTGGCCAGAGTAGGCCCAGTCATGGTGCCCAGAGTGGTTGTTGAACAGGGATTGGTCAGATTGTGCGCTCAGGTGAGTGACAGTCTTTGCGATCAGAATTAGGATAACAAAGTACTTCATGGCAGATATGTTTAGGTGGGCAAATATAGAAGCCCATCTAGTTTGATTGAAGACTCTGTACTCTTAATTGCAGTGCCCTGATGCAGATCATTTCGATTCCTGCTTTTTATTCAGGTTTTTGGCTATTTACCCTGGCATTCCAACAAGGCCTTTTCTGCTTTTCTAACGGCTTCCTCTGCTCTTCTGGCTTCTACCCGGGCTTCTGCCGCTTTCATTGTAGCCAACTCCTCCTGCTCTAGAGCCTTTTGTTCACTTTGTTTGGCTAATTTTAGATTGGCTTCTGCCATAGTTTTATACTTATCTGCTTCTTCTGCTTTGATATTAGAAAGGACAACAAAAAATACCGTAATGAGTGCAAGTAGGACTATAATGATGTTCTTTTTCATCTTAGGAAAGATTGGTTCTATTCAAATGTAACTATACAGTTAGTTGAATCCAAATTGTCGATAGGCTTACATTATTTTCCGGAATTGGGTATTTTGTGTGAGTGATCCTTTCTTCATTCATGAAAAACACATTTTGGTCAATCAATTTATTGCCTATTGTTATGTCTTGTCTTGTGATCAGGCTTTAGACCATAAGGGTTCCTATTGGTTCAGTGTCATTTAATAATATTGGAAACTGATACCTTCATACAAAAACAGTACAAGACTACTATTTGGTTTTGATCCCAATAACCTAGAAAAAATCACTATTTGGCAATTCACCAATCGTTTTTTCTCTCAGGTGAAAACGTTTAGGTCGTAATGGATTTTATTTCTGAGCTTACAATTTCAGAATTAAATGAATAGTCTTGAGTTTGGAAAACTAGTCTGAGCAGTAATTTTTCTTAAAAACCTTGTTATATGTATAAGCAAGTCCTTCAATACTTATTGGTCATCTTTTTAATCATGCAGACTGTAGTCACTCTGGCAAAAGATAGTATGCTGGCAAAAGATAGTATGGACTCGCCAGAGTTAGATAGCCTCTTGCATGAATTAGAGATTAATACAAAAAGGGATTCAACAAGAATAGAATTGCTGACGAACCTTTATAACTTCCATAGAACCAGAAACAATACGGAAGGTATTGCCTACCTCACTGAAGGCTTGGAAATATCGAAAGAAATCAATGATAAAAGAAGTGAGGCATTGATATTGAGGTATTTAGCCGTGTACCATAGATTGTCTGGTTTGTATCCGGAGGCGATATCTTATGCGCTCGATTCTGAGAAGATTTTGGACTCTTTAATGCTTCGGGATGAGCTATTATTAGTGAATAGTGAATTGGGACTGTTATACCAAAACATTGGGGAGATTGAAAAGGCACTGGAGGTACAATTGTCCAATATTGATATTGTTGAAGAAAATGAAGACTCTGGAAGTAAAGCCAGGTATTATTTCGTGGCTGGTTACTCCTACTCAGAATTAAAACAATTCAGCAAAGCAGAGCGACTATACAAGGAGGCTGTTAGGATTTCAAAACAAGCAGGTTTCGTACCAGGTGAAATGGTCATGATGGCAACAATGGCCAATCTGTATGTGGAAATGGGAAAGTATCCTGAAGCCAGAAGAATGTTAGAGGAAGTAACCCCATATTTTGAACAAAACAGTCAATTAAGATCACTTGCTGGCGTTTATTTTTCATTGGGTAAACTGGAAACGAGGGAGAAAAATTATAGGCTGGCGGTGGATTATTTGAACAAGGCACTCTCCTTGTACAAGGAAGTAGGTGCAGCAAGGTTAATATTAGAAACATATGAGCAATTGTATTTTAACTATAGCATTCTAGAAGAATATAATTACGCGGACAAGGCCTGGGGAAAATTTGACTCTTTGAATGAAGCCATACATTCTGAGGAAAGAGAAAAAATAACGGCAGAATTTCAAGCCAAATACGAAACAGAAAAAAAGGAAGCCGAGATTGAGTCTTTGGCTCAGCAAGCAGCAATACAAACCCTGGAATTGAAGCAAAAGAATCTAGCGATTTGGGTGGGAGGTATACTATTAGCAGTAATTGCATTGATCGTGTACCTGGTCTATAAAACCCAGGTACAACGAAGAGAAAGAGCGCAATCAGAGTTGCAGCAGCGTTTCCTTCGTTCTCAGCTCAACCCCCATTTTATCTCTAATGCCCTACTGGCGGTCCAAAATTTCGTATTGAAAAATGAAGCCCAGGCGGCCGCCTCTTACCTTTCTAAATTCTCCAAATTGATGAGGGAAATATTGGAAAATTCCAGGCAGGAGTTCATCACCGTAGAGGAAGAATTGGAAATGCTCAATAACTATATGGTCATACATCAGATGAGGCTGAATGGAAGTTTTGAATATGAAATCAACGTCGATGATGCAATCGATCCTGAGATTGATACGCTGCCTCCTATGTTTGTTCAGCCCTTTGTAGAAAACGCCATAGAACATGGGCTAATTAACAAATCCCAAAACGGAAAGATCATATTGGATCTGAAAAAATCTGGTGATTTCATACAGGTTACTCTCCGGGATAATGGAACGGGTTTTGAAGAATCGGGGGAGAGTTCTCGTCGATCTCTATCCACTCAGATTATCCAGGAGAGAATAGATACATTCAACCGATCCCTCAAAAACAAAATTCAATTGGTAGTAGGCAATGATGTCAATGAAAATGGAGAAATAGCGGGTGCCAAAATTGAATTGAAGCTACCGTTCAGTTATGTTTGAGCAGACAATCTTTAAGAGATGAGAGCGGTATTGATAGATGATGAATTAGCTGTTGTAGAGAACCTAAAAACCTTACTCTCTATTTATTTCCCTGAATTGGAGATAGTGGGGGTGGCCCATGGTGTGCATGAGGGTATTGCTTGTATCCGGAAGCATCAACCCGATTTGGTCTTGTTGGATGTGGAGATGCAGGACGGTACCGGTTTCGATCTACTGGCGATCTATGGTGAGTTAGATTTTCAACTCATTTTCGTGACAGGGCACAATGCCTTTGCTATCAAGGCCTTCAAATATAGCGCACTCGATTATGTACTGAAGCCTGTAGATCCTGACGATCTGGTGACTGCCATCAATAAGGCGAAGACCATAACAGACCGAACTGAAATTGGGATCAAGGTGAGTAGTTTGGTTCAGAATCAGGAAGTGCAAAATCAAGACAAAAAAATCGTGCTAAAGGATGCTGACAATGTCTACTTGGTTGCGCTTAGGGACATTGTACGATGCGAATCGGATGCGAACTATACGCAGTTTTATTTGGTAGATGGTCGCCGATTGATCATCTCTAAAACACTCAAAGAGTATGATGCTATGTTTAGGGAGCAATTGTTTTTTAGAGCGCATCAGTCGCACCTTATCAATTTGATGCACTTTGATCGATACGAAAAGAAAGAAGGGGGTACTGTCTATATGAAGGACGGTAGTGCTTTGCCTGTGGCAGTTCGTAAGAAAGATCAATTGTTAGCCGCTCTTAGTCAGCTCTGAAATACCCCGTTGCGAATATTCATTGATTCCAAACGAATATTCAGTCAGTCCCGACGTATTGTCATCCTTTCAAAATTTGGTTCATAGATCAGGTTCATTTGATTCTGAAATCAATTTGAACAATTATGAGAAAGATCTATTTAAACCTTTTCTTCTTGCTGTTGGCCTTTTCGGTCATGGGGCAAGTGCCTACAGCAGGCTTAGTAGGCGAATATCGTTTTAGCCAGGGGAGCTATGAGGATACCGCCGGAGATGCTGATCTGGTTGCGACCGGTACTACCTTGGCACCCACAGACAATCGAGCAGGTGGAGCCAACAAAGCTTTGAATTTAGCGGGAGATTATTTGCAGAGAAGTGGATTTAGCCATTTTGACAACACGGTCAGTTTTTGGATCAAAACGACGACCAATGATACCAATAAGCGAGTAATTATCGATCAGTCAGAACGAAGCTCTGAAGCAGAAACCAGCAGTCAGACTGGATATTATGTTTACCTCCAAAACGGGGTTGTTGGTGTGGCTGGAAACTTCCAGTGGAGAAAACAAGTGGTGAATATTGTGTCTGGATCGGTTTATGAACAAACAGGCTTTACAGGATATTTGAGTACAAGTGCTACTACTAATATTGCAGATGGCAATTGGCATCACGTGGCAGTTACCATCTTTACCAATGGAGGCGAACGTCAGAATGGAACTCAGATCAAGGCCACATACAAAGTATATGTAGACAACGTATTGGAGGCTACCCAAGATCAAATTTACAATGCCCCTGATCATTCCTGGTCTCAGGTCAAACGTTTTACCAATGCTGCCTATCCAGTGACTATTGCCAATAGCAAAGACGGTAATAGTACTTCCAACTACCGTGAGGTGATAGATGATGTTCGTTTTTATTCTTCTAGTCTGGATGCTACTGCTGTGGGGAATTTATTTGCAGAAACAGCCTGCGTCAGCAGCACGGGAGTAAATATGCTAGCTCAGGATATTACTGTTACCCTCAATGCTGAGGGAGCTGCTACTATCACTGCCGAAGAGGTGGACAATGGCTCTTCTGATACTTGCGGAGATCCCGTTTCACTTTCATTGGACATCAGCAGTTTTACCTGTGACAATTTGGGAGAAAATACGGTGACTCTGACCGGAGAGGATGCACAGGGCAATCTGGCCTCAACTACCGCGATAGTTACCATAGTGCCGCATATAGAAGCGGTGGACGTGACTCTGGCCCTGGACGAGACAGGCAATGCAACTCTATCGATTGAGAATGTAGATACGACTCCATTTTCTAACTGTAGCAGTATCAGTTATACTTTTTCTCAATCAGATTTTACTTGTACAGATATTGGGACTCAAAGTGTCACTATCACAGCCAATTTTGGATCAGGACAAACGGTAGATGCCAGCGTTAATCTAACGATTGAAGATCAGGCTGTACCACAGATAGTGGTGCAAAATGCAACCGTAACCCTGGACGCATCAACCAATTCGGCCAATATAGTCACTGCTGATGTGAGTACGTCTATTTCGGATAATTGTACCACTACCCCTCTCATTACTTTGTCCCAGAGCACTTTCGGTTGTAGCGAACTCGGTGAGAATACAGTGACCATCACGGTAACTGATGATCATGGGAACGTGGCTACAGCTGATGCTGTTGTGACTGTTTTGTCGCCGATCACGGATCAAGCACTCACTGCCAGTGCGACGGATGTATGTACAGACGGTAGCGATAGTGGTATTACTATCTCAACCGCTAGTTCGGAGACTGGATTCAATTATTTCTTGCGAAACAGCCTGGACAATAGTGTGATAGAGGGACCCATTGCAGGTACTGGAGCTGCCTTGGATTTTAATGTGGGTGCACTGACCGAAAGCACTACATTTAATGTTTTTGCTGAACCCAATGTAACATCAGATTATGCACTGGAGTTTGCGAAAGGCAATCAGCAGGTGGTGGCTGGTGAAGATGCAGCCTTCAATTATGATCAGGGATTCACGGTTGAGGCGTGGGTGAATGCCCCCTTTAATATAGCAAACTCTAATGGTATGGTTTCTTATGGGACGGCCAGTGCCAGCGATTTAGAAATTTATGTTCAGGGCACTACGGGCTATTTGACAATAGTATTCAATCGTACAACTTCACCTCAGACTTATTTTCAATATCCAAAGCCACCAAGCAACCGATGGACACACATAGCTGTCAGCTATGATGGCGGCACATCAGGTGTAAAAGTGTACTATGATGGAGTGGAGCAAAGCAATGTTTTTACTCATAACCCGGGTGGTTCATTGATTAAAAATACTGGGTCCACTTTGAACATCGGACGTGTGTTGGCCTGGGGAGATGGCAATGATAGCTTCGAAGGGAAAATGGATGAAGTCAGGATTTGGAATGACGTCAGAACAGCCTCAGAGATAAGCAGTCAAATGAACGCGGCACTAACGGGCGCAGAAACAGGGTTGCAGACTTACTATAATTTCAATGAAGGCAGTGGCACGACACTAGGGGATAGCAAGGGAACAAATGATGGCGCTTTGTCGAATATGGATCCCGCCACTGATTGGGTGGAAGGTGCCCTGGCTCAAACGGCCTGTGGATATCAAATGACTGATGAGATTACGATCGGAGATCAAACTGCACCTACAGCTGTCACTCAGGACATCACGATCAACTTGGATCAATCAGGGAATGGCACGATCACAGCAGATCAGATCAATTCAGGTTCATCAGACAATTGTACTTCCCCCGAAAACCTTGTGCTCTCATTGGATGTCAGTGCTTTTACCAGGGATAATGAAGGAGAGAATGTAGTTGTATTGACAGTAACGGATGATGCTGGCAACTCATCGACTGCCAATGCTACCGTGACCGTAATTGGTAAATTGAATCAAACCATTACTTTCCCGAGTATAGAGACGAAAAATTACGGGGTATCGGCTTTTGATTTGATGGCTATTACAGATGCATCAGGGCTTTCGGTTTCCTATGCGATTGTTTCAGGTCCTGCTACACTTTCGGGTTCGACCTTGACAGTGACTGGCGTAGGGACGATAATAGTAGAGGCGAGTCAGTCAGGAGATGATACATACAATGCAGCTACACCGGTACAGGTCAGCTTTGATGTTGTGCCCGCTGAGCTTACTGTTACAGCGAACAGTCAAGTCCATGAGTATTCTGGGGTTGTTCCTTCATTTACTTACTCGATTGCGGGATTTGTCAATGGTGAAACGGAAGAAAATTTGAATGTGCTACCCTCCGTCACTTCTAATGCCAATGCTGGGGTGGGTTCTTATGTGCTTTCCGTATCCGGTGCATCAGCAGATAATTATACTTTCGTCTATGTCGATGGTACTTTAGAAATAACTCCTGCACCACTGACGGCTACTGCTGATGATCAGGTGATGATTTATGGTTCAGCAATGCCAACCTTGACCATTACCTATACAGGATTTGTCAATGGGGAGGATGAGAGTCACTTGTCGAATGTTCCTTCTGTCAATGTGAATACTGATGGACAAGTAGGAGTCTATGATATCGTATTGTCAAATGGTATTGCTCTTAGTAGATCTTTAGCGGTGGCCACACAGAGCAACTACCAAATCACAATGGTCAATGGACAATTAACTATCAATCCAAGTGAGTTGAGTGTGACGGCTGATGATCAGAGCATGATTTATGGAGAAGAGGTACCAGTACTTACCTACTCTTATGCTGGTTTTGTCAATGGCGATAGCGAAGTGGATTTAATCACTCCACCAGTTGTCTCTACCACGGCTACTAGTGATAGCGATGTAGGTAGCTATCCTATCACTTTGTCAGGTGCTGAATCCAACAACTATAATATAACCTATACAGAGGCTAATCTGACGATTGGTAAAGCTACTGCCATTATAACTTTTGCTGATCTTGAACAACATGCTACGGGTGAAGCATTGATGCCCACAGTGACTACAGATCCTTCAGGACTTACGCTGAATATTACTTTCAATGGAGATGTCACTGTTCCGACGGAAGAAGGAAGCTATGAGGTAGTCGCCACTATTGATGATGTCAATTATGAAGGGCAAGCCACTGCTACTTTTATCATCCTTGAGGCGATTCTTTCAACCATTGATAAGCAAAACTTGGTAACAGTTTATCCAAATCCTGCCCGTGATTTCATTCGAGTGGCAGGAGTAGAAGGGGGTGAGTTAATGCTTTTTGATCTCCAGGGTCAGATGATGAAAAGAAGTCCATTGAGTTCTGCTGGTAATAGCCTTAACCTTACTGGACTGAACCCAGGATTGTATTTGCTACAAATTGTGGATGAAAATGCACGTCTGATAGCAAAACGAAAAATAATTGTTCGATAATTCAAGTGATTTCACAACAACATAAGCAGCCTCGAAAGGGGCTGCTTTTTTACTTGTTAATCAGACTTTCTAGGCCGTCACCTGCTCTGCTCGCCACAAATTCGGTGATCTCATAGTCGGCAAGCTCATGTTGATGAAAGGGATCCTTTGCGATTATTGTCTCTAATTCTTTCAGACTGTTGGCTTTAGCCAAAATGATTCCTCCTGTTCGGGGTTCTTTTCTTCCAGAAGCAAGGAAATTTCCAGCGGCATAGTTTTCATTTAAATAACTGACATGATCATGCAAATGCTGGTCTACAGTATCCAGAGGTACTTTGTAGCTTAGGTTGATTATAAACATATTCGATTATTATTTGTCCTCTAATATCTGGATTTGGTAGGAGGCATAGTAAGTATTGCCTGGCATCAATTTATGATTACCAATCTTCTTTTGCCATTCCTGATTGCTGTCTTCATAATCAGGTAGTCCGTCCCACGGCTCCAGACAAACGTAAGGAGCTTTAGGTTTCGACCATATTCCTAGAAACGGAAAATCTCCAAAGTTCATTTGGATTTTGGTTTTGCTCTTTTTGGACTTGATTGCTATTTCTGATGAATTTAGTTCCGTAAATATCAATGCATCATTGTCAAAAAGGCTTTCGTTCAGAAACAGATCTTTTTGGTCTTTGAGAAAGGGGATTTCTTTCTTTTTTAACAGACCATTATCTCCCAGTTGAGCGATTGAGGCAGTTTCCGCTTTGGCAAATTCGATGAAGTAGTCGGATAGCTTTTCGCCTTCTTCCCAAAGACAATTAAAGGCAGGATGGCCACCTAGTGAAAAGATCATAGGGTCTTTGCCTGTATTTACTACTTCATGAAAAACCTGAAGTCTGTTGCCATTGAGAAGAAAATTGATTTTGAATTCAAACTCGAAAGGAAAGATCTTCAAACTTTCTTCGTCATGACCCAGACTAAAGGAAATTCTGCTTTGAGACTTGTTGATCAACGACACCTTGGGATTGTTACGAACAATACCATGTTTGGGAAGTTGATATTTTTGGCCATTGAAGAGATACTCTCCTCCTTTCAAATTGCCTATGTTAGGAAATAGTACAGGTGCTGAGCTACCCCAAATTTCTGGGTCAGCCTGCCAGATGTACTCTCTACCTGTTTTCTTCGATTGCATGCTACAAAGTTCAGCTCCCTGTTCCTTGACCTCAACTTTGAATAACTCGTTCTCAATGCTGTATTTCACTCTGTTGCCTTATGTTGACCGATAAAATTAATGATTTGAATGAATTGAAGTTACACTTTTCGTTTTAATGCAGCGTAAATTTCTTTTTTATAATCAATCCAAAAAAAGGTCCTGAAGTATTGTTTAGAGTTGAGGTCATTTTTAGAGGTTTTATTCCCACAAAAAGCATTTTAGAATTTTCAGCAAGAAACTAATTTTGCGATTCAAAAATATAACGTGATGGAATTGACAGCAGACAACAAGTTGAAGAATCTAATAGTAGTAGGGGATCGCGTACTCATCCGACCTAAGAAGGCAGCGGAAAAAACCGATAGTGGGTTGCTATTGCCTCCAGGTGTGAGAGAAAAAGAAAAAATTCAGAGTGGGTATATAGTAAAAGCAGGTCCCGGCTATCCAATTCCAATGGCCGCAGAAGAAGAGGATTGGAAACCAGAAGAAGAAAAGGTGAAGTACATTCCATTGCAGGCAAGGGAAGGTGACCTGGCGATCTTTTTACAGAAGGAATCTTTTGAGGTAATGTATGAAAAAGAGAAATATTTCATCGTACCGCAGTCTTCTATCTTGATGTTAGAGCGAGAAGAAGAATTATTCTAGTTTGGCAGGATTTTAAAGCTTTTTGTCAGGATTTTGTCGAATATTCAGCTTTCAAGGCTGGTTTTTAGACAAACTACCCGGTGGGGTAGGACAGAACTATCCCATAAGGATAGGTAAAAACATTAGGTTTCGTAGGAATTTGCACTAAGTATTTCCCGGTGTCCCAAGGGAGAAGTGTAAAACCTTAATGAACCTAATTGATGAAAATTCAAATCTTTACTCGAGCTTTGGTGATTCTAGTTTTTTGTTGCCTTAACCATCTGGTCAATGCCCAGTCGGTAGGTATCGGCACTGAATCACCCAATCCTAATGCTGTTTTAGAATTGGTAAGCCCTGGAAACAATCAGGGCTTATTGATTCCAAAAATGTCCACCAGCCAACGTACTGCCAATTCATTTATTTCCCAATTGGGGAATGCTGAAAATGGATTGATGGTATATGATAGTGACGAAAATGCCTTTTACTATTGGCTGAATGGCGCATGGCAGTCTATCGCTTCCAATGTAGTTCTGACTGCTGGTGATGGTATATCGGTAAGTGGTAGTCAGATTACCAACACAGGAGATTTAGATGCTACTAACGAAATTCAGGATATTTCTTTATCAGGAACTGAGCTTACTTTAAGTTCTGGTTCTACTATCGATCTGGCCACTATCGATACGGATACTAAGTTAACAGATGAGGAGATAGCTGCATTTGGCTATATCAAATTGTCCGATTTGACATTATCCGATGATCAAACTTTGAGTTTGTCAGGAACTATTCTAAGCATTGATGCGGGCAATAGTGTAGATCTTGCAGTATTGGATACCGATACCAAGCTGTCCGATGTAGAGATTGCAGCGATGGGCTATGTCAAAAGTGCCGATGATGCAGACGCAGATGCCAGCAACGAGATTCAGGATCTAACCTTCAATGCAGGTGTGATAACCCTAAGCAACGACCCAGATGCAACTGCCATAGATTTGAGTGGCTATGATGCTGATGCCAGTGATGATTTTGATGGAGACTTTACCAGTCTGACTAATGTGCCTGCAGGTTTGGCTGATGGAGATGATGATACACAGCTGACCGAAACAGAAGTGGATGCCTTTGTAGCTAACAATGGGTTTCTTACAGTAGAAACTGACCCCAGCGTACCAGCGAATATCAAAGATGGGATTGATTGGACAGAAGTCAGTTCCATTCCTGCGGATATAGCCGATGGTGATGACGATACGCAATTGACCGAGAGCGAGGTAGATGCCTTTGTTTCCAATAATGGCTATATCACCTCGGCAGACGATGCTGATGCAGATGCCAGCAATGAGATTCAGGATTTAAGTTTCAGTGCTGGTGTGATTACCCTTTCAGGAGATCCAGATGCTACCTCTATCGATTTGAGTGGCTATGATACTGATGCCAGTGATGATTTTGACGGAGACTTCACCAGTCTGACCAATGTGCCTGCAGGTTTGGCTGATGGAGATGACGATACACAGCTGACCGAAACAGAGGTAGACGCGTTTGTTTCAAACAATGGCTTCCTAATAACTGAAACTGACCCCAGCGTACCAGCGAATATCAAAGATGGGATTGATTGGACAGAAGTCAGTTCCATTCCTGCGGATATAGCCGATGGTGATGACAATACGCAATTGACCGAGAGCGAAGTAGATGCCTTTGTGGCTAACAATGGCTATATCACCTCGGCAGACGATGCTGATGCGGATGCCAGCAACGAGATTCAGGATTTAAGTTTCAGTGCTGGTGTGATTACCCTTTCAGGAGATCCAGATGCTACATCTATCGATTTGAGTGGCTATGATACTGATGCTTCGGATGATTTTGACGGAGACTTTTCCAGTCTGACCAATATCCCAGCGGATTTGGCCGATGGAGATGATGATACTCAGTTGACAGAGGCAGAAGTAGATGCGTTTGTGGCTAACAATGGATTTATCACCTCAGCAGACGATGCGGATGCGGATGCTACAAATGAGATTCAGGATTTGAGTTTGAATGAAAACACGCTGTCTCTAAGTGATGATGCAACAAGTGTTGATTTATCTGTTTATCTCGATAACACAGACAATCAGACTGCAACTCAAGTACCGGTTACTCCTCGGGGCAATTTGGCTTCCAGTGATGTACAGGCAGCGCTAGAAGAGTTGCAAAGTGAAATAACGGAGGCCGCCTCTGCGGCAATTGCTGATGGATCGGTTACCAATGCCAAATTGAGCAATGGTGCAGTCACAGATGCGAAAGTAACAGACGTTTCCTTCTCCAAATTGACATCAGTTCCTGCAGGGTTGGCCGATGGTGATGATGATACTCAGTTGACTGAAGCACAAGTTGTTGCTTTTGTAACAGATAACGGGTTTATCACTTCTCCAAATGATGCAGATGCAGATGCCAGCAATGAGATTCAGGACTTGACCTTTACAGACGGAGTGATCGCCTTGAGCAATGACCCGGGAGCAACCACGATAGACTTGAGCGGATATGATGCTAATGCCAGTGATGATTTTAACGGAGACTTTGCTAGCCTAACCAATGTTCCTGCAGATTTAGCTGATGGGGATAACGACACTCAACTAACCGAAGCGCAAGTAATTACTTTTGTAACCGATAATGGGTTTATCACTTCTCCAAATGATGCAGATGCAGATGCGAGCAACGAGATTCAGGATTTGACCTTTACAGACGGAGTGATCGCCTTGAGCAATGACCCGGGAGCAACCACGATAGACTTGAGTGGCTATGATACTGATGCCTCAGACGATTTTGACGGAGACTTTGCCAACTTGACCAATGTTCCAGCTGGATTAGCAGATGGAGATGACGATACTCAGTTGACAGAAGCAGAAGTAGTCACTTTCGTAACAAACAATGGATTTATAACCTCGGCAGACGATGCGGATGCAGATGCCACTAATGAAATTCAGGATTTAAGTTTCAGTGCAGGTGTGATCACGCTATCTGGTGATCCGGATGCGACCTCCATAGATCTAAGCGGCTATGATACTGATGCTTCGGATGACTTTGATGGAGACTTTACCAGTCTTACTAATGTTCCAGCGGATTTGGCCGATGGAGATGATGATACTCAGTTGACTGAGGCCGAAGTAGTCACTTTCGTAACAAACAATGGATTTATCACCTCAGCAGACGATGCGGATGCGGATGCCACTAATGAAATTCAAGATCTGTCCTTGTCAGGAACAACACTTTCATTAAGTAATGATGCAACTTCGGTAGACCTAAGTGCTTTTATGGATGATACAGATGATCAAAACGCCAGTGAGGTAGCGGTATCTCCCACAGGAAATTTGACTTCTAATACGGTTCAGCAGGCCTTAGAGGAATTGCAAAGTGAAATTACAGATGCTGCTTCAGCTGCAATTCCAGATGGTGCCGTTACCACTCCCAAATTGAGCAATGGTGCAGTCACTGATGCGAAAGTAACAGACGTTTCCTTCTCCAAGTTGACATCAGTTCCTGCAGGGTTAGCCGATGGGGATGATGATACTCAGTTGACCGAAGATGAAGTGGATGCTTTTGTTGCCAACAACGGATATTTATCTACAGAACTAGATCCTACGGTTCCTGCTTCCATCAAAGACGGAATTGATTGGACGGAATTAAGTTCCATTCCCTCGGACATAGCTGACGGAGACGCAGATACGCAGTTGACCGAAGATGAAGTGGATGCTTTTGTTGCCAACAATGGATATATATCTACAGAACTAGATCCTACGGTTCCTGCTTCCATCAAAGACGGAATTGATTGGACGGAAGTAAGCTCCATTCCGGCGGACATAGCAGACGGAGATGCAGATACTCAATTGACAGAGGATGAGGTTGATGCCTTTGTAGCCAACAATGGTTACTTGTCTACAGAATCAGACCCAAGCGTTCCTGCTTCCATCAAAGATGGAATCGACTGGACGGAAGTAAGCTCCATTCCCTCAGACATAGCAGACGGAGATGCAGATACTCAATTGACAGAGGATGAGGTTGATGCCTTTGTAGCCAACAATGGTTACTTGTCTACAGAATCAGACCCAAGCGTTCCTGCTTCCATCAAAGATGGAATCGACTGGACGGAAGTAAGCTCCATTCCCTCAGACATAGCAGACGGAGATGCAGATACTCAATTGACAGAGGATGAGGTTGATGCCTTTGTAGCCAACAATGGTTACTTGTCTACAGAATCAGACCCAAGCGTTCCTGCTTCCATCAAAGATGGAATTGATTGGACGGAAGTAAGCTCCATTCCCTCAGACATAGCAGACGGAGATGCAGATACTCAATTGACAGAGGATGAGGTGGATGCCTTTGTTGCCAACAATGGTTACTTGTCGACAGAACTAGACCCTACGGTTCCTGCTTCCATAAAAGACGGGATAGATTGGACGGAAGTAAGTTCCATTCCAACGGACATAGCAGATGGTGATGCAGATACTCAGTTGACTGAAGATGAGGTGGATGCCTTTGTAGCCAACAATGGTTACTTGTCGACAGAACTAGATCCTACGGTTCCTGCTTCCATCAAAGATGGAATCGACTGGACGGAAGTAAGCTCCATTCCCTCAGACATAGCAGACGGAGATGCAGATACTCAATTGACGAAGGATGAAATCGCTGCCTTTGGTTTTATTACTTCGCCCAACGATGCTGATGCCAGTGCAACGAATGAAATTCAGAATTTGACTTTTACCGAGGGAGTGATAGAATTGACTGGAGACCCAGATGCTACTAAGATTGATTTAAGCATGTATGATACAGATGTTACAGATGATTTTGATGGGAACTTTGCCAGCTTGACTAATGTCCCAGCCGGTTTAGCGGATGGTGATGATAATACACAATTGACTCAGGATGAGATTGCCGCTTTCGGTTTTATCACATCTCCAAATGATGCCGATTCGGATGCCTCCAATGAACTATTGACCACCGCTGAAATGTCAGGTGATATTCTGAGATTGTTCGAAGACAAAAACAATGTTAATGTGGACTTGAGTCAGTTTAGGGAAGTCCCAGATGTCACAGGGCAGGCGGGTAATTTTCTTACAACTGATGGGAAAGGATTGTCTTGGGGAGCTGTGCCTACAGGGGTCTGGTCAACTAATGGAGAGAATGCCTACTATACAGCTGGTAATGTAGGGATTGGAACAACTAACCCCGGTACAAAACTTGGTGTAATGAGTACAACTTCCAGTTCGACGAGTCCAATGGCATCCTTTTTAGATCAAACGGGAACTAGTGATGTCTCTATGAATTTTAGCTCACAAGCTGCTGGTAATTTCAGTATTGGTTTGGATGCAACGGATGATTATTTCAAGATTGCACCAGGCAGCGCATTGGGAGCCAATCAGGGTTTTAGAATGTATGCATCTGGTGCTGTAGGTTTTGGTTCTATCACCAGTCCTTTGACAACCTATCAGGTGGAGATAGAAAATACTACAACTGGATCAGTCTATATTGACAATAACGCAACCAGTGGAACCTATAATTATGGATTGGTGGTTAATATGAATACGAGTTCTACAGCTGTCAAAAGAGGACTTTACGTCTCTGGTGCGGATCAAAATTATTTAACAGGAGATTTGCAAATTGGAGGGACTATCATCACTCCTATAGCTAATGCTGTTCAAAACATTTCATCAACGAATTTTACTTTGACTGTTCCTGAAAAAACAAGAATTATTAAAGTTCAGAATAGCATGAGTAGCACATCGGAGGCGGAAGTAGCGAGAATCACCGGGATTTCTCCTGGAGTTGATGGTCAGGAACTTATAATTATCAACGTTGATCCGGATGGTGGGTTTAGAGGAAGGGTCTATTATGTGACCTCATTAGAATCTAATAGCAATAAGATTTATGTAGATCCGACCAACGGAAATATTCTACAGCTTTATGGCAACTCGATTATGAAATTAGTATACGTCGAGGATTTGGCTGCCTGGATGCAGGTATCCCTTTCAGATAACCTAAAAGGCGCAATATTCTAATCATGAGACAGTCATATTTAATGGAATGTCTCTTGATACCAGGTATTAGAGCATTCAATAAAATATTCACATCAACCCAACAACCAAAAAATAGGGAGGAGGTTTTTCAGTACAACCTGAAAGCGAAATTTAGATTCATTCGTGTGTTTTACAAAAACCTTGGGACAGAAGGAAAATACGCGAAAATAGCCTTGTCAGGGGCTTTGACGTACTCCTCCCTTATTTTTTCTTTTCAGGGATTGGGTCAGGGATTGGTCATAGATGGGGCCATCTTAAGCACCACCGAAGGGAGCTCAATTACTGTCAATGGTCATCTTTCCAATCAAGGCAGTTTCACCAACAAAGGACAGCTGTTTTTGACTGGTAGCATGTCTAATACGGGATCTTTCATAAATGATCAAGGTGATCTCATATTGATAGGGGAAGATCAGTTTTTGAGTTCAACTGAAGATGATTTGTCGAATCTTACTTTAGGACCAGGCACGATTACCAATATCAGTAGCGACATGCTGCTGGATGGAACTATAAATATGAACGGGGGTAAAATCCGTATCATGGAGGGAGTCCATGTCCTACTGGACTCCTCCATGGTATTGGTAGGTGCCAATGAGAGGAGCTATTTCATTGGTAATCTTTATCGGATGGGTCGAGGAGAGGTGTTTTTTCCCGTTGGTACGGACGATGAGTATTTGCCTGTTCGATTGCTTGAGGTAGATGGTATCAATCCTGTGATTGGGATAGAGGCATTTGATCAAGCGCCTATTTCGGAGATCGGAGATGATTTGGTTGAGATATCCCATGAGCGATATTGGCGGATGGACAGAGACGAGCGCTATAGTTCTGGCAAGATTGTTCTTCCTTATGCTGATGAGCCTTTCATCGAGTCTCAGGATATGTTAGTAGTGGCACAGGCGGCCGATTTGACTTCACCCTATCATTCCTTAGGTGTTTCAGATATCAAGGGAGGTGACTTTACAGGTTATCTGACGAGTGAAGGAATTGCAAATGGGGAATATTTCACCATCGGGTATATAGGAGAGGATAGCAAATTGCCCCCACTCAAAGTGATCAATGTACTGACGCCATACAAGGATGGTAAACATGATTTCTTGAGGATAGAGAATATCGAGCTTTATGAAGATAATGTGATTGAGATCTTTGACAGAAATGGATTAAAGGTATTTCATCTTAGTAATTATGATAATCAGGATCGGGTTTTTGAAGGAATCGCCAATGTCGGTAATCGACGCGACCTGGAAGATGGAAATTACTTTTATACGATTCGAAAGAGCGGAAAGAATGTGAGTTCGGGGTTTTTATTTTTAAAGAGATAAGCCATGAAGAAAGCAATAATCATATACCTGCTCTTGGTTTCAAGTCTTACAGCAAAAGGGCAACTGGATCCTTTGTATAAACAGTATCAGTTCAACAAAATGATGATCAACCCGGCCTATGCTGGGATATACAATCGATTTTCTGCCTCTTTTATTTCCAGTGTGCAATGGGTAGGGTTGGAAGGAGCACCAGTCACCAATACACTCATGATGCAGTCTGCCTTCAAGGAAGGTCAAATAGGTGTGGGAGCCATTTTGGTGAACGATCGCCTGGGCATCAACAATAACACGGAGATACAAATGGCAGCATCTTATAATCTCAGTTTTGGTGAGTCGAAATTGGGAATGGGAGTCCAGGGAGGTATGATCAACTATAGTTATGATATGGATTTGTTGACATTGGATTATGTGGACGATGAAAGGTTGTACATAGGATTAGATAATGTTACTCAGCCCAATTTTGGTGCAGGAATGATGCTGATGTCGGAGAATTATTATGTGGGATTTTCTGTCCCTCGAATTTTGGATGTGCATGTGGAGGACGGTGTGTCTACAAGTACTCGGTACAAAAGACACTATTATCTGGGAGCAGGGTATGTTCATAGAGCCTTCTTCTCCAGCTACTATAAGGTGTCAGGTATGGCAAGATTGGTAGACGGTGGCAAGCCATCTCTGGATCTGAGTGTGAGTACTTTTATGGAAGGCTACATCTGGTTTGGACTCAATGCCAGAGATTTCAAATATTTTGGTTTCTTCCTTTCGATGGAATTGACCAAAAACCTGAGGCTAGGGTACTCCTTCGAGTTGCCAAGCAACTCTTTGATTCAGAGTAACTATGGCACGCATGAAATAAGTATAGCATTTGATGCAGCACTCAGTAGAGGCCAGATACTTAAAAAGAAATTTTTCTGATAGAAACCATTCTAACTTAACCATATGAGGCAACCTTCGGGTTGCCTTTATTTTTCTGCCTGATCGACCTCATTGATGTGTCTATTGATCATCGTAAGGAGGTCTGAGGGGTTAAAGGGTTTGGAAATAAAATCATCAAAATGAGATTGCTGAATATTGGCTTTGACATTGTCGTAGCTGTCTGCGGAGATCGCAATGATTGGAATCAAACTGTATCTTGGATCATCAAAAGTTCTGATGGTATTGGCTGTTTGGTAGCCATCCATTTCAGGCATTTGCAGATCTAAAAGTATCAAATCAAAATCGTGGTTGAAAACCGCTTCAATTGCCTCATGACCGGATTGAACAGTTTCACATTTCATGCCCCATTTTTTAATGAATTTTTCGGCCATGAGCAGGTTGATCTCATTGTCATCTACGATCAGTATGTTTTTGTTCTTCAGTTTTGGAGTGAGGTCTTTGGGGTCTATGTCGATAATTTCTGGTTGAGAATGGGCTTCCATTAATTCCAGTGTGAAATAAAATTTGGTCCCTTTACCGTGCTGACTTTCTACGAATATCTGGCTGTTGAAAAGTGCAAGTAACCTCTTGGTAATGGCTAGTCCCAGGCCAGTTCCGCCAAATTTTCTGGAAATTTCCTCGTGAGCTTGAGTGAAACTCTCAAATATGACCTCAAGTTTGTCCTTTGATATCCCGATTCCAGTATCCTCTACGGTGAATTGAAGTCTTACTTTTCCATCGCTACGGTTGATTAAATTGATGAGCAGCCGGACTTCTCCCTTTGGCGTAAATTTAATGGCGTTACTGATTAGGTTGTTTAGAATTTGGGATATCCGTGCAGGATCTCCTTCTAGATAATCTGGGATTTTATGATCAATTAATATGTTAAAGTTGATGCCATTGTCTCTTGCTTTGATCTCATGTGCATTTCCGATTCCCTTGGTCAGTTCTCTTAAGTCGAATGAGATGTTTTCAAGCTGAATTTTTCCGGCTTCCGCTTTGCTGTAGTCCAGAATGTCATTGATTAGAATCAATAGGTTTTCAGCAGAGAATTTTAGAGTTTTCAAATTCTCCATTTGAGATTTTTTCGGATTCTCTGAGAGTAGGAGATGTATGGTCCCGATCACGGCGTTCATTGGCGTCCGAATCTCATGACTCATGATCGACAGAAATTCTGATTTGGCTCTTGCAGCTTCTTCTGCTTTTTTAAAAGCCTCCTTTAGAACCTCATTTTTTTGATTGATTTTTTCTGTTCTATTGTCAATGATCTTTTCTAGCTGAGATTTTTGCCATTTGGCGAGAGACTCATTGACCTTATACTGCTGTATTTGTTGGTTGAGTCTTTCTTCTTCTTCATTGTTTAGCATGACCCGTTTCCGATTCATCCCGATCATGAAAATGACAATTTCGAATAGAATCCCATATTTCACCAACTGCGCAGTGGAGGTGTTCGGGTCCCAGGTGATTGCTTCCACAAAGGCAAAAACAATCAGTAAGAAGGAACCATAAATAAAATACTTGTTCAGCGGATATTTAGACCCTCTAATGAGATAAACTACGCCTACAATAGCCAACACATTGATGATAACCTGATAGCGAATCACCTGTACAGGCAGATAGATATCCTTGCTGATGACCATATAGGCAAATAAGACCAATCCAAGTATGCCATTGCCTATCATAAAGGGTTGGAGATAAGTCAGCAGGCTGGGGAAGTTTCTTTTGAAATTGATAAAATTGATGATGTATCGCCAGTAGAAAAACATGGTCAGGCTGATCACTGGCATGAAATAGGGGGTTAGACTTGGTATGTCTACCAATATTTTTTCTCTAAGCAAGCCAGATAAAAACAAGTAGGAGACCGAGACAAAAAATAGATAGAGCGAATAATCCAGAAAAGATCGAATACGTGTGGTGAAAAACAAGAAGAGGTTGTAGCCTAATATGATCCAGAATATACCCTGAAAGATCAGATCAGAGAGTTGCTTGTTGATGATCTGTTTTGCCCAGTCCTCGGTAGAATACAAGTGGAAATCGAATTCAGGGTCTTTGTGTATTTTATCTTTGATACGAAGATAAATATCCAATTGACTCTCGGGGCCTATGTTGATGGGAACATAATAGGTGCCTTTTTGAAGCTGCTTTTCACTTCCCGCATACAGGTAACCCGCTTTGGTTTGGTCCACTACTTTGCCGTTTCTTACATAGTAGGCATCTATAAAGTCATTTTTTCCCACGTGCAGAAAATAGAACATGACTTTTTCTTTCTCGTTACTCACACTGATTTTGCCCCAATGAGTGAGATTGGGAGGGAGCGTATCAAGCTTTCGGAATTGCTGTTGGTAGATGGGTTTTAGAACCTGATCAATCTCCAACCCTATGCTGTCTTCATAGACAGTCACATAATCGTTCAGATTAATATTTTCTTCGAGTGCCTTATTCAGCTCAATAGGAGACTGAGCAGTCAGTTGGTTGGTAATTAGGAACAATATGAATACCAAATATAGTCGCTGGCCCAACATGAAAATTAAGTCTAATTTTGAATCGGCACTGAAGATAGTGATTATTAGTTAATATATGATCAGACCGCCTGAAATCCATTTTTGGATTGTCTGCTGTATGTTTAGTCAATATATTAGCAAAAAAACAACCTCATGCCATGAAAGTTCATAACGTAAAAAACTTCGTTCTTGTATTCAGTCTTCTTATGTTTTCGCAGATAGTTTATGCACAAGACGATTGGAAGCAATATACATGGCAACCTTTCGGCTTAGAATTCGAGTTGCCCTCATCCTATCAGGTGACGACCAATACCCCTGAGGCCCTGGAAGCTATTGGCGAAGGAATCGAGTTTGCGATCTACCCATATGAAGATGAGCAATTGACTGAGCAGGGTCTGTCTGGATTTCTGGTGAAAATGGCTGAAAGGGATTTGAATCTAAGTGAAATCGATGAATTAGAAATCCTGAGTGTTGATGGGATGGCCGCTGGTTTTATTTCAGGCCGAAAGGATGGATTGATGTATTTGGTTTTAGGATTGATCGAAAAAAAGAGCGGAGACAGTTTTTATGCCTATATAGCATTTGAACCTGATCAGGAGGAGGTTGTGGAGGATGCCCTTGCTGTTTTCGAAAGTTTTGGCATGCCAAATTGATTGAACGATTAAATGAAGCAGCTCACTCGCTACCTACGTACATACGTTTCTGAATATTATCACCCAGGACTATACCTTTCGGTTGCCCTCCTGCTTGTTGCCAGCATCGCTTTCAATTATGCTGTTAATTTCGAAAATAGTATCATAGATAGTTATTTCGGTTCTTGGTGGAGATGGCCCATGTATTTTGCTACGATGGCCTTCCCATTCCTGATTACCTGTGTTTTTCTGCACCTTTTCGGATTACAGACTACCTGGTGGCGATCCAAAGAATATTGGTTCTTATTTGTCATTGGTTTTGCCATCATTTCGTTCCAGCGATCTTTTTCCTTTTTTGATTTTATCGTTGGGGACATGCATAGATACGATAGACTTTTCACGCTCAAAGTGATATACAAGGCTCGTTCGATCCTATTTACTACACTACCACTTTTGTTGTTTTATTATTTCTACGAAAGAAAAAGAGATGAACAGCGCAGTTGGTATGGGTTGAATTTTAAGCCTTTTGATTTTCGTCCCTATGCCGTCCTGATTTTAGTGGTGTTTGTGGGGATTGCCATTGCTTCTTTCCTGGGAGACCTGACTAACTACTATCCACGTTACCTCCGAACGGGTGGAGAGCGTTTTGCCAGACTTCATGACTTGCCTTCATGGATTCCAGTTTTGACATATGAGTCGATCTATGGGTTGGGCTTTTTGGGAGTGGAGTTTTTCTTTCGTGGCTTTTTAGTCATTGGGTTCTCTAGAATTTTGGGTGGTCATGCGGTGATTGCCATGGTGGGATCTTATGTCTTTTTACATTTTGGGAAGCCCATTTCTGAATGTATTTCTTCGGCCTTTGGAGGTTATTTGATTGGGATATTAGCGTACTATTCTCGGCATATCTGGGGTGGGGTGGTGCTTCACGTTGCATTGGCGTGGTTCATGGAGCTTTTTGCATGGCTGCAGAAGGTGTTTAACGATTAGTTCTAAAAAAAATCAAAATTATGTGACCTGCCTTTCAAATGTTTGGTGTGTAGATAGGTGAAAGAAAAAAAACCTAATATGAAAACACGAAACATTTTGAAACAGAAAACATGGCTGTTGGTGATAGTCATGATCGTATTGAATAGTTGTGATCCTGATGACGAGAAAGTAGGAAACCCTCCTGTGGCTGATGCAGGGACAGACCTTAGCGCCTCGGTTGGTAGCACTGTCTCCGTAGACGGTAGCGGGTCTTCTGATCCGGATGGTGATCCACTAGAATATTTATGGGAGCTAACTCAAATGCCAGAGGGAAGTAATGCCAGCATGTCTGGAGCTACTATGGCGATTGCTACATTTGAGCCTGACATGGAAGGGGTATATGTGGCTACCCTAACAGTAAATGATGGGAATGATAATATGGATTCGGATGATCTCACTATTACTGTGACTGCTGCAGTAGGCAATCCTCCGGTGGCGGTAATTACCGATGGGGCTGGAGATGCCTTCTCAGATTCTAATGGAAACAATGTAGTAAGTATCAATCAGGAGGTTGTATTGTCTGGAGCGAGTTCTTCAGATCCTGATGGAGATGCGATTACTTACGAGTGGGCTTTAGCTGAGGTTCCATCAGGTAGTGCAGCCACTATCTCAGATATAGAAAGTGCCAACTCATCCTTTACTCCGGATGTAGAGGGTATCTATACCGTTAGTTTGACCATAGATGACGGTAATGGAAATACGCATACGAGTACAGCTGAAATAACTGCCGAGGTAACTCCTGTCATCATAGATAGCGACGTAACCGAAAACACTACCTGGGAAGATGTTTATGATGATCCATCATTGCCTGATTACAGAGTGATTGCCAGTATCGATGTGGATGCCGAACTAACGGTGGCAGCTGGGGTATATGTAGAGGTTGTCGATAATAGGAGCATCACTGTCACTGCCAATGGATATTTGAATGCTGTAGGTACTTCTGAGGACAGTATTAAATTTACCAGTGCCAATATCGATGGCGGAATCTATTGGAAAGGGCTGTTGATCAATTCCGGACATGCCATGAATGAGTTGAGTTTTGTTGAAGTATCTTATGCCGGAGACGAGGCAATCGATTATTTGAACAGCGGATGGAAAACAGCCAATATTGTAGTGGGAACTGATGGTAAATTGAGCATTAGTAACAGTAAGGTGTCCAACTGCAAGGAGGGTGAAGGTATCTACGTAGGAGGAACTCTAGGAGGCTTTGCCAGCAATGAGTTTATAGATAATGCCAGCAATGCCATGGCAATTCCAATTGATGAAATAGGAATGATCGATGGCGATACGGATGTCCAAAACAATGGTGGAGAAAATTATATCAGAATTTATGGTTCCAGTCTAACCGCAAATCAAGGCATGTCAGCTTTGAAAAATGAACAAAGCTATTTGTTAGATGGAGATGTCGAACTGGAGAGCGAGCTGAGTATAGCGGCTGGCGTCAAAATGAGTTTTAAGCAAAATGTTTTCTTACGTGTCTTGGCAGATGGTTCTATTATCGCTGAGGGAAGTGCCAGCGCGCCGATAGTCATGACATCAGCCAATATAGCTGGAGAGTTGCATTGGGGTGGGTTAGAGATCGCTTCGTCCTATGCAACTAATAAATTGGACTTTGTAGAGGTGGATTATGCCGGTGGTGAAGCCATCTTTTATGAAAACAGTTCCTGGAGAACTGCCAATATTGGTGTTCGTAATGCAGGTAAGATAGCGATAACCAACTCTTCGATCAGTAATAGTTCGGGAATGGGGATCTATGCAGGAGCTAACTCAATTATTGATTTTGCTGCCAATGATTTTGTGGACAATGTAGATCATGCCATTTACATGGAGTTCAATGAAGTAGGAACTGTTGATGCTAATACGACTTTTACCGGCAATGGAGTCAATGGAATAAGTGTATATGCTTCGACTATGACCGATGACCAAACTATGACCGCATTATCTGGATCGGCAGTATATCATGTCACGGGTGATATTGATGTAAGTAGTGCTCTGAACGTCTCTGAAGGTGTAAATATGGAGTTTGAAGAGGACGTTTTATTTACTATCAACAATACGGGGTCTATAGTAGCAGTAGGTACCGAGACGAACATGATCGTGATGACTAGTGCCAACCAGGCAGGTAATATCAGGTGGGCAGGCTTGTTACTCAATTCAGCATCATCTTTGAATGAACTAACTTATACCGAGGTGTCGTATGCAGGTTCGGATCATGCTCTGGACTACTTTGATTCAAGTTGGAGATATGCCAATGTCGGTTTGAATGATGCAGCACTGAAAATGAACAATTGTACGATTGCCAATAGTGGTAACGAAGGGTTGATCGTTGGGGCTGGATCTTCGGTCAATGGTCTTACTAATTTGGATTCTGGTGCTGAGACAAGTGTTCAGGCAGTCAATACATTTGAGTCCAATACGAGCATTGATGTTCTGTTTATCAATTGATTAGTAACCATTTGTCATTATAAAGGCTCAGGGCTAGGTGTTGCTAGTTTGAGCCTTTGATACTGCGCCTTGACCCGAATCATGTTTTGATACCAAGATTGACTAGTAGTTAGCTGAAAGGCGGTACTCAGTTAATACTAATGAATCTCTGACATGATTCGGGTTAAACAGGTGTTATTTGATTAGGTGCAGTCTTTCAAAAGCCACCCTTCAGCAGCATTAATGGGTGGCTTTTATTTTTTTGCTAGGAGCAAATTTTTCAACGAGTCTATATTACTCGTATCGATACCCAGTTCCTCTCTAATCTGCTTACACTTATCATAGTACTGAAAAGCTTTGATTGTGTCTTTCTTTCTTTGTTCGTTGTAGGCTTTTTTTAAGTAAGCATTGGAAATGTATTTTTTGGGCGCATTGGTTTCATTAAGCATTTTTAGGCCTTCATTTAGGTAATAGTCTGCAGAGTCCAGATGTCCAATCGAGCTATATGTTTGCCCCGTATTGACTAGTGAAATCCCATATTTATAGTTGGCTCTGTTGCCAAACACATGACGATATACCTGATTTGCCTGGCGACTATATGCTAAGGATTTGTCAAAATTATCCAGTTTATATAGAAGCATGGCATAATTGTCCAGACCCACAGCGTATTTAGAACTCTGATCTCCATAGAGTTTTGCATCGATGGATAATTTTTCTTCATAAGCTTGAATGGCCCGGTCAAATTGATCGATTCTTTGATATAATATGGCCAGGTTGTTCAGAATGCTGGCATATCCAGGGTGTATCTTTCCTTCCGTTTTTGCCACTATTTCAAGGGCGCTGGACAAGGTTTTGATAGCCGCTGAGTAGTTTTTCAAATCCTTTTCAATAGAACCTTTTATATAAAGCGTTTCAGCATATAAGATACTAATGGTGTCTTGCAGGATTTGACTTTCTAAATCTACAGTTTTGTTAATCAAGGAATAGGCCGAATCTAATAGCCCTCTGGTTTTTTGGATGTAGGCGATATTTCGAAGGTAGGAGGTGTAAACACTGTCTTTCTTTAGGTCTAAGGATTCAAATGTGCTAAACAAACGCTTATATATTTTGGCTGCTTTGTCATAGTCTCCATTGTCTCGGTGGTAGAGAGCCAGATTGTCGAGAAGGGTTATCACCGATTGATTGCCTTTAGTGTCTAAGGAATCGAAGATATTCAGGGCTTTTTCTAATGCGATTTCAGATCGATCAAAATCATCAAGTGATCGATATGAGCTAGCAATTACCGCATACATTTCTGCCTTGACTTCCTGGCTGCCCTGATAGGAGGAGATATTGTTATAGCTTTTGTCCAGTAGATCATAGATATTGGTCGTATCACCTTTCGTATTTGAGGGGTTGGCTTCTTCGAAGATTTTCAAGACAAAGTTTTTTGTGGAGTTAGCCAGTTCAGCTTGTCTTTCAGCCTTTTTCTTTTCCTCCAAGGCTTTTTCTTCGTTGGTTTTTGCTATATGAGCTTGATGGAGTGATATACTCGTGCCTACAATCATGGAGATGAATAACAAGCTCATAAGAACAACAGCCCCTAAATTTCTTTTGATGTATTTGGCGCTTTTGTAGCGCCAGTCAGTGGAGTAGGTGGAGATAGGCAGGCCCAAAAGATATTTATTGAGATCTGACCTTAGAGTATTCACGGAAGGGTATCGTTCTTCAGGCGAGCTTTTCAAGCATTTGCCAATGATGGCTTGCAATTCGTGGCTGAGCTGTCCCTTTGCTAACTTTAATTGTTTGTGAATGGTAGACGTCTCTTTATCATAAGGCAGGTCTCCAACAAGTAGTAAGTGTAATAACACCCCTAGTTGATAAATATCTGTGCTGACAGAAATTGGCTTTTGAGTTAACTGTTCTGGAGCTGCATAAGCTGGTGAAGCCATTATTTGTTGGCTAGCTGTATGATTGTCAATTCTTCTGGCTACTCCAAAGTCCAATAGTTTGATGACTCCTCGGTCGGATACCAACAAATTGTTTGGCTTTATATCTAAATGAAGAATGAGCTGATTGTGGGCATGTTGGATGGTGTCACATACAATTAAGAATATTTCTAAAGCTTTTCTCTCACTGGTCGTGTGGTATTGATCAATGGGAGTGCCATTGACATATTCCATGATAATATAGGGCACACCCTTTTTACTCACGCCCCCATCGTAGATTTGAGCAATGTTTTCATGTTTTAAGTTAGCCAGAAATTGTTGCTCCTGACGGAACCGGTCCAGTAGCGTGGCATCAAATGAAGTTTTGGTGAAGCACTTGATGGCGACTTGTTGCTCGAATTGACCATCGTTTCTTTCGGCCAGGTATACCTCGCCCATGCCTCCAGTGCCGATTAAGGATTGTATGAGATACTTGTCTATTTGATCACCTGATCGAAAAACAGGTTCTTGATTATTCTGCAGGCCTTCTGCAATACTACTTTGTAAACTATCAAAGAAAGCATCCGCATTTTCTCCTTCTTCCAGCATATCCAGAAGTGAAGATTTAAGTGATTCATTGTCTTTGCATTCCTCTTCAATGAAGTGTTTTCTTTGTTTTTCTGGTAGGGAGAGGGATGTATGATAGATTCTTTCGAGTTCGGTCCAGGTGAATTCCATGTTTATGTTTGGTGTTGCATTTGGCTATATAGCCAAGCTTTGGTGGTTTGCCAGTTTCTTTTGACTGTGGAGGGAGAAATATTAAGAATGTCGGCGGTTTCGTCCACACTCATGTTGGCGAAAAAGCGGCATTCTACGATTTTGACTTGTCTTTGGTCTTTTTGCTCTAGTTGTTTCAGTACTTCGTCTAGCAATATCAATTCTTTGGAACATTTTTCTGATAGATCGATTTGTTCTTGCCAGTCGTCGATGCATACATGCTCCGAAGAAGCACCCCTTTTGGCTGTGTTCTTTCCTCTTGCTGCATTGAGCAGTACCTGGCGCATAGCCTTGGCTGCTACTCCATAAAAGTGTGATCTGCTTTTCCAATCTGTATCGTTGCGAACTATTTTGAGATAAGCCTCATGAACAATGGCAGTGGTATTAAGGGTCTGAATCCCATAGAACTGAAACCTTATACGATGCGCTATATTTCTCAGCTCTGTATAGATTACAGGAAACACTTTATTGTATGCACTGATATTTCCTTGATTGGCTTCTGCCAACAACTGGGTTATTTCTCCTTGCTTTATCATTTAGGTTAAAATAGTATTTATCGTTGATTTTATAACACAAAGCTAAGATAGATATTGTAGTTGACATCAAATATTACTCAGGTCGACTCTGTATGATATACTTATTAAAGTTTTCCAAGGTATTTCTAATAATATAGACTCTTAGTTGTTTCGATGATTAAAGTTGACAGTATCATGAATTACCGTAATTAGTTCTGGCTCACTTTCTATTATCTAGTGTGAAATCTCGTAAATTCGATGTTTAAAATGATTGGATATTTATGAGCACAAAGACCCCTGATATTGAGAACATTGAGTTGGAGTATCTAAGTATGGATCACTACCAGGAACTGAAGGCAGCTATGATTACTGCCTATTCCGAAGTGGAGGACCCCTACTGGGAAGAGCATCAGATCGAGGCTTTGATTAGCAAGTTTCCTGAAGGGCAAGTAGTCATTATGATTAATGGACATTTGGCCGGCTGTGCTTTATCCATTATTGTAGATTCTAACGCATTTTCAGATTATCATACCTACAAAGAAGCAACTCAAAACTACACTTTTGATACTCATACCGATGAGGGAGATATTCTATACGGGATAGATATTTTCATTAAGCAGGAGTTTAGAGGCTTACGGTTAGGCAGAAGGCTTTATGACTACCGAAAGGAGCTTTGTGAAAAGTTGAACCTTAAGAGTATCACTTTCGGGGGTAGGATCCCCAATTACAGTAAGTATGCGGATAAACTGAGCCCGAAACAGTATATAGAAAAGGTGAAACGCAAGGAGATCAATGATCCTGTCTTGAATTTTCAAATTTCAAATGATTTCCATCCGTCCAAAATCTTACGTGGTTATCTGGAAGGGGATGAGGCTTCCAATGAATTTGCAGTGCTGCTAGAGTGGGACAATATTTACTATGAAAAGCCTACCAAGAAGGTAGTCCCCAATAAGACAGTAGTAAGGATAGGGTTGATCCAATGGCAAATGCGTCCCTACAAGGATATGGATGATTTGATGCAGCAGGCAGAATATTTTGTTGATGCTGTGTCGGGCTATCGCTCAGATTTTGCTTTGTTTCCTGAGTTTTTCAATGCACCATTGATGGCAGAGAACAACCATCTTTCTGAACCTGATGCGATTCGCGAATTGGCTGCCCATACCGAGGAAGTGGTTAGTCGTTTTTCGGAGTTATCCATTTCTTACAACATCAACATTATCACCGGTAGTATGCCGGAGATCAAGCGTGGCAAGCTTTACAATGTAGGCTACCTGTGTAAGCGAGACGGATCGATCGAACGCTATGAGAAGATACATGTGACGCCCGATGAAGAGAAAGTATGGGGTATGCAAGGCGGTAATGAGATTAGAGCCTTTGATACAGACTGTGGCAAAGTAGGAATTTTGATATGCTATGATACCGAGTTTCCAGAACTGGGCCGATTGTTAGCTGATGAGGGGATGGATATCCTATTTGTGCCGTTTCTGACGGATACCCAAAATGGTTATTCCAGGGTGAGGCATTGTGCTCAGGCACGTGCTATCGAAAACGAATGCTATGTAGCGATCGCTGGTAGTGTTGGGAATCTACCCAATGTTCATAATATGGATATTCAGTTTGCTCAGTCTATGGTTTTTACCCCTTGTGATTTTGCTTTCCCTACTAATGGCGTCAAAGCAGAAGCGACTCCAAATTCGGAAATGATTTTGATTGCGGATGTAGATATAGGCCTGCTCCGAGAGCTTAATCAATTCGGTAGTGTGAGAAACCTCAAAGACCGTAGAAAGGATCTCTATCAGGTTTGGAAAAAGAAGTGATGGGTATTATGATTCATAATTTTTCCTGTCACTGAAAATATTTTTGACTAATCATTGGACACTAAAAAAGAAGAGCCTTATAATTGATTAATTAAATGAGGTAGATATGGAAAATCAGAACAAAATCCGAGTAACGCAAGAGTATAGTAAGCTGAGTGAGGAAATCAAAGAGCAGCTTAAACTGGTTTATCCTGAGGGGTTTAGTCAGTTTCTTTTTCAGTTTACCAACAAGGAAGGTAAAAGGACGTCTGCTCTGAGGTTCGAAACAGATGAAAAAATCTACCTGATTCGAATGTCTGTATTGGAAGCACAGCAAATAATCGAAGATGATGATGACTATGATAGCGATGGGCAACTAAGAGAAGAGGTGAGAGATGACTATGAAGACAAGTATTCTGATGTAGACTACCTCTCTGAAAATGAAAATTATGATGGTTAGTATTTAACCGCTTACAATATTGATAACCCCTTGTTTTAACAAGGGGTTATTTTTTTGCCCAAAGAAATCCAATGAATACAAGGGTAAGTTTTTTAGCAATGGATTAGTATTCTCAAATAATTGGCCTTTTCTTAGTGTTAACAAGCGATTAGGGACTCCTAATCGGAATATTTTAAATCTAAAAATCAAAAAAATGCGAAAATTAACCAACCTGGTCTTGATGATGCTATTTGCTATTAGTACTCTTCATGCCCAGAAAACCGACTTATCTCTTAAACTAAAAGAAGGAGAATCCTACAGCCAGATTACTGAGTCCACGGTCAATATCGTTCAGGATATGAATGGTCAAAAAATGAATATGACTATGATCGTGAGTGGTAGCATGACATTCAAAGTCAAAAGCATCAGTAAAGAGGGCTTTTTGATGGATGCAGAATATGATAGTTTGGCTATGACCATGAAGATGCCTCAAGGCGCCATGAGTTATAGCTCTGAAAAGGAAGGAGAGGTTGATCTTCTTTCAGGTGTTTTTGCAGCGATGACTCATAAGCCTTTTGAAGTGCTGATGGCCAAAACTGGAAAAGTAAAAGAGGTGCGTAATATAGAGTCGCTTTGGGAGGATGCAATTGGGCAATTCGAAGGATTACCAGAAGCACAAAAAGAGCAAATCATATCTCAGGTAAGCAAATCCTATGGAGCAGATGCCCTTAAAGGGAATCTAGAAATGGTAACGGCTATTTATCCAGATAAGTCTGTCAAGGAGGGTGAAAGTTGGACCATAGAAACCAAGTTGGAAGCAGGCATGTCTGCCAATGTTACTACTGAGTATACATTTGCTGGAGTTACTTCCTCTTATGCCAATATCAAAGGTGAGGCGACAATCGTCTCTGTTGATTCTGATGAATACATAGAATCTAATGGGATGCAAGTCAAGAATCAAATGTCGGGAACTATGACATCTGATATTCAGGTGGACCTGGAATCAGGCTGGATCAAGGAAGCCAGTGTAAATCAAGATTTGAAAGGAAATACGATCATCAAAGAAAACCCTCAGATGCCCAATGGCATGACCATACCTATGACTATGAGTAGCGAAATGGTGATTCGTGATCAGCAGGTGATCATGATCAAATAAAATTTTGGCCCTCGGATGGAATTAAAAAGCCGGTGGCTTAATTTTATCTAATCCCTACATAACCTTTGGCTGAATCAAAGAGTTTGGGAGAGTTATAGCCCACTCCATTTTTGAACACGATCTTATCTTTTCTGATATTGGCTATGTCTTGACTCAAGTCTCCATTGATTATAATCAAATCGGCTTTCTTTCCTTTTTCGATACTTCCTATTTCACTTTCTTGTTCTAAATATTTGGCTCCATTCACTGTGCATATTTTTACTGCTTCAGGGACTGTAAAGCCCATTTCTACAAAAAGTTCAAGAAGTCTCATGTTGGCATAGCCAGCCACGATGCGGCCGTCATAGGTAGGATCTGTACCCGCTACTAACAGCCCGCCAGCATTATAAAATGCTTTTTCCCATATTTTTCCTTTATTGAAATTGATATAGTCCAGCGAATCGTTGCCTTGCTTTCGTGCCCAACGATTGTATACCTTTTCTTTAGAGCCACTGTAGAGCGCTTCTAATCCACCTCCTGGCAGCACTTCTCTATCGGTATAGGGCTCGAAAACGTTAATTGTGGAGGTTAATGCAACTTCTTTTTTGACGAGATGATCGATGAGAGAGGACATTTCTTTAGATTCTACCGGTAGGTTGAGGAGGGATTGGTGCAATTCAAAAGGTGCACATTGGTCTGTCTCTTTGTCTTTGATAAAGTCGCTGGCTGTAAAGAATCCATGCTCTAGATTGTCTATCCCTATATCTGCAGCTTCACGATAAGTAATAGAACATAGATGCCCTGTTACCTTCATTCCTCTTGCATGTGCAGTTTCTACAATTGCTTTTAAGTCCTCTCTTGTTATGAAATTGTAGACTTTGAATGAAGTGACGCCCATGTCTGCATAGAAATTGACTGCATCGACAAACTGCTGAGTTGTTTCTAGAGTAGGCAGCTCCAGGATTGAGACTCCTTCTCGATCCAGATGAGGGCTAGTCACATCCATATTTGGGCCAGGAATTTTTCCCTGATTGATGGCCTTTTTCAGGTTGATGTCTGATTGAGGCATGATACTTCCAGCAGTTCGTATTGTGGTAGCTCCACCAGCCAGATACAGTCTAGGGAAGGAAAAGCTCATTTGGTCCACTCCATACGTTTTTTCTGGAGTGGATTTTGGGTAGAACATATGCTCATGCAGCATCACCATACCAGGCATGGCACTTTTGCCAGTCATGTCAATCACTGTGGCGCCTTTTGGTGTTTTTAAATCCTGCCCAATGCGTGTGATTAGATCTCCAGAGATTAGTATGTCATGATTTTCTTTTACTTCAGAGCCGGTTCCATCTATTATAGTCAAATTCTTAAGGTGATAGTTCCCCGCTTGATAGGTTACAAATTCAAGGGTTTCATCAGAGAGCTTTTCTTGCGCTACAGTAGGCAATGATGAAAGCAAGGAACAAAGGACTAGTAGGATATTGCCAATGGATTTCATGTATAGAAGGGATTAGGGTTTCTAAGTAATATAACCAATGCAGTTGGGAAGAGGAAATGGGGTTTGCTAGTGGTTCTATTGCGAATGATTCAAATTGGATTGATAAAATAGATTTGGGACTATCAGGCTAGTGGGCTATTATTGAAGTTGACTTGTGTTTTTCGATTGATCTACTATCCTGAAGTCATCATCTTGTTTTAATTAGAACTATTTAATATGAAACTAATCACATTTATTGCCGCATTTATTCTTATCCCCATTTTTTCATTTGCTCAAGCCAATAAGGTAGAGGATTTGGATACTACCTACCTCAACTGGTACAACCAAGATTATGAAGCCACAGGCGTGTTGGGGGCTAGTGTCGATTATGCTTATGATTATTTGGAAAAGGAGCAGCTGGTATCAACTACCGTAGTAGTGGCTGTGATTGATGGGGGAGTGGATATTGATCACGAGGATCTGAAGGAAAGAATTTGGGTCAATGAGGATGAAATTGCTGACAATGGAATCGATGATGATGAAAATGGATACATCGATGATATGCATGGCTGGAACTTCATTGGCAATGCAGATGGGGAAAATGTAAAATATGAAAACCTGGAGTATACACGTCTGGTCAGAGAGAATGATGCCAATAATCCTCTTCTCCCCAGGGCCCAGGAAATGTATGATAATGAGTTAGAGAAAAGAAGGAAGGAAAGAGAGAGCCTCGATGGTTTTATACAGGTGGTGGAAAAAACCTTTTGGATCATCAAAACTAAAACTGGCGTAGAAATAAAAACTGCTGAAGACCTAAAGCGAGTACAGTCAGAAGACCCACAAGTGCTGGCAGCCAAGAAATTTCTTCAGGGAAGGTTTGATGCGGGATTTACTATGGAACTTTTGGACCAGCTAGTCGAACAAAATAGAGATTATTTGGACTATCATTTGAATCAAAATTTTAGGCCTAGAGAGATAGTTGGTGATAATCCTAATGACTGGAAAGATCGTGGGTATGGCAACCCCGACGTGAAGGGTCCAAGAGCAGATCATGGTACTTCAGTAGCAGGAGTGATTGCTGCGGTCAGAGACAATGAAATTGGAATCAATGGGATAGCCAGCGATGTGGAAATCATGGTGGTGAGATCAACGCCTAAAGGAGATGAGAGAGACAAGGATGTCGCACTGGCGATCTACTATGCAGTAGACAATGGAGCAGATATCATTAACATGAGTTTTGGAAAGGAGTTTTCACCTCAGAAGCAATTTGTAGATGAGGCCGTGCGCTATGCAGAACAAAAAGGAGTACTACTTATTCATACCGCAGGTAACAATGGGTTAAATATTGATCAAGAGCCACGCTACCCAACGGATGAATTCCTAGAGGGTGGATATGCAAGCAATTGGTTAAATGTAGGGGCCAGTACTCTGGAGTTAAACAAGGAATTAGTTGCCCAGTTTTCTAATTACGGAGCGGAAGACGTGGATATTTTTGCACCAGGGGTTAACATACTCTCAACTGATACATTGAATACTTACAGCTTGCACGATGGTACGAGTTTAGCCGCTCCGGTTGTTAGCGGAGTAGCAGCATTGGTTTTGTCTTACTATCCAGATCTGCAACCTCTTGAGCTAATAGATATCTTGCTCAGTAGTTCTTTTCAATTCAAGAAACCTAAAAAGGTTTATCTTCCGAATCTTGAAGCAGAAAAACCCAGTAAAGTCAAATTCGATGAATTGTCTACTTCAGGAGGGGTCGTCAATGCCTATTTAGCATTGAAGGAAGCGCAAAAAAGAAATATGGAGGCCTCACTCAAAGGAGGTTGAAAAGGGTCTAGAGACTGTCGCAGTATTTTTTAAAATTGTCCAATATCCCCTGCCAACCTTGCTGTTGCATTTCAATTGGATTTTCTGCTTCTGGTTCGAACATGACAGTCACCAAAGTACCCTCTTTTTGGTCGCTTAATTCTACCGTGACTTCTCGACCATCTTCCATTTGAAAGGAATAGCCTTTGCCATGATCGATCTGCGAATAAGTAGCGATTAAATCAAAGCCAAAGCTTCCATCTTTGGCTTCCATCCGGGCTTGATATTTTCCTCCTACTGCTAGATTGTTGCTGGCAGAGGGGCAGCACCAGTCGTCACTTGCAAAATTCCACTGAGTGATATGCTCTGGTGAGGTATAGCAGTCCCAAACCGTGGACGGGTCTTTTGCTACCCATGCCTCAATATGTATGGCGTTGTCTTTCATTTTTTTATTCTAAAAGTATGCTTTTTCATGAAATCAATCAAGCTGAATTTCTTGTTTGAAAGCAAAAACGAATTTGGTTTGGACTATAAGGATATCGATCTAAATTTGAGTTCAGATCGGTGGTAAGAATTGATCTAGTCCATCAAGTGGTTAAAGATGGAATCATAAAATGAATGAACGGAATGTCTAAATTATTCGCTCTTAAGGGGCAAATCCAGAATTATGCATGGGGAGGTCAATCTTATATTCCTGACCTATTGAATTTCGAAAGTGATGAACATAAATATGCCGAATATTGGTTAGGAGCGCATGTCAATGCACCTGCTCAATTAGAAACAGGAAAAAGTCTGGATGCATTCGTTTCTGAGCAAGGCGCAGAGGCTTTAGGAGAAGAGATCTTTGACAAATTTGGTCGATTGCCCTACTTGTTCAAGGTGCTGGACGTACATGATATGCTCTCGATACAGGTCCATCCTACTAAAGCGGAGGCAGAAAAAGGCTATGCAAGAGAAAATGAAGAGGGTATTCCTCTAACTGCTAAGAACAGGAACTATAAGGATGATAACCACAAGCCAGAAATCATGGTTGCACTTAGCGAATTTTGGTTGCTTCATGGTTTTTTGCCTGAGGAGCAGTTGAAATCTAGTTTGAAAAGCACTTCGGAGTTGAATCATCTGCTAGAGGTGTTCGAGCAGTCGGGGTACAAAGGTTTGTATCAACATGTGATGGAGGAATCTGTTGAACGAACCAATGAAGTATTGAGACCTTTGATCGATCGTATCTTACCCAAATATGAAGCTGGAGAATTACAGAAGGAAAGTGCAGATTATTGGGCTGCCAAAGCTTATTTGACTTTCTGTCCTGAGGGGGATATTGACAAGGGGATTTATTCGATCTATTTTTTCAATATCGTCAAGGTGATGCCTGGGCAGGCCGTTTTTCAAGATGCAGGTATTCCACATGCCTATATGGAAGGTCAAAATATGGAACTCATGGCGAATTCGGATAATGTGCTAAGGGGAGGACTTACTCCTAAGCATGTAGATGTGCCAGAACTACTGAAGCATGTGGCTTTTGAGGAGACCATTCCAAATGTAATGGAGGGCGATCTTCAGGCCGATGGACTGGAGAGAATCTATAAGAGTCCTGCACCTGATTTCGAACTGAGTAAGATAAGTGTGCAATCTGGCGAAAGTTATTTGAAGACAGCTGCTACTGCTGAAATCCTGATTGTATTACAGGGTGAGGTTCAGGCGATTGAAGGAGAAAAAGAAATTCCTTTGAAAAGAGGGGAGGCAGTATTTGCCGCAGCAGCGTGTCAATATAAGATAGAGGCAGATTCATCTGCTGTGCTATACAAGGCGAGCGCCCCAGTTTAAAATCCAAGAAAAAGAGAAAGGAGCTGGTACTAAACGTCCAGCTCTGTTAATGCTTCATCGACTGCTTGCTGAATCTCAGTGATATCAAAAGGCTTGGTGAAAAATCTATGGATCAGTTTGTTTTCCAATGCATCTTCGATTTGCTCATTGTAGTCAAATGCCGTTAAGATGAAGTAGGCAATATTCTTGAACTTGGACTTTGCTTTGGTGATGAACTCGATACCATTCATAGACGGCATACGCATGTCACTGATCACAACTATGATTTCATCATGGTGATTTTCCAGCTTTTCTAAACCTTCGGTACCCGATAGGGCAGTTACTACTTTGTATACCGACTCAAAGCTTTTTTCGAAGAGAAATAAATTCAGCTCTTCATCATCAACATAGAGTACGGTTATCTCTTTTTTATCAGTCATAATTAGTTTTAAGCACCTTTTTTACTGCTGGTTGGGCGTTTTAAACTGTAATAGTTGTGTGTTTGGAGACACAATATTAACACGTTTCATCTAAAGTTAAGGTTTAATTTTCAATAACACACGTATCCTGTCATTTTTGGATACGCATGTCATTACATCAATTGTACATCAACTGATTTGCGATCCGTTCTGTACTACTTCATTGGGCTGAAGCAGTTTCAAACTACCATCTCCGTCCTCTGCCATTAAGATCATACCCTGAGATTCTACTCCCATGATTTTTCTTGGCGCTAGATTTACCAGTACAGTCACCTGTTTGCCAATCATTTCCTCAGGAGAATAATGCTTTGCAATACCGCTCAAAATAGTTCTTTGATCGATTCCAGTATCTACTTTGAATTTGAGGAGTTTGTTTGATTTAGGAACTGTCTCCGCCTCCAAAATTTTACCGACTCTTAGATCCATTTTCATGAAATCGTTGAAGTCAATGGTTTCTTTTTGTTCTTCGATATTTTCAGCTGTTTGTGTCACAGGTTTTGAGTTTTGAAGTTTTTCGATTTGCGCCTCGATTACATCGTCTTCGATCTTTTCGAATAGCAACTCGGCTTTTTCTATATTCTGTCCATTGAAAAGGAGATCAGCTTTGCCAGCCTTGTCCCATTCTTGAGTATCCAGATTCAGAAGTGTTGCCAGTTTTTCGGCAGTTCTTGGTAAAAATGGTACTGATAAAATGGACAAATTAGCAGCTACCTGAAGCGAAATATTCAAAATCGTAGCAGTACGTTCCTGATTCGTCTTGATTAGCTTCCAGGGCTCAGTGTCTGCCAGATATTTATTACCCAATCGGGCAAGGTCCATTAGGTGAGCCAATGCCTCGCGGAATCTGAACTTTTCAATGCTTTCCGAAATTCGTGCTGGGAAGGATTCTATCTCTTTGATCACTTCTTTGTCCAGTGCTTCCAGCTTGCCTAGTTTGGGCAGTTTGCCATCAAAATATTTGTGGGTAAGTACAATCGCTCGATTGACGAAGTTGCCATAGATAGCAACCAGCTCACTATTGTTTCTGGTTTGGAAATCCTTCCAGGTAAAATCGTTGTCCTTAGACTCAGGCGCATTGGCACAGAGTACATAGCGAAGGACATCTTCTTTCCCCGCAAAATCTTCAAGGTACTCATGCAGCCAAACGGCCCAATTTCTTGAGGTTGAAATTTTCTCTCCTTCCAGATTCAAAAATTCATTTGCAGGTACATTTTGAGGAAGGATGTAATCTCCATGAGCATGCAGGATGGCTGGGAATATGATACAATGGAATACGATGTTGTCTTTTCCAATGAAATGGATCAAACAAGATTCATCTTCTTTTTTCTTATTCGCTTTCCAGTAGTCTTCCCAGTTTTTACCATTTTGCGCTGCCCATTCCTTGGTAGCAGAGATGTAGCCAATAGGCGCATCCAACCAAACATACAATTTTTTTCCTTCCGCATCTGGTAGAGGCACATCCACACCCCAGTCGAGATCTCTGGTCATGGCTCGAGGTTGTAGACCTTCTTTGAGCCATGAGCTGCACTGGCCGTATACGTTAGGCTTCCATTGCCCTTTCTTTCCTTCGATCAACCATCTTTCTAGCCAGGGTTGATATTTGTCTAGCGGTAGATACCAATGCTTAGTCGTTTTTAATATCGGCCTTTTACCACTGAGCGTTGAGACAGGATTGATCAAATCTGTGGAATTGTGTGACGTGCCACACTTTTCACATTGATCCCCATAGGCCCCATCAAATCCGCAGTTGGGACAGGTTCCGGTGATGTAGCGATCTGCTAGAAACTGGTTGTAATCTTCGTCGTAGTATTGCTCCGACGGCTTCTCGATGAATTCACCTTTGTCATACAGATTAGTGAAAAACTCCTGAGAAGTTTCGTGATGAATAGGAGCAGATGTACGATGATAGATGTCAAAATCAATTCCGAACTTTTCGAATGTGTCCTTATTGATTTGGTGGTACTTGTCGATGATCTCCTGTGGAGTAATGCCCTCCTTTTTGGCTCGCAAAGTGATCGCGGCACCATGCTCATCGCTACCACATACATAAGTTACGTCCTTGCCTTTGTTTCGCAAAAATCTAACATATATATCAGCAGGCAAATAGGCTCCTGCTATATGGCCAATGTGTAATGGCCCGTTGGCATAGGGCAGGGCCGAGGTAATCGTATATCTTTTGTATTCTTTTTGCACGTATCCGTTTTTTCGGCAAAGATAGAAAGATTAGAAAGTTAGTCGACCTAAAAATCAAGAAGATGTCAGAATGTTGAGCTCTGAAAAACCCACTATGATGTAAACCCGTTTTGGCGGTTATTTTTTTAACTCCAGATTCTTTTTGCTGAGCATTAGCATCAGTTCCCCGGCATCCGGTCCACTACATTCTATCAGTAAGAAACTATCTCCTTGCGGGATGGCCAAAAAGGTGGATGATTCGTTTGTGGCCTCATAGCTGATATTTGGCAAATAGCTATTGAGACTCACGGTGCTGCTACCAGAAAGCGCTTGAAGATAATTGATCATAAGAGCTTCGTTCAAAAATGGTGGCGTGATATAATCCATCTGGATATGGTTTTGGCCATCGGATAGCAAAAGGAAGTTTGATCCTAATTGCGTGCTATCCGTTTGGTTGACGAAGTTTTTTGGAATATTGAAACTAAGACCTAATCCTCTAATGAAATAATCGCCTTTGGCCTTGGTTGATTTGACAGGTTTGCCATTTCTTAGATAATTGATAACCTCGATTTTTTTTAGTTCAGGTTGAGCAAAGAATTCTAAAACTCCATTCTTTAAACCGCTTTTGGCAATAGGGAGGTAGAGACTGGAGTTTATTGGGCTGTATTGGATAGGGTGAAAGATTTGCCACTCGTCACCGATACCAATTTCTGTCCAATAGCCGCTGATCCATTTGCCATGCTGATAGTAGTAGCCATAAACCAACTGAGAAGGCAAATCTATATTTCGAGCCAGTTTGAGCAATTGAAAGGCAGGATTGTTCAAATCTTGCTCGCGGCAATATTTCGTCAATTCTACGGCCATTTCCAGTTGTAAAATTAAATCCATGGTGAGCGAATCGGCTATGCTGAATAGATCGAGATCATCGCTGTTGACCCATAGATTAGAAGCCGTTAATTCTGCCAGAGCAGAGCTGTCCCTTGGTAAGGGATGGAACATGTTGTCTGTAAGAGTCACGGTCTGACTTTCACCATTTTCATATGTAGTTTTCAACTCCACTGCATTGATGTTTTTAGGATCGGGCAAGAGTAGGTTGGAAGCAATGGTTTTTTGCTGTGATTTCAAATCGATCAGGGAAATAAGGCTATCACGAGCTTGAACCTCCCTGATTTCCAGGTAGCCCATAGCGCTTTCTTGCGCCGCACTTAGCAGTTCGAAATTCCTATCCATCAGACTGATGATGGGGCCTAACCCTGAGATGGAATCTTTGACAACCCAGAGTTTTTTTGCATTTAGTATCTTTTGATCCAAAAGGACTCTATTGAGTCTTTTGATTTGGTTATGTTCTGTAGAGTAGCTCCAGAACTGCAAACTATCTCCAGTCTCCTGAAGAGAATCTGAACTCACCCTCCGAATACCCTGAGGGCCCAAGGTTTGCATTTCAATAGGATTGTCCAAAGAGTACTGTGGGTTGAAGAATCTTTGGTAGCTAGGATTTCCATCTTGCAGTTTCATTTCACGATCCACGTAAATCAATTGACCATCGCTGTCTTCGACGAATTGAGTTTTTACTGAATAAGTGTTGCTGTCCTGGAGGGTGATAAACTCGAGTTGGATCTGACTGGTAGTGACAATGCTATCACTGAAGTATTCGGTTTTTTCTTCCAGGCTGCCTGCATTTACATGATTGATGTCAATGGAATAGCGCGAAATCTGACCATAGGACAAACTGCTGATAAGGGAAGTAAGAAGTAGCAAAGAGAAGTTTCTCATTGTTGATGGATTGGTATCGGGGGGTAAGATAAGAAAAGATGCTTTTTTGGAGAATTTCGTTTGAAAGTATCCTCCTTTTATAAGTATTTATATATTTGAAAGAAAAACCAATGACAAAATTTACATCTTTATTATTACTACTAGCACTACTATACAGTTGTACACCAAAAGAAGCTCAAAATACCGAAACTGCTGAGACAGAGGAAGCAGAGGTTGAGGCTTCAGAACTGATCGCTGTATGTGTATGGGATGGGGTATCTGTGCGAGAAACTCCAGGCCCAAAGAAAAAATACATCACCGCATTGAGCGTGGGAGAATCTCTAACCTACCTGGGAGAAGACACACTTATAGACGAAAGAACCTATTCTAAAGTGAAGCTGAATGACGAAAAAACAGGTTGGACCATGAAAGATTTTTTGGTTTTGGAGGCGACACCTGCCGTTGTTCTTCGAGAAACGAGCATCTATTCCAGACCTGATCTATTGACCAAGAAGGATGAATCATTTGCCAAAATGGACATAGTGGCCAGTACAGAGACAGAAGGGGATTGGATCAAAATCCGTGGAAAAAGAACAGGTGGCAAATGGATGGATGATGGTTGGATTAAGAAGGAGAATCTTTCTTATGATCAAATAGATATTGCGACTGCTAAATTTGCCCAAGAAGCATTGAGTCTCGAGGATAAAGAGTCCAAAATAGGGAGCTTGAAAGAAATTATCGAAAACACGGATCTGAATGGTTCGAAGTTTATTGCTGGTTTGGTTGTAGAGTTAACGAAGCTAACGGAAGAGGATGAAGTAATGGAAGAAGATATTCCAGAAACGGATTCCCTGGCAATGGATGAGGAATGATTCTCAAAGCATCACAATGAAAAAGCCTTGCACAAAAGTGTGAGGCTTTTTTATTGTCCTAGTAAAAGGTCTTTGACCTCCTTTTGATAATTGCGACCTATAGGCAGTAGCTTATCGCCAACTTCCACCTGATTGCCATCAATGACTTTAACTTTTTTGATGGCGATGATGTACGAACGGTGTATTCGGATGAAATCGTCCGGTGGCAAGAGATCTGCTACACTCACCAGATTATTGTGATTGATCAGGTTTTGATCGTAAGTTTTGATGCGGATGTAGTCTTTCAGGCTTTCGATATATAGGATGTCATCCAGGTATACTTTCACCATTTTTTTATCCACCTTGAAAAAGACATGAGCCTTTTCGCCCTCGACAGGAGCACTTTCTGTTTTATTGATCTTTTTCTCTTCCAATCGTTGTTCGATGCGATTGATGGTTTTCATGAATCGCTGGAGTGCAAACGGCTTAACCAAATAATCCACCACGTCCAATTCAAAGCTTTCCACCGCATATTCTCTGTAGGCAGTGGTGATGACGACCATTGGTGGATTTTTCAGACTCTTTAGAAAATCTAAACCTGTCATTTTGGGCATGTTGATGTCCAAAAAGATAACGTCTACTTCCTTTTTGGAGAGCAGGTTGAAACCTTCGACTGCATCCTGCGCAGTGCCTACCAATTCAAAGTTCTTGAAGTTAATGAGGAAATTTTTGATGACATTGATCGCCAACGGCTCGTCATCTATGATCAGACATTTGATGCTCATAATTACTCAATCGGAATTTTCAAGATAATTTTATACTTATCATCAGACTCTTCGATATCGAGCTGATGCTTTTCTCCATAGACCAGGTTCAAACGTCGGCGAGTGTTGGCCATACCTACGCCATGTTTGTAGTTTTCCAGCCCATTGTCAACTTCTTCGTGTTTAGGCTTCAAGTTTTCGGTGGAAAAGGTCAGTATATTATCCGTCACATCCAAAGAAATGGTAATCGGGATCGTGTCGCTATCGACTTTAGTGCCATGCTTAAAGCTGTTTTCAATAAAAGGAAGAAGTAAAACAGGGGGGATGATATGTCCTTCGATATCTCCTGAGATTTGCAGGTCTACTTCCAGTCTTTCGCCATAGCGGAGCATTTCCAGATCCAGATAGTTTTGTATGTGCTGGATCTCATTGATCAGTGGTACACGTTTTTGTTTCGCATCGTAGATCACATAGCTCATGAGCTCCGATAGCTTTAGGACTGTATAGGGTGCTTTTTCAGATTTGTCCAGAGTCAGTGAATAAAGGTTGTTCAGTGTATTGAAAAAGAAGTGAGGCTGAATTTGAGATTTCAAAAAGGCCAGTTCAGTTTCCAGGTTGGTTTTTTCTAGCTCGTTGGTTCTGTTTTTGGCACTGATCCAATCTATGGTGATCTTGACAGAAACCGCCACTGCTACCACATAAAGCTCTCCAATAAATACATCTGCCACATAGACAAAATCGAATAGTCCGATATCTGTCCGATTGGCCTCCTTATATATATCAGTCGTTACCGCGAAGAAGGTAATGATAATCTTGATATAGGAGATGAAAAGAGTAACTCCAATGAGAGCCACTATAAACCAACCGATTTTTTCCGGAAGCAATCGCGGCATCAGGAAGTAGACGGTAAAGTAAACCAGTGCAATGTGCAAGGGGAATTCTACCAAATTGGATTTGAATGAATAAACGTAATCATCGAAGAAGCTACCCCAACGAATCCAGTTAAAGGCAAAGTATATGGTCCAAAACAGCACATGCTGAACTATCGGGTTTCGAAGAAATCCCAGATAGGAGGGCATATTTAGCGATTGATCGTTCAATATATAAATGTTAGAAGTAGCCAAATTACGAAATTATGGTTCAACGAATTCTTCTCTCATGCATAATAATTACTTAAAATATGTTTTGTGATAGAAATCGCTAATTGGCTTGTTTTCATCGATTAATAACAAATCAGAGTGCTGAAATTGCGGGTAAGAGAAGAATTATTGCATTCGGGTGAGATTTGGTGTCGTTGAGCTAAATAATTGTAGACTTCATGATTTAGTAACGAACATTAGATTGTTAAAATCAAAAACGATTACTAAATCAAATTTATTTATCTATGATTAAAAGGTTACTAATATTGAGTTTGGCGATCTGCACGGTGTTCTTCGTGCAAGCCCAGACTCGTACGGTATCTGGTACTGTGACCGACTCAGCAGATGGGTCTCCACTACCAGGAGTAAATGTACTAGTGAAGGGAACTTCGACTGGTACTGTGACAGACATCAATGGTGCTTATTCAGTAGAAGCATCGGCTAGTGATGTACTTGTATTTTCATTTATTGGTTATGCTTCTTCAGAGCAAACTGTAGGTGCAAAATCTACTATTGATTTTGCTATGTCAGCTGATGTATCTGAACTAGACGAAGTGGTGGTAACTGCTTTGGGTATATCTAGAGAGAAAAAATCCTTGGGTTATGCTGTGACAGAAGTAGGTGGAGATGAAGTGACTGAGGCGAAAGAGGCCAACTTCGTTAATTCATTGAGTGGTAAAGTAGCTGGTCTGCAAGTTTCGCAAAATGCTGCTGGAATGGCTGGATCAAGTAGAGTGGTTCTTAGAGGTAACTCATCGCTTACCGGTAATAACAACGTACTTTATGTTGTAGACGGTTTGCCAATTGATAATACAAGTAATGGTGATCAGGCTGATGAATATGGTAATGGATTGGACCTGGGTAACGGTGTGTCTGATATTAACCCTGAGGACATTGAGTCAATTTCAGTACTTAAAGGTGCTACTGCAGCAGCTCTTTACGGTTCTAGAGCCACTAATGGTGTGATTTTGATTACCACAAAAAAAGGACGTTCTGGTAAAGGTCTTGGAGTATCTTATACTTCCAACTTTGTAATGGATGAAGCTGCATACTTTCCGGAACTGCAAGACGAATACGGTCAAGGATATGATGGGACCATCCCAACGGATATCAACGTGTTAAGAACTAATGGATCTTGGGGAGAAAAGCTGCAAGGTCAAAATGCTTTGTTATGGACAGGAGAAGAAGGTGCTTATAGTGCGCAACCAGACAATATGAAGGATTTCTTCGATCTGGGTACTACTTGGACTAATACGGTTGCAATCGATGGTGGATCAGATGCCGCTACCTATCGCTTGGCCTATACTAATGTTTCAAACAAAGGTATTGTTCCTAATTCTGAGTTGAAGAGAAACTCTCTGACATTGAGAGGAACTGCAAAACTATCTTCAAAGCTATCTGCTGATACTAAGGTGACTTATGTGAATCAGGAGGCTACTAATCGTCCAAGCATGTCAGGATGGGGTGATAACGTTATGTTGAATTTGGTAAATATGCCAAGAAACACAAGCCTTAGCGATTTAGAAAATTACATGAATGAAGATGGATCTGTAAGTGTGCCTGTTAGCGCATATGGAAACAACCCATATCATACCGTCAATGAAAATGGAAACAGCGATACTCGCAATAGAGTGTTTGGTGTGGCTTCATTGAACTACAATTTGACGGATTGGATGAAACTAATGGTTCGTGGTGGTACTGATTATACGGCCCAGCAGTTCAAATCATATACAGCATCATCTCACCCATTTTATGCTGAAAGATTAGAGGACGTACTTTATACTTCTCAAGAGTCTAATTATGACTTCTTAGTTTCTATCAATAAGGATATCAGCTCTAACTTCAGCGTTGGAGTGAATCTTGGGGGTAACATCAGAAAAAACAAAAGAACAGTAACAGGCTATGTAGGTTCTGGATATGTGTTTGATGGAATCTATAACATTTTGAATACCAAAACTAAAACGGTAAAAGAAACTGCAGGTATCTACGAAAAAGAAGTTCAGTCTCTTTATGCAAGTGGTCAGTTTGGATTTTTGAATGCGATTTTTGTTGATTGGACAGCTAGAAACGATTGGTCTTCAACATTGCCAGAGGATAACAATTCTTACTTCTACCCATCGATATCTACAAGTATTGTAGTATCTGATTTGGTGCCTGGATTGAGTAACAATGTTCTTTCAATGCTTAAAGTAAGAGCTTCATTTGCTCAAACTGGTAACGATACTGATCCTTACAATCTGTCTAGCAATTATGTAGTTGATTCTAATCCATATTTGGGATTGAATACAGCACATACTCCTACTACATTGAATAATGCCAATTTGAAGCCTGAGTTGACTAATTCAATTGAAGGAGGGATCGATGCACAATTTCTTGGAGGTAAAATTGGCTTAGATTTGACTTTTTATCAGAGTACAACGAGTGATCAGATCATTCCAATAGGTACGGCGACTGAGTCGGGGTATTCGAATAAAATCATCAATGCTGGTGAGGTTGAAAACAAAGGTTTCGAATTAGGGTTGACCGCAACTATCATAGACCGTACAGATTTTACATGGAAATCTAGGTTGAATCTTTCTTCTAACGAGACATCAGTAATTGAACTAGATCCTGCAAACGGTATTGAAGTATTGCCAATGGCACCAGGAGGTGGAGGAGGAGTATTCTTCGTCAATGCAACTGCCGGTGGAGGATATGGTGAAATTGTTGGTTTCGGATACAAAAGAAATGAACAAGGACAAATTGTTGTAGATTCTGAGGGGCTACCATTAGCTGCAGATGAGAGACAATCTTTTGGCGATTTTAACCCAGATCTATTGGGTGGATGGTCCAACACTTTAACATATAAGAATATTTCTTTGGACTTTCTGATCAACTTTAGACAAGGTGGTAAGATCATGTCAGTAACTGCGGCAACTCTTGATGGACAAGGTAATAGTGCCAGATCTTTGGAAGGAAGAGATGGTGGTATTATTGTTCCAAATAGTGTGACTGAAGCAGGAGATCCTAATACTACTTCTGTTTCTGCTCAGAGATACTGGGGATCTAGCTATGGTTCTAGACAGATCATTGAAGACTATGTGAAGGACGGCGATTTTATCAAGTTTAAAGAATTGACTCTTTCATATAGACTACCTAACTCATTGACTGATAAGACTCCATTTAGTAATGTGAAATTAGGAGTAATGGGAAGAAACCTATTCTTCATCTCAAGAGAGATCAAAGATTTCGATCCAGAGGCCTACTCCTATACCAGCGGCAATGCTCAAGGTATTGAGGCTTATGCCTTGCCTGCCACCAGAAGCTACGGATTCAATCTATCTGTTAATTTCTAAGACATTAAAAGAATTTAAAGATGAAAAGAATATTAATAATAATACTTACAGGCATTGTCATTGCGTCATGTACCAATGATTTGTCTGAGCTGAATGTAAACCCTAATCAACCAGGAACAGGGGCAAGTACAGATCTAGCACCTTTGTTGACCTACCTGGAGCGCCATACATTTGCAGAAAGCAGATACAACACCTGGAGAGGGAACTTGATTTTCGGTTCTAGATTTGGAGATCAGTGGTCATTTGGGTTTTCAGGTACTTGGTTTGGCAATGCAGCTGGTTTTGGATACAATGCGGGTTGGACTGATGCTGCATGGGATGATCCATATAGCAAAGTTCCGGCTACTTTGAAGTCATTAATAGATGGCACTTCTGAAGGAGCTTCTGCAGAAAACCCAGCAGTGAATGCGGTAGCTAGAATCATTAGTGGATTCTTCTTTCAGAGAATGACTGACCAATTTGGTTCTATCCCTTATACGGAAGCAGGGACAGGAATACCAACACCAGCATTCGAGTCTCAGCAGGCTATTTATTCAGCTATTATGACTGATTTGGGGGATGCGATCGAAGTGTTGAAAAATGCAGGGCCTACTCACGATTATGCAGGTCAGGATATAGTATATAATGGAGATGTGTCTAAATGGATCAAGGCAGCCAATACATTAAGATTGAGAATGGCATTGAGAAGTAAGGATGCTCCTGGCAATATATCTGATCAGGTAATCGCGGCAGCAATGGCAGAAGGTGAGTTCTTGAGCGATGCTGAGGATATCTTCCAGGTTAGTCGTGATTATAAGAATGCGGATGTATTGTTCAATGGTTACAGCGATATTTGGCATACGTTTGCTGGATGTTGTGGACCTGCTGCTCAATGGGTGCTATCTAATACCTTGGTGGATAAATTGAAAGCGGATAACGACCCAAGATTGTTTGTTTATGCGCAACCAATCGAAGGAGGTACCGAAGGTGTGGTTGATGATTATGTAGGATCTGTAGTGGCTTCTAATGCAGATTATTCTAACGCTGTGACCTTTGATAGCTTCTCTAAACCAAATGCTAGAGTTTACTCAGAAGGCGAAGATGTATTACCATCTATCATCATGACGCCAGCAGAGGCTGAATTGTTGCAAGCAGAAGTGGCTCTTGATAATGGGAATATGGCTTTGGCTGCTACTCACTTCCAAAATGGTATCAGAGCTTCAATGGTTCAGTGGGAGGTGCCAACTGCTGATATTGACGCTTATCTTGCTGCTACTACACTTAGCACTGACGCAGCGACAGCATTTGATCAAATTGCTATTCAAAGATGGTTAGCCGCTTATACATATGGATATGAAGTTTGGTCAATTGCAAGAAGAATGAAAGTAGCAGAGCAACTAGGGTTTGAAGAAAAGCCATTTACTGAAGGTGGAGTTTACGGTAACTCTGCCGGAGGAGCAGAAAATGTCCTGCCAAAGAGATTGAAGTATGCTACCAACACAGTAAACCTTAACTCTCAAGGAGTGGCTCAAGGTAATGAGTTCAATGGCGGACCTGATATGATGACTACCAAGGTCTGGTGGGATGTTGATTGATGATACCCCTATTAGTTATTACTAATATTTATTAGAGTTTATAAAAAGAGTCGTGTTTCGCGACTCTTTTTTTGTATACTTGCATGTAATTGTGTGCGGACACAAATGGTTTAATGGCTAATTATTGGTCCGTTTAGCTTTAAAAGCTCACACTTTAGCTAATAATTTTCGCTGAGATGTAGCGTCGAACTACTTTAGAGTACATGATAGCAATACATGCTTAGTTAATAGTAATAGTGAGAAAAGCAGGGCCGGGTTTGAGCGTGAGTTAGTTCAATCAATAGTCAAAATTGTCAACTTGAATCCGGCTCGTTTTTCGTACATTTAATTCGGTTTGAAAACATGATTACATTAGAAGAGAAGCCTAAAATGAAAAGAATCAGTAAAAAGGAGTGGAGTACGATCGAAGCGACCAAGTTCGAAAAGATTCACTCAGAGGTCTTTGGTGATGCCGAAGAAGCTTCAAAAATCGTAGCGCATGAAATTGCTGCCTTGATTCGATACAAAACAGAGAAGAATGAAAAATGTGTGCTTGGCCTAGCCACTGGTTCCTCTCCCATCAAAGTATATAAAGAGCTGGTTCGCCTTCACAAAGAAGAAGGATTGAGCTTCAGAAATGTGGTTTCTTTCAATTTGGATGAATACTACGGTCTGGACAAAAGTGATGTGCAGAGTTATATCTACTTCATGCACTATCATCTTTTTGATCATGTAGATATCCTGCCAGAAAATATCAACATCCCTAATGGCAAGGTGCCATATGAGCACATGTCTGAGGCTTGTTTGCAATACGAAGAGAAAATTGAAAGCTACGGTGGTCTGGATTTTCAGCTATTGGGGATTGGACGTACTGGTCACATTGGTTTCAACGAGCCGGGATCTAAAATCAACTCCTTGACCCGAATGATCACCCTGGATCATTTGACTATTCAGGACAATGCTTTTGCGTTTGATAGCATGGCGGATGTGCCGACCAAAGCAGTGACCATGGGAGTGGGAACGATCTTGAAGGCCAAGAGAATTGTCATTCTTGCCTGGGGTATGAAAAAGGCTGAAATCGTAAAGAAGACTATCGAAGGAGAGATGTCGACTGATGTTCCTGCGACTTTCCTTCAGGAGCACAAAGATGTGTCTTTTGTTATGGATGTATCGGCTTCTACGGATCTGACCCGTTTCAAGACGCCATGGTTGGTGGGTGAATGCGAGTGGACCGAGGAGTTAAAGAAGAAGGCGGTCGTTTGGTTGAGCCAAAAGGTAAATAAGCCGATCTTGAAACTAACTGACAGAGATTACAATGACAATGGAATGTCCAACATCCTGGGTGAAGGGGGCTCTTATGCTGTCAATATCAAAATGTTCAACCACTTTCAGCATACCATCACAGGATGGCCTGGAGGGAAGCCGAATGCCGATGATACCAATCGTCCAGAACGAGCTACGCCAGCCAAAAAACGAATTATTATTTTCTCTCCACACCCTGATGACGATGTGATCTCAATGGGAGGAACCTTCCTCCGTTTGGTAGATCAGGGACATGAAGTGCACGTGGCTTATCAGACATCTGGAAATATCGCCGTGGCTGATCACGAGGCGTATCGTTTTGCTGAGTTTGCCAAGAATCTCTATGAGTATGTGGCAGGAGATAAAGCGGATGATAAAGTTTTCGATAAGCTGTTCAAGCAAATGAATGCGGGAGCTAAAAAAGAAGTGCTACCTGTAGAAGTTCGTAAAGTGAAAGGGCTCATCCGAAGAGGAGAAGCGATCAGTGCATGTAGATACTATGGTATCCCTGATAATCAGGTGCATTATTTGGATCTTCCTTTCTACGAAACTGGCAAGGTGGAGAAAAACCCATTAGGTAAAGCGGATGTGAAAATTATCAAGGATTTGATCGAAGAAATCAAGCCTCACCAGATTTACGCTGCAGGAGATTTGGCTGATCCGCATGGTACACACGAGGTTTGTCTCAAAGGGATATTTGCCGCTGTTGAGGAGTTGAAGAAAGAGAAATTCATGAAAGATTGCTGGATGTGGTTATATCGTGGGGCATGGCACGAATTTCCAATCGACGAAATTGAGATGGCCGTACCTATTAGTCCAGAGGAGCTGATGAAGAAGAGAGTCGCGATCTGGAGACACCAGTCTCAAAAAGACGGAGTGGTATTTCAGGGAGATGATGACAGAGAATTTTGGCAGAGATCCGAGGACAGAAATCGCCAAACTGCTCGGGAATACGATAAACTAGGCTTGGCTGAATACGAAGCGATAGAAGGGTTCGTTCGCTATCATTTCTAATTGGAGCATTTCCACAAAAAATGAGCGAAGCATCCACCTGTTTGGATTAGGTTTGAAGCAATTAATATTGAAGAAAATAGTATGTTATTACAAACGATAGATTGGGTTATCATTGGGATATTTTTTGTGATCGTGCTTGGGATTGGCTGGGTAGCCTCCCGTACAGCAGGTCAGAGTTCAAGTGAGTTTTTTCTGGGAGGTCGTGGGATGCCCTGGTGGTTACTAGGTATTTCTATGGTAGCTTGTACTTTTTCAGCAGATACCCCCAACCTTGTCACTGGATTTGTTCGCGAGAATGGAGTGGTTAAAAACTGGGCATGGTGGGCTTTTCTGATTACAGGTATGGTGACTGTGTTCATCTATGCCAGACTTTGGAGAAAGTCCTCCGTCAATACTGATCTCGAGTTTTACGAAATCCGATATGGAGGTAAATTGGCCTCCTTTCTAAGAGGCTTTCGTGCGATCTATCTCGGTATCTTCTTCAACTGCCTCATCATGGGATCAGTGACGCTTGCTGCCATCAAAATTGGTGGCGTCATGCTTGGTCTTGAGCCTTGGGTGGTAGTGGTAGGCGCTTCTATCGTCGTAGTGGTTTATTCTGCTCTAGGTGGAATCAAAGGCGTAGTTTGGGCTGACTTTTTTCAATATGGAATAGCAATGTTCGGTGCAGTATATGCCGCATATGTTGCATTGGATCAGCCAGAGGTGAATGGATTGACTAATTTGATCACTCACCCAGCTGTAGTAGACAAGTTAAACGTAATTCCGGATTTTTCAGATCCTTCTGTTTGGGTGCCTCTTTTATTGTTCCCTATTGCTGTGCAGTGGTGGGCTGTTTGGTATCCGGGTGCAGAGCCTGGTGGGGGAGGTTATATTGCCCAGCGTATGCTTTCAGCGAAAGATGAAAAAAATGCAGTAGGGGCTACCTTGCTTTTCAACTTTGCACACTATGCGTTGAGACCTTGGCCCTGGATCATTGTGGCACTCGCTTCGATTATCATTTATCCAGATATGGCTTCTATCCAAGCGGAATTCCCAAATATTGATCCTACCTACCTGAAAGATGATATTGCTTATCCTGTGATGCTTTCTAAGTTGGGTACCGGTTGGTTAGGGCTTGTGGTAGCTTCTATAATTGCCGCCTATATGTCTACCATTGGTACGCATTTGAATTGGGGCTCTTCATATTTTGTGAATGATTTTTATAAGCGATTCGTTAAACCTGAAGCGACTGATAAGGAAATGGTGGCCATGGGCAGAATTACTACAGTGGTACTGATGATTTTTGCAGGTACCTTGTCGCTGACTATTCTTGATAATGCAACTGATGCTTTCAACATATTGCTGTTGTCAGGTGCAGGTTCGGGAGCTATTTATTTGTTGAGGTGGTTCTGGTGGAGAATCAATGCCCTCACTGAAATAGTGGCGATGATCGTTGCTACGGTATTGGCCGTGATTCTTACACTTTTTGTAGAGGATGCAACTGTTGCGACTGATATTCTGGATGGAATGACCATGAAGATTCTTATCACAACTGGCGTGGTGACTGTGGCTTGGTTGATGACTGCTCTGCTTACTCCTCCAGAGGATAAGGACGTTTTAAGGGCTTTTTACAAATTGACGAAACCAGGAGGTCCAGGATGGAAAAAAGTAGTGGAACAGGCCAAAGCAGATGGGCAGCCATGTGATGATGACGAGGGAGTGACCTGGCAAATGCCGAGACAAGTCTTGTTGATATTCCTAGGTTGTACGGTTATTTATTCTTCCTTGTTTGCCATCGGAGGTTTCGTTTATTCCAACTATACGCAGGGTATTTCTTTAGGAATTGTTGCAGCACTTGGGACTTTCGCTTTACTCAAAACAGTTAATAAACTAAAGCTGAATTAGAAGGATGGTGAAGGTAGTAGCTGGAGTCGATATAGGCGGAACAGGAACAAAGTTCGGTCTAGTCGACCCTAATGGGGAAGTTCTGTCTGAGAGCAAGATGCCTACCGCTGTGGGAGGAACTTTTGAATGCTTCGTGGAGAAGCTAGCCGAAGAAATTCAAATGATGCTTGCTGATACAGGTTTTGAGTTAGAAGGAATAGGTATAGGTGCTCCAAGTGGTAATTATTACACCGGTAATATTTCAGGTGCATCTAACCTTCCATGGAAAGGAGATTTGCCCATGGTGGATGAAATGCTGAAGCATTTCGAGGTACCTATTGTTCTTAGCAATGACGCCAATGCCACCGCCATGGGTGAGATGGTTTTTGGTGGCGCGAAAGGAATGAGGGACTTTGTCATGATTACCTTAGGTACTGGATTGGGGAGCGGAATCGTGTCAGGTGGTCAATTGATCATTGGTAGTCAGAGTATGGCTGCAGAGCTTGGGCATGTTTTGGTTCATTCGGATGGAAAGGGTAGAGCTTGCAACTGTGGAAGGAAGGGGTGTTTGGAGACTTATGCTTCAGCCACAGGTATCAAGAAAACCATGATCGAATTATTAGAAAGCAGTAGAGAGGAGAGTCTACTAAGAAATGTTCCTATAAATGAGATCAGTTCAAGAATGATTGCCTCTGCTGCACAGAAAGGAGATAAGTTGGCACTTGAAGCTTTTGACTATACGGGGAGATTGTTGGGCGTGCAGTTGGCCAATATCGTATCTGTAATGAATCCAGAAGCCATTTTTCTTTTCGGTGGGTTGTCTCTTTCGGGGGATTTGATCTTTGATACAACCAGGAAATACATGGAGCAGAATCTGCTTAGTATTTACAAAGGATCGGTTAAGTTGTTGCCTTCACAGCTTGGAGCTCAAGGAGCTGCTATAGTTGGTGCTGCTAGTCTGGCACACCAACAGAAGGATTATTTACACTTTGAAATTAGTTAGTTTTATATGAGAGTTGAGTGAAGGTGGTCTATATGGCCACCTTACTTAATTGATAAGCCTCTTTTCTTTCGTTCAGCATCCGCTCCAATTCTTCGTAGTGCAGCTGGTTGTGATATTCCGCTTGATTGGTTTTGCCTAATTTGAATTGCACATCACTCAAATCCTTGAAAACGTTTACAGATTTTTTATTTCGCTTGTTATTATGGTAGTAAATTAGGGCTCTTTTTAGATTGTTCTCTGCCTCGATTAAATCATCTGTATCACGGTATATTCTTCCCAATAGATAATAGCTGGTAAAGAGATGTTCCTCTATATTATTTTCTCTTTTTAATTTTAAAACTTCTAATGCATGGATTTTAGCACTCGAATAATCTTTTAAAAAATACTCCGTTTCTCCCAAGCCTTGAAGAGCAAAGGCTTTTCTTCTAGGGTTGTTTTTAGCATATTCATTGTCTAAAGATTCTACGAAATATTCCTTTGCCGCTTCAAAATTTTTAGTTTCTAGCATTAGATTGCCTAGATCGGCTAGACAGTAAGATTCATATTTTAAATCTTCGAATTTAGAAGCATACTCTAAGGCTTTGTAGTATGATTTGATGCAATCTATATTGTCGGATTGACTTTGATTGTAAGCTAAATTGTAATAGACAACAGGAAGTCGCTTACTATTTGCTTTCTCATAAATATCGATAGCTTCTTTGAAATATTTGATTGCGGCTCCATGAGTTTGTTTTTTTTCAAAAATTAGACCTACCATATTATAGGCTCCTGCAATCAAAGAGGGATTTGACTTCTCTTTATTTTCGATTGCCTTTGTATAATAAAAGTATGAGGAGTCTAAATTTTCTAATTCAAACCAACTGTAACCAATTATGCTATTAGCGTAGGATAGGTTAACAGGGTTTTTGGAAATTTCAATTATCCTTTTAGCAAAGAATATAGCGGAATCATATTGTCCTTTGTTAAGGAGTTCTTTTGATGCATTTAAACTTTCAGGAAGATTAGCTTGTGGGGAAAATGGGCTTAACTTAAAAGTCACCATACCTATCCCAACTATTATTAACAGTAATGGAAGTATAAGTAAAAATCTTCTTCTCATAACAATAAAGATAAACCAAGTTAAGCATAGTTGCTAACCTAATTTATCTTTAATGTCATCTATTTCAATAGCGTTTTATTCGCCCAATTCTGGTGGGGTTTTTCCTTGGTCTCTATCTCCAGCAGAATATTCAGCTTCCTCTATATCGATTTGAGGAGCAATAATGTCTTCTTCCTGGCTACAAGCTGATACTAATGTTAATAATGAGAATGCTACGAATAATGCTTTGATAAATTTCATCTGATTGACTTTTAGTTAGTTAATAAGCAAATATGTGTATTAAAATTGAAAATCACACACAACGGTAATAAAAAGTTTCAATTTTTTAATGATTTTTTTGGTCTATTGGATGATAGTTTGCGTTTGCGCATAAAAAAACCGGCCATAAGCCGGTTTGGTGGTCGATAACATGTTTTTTACACCTTAATTCAAGGATGGAGCCAATGCGTTGATGATTTCCTGCATTTTACGATCGGTATATTCGCCACTGGTGGCATGGATGATTTTCCCTTCCGGATCTACGACATAGAAGTATGGTCGTTTTGCATCATCGAACTCCAATTTTGTGCGGTACTCAACTAATGTACCTTCATAGAATAATACATGCGGCTGGATTCTTGGGTCTACCGTTTCTTGTACTTTTTTCATCACTTTTTTATAGGCAGGTCTTTTTGCTCCGGTAAACATGGGTATGAAGAACGCATTGATGTCATAGTTGAAGCTAAACAAATCCTGAGGCTCGCTGATGAAGTGGTTGTAAATGGGGCTGAACCAATGTGTAAGGTCCTCTTCCGCCTTCTTCGAATAAGCCAGACACAACAGTGAATATTTGCCTTTGATGTCTTCAGGAATACTGATGATATTATGGGTGAGTGATTCGGTTTCCATGTCAGGAAATGCGTCCCCTACTTGCGCAAAGGTTGTGAAAGAGGTAAGTAGTAAGAATAAAACTATAAGTCTCATAGCTGCATATTTTTTATGTATAAAGACCAAAAATATAAAAAGTTTTACGATGCTTCGATTTTATTAGAATTTACTGAGGCTAAGTTCTACTTTTGGCGTCCTGAAAAATGTTTAATCAACAAAAGAAAGAAGAGAATGAAAATCTGGTATTCATGTAAAGTGAAGTATGGTAAGGTTAATGATGAAGGTATCATGAAGCAAACTACGGACGTGTTTTTGGTGGATGCCATGAGCTACACAGAGGCCGAATCACGTATATACGAGGCGATGGAACGGGATATCAGTGGGGAATTTGCTGTCAATAGCATTACCAAAACCAATATTGGTGAATTGGTACATCTCGAGGAGGCGGATTACTGGTACAAGGCCAAAGTGACTTATTCCACAGTAGATGGTGATAGTGAAAAGGAGGTGAAAGTAAATACTTACTTTTTGGTAAATGCAGAAGATGTGAAACAGGCTTTTGATAGGGTAAGTGAAAGCCTGAACTCCATGCTTGTACCTTTTGAAATCCCTTCGATTGCTAAAACTAACATAGTGGAAGTATACCCATATGATGAGCAAGAAGAGAAAATTCCTGACAACCTAAAGCCCTTGGCTGAAGTGGAAGAGGAAGAAGAAATGGAATCTTAAGGTTTCAAAAGAAGCCTATTAAACATCAGCTCTTCTTGCTTGCATTGAAGAGCTTTTGTTTTTCCTCCTTGCTTAAACTTTCGTAACCTGACTGAGAAATCTTATCCAATATTGCGTCGATCTCGGCTTGATCAGCTATGTTTTGAGCTGTGCCGGTATTGCTACTGGTTTTGCTGGATGAATTTCGGCTTGATTTATTGCTCCTCTTGTGCGTGACTTTAATTTTAGGCTGCTTGATGAAAAGGCTTTTAAAGAAGCGCATTATCCCTCCAATCCATAGGCCCCAGTCATTGCCAGATTGTAGTTGTTTGATATAGAGGTAGCCCATGAATGCACCACCTAGGTGGGCTATGTTTCCTCCTGCATTTCCTCCTACGGTTCCCAAAAAAGAGATAAGAATGTAGAACCCTGCGATGTATTTAATTTTTACTGGTCCTAAAAACATTAAGTAAAAAGTGTAATTAGGAAGTAAGGTTGCTGCTGCTACGGTGATGGCATAGACTGCAGCTGATGCTCCCACCATACCTGGGAAGTTGGATCTTTCTATATAATAAGGAATCAAATTGTATACGAAAAGGTACAGCAGCCCTCCAGCTAATGCACCCATGACGTAAAGATTGATCAGTTTTTGATTGCCTAAATATTCTACGATCAATTTACCAAACCAGTATAAAACCAGCATGTTGAATAGGATATGGAAAATGCTATGAAGGCTATGGGCAAAAGCATAAGTGATGAGTGTCCAGGGACGCATCAAAAAATCACTAAATAGAGGAGGGATGGTGAATTGATCGTAAACGAAGTTAGATACCACTTCTACTCCCATGATCTTGCCGAAGATGTTGAGTACGGCTAGAACCAGAAAGATTACAATATTGATAATAATAATCTGAGGTAGCGCATTATTAGGGCGCTTCCAGGCATTCTTAAAATCATCTAGCAAATTGTCCATAGATTTTTTCTTACTACTTAATAAAAATCGCGGCCCTTTCTGGCCCAATACTTCAGGATGATAAACGCAATGAGCATACCACTGAGGTGTGCCAAATGGGCTACATTGTCTGTTCCGCTACGATTTATCTCCGAATATAGTTCATATGCGCCATAGAAAAACACCAAATACTTCGCTTTGATAGGGATAGGAGGGAAAAGCAGCATCAGCTGGGTGTTAGGGAATAGCATCCCGAAGGCCATTAGAATTCCGAATACAGCACCCGAAGCACCTACCATTGGGATGTTACTCATGCGTTCGTAGATAGAACTTACGATGTTTACAGCCTCACTTTGATAAGAAAGGTTGTTAGGGTTGTCATAATACTCATCTGCAAAGTCTCCAAGTTTCACCAAATTGTATCCCACATCATAATTGTGTACATAGATGTAAAAATCTTCAGGGTTCGGTTCATTCATGAATTGCTCAGTGTCTGCACTCAGGCTTCCTTTTTCGATGGTGTCAGCCACACCGTATAGCAGTCCTGCACCTATCCCTGTGATCAAATAGAAAATGAGAAACTTCTTTGATCCCCAGACTCGCTCGAGCATCGGACCAAATATCAGTACAGCAAACATGTTGCCGAATAGGTGTATGAAACTGGCATGCAGCCACATGTAGGTCACATACTGAAAGATGAAAAAATGATCAGAAAATATATAGTGAACCCCAAAGAGTTGGGATAAGTTAATATTCAAAAACGAACCGATTAAGAAAATTCCGGCATTGATGACCAGAATGTTTTTAACCATTGGCGTAAGATTAAACATCTATTTGTATTTAAAAAATTCGACTATTTTTTCGAGCCCCAAGATAACAAAAGTAGGTGTACCATTAGGCGCATAATTAGGCTGGTTGCAAGCAAACAAACGATCGATCAAGGTATTGAGTTCGAAGGTTTCTTTAGAAATTTTGCTTCTGCTGGCAGCACGTTTCGCCATCGAACGGGCGATATTTTCCTGTTTGTCTAAAGAAAGCTCCGATTTATTGAATTTGAATTGCTCAATTAGCCCCTCGAAAAGCTCTTTTTCATTGATGTTGTGAACATCTGCAGGCACTCCATTGATTGCAATGCATTTGTCACCAAAGACTTCAAATTCAAAGCCCAGTGCAGCTATTTCTTCTTCCAGTTCCATGACCAGTGAAAAATCTCCCGGGCTTAGCTCCAACTGAACGGGAAACAAGCTTTTTTGTGTGACGCCTGCTTTGTTTTCTACTGACCCTAAATATTTTTCGTACAAAATCCGCTCATGAGCTATCACTGCATCTAGAATCATCACCCCGGATTTGACCTGTTTCATGATGTACTTTTCGTGCATCAGTACTGGTTGCGAAGTGCTTTTGTTTTCTGCATTTGGAGAGGACAGATCAGATTTGATTTCGATCTGTACTTTTTCCGTTTGCTCATCAGGGGTGCTCTGGTCAAAACCTGCCATTTCTTCCTGCCTGATCTCGGCGGGGCTTAGGGATGATTCGTTGATGGCACTTTCGTAGAGGTTATCCCAACGTACAGATTTACCCTCCTGCTTGTCCAGGGATTTGAAACTGCTGTAGTTACTGTCCTTTTTGTGATTTTGAGGATTGAAACGCTCTGTATGAACGGCGAAGTTTTCGAAGTTTACGTCCATGTCAAAATCCAGCGATGGCGTGACATTGTGTGTGCCCAGGGCTTGTTTTACAGCAGATTTGATGATCCCATATACACTTCTCTCGTCCTCAAATTTGATTTCTGTCTTGGTAGGGTGTACGTTGATATCAATTTTGGAAGGATCCATTTCGATAAAAAGCGTGTAAAAGGGATGGCAGTCATCCTTCAGCAGCCCTTCGAATGCACCCTGAACGGCATGGTTTAAATATCCACTTTTGATAAAGCGATTATTTACAAAAAAGAACTGCTCTCCACGTGTCTTTTTGGCATGCTCTGGTTTGCCGATATAGCCAGAAACTTTGAACCATTCGGTTTCTTCCTGACAAGTGATTAATTGACTTTGGTAGTTTTTGCCAAACAGATGGACAATGCGCTGACTTAACTTACCCGCTGGTGCATTGTAGATTTCTTTGTCATTTTGGGTCAGACTAAAGGCAATCTGAGGATTGGCCAATGCCACACGATGAAACTCGTCCAAAATGTGTCTCATCTCGACCGGGTTACTTTTTAGGAAATTTCGACGAGCAGGTACGTTATAGAAAAGGTTTTTTACGGCAATAGAGGTTCCCTGCGGTACTGCATCTGGTCCCTGGCTTTTAATCTCAGAGGCTTCAATCAAAATAGAAGTCCCCAGCTCCGCTTCGGGTCTTTTGGACTTGAGTTCTACTCTGGCTACTGCTGCTATTGATGCCAATGCTTCGCCTCTGAAGCCCATGGTTCGAATGTTGAACAGGTCATCGGAGTTGGTGATTTTAGAGGTAGCGTGTCGTTCGAAGCTCATGCGAGCGTCGGTTTCAGACATGCCTTTGCCATCGTCTATGACTTGAATCAAGTTTTTCCCAGCTTCGGATAAGATCAGCTGAATCTTTTTGCTATCAGCATCTACACTGTTTTCCAGCAATTCTTTGACCACAGAGGCGGGTCGCTGCACGACTTCTCCGGCAGCTATTTGGTTGGCTATCGCATCGGGCAGTAAGTGGATGATATCTGACATTAATCTCTAGGCGCGTTTCTTTTTCTGAGGCGAAAATAGAAATATAATGGGGAGAGTAGTAGGAAAATATAGAATACATCATTGCCCAAAAACCACCATCCCAAAAGCAGTGCAAACAGGCCAACCGCGATACCTAGTTGAAGTACAGAAGTTTGGCTGGACTTTCTCTCTCTCTTTCTAAATGCAGCGGAAATACTGGATTGGTAAAAAGTAGGATCTTCGCCAGAATCTTTTTGGTTTTGTCGCTCCCTGGCAGCTTTTAATTTGCCCTGAATTTCTTCTTTGATTGGATCGTAGTATCTGGGCTCGAAATGAAAACGGCTGTATTTTGAGGTTTTTATGAATGAAGGAAATTTCATGCGTCAATATTTAATGTCTTTCCAATTATGCCTAAATAATTAGATGCTAGCTCAAAAATAATCAAAAACTGTGCTAGGTGTCTCTATCAAAAATATTGAATTAACCCAAGCGGTTCCATAATTTGAAGACTTGAATTACGTTAAAGACAGAAATGGCATTGTTTGTGCAAGTAATGAGAAAGATAGCTTGATTTTGAAACAAATTGTCTTTCTTTACTTCCAACCCACCTGTAGTAGATTCTTATTTTTAGTATGCAAACTTACTTAGAATATAATTTATTACGATCATTCAAATCTCGGGTTGGATTGATTCTCCTGCTTTTGATTTCGTGTGCTCGATTCTCTTCGGCCTCTGAAGCCGAGGTGGATTCTTTGTATGCCAATTGGAATCACAACTCTTCTACTGTCCCTCTAGTCTCATTTGACTTGAATCGATTCAAGGATGAAGAACTCCGTCAATCCATTTTAGGTTTGGCGATCAATTATGAGGCCGGACTGGTCTTTATAGAAGATGGGGAGGTCGATTTGGTTAAGGATTGGGTAGATCAGCTGCATTATGGTAGTCCAGTCACCCTGGTGGCAGCAAAGTCTCCTAAAGTTTTTGAGCTTCCATTTGAAGGAGGGAAGGAACTGCCGAGCCAGCTGATGGTGGAGAGTCTGACGGATATGTCTTTGATCGAAAGTCTGGCCTATTATCACGCAGACCTACTTCATGCTATGCAAATTCAGGTTCTTCATTATGATTACTTGCCGGAGTATTATGGAGCATCCGAATGGCAGAAACTGAAATTGTATTGGAGTGTGCTGGACCAGGAGGGAATCAAGCTTTCCTTGGGGAATGGAGCTGCAGCATTTGTAAGTCAGTATCAAAAGGAATTGCCCTGGCAGAATATGGCGTTTTTAGAATCTTCGGTATTAGCAGATGAGCAACTTACCAAAAAAAGACCCTCCCGAAAATTTAGAAAAGAATCGGGCTTCAACGGTTTGGTTGTTGAAAGGTATAATAGGTCAAGTCTGACAGATAGCAAGACGAATCAGTGGGACAGTGGGATCGATATTTTGCGATTTGATAATTTCACCAATCATCACAAGGCTATTAATCAGATTTTGGCTAGTGGTATTGTCAAAAAGTCCTATTTCAAGAACCGTCTTAAAAAATATTACAAGCTTTGGGTGCAGTTCGATCGTTTGGAAGGCTCAGCTATTCCACTATTGCCCCATCAATTGCATTACCAATTCCAGTCTCAATCTATTGCGCTAGTCAAAGACGAACTTGATTATTACCCTATCCGAGACTTAAATCATCAGTCTTTTTACATTTTTTCTTCTAGTCAAAATCGTCAGGTTTTGCATCAAATGGTGAATAAATACAAAAGGAGTCAGATGTCTGAGCTGGAACCGCTGTTGTTGCCAGTTGATAGTTTTTCGCAATATATCCCTTTGAAAAGTCATCTGATTATTGATTTGTCCTCCGTGGTTCAATTGGACCTGATGCAAGAATATGTTGAGCAAATTCGAGCTTTGAGTCAAAGCTATAAAGTAGGTGTTTTGTATCAAGGCACTCCGTCTAATCTGAAGATGCTGTCTCAGTTGTCAACCTTGCTATGGACTTCCGAATTAGGAGCTAATAGTATGAGTTTGATGGTTCAGAAGGTGTTTGGAGCTGAGGATGTTCACGGAAAAATCCCAGGTTATCTCATAGGGCAAGGAGAGCCTGTTGGAGTTTCAAAAAGGGCTCTCGGTAGGTTGAAGTATTTGTCTCCGCAAGTGATGGATTTGGACGTGGCTTCCTTATCAAAGATAGATAGTATTGTCAATCGCGGTATTGTGGAGCAGATGTTTCCTGGATGCCAAATTATAATGGTTAAGAATGGGGCAGTGGTATACGATAAGTCTTTTGGCTATTTGACTTATGATAGTCTAGAGGCGGTCCAATGGGACCATCTATACGACATTGCTTCAGTCACTAAAACTACCGCAACTGTCCCAATGGTCATGCAAGAAGTGGCAGTTGGGAATTTTGAAATTGAGGGATTAGTAGGGGATTACTCTGGCATTTATGGAGATACGGATAAGTCTAAATTGGTTTTGCGCGACCTGTTGGCTCATCAGGCTGGGTTACGATCTTATGTCCCATTTTGGAAGTATTCTTCTTTTTTATCCGATAGCGGGGATTTCTACTACAAAAAGCAAATCGAGAGAAGGCGCTTCGAATACCTTTCCATCGATTGGCAGGATTCTGTCAGTCAATGGATCGCCAATTCGACCTTCAATAGCCTGCAACAACCTGATAGTTCATACAAATACCTCTATAGTGATTTAGGTTTTATGATGATGAAGGATTTGGTGGAGGAGAACGAGAAGCAAAGTATCGACCTGTTGGTGGATAGTCTATTCTACCAGCCTTTAGCCATGGATTTTACTGGATTCAACCCGCTCGATAGGTTCCCGGAATGGCAAATAGCCCCAACTGAATTGGATTTGAGTTTTAGAAACCGATTGCTACGTGGAGAGGTGCATGACCGAAATGCCGCTCTGCTGGGAGGGGTGAGTGGTCATGCGGGTTTGTTTTCGAATAGCAATGACCTGGCCAAGTATATGCAAATGATGCTACAGAAGGGGAGTTATGGAGGTACGCAGTATTTCGATGGCGAATTGGTAGAGCTATTTACCCAGGAATCAAACGATCGCTATAAGAGAGCATTAGGTTGGGACAAACCCAGGGAGGAAGTGCACAATGCTTCGCAGTATGCTTCGGATCAGTCTTTTGGACACTCCGGTTTTACGGGTACTTTAGTTTGGGCAGATCCAGAGTATGATCTGATTTACATCTTTTTGTCCAATAGAGTTTATCCTGATTCAAGAAATACCAAACTCATTAAGAGTAATACTCGTACTAAGATTCATGATCTGATGTATGAGGCGATTTTATCCGAAGAGAAGATTGTGAATCAGAAAATGTAAGTACAATTTTGGTTCTGAATTATATAGAGATTGTCCCGAGCATCGGCTTACTGGACTAATATTTAAAATATGAAAATAGGAATAGTGTGCTATCCTACCTACGGTGGATCAGGGGTAGTTGCAACTGAATTAGGGAAGGCTTTGGCGCAAGAAGGGCATGAGGTTCATTTCATTACTTATTCCCAACCCACCCGGTTAAACTTCTTCAATGAGAATCTTTTCTATCACGAAGTAGATATCAAGCCTTACCCATTGTTCCAGTATCCTCCTTACGAAATCGCTTTGGCAAGTAAGATGGTAGATGTGGCTAAACATGAAGGATTGGATATATTTCATGTACACTATGCTGTACCGCACGCCTCGGCGGCTTATATGGCTAGAGAGATTCTGAAAACTGAAGGATTGCACATTCCTTTTATCACGACACTTCATGGAACGGATATTACCATCGTAGGTAAGGATGCGTCTCTTGAGCCTGTTGTTACCTTTTCAATCAATCAGTCCAACGGCATTACCTCGGTATCTGACGACCTAAGACAAGATACTCTCGATCATTTTAATATTCAGAAGGAAATTAAGGTCATCCCCAACTTCATAGATCTGAAACGATTCAAGAAGCAAAAGAAGGACCATTTCAAAAAGGCGATTTGTCAGAATGACGAAAAGTTGATCGTCCATACTTCTAACTTTAGAAAAGTGAAGCGTGTGGATGATGTGGTAAAAGTTTTCTGTAAAATCAGAGAAAAGATACCTGCCAAGCTGCTGCTAGTAGGGGATGGACCTGAGCGCTCGCATATAGAAAGTCTGGCACGTGAATCAGTTTGTCAGGGAGATGATGTGAGGTTCCTGGGAAAATTAGAGGCAGTAGAGGAAGTGTTGAGTGTGAGTGATTTGTTCTTGATGACTTCAGAAAAGGAGAGCTTTGGTTTGGCAGCACTAGAGGCTATGGCCTGCGAAGTTCCCTTGATTAGTACCAACGCAGGTGGTTTGCCGGAATTGAATAAGAATGGCGATTCGGGATATATCTGTGATGTAGGAGATGTAGATGCCATGGCCGAGGCAGCCCTCAAAGTTCTGGCAGATGAAAATTTACCTGGATTTAAGAAAAGAGCATTGGCCAGGGCAAAGCTGTTTGATATTGAAAAGATCTTGCCTGAATATGAGAATTTTTATGTGCAGATCATTGAAGAATTCAAAGAATTAAGCCACTGATAGAAAATAATGAGGATTTTCAAATCCTCTTTGGAATTAAAACGTATTGGCTCATATATTTGGTTTAACTAATCACTTAATGATTTTTCACTATGCTTAAAGAAAGTAGTAGCGGGAGGATTTTTAAGAACCCTATACTTGAGAAACTAACCAGGACACACATTTCAGCCCCATTGATTGTATTTGGTGGGATCTCATTTTATTTACTATATGCGGCGATAGCTGTAAAGGGTTTGTCCTTCATTATCACTGTTATGTTATTTGTGTCGGGCTGGTTGCTCTATTCGTTGATCGAATACATGATGCATAGGTATTTGTTTCATATGGAGGAGAGTACCCCGGTGAGAAAACGTCTGGTCTACACCTTTCATGGAGTCCATCACCAGCATCCACGTGACAAGGATCGATTGGCTATGCCGATTCCGGTGAGTCTGGCACTTTCTGCCATCCTTTTTTTTGCCTTTCAGTTTGTTATTGGTGATTATGTCTATGCTTTTTTACCCGGTATTTTGATCGGCTATGCATCATATCTTTGGGTGCATTATATGGTCCATACTTTTCAGCCGCCTAAGAAAGGGATATTTAAGATTTGGTGGATTCATCACGGAATACACCACTACAAGCAGCCTGAAAGAGCCTTTGGGGTGAGCTCACCGTTATGGGACATGATTTTTAGAACCATGCCAGATCGATAAAATATTGTAATTGAATGAGCCCGAGTTGCCGGGCTTATTTGTTGGTGTTCTTTTTTAGATCGTCGATGTTATCAGTCTTCTTCTTAGGTTTACCCTGTTTGGGTTCCAGGATCATTTTGAACGTATGATCCCTGATAAACATGTAAGTGTCATGTACGAGTGAAGCGAATATGGGGCGTCTTCCTGCCATCTTTTCTCAAAAAGTGCTTTTATTTTTTTCAAATTAATGAATAAATGTCATAACCCTAAACAATAATATTAGTTTTATTGTTAGTAAAGGTTGATCATTATGCAAGGATATCGTTTTACAGAATTTATACCAAGAGATAAGGAAAAGGAAAGCACCTTCGATAGCTTGTGGAATATATTTCGTGAATTACTCCTGATCACCTCTGGAGACCCAAATGAAGCCTTGAGTTGGCTCACAAATCTGGATAAACAATACAATATCTCAACTGACCAGTATGGTATTGGAGATTTTATCGAGGATTTGAAGAAAAAAGGATATTTAGATGATAACCCGGGTGATGGCAAACTGGAAATAACGGCTAAAACGGAAAGCGATTTTAGAAAAAGTGCACTTGAAGAAATCTTTGGGAAACTCAGGAAATCAGGGCAGGGAAGTCACAAAACATTCATCAGTGGCCAGGGCGAAGAGAAGGGAGTGGATATCCGCAACTTTGAATTTGGAGACTCCCCGGACAATATCTCTATGACCGATAGTATCCGAAATGCGCAGGTCAATCATGGTTTTGGGGGAGATTTTACCTTGACAGAAGATGACCTGGAGGTGGTAGAAAATGAATTCAGAACTCAAACCTCCACTGTGCTGATGATCGATATCAGTCACTCGATGATTCTCTATGGTGAAGATCGAATCACACCCGCCAAAAAGGTGGCCATGGCTTTGTCAGAATTGATTCTGAATAAGTATAAAAAAGATACCCTGGATGTTATCGTATTTGGTAATGACGCCTGGCAGATACAGATTAAAGATTTGCCTTATTTGAGCGTAGGGCCTTATCACACCAATACCATTGCCGGACTAGAGCTGGCCATGGATATTTTGCGTAAGCGTAAGAACCAGAACAAGCAAATCTTCATGATTACGGATGGGAAACCTACCTGTATGAAACAGGGCATCAAGTACTATAAGAACAGCTTTGGACTGGATCCAAAAATTGTCAACAAAACATTGAATTTGGCAGCAAGCTGTCGAAAAATAAATATTCCAATCACTACCTTTATGATCGCCTCCGATCCATATTTGAAGCAGTTCGTTAAGGAATTTACTGCAGCGAATAATGGAAATGCTTATTACAGTGACTTGCAGGGGTTAGGTCATATTGTTTTCGAAGATTTTAAGAAAAACAGAAGGAAAAACTACAGATGGTAAAATCATATAAGAAGCTGGATTCGGCTTCCAAATTAGCAATCAATACTTTAGGGGAATTAAAAGCGAGTGGCTATGAGGCTCTTTCCGTCAAAGACGAATTGAGACAAAACCTCATTCAATCTCTGCAGGAGGAAGTGAATGTGTTCGAAGGGATCTTAGGGTATGAAGATACGGTGATTCCAGATGTAGAGCGTGCGATTCTTTCTAAGCATAATATTAACTTTTTGGGTCTGAGGGGTCAGGCCAAAACACGTATGGCTCGCATGATGGTGCGATTGCTGGATGAGTATGTGCCAGTGGTAGCAGGTAGTGAGTTGAATGATGACCCATTGAATCCTCTGTCGCGCTATGCCAAAGATCTGATCAAGGAAAAAGGCGATGACACTCCTGTAGAGTGGCTGCATAGAGACGAAAGGTTTACAGAAAAATTGGCTACTCCTGACGTGTCGATTGCAGATTTGATTGGCGATGTAGACCCGATCAAGGCGGCTTCTTTGAAATTGCCTTATTCTGACGAAAGGGTGATTCACTATGGATTGGTGCCCAGGTCGCACCGAGGCATTTTTGTGATTAATGAAATCCCTGATTTGCAGCCGCGTATTCAAGTTGCGCTATTCAATATCCTTCAGGAAGGGGATATCCAGATCAGAGGCTTCAAGCTAAGGTTGCCTCTTGATATTCAATTTGTATTTACGGCCAACCCAGAGGATTATACCAATCGCGGTAGTATCGTGACACCACTCAAGGATCGATTGGGTAGTCAGATCATTACCCACTATCCTAAATCCATTCATACTGGGATTAAAATCACAGAGCAGGAGGCAAAATCTGCCAACCTGCCCAATGTGCATGTGAATGAAATTGCCAAGTTGCTGATCGAGCAGGTAGCAGTAGAAGCTAGAAGTAGTGAATATGTGGATGTGAACAGTGGTGTATCCGCTCGATTGACCATTTCTTCTTATGAGAACCTGGTTTCAAGTATAGAGAGACGTTTGCTGATCAATAAAGAAAAAGAGGGGACGGTTCGGATCACAGACTTCATTGGGGTGATTCCATCTATTACTGGTAAAGTCGAATTGGTCTACGAAGGAGAGCAGGAAGGTCCTGGGATCGTTGCACACAATTTGATCGGGAAGGCCATTAGGACCTTATTCACAGATTATTTTGAAGATCCTGATGAAGCAAGAAAGAATAAAGAAAAGAAAGATCCATACAAGGATATAGCCAATTGGTTTGGCAATGAGAATGTGATCGATATCCTACATGATTATCCAACCAAGCAATACCGCAAAGAACTAGACAAGGTTCCAGGACTTGCCGATTTGGTCAAATCCCAGATCAAAGGCCTGAAAGATGAATCCTTGCGTTATTTCTTGATGGAGTTCGTGCTTTTTGCTCTGGTGGAATACAGCTACCTCAGCAAGCATACCTTAGAGAATGGCATGCGCATCGATGACCTAATCGGTAGTATGTTTTCGGGCTTTGAAGAAAATGAGGGTGATTTTTGATTTAGTTTCCTCTCAGTTATTCATTGTTGTATTTAATTTTTAGCTTTGCGCTCCATTCAAGTGAATGGGGTTCGCTCAGGCGAATAATGTACAACAAAATGATGCAAGAATGGCCCGTGATTGCATTGTATTGATAGGGCACCATTAAAATGGCAGAAGAAAATAAAGAAGTTGCTAACGAAGAGGTAGCAAACGCACCAGAAGTAGCAGCTGAAGAGCCGAAAAAAGCTGCTCCGGTTAAAGAAGAAGAATTTGACTGGGACAATATCCAGCCAAAAGGATTCGGAGACGGTTATTCTAAATCAAAAAGAGAAGAACTAGAAGCACTTTACGGTGATTCTTTGAACACTATTGAAGAAAAAGAGGTAGTTCAGGGAACAGTAGTAAGTGTATCGTCTAGAGATGTAATCATCAACATTGGATTCAAATCTGATGGTTTGGTATCTGCTTCAGAATTCAGAGATATGCCTGATCTGAAAGCAGGAGACACTGTTGAGGTATTCATCGAGGAGCAGGAAGATAACAACGGTCAGTTGGTTCTTTCTCGCAAGAAGGCGAAGATCGTAAGTGCTTGGGAAAATATTCAAAAGTCTTTCGATCAGGATTTGGTTATCGATGGTATGGTGAAGAGAAGAACCAAAGGTGGTTTGATCGTAGACATCTTCGGAGTAGAGGCGTTCTTGCCTGGATCTCAGATCGATGTGAAGCCAATCAGAGATTTCGATATCTTCGTTGATAAGAAGATGGAAGTGAAAGTTGTGAAAATCAACTACACTAATGATAACGTAGTAGTATCACACAAAGTACTGATCGAGAAAGATCTAGAGAAGCAAAAAGCTCAGATCCTCGAGAACCTGGAGAAAGGTCAAGTACTAGAAGGTGTAATCAAAAACATGACCAACTTCGGTGTATTCATCGACTTGGGTGGTGTAGATGGTCTACTTCACATTACAGATATTTCATGGGGTAGAGTGAATCACCCAGAAGAAGTATTGAACCTGGATGAGAAAGTGAACGTGGTAGTTCTTGACTTTGACGATGACAAGAAGAGAATCTCTCTTGGTATGAAGCAATTGTCAGAGCACCCATGGGATTCTCTAGATGCATCTGTTGAGATCGGAAGCAAAGTAAAAGGTAAGATTGTAAATGTTGCTGATTACGGTGCGTTCTTAGAAATTCAGCCAGGTGTTGAAGGTTTGATCCACGTATCTGAAATGTCTTGGTCTCAGCACTTGAGAAATCCACAGGATTTCATCAACATCGGTGATGAGCTAGAGGCTGTAGTATTGACGATCGACAGAGACGATAGAAAAATGTCTTTGGGTATCAAACAATTGACTGAAGATCCTTGGACTAAGCAAGATGTATTGACTAAGTATGCTGTAGGTACTGATCACAAAGGAGTGGTGAGAAACTTGACAAACTTCGGTCTATTCATCGAGTTGGAAGAAGGTATCGACGGTTTGGTACACGTATCTGATTTGTCTTGGACTAAGAAGATCAAGCACCCTTCTGAATTTGTAAATGTGAATGAAGAGCTGGATGTAAGAGTACTAGAGCTTGACGTTGACAACAGAAGATTGGCATTGGGTCACAAGCAATTGGAGGAGAATCCTTGGGATACATTCGAAACTGTATTCGAAAAAGGAACAACTCACAAGTGTACAGTAAATACAATTATCGATAAAGGTGCGATCCTTGAGCTTCCTTACGGACTAGAAGGATTTGTTTCTACTCGTAACCTGAAGAAAGAAGATGGTTCAACTCCAGTAGTTGGAGATAGCTTAGACTTCATGGTGATCGACTTCTCTAAAGATGAGAGAAGAATTGCACTTTCTCACGTAGCGACTTACAACAAAGAAGCGAGCGAGAAGCCTGCAAGACCTGCTGCTAAGAAAGGCGGAAAAGGTGGCGGAAGCAAAGTCATCGATAAATTGAATTCTGAATCAGAGAAGTCTACTTTGGGAGATCTAGCTGCCTTGACTGCTCTAAAAGAGCAAATGGAAGGTGGAGAGAAGCCTGCTAAAAAAGCAGCTCCAAAGAAAGAAGAAGGCGATTCTAAAGAAGAATCTGCTGAATAAATATTAAGTAAAAAGGTGTGCCGATAGGCACACCTTTTTCTTCCCTATCTCGTAAGAGATATTAGTTGTAATAGATGATAAAATGTTTGCTGGATGAGCAAATAATTCTATTTTTGCAACATCAAAATGGTCCTGTGGCCGAGTGGCTAGGCAGAGCTCTGCAAAAGCTCGTACAGCGGTTCGAATCCGCTCGGGACCTCTTCAAAAGACTGTTCATTTTATGGACAGTCTTTTTTGTTTTTAGGGGCTTTTCTTTTTGAGATCATTCCATTAGTAAGATCAATCTGGATTTCTGGGGATTGAAAATATTAGGGATCAGTCTGTAAAGTGAGGGGTAAGTAGATCCATACATTTCTATATATAAGAGTTGCTAACCTTAACCATTAACATTAATGGAAATCATCCAATAAGATTAACAGGAGCGATTTTGGGTTAATGATTGGTGTTATGGTAATAAGTATTCGTCAGATGTTAAGGGGAGTATAAATTCTTAATTTTTCATCTATTCCTCAGAAGAACTGACTGATCCACTATTAGACCTTGAGTAGGTGTTTGAATTGTAGTTACTACTCGTGTAATTATGGACCTATGCTTCCATCATTTAGTTAGTTACTACTCTGTTGATTATGGATCGACCGATCCATAATGAATGGATCCATTGATCCACACTCATTGGATCGGTCGATCCATTGAAAGGTGAGTTATACCTAACCGAAATGCAAATGGGCTAATTCGTTTTGAATACTATTATTGACACAATAATATATCGTTTGGTTAGTGGGAACCCTATATAATTAGGGCATAAAAAAGCCGTGCAATCAATGATCACACGGCTATACTAAGTATAATGTAGCTTGTTGTATTATTTCAAATTCAATTGAGCTGATACTGGCGCTGCTGCTCCTAGATCGGCTGCTCTGTCACTAGGTAGAGATGAAGCGATAGATACTTTAAAGCTTCCTTTTTCTAAAACTGACTGTCCCTTCAGATTGATCAGTTCCAGCATTTCACTATCGATTTCAAAACTGATGGTTTTGCTTTCTCCAGCCTTCAATGCTACTCTCTGAGTTCCTTCTAAAGAGAATAGAGGAGTACGAACACTGGCTTTTTCATCAGTGATATAGAGCTGTACTACCTCTTCAGTATCTACTGATCCTGAATTAGTGATCGTGCAACTGGCAGTGATTGTTTGTCCTTTTTTGATGCTCTTTTTACTCAACTCAAGATTAGAAAAGTTGATGTCTGTATATGTCAATCCAAATCCGAAAGGGTACATGGGTTCTTCGGTCATGTACTTGTAGGTACGACCTTCCATGGTGTAGTCCTCATAGGCTGGTAGTTGATCCAGCGACTTAGGAAAAGTGATTGGAAGCTTACCAGAGGGAGAAGCATTACCAAAGATGATGTCAGCTGCTGCGTTTCCACCTTCCTGACCTGGATACCAAATCAAAAGAACCGCATCGGCAATTTCGTGCACCTCTTGAAGATTCATCGGGCTACCACCAGTCACTACAGCCACTACAGGCTTGCCATGGCTTTTGATCTTTTTCAAATAGTCGATTTGGTTAGCGGGGATGTTGTAGTCCAGTCTGTCCCCGAAGTGAGGAGAGGAGATAGATTCACCTTCTTCACCTTCAAGATGACGAGTCAAGCCCATTACCATGATCGTTACATCCGAATTGGCTGCCTCTGGAGAGGACCAGTCGATAGGGTTTTTGTTTGGCGCATCCAGCGTAGTTCCAGGGCTGTATTGGATTTGGCTTCCCATTTCGATTCTCGAAGCGATACCTTCTAGTACAGTTACCAGGTTCGGGTTCATTCCAAAGTAGTTGCCCAAAAGTGCGTCGATAGAGGCTGCATTCGGTCCTACTACATAGTATCTATTCAGGTTGTTTTTTAATGGCAGCACATTGTCGTTCTTCAACAGGACAGCAGACTTCAGAGCTACTTCATAGGCCAGTTCTCTGTGTTTTTGACTTCCTACTACCTCTGGACTGATGCTGTTGTATGGATTGGCATCTACAGGGTCAAACAAGCCTAGTTTGAAACGAGTTTCGAGCAACTTGTGTAGACGTTCATCAACCATTTGCTCAGAAACAAGCCCTTCTCTTACTGCATCTGCCAGTACTTCGTAAGTGTCACCACAGTTGAGATCCACTCCACTAGTCAATGCCAATGCAGCGGCCTCTGTTTTCGATTCTGAAGCGCCATGACCAGGGGTGGCGTAAAAGTCCTTGATGGCCCAGCAGTCGCTCACGATGTGGCCCTGATAGTTCCACTTGCCTCTTAAGATTTCATCGATAAGGTAGTTGTTCGCACAGCAAGGTTCGCCATTGGTGCTGTTGTAGGCACACATGACAGACTCTACACCAGCATCAACCAAAGCCTCAAATGCGGGTAAATAGGTTTCATGAACGTCCTTGTCGCTGGCTATAGCATTGAATTCGTGTCTGAGCTTCTCTGGTCCACTGTGAACGGCAAAGTGCTTAGCGCAGGCAGCTGTTTTTAGATAGTTGGGATCATCGCCCTGCAATCCACGTACGAATGCAGCACCTAGCTTACCTGTTAAATAAGGATCTTCTCCGTAGGTCTCTTGTCCTCGACCCCAACGTGGGTCTCTAAAGATGTTGATGTTGGGAGTCCAGAAAGTCAATCCGCTGTAGCGCATATAGTTGCCAGCAGCCTGAGAGGCGTTGAACATCGCTCGCGCTTCGTCAGAGATGGCAGACGATACTCGTAGCGCCAAGTCATCGTCAAATGTCGCACCCAATCCAATGGCTTGTGGAAAGACTGTAGCATTACCAGATCTACCTACGCCGTGCAGGGCCTCGTTCCAATAATCATAAGGTGGGATATCCAGTCTGTCGATAGCCGGTGTGCTGTTGAGCATTTGAGCGGCTTTTTCGTCTAATGTCAGTCGACCAATCAGGTCATCGATACGTTCGTCTAAGGATAATTCAGGATTTCTAAATGGGTAGTTTTGTGATAGTCCCTGTGTCCAGGCACACAGGGTTACTGCAATTGTCAGTAGGTATTTCGTTTTCATTGATTCGATGCTTTTTAATCTGCTACAAAAGTAAAAAAGAAATTTAATAACGCAATCGATTGCGTTTCTTGTTGTGTTACTTTTTTTTTGTCTTACTGATTTGGGTTCAGTTGGGTACCAATTTAGTATAGAACTTGAAAGAAAATGCGTTGATTATGAAAAAGATAGGTTTAGCAGTTTTGTTCTTCTTAATGATGGGACAATTATTGGCCGATGATGGTCATCAGCTTTGGTTGAGGTATGATCCAGTGGAGGAGGAAGCCTTGAGAGCTGACTATATATCTCAAATCCAGAATTTTAATGTGCCAGGTGAAGGTGCAACTTTCGATTTGATAAGAGAGGAGTTAGGATTAGGACTCGAAAAAATGTTGTTATCGGAGATAGCTGAAAGTCAAACGGAGGAAGCTTCTTTGTTAGTTGTCCTATCAGATCACACTCGGGTCAGTAGGTCGGATATTTCTAAAGAGACCCTTTCAAGTCTTGGAGAGGAGGGGTATTTGATCCGTAGCAATGAACAAAATCAAATCCTTCTCACAGCAAATACTCCCCTTGGACTTTATTATGGGACTTTTCATTTCTTAAGACGCTTACAAACTAGACAATCCATCAATGATTTGGACATAGTGTCCGTCCCTAAGGTGGAAACACGTATGTTGAATCACTGGGACAATTTGGATCGTACCTCTGAGCGTGGCTATGCCGGTTTTGCTATTTGGGATTGGCATAGGTTGCCGGACTATCTGGATCCGATCTATGCTGAATATGCCCGAGCCAATGCTTCTCTGGGAATCAATGCAACTGTCCCTATCAATGTCAATTCTAATGCGCTGATACTAACGCCGATGTACCTCGAAAAGGTAAAGGCACTGGCTGATGTATTCAGACCCTATGGAATCAAAATGTATTTAACTGCTCGTTTCAGTGCGCCAGTCCAGATTGGAGGATTGAAAACTGCTGACCCTTTAGATCCTGCAGTAGCCAATTGGTGGAAGGAAAAAGTGGATGAAATCTATGAGTATGTACCAGACTTTGGAGGTTTCCTGGTCAAGGCCAATTCAGAGGGCCAACCTGGACCACATGACTATGGTCGCAATCACGCAGATGGAGCCAATATGATGGCCAAAGCCCTGGCTCCTCATGGCGGTAAGGTGATTTGGCGAGCTTTCGTCTATAGTGAAGAAAACCCAGAGGATCGTCACAAGCAGGCCAATGATCAATTCGTTCCATTGGATGGTCAGTTTGAAGATAATGTGCTGATACAGGTGAAGAATGGGGCCATTGATTTTCAACCCAGAGAGCCATTTCATCCACTTTTTGGCGCGATGAATAAGACCAATCTGGCGATGGAGTTTCAGATCACACAAGAGTACTTAGGCCAGGCTACTCAGTTGGTTTTTATGGGGCCTTACTACAAAGAATGTTTGGATTCAGATACGGGTATCAAAAATAAGAACTCATTGGTGAGTGATGTGATCGACGGGAGTGCTTACCAACAAAAACATACATTGATGGCGGGTGTAGCCAATATTGGTACGGATCGAAATTGGACGGGGCACTTGTTTGGTCAATCCAACTGGTATGCCTTTGGTCGTCTCGCCTGGGATCCAGATATCAGTGCTCAGCAAATTGCCGACGAGTGGGTTAAAATGACCTTTGGGGCAGATAAGAAGGTAGAGGAGACCATAAAAAGTATCATGATGGAATCACGGGAAGCAGCGGTCAACTATATGACTCCCTTAGGATTGCATCATCTGATGGCGACTGGTCATCACTACGGTCCCGGGCCGTGGGTTAGCAATTTGGGGCGTCCCGAATGGAACCCGGTTTATTACCACAGAGCCGACAAAGAAGGAATTGGGTTTGATCGAACGGAAAGTGGAAGTAACGCAATAGGTCAGTATAATAAATCTGTAGCAAAGAGATTTTCAAGTCTGAAAACCTGCCCAGAGAAGTATTTGCTTTGGTTTCATCATGTCTCCTGGGACTATCAGATGCAATCTGGCAACATTCTTTGGGATGAATTGGCGCTTCGCTACCAGCAAGGTGTAAATCAGGTTCGGGATTTTAAATCTCAATGGGCGACTCTGGAAGGAAAGGTTGATGATGGACGTTTTGAACATGTACGTATGTTGCTGAATATTCAAGAAAAGGAAGCCATTTGGTGGAAGGATTCTAGTTTGCTTTATTTCCAGACATTTTCGGAGAGAGCCTTTCCTGATGGAATCGAAAAGCCCAAGGGCACATTGGATTATTATAAAAATTTAAGATTTCCCCTTGCACCGGGGATTAGACCACAGTGGTAATGGAAACAAAGTATATAATGCAGCAAATGATGAGGTGGTATGGCCCTGACGATACGGTCAGCCTCAGAGATATATTACAGTCTGGTTGTAGTGGGGTGGTTACCGCCCTGCACCAGATACCCGTAGGGGATGTATGGACTGTAGAAGCGATCAATGAGCGTAAAGCCATGATCGAAGCGGAAGGACTGAAGTGGACTGTGGTAGAAAGCTTGCCAGTGAGCGAAGCGATTAAAACCCAGTCCGAAGATTGTGCGCTGCACATCGAAAACTATAAGGAAAGCTTGAAGAATCTGGCAGAATGTGGGATCAAGGTAGTGACTTACAACTTTATGCCGATTCTGGACTGGTTGAGGACTGATCCTTTTCATGTTCGCCCCGATGGTACCAAGACGCTTCGTTTCGAATGGTTGGACTTTGTGATTGCAGATTGGCTGCTGTTGCAGCGACCTGGGTCGGAAAAGGCCTATAGTGACGAGGACAAGGTGCGTGCCCAAAAGAAGTATGATGAAATGCCTCAAGAGCAACGTGACCAATTGTTTCGCAACATTCTATTGGGCTTGCCAGGGAGTAAGGAGGCATTCACACCTGAAGGAATATTGGAGGCATTGAAGGCTTATGTGGATATAGATGCGAAAAAATTGAAAGAGCACCTTCTTCATTTCTTGCAGGAAGTTTCGCCAGTGGCCGAGTCTAGCGGAGTGCAGTTGGCGATCCATCCAGATGACCCGCCTTATTCGGTTTTAGGTCTGCCAAGAATTGTGAGTACTGAAGATGATGTAAAAGATATTTTGTCTTTCTCTCCAGAGTCGGCTAATGGATTGTGCTTTTGTACAGGATCCTTTGGGGCCAGAGCCGACAATGATATACCCGGCATGATCAGTCGCTATGGTGACCGGATTCATTTCGTACATCTCCGCAATACCGTGAGAGATGAGGAGGGGAATTTCGAAGAAGGAGAGCATCTCAATGGTGATACAGACATGGTCGAAGTGGTCAGTCGCTTACTAGATCTGATGAAGCAGCGCCAAGTTCGTCTTCCAATGCGTCCCGATCATGGATTCCAAATGATGGATGATCTGAATAAGGATACCTATCCGGGATATACTGGAATTGGTAGAATGAAAGGACTTGCCGAATTGCGCGGTTTGGAGTTGGGGCTCGCTTACAATAAGAAATAGTATTATGGTTTGGATAGCTTGCTACCAAACCATTTTAGTACTTTTCTCAACGTATCGTAGTATAAGGTCATGTAGGCGATGATGGTCATGAGCCAGATCACAATCAAGTTGAAATAGAAAGTGGGGATTTTCCAATTGCCCACTATCTTTTCTGCTGCATAAAATTGGGCATTGCCAAATTTAGAATCTGGGGTCAGGTACAGCGGGTCTTTCTTTCTGATCAGTTCGTCCTCGCCTTCATATACTTTGTTGATTTCGTCTCGGTTTAGGACCAGTGCGTGCAAGGCATCATTGTGATAGTTGCGTTTGAGCTCGACCAGACCGTCTTTACCTATTTCTTTTACGAGTGTTCGGTAGACAGAGTCTCTTTGGGCAGCTACTCTCTGCTTTTCCTCTTTGTACTTGTCTCTGAGCTCGCGTAGGTATTTGGAGCCTTGTTCGAACAGGGCAGAGTCCAATTGCTCAAAATAAAGATCATCCAACCTGCTGAATTTGGAGTTGTTGTCTACTTCTTGAAGTTTGCGGATCTCATTGCGACATATTTTTAATTCATAAATCGCTCGTTGGTTGTGGTCTTGATTGACAGCTGAACGGTAGGCATTGCGTAGCTTTCCTGACAGGTCGGGGATCAGGTAGGCGAAAGTATAACTGGCGTCACTCATTTTCTTGTCATACTCGAAGAAGTGCTGGCGATACTTGTTTTCGGAGGCCTGGGTCACAGCCAGTGCTTCATAGGCCCAGCGAGATACCATCAGGTCTCCGATGAAGGGCACGTTTTTCTTGTCCCCCACACTGTAATTCAAGTCGTCGAATTTAATCATGGCTCCACCCAGCAAGAGTTGAGGAACTAAAATCAATGGGATAAGGATGTAAATCGTAACGATGGAATTGAATCCTGAGGAGATGTTTAACCCTACCATGTTGGCAAAGCAAGCCGTGGAGAAAAGCACAAGCCAATAGTGCCAATTCAAGCCTTTGATCTCCAAAAGGTAATTGCCAAATAGCGTGAATATCAGCACCTGAGCTGCGGAGAGACCAAAGAGATAAATGATCTTCGAATTCAAATAGCTGAAGCGGCTCAAGTTCAGGAAGGATTCCCTTTCCAGTATTTTTCGATCTTTAAATATCTCCTCAGCGCTGACGGTAAGCCCCGTGAAGAGGGAAACCACGATCGTCATGAAAAGGTAGATCGGTATGTTTTTGTTGTCACTAAAAATGTATTGATCAGTCTCCGAATACTTGGCCAAGAATCCCAGAATCAAGGCCAAAAGCGGAGGCTCCAGAATATTGAGCAGTATGTACTGGACATTACTTCTTTTGGATAGTAAAATTCTTTTCAAGTAAATCGAGGACTGCTCGAATAGGCTCGGAATAGAGAAGTTGGAAGGAGGAAGCGCCGTTTCATATTTAATCTTGGAGATTTTGGACATGATGTTCTCCTTATACTTCTGATACCATTCTTCTGGTGAGGTTTTGCGATGCTTAGTCGCATGGCCTTTTTCATCGATTTCTTTGGTTTCGATGATGTGCAGGATTTGTTCCGGATCTACATTCCCACAGGTCCTGCATTCACTTTCAGCGGCATTGACCTGGGTGTTCATGGTTTTGAAATAGACGACTGCATCTATAGGGTTGCCCGTATAAATGGGGTATCCACCCTTGTCTAGAATCCACATTTTGTCAAACAACTTATAAATGTCTGACGAAGGTTGGTGAATGATTGCAAAAACCAGTTTGCCATTTCTAGCTTGCTCCTTTAGCAAGTGCATCACTTTTTCTGAATCCATGGATGACAAACCTGAGGTTGGCTCATCTATGAATAGAACAGAGGGCTCTCGGAGCAACTCAAGGGCAATATTAAGTCGCTTTCTTTGCCCTCCACTGATGGTTTTGTTCAGTGGGTCACCGACTTTCAGATGCTGAATCTCTTCTATGTCCAGGTCTTCCAGAACCTTATTGACCTCATGCTTGATGCGTCCTTCAGGCAGATCACCAAAACACAGTTTGGCGTTGAAATAGAGGTTTTCGTAAACAGTCAGCTCTTCAAAGAGTAAGTCGTCCTGAGGTACATAACCAATCACCCCTTCCTTGACACATCTAGGGACACTATAGCCGTTGATTTTTACTTCGCCAGATATCGGTTCCAGTTTTCCGTTCAGCAGGTTCATCAGAGTGGACTTGCCAGTACCACTGCCCCCCATGATACCAATCAGCTGGCCAGACTCCTCACCGAAGCTGAAGGGCTTGATGCCATTGTCACTGTTTTTGAAATTGTAGGCCATTTCATCGGCCTGCAATACCAGCTTCGTTTTACGGACATCCAGTTGAAATTTTTTACTGATCTTGGATTCATAGATCGGTTTAATCGTACTGCCTTTGATGATGGCACCAGGCTTCAGGATGTAGATCTTATTATTTTGAATCTTCTTACCTTCAAGGAAGAGGCTCAAAGGACCGTTGTATCGAAAGACGAACATCTTGACGCTTTCGATGTATAGAATCACAATGGTGCCGAAGAGGTTTTCTACCTGAATGTGTCTGAAGTCGGTAATACCTGGTTCGGTTTTTCGCTTCATCATCCAGGCAATTTCCTTAGGCCACTCTGTCACCTTGTTGTCGATGATCATGCCATTGCCCTTATGGACATTTTTGATGTCCTGATCCAGGATGAAGGAGCAAATGTCATCTGTCTCTTGCTTGGGAAGGTTGAAATTGAGCGCGACGAGTTGCATGAAATCGTTTTCGCGAGTAGAGACTTTCTTGTCAGTATTGATCAGTTCTACCAGTTCTATGAACACCAGTACGCGTTCATGCTGCAGCAGTTCTTTGTTCAGTTGTTGGCAGATCTTGGTGACCTGAATGATGTTTTTGGTTTCATTTTCTATCTCTGGAGTAGCTGATGACGCTTCCCTGCGATAGAATTCCACATAGTCTTGAAAGAGATTGAGATATTGTTCGGATAGTTCCTGATTGAGCTGCTCTTCGAGATAGGGCTTTACGATCATCTGGCCCGAGTCTACGACTTCATCTTTTACACTTTCGATGATGGCAAAAAGGCGCATCAAGGCATTGATAATTGATTCACTCATGCTATGTCGTAGACTTTGTATTTACTTCTCCTATTGATCCCGAATAATACTATTAATATTCAGAAATTCTAAGTGATAAGTTGAAAAAATGCAATTTCCTGTTCTGGATTGTAACGCGAAAGTAGACATAAAAAAAGGCATATTGTCGGAACAATATGCCTTCTTATAGGGGATAATGAAATTATCCTGTGATTTTGTTTCTTGTCATGGATACATTGTCCATAATGTCGTCCAACTGTCCTTCAGTGATGCCAACTGCAGGATCGACTCCTTCATAGGTCAATTTCATGAAGTTGATCAACGGCGCAACGGCGTTTACATCTTCATCATCCTGATATTTAGCAGCAGTTTCTGCTAAAATATTAGCTGCAGTTTTTTGCTCTGCCACAATCGCCATCAGTCGCTTGTCATAATTACTGGAGATAGCCAATTGGGTAGTGATATAAAGTCCCTCAATCCAGCTAGCTGCTACCACCAAAAATGAGATTTTCTCCTGACCTGTCTGGTTCAGTTTCTCGTAGGTGTTGTAGAAAGACTCTGTGATGATCAAAATAAGAGAATCCTGGTTGTCCAGGTTTTCATTTACTCTTTTCAGCATTTTCTCGTTGAATACTCCTGGTACATCCAGACCATCAATCAGTTTTTTAGAAGCCTCAAGGATTGCCAGCGTTTCTTCGTGCATGTTGTAAGTACTGGCGTAGCTCAAATCTGCTCCATAGATACCTAGATTCAAGGCTTTGGATCTTTGCGTTTCGTACTTGTCTACATTCTCTACTGGATTAGTAATATTCAATACATAAGCAGCATCTGCATCCTGTAAAAGAGAAGTCACCTCAAATGAAGTTGGGATTGGATAGTCAAATTCTCTTTCTACCACTTCTTTTACATTGGCAGTCGTTACCTGGCTTTCTTCACCAGATTTTTTACCACCACAGCTGATCACTGTCAGGGAAAGAAGCACTACAGATAAAAGGTTTAATAAATTTCTCATAATCTAAATTTGATGATTGGAATATTGATCGAAGGCAATTTAGTGAATGATGGACTAATATATTATTTGATCCAAAAAATAATCATTCATCCCACAAATTCTCATAGGTGTAGCTGGAGTTAGGTAGTGTGATCCATTTGCCACTTTCGTAGCGGTACCCACTATCCAGTGCGTTGATTTGGTTCATTTCCTCTTCGCTGAGGGATATTTGTGCAGCATTTAGATTCTCCTTTAATCTTACGGGATTGGAAGATTTTGGAATGACGGAGGTGCCTCGCTGGATTCCCCATGCCAGCAAAACCTGGGCGAAGGAGCATTGATGAGTCTTTGCTATTTCATGTATGACTGGATTTTCAGCAAGAAAGGGCTTCTCATGGTTTTGGTATAGGCTCGCTCGTTCTGGTGGGCCTAAGGGGGCATAGGCTGTCACGATGATATTTTCCTTTTGACAAAATTTGAGCAGTTCATTTTGTTGTAGATAGGGGTGGACTTCTATTTGATTGAACTCAACAGGGATTTTAGCTACTTTCTGAATGCCTTTGATTTTCTTCTTGCTGAAATTGGAAACGCCAATGTGTTTGGTCAAACCTGCAAGTACACATTCTTCCATGCCACCCCAGGTTTCTTCCAGAGTCAGCTGACTCAAATCAATCAGATCATCTTTGGATTTGGGGAATAAGACGCCCTTTTTTTGCGCGACTGGCCAGTGAATCAGGTATAAGTCTAAGTGCTGAAGTTGAAGTGAAGCCAGTGTGTGCTTCAGCTCCACGATTACATCCTCTGCACGGTGATGGGTGTTCCAGAGTTTGGATGTGATCCAAAGTTCTTTTCTGGTGACTTCTCCTGCCTTCATCGCATCGGCCAGCGCTTGTCCTATTTCTTTCTGATTGTTGTAGATATAGGCACAATCAAAATGTCGATACCCCAGACGTATGGCTTCACGTATTGCGTCATAGGCTTCACCTTTCTCTGATTTCCAGGTTCCAAGGCCAAGTGCTGGAAATTGATCGCCATTCTTTAATGGGTAATGTCTCATCATGCTGTTATGGTTCGGGTTTGTTGATTTCCGATTCTAGTAATTTCAGGAATTTAATAGGATAAAAAAAGAAAAGCCTCTGATTGATTTCAATCAGAGGCTTTCGAATATTGTGATATTTCTAAGGCTTATGCACCAATGGCTTTAGCGATGGTTTCTCCAATGTCAGCTGGAGATTTAACCACGTGAAGTCCACATTCAGCCATGATTTTCATTTTAGCTTCTGCTGTATCGTCAGCACCACCTATGATCGCACCAGCGTGCCCCATTCTTTTACCTTTAGGAGCAGTTTGTCCGGCGATGAATCCTACTACAGGCTTTGGATTGCCTTGTTCTTTGATCCATCTAGCCGCTTCAGCTTCGTAGTTACCACCGATCTCACCGATCATAACGATCGCATCAGTATCAGGGTCGTTCATCAGCATTTCTACCGCTTTTTTAGTAGAAGTTCCGATGATAGGATCACCACCGATACCGATAGCTGTAGAGATTCCTAGTTCAGCTTTTACTACTTGATCGGCTGCTTCGTAAGTCAAGGTACCTGATTTAGATACGATACCAATTTTACCTGGTTTGAATACGAAACCTGGCATGATACCTACTTTTGCTTCTCCTGGAGTGATGACACCAGGGCAGTTAGGTCCGATCAAAGTCAAGTCTTTGTCAGAGATGTATTCTTTTACTGCGATCATGTCCTTCACAGGAATACCTTCTGTGATAGTGATGATCACCTTGATGCCAGCGTCGGCAGCTTCCATGATGGCGTCAGCAGCAAATGCTGGTGGTACAAATATGATAGATACATTAGCGCCGGCTTTGTCTACCGCCTCCTGTACCGTGTTGAATACCGGCTTTTCCAAATGCGTCTGTCCGCCTTTTCCTGGAGTAACACCTCCTACGACATTGCTGCCATATTCGATCATTTGTGATGCGTGAAATGTTCCTTCAGAACCTGTAAAGCCTTGTACTATTATCTTAGAATCCTTATTTACTAATACACTCATGCGATTTCAATTTTGTGCAAAAATAGGATAATAATGCTCTAAAGCAAGAGGTTTTGGCACTTGTTAGGTACCAATAAACAGATGGAGAGGAAAGTGTTATTTAATGGATGAAGATGTGTGCCCAAACTGCCCAGTGGGCATGGCGACTAGAGGGCCATTCTTTGGTAGGTGACGGCCATATGTTTGTCTATAAATTCGCGTACGCAACCATCACCACCTTTTGATTCCAGTACGACATCCACATAGTCGATTACGTCCTTTGAAGAGTCTGACGGACAAGCCGAAAAACCTACTTTACGCATCACAGGAAGATCGTTTAAGTCATCGCCTATAAAAGCTATTTCGTCTAAAGGGATTTTTAGGTCTTCGAGCCACTGATCCAGGATCACATCCTTTTCTTCATGGCCTGCATACACATGTTTGATGCCTAGCATTTTAGCTCTGGCCTCAATGGCTTCCGCAGTAGAGCTGTGACTGATGATCGCTACTACGATACCTTGTTGGATCAACATTTTGATTCCCAATCCGTCTTTGGCACTGAATTTTTTGAATTGGCTCCCATCATCCATCACGTTGATGCTACCATCTGTCATGGTGCCATCCACGTCTAGTACGAGCATTTTGATATTGCGAAGACTTAACATAGCTACAATAATAGGAGAATTGCATGAAAGAAGACAATGCTAAATCAATTATTGACCACTCATGGATAAAGTACTTATCTTTTCATAGCAATTGATTTACTTGACCCTGAATTATCTCAAACGACAAACTATGAAAAAGCCTTTTTTAATTTTTTTAGGGGCACTCACCGCTGTATCCATATTGGCAACATCATGTAGTAAACCCGAAACTGATAATACTGAGGAATCAGAACCTGCATTGGATCTGTCTTTCTTAGATACCAAAGCCAATCCTGGCGATAACTTCTTTCGCTATACTAATGGCGTTTGGTTGGACTCGACAGAGATTCCTTCTGACCGATCTGGATGGGGGAGTTTTTACGAATTGCTGGAAAGCAATGAAGAAGTACTGGAATTTGTTTTGAAGCAAGCTAGCAAAGGTGAAATCTACGATGCGAATAGCAACGAGATGAAAGCAGCCAATTACTTTGCTTCGGGAATGGATTCTTTGGGAATTGAAAAGCAAGGAGCCAAGCCATTAGAAGAAATGCTAACTCAAATTGAAGCCATTAAGGATGCCGAAGGACTTCAGGATATGTTAGTGAAATTGCACAGACGCGGCATCAATCCTTTTTTTGGTGAATATGTATCAATCGACGACAAGCAATCTGATCAGTACCTTCTAAGTGTTGTGCAATCAGGATTGGGTCTGCCTGATCGTGATTACTATTTCAAAGAGGACGCAAGCGGCAAGGATATTATCGAAGCTTACAAGCAATACTTGACCAAACTACTGTCCTTAGTAGGGGAGGATTCTGCAGTGGCCAGAGAAAAAGCTGAAGCGGTGTATGGACTGGAATATGCGCTAGCCGAAAAATCCATGACCAGATTGGAAAGAAGAGATCCGGACTTGACATACAACAAAATGTCTATGGCTGAATTTCAAGAGGTCTGTGATTGGATCGATTGGGCGAGTTTTTATGAAGATATGCAGGCCAAGAATGCGACTGAAATCAATGTGAATCAGCTGGAGTATATGAAGAGTCTGCCGGAGATCGTGGCTGCTGCTGATATGCAGACTATCAAAGATTATTTGAAAGTACGAATGATCAGTTCTAGTGCTTCCCATTTGTCCCATGATTTTGTGAAAGCCTCTTTTGAATTCTACAACAAGAAATTGTCTGGTCAGGATGAAATGCGTCCAAGATTAAAGCGAATCGTTAATGCGACCAATGATGATCTTGGGGATGCCTTGAGCAAGCTTTATGTCAATGAAGTCTTTCCTCCAGAGGCTAAAGACAAATGCATGGAGATGGTCAATAACATCAAGGCGGCTCTACATGTTCGAATCGATAGCCTTGACTGGATGGGACCAGAAACAAAAGAAGAAGCGCATAAAAAGCTGACCGCACTGAAGGTTAAAATTGGTTATCCTGATAGCTGGGATGATTATAGTTCGATTGATATTGCACCAGATAGCTATCTGGAAAATCACTGGAATGCTGCGATGTGGTCCAACGATGATAACCTGGGCCGAATAGGTAAGCCTATCGATCAGGATGAATGGTTGATGCCAGCATCTATTGTGAACGCCTACTACTATCCTCCGGCCAATGAAATTGTGTTCCCAGCTGGGATTTTACAACCTCCATTCTATAATTATAAAGCCGATGATGCTGTCAACTATGGCGGAATTGGTTCGGTAATCGGACACGAGATCACTCATGGATTTGATGATTCCGGTAGAAAATATAATGCAGACGGAGAGCTAAAGGATTGGTGGACTCCAGAGGATGCAGCCAGATTTGAGGCGCGTGCTAAAGTACTGGAAGAGCAATTCAACAATCTGACTGTGCAGGATACACTCAACGTGAATGGGAAATTGACATTGGGAGAGAATATTGCTGACCTGGGTGGTGTGAACATCGCATTTGATGCCTTGATGATGCAATACGAGAAAAATGGAAGACCTGAATCTATCGATGGTTTGACTCCTGAGCAGCGTTTCTTTCTATCGTATGGTACCATTTGGAGATCAAAATATAAGCCTCAACTAGAACAGCAGCTTTTGATCAGAGATACACATGCACCTGCCATTCATAGAGTAAATGGCCCACTTTCCAATTTGGAAATTTTTTATGACGCATTTGAAATCAAAGAAGGGGATGTATTGTACAAGGATGTGGAAGAAAGAGCTCAGATTTGGTAGGAACTTGATTAATGGTTAAATTTTCACCTGAACTAAAATCTAATTTTTATGGGAAAAGGTGATAAAAAAACCAAGAAAGGGAAAATCAGTGCAGGTTCATATGGGGTAAGACGGCCTCATAAAAAGAAGACCTCAACTGAGAGCTCTGACAAGAAAAGTAAGTAGTGTAACTACAAAAGAAAAGCCCAGACAAGTGTCTGGGCTTTTTTTGTGTCGGGATGACTGGATTCGAACCAGCGACCCCTCGCACCCCATGCGAGTACTCTACCGGACTGAGCCACATCCCGAACTATTTTAGGGTGTGCGAAATTAATGCCTCCTAGAGACTCTTCAAAGTATTGGCTATGAGTTATTCTAAATTTCGTAAAAGAATGGAATGACCAGAGTCGCTACCAGCCAGAAAAGGATACCTAATCCCAGACCTACTTTGGTAAAGTCTCTGAATCTATAACCACCGGCACCATAGATCATCGTATTGGTTTGATAGCCCACTGGCGTCATGAAGCTGGCAGAAGCACCGAGTGTAATGGCTACTAAAAAAGGCATGGCATTGACATCTAGCTGGTGTGCGGTTGCTATGGCGATAGGGGCCAGCAATGCTGCGCTGGCATTGTTGGACATCACTTCTGTCAGTAGCATAGTCAGTAAGAAAAGGCTGGAAATAATAGCTATAGGTCCGAACGGCCCTACAATTCCTATTACCCTGTCTGCTATCATGTTGCTCAAACCCGTCTTTTCCATGGCGATACCTAAGCTAAGAGCACCTGCCAAAAGAAAAACCACCTTCCAGTCTATCACATCATAGATGTTTTTAACGGGGATACACTTGGTCAAAATAAGTACTGCAGATGCAATCACCGTGCCCCCCAAAACATGTAGAATGTTGAAGGTAGACAGTAAAACTACTCCAGCTAGACAAGCCATTACTATACTGAAGTTTTTCCAATTGATGGGGTGATTAGGGTGCTCAGTTAATAAAAGAAAAGGCTGATTTTGTTGATTTTCTTCTTCTTTGAGTTTGTTGAGTCGGTTGTTCTTGATTTCAACTAATACAATATCCCCGGCCTTTAGTGGTGTATTCATCAGACGCTCATGGATAATGTCTTCCCGATGTTTGATGGCCAGAGGAATGGCTCTGTATCGCTGACGGAAATTAACCTCCTGCATGGTTTTGCCTTCAAATCTTGAGTTGGAAGTGATGATCAGCTCTACCAGTGAAGTTTCATCTGAGGTAAATTCATGATCACTAATTTTCAGAACTGGATTTAAACGTATCTGAAGCTTATCTTTCAGTTTTTTAAGTTTTTCTACATTGCATCTTGCCTTCAGTACATCCCCTGCTTTCAGGATGAAGTCTCCGGTAGGAAGGGAAAAGACCTCTTTTCCTCTCATCACTTCCAGGATATCCATTCCGTATTCCTTTACTAAAGGTGCATTCACAATTTTTTGCCCAACAGATCTTGCCTCTTCAAACAGCTCGATTTCCATCAAATACTCTCTCAAGTGGTAACCATTGTTCTCTCCTTTGGCTTCACGATTAGGTAAGAGTTTTTTGCCAAAAATCAACATATAAAGCATGCCCACTACCAAAAGAGTACCACCTGCAGGGGCCAGCGTAAACATGTCAAAGCCTTCTAAACCGTTTTGACGTGCAATTCCGTCCACTAGCACGTTAGTTGAGGTACCTATCAAGGTGCACATACCTCCGAATATCGATGCGAAAGAGAGGGGGATTAGTAATTTGCCAGGAGAAATATTGATTTCCTTGGCGGTTTGAACCACGATGGGGATGAATAGAGCAACTACAGGAGTATTGTTGATGAATGCAGATACAATGGCCACAAAAATCATCATCGTAAATAAACCTAAGGTATGATTTCTTTGAAAGGTCTTGGCAAAAAAGACTCCTAATTGATTGAGCGCTCCCGTATTGAGAAGAGCGGCACTTAGCATAAACATAAAAAGCACCGTGACGGTGGCGGCATTACTGAAGCCCAGGATGGCCTCTTTCGGAGATAGTATGCCAGTAGCGATCAAAGCACTCATGATCAGTAGGGCCACCACATCTACACGAACCTTCTCACTAATGAACAGCAATAGTGAAACCCCAATAATACCTGCTAAAATAAGTGCGTCCATGTACTCGTGTAAATAATCAAACGGTAAAGATGTGTAACTGAGCAATTACAACATAAGGTCTAGCAAAGAAATCTTAAACTTTCTTTTTGATAAAAGGAGAAATGTTCGACGATCTAGAAAATTGGTGCAGCTCGAATACTGATAATTTGTTATTTTGGCTGATTCGAAACCAACCCTTATTTGATTTTAAATGAGTTTCATTTCTTTATTTATCCTTTTGGCATTATTGGCCATGATGGTCTACATAGTTGGAGGGGAAGTGGTCGGTGCGGTCAGGGGTACCAGATATGTATTGAACTATCTCTTTCGTCAGCCTATCAATCGTTATTTGATCATCAGAAATCTGAACCCAGAGTATAAGAAAATACTGGAAGGGGCATTCCTTTATTATCATACCTTAAATGTCAAGAATAAACGATTATTCGAGAAGCGAGTTCAAAAGTTCATAGACTCGAAGAATTTCTATCCAGCAGGAGAACTCTTGCAAGTAGAACCTGAGATGAAGGTGCTAATAGCTGCTTCTGCGATTCAGTTGACTTTTGGTTTGCCAGGAGTGTATTTTGCACATTTTAAGGATATCTATGTTTACCCGGACTTTTACTTCTCCGAGGGGATGCAACAGTTCAATGCTGGAGAAGTGCATAAAGCGGGTAGAATTCTCTTGAGTTGGAAAGACTTTGTAGAAGGGTATGTCCATCACGACAATGGGCGAAACCTGGGGCTACACGAAATGGCGCATGCCCTACGACTAGAAAATATGATCAAAAATGAGGAATACTCTTATTTTGACTGGGAGGATATCCAGATTTTCAATCACTATACGGTGGAAGAATCCAATAAAATCAATCAGGGATTAGAGTCCATATTTCGTCCCTATGCGGCGGTGCATTATCAAGAGTTTTTCGCAGTATTGATTGAGGTGTTTTTTGAGCAGCCAAAAAAGCTAAAAGAGTATCATCCGAATTTGTATCTGGTAACAAGTCGTTTACTGAGACAGGATCCTATGCGGCCCAATGAACGGGTAGCATGATCTTCGAAAGAAGAATAGTTAACATTGGAATTTCAACAAATAGAGAATTGAAACGTTAAAATTTAAGGGTTTGAATGAACATGATGGACGAAAATCCATTTTTTGACGTTATTAGCTTAGACGACATTAGACTTGAAGGAGTATGAAAATAGTATCGACAAATCTCGCTAAACCTCAACTGATCCATTGGAAAGGGAAGGAGGAAATGACGGGAATATACAAAGTACCCACGATGGGTGCTATCCAACTAGGTAAGGAAGATGTGAATAGTGATACCGTAGTGGATCGTCGCTATCACGGAGGGGTTGATAAAGCTTGCTATCTCTATTCAGCAGATCATTACGATTTTTGGAAGGCGCAATATCCTGATTTGGAGATGCCCTATGGTATGTTTGGAGAGAATCTGACCGTCGAGGGAATGGACGAAACGAAGCTAATCGTAGGCGAAGTGTACCAGGTGGGAAATGCCAAAGTGCAAATTTCTGAGCCTCGCGAGCCCTGTTACAAACTGGGTGTGAAGTTTGGAGACCAGGGGATACTGAAGAAGTTTATTCAAACCACCTATTCGGGATCGTATCTTAGAGTGTTGGAGGAAGGCGAGGTAAAAGTCGGCGATACGTTTGAGCTCATCGAACCGATCAAAAATGGCCTATCCATAGCCGATGTGTTCTATCTGCTATACGCTAAAAGTGCTGAGCCAGAATTCCTCAGAATGCTTTTGGCTGATGATTATTTACCTAAGAAGTTACGAGAAAAGCTGTTGAAAAAGTATACGGTCCATCAAGACTAATAGACCGCTTTGTTGACATTGTTGCATTTTTTGATGTGCATGTCAATCTTCAATATGTGATTGACCAGCCAGGTTTCCAGCGCTTCTCTTAGTTTGCGAATGAGCAATTCTTTATTGTTGGTAGTTCTATACTTGTCCTGAAACTCAGAATAGAAAGACAAGAATTTGTCGTGCGCCTTTTTATTCTTTTCCTGAACGGGACAGGCTCTTTGTCTCATGCATACTTCTTCCAGACAAAAGTGGGTTGCACAAAACATCTGTAGGAAATTGAGAATGATCTCTATTCTGGCTCCTTCATATTCTTCGTCTCGGATACATTGATCTAGTTGATTGATATAGTCGAATAGGTCCTGATGTTGCTCGTCGATCTCTTGTACGCCAGTGTTGTAGTCTTCTTTCCAGGTGATCATTTTGAATTGTTTCTTATGAAAAGCGTACAAAAGTAGATTGACTGGTGTCAGTGTGAAATGTTCTAAATCAGCCCGAACAATGAGATAGATCATGTATGAGGAAAATACAATATAAACCCCTCCACTGTAATAATAATTCTAATACTCCAGCAGAGAGGTTAAGGATTTGGGGTTTGGTTGATTTAGGGGTTGAAAAAAAGGATTTCGATGAGTTACACCTTGACCTTACATCGTATTCAGTTGCTCGATCAAATCGGTATTCAGGCTTGTCAACCGAACCGAAGGTCGAGGTGCATTCGTGCTCTGTACCTTGCCATTGGAGTCGATGATCATGTACTGTGGGAAGCCGCGCAGCTCAAATTTTTTGGCCAGTTGATCATATTGTTCATCGGTTAAGAAGTAGTGATCCCCATTCAATTGGTATTCAGCGATGGAGGTTTTCCAGTTATTTTCTTTACTTCTTGCAGCCAAGTACACGACACTTACTTTTTCCTCATCCAGGCCTTTATGGAAATCTTCTGCATAAGCGAACTCTGCCTTGCAGGGACCACACCATGTAGCCCAGATGTCTACATAGATGTTTTTTCCTTTGTGTTTTTCTACAATCTGACTCATCAAACTATCAGCTGAAGATAACTCATTTGCAGTTAGTTCCGCACCGGTTGGGATCACTAAAGTCTCGAAATAGGCCATTTTTTGATCTTTATACGATGTTACGGTTTCGACTAACCACGACTTGTCGGTATGCTGCGAAAGATAAACCAAATCTTTATCGAGCTGCTCATAGGCGTTGTTTGACATGCTTTCCAGACATTTGGTAATAGCCAATTTCTCCTTGTAGGCAGGATCTTCTGCGATTTTGAAATCAAGGCCTTTATCAGTCATTACTTGGTTTATTAAACTAGTGGTTAGTGCCAGTTCTCCCGTAATCATGAGGGTATCATTGATTAAGGCTGGGTCATTCAAAAACTGAAAGTAGTCTTTTGAGAAATTGACTTTTTCTTTCTCTTCTGGAGCTACAAAGTATTTCTTCATCATTTCAGCCTGAGCCTTCATCCGCAGCAGTTGGATGTCTAGACTGGCTTGCAAGTAAATGGCCAATGGTTTCGAAAGTTGATTCATTTTTAGATACTTGCTTAGTTCTTGTTGGGCTGATGCATACCTCTTATCTAGTTCTTTTTTTATTTCGTCTTCAGACATAGATGTTACTTCCTCACCCGTTATATATTTAGGGGCAAATCTGATATTTGAATAAGCCATCTCTGCGAGCCTCTTGTTCTCCTTGGCCCCTTGACCGATATAGTAAAACAGGTCATCCATGATTATACTCAATGCTGCTCCAGGAGAAACGATCATTTGAGAAAATTGATTACCCGCTGAAATGGTGATGGTTCTAGTATAAAGTGGATTGAACGAAAAGTCGAAGTTGCCCTCTTCATTTACATCAATTGTTTCTTGACCTTTGAAGGCCAGACCACTGATGTAAATATTGACCTTTTTTATACCTGTGTTCAGCACCTTGCCCTTTAAGGTGAAAGGGGCATCATTGTATTCCGCTCCGAATTTTATGAACTCTAATGGTTCAGTTGGAGTTTGGGTACGATATTCTTCGATTAGCGAGTGAAAGGCCAGGTTGGCCGAATCTAATTCCGGTTTAGGGTTGGCTTTTAGCTCTTTGAAGATGCGATCCGATTCGTCTGCTATCATCCAGTTCTTCAGCCGATCCCTTCTGATATAGGTCATGTGCCTTTCGTCCAGGTTCTCTTTCGCCCACTGGTATTTTTCATAGGGGTCGCTTATGGTTGCAGTGCGGTTGTCTATATATCTAACTATGATGTTTCTACTCCAGCCTTGATAGAAATGCCCCTCTAGATCGTTGAGATCAATTTGATTCAGTGCTTCTTCAACAGATGGAGAAGATTCGTTTTGATTGAGATATTCGACGATTAGATTGAGTTTCTCGGCCTGCATGACATCTCGCTCGTCATAGTAATATTTGTCCTTTTGGGCAGATCCATATACAGAGTCGAGCAGCGCTAATCTGTCATCAAAGAGGTCGTTAAGAGAGCTAAGAAACGCTTCTGAATCGAGATCACTTAGGTATCTAAAGTTGATACCTTCTTGACTGTCCTCATACCGTAGAAACTTCGTCGCTTTATAATTGCACTTTGCTGCTCCTATGCCCGAGTACTTCAAGGTCTCGTCAAAGGCTCTGGCGTCCAGTTCGACATAGAGACTGTCTCCTGGTGCTATACCCAATTGGGTCACTTCATTTCCAATGGTCAACCATGCGTCTATGGTAGGTTCGGTAATCTCATCTGTTTTGATTTTGAAATAACCAGTAGAATCGATATCTGCGCTGAATCTTAATTTGGTATTGGCACCGTTGTCGATATCGAAGAACCAAAGGGTGAATATGCAATCACCTTCTGATAGGTTCTCAATTCTACCGTTTAATACGGTTGTCTTTTTTTGATTTTGGCATGAGATGGCCAGGGCTCCCGCAACAACGAGAGCGATTAGGCCGGTTTTTAAGTCTTTCATATGTCAGGATTTAATTTATTCTTTGGTTACGATTGCTCCGTATTTTCCGTCTTTGTATTTGATCACACCCTCGTCTTTTTCCTCCTCTTCAGTCTTATCTGGACATTTGCATTTAGCAGGTTTTTGTATCTCAGTTTTCCTCTCAGCTTCGAGATAGAAGGAGGTAAAGGCCGTCACATTAAAAGTGACGATCAAGAATGAGGCGATGGTCAGCAAGGGGATGAATATTTTTTTGAAATAGAAGTTGGAGGATAATTGATACACTCGGTTTTTTAGCGAATTGCCGGCAAACTGCCCGGTCAGGGAAAATCCTCGCGCTACATGAAAATTCATCAATAGATGTACATATTCTTTTTTAGAAATGCTCTTGCAAACTTCTCGATCCGTTATAAACTCCAGGTTCAGTTCTATTTCCCTTTTCAAAAAATACATGATAGGATTGAACCAATGAATGATCTGAAAGAGTCTCACGAATAAGATGTCCACAGAATGATTTTGTTGGATATGCACTTGCTCATGCTTGATGATCGTCTGGGTACTCTTGTCGTTGTAGGAGATGTTCTTTGGCATAAACAGCCATTTCAAAAAGGAGAAAGGTCCTTGTTTACCTCCATGAAATATAACTCTTTGACCTGATATATCAGTCTTGTCGTTTTGGTAGATCATCCGCACTATCTGGGTCAGAGAGATAAGGGTCAATATCGTAAGTAAGCCCACGACGATCAGATAAGAGGTTTGCAGCGCATCGTTCACTTGCGGATAGGAATAGACCTGACGAGCGATAGGGTAGAGGAGTTGTTCCTCACTGACCTGAAGTGGTAATAGGCGCTCTCCAATGGCCTGATAGCGTGAGGGAATTTCGATATGGATAAAGGGTAGCGTATGGCTGATGATCAGAATAGCCATCAGGTAAAACCTTCTCAATCCAAAGTCTGATATCCGCTTCACCACCAGTAGGTAGAATATGAAGCAAATGGTGAGACAAAGGCTAGATTTGATAAGTATGATGAACCATCCCATAATTAATCCATCTTTTTAAGTAATTCTTTGATTTCCTGGACGTCCTTCTCCTTGAGCTCTTTGTTTTCTACCATGAAACTCAACAGCTCTTCGTGCGAGTTGTCAAAGTAGTTTTGGAAAAGCTGCATGAAGCTGAACTTGCGGTATTTGTTTTTTGAGACAAGAGGGAAGTACTCATGCGTACGGCCATAAGCCTTGGCATCTACGAAACCTTTGTCCTTCAATAATCGCACGACGGAAGACACCGTATTGTATGGAGGTTTCGGATCCTCCATCTCTGAAATGATGTCTTTGACAAACCCTTTTTTGATCTTCCAAAGGATCCGCATGATCTTTTCTTCAGCCTTGGTGAGTTGTTCCATAAGTGTAAGTTTACAACTGAAAAATCAGTTATACAACTGAAGTTTCAGTTTTTGTGATTTTTTGGTTGAAAAAAGTTGTTTAATATCCGTGAGTTACGATTCTCGTGTTGCTTTAATACGTATGGAGATCAGTGAATCGTACTCCCCCTCACTTAATTTCTATTTTGTCTCCGAGAAATTTGGGTTCTACGCCCAGGCAGATATCCAGAACAGCCCTGGTACGTGCCAGATATTCTCTCAGGTGAGTTTTGAGTCCATAGCTGGAGGACACGTCCCGAGCATTGAACCCGACGGCCGATAGTCCGTTTTGTTCGGCCAGAAAGATGGCTCTTTCGTTATGGAATTTTTGTGAAATCACTGTGATGCTGCTTTGCCCAAAGATCTCCTTGGCGCGAACGACAGAGTCGAGTGTTCGGAAGCCGGCATAGTCCAGGTATATTTTTTCCTCCGGGATACCTCTTTCGATCAGTTCGTTTTTGAAATCGGTGGGCTCATCGTAGCGCTTGCTGCCATTGTCTCCGCTGATCAGGATGAAATTGACTTTGCCCGCTTCGTACAGAGCCACTGCTGCATTGATTCGATATTGAAAGTAAAGGTTGATCCTGCCGCTGTTCACATATTTGGAAGTGCCCAGTACTAGCCCGACTCGATTCTCCTGAATCTGAGCAGGGTCAGAAAAAGTCTTGTTTTCTGCCTGTCTTTCTATCCACAGGTTAGATAGGATCAATAGCAAAAAAGGCGAGAGGAGTAGGAGGGGGATGAGCGCTTTTCTCTTTGTCATGGATTAGTCTTTTATTAATTCTATGTCGGGGTTGATGGTCTGTAGCTCTTTGATGAACTGTTGCTTGTTTTCAGGTGAGATTATCACGCTGTCCCATCTGCCGTATTTGAGTTTGATTCGATCCAGTGAGGCTGCCGGGGCAGAGATGATGGATCTGCTCGGGCGGATGGAATGGATACTTTTGATGTCTATGGCTGAGTGATAGAGAAATCCGCAGGTGATGAGCAGCTGCTTGTCGTCCTTGATCTGATAGCTAGTATTAAAGAAAAGGTGCAATACAAATGCCGAGACTGGAATCAATACAGCTATGATACTAACAATCGTTCCCTCAGGCTCTCCGGAATAGATCGGCAGCAGCGTGATGCCGACTAGCAGCACGAGCACCGGTATCAGTATCCCATAGCTCACTTTGGATTTATATTCTTTCATGCATTTAAATATACGGTGACAACTGTATATCTCAGGCAATTTTTTGGTCTGAATAAACCCAACTTGCGCAATCCCCAAAAAGTCTGTAATCTTGGGTGCCGAGCGATGGCCCTTGGCTATTGCTTTCCTTCACCACGATTAAACCCAAAAAAACATGAAAAACAGTAAGTACATCCTGTCTGTAGCGCTCTTTGCTACCTCCCTTCTTTTGTCTAACTGCCAACCTCAGACCCAGCCCGAAGGCCAGGAAAATCCGCAGGCCGAATTGGATATAGAAGATACCAAAGTCATCAAACAGCTCTTTGATGAAGCACTGACGACAAGAGAAACCTACCAATTGCTCGATCATCTGTGCAACCAGATAGGCACACGCTTGAGCGGATCGGAGGGAGCTGCGCAGGCGGTGGATTGGACCGAAAAGGTAATGTCCGACTATGGATTTGACAAAGTCTACAAGCAGGACCTTTTTGTTCCTAACTGGAAGCGAGGGGACAAGGAAGTGGCGAAGATCCTGGGCTCTCAGGATGAGTTGACCGTGCTGGCGCTGGGTATGTCTGTTGCTACCCCAGAGGAGGGGCTGACCGCACCCGTGGTGCAAGTGCAAGGACTGGAAGATGTGAAAGAAATGGGGCGTGAGGCCATCGAAGGAAAGATTGTGTTTTATAATCGACCGACGGATCAGAGGCTGATCCGAACGGGTGCTGCCTATGGTGGCGCTGTGGACCAGCGAGTGACTGGCCCTGCTGTGGCTGCCCAGTATGGTGCAGTGGCTGTGGTGATCCGATCGGTAGGTACTGCCTACGATGATGTGCCGCACACTGGTACCACCCTTTACATGGACAGCATTCCGAAGATACCTGCGGCAGCACTAGGATTCCAATCTGCAGATCGCCTGGCAAAGGCACTAGAGCAAAACCCTGATACACAGCTTTTCCTCAAGATGAATTGCCAGACGCTGGAGGATGCCCCCTCGCACAACGTGATCGGAGAGCTTACCGGAACGGAGTTTCCTGATCAGATCATCACCATAGGTGGGCATCTGGACTCCTGGGATGTCGGACAGGGTGCGCACGATGATGGGGCGGGATGCATGCAATCCATTCAGGTCCTGCGCCTGTTTCAGAAGCTGGGGATCCAACCCAAGCATACCATTAGGGCGGTGATGTTTATGAACGAAGAAAATGGAACCCGAGGAGGTAAAAAGTATGCGGAGCTGGCAGAAAAGAACAACGAACAGCACCTGATTGCACTCGAAAGTGATGCAGGGGCATTCACCCCAAGAGGCTTTGGCGTCACGGCAGAGGATTCGACCCTTACCAAATTCCAGTCATGGCTACCGCATTTTGATCAAAACACCATCGGCTATATCAAAAAAGGAGGAGGAGGTGTGGACATCGGGCCATTGCACCAGACGCTGGGTACGCCTACCATAGGCTTTATGCCCGATTCGCAGCGCATGTTCGATGTACACCATTCGGCCAACGATGTCTTCTCCTCGGTACACCCTCGTGAGCTAGAGCTAGGCACGGCCTCTATGGCTGGCTTCATCTACCTGATAGACAAATATGGCCTATAAGCGGAGCTACCACTGGAGCAGGAAGCTGGCATTGACTCTGCTGATGCTGGTGGTGTTTTCCGCTGGGCTGATGGCGCATCAGTTTTACCTGAGCATCACGACCCTGCAGCATCATCCGGAGAGCCAAAAGCTGACGCTTAGTGTCAAGCTGTTTCTCAATGATCTGGAGGAGGCCATCTATCAGCAGGAAGGAGTCCGTCTGGGACTGTGGAGGGACGCACCGATCGATGGGGCGCTGGACCATGTCGCACGATATGTGAGGGCCAACCTTTCCATTCGTATCAACGGCGCCCCTGTTTCGCTAAAGTATATAGATGAGCAAATGGAAGCCGCCGAAGTGATCGAGGACAACGTGATCATCTGTCAACTAGAGGTGGAGGATATACCGGAGATCACTACCATCACCGTGCACAACAGCCTGCTCATCGAGGCATTCGACTCGCAAACCAATCTCGTAAAAGTACGAGCCAACGGCACCCGAAAGTCCCTCAACCTGGACAAACGACTCCCAGAAGGTGAGCTTTCTTTTGATTGATTTTAGTTTGGTAGAAGGCCGATGCTTAGGTGCTGCTTGTCTGATGCTTCCTGCCTGTAGGCAGAAAAGGGGATTACAGGGGTGTTTGTCCTGCGATTTGGCAGGATTTTAAAGAAAAATGGCAGGATTTTAAAGTCGGGGCTGTCTAGTTTGGCGACTGTAGAATTATTTTTTAAAACTAAAACTTAACTTTATGGAAGTACTTAAAATGCCCAGATTGCGAATGGCACAACTCCAGACCCTGACCAATGGAGTACTCAAAACCACAGAAGATCTAAAGGAAGTCGCTGCACCGGTGGCCGAAGTACAGTCCCGATTTCTCGTCTTCAAAGACGGGATGACCCGATCGGATGCCTCCTCTGACAAAGAGACCCTGGATCGTACCCGCGACAATCTGAACACCGGGTTTTTCAACGGTGTTTTGTCCGAACAATTTTTTACGCATGAACCTGCTGTAGCCAAGGTGCTGGATCAGGTAGTAAAGATCACCAACGACTATGGTTTTGGGCTGAGTCGTTTGAGCTACGACGAACAGACCGCCCAGACCGACAACATGCTGAAGAAACTCGAAGCATTGGATCTTTCTGCCTTGCCGAGCCTCTCGCGCTGGCTGGAGCCGATCAAGACAGCCAACGAAAACTTCAAGCAAGTAACGGATGAGTATCTGGGAGAGCTGAATAGTGCTGGAGAGACGACTGCCGCCTACAAGGCAGCCGAACCACTAGCCGAGGCACTCAATCAACTGTTTACCCTGCTGTTTGCTCATGCGCAGGTATCGGGATCTCCCGAACTGACCAAGGCCTACAAGGAGCTGGTTACACTCGTTGATACCTACAAGTAAGGCTGCCAGATCACATTTGGCCCAAGTAGGCAACTTGAAAATCAACTAGAAGCCCCAAACCAGCGTGTTTGGGGCTTTTTCGTGCCGCAGAGATAGAAAAATGCATTTTTGGAGCTTCCGCGAAGCTGCGAGAGGTAGAAAAATGCATTTTTGGACCTCCTGCAGGCTGGAGAAAGCAGAAAAACCCATTTTTGGAGCTCTCCACAAGTTGCGGGAAGCAGAAAAATCAATTTTTGGGGCTCCCGCAAGTTGGGGGATGGAAAAAAACCGATTTTTCTGGTTCCTGCAAGTTTGAAAAAGTAGAAAAATCAATTTTTCTTGGTTGGGAGTATAGCGTATGCGTTGCAAATGGGCCCGATCAGAGATTTTACATGGCAAAGTAGATGTAGCAGGCTAGAAAAAAGCATGACAGAGAAGCCACTGAAAGAATCTGGTATTTGGGAATCCTCAAAGAAGCATACCATAGGACAAGGCACAGTAGGGTTAAAACATTGGTCAGAATAAAGTTGTTCGTATATTTCTTCGAATCATCAGAAATGTTGATGGCTTTTGGAGTGTTGAGGATTGGAGTTGCACTATAAATAACTGAATCGGATTTGAAGGAGTTAGCATCTGAGCCGTACAAAATAAGCTTGTGTTCATCTAATTCGGCATACAGGAAGGATTTTGAGCTAACTCCACTTCTAATCCAACTGCTAGAATGACCTTCCCTGATTCTAAAATGTTTGGAAGTTGATATGCTCGGACTAAGAATGGAGTCTAAGAAGAGCACTGCTGTTACCAGCGTTGAAATAATATAGAAAAATTTGAGTTGGTTCATGATTGTTCTCTACGTCCAGCTATCGGGCGTATGTCCGCAGCTAGTGAATAGCACTAAAGTAGCGAAATCTGCCGAAGCTCACAACGGTTCCAAATGGCACTGCGTTCCGAAAGTCTAAAAATCCTGCGAGCAAAAGATGGTACAAAGCACTGCCGTATCTCAGCGGCAGATATCACGGTCGAGTTGCACTGAAATTAGCCAGAAAGCACTAAGACATATGCCCGATCAGCGACTGTTATCAGCTTTTTTTACCCTCTTTTCTCTTGTTATCTTTTTCAGTCGTTATCGAAATTATTGAGTTCAATCGTTTCTCACGTTCATGTCGGGTTACATACCAATCTTCGATCAATTGTTCAATTAGTTGTAAAAGAATTCCAGCCTCGTTTGGGTCAACATCAACAATTAAATTGATGTCTTTTTCCATGTGAGCACCTATGTTTCCTATTTTTCTAACGCCATCAATTGACTGCCAAGTTAGAGAGTCTACCTTATCCTTTATTGCCTCGATTTCATCAACTAGTCTTCCTTTCTTGATACCCCAAAAATCTCGAATCATTCCCTGTAGACATCTTCTTGAAAGAGTTGCTGATGCTTTTGGACTCAGGTTCATAATAGAACAAGCCTCTTCATAATCTGAAATGATGGCCTTTGGCACATAGGTAGGAAGCACCTTAGCATTTGATTGAGGAATTAAATCCCAACGTTTTCTCAAAGTTCCCGTTTTTCTGTCCCAACGTCCGCGCGTACTATCGAATTTGTTCGATGAATCAAAAAGTAAAACACTCAATGAATACTTTTTACATTCTTCGTTCGGACAGACAATAAAATAGGAATACAGTTCTTTGTCGCCTTCAAAATTTGGAATGCTTAAGACCGTCATTCCTTCATGTACACTTTGATCAGTTATTGTGGCGTTCTGATTACAAAATGGACATTTCCAACTAAATGGTTTCATATTCTAGATTATTGCTGATAACAACCGGATAACAGCCATGCACTTTATCTACCTTATGAATAGTGCACTTTATACCCGTTTGTAATTGTTTATAAACGTTTAAAAAATACTTTTCTTCTTCTCGAACTATGCTGCGGGAAGCCGACTGCTGATCGACTTGGTGTCCGAAGCTAGTTTTTTCCTCTCTCAATTCCCAAGGTAGGGGGCAATCCCTTCGAATATTACAAAACGGTATTGGGTAGATGCTAGATTGATTAGTTGGGAGTCAGGAGTCAGTAGACGATAATCTATAGTTGAATGGATTTCTCTCCTTGATCGACCTGGCAGAGAGTAGCGCTTTGTCCTGTCACCCTGAGGCCCTCGAAGGGGTAAACAGGCAGTGCAGAAGTTGCTCTGTTAGCAGTAACTGTAGGCGCGTGGTTGTTTTGCAGAATGCCGATGCTTCGGGACTGCTTGTCTTATGCTTCGATGAACTCAGCATGACAAGGAGAGGAGTTGCATGAAACTATGTTAAGTAGTGGAATTTATAGAAATAAGTAACTGAGGGGATTATAGGGTTGTTTTCCTCAATATTGATTGATGTTTACCCTTTGTCACCTATCCCTGTCACCGTGAGGCCCTCGAAGGGGTGAACAGGCAGTGCAGAAGTTGCTCTGTTAGCAGTAACTGTAGGCGCGTGGTTGTTTTGTAGTAGGCCGATACTTCGGGGCTGCTTGCTTATGCTTCGATAAACTCAGCATGACAAGGAGAGGAGCTGCAAAACTATCCCCTTCAGGGGATTATAGGGGTGTAAACCCTACAGCAGAGCCTGCCGAACCGGATTGTCACGTCGCTCGTGCCTCGCTCCTCACAATGACGCTGTTTAAATGAACGTCACCTCGAATGAATAGACAAGAACGGGAGTTCTGGACTAAAAGGAGACCTGCACGCCGGTAGGCGAGAGTCTGGTGATCTGCTAGCAGTAAGTGAATTTTTGGTATGGTAGAAGGCCGAATACTCGGATCTGCTTGTCTTGCTTCGACGGTGCTCAGCCCGCTTGCAGCGTGCAGGCATGACAAGGAGCGGTGAATCGAAATCCCGCTTCCGCTGGCTCATATTTGAAATGTGTGACTTGTTTTATTTAGTAAATACAATATCAGATTTCTGCTACATATACGTATAGGACGAAGCGTTGCAAACGCGCTCGATCGGGGGTTTCTCCGCTGGTGCAAGCTCGCACTAGCGGGGGTCGAGAATTACTTACATAAAAACATCAAGTTTGCATTCGTGATTCAAGACTTTTAAATCTAATACCTTATTGTTATTGGTAATCGTAAATATATAAATCAAAAAGTCCTTTCGAAAAATCAGGATATTAGGATCCTGTAAATCAATGATTTCTTTTAATTCTTCAATACTTGAGAGTAAGGCTGTTTTGCATTCATCTGTACTCAAATATGTGTCGGATGCATGTAGTTTATAGAATGATTCAATAATACAAATTTCAGGGCCACTGAACTGAGTCATACCATCTAAGTGCATAATGGATTGGATCACTTCACGGGTCGTAAGGAGTAGATTATTATTATTTGAAAGTGTGAGAACCAATTGTCTGATATTCGATTCAAAAGATAAATTCTCAAGGTAATTAGTGCTTGTGTTATTTCGATGACTGTGGGCGTTTTTCCAGTAGTAAAAATTATCCCAAAACGGCATGATGATGGATATGGAATCATTATAAACACGTAATAATTTGAAATCCCAACATGCTGAACAAGAATCTGCAATAGAGTAAGTTGAATATTTTAAATCTAAAAAGTTAGTGGCCAGAGTTCTGTTGTGTTTACAATATTCTTCTGGATTGCCTGTACCTATGATATGTTCCAGTTCATTTGGAGGAGACTTCAGCTTTAGGAAAAATCCTTTGAAATTGGCTTCATTCTCTTGACCATTATCGATTAAAGGGAGAGTGCAGAAAGAAAGTGCAATTAGGGTAATGAACGTGGAAATTCGGATGGTCCATGACATGCTTTCAGATTCTTATTACAATTGAATAATACTAAGCTACTGAAATCTGCAGAAACCAACAGTTACTAAATATAATTCGCTCGTGTATTATTCTCTTAAATGGCCGATTGTACAGAGCTGCTTGTCTTATGCTTCGATAAACTCAGCATGACAAGGAGAGGAGCTGCAAAACTATCCCCTTGAGGGGATCATAGGGGTGTAAGCCCTACAGCAGAGCCTGCCGAACCGGATTGTCACGTCGCTCGTGCCTCGCTCCTCACAATGACGCTGTTTAAATGAACGTCACCTCGAATGAATAGACAAGAACGGGAGTTCTGGACTAAAAGGAGACCTGCACGCCGGTAGGCGAGAGTCTGGTGATCTGCTAGCAGTAAGTGAATTTTTGGTATGGTAGAAGGCCGAATACTCGGATCTGCTTGTCTTGCTTCGACGGTGCTCAGCCCGCTTGCAGCGTGCAGGCATGACAAGGAGCGGTGAATCGAAATCCCGCTTCCGCTGGCTGGTATTTGTAATGTGTGACTCATCTTCTGGGTTACTAGAACTGCGACAGATCAGCTGGCTGTTTTTTGGCAAACCACCATCCAGTGCTTTTCTGTGGGCTTGTCCTCTGGCTCATTGATTGCTTTCCTATCTATGATGTTGTAATTCCCAAACGCGTCTTCGATTGCAGCCTCGTCATAAAAATACAACTGCAACCCATGGGGAGATAGGTAGGTATGGGGGGCTATTTCGTCTCCTACACCATAGCGCACATCTCGGGTCGACAGGGCCACAAAGACCATCAGTCCATCGGGCAGCAGTTGGGAGTAGCTATCTGCGATTAGTTTGGCTCTGCCCGCCGGGTCCAAAAGATGAATGAGAGAATAGCAGTAGATCGCGTCGAATCGCGCCTCGTCAAAAGGCATATCCGCCACCGACCCGTGGTGTAGGATCACTTCCTCCCCAAAATATTTTCTGGCTCTTGCGATAGCGGTTTGGGATATTTCTATGCCCGATACCTCCATTCCTGCTTCATAAAAGACCTTGGCATTTCTGCCATATCCAAAACCCGGGATCAAGACACTCCGGACAGGATGTTTCCTAAACAACTCTAGCACCTTCCTGGAGTTGTCCGTTGGGTTTTCGCCCCACATTTTTTCATTGCTACTAAAAGCCGCTTCCCAAAATTCGCTCATCTTTTTTTATGATTGTTATTATGTTCTAGTTGGTTTGTGTTTGACATTGTAGTCTTATTTTCTTTGGTAGAGTTTATTACCTATTTTAATTTGTCCTCTATTTCAGTAAAACATTTCTTGGATTGTAAATAAGTTCACAAGTCTTGGAAGTCAAATCAATCACAATAAAGTTGAATCGCTAATGAAATTTTGCCAATCAATTATAATTCTATTTCTTCTTTTCATCCCTAAGAAAATTTATGCTCAATTTGGCCCCTCAGTGGATTTAACTACAGATCTTTATCAAGAAGCAATAATTTCTTTCACTAATAATGAATCAATAAAATGTGATATTCAAGTTTATAGATTGGATACGTTGCATCATTCAGATAGGATAAAATATCGTGTATCAGGGAAAAAAAGAAGAGTTGGAATACACAAGATAAAATCTATAGAATTAGGTGATAGCTTTTATACATGTTCTTATGTAGAAAAATATCCAAGACTATGTTCTCTGATAGTTAAAGGAAATACTCCTGTCTATGTTTCTTTTCAATTGAATTTAGGGTTAAATACAAGAATACATAATAATGTTTCACCGGACTATTCAAACACCAACCGAATGTTGGTCAAGGATAAAGGGGATCATATTTTGTCTGATTTTTATGTTCATAAAAGAGGGATATACTATAAAATCGAGGATCACCGCTATGACTATGCCCAAGAAGGGATAGAAGCCGCCCTGTTTAAACCTGAAAGAAGAGAGCATAAATATGTCCTTAAATCACTAAGGAGAATTTATCCGGATTGCAGTTTGTTGGATATTGATGCTGATGACCAACCAGTTTTTTATAAAGATATTCCTCAGCTAGTATTGCAGGCCGAAGAAGCTTGCGGTGGTGAATAACATAACCCTAACTATTGCTGGTTCTGATGGCAGTAAGCAAGTGGCAATTGTGGGTGCGTTTGGACCTTGCAGAAGGCCGATGCTTGGGTACTGCTTGTTTTATGCTTCGATGAACTCAGCATGACAAGGAGAGGAGCTGCAATACTATCCCCTTGATAGGGGTGTAATCCGTACAGCAGATCCTGCCGAACCGGATTGTCACGTCGCTCGTGCCTCGCTCCTCACAATGACGCTGTTTAAATGAACGTCACTTCTAGAGGGCTAAGGCTCCAGATTGATCTTAATTGTAAAAGTTCTATTTTCACTGCTTCAAATTTTCCCCTTATTTTCGTGTCCAAACTATAGATGATATGGCCTCAGGAATAATTGCACTACTGGATGATATAGGAACATTGATGGACGATGTGGCGGCTATGAGCAAAGTGGCTGGCCAAAAGACCGCCGGTATTTTGGGAGATGACCTGGCAGTGAATGCGGAGAAAGCTTCAGGCTTTGTCTCGACGCGCGAGCTGCCGGTGCTATGGGCCATCACCAAAGGCTCCCTGCTGAACAAGGCGATCATTCTGCCTATTGCGTTTCTGCTTAGCGCCTTCTTGCCCTCTGCTGTTACCGTTATCTTGATCATCGGTGGGTTCTATTTGGCCTACGAAGGAGCGGAGAAAATCTACGAGTTTTTCGTGCCACATGCGCATCAGGGCGAGCGTGTATCCGCCATCGATATCAGCAAAGAAGACCAAAGGGTCCTGGAGAAGAAGAAGGTGAAGTCGGCAATTGTTACTGACTTTATCTTATCGGTGGAGATCATCATCATTGCCCTGGGTTCTGTGCCTGAGGAGCCTTTGCAGATTCAAATCCCCGTGGTTACTGCTATTGCTTTGCTGGCCACTGTGGGTGTATATGGTATAGTAGCTCTGATCGTACGCATGGATGATTTCGGCCTTCACCTGATCAATCTCAATGAGGAGACCGATAGCTTTTCTGACAAGGTGGGACGGTTTTTTGTCAGTGCCTTGCCCAAAGTAGTCAAGAGCTTGTCTGTGATCGGTACCATCGCCTTGATGCTCGTGTCTGGCGGTCTCTTTGTTCACAATCTGGGCTTTGTACATCACTGGGAGGAGTTGCTGCCGCTTCCAGGTATTGCCTTCGAGTTTTTAGTTGGACTATTGTTTGGTTTTGTTGTGCTCTTCGTGGTGATGGGCGGACAAAAATTATGGACGGCCATCCGTCGATAAGGACTGCAAAACTATCCCCTTGAGGGGATTATTGGGGTGTAATCTTACTGGTGCACATTTGCAATGCGTGCCGATCTACCTTAGCATTTGCAATGCGAAGATGTCTACTCAATCAAGTAATGTTTTCAAAACACATCCCCTTAGCCCCCTTCAAAGGGGATTTTTTTAATCTTGAATCCTGTCCCTTCCTCTATTGTGAAAAGCGTCGTAAGTTTGGGCAAACATTACTCAAACAATCATATGCGAATCAAAAGCTTCTCTTTCCTTCTTACATTTCTTGTTTCTTATGCGCTTCAGGCCCAGGATATTTTGCCTCCTGTGATTGACTGGTCAGGCAAAAGTGAAGCGCTGATGGTAGACAAAAATCATCCCTGGGTCACACCCAGCGAGCTGAGCGATCTGTCCGAAACCCCTGACTATGAAGAGACCAAGGCCTGGCTCGAGAAGCTGTGTGCGGCCTCTCCCTGGATGAAAATGATTTCTCTGGGCAAAAGCGAACAGAACCGCGAATTGCTGATGGTGATTGCCAGCAAGGAAGAAAATACCAGTGCGGAGGCATTGAGATCCAGTAAGAAGGCCATCCTATTGGCTCAGGCGGGGATTCATGCCGGAGAGATCGATGGCAAAGATGCCGGTCTGATGCTGCTCAGAGACATAGCTTTTGGCGACAAAGGAAAGCTGCTCGACAAAGTCAATCTGCTTTTTATCCCCATGCTGAATGTGGATGGGCACGAGCGTATCTCTCCCTACAACCGAGTGAACCAGCGCGGACCGGTCAACATGGGCTGGCGTACCAATGCTCAAAACCTGAATCTGAATCGTGACTATGCGAAGCTGGAGACGGCTGGCGTGCAGGCGGTAGTGTCCGTAATCAACGACTATGATCCTGACCTTTACCTCGATTTACATGTGACGGATGGGGCCGATTACCAGTTCGATATCACTTATGGATGGGCCGAGGGCTATTCGCCAGCTAGCTCGCAGTGGCTCAGCGAAGTGTTTCAGCCGGCCATGGATCAGGCCCTGACAGACATGGGACATATACCGGGACCTCTGATGTTCTCTTTCAACAACCGTGACTTCAGCGAAGGAAATACCGAATTCGAATTCAGTCCGCGCTTCTCCGAGACCTATGGCAACTCGAGAAACACGCCGAGTATCCTCGTAGAGAATCATTCGCTGAAGCCCTACAAGCAGCGGGTGCTGGGTACCTATGTGTTTCTGGAGCAGTCGATGCGCGCCCTGGCCCAGAGCAACAAACAACTCACCAAAGCCATGGATCAAGACCGAGCGGCGAGAAGGGACTCTATCGTGCTGGCCTATACCCTGAGTGAATCCATGGCTGACTCCATGCTACTAAAGGGAATCAAGCCCGAAATGAAGCCTTCGCAGATCAGAGCAGGGGAGTACATCAGCTGGACCGCCGAGCCTTATGAAGAAAAGATCGTGATCCGCCGCATGAACGATCCCCTCAAGAAAGTGGCCTTGCCCAAAGCCTATTGGGTGCCAGCAGAATGGAAGACTATCATCGCCAAATTGAAGGCTCACGGCATAGAGATGGAGGAGATCACAGAGACCAAAGAAATAGCAGTAGATCAATACTACATCGAATCTTTTGAGATGGCGGCTATGCCCTACGAGGGGCATGTGAGATGTGGCAGCTTCGAGCTGGAGACCTTGCAGCAAAACATCGTCTATCAGCCGGGCTCCGTTCGTGTACCGATGGATCAGTACAAGGCTGCTTTGATTGCACTGCTGCTGGAGCCAGATTCTCCGGATAGTTTCTTGCAGTGGGGATTCATGCACAGCATATTCTCCCGTACAGAGTACATCGAGGAGTATGTGATCGAACCATTGGCCGAAAAGATGCTGGCGGAGGATGCCGAGTTGAAGAAGAAATTCGAAGCGAAGAAGGCCGCTGATCCGGCATTTGCTCAGTCTCAGGAGCAGATCTACCGTTGGTTTTACGAGCAATCACCCTATTTCGATCAGGCCTGGAAGAAATACCCCATCGCCCGAGAGATGTGACGAACGAACTGAGGGTTTCAGTCACCGGATGATACGCTCTGTGAAGACATTGCGATTAGAAATTAGACAAAGAGCTGTATTGCTACTTGTCCATACTTTATTTTAGTTGTGAAGAAAAAACGTAATTATGAAAACACTTGTATTGACATTGATGTTCAGCGCGATAATTGGCGCAGGCTCTTCTCCATTTTATGATTTCAAAGTACGAGCTTTGGATAGCGAGGAGGTGATCGACTTTTCGAGTTTCAAAGGCAAAAAAGTGCTGGTAGTGAATGTGGCCTCCAAGTGTGGCTATACGCCGCAGTACGAAGATCTGCAGGCTCTGTCAGAGAAGTATGCCGATCAATTGGTGGTTTTGGGTATGCCTTGCGATCAGTTTGCCGGGCAGGAGCTAGATGTAGAGTCAGCAATCAAAAACTTCTGTACTGAGGAGTTTCAGGTGACCTTCCCGATGACCACTGTGATCGAGGTAAAAGGAAATAACCAACATCCTGTTTACTCTTTCCTGACTCAGAAAGACAAGAATGGCCTGGATGATTTCAAGGTGAAGTGGAATTTCAACAAATTCCTTTTGGATGAAAATGGTAAGTTGATTGCCTATTTTCCATCAGGTGTAGAGCCTATGAGCGAAGAAATAACCAAGTATCTGAAATAATCCTATTTCTGATATAGTCTATCTGTTAAAGCAGGTAATGATGTGGTTTTGAGATTATTTTCTCAGAATGTGTGACATTGTTGCCTGCTTTATTCATTTTTGGGGGTGTCCATTTACCTTTGCGTAAACTTGACTGCTACGAGAAGGGAAATAGACCGCTAACTTAAGACCTAATAACTCAATAACAGATAACTATTAACTCCTGCTTTGCAGGGAAAACATTCAGCAGCTAGTCATGAGTAACCAGAAGTCTCCTTTTAAGTCCTATTTCGTCATCTTTTTAGGGATATGTACGATCATTTCTATTCTCATAGGATTTGTGATTATCTATTATGCTTTCACTCAGGTAAAAAACCTGGATTTGACGGCTCAGCAGGACCTCAGTACCCTAAGTATGATAGGGGAGTTCTTTGGTGGGGCAGTAGGGCCTATCTGGTCGTTGGCAGGGGTGATTCTATTCTACCTGGCCTTGATCTACCAAAGAAAAGAGCTTGAGCTACAGCGCGAGGAACTTTACGAGTCACGCAAGATCATGGACAGCCAGTCCAAGACCATTGAGATTCAGCAGTTCGAAAACACTTTCTTTCAGTTGCTGGAGTTTCATCTTTCAGCTTCTAAGCGGATAGAGATGCGTGAGGATGGCAATGGCTTTGCACAGATGTACAAGGACTTTACCAAGGCTGTGAATGATACCAAGAAACGCAGGAAGAAAGACGGAAGCTCAGAGATACTGGATGCTGATGCCTTTGAGACGAGTTTCAGACAGGTCTACGACAGTTATCGAAATACCATGTCACACTACATGGAGAGCTACAAATCTTTGCTCTTCCTGGTGGAGCAGAAAAGCGGTGATCCATCCTTTTATATCAACATCATCAAGCCACACTTGACTGAACAAGAGGTTTTGGTACAGTTCTACTACCTCATTACATTCGATAAAGATCCGAAGTTCATGGAAGTGGTAGAGAAATACGGCTTGTTCGAGCGATTGAATTTCCGATCTGTACAGGCCATCGACAAACTACACATCGAAGAGCTAAAAGACACGGCATATCAGCCTACACACAAGGCGATAGTTGCGGGGCAGGAAGCGAAAAATATAGAAGAAAAATAAGGAGAGAATAAATAAATATTTTGATCAACTAAGGAAGGATGTTATATATGTCTTTTCTAAAAGCTACTCTGGCAAACTGAATAATGGATTTTTCTTCCGATATAAATATCCCAACTCTAAGTTGTCCCACTCTAATTCTATAAGCATCTTGGAATCCCGCAAGCTTTTTAATACTGGGTATATCTCTGAGGGACTCTGCAGCCTTAACATCCTTTATTAAGTTTAATAAAGCAGTTTTGTCCTTTGGTTGTTTAATCTTGTCGAGGTCCTTACTGAATTTGTTGAGAAACTGAACCTCCATTAACCTGCAAGCTTGCCCAGGATTTCATTTTCGTCTACCAGGTCAGCACGATCTACATCCTTCATGATCAAACTTAAACCGAGGTCTTCTTTCTCTTCTTCTGTCAATATCTTTGAAGGAACTCCTAATTTTTGGAGTAATTCTGCAATGAACTGCAGCTCTTGATCATTTTTGGGGTTTATTACAATCGAACTCATATAGTAAATATACGAAAGATGATCAGAACATGATGCATAAAGAGTAACGACCTTCTATTTGAGTAAAATCCTATTGAAGTGACTTTTTTTAACTCAATTCTCAGATTTTTTAGCCTAATCAAAGATCAATATTGAACCTTGAATATATCACTGAAAGTGATTACCAATCCGGCTTGCCATTGTCCTGCTTTTGGGTAGGCTTGCGACGGTTTTGTTGGATGTATTGAATCTCGCTGTTTTTCAATGCCTCAAGGATCATTTGGGCTTTTTCTTCGGAGATATTCATCTCCTCTAGTTTCTGAGAAGTACTGGACATGTTTTGTCCCTTTTCATCTTCCTCGCCTTTCTCACCATCCTGCTGCTGGCTCTGTTGTTGCTCTTTGGCTTCTTCTTTTTCGCCCTGCTCACCTTGTTGCTGTTGCTGTTCCTTTTGTTCTCCCTCTTCTCCTTGTTCTCCTTCTTGCTGTTGTTCCTGCTGATCTTCGCCCTCTTTACCTTCCTGGTCCTGTTTGCTTTTTTGATCCTGCTGGTCCTGATTTTCTTGATTCTCCTGGTTTTCCTGACCTTCCTGGTTCTCTTGCTTCTGATCGTCTCCTTGTTGTTGGTCTTCCTGATCCTGTTGATCTTGATCTTCCTTGTTTTCGTCTTCGTTTTGCTGATCTTGGTTGTCCTGATTCTGATCCTGGTTTTGATCTTTTTGTTGATCCAGTTTCTTTTTGATCAGCTCGTAGTTATAGCGCGCATCTTCGTTAGTTGGATCTGCTTTTAAGGCAGATTTGAAGAAACTCAATGCCTTTTCTAGCGTGTTAGGGTTATTAGATAGTGCACCTAATTGCTGATAAGCGATGGATTGGGTTTGTTTGTCCTTGGATAGGATCAGTTTCTGATAATGGCGTTCTGCTTTGTCTTTCTGATCGATTCGGGCATAGCAGTGGGCCAGGTTCATGATCACACCCTCATCTTCTACGCCCATGGAGTCAACCAGCATAGAAAATGTCATCAATGCATCGACATATTTTTTTGCTTTGTATGCCTCTTCACCCTGTTTTTTCAGGCTGTTGATTTTGGAGATGTCATTGTCACCAGTACCTAGTCCGAGCAAGAGCCATATCGTGAGTAGCTTTATCATATCGTCATGGTTTTGGTTTTGATCAATGCATCCACCAGCATCAGGATGAGTGCCAGTCCGAGAAAGTAGAAGTACTTGTTAGAAGACACGTCCACCTGTTTGGCGTCACGAAGTTCTCCTTCTATATCCCCGATGGTATTGATGAGTTTTTCTACATCATTTTGTTTATCGTTGATCTCAAAGTACTTGCCATTGGTGCTTTTAGCCAACTGCATAAGCGAGGTTGGATTAAGACGCGAAATCACATCTTTGCCTTGATTGTCTTTTTTGAAACCTCGCTGGGTCATGATTTTACTTCCATGAGATGTTCCGATACCCAGAGTAAACAACTTAATGCCTTCTTCTTCCACCTTTTTGGCGATAGACTCAGTATTCTCTCCAAAGTCCTCCCCGTCACTGATCAAAATGATGATTTTGGACTTTTGTCGAGTTACTGAGCTTTCTTCATCGGTGATTTTTTCGAGTGCCATCCCTAGTGCAGGACCAAAGTCCGTGCCTGTATTTGGAACCAAAGAAGTATTCAGTGTTTCGATGAAGAGATTCAGTGCACTTTTGTCATAAGTCAGAGGACATTGTACATAGGCCTCATTCGAAAACATGATGAGGCCGATACGATCCGAGTTAAATTCTTTTACGATTTCTTTGAGCTCGAATTTGATCTTTTCCAAGCGTGAGGGTTGGATATCAAAGGCATTCATGGATTGAGATAGGTCCACGCAGATCATGATATCCTTACCTACTGATTTGATTTCTTTTTTGGACTGTCCGAAAGAAGGCCCCATCAGCGCTACGATGAAAAGACCGAAATAGGTGGTTCTGAGCAGTACTTTGTAAAAGACACGGCGATAACTACTTCGCAATGCTCGGGCAGCACGAATGGCTCGTATCATGTAGCCTATGTAGAATAGGCTGAAAAGAAAGATGAAAATGATCTCGAGAGTACCCAGGGTTCCGCTCCACACCATACGTTGCTGCTCTTTTTAGATTCGAACAAATATAGTCTTCCAGCAAGCAAGGGCAAATCGCACCTGCCTTATTTAACAATTTTTAGCATTTGATTGTCCGGCTATATTTTAGTCAGATCGAGAAATAGCAGTCCTTCCGGTTCGCGTCCTTCTTCCATGGCCTTTCTACGTGCCTTTTGCGTGGCTTTTTTGACGTAGTTCAGCGTTTTGTAGCGACTGTAGTAGCTTTTGAAGTTGAGCTTGTCCTGTACCATCCACTGCTCGTAAGTCGACAGATTGTCTCTGAATTCCTTGTTTTCCAGATTAGGACTATTGGGGCCTTCTATCTTGTATTCATTGAGTAAGGCCAGGATGTACATCAGCTTTTGCTGCATGATGAAAGTCTGCTCCCTTAGAGATCCGTATTTGTTTAGATCGTTGAAACCGAATGCGTTCACACCCCCAGCGATGGCGGCCATGATACCGACGAAAGGAACAAGTTCTTTGGCTGCTGATCCATCGTCAAATACATTACCACTGGCAGTGTAGACCGAGAAGAAGATGGTAGCGACGGATAGTCCCTTTTTCATGCGTTGGCCTTTGTCTTCTCTGTCTTCCATTTGGTTGTGGATTTGGGAGAGGTACTCTACCAAATGCACCGCGTCATTGCGGTATTGCATATAGGTTTCATAGGTTACGACCGTATTTTCTCTATGCTCCACCGTGATGGTGAAGGCTCGCTGGTCTACATAGCCGTGTGGATCTCTAACCACGAGCAGCATATCGAATTTTTTCGGTTGCATCTCGACTCCCACTACATCGAAACCAGGAGTCCACTGAATAGACAGCAGGTTGTTTTCGAAATGCCAAACCATATCTTCTGGTGCGCCGATGATGTCTATTTCTAATTCCGAAAATTGATCATTTCCATCCTGAATGAAAACTTTTTTGTTGAGGGTGATTCCCTCCCTGATGTGCTCATTCTGGAGATTTAGGATTTTTGGAGGTTCGTTTCTGATACTTTTTCGTATCAGGAAAGTTTTAGATATGGTGTTAGGATTTTCTGGCCCTTTTTCTGTTACCTCTACGGTCACTTCCATTGGGAAATAGCTTCTGAGTCTATGCAATTCGTCATTGTTGACCTTCCAGGTGAATAGGCCTTTTTCAGATAGACGAGGGTTGCCTATTTTGCTAGGGATGACCAGTCTGTAGAGCAAGGAGTCGTGATCCAGATCGTCTGCTGATAAATCTATGGACAACTGCTCACCATCAGTAATGTAATATTCATCCAATACTGGAAACTTGAAGTAGGGGATGTGATTGTTGCTGCTGAGAGCAAAAACGAGAACTTCTGTAGATTCACCTCCAGCAGCATCGGTGGCTTTCAGTGTCAGTCGGAAATATTTTTCTTTGATTTGATCCCGATTGGGAGTCCAAACTATATCGATCGAGTTTTGCCGCAGGTCGATGTCCACCTGGTCTATTTCTTTCAGGTCTGGATTGTCATTGAAATAGTAATCAAGCATAACATCGCTGCTATCAGTGCTGTAGACTGTAGAAGCATGTGCTTCTAAATGAAAATCGAAGGTAGGGTTGATGCGGTATACCCCATTTTTAAGCACTGCATTGCTCTTTACCTGAATCTTAGGAGGAGTGTGCAATTGATGGACAATAATGAAAATGGATTGGGCGTCCAACAACCTGTCATCGTCCATATATTGAAAACTAATTACTTCATTGCCTTTGTCGTAATACTCCGGTACAGCCCATGAGAAGGTTTTGCCATCGAAACGAGCCTGCTTGGGTGCTTTGACCATTTTGATTTGGCCGTGTTTCTGCGATTTTTCTACTGAGAAGGTGATGACAGCTCCTCGATCTACCTCAATGAAATTTTGATCAATGATAAGCCTTAGACTATCATTGGCTTGACCAAAAACTATATGTGATAGGAGGTAGATTGGGACGAATAATATTATTCTCAGTTTTGACATGCTATGCTTTTGCAATGATTCGATTTCCAGTTTTTTTGTCCGGCTTTTACAAGAAAAAATGATGCCATCTTTGCTCAGCCGGGGCAATTATTTAATTTAACGGTATAGGTCGATTCAATCCAATATTAACGCTTGATTCTATTGAGGAATCAAGTGTTGAGCCACTTCCAAAAACGTTTGATAGGGTTGGTGTCTTTCGGGGTAGTTGTATGTGACGTTTTTTTATTCTTTTTTGGTTTGGCTGGTTGCGTCTGCACTTTGGCCTGCACTTTAGTCTCGTAGTACTGTTTTTTTGCTTCCTTCTCTTTTCTCTCCTTTTGAGCCTTTCTTCTCTTCTCTTCTTTTTCCTTTTTTCTTCGCTCCAGTTCTACCGTATTGACTCTAGGTTTTCTTTTCTTAAAAGGTTTTTTATTGCTCTTAGCTTTAGGCTTTCTGTCTGGACCGCTCGTATAGATGATCTCATTCGGGTCTAGCGGTTTTTCCTTTTTCTTCTCTTCTTTAGACCTTGGTTCAGGTAGCTCTATTTTGCCTTTGATTTTCAATCCTTGAAGTGGGGCAGCCTTAGGTGCTTTTATGATCTTGACTGAGCTATCTCTGGCGGCCAATTCTGCATAGGATTCGATCAGTTCGCCATCCTCTGTGGTGATGGGTTCATAGCTGGGGTATTCGGTTTCTTCGGCCTCTGGAGATTCTTCTACTTCTACTTCTTCTTCGGCCTGAGGTCGATCTGTTTCCACGACCGCCTCCTCTTCTTCAGCATCAGCTACCAACTCCTCTTCCGTTGATTGGATTAATTCTTCTTCCTCGCTTTCCTCTTTTTGCTCAGTAGGTTCTGAGATTTTTTCAGGTTCTTCTAGGTCTGATTTTTCTACTGCGATTTCGAGTGTCTCCCCTTCATCCTCTATGATGACTTTTTTGACCACTTCTTCCTCTTCGACTGATTCGTCATACATGTATGCCTCATACACCATTTCAATCACCTCCTGATCCAGTTTGGTGTTGGCACCCTGAGATGTATCTATTCCCTGATCAGAGAGATACTCCGTCAACTGTTTCGGTGTAATTTTGATTTTTCTGGCTAAGGAACTCAGTCTCATGGTCTAAACATAGGCGTGTTCAAAACGCAAATATAACAGTCAAACAAAAATATCAATGGAAAAAGCTAGGTAGTATCAAAAGATGACTGAAATGAAGGGGAGTTTTTTATGTGATTCCATTGATAATCGCTGAATTGGTTACCTTTTGCGATTACAGAGATAGAAACTGGCTTTTTAATTTTGCCGACAATACCATGGTCGATTCTTTTGAGGGTTTGATGTAGACTAGATTCCGCGTCTGCCAAAACCATCGCTGTGCTGAGAGAGAAGTGAGCCAATAGAGATTCGATTAATTGACTTAGGGTTTCTTCCTGTCCTGGTTGGCAATAGAGATAATCCAGTGCTAAAAATTGATAGTTCGGTCGAATCAAGCGATTGGTAATTGGTAGTTTGCTAGCTACATGTAGAAGCATTTTGCCGGACCAGCCAGGGAGGTCATGGATCTTCCAATTTTCGGGGTTGGCCTGAATGCCCACCAGTACTTTTCCGTTCTCGTCACGAACCATGAAATACTGATCTCTATAAAATAGATTGTCCTCGGTATAGAAAGTATAGTCACTGTAAAAGTTCCTGAGTAGTTCGCTTAGCTCTGCTTTGGAGGCCGAAGCGATCTTTTCAAAGGCAATTCTTTTTCGAGGGAAGAGATAGCCTAGACTGTAGGTTTTGAATGTACGTATAGTTTGAAACCCAAATTCGTTGCATAGTACTGCAGATCGCTCGTTATTAGGATCTACAAAAGCATAGAAGATATTAGGAGTAGATCTTTTGAGAAGCTCATGTCCTTCAAGTAGTTGATGTACCTCATTTTTGATCGCATTTCGTTTGTTTTGAGAACGAGAGTGGCTCTTTTGGGACCGAAAAGCATCTTTGAATGAAAAATAGCGAACATAGAAGCTTACGATTTCTTCTCCGTTCAGATAAAATGACCTTTGGCAGAAGCAGCATAAGCCCAGGAGCTTTTCTCTCTGAAGACAGGCGAAATGGGGATTGGGTAGTTGTTTGAGCTTCTCATGCGTATTCAATTGTTGATATACGGCAGATTGCCCAGGTGTACCGATAATGTTGTCTGCTAGAAAGGATTGAATCTCCTTGTTGGCTTGATAGATGATTTTTAGTATCCGAAAACCCATGTTAGCCGTTGGCAATTTTGAGCATCGAAGTTAAGGGCCTTCTTTTAATTAAACAGGAATATCAATCACAAACTCAGCACCCTCTTTGTATTCGGTGTTGAGATAGATGTTGCCTCTTAGGCGTTCTACCAATGACTGGACTATATAGAGTCCAAGTCCGGTGGAGGGCTCGTTGGCGGTAGGCTTCACGGAGGTTTTACCGAAGCGCTTAAATAGTTGATTCCTTTCAGATTCAGGTATGCCTGGTCCTGTATCTCTCACTGAAACATGCAGCTTGTTTTGTTTGAGGTCAGCTGAAACATGGATTCTGCTTTTTGGATTACAAAATTTGATTGCATTCGATAGTATGTTTTCTATTACTCGTTGTAGAATACCTCTGTCGGATTCTATGGTTTCCTTATCGAAATTCCAATCGGTCGAAACTTCAATTAGCTTACTCTTTGCTGCCTGGTCCTGATGGTAGACGATTTCATCAAAAAAGGCTTTAATATCAATTTTAGATTTTTTGGTTTTGAATTTACCAGATTCGATTCGGTTGATTTCCAGAAGTTCATCCGTCAATGTTTTGCTTTCGATTGTCATCGATTCAATTAAACCAATCAAATAGGCTTCCTCATCTTGAGGTTTTTTGTTTTTAAGCAATTGGGTGAGCCCAAGAATTTTATTCATCGGAGACCTCAAGTCATGTGCAATCATACCCATTAATAGGTCTTTCTCTTTATTGCTGGCGTCCAATTGATCGTTCAATTGCCTTAATTCAATATTGCTTTTGGCTCGTAATCTTGAAAGTTTCATGATGAAAGCCAGAATAAGAAGGACAAAGGTGATACCAATGATACTGATAAGGATGATATAGTTTTTTTCCTGAATCCGAAGTTCTGCCGCTTCCAATTCCAATTTCAGTTGGTCATATTCTCGTTCAGCTCCTAGCTTTTGGTTGGCATCAAGCAGTCCTGTAATCAATTCGTTTTTTTGATTGAGATGCAAACTGTCACTCAATTTTTTTCTTTTGTCCAGATATAACTGTGCCTTGCTTATTTCTTCTGTCTGGGTGTAGTTTCGTACCATTAGGTCGTAGCATTCCAATAATTTTTCGTGCTTTTTTAGCTTTTCTGCCAGCGACTCAGCCATTTCTGCAGCCTGAATAGACATGTTGTATTTGCCTGTTTTTCTATATTGGTGACTGAGATAAATATGAGAATTCAACATTTCTATATCCCAATCCAATTGCCCTGTGATTTGAATTGCCTCCAGTAAGTAATAAGTAGCGCTATCTTGATTAATGATTGGAAGTTGTCCCATCAAAACAAACGAATAGTACATGGCTCGACTATTGTCTAGTTTTTTTGCGGCTTCATTAGACTTTTTCAGGAAGTATAGTGCAGAATCATATTGCTCTTTGTTGTAATAAAGTTGCCCAAGGTTGAGATCTACATAGACTTTACTAGTAGGGTGATCTATTTCTTCATGGATTTTTGCGGCGATATGATAGTATTCTTTAGCCTTGTCTGGGGCACCTTTCAAGAGATACGCTAATCCAATGTTGCTACAGGCATCTGCTAACAGATAATTGTTATCGTTTTTGGTCGCAATGTCAATGAGTTTTAGCATTTCATTGATCCCAGCATCAAATTCTTTGATTTGAATATAAGTCAGCCCAAGGTAGTTGTAAGAGTTACTAACATCGAATCTATCCCCATTGGCATTGTTAAGCTCTATGGCTTTTTTGCATGCCTTGATAGCATCCTCATTTTCTCCACGGATATAGCAGGCAAAACACAGGTTGTTGAGTGCCTGGATTTCCCCATTGATGTACCCAATGTCTTTACTAAATTGGAGGGCTTGTTTGGCAATTTTAGAAATGTAATCAGGACTGCCTTCACTATTGTTTTCTGCCAATCGATTGAGTGAGTCGATTTGGCTAATCGTCTGAGCATGGGTATTTACAAGACCCATGCCTAGTGCCAATAGCAATAGAATACTTAACCTAATTAATCTCTCAAACATACGCTGTGGATATATGTATCCAATGACCGGAAAGTAACCGGCTATTTCATTATTTGGATTAATACAGGCGGGATCGAGGGTTGGTTTCGATGCAAATAACGCATGAAATTTACTTTAATTTTTAGTATATCAAAATTCTTTTCAAATTCATATCACTTCATTCATATTTTTAGGTGAAATACATATGATTTCAACTGGAACTTCCTAAATTTTCCTTTTAAGGAAATCATTAAAATATGAAAATTTCGGATTACCTCATATTGGTAGCAGTATTCATTTCTTTTCTGTTATCTGTTTATTTATGGTTCAATGGACAAAAAGACTCTGGTATGTTCGTTGGACTTTGGGTCCCATCCATTTTTGGAGCAGCACTATTTATGCGATCATTTCATCGTCAACCTAAAAATGATTAGTGATGGTGTTTGATGATCAATTGATATTCATTTGCGGCATTGTCGTGTTCAGCTTAGTGGTTTTGGCCTTTTTTAGTGATTATAAACAAGAGAAAAAAAGAACAAAAGCCAGAGTGGAGAATGAAGTAGAAATACATCGGGAGAGAACCAAAAGGTCTTCTTAGAATCACTAAAATTGCTTATTTAGCTGTTAAAAGGGTGGAAGTTGAAATTTACCGAACTAGTTAGCCTCGAATGGAGGATGGAAAATATTTATTTTTGGATGCCATCTCATGATCAAAGAAAATAGTTTTTCGAAACTATTGTACTATACTAAGTTCAGCCCCATGCGTGTATTCGCTGGGGCTAAATTAATGGCCGAATGACGCTATAAGGAATCGTGAAGAAGAATGTGGCGCCTTTTTTGATTTTTGACTCTACCCATATCGTCCCTCCTAATAATTCCACAAGGCCCTTGACAATGGATAATCCTAAGCCTGTTCCTTTAACGAAAGTGTGTTCTTGTCTGGCCTGTCCAAATCGATCGAAAATCAGCTCGTGATCTTTCGCATCGATTCCATGTCCGGTATCTTTTACATAAAATTGGAGCATGTTTGCCTTCAGTTCATAACCTATTTCCACCTCACCTTTTTGTGTGAATTTGATGGCGTTTTCTATTAGGTTGGATAGAATTTGAGTCAGTCTGGTTTTATCTGTTTTGATAACACATTCTCTAATAGAAAGCCCTTTTTTAGTGATTAGTTTAACATTTGGATTGATAGTGATACTGAACTGAGCCTTCAAATCATCTAGCAACTCATTGATGTTGCAGTTAGCCAATCGTATTTTGATTTGTCGAGAATCAATTTTAGAAATGTCGAGGATATCAGATATCAAATTGAGTAATCTTTGACCACCTTTGTCTATTAGTTCAAGGTATTTTTCCCTCTTTACGGCGTCCTGCGAATCTTTTTGGAGCAATTTAGCAAAGCCCAAAACGGCATTCATTGGAGTGCGTATTTCATGACTCATATTTGCAAGAAAAGCTGATTTGAGTTGATCGCTTTCTTCTGCTTTATCCTTCGCTTCTTTTAGTTCGATTTCTATCTTTTTTCGATCGGTAATATCCTGCACGGCTCCCCAGAGGCCAATTATGTTGATTTTGCTATCATAGACAGGTTCTCCGTGCGTCCACATCCAGCCGTTGCTTCCGTCCTTTCTTATCGTTTTTACTTCCAGTTCGTATGGGATCCCTTTTTCAGCTGTTAGATTCAGCGCCTTATTTAATACTTCCCAACTTTCAGGTGTGAACAGCTTAGATTGTTCGGGAAGGTCTGGTACTTCCTTATTGGGATCAAAGCCATACATAATAAAGAGCTGTTTGGACCAGCTTACTTTATTCGTTTCGATATCCAAATACCAACTCCCTGTTTTGGTTATATCTAGAACGTTTTTTAATTCCTGTTCACTCCTTACTAAGGCCTCTTCTGCTCTCTTGCGTTGGGTATAGTCAATAAAGCTAATTACGATTTCTGTTATGTTTCCAGATTCGTCCAAAACGGGAAAACCATTGACCAGGGCCCATACTTTTTCGCTGTTGTCCGGCTGATTCATTCCAATAAGTAAATTTCGAATGGGAGCTTTGGTTCTGGAAATAATGTTAACCGGATAGTCCTCATAAGCTATTTTATCATACTGCTCATTGATAAAATGCCACTGTGGATCGATAGCTGCTTTGCCTTTCATCTGGTCTTCGCTTAAGCCCAGGATTTCTGAGGCTTTTTCGTTGTTCATGATGATGGAGGTGTCTGCGGCATGGATGATAATTCCAGCACCAGTGTTAGCTAGAAGTCCACGGTACCTGATTTCACTTTCACGAATAGATTTCGCCGAAAGTCTGTGTTGAAGGATTTCTTGTCTAAGCTTCTCATTTTCTGCTAATAACTGTTCGTAAGTAGGCTTGTCCTTCATTTGTTAGACTTTTTCTAGGTTTTCTGGTGTTGAGACTGAACAGTTTTTCATTCCGCTCTAAAGAGATGCTTCATCGAATTAAATTATAGAAAAAACAGTCAGGAAACAAGCTCATATTTACTGCTATTTCAGATAGATAAATTCATCCAACGTGTGTTTGACTCTTAGGATGCTATAACTAGGTAGATTTTAATCACGGGATCAAATGTGTCGATTTGTCTATACTGGATGCCTTCTAGAGAGTTCAATAACCCAGCTGTATATCCTTTAGTTTGATAGTATCGAAAATTGGCATAATGGGGCGTGAATCGTTGATCCAGCCAAAGTAAGATTTTTTGTTTCCAGTTTTTTGGCTTGCTAAATCCACACACAATTGCAGTGTCAGCGTGGCTTATTTGATGTTTTAGCAGTTTTTTCGATTCTTTCCAGGGTAGAATATGTAAAAGTAGGCTGCTTATGGAGTAGTCTGTTTTGATATCGGTTTGAGGTGCTTTCAGCACATCAGCTATTTTGAAATCTAGGTTATCTATTGATTCAGAGTTCATTCGCTGGATGGCGTAAGAAATCAGTGGCTCGGAGAGGTCAATGCCTATTCCTTGTTGGATTTTACCTGACAGTTTGAAAAGTAAGTCTCCATTGCCACAGCCATACTCTACCACTGTGGAGTTCGGTTTGATCAATTCTACAATTTGATTGCGAATGGGGCTTAAATATCTATCAACTGTATTGGCCTTGATTTTTCCTTTCATGACGGAAGTTCAATTATTGATTTTTAACCTTTCCTGAATCGCTCCTGATACTTTTTGGGTGATGTGCCGAATTCGGATTTGAAGCAGCGCGAGAAGTAGGAGAGACTGTTGAAGCCTGTTTGGTAAACGATCTCTGTGATATTGCCTTCCTTGTTTTGTAGTAGGAGAGAAGCTTTCTTTAATCGATATTTTTGGATAATCTCCTTGGCAGAGTGATTAGTGATGGCCTTGAGTTTGCGGTAAAGGTGGGTGCTGCTCATGGCCATTTCCTCACTGATCATTTCTACACTGAGGTCAGAATTGGAAATGTTTGCCTCAATGATGTCCATGACACGCTTTACAAACACGTTGTCTTCATTTTTGGTCACATCTGATTCTACGGGTACAGATATCAATTCGTCTTTGAAGTAGCGGGTCAGCTCTTCCTTTCGCTGGATCAACTGGTCGATATGTGCTTCTAACAACTCGATCTCGAAGGGTTTAGTCAGATAGGCATCCGCACCGATTTTGATTCCCTCGATCTTATGAGCGGTTAGGCTTTTGGCGGTAAGTAATATCACAGCTGTTTGGCTGGTTTTGGGATTTTCTTTGATCTTCTTGCAAAATGTAATACCATCCATCACAGGCATCATGATGTCACTGATGATCACTTGAGGCATGAAACGATTGGCTTTGATCAGTCCTTCCTGTCCATTTTCTGCAATCACCAGATTGTATTTATGCCCCAGACTGCTGCGCACAAAGTCAATAATATCCGTATTGTCGTCGATGATAAGTACCATGGGTTTTTCTGATACTAAATCCAACTGATAGAGTTTAGATCCGTGCTGCCTACCGTGAACGGATGGTGTGGCTCGTAGTTCAATTTCTTCATTAGCCTGGATCGAATCGACGGGGAGATGGTCTTTGCCAAGTGGGATGTCTACTGTGAAAGCTGTTCCCTTTCCTGGTTCGCTTTCCACCTTGATATTTCCATGGTGTAGGTCTACAAACTCTGCCGCCAGTGTGAGTCCAATCCCACTCCCGGATTCCTTGCGTTTACCGTCTTCTGCCTGATAAAACCTTTCGAAAATTCTGTCTTGATCTTTTGGATCGATACCTACGCCTGTGTCGCAAACCTCGATTCTTAGTGCTCCATTTTTAAAATCCTCGTTGATGTCTAGTTTTGAGAGTTTTAAAGTAATTGTTCCTTTGTTGGATGTGAATTTGAAAGCATTGGATAGGAGATTGAAAAGTACCGTTTCCAATTTTTCAGTATCTATCCAAGCATTGATCTCCTCGATGTCTTTCTTCAGTTCAAATCGAATCTCGTGTCGTTTGGCCTTGTCACTGAACATCTCGAATACCTCGCGGCAGAAATGAACCATTTCTACTTCGTGCACTTTGATCTGCAGCGTGTCGTATTCTATCTTATTGAAATCGAGGATTTGATTGACCAGTTTAAGTAAGCGAACCGAATTTTTTTCGGCCAGATCGATGAGATTAGTGCTTTCTGGGTCCAGCTTGTGCTTTTTTTGAATCTGGTGTAGCGGAGGTAGAATCAAACTGATCGGTGTACGCAATTCGTGCGAAATATTGGTGAAGAAATTTTCCTTGGTGCGCTCGATCTCCTCTGCATGTTCCATTTCCAATCGGGCGATTTTGAGTTCATTTTTCAAGTTGACCCTAGCTGAGTAAGTTTTTAATCCATAGTATATCAGGGCAATGATGAGTATGACATAGAGTGCTATGAAGTAAGGCCTAAGAAGCAAAGGTGGGTGTACCACAATCGCCAGTTGAGTAGCCGAATCGCTATTTTGTCCATATTGATTGATCGCTCGGACATGGAAGGTGTATTTTCCAGGCACTACATTGGAATAGATGGCCAGGTTTTTAGTTCCAGATACCTGGTGCCATGCTTCTTCATACCCTTCCAATCGATACTTATAGAGGTTTTGGTCAGGTTGCCAGTAGTCGAGGCTGGAAAACTGAAGTGTAAAGGAGCGTTCGTTGTAGTCTAGTTCCAGTGATGGCACGAAGGATATGTCCTGATTCAGAAGTGTCCTTCCGCCTATATTTTCGCCAATTTGTACGGGACGGTTGTTGATTTCCAAGTCGGTGATATAAACGGCAGGTTGGGTAGGTTGAAGCTTGGCTTGATCAGGGGCGAACTGGATGAAGCCATTGTCACCTCCGAAAATGATCTCGCCCTGAGAAGTACGAGATACACAACCAAAGGAGAAGCTTTTAATAGGGATGTTATTGTCAAGCGGAAATATTTCTATCTGTCCGTCTTCTGGATTCAGTCGCTGTATGGAGGAGTTAGTTACACTCCAGATGCCTCCGTTCAGGTCTTCGGTGATGCTGGTAACGATCTCGTCATTTCCTGTCATGATAGGATGAAGCGTCACTTTATCATTAGTCAGGCTGAACTGGATTAGACCATTGAGTGTGCCGGCCCAGATTTCTTCATTTTGAGAGTAGTACAGGGTGTAAATCATTTTATTAGACACAGCCTGGTTGAAGGTACTCATGGGTTTGGTTTCCATAGTTTCCGGATGGATGCGATAGAGCTTGTCATACTCTACCACCCAGATATAGGGTGCTCCATAGACGTGTTTTTCAGGTCCTGATTCCAACGATTGTACGGAGGTAAAGGTGATGTTTTCAGGTTCGAGGGAGTTCCCTTCTATTCGATACAGTGCCCCTTGCCATGCACTCACCCATAGGGTGCCATCAGGCTCCTGACTGAAATTACCAATATAATTGGAGTTCAATCCATTTTTACTATTTGAGCGGATGGTTTTCATTATTTGTGTCTTGGGATTCCAAATGTTGATACCACCAGCCGTACCTATCCATATATTCCCATATTGATCTTCTTCCAGCGTAGACACATTGTCTAAAAGCAATCTGGGGATTGATTCAGTATTGAATATCCTTTTTTTACCATTTTTAGCGTTCATTTGTATCACGCCGTGTTGGGTGGCCATCCAGTAGTTGCCCTGACTGTCTGTTAATAAGTCTTTGATTTGATTACCGATGAATTGTCCATCAGATTCGTAAGAAATGTCATTAATCTGGTAAAAATTACCATATTTATTGACTCTGCTTAAACCGTTGGAGGTTGCAAACCATAGTACACCATTCTTATCTTCAAAGATTTGCCAGACGACATTGTTGGCTATGGAGTAAGGGAGCTGCGGGTTATGAAAATGTGTACTATTACTTTTCAGAATGGGATCGAAAATATTCAAGCCAAAATCTGTACCTAACCATAGCTTTCCTTCTTCGTCGGTATGGATATGTTTGATGACTGGGTTGCTAAAAGTGTCGTTGTAGTTTGTAAAGGGGTAGGATTTGAGATTGTTGGTGCTGACTCTGTACAGTCCCATCTCCGTACCTACCCATAGGTTGGGGTCATGATTGATGGAGGGTTTGATATCTAGTACCAGTTGGTTTTTTAGATCGCTATCTATAGGAGCGGGTAGTTCCATTGGGTGGAATTGTTCATGTCCTTTCTTTAGGTAGTTGAGTCCATCATATGTTCCGACCCATACGGTTCCATTTTCCTCTTCATAGATGCTTCGAACCATATTATGAGAAAGGCCGTTCTGTTCCTGATTGAATATTTTGAACTTACCATTTTCTAGTTGATATCTAACCAGGCCTTTGGCAGTACCTATCCAGAGTATACCGTTTTTCCCTTTGTGTATGACTCGAATGGTTTTGATATTGTCAATATCAACCCGGCTTGCTTCAAATGTCTTGATATTCACTTTGGCCAGTCCATCCCAACTACCCACGTAGAGGTAGTCTCCTACAGCTGCAATGGTGGTCAATTCGTTGTTTGGAAGGGACTTTTCACCTTCACCCTTTTTAAGGACAGTAAACTTATTGCCATCGTATCGTGCGAGTCCGCTTGATGTGCTGATCCAGATAAAATCATATTGATCTTGTTCTACTCCGGATATGATGTTGGAGGGTAGTCCATCTCTGATAGAAAGTGTAGAAAAATACAATTCTTGAGCTGATAAACTCAGTGAGAAGAATAGAAGATAACCTAAAAAGATTTTACTCATGCCGCCTTTCATGCTTTGATAATCTAAGATAGCCAAGGTAAGGAAATTCAAGCATATCATAATTGAAAATGTGCTTATATGGCTTTTTTAGGCGATTTATGGTCGGAAAGTACTGTTTTGTGTATGATTTGTAAAAGTGATGTGTAGGTAGGGTATCTACCTTTGGAAAAGGTTAAAAGACTACATTTTTAATTTTTAAAGCAAGTTTATGAAAAAGAAGTATTTACTATTGATTTTCGGGCTTTTGAGTGCTGCTAGTTTGTTGGCACAACAGAGAGTAACTGGAAAGGTGACTTCATCGGGTGATGGAGATAGTTTGCCTGGAGTGAGCATATTGCAGAAGGGAACGTCGAGTGGTACTGTGTCAGATGTTGATGGCAACTACAGTATCGAGGTGCCTGAAGGGGCTACTTTGATTTATAATTTTGTGGGATTCAAACCACAGGAAGTAGCAGTGAATGGCCGCTCTACTATTGATGTCCAACTGGAATTAGATGTAACTGAGCTGGACGAGGTAGTGGTGATGGGTTATGGAACTACGACCAAGAAGGATTTGACTACTTCAATTGCAAAAGTGGATCCAGGACAAGTGTCAAAAGCCGCGAATGCAAATATCAACGATCTGTTGGTTGGGCGAGCAGCGGGACTTAAAGTGACACAGCAAAGTGCACAACCGGGAGGTAATATTGACCTTACTATTAGAGGGCGTGTAGAAAACCCACTGATTGTAGTGGATGGTGTTCAGGTTCCCTACAGTGGATTGGAGCCAGGGGTTAACTTTTCTGAAATTGACAATGTGAACCGTGGTGGATTGGCAGGTTTGAATCCTAGCGATATCGAGTCTATCGAGATATTGAAGGATGGAGCCGCATCTATGTATGGTATCGGAGCAGCTGGTGGTGTGATATTGATCACTACTAAGAAAGGAAAGACTGGAGAGCGTATGACTGTGAACTACAGCGGTAACCATTCGGTCCAAAAGAACTACGATTACATAGAGCCATTAGGGCCAAGAGAGTACATGGAGCACTACAACCGTTATACTCAGGACTTGTATCTAGCAGATCCTGATAACGACATGCAGCCCTTCGGTCCAAATGCGCCTAGCAATGTGCCTACGCCATTTACCGAAGCTGATATAAGTGCAGCAGAAGCAGCAGGAGCTACCGATTGGTTAGGCTATATGCTTAGAGATGGAAGTATCGACAACCATAACGTGAGCATCAGCGGTGGAACTGAAAAAGCAACTTATTACTTTTCAGGAAACTATTTTCGTCAGGTAGGTACAGTACAGAACTCTGAGATGGAGAAGTTCAATGGACGTGCAGATCTGTCGTTTCAATTGGCTGATTGGCTCAAGTTGAGCACCAATTTTATTGCCAACAGAAACAATTTTGTGAATACAATTGCGGGCTGGCAAACAGGAGGAGCAGGAGCGAATGGGTTTACAGCCTTACAATCGGCACTGTCTTATCCTACCTATTTACCAGTTAGAGATCCAAACACAGGTGAGTACACTCAGTTTCAGTTGAGAGGTAATCCGCTTAGTTTGCTAGATATTGACGATGAGACCAAGTACAATTCATTGTATGCCAACTTTGCTTTGGACTTTACCATTATCCCAGAAAAGTTAACTGCCAAAGTGCTTTATGGAAATAATTTTGAGAGTTCATTCCGTGATTTCTTCATTCCATCTACAACCAACTGGTTTGATGCCAATCAGGCAAGAGCTTCTCTGGCTTCTAGTACAAGACAACAGCAGACTTTAGAAGCCTATGCTACCTATACAGATGATTTTGCTGATTTTCTTAACGTCAATATAGTAGGTGGAGTAGGCCAGTACATGTATGATAGTTTCGGGTACGGTCTTCAGGCTACTGACATGTTGGATGCGATCAATACGACCAGAGTACAGGCAGGTCAGGGGACACCCCTTGTGAATTCTAGTAAGAATAGTAACCTGAAGCGATCACTGTTTGTTAGAGGTACCTTCTCTTTATGGGATCGTTACATACTGTCAGGTTCTTACCGATACGATGGGTTTAATCAGTTCTTCCCTGATAATAAGTTCAATGCATTTCCTAGTGCTTCTTTGGCATGGAAAATCTCTAATGAGTCCTTTATGCAAGGCCTATCTTTCCTTGACCTGTTGAAAGTAAGAGGTAGTGTAGGAACCTTGGGTAACGCTAACTTCAATGCCTATGGAGCTTATGCACCAGATGGTGACCATGTGAGTTTTAATGGAGGTTCATCTAATTATGTTCCTTACCTACTTACACGATTGGATAATCCCAATTTGAACTGGCAGAAGACAGTGAATAAAACGGTAGGTTTGGATTTCGGACTTTTCGACAGGGTTTCTGGTTCTTTGGATTTATACCAGGAGAACGTTACCAGGATGCTCGTGGAAGTAAATACTCCTGCATTGTCATTTTTGAGTACTCAGTTTGTTAATGGACGTGAGCAGTTACGTAAAGGGATAGAGTTTAATATTGACGCAGACATCGTTAAGAACAGAGATTTCAACTGGAATGCTTCAGCTAACTTGTCTCACTTTACCCATACCTGGGAGAAGAGACATGAGGAAGACGATTTGTTTCCATGGCAAGGCGAAAAAGATCCAGTTAATGTGATTTATGCATTCGAAACTGATGGGATTTTGCAACTAGGGGAGACGGCTCCAGCATGGCAGCCAGCCAATGCAACAACAGCAGGTTCTCCGATATTTGTGGATCAAAACGGTGATGGTACTTTGGATTCAGCAGATGTGAAGAAGTACAATATATTGCCTAAGCTATCTTTCGGTTTTGGTAGTAATTTCCGATACAAGAATTTCGATCTTTCTTTATTCTTTTACGGACAGGTTGGAGCGAACAGAACCAATTTCAGCTTAGGTTGGTCTGATCCAAGAAACATGCTCAACTCAGAATCAGCGGGTACCTCGGATATGGACCTGATCTGGAGTTCAGAGAATCCTGATGGTACACTGCCAGGCATTACTTACAACGAATCTGCTTTAGGAGCGATTGGAAATGTAAGTGGCGTTGGTACAGATGTTCGCATCTCTCAAGCTAATTTCTTAAGAGCCAGAAATATTACGCTGGGTTACACATTTACTGCTCCAGCAGTAACAAGAGTCGTACGAGACCTCAGAGTTTATGTCGACTTCCAAAACCCATTCGTAATCACCAAATTCAAGGGTGTTGATCCAGAAGTGCAGCAAGGCAACGTAAAGGGTGCGCCAGCTCCTTATCCAATGATAAGAACTTATTCAATTGGTGTAAATGCTAATTTTTAATTGAAAACATTAAAGAATATCACAATGAAAAAGATAACATTAATGGGAGGATTCTTGATGGTATTACTTTCAGTATTTAGCTGTAAGGAAGGTCTTGAATCTGAGATATTTGGGGAATTGAACCCCACATCTTTTCCATCAACAGAAAGCGAATATGAACTATATACCATGGAGGTATATGTGCCTTTTTCTTCGAAATGGCCATATAATGATGGTGGGACAAAATACCATTTCTTTGCTTTGGAAGAAGGGCACGTTCAGCTCTATGATTTTCCTACCGATATTATGACAGTATTTACCGCCTGGGGCGGTGGTTGGGAAAACCCAAGCCGTGGCAATTTTGAGCCATATATTGGTGCACCTAGAAACCGTTCTCACTTTGAGAAAGTAAGGTTTGTGTCCAGAACGACCTCTATCATCGGAGAGTTGGAAGAGGCACCAGATGATGTGTTTACCAATTCCGCACTACAGCAACAGTTGCTAGGCGAGGCACATATGGCCAGAGGATGGACGATGTTTCGTATGTTGCAAATGTTTGGTCCTGTGCCTGTTATTTTGGATCCTGAGCTAATAGGGGATCCTGAAGCGGAGGCAGATGTGACTCGTCCAAGTAGAGCTAATTATGTAGCTGCTATCGAAGCTGATTTACAATTTGCGATAGATAACTTGCCAGAAGCACCCGAGCAGTATGGAAGGTTCAATCGAGGTTTGGCGCTTACCATCATGATGCGACTTCATATGCATGAGAAAAACTTTACCGATGCAGAAGCAGTAGGTAGAGAGATCCAGGGGATGGGCTATGCCTTGGTTAATGACTATGAGAGCCTTTTCAGAGAAGCAACTGATATAAACTCGGAAACCATATGGGCTGTGACCACCGATCCTGCATCTCAAGGAAGAGGGGGTAACGGTAACTTCAATGCCTACTCTTACTACTGTCGACCAGGTAACTTCCCTGGAAAAGGTGGTTGGTCGGATGTATTCTCGGCTCCATGGGATTTTTATGATTCATTTGATCCAGCTGATGCGCGAAGAACACTATTGGTTGATAGCTATGTAGATGGAGGAGGAACAACCCACGACAGAACTACAGGCCTAAGAGGAGCCATCTTCAATAAGTATGCGCCAGAAGGTGATGGAGGTTTTCAGGCTGCTGATATAGTGATCGCACGCTATGCAGATGTCCTATTGCTATTGGCAGAAGCGATCAACGAAAACAACGGTGGTCCTACACAAGAGGCAGTTGACCTGCTCAATGACGTGCGTGATAGAGCAGGAGTGTCTTTGTATGCTTTGGCTGATTTTGCATCACAGGATGCTTTCAATGACGCTATCCTACAGGAGCGTGCATGGGAGCTTTACTTCGAAGGATTGAGACTACCAGACTTGATCAGACATGGCAAGTGGCCATCAGCTGTGGGAACAGTTGCTGGGAAACAACCAGGTCCATCTGTTTGGCCAATCCCGCAGTATGCCGTAGAAGATGGCGTAGAGCAAAACGCTGAGTATGCGAACTAAATGATGAGAACCTGACCTCAAGTTCTCTAAAAGGTCTTTTTGATGGAGGCCATATGGAGGACTTTAGGTCTTAGGCATCATCGATTGATACAATATTTTATTTAAAACCGAGGATACGGAGTTGTAGCCTTTGGTGAAATTAATAGGGAGTGGATGTAACAATTGTTCACTCCCTATTTTATTATAAGCATATTATGAAAAATTACTTTAATGTTTTCTTCTTGCTGGCTATGATGTCCTTTCAAGCCAGCTGTTCAGAGGACGAAGGAACTCAGCCTAAAGAGGAGGAGAAGGTTGAAGAACCAACCTTACTTGATAAGTTTTATTTCGGGGCGGATCTTTCTTATGTCAATCAGATTCTAGATCAGGGGGGCACTTTTCAGGTAGAAGGGGTGACTCAGGATCCCTACCAGATTTTTGCAGATAAGGGAACCAATCTGGTGAGGCTTAGGCTTTGGCACAATCCAGTCTGGACAAAAGAAATATATGGAGAAGAGGCGACAGCCACTTACAACGATGTGGCTGACGTGGAACGTGCGATCGCTGCGGCCAAAGCTCAGGGTATGGAGGTGCTTTTAGATTTTCATTACTCTGACGACTGGGCTGATCCTGCCAAGCAATTCATACCTGCAGCCTGGCAAGAGATCACAGAGATCGCTGTACTGGGAGATTCTGTTTACAACTATACATACAAGGTGCTCAATCAACTCAATGAGAAGGGTTTGATGCCGGAGTTTGTACAATTGGGTAATGAAACCAACTGCGGCATGATGTATTCTGAGGCACCTGAGGCGTTTCCTGATTGTAATGTTTGCAATGGTGACTGGTCCAATATGAGGACGGTACTGAATAGAGGGATATCAGCAGTCAACGATGTGGAAGCCAATTCGGAGGTGGATACAAAGGTGATATTACATGTGGCAGATCCTAAGAATATAGACTGGTGGTTTAGTAATGTGGGTATTTCAGGTTATGATATTATTGGCTTTTCCTACTACCCGCTTTGGCATACTACTATCTCTATGGAGCAGTTGGAAGCGACCGTTAGAGGCTTCAAAGAAGATTTCGGTAAGGAGGTCATGATTCTGGAGACGGCTTACCCATGGACGACAGACGGCAATGACAATTACAACAATCTTTTTGGAGGTAATGATCCGATAGCGGGCTACCCATACACGCCAGATGGACAGTTGGCTTTGTTGAAAGCGATGACCCAAAGTGTAATTAATGGAGGAGGAATGGGGATAATCTATTGGGAACCTGCCTGGATATCTTCGGACATGAAGGATCAATGGGGTACGGGTTCCTCATGGGAAAACAATGCCTTCTTTGATTTTGATGGAAATGCTAATCAGGCATTTGAGTATATGAGCGTCGAGTATCAGGGTTTAGAATGATTTTCTGCAGAAACTGGCTGACCATTCTTGAACCATGATTCAATGGATAATTATAGCAATAAATTAAAATGAGTAGACTACTATTAGTACTGACCTTTCTCCTGTCTTCTTTTTCCTTATGGGCTCAGACTGGGGATGTGTATGTAGATGAAAAAGGGATCATGCGCTGGCCCAATGGTGAAGAGCTGCATGGTTTTGGAGTCAATTATACAGTTCCTTTTGCCCATGCCTATCGCTCTGCCCAGAAGTTGGGGATAGATCCTAAAGAGGCGATTGATCAGGATGTGTATCATTTTGCTCGTCTGGGCCTAGATGCCTATAGAGTACATGTCTGGGATACCGAAATCAGCGACACGTTGGGCAACCTGCTTGTCAATGAACATTTGGAACTCTTCGATTATCTGGTGATGAAACTGGAGGAAAGAGATATGAAACTTTTGATCACTCCTATCGCCTTTTGGGGCAATGGCTGGCCTGAAAGGGACGAGGAGACGCCCGGTTTTTCTCATAAATATGGAAAGGCCGGTTGTCTAACTGATCCAGATGCCATCAAGGCGCAGGCCAATTATCTGTTTCAGTTTTTGAATCATGTCAATGCCTATACAGGGCTGGCCTACAAGGACGATCCGTCTGTGGTAGCCTTTGAGGTTAGCAACGAGCCTAAGCATCTGGGATCCTCCGAAGAGGTACAAGCCTATGTGTCAAAGATGGTACAGTCGATGATGCGTACAGGGTGCAAAAAGCCGATACTATATAATGTCAGCCACCATATCAATCATGCCGAGGATTATTATGCCTCGGGTATCGATGGGGGGACTTTTCAGTGGTATCCGACCAATTTAGGTTCTCGAGAGGAACTGGGTGGCAACATGTTGCCTAATGTGGACCGGTATGAAATTCCTTTCAAGGATCTGGAAGGATTCAAGCAAGGAGCCAAAGTGGTATATGAGTTTGATGCTGCGGATGTAGGGCGATCTTATATTTATCCTGCCATGGCGCGAAGTTTCAGAACTGCCGGGATTCAATGGGCTACTCACTTTTCCTATGACCCGACCTATCTGGCCTATGCCAATACAGAGTACGATACGCATTATATGAATCTGGCCTATGCTCCACAAAAGGCTCTGAGTTTACGGATTTGTTCGGAGGTTTTTCATCGTATCCCGTTGTATTCTGACTTTGGTACCTTTCCGGATAACATGACTTTCGATGGTTTTAGAATCAGTTATGAAGAGGATCTGGCAGAGCTGATCACGGATGAGAAATTCATCTATACCAACAATACCAAAAGCCAGGTGCCAAACCCCAAGAAACTGAAAGAGATAGCAGGATTTGGTAATTCTGCTGTTGTGCGATACGAAGGTGGAGGTGCTTATTTTCTGGATCAGATAGAAAAGGGAGTTTGGAGGCTGGAAGTGATGCCCGATGCGGTTTGGACTAAAAACATCTTTGGCAAAAACAGTTTGGACAAGAAGGTGGCCGATATCGTATGGAATAGCTGGAAAATGTCAGTTCAATTGCCTGATTTAGGAAATGACTTTTCCATCAAGGGAGTAAACAAAGGGAATTCAATTGCTACTAAATCCAATGCAGCATCTTTCGAAATAAGTCCGGGCACTTATCTGCTCACCAAAAAAGGGAAGAAGCACGAATGGTCGTCAGAGGATGTATTTAAGAATATCAAGATTGGAGAGTTTGAAGCGCCTGTTACTACTGTCAAAGGAGTAGAACTCGTGCACACACTTACTTCTGAGTTGGATAAAGGTAAGCCACTAACAGTAAAAGCCACCGTCATCAGTGACAGCCCAATTGAGAAAGTGGAGATGTTAGCATACACAGGTTATCGGCCAGTGACCTACCAGTTAAAACCTGGTTCACAAAATCAATTTGAATTAGTGATACCTGCCGAAAAATTGCCGATCGGGGCTTTAAGATATTTCTTACTTGTAAAAACTAAGACTGCGAACTTTACTTATCCTGCCGGCATTGAGTCGAAACCTTCAGATTGGGACTTCCATGATTTCGATATGTACGAGACGAAAGTATTTCCAACTGGTACGCCTTTTTATCTTTTTGATGCGGCGCGAGATTTCGATCTGATCAATATGACATGGAATCCAGGAGTGACGTTGCGACCCCTTCCTGCTCCCAATCAGAGTGCCTTGGATGTACTAATGAAAGATATACCGGTAGATGAGGCTAATGATAGGCCTCACTATGCATGGAGAAAATATTTTGGGTCGAATGCAACAGGACGTTCGCTCTCTAATTACGAAAAATTAGTCGTATTAGGTAAAGCGCTCAATGAAAAGCCTCAGGTTATAGAACTGTCACTGATTGCGAAGGACGGAAGTATCTTCGGTGCTTTACTGGAACTGGGGCAACAAAGGGGAGAGTACAGCATCCTACTTAAGGATTTGAAGCCTACGAAAATGGTCACTTTACCAAGACCATATCCTGGATTCTTGCCATACTATTTCACCCCGGGAGAAGATGTGGCAAATCAATTGGACATGAGTCAGATAGAGGCGATTCAGGTGGCTGTTTCTGGTCAAGATGGCTGTCACTATAGTATTGAAAGTATACGCTTAGAATGATACGAGAATAAACATTTTGTCAAAGAACTATCGCCCCATTGATCCTATCAATGGGGCGATTTTGTTTTAGCCTAACATCCATTTTTTTTATCATGATTGAGGTTTGCGTATGATCCGTAGCAGTGTTTTAATATTCAAACCATTTGGCGACCGTTTATATAATTTGTAAAAATCACCTTGTTATTTGATGATTAGATGGCTAATTTCATGAATTGCAAAATATGATTTTGAAAGTCGTGCTATGGAACAAATACATTTTATTGAACATAGATAGAGGATAGCTTTTGTTAAATGAGGTTCGAAAGGCCTCTGATCAGTTTTTTCTATTCGTGTTCAGTCTGGATTTTAAACTTATTATACCCAAATAATCATGAAAGCGAATAGAAGAGATTGGCTAAAGACTAGTTTGATGACAATAGGAGGAATGGCTATAGCTCCTCATTTGTCCTACAGTGAAACCCCGCGTGTTTCGATATCACCTGATGCCAATGGTGATTTTCAATATAGCCCATTTTTCAAGGAATTTGTTCCACAAATAAAGATAGATCGTAATCTGGCATTGGCCAGGTTGATGGCCAATGAAAACCCATATGGCCCCTCACCGATGGGACTGGAAGCCTTTACCAAAGCGGCTGCTTCTGGTAATCGATATGCCTGGTCAGAATTGTTTGCTTTGATCGATAAGATAGCTGCAAAGGAGGGAGTGACAGCCGAAAATATCTTAATGGGCCCCGGCTCTTCTGATATTTTGGAGAAGGTGGGCATGGTATTCTTTCTGGAAGGGGGCAACATCGTATCGGCGGATCCCTCTTATATGTCGATGATGAAGGTGGCAGAAGCCATCGGAGCGACATGGAAAGGTGTCCCGCTGAAAAAAGACTGGTCGCATGATCTGAAGGCCATGGAAAAGGCCATCGATGCGGATACTAAGCTGGTTTATATCTGCAACCCAAACAACCCTACTGGTAGCTTAACCGATTTTGATGAGTTGAGAGATTTTTGTTCACGAGTTTCTGATAGAGTGCCGGTATTTGTGGATGAAGCTTACCTGGATTTTCTGGACGAACCCGAGAAGAAAAGCATGGTTGATCTGGTTGCAAGAGGTAAAAATGTAATAGTCGCAAGGACCTTTTCTAAAATCTATGGAATGGCTGGGCTACGTGTAGGATATGGCGTAGGACTGACTGAGACCATGGCCAGATTGTCTAAAATTACACGAGGAGGAATGGGCATCTCTTACCCATCCGTATATGCTGCTACCGCAGCACTTGACGATTCAGCCTTTATCAAAAAATCCAAAGATTTAAATACTGAAACCCGGGAATATGTCTGTGGTGAATTGAAGAAGATGGGGATCAAATATGTGCCATCCTATACCAGCTTCGTGATTTTTCCTATCGAAATGGATGGACAAGAGTATCTCAGTGCCATGCAGGCCGAGGGAGTTCTGGTGCGAGCTTTCGAATTCATGGGTCAAAAATGGTGCAGAGTCAGTATGGGTACCATGGACGAAATGAAGCAATTCGTAGGTGCATTCAAAAAGGTTACAGCCTAAGAGAAGGAAAGCCCCGATGTATTTCGGGGCCTATTTGATCAATTCTTAATTTTCAATTCGAGTAGATGGATTTAGTGATTCAGAAGACGATGGCTTTGTTGTCATTGATCATCATAGGGCTTCTGTTGCAAAAGAAGGTAGGGGAGAATGTAAAAGGTATCAAGATCCTGATTTTGAGTGTGGCATTACCTGCTACCATATTTGTTGCACTGCTGAAGATAGAGCTAACATTTGATCTGTTGCTGTTGCCTGTGATAGCATTGGGATTTAACCTCATCATGCTAGTGATGGCGCATTTCCTGCTGCCTATCATGGGGCTTCCGCAGCACAGTCCCACTCATCGAACCTTGCTGATGCTTTTACCTTCCTTAGCCCCCGGTTTGTCTTGCTTCCCTTTTATAGCAGAGTTTGCCGGAGATGATGTGCTGGCTTTGGCTGCCCTGGCCGATGTGGGCAATAAGTTTTTTGTGTTGATTTTCCTTTACGCATTGGCTTTGCACTGGTATACTAAAATGAATGCGTCTAAGGAGTCAAATAGTAAGAGGGGGCAATTCAAAAAGTTGGTCTTGACGATGCTCAATGAACCGATCAACTTGGTCATTGTTCTGGCGATCGTGCTCCTGAGTTTGGGAGTGACTTTAAGTTCATTTCCAGTGTTTTTGGAAAATACAATCCTAAGATTGAGTTCTTTGATGATGCCTTTGATATTGTTATTTATAGGATTGGCAGTAAAGATCAAGTGGAAGGAATTGCCACTCATCTTGTCCTTACTAGGTTGGCGATCTGGGATTACATTTTGTCTCTCTGCAGCAGTGATTTATTTCATGCCACAACTATCCTTGCCCATGATGCTTCTAGTTATCGTCTTTCCACAGAGTGCGGTTAGCTTTTGGCCATTTGCGCATATGACCGCATTGGATAGTCATCAGGAAGAGGAAAGCAAGAAGACCTTTGATATCAATTTGGCACTTTCTGTTTTGGCATGTTCACTACCTTTTTCGACACTGATTGTTTTGGCCGTTTTTACATTTGATCAAGTTTTTGTTAGCCCATTCTATCTTTTTGGTCTGGGTGTAGTTGTTCTATTCTTTTCTGCTCTTCTTTTTGTTTTCAAAGGATTTGCCAAAATCAAGGTAAAGCTCGCCTCTAAAGGATTGTGGTAGCAGAGCTTGATAAATTCATATTGCCACACATATAAAAATATCTCCACTGATATTTACAATCGTACCTTAGACCGTAAGTCCCTTTTTTTATTCGGTTGAAATAAACAAATTACCATTAAGGTCAAATATGTAGTTTGATTCAACCACAAATTATCCATTATGAAAAAACTAATCTTTGTGCTGTCGATGCTGGTTACTACCGCCGCGTTTGCACAGACTAAATTAATTGAGAAGGTAGAAAAGACTGGTGATGAGCTGGTCATTCCATATGCCAAATATGAACTAGACAATGGCTTGACATTGATCATTCATGAGGATCATTCCGATCCATTGGTACACGTAGATGTGACCTACCATGTAGGATCTGCGAGAGAGGAAATCAATAAGTCAGGTTTTGCACACTTTTTTGAGCATATGATGTTTCAGGGGTCTGAAAATGTGGCCGATGAGGAGCATTTTTCTATCGTAACAGAATCAGGAGGTACCCTAAACGGGACGACCAACCGAGACAGAACTAATTATTTCGAAACTGTGCCAAGTAATCAACTGGAAACCATGCTGTGGCTTGAAGCTGACCGTATGGGTTTTTTCCTTGATGCAGTGACACAAAAGAAATTCGAAGTACAACGTGCGACCGTAAAGAATGAAAAGGGACAAAACTACGATAACCGTCCGTATGGTCGATGGAGAGAAGTCAATGCGGGTGCATTGTACCCCTATGGCCACCCTTACTCATGGTTGACGATTGGTCGACTAGAAGATTTGGATCGTGTGAATGTAGATGATCTGAAGAAATTCTTCATGAGATGGTATGGTCCAAACAATGCTACTTTAACCGTAGGTGGTGATGTAGATTCAGAGCAAGTCATTGCCATGGTGGAGAAATACTTTGGTGTAATCCCCAGAGGACCAGAAGTAGAGCCTATGAAACTGGATCGCCCAGAACTAGAGGGAGATCGATACGTGTCTTATGTAGATACTAATATTCGCTTCCCTGCCTTGATGTTTACCTATCCTACGGTTCCGATTTTTCATCCAGATGAGGCAGCATTGGATTGTTTGTCAGAGATTTTGGGGACCGGAAGAAGTTCCTATTTCTATAAGAAGTTTGTGATGACACAGAAGGCGATTCAGGCTTCAGTATTTCATCCATGTAGCGAATTAGGAGGTGAATTTACCATGTTTGTATTACCATTTCCTGGTCAGACACTGGCAGGGTTCGAGGCTGAAATGAGAACCATTCTTGAAGAGTTTGCTGAAAATGGTGTGACAGATGCAGATATCCAAAAATTCAAGGCCAATCGTGAAGCGGATATGGTCAATGGTTTGGCAAGTGTAAGTGGTAAGGTAGGTCAATTGGCCAACTACGAAACTTTCAGAAATGATCCAAACGGCATCAAATATGATTTGGATCGTTATCTGAGCCTGACCAAAGAGGATGTCATGCGTGTGTTTAACAAATACATCAAGGACCAGCCATCTGTTATTTTGAGCGTGGTGCCGGATGAAAACACACCTACTGCAAAACCTGATAATTACGAAATACCAATGGAAGGGGATAATCCATTCCCGACTACAGATTATTCTGGTCTTAGCTATACGCGTCCAGAAGGGGATAAGTTTGACAGAAGCAAGCGTCCTCCATTAGGACCAAATCCTTCGATTAAGGTACCTGATTTTTGGAAAGAAAAATTGGATAACGGGATCGAGGTAATAGCTACTGAGTCCAATGAGATTCCAACGGTAACTTTCCAATTGACGATCAATGGCGGTCACAAGATGGATGCTTTCGCGCCTACTAAATCAGGATTGGCTCAGTTGACAGCAAGTATGATGAATGAGTCAACAGAGAATTATAGTTCAGAGCAGATTCAAGAAGAATTGAGGATGATTGGCTCTTCTGTCAATGTTTCTTGCGGCGATGAAGCGACTACCATGAGCATCAGTACTTTGACCAAGCATTTGCCAAGAACGCTGGAGTTGGCAGAGGAAATATTGAAGCGACCCGCTTTCACTGAATCAGATTTTGACAGAGTGAAGAATCAGCAATTGGAAAATATCAAGGCATCCAGAAAAGATCCTGGGGCGATTGCCGATCAGGTATTTGGCCGCTTACTATATGGAGATGAGCATATATTTTCTGTCCCTGCAAGTGGAATAGAAGAAACGGTGAGCAGTATTACCTTAGAAGACGTCAAAAACTTCTACAACAGTTATTACTCGCCATCTATATCGGAATTGGTTGTTGTCGGTGATGTGACTCAAAAAGAAGTTAATTCAAGTTTGTCTTTCCTTAAATCATGGGAGTCCAAAATGGTGAGGATGCCGGAATTGCCAAAGGCACCAGACACTGATAAAACTAAGATATATTTAGTAGACAAAAAGGATGCGCCCCAATCTGAAATCAGAGTGGGATATGTGACGGATATGACTTATGATGCGACAGGCGAATATTACAGAGCGTATCTGATGAACTACACTTTAGGAGGCGCTTTCAATAGCCGTATCAATTTGAACCTGAGAGAAGACAAAGGGTGGACCTATGGCGCCTGGTCCTATTTTGATAGCTCAGATGAGCCTGGACCATATCGCGCTCAGGCAGGAGTGAAGGCGGATGCTACGGATAGTGCTGTTTTTGAAATGATGAAAGAAATTTCAGGTTTCAAAGAAGGTGGGATTACAGAGGCTGAGTTGAATTTTATGAAAAAGGCAATCGGCCAGAGAGATGCCAGAAGCTATGAGACACCAAGTCAAAAAGCACGATTCTTACGACGCATCAATCACTATGATCTGGACAAGAGTTTTGTAGATGAGCAAAATGAAATCGTAGAGAAAATTACCAAGAAGGAAATTGATAAGTTGGCCAAGAAGCACTTGAAAGATGATTCGTTCTATATCCTGGTGGTAGGAGATGCAGCCAGTCATCGTTCCAATTTAGAAGCCCTGGGATATGAAGTAATAGATGTGGACGAAAAAGGAGCCATTATCGAGGACAACAAAATTGATATGAATAAGTAAGTTAAAGGTACCGTCTCAAATGCTCTAAAGTAGATTCAATTGAGACGGTACCAATTAAACTTACATTTCGGATTTGTCTATTTCCATCTTTTCTCCAATGTGTTTGTCCAAAAAGGTTTCCATGGCCTGATAAAATTCGAATCGGTTTTCTTCATTACTGAAACCGTGCCCTTCATTTTCTTTGACGATGTAGTCTACTTCTACCATGTTGTCTTTGAGTGCTTCGACAATCTGATCAGACTCAGCAATGTTGACTCTAGGATCCTTTGCTCCCTGTGCAATTAGCATGGGCACTTTGATACTGTCTGCCAAAAACACGGGAGAAACCTCTCTCAACATCACACTATCTTGTGCATCTGTGGGATCACCTACCATTTCGTAAAACATATCGCGGAAAGGTTCCCAATAGGGTGGGATGGTATTCATAAAGGTGAACATATTAGATACGCCCACATAATCGATACCTGCAGCGTACAGATCGGGCGTAAGAGTCACGCCAGCCAGTGTAGCATATCCTCCATAACTACCACCGTATATAGCTATTCGTTCGGGATCAGCGATTCCCTGATCGATTAAGTATTTTGTACCATCTGTGATGTCATTTTGCATGGTTCTACCCCATTGTTTGAATGACTTCATCCAGAACTCCTTGCCGTAACCTGTAGAACCCCTAAAGTTCATTTGTAGGACTGCATAGCCACGATTGGCGAGGAATTGAAGTTCTGGATTGTATCCCCAGCTGTCTCTGGCCCACGGGCCTCCATGTGGATGAACCACCACTGGTAGGTTCTTAGGCTCTATGCCTGTTGGAAGGGTTAGGTATCCATTGATTGTCAAACCGTCCCTAGATTGGTATTGGATAGGTTTGACTGATGCCATATTTTCAGGGTTGATCCAGGGCCTGGTGTTAGCAACTAGCTCTATCTGCTCATCAGCCATGTCATAAGTATAATAGATCGTTCCTGTTCGATCGGATTCAGTGACAAACATGAATTTATCTTCCGCTTTGGTGGAGGCCAAAACGTAGATGTCCAGATCTCCCTCAATTCCATTATTGATCGCTTCGTACATTTTTTTGGTTTGATCATCGAAAAAATAGTAACCGACCCTGTCTGCTTCGAACATTGCATTTGACAATACTTTTCGTTTTCTGGAATACGATAGATCGGTGACATCATAGTCGGGATTTTCATATAGGAGTGCTTTTTCTGTCTTGGTTTCAAGATCAAATTCTACTACAGCTGTTGTGTTCCGGCCCAGATTGGATAGAGCATATAGGTTTTTGTTGTCGAAGGTAAAGAACATCGGAGCAAATGTGTCTTTGAAGGTAATGGACATGATCTCTTCGAATTCATCCTCTTCTGTAGGTCTATAAAGAAAGGTTTGGTTGACTCCATCTGTCTTGATTGCGAGCCTGAGCTTACCTTCGTGATCCGTGAACCATTCCGTAATATCGCCAGGGTTTGCAGCTAGTTTTGTGAGTTCGCCAGTCACAATGTTAATTCTATAGGGATCAAAAACCTGAGGGTTTTCTTTGTTCATTTCAATGATTATTTCTTGGGGTAAGTCCGGTAGGTCGTCAATGAGCTGAGTTCTCACCCCTTCGAAATTGGTCAAAGCGGTAACATTGTCACCCGTCTTGTCCGCAGCAAAAAGCTGGAAATTTTCATCGCCTCCGGTATCTTGAAAATAGATGAGTTGATTATTGTTAGCCCAGGCATACATTCTGATGTCACGAGCTGTATCTGAAGTAACTCGAATGGTGTCTCCGGTTGCCAGATCCTTTACATGAATATTGAGACGCTTGTTGTAGGTTGTGAGAAAAGAAAGTGAAGTACCATCCGGGGACAACCGAAAGCGGTACGATTCAGGATTTTTAAAGAATTCCTCCATTGGAATTTCAGGAGGTCTTTGTGATTCGGGTTTTGGTTTTTCGCATCCAAGTAGGATCAGTAGCCCTAATATAAGGGCTAGGTTAAGGTGGGGTTTCATGATAGAATTTGTTTTAAGTTGTTGACAATCAATTTATAAAATTATTATCACTATTTCTAATTCTACGGATTGCTTCTTCCATGAGGGCATGGGAGGCAAATTAGCCTCTATTCTACTTGCAATCGATTGTGATTAATTCTTATCTTGTCGGTTGAACATGATTGTAAGGTTCAAAAAAAGCATGACTATGAAAGAACAACACAAGCAATACTGGAGGCAAAACCTTCGGTATTTGGCCATTCTTCTGGCCATTTGGTTTATCGTATCCTTTGGTTTTGGTATCATATGGGTGGACGAGCTCAATCAGATCAAATTTGGTGGATTCAAATTGGGATTTTGGTTTGCGCAGCAAGGCTCCATTTATGTGTTTGTGGTCCTCATCTTCACCTATGTGTGGTTGATGAACCGATTGGATAAAACTTCAGATCTGGACGAAAACTAAAGCTATGGATATTCAAACCTGGACATTTATTATTGTAGGGCTATCTTTTGCCTTATACATCGGTATTGCGATTTGGTCGCGAGCCGGATCAACCAAAGAATTTTATGTAGCGGGTGGTGGTGTTCACCCACTTACTAATGGCTTAGCTACTGCAGCAGACTGGATGTCAGCCGCATCTTTCATCTCCATGGCTGGATTGATTTCCTTCATGGGATATGATGGAGGTGTTTACCTCATGGGTTGGACTGGAGGCTATGTGCTATTGGCCTTGTTGCTCGCTCCGTATCTCCGCAAGTTTGGTAAGTTCACTGTTCCTGATTTCATTGGCGATCGGTACTATTCGGATATCGCCAGAACGGTGGCTGTGATTTGTGCCATTATCGTTTCATTTACCTACGTCGCTGGGCAGATGCGTGGAGTAGGCGTTGTGTTTGCGCGCTTTCTTGAAGTGCCTATCAATACTGGCGTCTTTATAGGTATGGGACTGGTGTTCTTTTATGCTGTTCTTGGCGGTATGAAAGGCATCACGTATACGCAGGTAGCCCAATATTGTATATTGATATTTGCCTTTATGGTTCCGGCAATTTTTATATCCATACAATTGACCGGTGAGTGGTTGCCACAGCTAGGTTTTGGAGGAAAACTAAACGATGGTTCTGGAGTTTACCTTTTGGATAAGTTGGATAACCTGCATGAGGAATTGGGGTTTCATGAATATACTACAGGATCGAAATCCCGATGGGATGTGGGCGCGATCACGCTGGCTCTGATGATGGGGACCGCGGGTCTGCCACACGTGATTGTACGTTTCTTCACTGTCCCTAAAGTGAAAGATGCCAGGATATCTGCGGGTTGGGCCTTATTGTTTATCGCAATTTTGTACACTACAGCTCCAGCTATTGCCGCCTTTGCTCGCACGAATCTGATTACAACTGTTTCGGAGCAGCCTTATTCTTCAGTTCCTGAGTGGTTTACCAATTGGGAGGAAACAGAATTGATTCAGTTCGAAGACAAAAACAATGACGGTTTGATTCAGTACGTTGCAGATCCAGCAGTCAATGAATTGACCATCGATCGAGACATCATGGTTCTGGCCAATCCTGAAATAGCTAGATTACCCAACTGGGTGATTGCATTAGTAGCTGCCGGAGGCTTAGCTGCAGCACTTTCTACCGCTGCTGGATTGCTATTGGTTATTTCAACCAGCGTTTCTCATGATCTCATCAAGAAGCAAATCAAACCGGATATTTCAGATAAGGAAGAGTTGATGTGGGCGCGAATCGGTGCTGCTGTGGCTGTCCTGGTAGCAGGCTATTTTGGGATTAATCCCCCGGGTTTTGTTGCTGCGACAGTTGCCCTGGCTTTTGGACTAGCTGCGGCATCCTTTTTTCCTGTGATTGTTCTGGGGATATTTGACAAGCGCATGAATAAGGAAGGTGCTGTTGCAGGTATGGTAGTGGGTATCTTATTGATGCTTTTCTATATGGTTAAATACAAACTAGGGTATCTAGGAGGCGGAACACAAGAAGATTGGTGGTTTGGAATTTCACCTGAAGGCTTTGGTTCTGTGGCTATGGTGGTGAACCTTATCGTTTCATTCAGTATTGCCAGATTCTATCCGGCTCCTCCTCAGGAAGTGCAAGATATGGTAGAGGACATTCGATATCCGAGAGGTTCAGGAGAGGCACAGTCGCATTGAGTTTGAATGTGGAATGTTAAAAGTATCACTTTCAGCTTTCACAATAAGGGTCATGAAGCTAGCTTTATGACCCTTATTGCTTTATTGATTAATCTGTGTTACAGCAGCTCTTTTAATTGATTGCTGTTGATCTCATAGCTGGGGTTAAATACCTCTGATTCCATGTAAGAGAGAATGGAATTGAACAATTGTCGCGCTTCAGGCTTGTCCTGAATTTTAAAGAGGTCAGCCGTGCATACCAATAATTTCCCCTTACCTACTTTGAATTCGAATATCATTCCCATCTTATAGTTTCTTTCCAGATTGTCGATTACTTGTACAATGGGGCGGTAGTCAATGGCTGTTTTATTCAGATAAAGCGACCGACTAGCCTTTATTATTGAGAACCACTGCCATTTAGTGTGAAAATCGGTCGGAAAACTGTTGAAAATCGGGTGCTCAGGGTCCATCAATAGACCTAAAGTGCCTGGAGATATGGGTTTCTTTGCCCATTCGCTGATTCCTTTGAACATCCCGTAATTCCAAAATTCAGGAGGGAAATGCCCCGCTACACTTTTATCTACAATGTCTTCTGTCATTGGGAAGAGGAGAACTTGGCCACCAGCATCCAATTCATTCCAAACTTCATTGTTGAGTTTTTTAGCAATGATAATGGCTTCACTGCCAGTGATCTCGTTAACTGGGTAAACCCAAATAGGGTATTGATTGCTGTAATTAGAATGAGGGATCTCCAAATGGAGTGTTAGTTGCTTCGCACTCTGGATAGATGCTAAATCTATATTTATTTCACCTGCCTCATTTAGTTGCCCCATGAACGCTTCGGATTCGATCGAACCTTGATCTATTACTTGTTCGTCGGCAGAAGTCAATTTCCAATTGAATGGTGAAGAAATATCATGATTGGAATAATTGGCTATTTTAATTGTAGCTTCTAAGGTTTCCTCATTGGTCCAAACGAATTTTGAGAATTCTCCGAGAATAACTACATCGTTGCAGGATTGCAGCCATTCTTCTTTGGAGACTACTCCCTTGTCATCCATAAAGGCATCCAGAATACCCACAAGAGCGGTGCCTTGTCCCGGGAAGTCCTGTAGATCCAGCAATTGGAAGCCAGCCATATCCTTAGTTCTGAGAGCGGTCTCCATTTCTGCTTTGTAGCAAAGGGCAGACCATGCACCTGAGGCCTTTTGAAAAATGCTGTCTAGGTCCAACATTCCAGCTTTTTCTAAACTGTCTTTAAATACCTCCAAATTCCAGGCTTTTAAAACACCAGTGTATTTATCGATTTCTCTGTAGTCTGGATAGACCTGATATTGACCGATTTCATGACTTACCAAAGGGACTTTTACATTGGAAATAGCAAAATCAAAGTTGACGGTGGTATTTGGAGTTTGCGTGTTTAATGTAGCGCCTTCCTCAGCATCGGCAAATGCATGAGTCAGTCGGGTGTGACCTAAAATACTGTCTCCGTGGATTGGGTTCCGAGCGGCCACAAAAAACTCTGAGCTCCTAGACGGGGGCTGATAACCGATACTGTTGTTGGACCCGAAGGTATATAGAGGACGATCATCATAGGCTTTCAGTGCCGCGATGTTTTCTTCCGTTCGATCATGACCTGACCATATTTCGTTACCGTGAGAAAACAAGACAAACGAAGGGTGATTGGCATAGGCTTTAAGCATTGCATAGCCTTCTTCACGTAAGGCCAAAGCGACTGTATCAGACTCAAGCCCACCCCAGAATGGCAACTCAGCTTGTATATAAATCCCGACTTGATCTGCGGCCGTAAAGGCTGCTTCAGGAGGGCAGTAGGAGTGGAACCGATAATGGTTGATGCCGTAGCTTTTGGCGATTTCATAGACTCTTACCCAGCTTTCTACGTCCATTGGGACATGTCCTGTCAGTGGAAAGACACCTGCTTCATGTTTACCTCTTAGGAAGGTTGTTCTATCATTGATTTTAAATTGTGTGCCTTTAGCTTCGAACTTTCGCATCCCAAAAGGTACGCTGTAGCTGTCTTGAGATTCCATTGAAGTCAGTATGGCAGTTAGTTCGTAGATCGGTTGCTCATATTCATCCCAAAGTGCCACCTCTTCGAAATCATAGCTCAATAGCACAGAATCTGAAGTGCCTGAAGTAAGATCATATGTCCTTGATGGAAGCACTATTGTTTCATCCTTAGAATATTGTTTAATCTGCAATTCTACCTTTAGTTTTTCACTAGCTTTTGATCGATTGACCGCCATCAGAATGTCTATCTCTTTCTGGTCGACATCAGGATAGACCTGAAGATTGGAAATGTACGTTTTGGATTTCGCCTCTATATATAGGTCGCCAAGTAGTCCATTCCAATTGGTTTGGGTATCGTCAGAATAAATGTGAACATGACCATAGGGCGTCAGTTTTAGACTATTATCGACTTTCACAGTTAAAGTGTGTTCTCCAGGTGTCAGGTATTGGGTTGCTTCAAATACTTGTGGGGATTGAAGAAGTTTGGATTCGCCAATCTTTAAATCATCAATCCAGACTTCCGAACATTTGCTTCTTTCAAAATGTATATGAATGCTTTGATCACGAAAGGATTCAGGAATCACTAGCTTTTTCTGGTACCAGGCTGCCTCTTCATATTTATAGATTCTGTTGAGATGCTTGGTGGTAGTGTCAGTGTTTAATAGGCCTTTTTGATTGGAGTCAGTTGTACCCGGGAGCTGAATACTATCTGTTAGATTTTGCCTATACCAACCTTCTTTTATTCCGATTTTGGCGGTATCCAGAGCAAATTGCCATGAACCTCGAAGGTTTATACGGTTTCGCAGATCAGAATTGTCCTCTGAACAAGAGATAAATAACAATAAAATGGCAAATGAGGGCAGGAATCTGAGTCTTTTTAGCATAATCGCCTCTATTAATTAGTAGTAAAATACCTCTATATTTAATTCTAGAGGTGTTTTTGTTCTTGCAGTGCATCAAATGTAATATAATGTGCAACATTTGTGTGAGAGGGATTTTGCACAGCCATCATAGACAAAATGCACGCAATTTGTTGCGCTTTTCAATCGGTTGCGCTGTTACATTTATTAATCTAAAAATACACATATCTCCACCCTACTAAAAGTTGCTTATTTCTAATATTGAAGTATCGTTGGTCATTGAAGCAGGCCTTCGATGAATAGATGGTCTATGATCATCTAGACATTAGAATTACTATTTTTTTTACTAAAAAAAGCATGTTTATGAAAGACGTTTACGAACGACGTAAAGCATGGGTGGTTAGTGGCATGAAAAAGCCCGCATTCGTGTTGATTATTTTCTGCATGGCATTGGTGGGGTCCTATCCCGCACTTGCGCAGGAGGTGACAGTTACTGGTAAAGTAACTGCTGGAGACACCGGCGATGATTTGCCTGGTGTGACTGTTGTACAAAAAGGTACAACCAAAGGTACGGTTACCGATATCAGTGGTAACTATTCAATCAAAGTAGATGAGGACGCAGTATTAGTATATTCTTTCTTGGGGTATAAAAGCAAGGAAATTTCTATTTCGGGAAGATCCACTATTGATGTGAGTATGGACATCAATGCTGAAGAGCTGGAAGAAGTCGTAGTAGTAGGTTATGGTGAAATGAGAAAAGCCGATCTTACTTCTGCTCAAACTTCAATTTCCTCAGAAGATATTGGTAAAACAATCAATACTACCATCGATCAGGCGATTGCAGGTAGATCTGCAGGAGTTTATGTAACTCAAAATACTGGTGCACCAGGTGGAGGTATTTCTGTAAATATCCGAGGTCTCAATACGATTGGCGGTAGCAACGAGCCACTTTACGTGATTGATGGAGTTCAAGTGACAGTTGATAATAGTGCAGCAGGAACCAATCCACTTTCTTCTTTAAACCCTTCGGATGTGGCGAGCATAGAGATCCTTCAAGGGCCATCGGCTATTGCTATCTACGGATCGAGAGGTACGAATGGTGTGGTTATGATCACAACCAAAAGAGGGAAAGTTGGTGAAGTAAAGATTTCGTATGGTTATACCTATAGTCTTCAAACAGCCCCGCAAAAATTGGAAGTGTTGGATATGAGACAATATGCTCAAATGGAGAACGAGTATAAAAATATTGTTGGTGGTGACGTAAGAGAGGATTTTTTGGACCCAACATTGCTAGGGGATGGTACAGATTGGCAACATGAGTTGTTCAAAGCTGCAGCCATGCAAAAACATCAATTAAGTTTAAGTGGTGGAGGTGAAAAAACAACTTATTACTTATCTGGAGAGCATTTTGATCAAGAAGGTGTAGCATTAGGTTCTGGATTTAAGAGAAATTCGCTTCGTTTGAATATTGACAACAAGCCTAGAGAATGGTTCAAGGTAGGGGCAAATATTAATATTTCTCAAACAGATGAGGAAATTTCTTCAACTCAATCTCAGTTGATTACGGACGCTATTAGATTGGCTCCTTATATCCCTGTAAAAAATATTGATGGCACCTATGGAGGAGGCAACATTCAGAACAGCAGTGCAGAACAATTTGCCCCACCTAACCCTATCGGGTTAGCAGAAATCATAACGAATGAGCGGATGCAAAGACGTCTGTTAGGAGGGTTGAACGCAGGGTTTAAAATTGTGGATGGGCTCGAGTTTAGAACAAGTTTTAATACCGATATTGGATTTTCTAGTTCAACCTACTACTTGCCTACATATAAGTTCGGTTATCAAGAGAACAATGAAGCACAACTGGACAAGACTCAGAATTTTAGTTCTTATTGGAATTGGAATCAAACCCTTCAATATATCAAGGAGTTTGGAAATCATAGATTGGATGTAATGGTAACGCACGAGGCGCAGGAGTCTCAATGGGAGCGCTTGTTTGCTCAGAGAAAAGGATTCTCTACTAACGAGGTACTAGATTTGAATGCGGGTGACCCAGAAACGGCTTCTAATGGTGGTGGTCAAGGTGATTGGGCAATGGAGTCCTATTTAGGACGTTTGAATTACAATTTTGGAGATAGGTATATTATAACTGCTGCTTTTAGAGCAGATGGGTCATCCAACTTTGCTAAGGAAAATAAATGGGGGTATTTCCCTTCAGTTTCTGCTGCATGGAGGTTGTCTGAAGAGAACTTTTTCAATGTTGGATTCATAAGTGATTTGAGATTTAGGTACGAAATAGGTTTAACTGGTAATCAGGGAGGAAGTGGTCCAATTTATGCAAGGATGTCTCAAGCCTTGCCTACTGACTTAGGTACTGCTTTTTATCCTGCCAATTACCCTAATCCGGATTACCAATGGGAACAAACCCAAACTGATAACTATGGTATTACTTTAGGTTTATTTGACAGTCGAATTCAAATTGATGCAGATTACTACATCAAGAGCACTGATAATTTAATTCTTCAAACAGAACTTCCGTGGTATATGGGGACTGACGGTAATGCGGCCGTAACTGCCCCAACAGTGAATATTGGTTCTCTAGGCAACAAAGGTTGGGGAGCTTCCCTAAATACAATTAATGTAGATAACGGCTCATTCAAATGGACAACTAATATCAATGTGTCCCAGTTTAAAACTGAAATTACAAGCTTGGCTTCAGGTGCTGAACACATTACAAGAGAAGGTGAAAGCTGGTTCTTAAACAATTTTGCACAGCGCTCTGTTGTTGGTATGGCTCCTTGGCAGTTCTTTGGGTTTGAAGAGGAAGGGATTTTTGAGTCTATTGAGGAAATAGAAGATAGCGCTTTGCCCGTTGATAACGAAGGGAATGAGTATCCAGTTGGTGAAAATAGTATTTGGGTAGGTGATGTGAAATATAAGGATCAAATCACTGAAGATACTGATGGAGATGGGATATTGGATTCTGGCGATGGAATCATTGATGAAAAGGATATGACATTCATTGGTAATCCATGGCCTAAACTTTACGGTGGTATTACGAATACATTTTCATATAAAGGGTTTGAGTTAAGTATTCTACTTCAGGGTAGTTATGGAAATGAAATCTATAATTACATGAGATATGAAAACGCAAACCCAAATAACATCAATCTAGGTAGAAACATGTTTTTAGAGGCATTTGATTATGCAAAAGTTGGAACAGATGAAACTGGTAATCCATACTTGGAAAATCCAGGTACGACTGTTTCGAGAATGTCGACTGCAACCAATAATGGAAATTATGATCGATTGACGGATAAGTACGTAGAAGATGGGTCTTACCTCAGAGTGAAGAATGTTTCATTAAGTTATCGTTTGCCAAGTTCCATTTTAGATAGACAAAATGTGGTGAGAGGGGTAACTATTACTGCAAGTGCACAAAATGTATACACATTCACCAATTATAGTGGCTATGATCCAGAAGTTGGTTCTTATGTAGGTCCTAATGCACAAGTAGCAGGAGGATTTGTGGGAGTAGACTATGGTCGTTACCCACTTACTCCAGTTTACTCATTTAGCGTTGGAATTGATTTTTAATCACTCAAAAAACGAACAAAATGAAAAATAATAATATAATATTCATCATTCTGCTGTCCCTATTAGGGTTATCAGTAGGATGTACCGAAGACTTTTTGGATAGACCACCAAAGGATACTTTGGTAGATGCTAACTTTTACAATTCAGATGAGCAGGTACTTGCAGGTACTGCTGTCTTATATAATGCAGCTTGGAAAACTTATGTAGATCAGTCTAACTTTCAGTTAGGTGATATTCGTGGGGGAAGTGTATATCGAGCTTGGGGCAATAGAGATGCCGTCACCTTTAATATTACACCGGTATCGGCCTCTAACGAACAAGCATATAGGTCTTTCTTTGTTACAATAGGCCAATCCAATTTGGCTATTAACAACATCAATGCTTTTGCTGGAGCCGAGGTTTCTGAGAATGTTAAGCAGCATGCTATAGCAGAAGCTCGATTCATGAGAGCGGTAGCTTATATGCATCTGGTAATGAATTATGGTGCTGTGCCAATTATTGAGAATAATTTGGATCATTTGGATAATCCTCAACTGAGAAGAAATACAGTTGAAAGTGTTTGGGAGTTTATACAGAAGGATTTTGAATTTGCAGCAGCTCATCTTTCAGTTGAATCCTTAGCACCTGGTAGATTGACCAAATGGTCTGCATTGGGTATGTTAGCTAGAACTCATTTGACATTGGCTGGCTTGGGTGCGACTCCAGGTAACAGGGATCAATCACATCTAGATGATGCAATGGCTTATGCAGATAGTGTCATTACCATGAGTGGAAAATCGCTAATGTCAAAATATGAGGATTTGTTCCTATATCCGTATGATAATAATAATGAATCCTTATTCGAATTACAGTGGGTTTTTTCATTAGCACCAAATGGGTATGATGCATCAAACACGATGGTTTCACAAATTACTTATAGTAATTCGATTGCTGCCAACGGAGATGGATGGGGAGGAGACTTAAGTGCCTCTTGGTGGATGTTAAGTTTGTATGACGGCTTGATTAGAGATAATGGAGCTACTCCGGGCTTTTCCAACGACGAAAGGTTAAAGGCTACTTTTATGTTGCCAGGGTTTACTTATCCTGAAATTGTACAGACCGTGACCGATGAAAACGGAGTGTCAACTGAACAAGATTTGGTTTTTGAAGATCCGGGAGATGTAGACTTTAGTTATGCTAGTATTAAAAAATATGTAGTAGGAAAAGCAGACGGTAATGCGGATCGTCAGCGCTACCCGAATAATACTTACATGATGCGACTTGCAGAGATGTATTTGATTTATGCAGAGGCTGCATTAGGAAATAATGCTTCCACCGCTGATGCTAAAGCATTGGAATATTTCAATGCAGTTCATAAAAGAGCAGGTTTGGGCGAATTCCCCCCTCAAACTAATCCAACAGCAGAGCTTACCTGGCAAATGATTTTTGAAGAGAGAATTAAGGAGTTTGCTATGGAGAGTATGGCATGGTATGATTTGGTGCGTTTGCATTATTACAACCCAAATGAAGCATATAATATCATTAATAATCAATATCGTGGCTTATTTGTAGTGAAACCAAATCAGTGGCCTGATCCAACTGCATGGACATTTGAACAAACTTCATGGTCAGAGTTCAGCTACCCCTCTGCTAATTCAGGGAATTTTCTTTTACCCATACCTGCTTCTGAAGCTAGTCAGGCGCCAAGTCTGGGATTGGATCCTATTCCTTACGAATTTGAGGGTGGAAGTGAATGATAAACTCGAGTTGTTTACTAACAACTTAATTGATTATTTAAAATATTAATCTTATGAAATTAAAATTAAGATATACATTAAACCTTCTTATGGCTATAGCCATTGGGAGTGCTGTGCTATCTGGCTGTACCGAGGAGGAAACAGGAGGAGCACCAAGCGTAAGTTACATTAGGGTTACCAATCCAGAATCAGCAGATTCATTGGTGGTTGCTGCCGGCCAAGGCCAAATGGTGGTCATTAAAGGAGATAACCTGGGTAATGTTCGTGAACTCTGGTTCAATGACCGTGAGGCAACTTTGAACCCTTCTTTTATCACAAATTCTTCAGTAATTACTCGCGTTCCAAGTAGGATTCCATCGAACATAAATAATTTGATGACGCTGGTGTTTTCCAATGGAGATTCTCTTCAATATGACTTTACTGTGGATATAGGAGAGCCATATGTCGAAAGGTTCAAGAGTGAATACGTGAATGAAGGTGAAATTGCTGTATTGTATGGTGATTATTTCTATGAGCCTTTGATGGTTACTTTTGAAGGAGGATTTGAAGCCGAGATAGTGTCAGTAGAGGACACTGAATTACAGGTCAGGGTTCCTGCTGGAGCACAAGTCGGACCTGTGACGATAACTTCTAATTTTGGGTCTTCTACTTCAGATGTCATTTTTAAAGATGACAGGAATATCATTGCAAGTTTTGATGGTTCATTTAATGGTATGTGGAGAGGAACTGATTTTGTAGTTTCGACTGATGGAGATATACCAAATATTTCTGGCGACTTTATCCGAATTAACAGAGGGGCACAAGGTCCATACCCTTATATGGAGATCTACGGTGGTCCGCAAGAAAGCGACACTAATTTGGAAACCAGAAACATCCCAGTGGATGCATTGGATAATCCTTCTAATTATGTTCTGAAGTTCGAAATAAACACACAAGAAACGTTTGAAGGTGCTGTGATGAGATTATATCTGGGAAATGCTGATGGAGGTGCTTTTGGTGCTGCCAGGAATGACTTCTTCTATCCTTGGGAATCAAATGTAGATACTGGAGGAGAATGGCAAACCATTAGTATTCCTTGGAAGGATGTGTATGAGTCAAATGACAATTTCTCCTATAACTCAGGTGGATATGGCATGTACATTTATTTTCATGGAGGAAGTCCTGCCATTTACAACATAGGAATGGACAACTTTCGAGTAGTTCCAAACTAATTCGTTTCATTAAATCGAAATACAATGAATTTTAAAAATATTAATTTAAAATACGCCTTTGCATTGATGCTGGTAGTGCTAGTAGCGCTATGGAGTGCATGTGAAGAAAAGGATAGCGAAAAGACGAGTGATGAAGTGGCCTTATTTAGTTTTGGTCCATCAGTACTGCGTGGAGATAAGCTTCATTTCATCGGAGAAAATTTGATGGATGTAGAAAGAATAGTTCTACCAGACAATATAGTGATTGAAGCTGCAGATTTTGATAGTCTGTCGGCTAAGCGAATTGTAATCACCGTACCTGATGAGGCCGTTGAAGGTAAAGTCGCTCTGGAAGTAAAGAATCAGGATGATCCAATAGTAACCAAAACTTCCTTGAGTATTTTGGAGCCAATAACCATCACTTCTTATCCAGAATCTGCTGTGAGACCAGGGGCTGTGATTACAATTAAAGGTACTTATCTCAACTTGATTGAGGAAGTGATCTTTGCTACTAACAAATCAGTTACTGAATTTGAAGAACAAAGCAGAGAGGTTTTGAAGGTTAGAGTACCAGCGGATGCTCAAACGGGTGTTCTGTTGCTGTATGACATGGAAGAAATTCCAAATGAGTTCAAAACTGAGACAGAGGTTCAGGTGAGTTTACCTGCTACGACGGAGCTTGCTCCTGCTACAGTAAAGGCACAGAATGATTTGACCATAACAGGAACTAATTTGGATTTGGTTACTGATTTGTTGTTCCCTGGTGGTGAGAGCGTTTCAAGTGAGAATTTTGTTAGTGTATCACAGACCTCAATTGTGGTGACCGTTCCTGCAGCAGGTCAGGATGGGGTATTGAATATGGTAGTCGCTTCAGGTTTAACTGTAGAATCAAATAGTAGCATTACCATGTTATTGCCTACAGTTTCTTCGGTAGCTCCTAACCCGGTGAAGCCTGGAAATGAGCTGACTGTTACAGGTGAAGACTTAGATTTGATTAGTGGAGTAGTATTTGGTGGCGATGTAGCTGGTACTGTACTTGGAGGTGGTACAGCTACTTCAATAACTGTTCAGGTGCCGATGGAAGCTCAAAGTGGAGATGTAACTTTCCAGACTTTGTCTAACAAGACTGTAACTTCATCATCTTTGGCTATGGTGGCTCCTACTATATCTACTATTGATGATACAGCTAAGAGAGGGGATGATATGCTGGTAACGGGTACTAATCTGGATTTGATCACGTACGTGGAATTCTCAGGCGGAACGATGGTAGAGGTTGTGTCTCCATCAGAGGCACAGTTCACTGTGACTGTGCCATCAGCGGCACTAACTGGGCCAGTTACTCTGATAGCTGCCAACGGAGATAGAATAGAGTCTAGTCAGGAATTAATTCTCCCCAATGTACCTGAAATTGGTGGAGTGCCATCATTGGCTGTTGTAGGTAAAATGGTTACCCTTACTGGTAGTAAATTGAACTTGACTCAGGATGTTATTTTCCCAGGTGGAGTGTATGCAACTGAGTTTGGAGATAGAACATCTACTACTTTAGAAGTAATGGTTCCCGCAGGAATTACTCCTGGCCCAGGTAAGATTAGTTTTACTACCTATGAAGGGGATATGACAGAATCTCCAGAGATTAACATGGTTGATTTATCTACTTATTCATCTATACTTTATGATGAAACCATTGGTGGAGGATATGGAAACTGGAGTTGGAGTACAAATGATGCAGCGAGCACAGATTTTGCAATTTCTGGTGATGTGTCATGGAAATCTGAACATACAGGTGGCTACTCTGGCTGGAGTATAGGAGGATCTACAGTTGATGTTTCTTCTTACGAAACCTTCTCAATATTCATCTATGGTGGACCTGGTTCTGATGGAAAAGAATTATGGTTAGTCGTTGATGAAAATTGGGCTGGCGATGGTGCCATTATCCTGAAAGAGGGAGAGTGGATTGAAGCCAAATTTAACATCGCAGATATCCAGGGAGGGCTATCCTCATGGGGAAGAATCATTCTACAAGACAGAGGTTGGACTGGAACTTATTATGTTGATCATATTGGGTTCAAATAATCAGTTTTAATCACAACCAAGTTTGATATTAATACTACCGGACGAACCCGTCCGGTAGTATTATTTAAGTAGTTGTTTGTAACATTAATAAGCACTATATGTTGCAACTGACACTTTGAAACTATCAGGAATTTCAAGAATCATTTTTGTGAGATAATACCCTTTCCTTATCTCTTGAATGGCCTGATATTGCCCTTGAAAATTTAAAAATAAACCCAATTAAGATTGATCTAATGATGAGTGACCAAAATGAAAAGGGCTACACCAGGAAGAGAGTTTACCTATTCATGGAAATCGCCATGGGGATACTTATAGTAGGATTGATCTATGTTTTATTAGACATATTGATAGGGTTTTAGCCTTTCTAACAAAATGGCGATTTCTCTAGAAACAAAACACATGAAACTAAGACTAATTTATATTCCGACAGCTTCCTTAGTGATGGTTTTACTTTTGTCTCTTTGTAAGCCGACAACTGCTAGTAAAACTGCTCCCATCGACAATACGCTAATCGATTCTCAAGCCACAAAAGAAACGATCAACCTATACAATAACCTGAAAAAAACTGCTGAGAATCATATTATGTTTGGCCATCAAGATGATATGGCCTATGGTGTGGGATGGAAAAAGATAGAAGGTAAATCTGACGTAAAGGATATCGTCGGATCCTTTCCGGCCGTTCATGGCTGGGATCTGGGGCACCGAAGAGAGGGTGTAAACCTGGATCAGATAGCCATAGACGACATCCGAAAATGGATGGTACAGATATATGAGCGAGGAGGCATTAATACCATTTCTTTGCATTGGGATAATTTCACATCGGGAGGCAACAGCTGGGATACTACCCAGACGGTAAAACATCTTTTACCTGGCGGAAAAGACCATGATAAATTTGTGGCAGAGCTCGATGATCTTGGAGATTTTCTAACTACAGTGAAATCGGGAGAAACGCTTGTTCCGATGATCTTTCGTCCCTTTCACGAACACAACGGTGATTGGTTTTGGTGGGGCAAAGGCATATGTAGCGAAGAGGAATATATAGCTATATGGAGATTTACGGTAAACTATATGAAGAATACGAAAGGACTTCATCATTTGATTTATTGTTTCTCACCTGATGCCAGCAGGATGAATAATAAGGATCTAAGATCAGAATACCTCTACGGCTACCCAGGGGATGAATATGTCGATATGCTGGGGATAGATGATTATTGGAACGTTGGGCGTGATATCAACCCTAGACCCGCGGCAGAGCAGGAAAGAATCTTCATTGAGACTTTGGAGGTTGTGACTCAACTAGCAGAGGAGAAAGGAATGGTTGCAGCCATTACCGAAACGGGATTAGAGTCTATAACCAATCCTACCTGGTTCAGCGATGAGATTTTGAATCCAATTAAAAAATCAGATAAAATCAAAATGGCCTACGTGCTGGTTTGGAGAAATGCCAATGAGAAACACCATTATGCTCCCTATCCAGGCCACAAGGCTGTTGCAGACTTCAAGGACTTTTGCTCAGACGAAAAAGTATGGGTAGAAGATGACCTCAAAGGGATGTATCAATAAATATAAAAACTCACTTTTCAATACATAGATTACTAAACAGAATGAGCGCACAGGTAGATAGAATCAAGAAAATGCTTGCAGATCATGAGGCATTTTTATCAATCCCTAACCAACCTAAGGAGGATAGTAATGGCGTAATCCAGCGCTATCAAAACCCAATAATTACCAACAAACATACGCCAGTCTATTGGCGCTATGATTTGAACCCCGAGACCAACCCACTGCTTATGGAACGTTTGGGAGTGAACGTCGCTTTCAACTCTGGTGCAATTGTTTTCAATGGCAAGATTTGCCTTGCTGTACGTGTGGAGGGAGATGACCGAAAGTCATTTTTCGCTATTGCAGAAAGTGAAAACGGAATCGATAATTTCCGTTTTTGGGATCATCCGATCACACTACCAGAAACTGACGAGCCTGACACCAATGTCTACGATATGCGTTTGATTGAGCATGAGGATGGCTGGATCTATGGCTTGTTCTGTACAGAGCGTCGTGCCAAAGGGGCACCAGATGCAGACCAGTCAGCTGCAGATGCCAAATGCGGAATTGCTCGCACTAAAGATTTGGTGAATTGGGAACGTCTGGCAGATTTGGACTCAGGTGAAAATCAACAAAGAAATGTGGTGCTACATCCCGAATTCATAGATGGAAAGTATGCACTCTACACTCGTCCACAGGATGGCTTCATCGAAGCTGGAAAAGGGGGAGGAATCGGCTGGTGCTTGATCGATAGCATGGAAAATGCTAAAACCGGTGCGGAGAAAATTATTGATCCCAAGGTCTATCACACCATCAAAGAAGTAAAGAACGGACAGGGTCCAGCTCCAATCAAAACAGAGGAAGGTTGGTTGCATTTGGCACATGGTGTGAGAAATACAGCTGCAGGTTTGAGGTATGTGCTGTACATGTTTATGACTTCATTAGAAGATCCATCTGAGGTGATTCACAGACCAGGTGGTCACTTTATGGGGCCGATTGATGAAGAGCGAGTGGGAGATGTATCCAATGTACTCTTTACCAACGGCTGGATCAAAAAGGACAATGGCGAAGTGCTGATATACTACGCATCATCCGATACCAGAATGCATGTGGCGACCTCAACAGTAGCGCAGCTGATTGACTACTGCAAGAATACACCGGAGGATGGTTTGCGCTCTGCCGCTAGTGTACAGACAAGAAATAAATTGATTGATAGAAATTTAGAATACCTAAAATCTATAGGTCTGAAATAGAAAAAGGGCTTTCGTCCATTTGTCATCTCGACGTAGGATAGATCTAAATGAGTAACTGAGAAACTTTCTGAACGCATTAGATTCCTCCTTCGTCGGAATGACAGAACTGGTGAAGAATAAAGATAAGAATGACAGAAACAAGCATGAAAGTAGGACTAAAGGAAAAGATGGCTTATGGGCTGGGGGATTTTGCATCCTCCATGTTTTGGAAGCTCTTTTCAATGTTTTTATTGTTTTTCTATACCGACATTTTCGGTATTTCTGCAGCTGCGGTGGGGACTATGTTTCTAGTCACTCGTGTATGGGATGCGGCTAACGATCCTTTGATGGGGATCATTTCGGATCGGACGACTACCAGGTGGGGGAAGTTTCGTCCTTTCTTGCTCTTTGGAGCGATTCCATTTGGGATCGTAGGAGTACTGACTTTTTCTACGCCTGATCTGGATAGTACGGGCAAACTGATCTACGCCTATGTGACCTATACGCTGATGATGATGGCCTACACAGCGGTCAATGTGCCCTATGGATCATTATTAGCAGTGATGAGTAGTAAAAGCACCGAGCGTACTTCTTTAGCATCCTGGCGTTTCATCGGGGCTTATTCTGGTGGGATGTTGGTGACCTCAACTGCTACGGTGTTGGTAGCTTATTTCAGTGAAGGAACATCGGAGGCAAAAGGCTATCAGACCACAATTGCCATTTATGCAATAGTGGCGGCAGTACTTTTTATCCTGACAGCATTGGGTACGAAAGAGCGTTTGATTCCAACTAAAGAACAACAAGGGAGCCTTAAAGATGATCTGAAAGACTTGGGTAAAAACAAGCCCTGGTTTATCATGCTGGCTGCCAATATTTGTATTTTGATTTTCATGTCTCTTAGGGATGGCTCGATCATGTTTTACTTCAAGTATGTGGTAAAAGACCAAAGTTTGGACCTTCTTGGAACTACCTACGAATTGACAACAGCTGTACTATCTTCGGCTTATATGTCGATTTGGTTAGGCTCGAACATCATTGGAGTAGTTTTGGCTAAACCGATTTCAGCCCTATTAGGGAAGAAAAAGACCTTTGGATGGGCAGCGTTGATATCTGCAGGTTTAAGTGTTCTATTCTTCTTTTTAAGCCCTTCTCAGATTCTCATTATTTTTCTTCTCAATGTTTTAATAGGAATTAGTGCGGGTTTGGTCATGCCACTGGGGTGGTCCATGTATGCGGATATTGCTGACTACTCCGAATGGAAAACTGGCCGTAGAGCCACAGGGTTAGTTTTTTCTTCCTCATCCATGTCGCAGAAATTTGGCTGGACCTTAGGTGGCGCCTTGTCAGGATGGATTTTGGCAGCTTATGGATTTGAGGCCAATACAGATCAGACGGAACTGTCTCTGTTGGGTATCAAACTGATGTTTAGCGTTTATGCAGGTATTGGAGCCCTGGTTTCTTATCTGGCGATTCAGTTTTACAAACTGGATGAAGGCTTCATGAGACAAGTAGAGCAAGACTTGAAAGATGGAACCAAAACGGCTGTCGAATGATAGAGCGTCACTTCGACAGAGTAGATCAGGGTGTGAACCCTGAACTGCGACGAGAAGTCTGGAGCCCTGATGGCAGGATGTTTGTAAAATCTCAGAGCTGGCCGAAGCAGATTTCTCGTCGTATTCTTGCCCAAAGGGCAATTATACTCTGTCGAAATGACGAGAACCTTTTAAGCGAGGCAAATTCATAACAAGAAAGAAAATGAAAAAACTAAAAATACTTATACTACTACTTACCGCAGCTATTTCAGTTAGCGCACAAGGATTTGAACACTTCGTGACGGCCAAAGGCAACCAACTGATGGACGGAGACGAGCCGATGCGTTTCTTCTCCTGGAACATCCCGAACCTCAATTATGTGGAGGATGAAATGGAGTTTGGAAGAACCAATCCATACGACCTGCCAACAGAGTTTGAAATGCGAGATGCCTTCGAAACTGTCAAAAGAATGGGTGGAACGGTCATTCGCATCTACACCATACCGGTTAGAAATACGGACTTTCCAGAAGATGCCGTAACCTTCGTAGAAGCCCCAGGCGAATTCAACGAAGAGGCCTTCAAAGTCAACGACATGATGTTGGCATTGGCAAATGAGTATGAAATACGAATCATTTTTTCTTTATTGAACAACTGGCCCTGGATGGGAGGTAGGCCGAATTATGCGGCTTTTAGAGGAAAGGATAAAGATGAGTTTTGGACGGATAAGCAGTTGATCAAGGATTTTAAAAAGACTGTTGAATTCACGGTTAACCGAACTAATACCATCACAGGAGTGAAATACAAGGATGACAAATCCATTCTCTGTTGGGAGACGGGTAATGAACTAGAATCTCCTTACTCATGGACGAAAGAGATCGCTGCTTACGTCAAAAGGCTGGACAAGAATCATTTGTTCATGGATGGCTTTTTTGCGATCGATGGCAGAACAACTGTAATGAGAGAATCGCTGGCCGACCCGAATATCGATATCGTTTCATCTCATCACTACGAACCCAACCCAATCAAAATGATGAAGCATATTGACAACAACTTGAGAGTGGTCAAAGGTCAAAAGCCCTACATAGTAGGAGAGTTTGGCTTTGCTTCGACCAAGGGTATGGAAGCGGTGATGCAAAAAATCATGGCTGAAAAAGATATTGTGGGAGGATTAACATGGAGTATTCGTTACCACCATAGAGATGGAGGGTTTTACCATCACTCCGAGCCATTAGGCAATGGGATTTACAAGTCCTTCCACTATCCTGGCTTTCATTCGGGGTTGGTATATGACGAGAAGGATTTTTTGGATATGTACCGCCGATATGCTTTCGAGATTAGAGGAATGGAAGCGGGTGTAGACGAGGCACCTAATGCGCCAAAATTGCTAGAAATCGTAGAGTCACACGATATCCGTTGGCAGGGAAGTGCGGGAGCTTCAGGTTATCATGTACAACGCAGTGAATCCGCAGAAGGCCCATGGGAAGTAATTGGATACAATGTGTCTGATGCTGCGATTCAGACTTTTGCCAATTTCCACGATGAGTCTGCTGAATTGGGTAAATCTTATTATTACCAGGTTTTAGCTACTAATCAAGGTGGAGAATCTGAGCCTTCTAATGTGGTAGGGCCAGTGGTCTACGAGTACCAGGCGTTGGTTGACAATTGGGTAAATTACGGTAAGGCATTTGACTCAAAGGATATCGAATTGGTGACGGGAGATGATCGTTCCTTCAAGGAAATCACCTCTCGTGCGAAAGGAAAAAAGGGAAGCGAGATGCTCTATCATGTAGAAGGTGAGCTCGTAGGATTCAAGGTCTATGCTTTTGAAGAAAATCCAGATACATCGTCACTGAAGATTGAAATATCGGGTGATGGTGAGCGATGGAATGAAGCCGATACCCAAACTGAAGTTTACGCATCCAAAGAAAAGAACTATGCCTATCAGGTACCCAAGTTTTATCAGGTGTCTGAAGGTGAAAATATTCGCTACATCCGAATTAGTTTTCAAGATGTAGCACAAATTGCCAGAGTAGAACTTTTGTATAAATAACCGTTATGTCATCTCTACGGTAGGAGACCTGCCTGCCGGACAGGCTGGGATCTATTTGCGTCGCGTATTTTCATAACGCTTATAGATTCCTCCTATCGTCGGAATGACAACATAAAGATTAATTCAAGATGAGTAGATTATTCCGAGTATTATTGTTGATCCTGCTGACTAGCACTTTGCAAGCAGCAGACCTAAGGCTACCTCGATTGTTTGCGGATCACATGGTCTTTCAACGCAATCAGCCTACGAAAATCTGGGGCTGGGCAGCGCCAGGTCAAAAAATCACCATCACTTTTGACGGTCAAAAGACTAAGGTCAAGGCAGATGCTGAGGGTAATTTTGAGGCCTTTTTGGAAGGGAAAACAGCAGGTGGGCCCTATGAAATGACGATCAAAGGGGATACGACTTATCAATTCTCGGACATCCTGATTGGAGACGTATGGATCGCTGGCGGCCAGTCCAACATGGAGTGGAAACTGAGCTGGAATGTGAACAACTGGAAGGAAGAGGTCAAGGATGCTGAATATCCGAACGTTCGATTCTTTCAAGTACCAAACGTATTTGCAGCGACCCCACAAAAAGACATAGAAGAAGGGGAGTGGTTAATTGCCAATGAGGCAAATGTGGCTAATTTCTCTGCTGTGGCCTGGTTCTTTGCCAAGCGCAATCATCTGGAGAAGGACATTCCAGTAGGAATTATCGAGAGCCACTGGGGTGGCACACCCGCTGAGGCCTGGGCTTCTGCTGAGACATTGGCCAAAACACCTGGCTATGAAGAGGCAGCGAAGAAAATATTGAACCCAGAAGTGCCATGGGATGAATTTGAAAAAGAAAATGAAGCGAAAGACGCACGCAAATGGGAGCTCATGCGCGATTCGGTGGGCGCAGTGACCAGTGGAGCACAAGCTTTAGATTTTGATGACAGTAAGTGGGAAGAGTTGGATTTGCCATGTAACTGCAAAATGACTGATCTAGCCTGGCTGAGAAGAGAGGTGCAATTGTCACCAGATAGCGTTGAGAAAGTTCAGCTTTATATCAGCAATGTAGTGCAGGAGGCTTTTGTCTTCTTCAATGGAGAGCTCCTTTGGATGAAAAAATGGAATGACGCGATCCAGCCTTTGGATATCCCGACAGAGCTGATCAGAGAAGGTAAGAATGTGATCACTTACCGTGTGGCCAACTCCTGGGACAACAATGTCTATTTCGGTCGTCCGGGTGAAATGTGGCTAGATGTAGATGGGGAAAAGCTGTCTTTAGAGGGTGATTGGAGATATTCTAATGATATCGAAGACAAAATCCCTATGGCCGTGAAGATGTTCCAGTTGCCTACTTTTCTTTATAACGCCAAGATAGCTCCGATAGGAGGGTATACAGCCAGAGGGGCCATTTGGTATCAGGGCGAATCTAATGCAGATAAACCACAGTACTATCACGAGTTGTTTTCCAATGTGATCAAAGATTGGCGCGAGTTATGGGGCGAGGATTTTGCTTTCTTGTATGTGCAGTTGGCCAATTTTATGGAGAGAAAGGATCAGCCTACAGACAGCGATTGGGCCAGATTGAGGGAAGCGCAAACGGCGACCCTGGATCAGCCAAAAACAGGTATGGCTATCACCATAGATATAGGAGATGCCAATGATATTCACCCAAGGAATAAACAGGATGTGGGTAAACGACTTTGGTTGGTTGCAGAGAAGGTGTCTTATGGAAAGGATATAGTCTATTCAGGGCCTACACTGGCAGGTCATCAGTTTGCTAATGGTCGTGCCTATCTGACGTTTGAAAATGTTGGTGGAGGATTGAAGTCCTCAACAGATAAAATCAAAGGCTTTGCCATTGCAGGAGAAGACAAGAAGTTCTACTGGGCAAAAGAAGTATGGATCGATGGTACTGGGGTGGTTTTGGAGTCCCCAGAAGTCCCCAATCCTGTAGCAGTTCGCTATGCCTGGGGTGATAATCCTGAGGCGACTTTGTACAACGAAGAAGGTCTACCGGCGGTACCTTTCCGCACCGATGATTGGGAGCGCGTGTACTAATACAAAGGTGGCTTGATTATAAAAATTGATTGTAAGAATCTAGGATAAAGTATTAAGCATGAAGAGAATTTTAGTTTTAATAATAGCACTTGTATTTGCCTCCGGAGCAAATGCGCAAAAGTTTGAAGGACTAGCAGAGACGCCACCGATGGGCTGGAATAGCTGGAACAAGTTTGCCTGTGATGTAGATGAAAATCTGATCAAAGAAACCGCTGATGCTATGGTGGCTAGTGGGATGAAAGATGCTGGCTATGAGTATATCGTGATTGATGATTGTTGGCATGGTGAGCGTGATAGCTTAGGTTTCATTCACCCAGATCCAGAGCGTTTTCCGTCAGGGATCAAAGCTTTGGCTGACTACATTCACTCCAAAGGTCTGAAGTTCGGAATCTACTCTGATGCAGGATGGGAGACCTGCGGAGGCAGACCAGGTAGTCGCGGACGTGAGTATCAGGATGCGATGACCTATGCGAGCTGGGGTGTCGATTACCTCAAATATGATTGGTGTAACACAGAAGGCTTGAAAGCCGAAGGTGCCTATCTGACGATGAGAGATGCACTGTATGAAGCAGGACGTCCTATTGTTTTCAGCATTTGCGAGTGGGGAGACAATGATCCCTGGGAGTGGGCTGGGCCGATTGGTCACCTATGGAGAACGACTGGTGATATCTACAACTGCTTTGACTGTGAAGAGGATCACGGTACCTGGTCATCCTGGGGTGTACTACAGATCATCGACATGAGACCGGGTATCCGTACTGCTGCTGGTCCAGGTCACTGGAACGATCCAGACATGATGGAGGTAGGCAATGGCATGTCTGTTAGCGAAGATAGAGCACACTTTGCGCTTTGGGCGATACAGGCAGCTCCATTGATAGCTGGTAATGACATCAGAAACATGTCGCCTGAGACAGTCGAGATCCTGACCAACAAAGACGTGATCGCGATAGATCAGGATACTTTGGGTGTACAAGGGTACAAGCATATCGATGAAGAAGACTATGAAGTATGGGTGAAGCCATTGGCTGGTGGAGAAGTGGCAGTGCTTTTCCTCAACAGAACGGAAGACCCGATGGATATCACCTTCGATTGGAAAGCCAATAAAATGACAGATCCAGATTTTGGTCACAGCTATGACTATGCAGCTGATCAATACTCGATCTACAATGTACATACGCACAAAAAGTCAGGTACTACCAAAAAGGCGCTAAAGGCCACAATCCCTGGTCATGATGTGCTAATGTATCGATTGACGAAGAAATAATATCGACTACCAACCCTACGAGGGTTCCAAACCCTCGTAGGGTTATGTTTTACCGCCTGAATAAAAGACTACTACTATGATCAAGTTATCCCGAACTACAGCTTTACTATGCCTAAGCATTTGTGCTTTTTGGGTGAATGCACAGGACCCAATCACAACTGTAGAAGCTGAAAAAGGCTCATTCAACGGCGTCCAAAGCGCAACATCCAATTCCGGGTTTTCTGGAGAAGGCTATGTGACCGGATTCGACAACAAGAGCGATTATGTAGAAGTGCAAGTGGCGATTACCCAGGGGGATTTGTATCGATTGGAGATAGGTTATAGCTCGTCAGGTACTAAAACCCAGCAAATTTATATCAATGGTGATGGTCCTCATCCTATTGTTTTTGAATCTACGGGTTCAGGGGTTTGGTCATCCCAAAAGGCCGGTAGCTATCGATTCAATAGTGGTCGGAATACGATTAGGCTTCAGAGCGATTGGGGGTATATGGATGTCGATAATTTCGTCATCTATCCTATCGAAGAAAAGACGTATGACATAGCCACAACACCTGTTGATCCACAGGCGAATGACGATGCGGTGGCTTTGTATGATTTTATGCTGGAGCATTTTGGGAAGCGCGTGATTTCTGGGCAGACGAATGACAGGTATGATGAACTGGTAAGTGAAGCTGGCTATCGCCCGCTGATGAGAGTTTATGACCTCAAATCTTATACACAAGGCTACCCCTATGCCTGGGACAATGAGACAGCCAGCCACACCTTTGGCGCAGTGGACGATGGTCAGGTAGATGATGCGATCGCCTGGCACAAAGAGACAGGAGGAGTCGGTATCGTCAACTGGCAGTGGCACTGGCATTCGCCTAGTGATGGAGTGCCTGGGGAAAACACTTTTTGGACTGAAGAAACTGATTTTGATGTGCGTGAAGCTGTCAAAGAAGGCACTGAAGAATACAACCTAATTATAGAGGATATTGATGCTATTGCTGTTCAACTAAAGAAAATGAGTGATGCAGGAGTGCCGATCATCTGGCGGCCTCTACATGAGGCTGGTGGTGGCTGGTTTTGGTGGGGAGCGCATGGTCCTGAGCCATGTCTCAAACTTTGGGATATCGTTTACGATCGCTTGCAAAACCATCACGGCATACATAACCTGATCTGGTCATGGTCTACGCCAGAACACGACTGGTACCCGGGCAATGAAAAAGTGGATTTTATCGGGTATGATTCCTATCCAGGAGACATGAACTACGTCTCCCAAACCCAGATGTACAATCAGGTTTATGAAATCACTGAGGGTAAGAAAATGATCGCTATGACGGAAAATGGACCCATACCTGATCTGAAAACCTCTTTTAGTCTGGATGCCCCCTGGTCCATGTTCATGTGCTGGAGCGAACTGACCTTTTCTCAAAACTCTACCCAGCACTTACAAGAAATTTATGCTTATTGGAGGGTATTGGTCTTTGACAGTCAGTATAATTTGATTCTGAGAGAAGAGGAAGACGAAACGATAGAGCCGCAAGAGCCAGTGTTACACAGTCCATCAAACCTAGACATGCTGGTGATCTATCCTAACCCGGCTCGCGAGCAGGTCCAAATCAAAGGTCTTGAATATCAATCAGTCGCGCTTCATGATATGACGGGAAGGCAGGTGTTGGCTCAGCAGTCAACCACTCAGGCCATAGACATCAGCTGGTTGAACCCAGGTCAGTATTTGTTGTTGATAAGAACAGACCAGGCCATTGTCAGAAGACAGCTCATTATCAATCGATGATGGATCAGGCTGTGATCGACTAGCTATGATGTTTGTATTTTGATCTGCCTTGATTTAACTTCCAACGGCCAATCTACCTTGCTATTGACTTTCGGATGCAGCCAAAATGAATAGAATATTAGTTACAGTTTTTTTGATGGGATGTCTGGTGCAGTTAGCTATTGCTCAGCCTGAATCTATCTTAACCAAGAATGTATATTTCGAACAGCCTCAGTTCGAATTGGGACTCTCGCAGCGTTCGATCAATTCTGTGATTCAGGATCATGAAGGCTATCTATGGGTGGCCACCTGGTCAGGGCTGATCAAGTATGACGGCTATTCGACCGAGATCTACCGTGCAGATAATACCACTGAAGGTAAACTGAAGAGTAACAAGATTGGTAGAGTTTTTGAAAGTTCGGATTCTACACTTTGGGTGGCGACTCGTAGCGGAGGGCTGTTTCGCAAGGATGCCGGTAGTGAGTATTTTCATCAGTACACCTATACCGATGGTTGTGACAATTGTTTGAGCAATCCACATGTATGGGATATGGTCGAGGACAGTCATGGCAATCTATGGATAGCAACAGAAAATGGCCTCAATTTTCTGGATCGAAGTACCGAACAATTTACTTCATTCTTTTTCGATGAGTCAGACATAAGCACGCTCAGTAATAGCTTCATCACACGATTGATGATTGATCCTTATGACCGTCTCTGGGTTGGTACCGAGTATGGGCTGAATCTGTTGGAGAATATGGATCCAGAAAATGCAGAATTTAGACGAATAGAGGTACAAAACGTAAGTGCTAGCAACTATGTCTATGATATCGCTTTTGTAGAGAATGCGACTGGGCTTCAAGTGTTTTGGGGAACCAAAAATGGACTGAATCGCTATTCTAATGGGGAGATAGAAAGCTTTGTATTGGAGGGCAAACCTTCTTCATTCAGTGTTTTTAGATCAATGGAGGTGGTCTCTTCCAAGAATCCTTTTTTGCTTTTAGGCTCAGATATGGGGTTGAGTGTTTTTGATATCAACAACAAAAGCTTTGATAGATTCTTTGGTGATTTTGATCGGGATGTAAACCTGAGTCAAAACACGATTCAATCTATTACACTGGATCAGAGTGGAGTGCTCTGGGCGGGAACCTTAAAAGGAATCAATAAATATGATACTTACGATAACAACATTGGCTTAGTCAAAACCAAAACTTTTGATCCCACTAATAGCATCATGACAGCCATCAAGCAAGATGGAAAAGGGGATATTTGGATGAGTACCCTGGGTGGTGGTTTTTTTCATGTCAACTTAAAGGATGGGTTTGTTAATGATATTCAAAAGTTCGATTGGAGGATTCCTGGAGAATTGGGCTTTACCGATTACATACAAAAATTTGAGATTGATAGAAATGATCGATTTTGGGTCGGGACTGCGGGTTCTGGACTTTTCGTGTTTGATAGAAGCGCCATTGATAGGAATAGTAAGAAAATAATGTCTTACGATCAATATTTTATGGGTTCTGAGGCAGCTCTGAGCGATGATTATGTGATGTCGCTGTGTGAAGCCAAAGGTGGAGGTATGTGGGTAGGTACCTGGAGTAAAGGGCTCAACCTGGTAACCCCGGAAGGAGAGGTGCTGGTTTTTGATGATCAGCGATTATCACCTATTCCATTGGTGACTATTTATGAGGATCCTTTGGGCTATCTATGGATTGGTACTCGTGGCGATGGTTTGATTAGGATCAAGATTCAGAATCAAAAGATAGTAGAACATAAAGTCTATGAATTTAGTCTAGATGGTTCAACGCTCAGCAACAATTTTGTAAATGCTATCCATCAAGACACCAAAAATCGCCTTTGGATTGGGACCGAGGATGGGCTCAACCTATATGATGCGGTATCAGATCATTTTGTGTTGATCAACAATTCGCAATCGCAGCTACCCAAAGATGTGGTGGGTATCATCGAAGATGAAAAAGGCCAGCTTTGGCTGACTGGTGATGAAGGGGTGACAGTGATAGATCCTGACGAAAAAGACATGTATGTCAATCATTTTGACAAGGAGGATCGTGTGCAAGGAGGTTTTTTTTACAATGAGGTGACACTCAAAACCAACAATGGTGAATTGATGATGGGCGGGTCGAATGGTTTCAATGTGATCAATACGAACAATATTTACCAGAATCCCCATTTACCCATGGTAGCACTCAAGGAAGTAGTGGTGTCTGATAAAGTGGTGCAGCCTGGGGTGGAAGTCAATGGACGGATACTCATGGATCGTCCTTTAGGGATGATGGATCGTCTAGAGCTGAAATACTTTGAGAATAGCATTTCCTTTGAATTTGCTGCATTGCATTATGCCAACCCTATGAAGAACCGCTATGCTTTTCGTCTAGAGGGTTTTGACGAAGAGTGGCATTACACCGATGCTTCCAGACGCTTTGCCAAGTATACCAACTTGAACCCTGGAGAGTATACTTTCACCGTGCGCGCTTCGAACGACGATGGACTCTGGCAAGAAAGAGGGACAAGTCTGTCAGTAGTGATAGCTCCGCCCTGGTACAAAACCCAATGGGCTGTTTTTCTTTATGTTATCGCTTCAATGCTCTTCTTAGTGGCTTTCAGAAAGTTAATCCTAATGAGAACTGCTTACGAACATGATCTAAAATTTGAGAGATTAGAAAAGGAGAATAATGAGAAACTGAACAAATCTCGATTGCAGTTTTTTACCAATATATCTCACGAATTTCGGACCCCTCTTACGCTAATATTGGGCCTGCTAGAGCAACTGATGAACTCGGGTGATGCCAACATCAAAGTGCAAAAGCAACTTAAGCTGATCTCTCAAAATGCCAACAGGTTGCAGCGATTGATCAATCAATTGCTCGATTTCAGAAAGGCGGAAGCTGGCAGTTTGCAATTGAAAGTAGCAGAAGGGAACTTTTACAAGTTTGTGAAAGAGGTGAAGCTGAGCTTTGATAGTTTGGCAGGGCAGAAAGGAGTTGAGTTCAATCTGCTCACTTCATCCAATGTGATTCAAGTTTTCTTCGATAGGGATCAGTTCGAAAAGATTCTTTTCAATTTATTGTCCAATGCCTTCAAACATACCGAGAGTGGTGACTCAGTGAATATTGAAATTGCTGAATTGCCTGATAGCATCGTACTAAGCGTGAATGATACCGGTCAGGGTATCGCTGAAGAGGCGATTCATAAGGTCTTCGATCGTTTTTATTCTGGTGATCAGGAGTCTGGAACAGGCAGTGGAATTGGTCTGGCGCTCTGCAAAAGCCTGGTGGAACTGCATCATGGTCAAATTTCGGTCAAGAGTGAATTAGGGAAGGGGACGCGTTTTGAGGTGAAAATTCCAAAGGGCTCCGATCATTTTGACGAATCACAGCTAATCAAAGATTTTAAGGACAGTGAAAATATAGACCTTTACAAGGAAGTAGTGTTTTCGGAATCTGATGAGGTGGTACTCGAGGCAGGTCAAATAGACAAGCCAGTAGCAGAGCTAAAGCGCATCCTGCTAGTAGAAGACAATGATCAGGTAAGGGCATTCCTCAAGTCTTTGTTTCAATATGAATATGCGGTCTTCGAAGCAGAAAATGGGAAAGATGCTTTGGCTGTGGCCGAAGAGGAGGAGTTGGACTTGGTGATTTCGGATGTGATGATGCCCGTGATGGATGGTTTTTCCTTCTGTCAGAAGATGAAGAATAACCTGGCTACTTCTCATATACCGATCATTTTGTTGACAGCTCGTACTTCTTACATATACAATGTGGAAGGATTGGAAAAAGGTGCGGATGATTATCTAACCAAACCTTTTCACATCGAAGTGCTGAAGCTGAAAGTACGAAACCTGATTAGTGCCAGAGAGCAAAGCCGACAGATGGTACAGGATAAGACTCAACTGGTGCTGGAGCCAAAGATGGTGACTGTAACGAGTGCAGACGAGATCTTCCTAAAAAAGTGCATGGAGATCATTGAAAACAATATGGATAACTCGGAGTATTCTGTCGTTGAGTTTGGTAAGGAAGTAGGGTTGAGTCGCATGCAGCTCTATCGTAAGTTGAAAGCATTGACAGGTAAGTCACCCAATGAGTTCATCCGGATGATGCGCATCAAGCGTGCTGCTCAGCTCTTCGAGCATGGGGATATGAATGTGTCTGAAGTGACCTATCAGGTAGGGTTTACGGATCCGGCCTATTTCAGAAAGTGCTTTAAGGATGAGTTTGGAGAGACACCAACCAACTATATCAAGAGTAAGAAGAAATGAGCCTAGCTAAGGGTCTTGAGCCATTCGTCGATGGCCTGGTTCATTTTTTTGGAGCTTTCAGAATCGATGTTTAGCTGATCCTTGACTTCATCCATGGTTCTTAGCAATTTAAAATCAATATTGATGCTACTGCTGATGGGTTCGGCATAGGAGGTAATCACATCCATGTCATCTCTTTCGTCTTCGCCAAGTACAAAGCATAATTCCAGAGGGAAACTAGCGGGGACGGTTCGGATAAAATTGGAAGCAAAGCGAGCGGCCTCTCCAGGAGCCACCTTACTAAAATTGGCCAACCTGACATCACTGATGAGTTTTACTTGATCAAATTCACTGAAGTCCACCAAATACTTTTCCGATAACTCCAGAAATTCAGTGGTGAAATCTCCTCTGAATTTTTCTAAAATTATCGTGTTATCATCTGAGTGCCATTTGAAGTAATTCATGAAAGAATAAAATGCTGTCTAAACTTTGAAATTAGCATGTTTTTTTGATTTGCAAATAAGTTTTTCAAATCAATAACTGCAGGAGTGGAGCGTTGATTTGAAATGATTGATGCATTAGGATTCTAACTCGTTGATTTTCAGTAATACAAAATTATAGGTTTATACATAAATATGCATTAGCTTGTATAGACTCTAACCTTATACCTAATCTTATGACTGCTGTTGATCTGAAGCCAACCACTCGCGCACAGCGCATCAGTTCCCTGGATACCATCCGTGGTGTCGCTTTGCTGGGGATATTACTCATGAATATAGCCGGTATGGGCCTGTCCCATGCTTATTCTGATCCTACCGTTTCGGGTGGATTCACGGGATGGAACCTCACTGCCTGGTGGGCTACTACCATGCTTTTCGAAGGGACGATGCGAGGGATGTTCTCCATGCTCTTTGGGGCGGGGGTGATCCTTTTTACTTCGCGGTCTGTCGGAGATATCAATGGGGTATCTGTCACAGATGCCTACTTCAGACGTGTGTCCTGGTTGGTCGTCTTTGGGATGGTCCATGCCTATCTTTTGCTTTGGATTGGGGATATTCTCTACGCCTATGGCCTGGTGGGATTTTTCGTCTATAGTTTTCGGAATCTGGATGCCAAAAAGCTGATCATCGTTGCCTTCTTCGCGCTGGTAGGTGCTTTCCTGATCAACTATACTGACTATGCTACCAACCGTAATATGTCACTTGCATCCCAGGAAGCGAAAGAAAAGAAGGAAGCAGGGCAGGAACTGACCGAGGAAGAAACAGGGGCAATCGAAGGATGGGAGGCCGTACTGGCAGAGGCCAAGCCACCGCAAGAGGTCATCGATAAAGACATTGCTTCGAGACACAAAGGCTACTTTAGTGTAGTGGCCTCTCAGTCCAAGGTGGCTCAATTCCTCGAGACCATGATCATGTATCGCTATTTCTTTTTTGACATTTTCGCGATGATGATCCTGGGTATGGCGTTTTTCAAGCTGGGGATTTTTCAGGCCGAAAGGAGCAATGGTTTTTACCTGATCATGCTACTGGTTGGGTATGGCGTAGGACTTACCATCAACTACTTCGAAACCGTCTATATCGTCGAACATGACTTTGAAATCGTGGCGACTGGCAAAGCAAGTCTTAGCTATGATGTAGGTAGGGTGGCGACCACTTTTGGGCATGTTGCTTTGATTATGCTGTTTGTGAAATCAGGGCTATTGGGCTTTCTGCAAAGGGCCCTGGCAGCTGTGGGGCAGATGGCATTGTCCAACTATATCTCACATACCCTGATCACTACGACCATATTTATCTTCTTCAAGCAGTTTGGGGCTTTCGAACGCTATGAGTTGTATTACATCGTATTCGGTATCTGGATTTTTCAGCTGATCATGAGTCCGATCTGGTTGAAATACTTTCGTTTTGGGCCGCTAGAGTGGGGGTGGAGGACGCTGACCTATTGGGAGAGACAGCCTTTTAGGAGAGATTAGAGAGTTAGACTCAAGAGCCAAGAACCAAGATTCAAGACTACATAAACGTCAAAGAGGTTCCCAACCTCTCCGACGTGATTTGATTTTCTACTCCTGGTACATGTAGCCGAGGGTGGCAGCTAGCATGGACTGGAGTCCGGTGATCATGCCTGCATCATCTACATAAAAGTCCGGCGTGTGATGTGGGGCTGCTTCGTTGGGGTCTGTGCCTTTGGGGCATCCCCCGACAAAGAAAAAGAAAGAAGGTACCTCGTTGGCGAAATAGGAGAAGTCCTCTGCGCCGGTCATGGCCTTTCTGATCACTACGTTTTCAGCTCCGATGGCATCAGAGATAAAGGGCACCAGCGTGCTGGTCAGTTCGGGATCGTTGTAGGTGACGGGGACCTGCTTGGTGATCTCCAGTTCTACCGTTGCGCCCATGCTTTCACCGATATTGATGGCGACACGGCGGAAGTCTTCGTGAAGTTTGTCCTGCATGTCCACATCTAGCGTGCGGATGGTGCCGATCATTTCTACTTCTTCGGGTATGATGTTGTTGCGAATGCCCCCGCGGATCAGTCCTACGGTGAGTACGGCGGCTTCTTTGGTGAGTTCGGCGTTTCGGCTGATCACGGTCTGCATGCCGTTGATGATCTGGGCAGCGGTGACGATCGGGTCGACGCTGGTCCAGGGTCTGGAGCCGTGCGATTGCTTGCCTTTGATCTTCATGACCCAGCGGTCTGCGGCAGCCATGGTACCGCCAGATTTGTATTTGATCTGACCGACGGGTGTGCTGGCATTGATATGCAGTCCGATCATCACATCTACGTCAGGGTGATGGAGTACCCCCTCTTTTACCATTAGTTGGGCGCCTCCTTCTTCTCCCGGAGGGGCTCCTTCTTCAGCGGGCTGGAAGACAAATTTGACCGTGCCTTTGAGGTCCTTTTTCATTTTGTTCAATACCTCGGCTGTGGCCATTAGGATCGCTACATGGGTGTCGTGACCGCAGGCATGCATCACTCCAGATTCTATGCCGTTGTAGCTGGCGGTGACTTGGGAGGCCCAGGGAATCTCGACACGTTCCGTTACCGGCAGGGCATCCATATCGGCACGCAGGCCAATGACCGGCCCGGGTTGGCCACCTTTCAGGATACCGATGACGCCTGTTTTGGCCACTCCCGTCTGCACCTCTATGCCGAGGCTTTTGAGGTGTTTTTCGATTTTCCTGGCGGTGTTGAATTCGCGATTCGATAGCTCTGGATTTTGGTGGAGGTCGTGCCTCCATTCGATCATTTTTTCTTCGATCTGGCTGGCCTGGTTTTGGGCTTGCTGGCTAAGATTGCCGGGTTGAGCCCAGGTGATCACTGCGGATGATAGAATCAAAAGGAGGGTTAAGTGTTTTTTCATATCGATAGGTTTAATGTGTCCTGAAGTTAAGCATTAAAGAAGAAATGTCAAGGGAAGGTTGCTGGGTCATAGATCGAAGTGGGACACTTGAACCAGCGGAAGCTACTTTTTCCTTGAAATCTGTGTAAAGTACAATGTGATATAGAGAATGTATAAATCAAGATAGGGAAAATACAAATAGGTATAAAGAAAGTGCAAATAGAGGATGAGAAATTAACTTTAGATATAGATAAAGTACAATCCTATATAAAGAAATTATAATTCTGTATAGAGAAATTACAAATAGGTATAAAGAAAGTACAATTCAGATTAGTGTGATAGAGGACTGAGGTGGATAAATTTTGGTTGGTCCTCAAATTAGTTGGCTTTATTAGGGTTCACCTAACTACTTCAGGTACTTCCAGGGGTCGAAGGGTTGGTTCATAAAGTCTTGTTTTTGGATGATGAGGACTTTTTGGGTGGGGTGGCCGGTTTGGGTTGAATTTTGGACGATGGGCATATAGCCATAGTCGTAGCAGAGGTAGTAAACGCCTTTTTGGGTGGGGTAGATGCTGGTGAATTGGTTGAAATCGAAATGTAAGGCTTCCAGGATGTCTCTTCGCACGGTGGCTTTGCCTTCTGGGCAGAGATCGCGTAGGATGCGGCGATTTTGGCGCAGACGGGAGTTGACCTCCTGCATGTATTTTTCGTCTGGTCTTTTGTGCTGGTTGTGGTAGCTATTGCGACACTGCGCATCACAAAATTTCTTTCCGATCCTACCGACTAGAGGTCGATTACAACTGAGGCATAGGGGGGTATTATCCATTTTTTTAAACGTTTATAAACGTATATAAGCATTTATTCCAATGCTTAAGTTACTTATTCTCTCGGTATTTGCTACATGAGACCTTCTACTCCAGACAAGTCTATTACGCTCAAACATCTAGTCATCAACAGTAGGCGCTATGGTGGGATCAAATTTTATCCTGACAAGGTGATCCAGTCGCTGGTAAAGAATTTGCCGGAGATAGGCTGGAGCAACAAGTATCAGATGGCGGTTTTGCCAAACAATCCCAGCCACCTTCAAAATATATATGATGCATTCAAAGGAGTGGCATGGATCAACACGCAATATTTTTTTGTGAATAGACCGGTCAATCATGGCAATGAACCTCTCTCGGTGGATGCCTACCGAAAGAGGCCGGCCAAAAAGGGGTGGAAATATTGTCCTGAGGAGTTTTATCAAAAGCTGGAGATCAGAAAATATTCCATTCACACGGCTAGGTCATACATAGGGATGTTTGAGCGATTCATCAATTACTACGCTCATGTCGAAGATTTGATGTCGCTCAGTGACAAGGAAATCAATGGCTATATTCAGCATATGGTTCAGCTGGGTAGGTCTGATAGCTATATCAATCAGGCTCTCAATGCCATCAAGTTTTATTATGAGGTAGTGATGGGGATGCCCAATCGTTTTTATGAAGTCAATCGGCCCATCCAACCGGAGGCCTTGCCCAAGGTGCTGAGTAAAAAGCAGGTTTTTAGGATGATTGAAAACTGTAGTAACCTTAAGCATCGCTGCATAGTCAGTTTGCTATACTCATCTGGCCTGCGGAGAGGGGAATTGATCGCGTTGAAAATAGAAGATATTAAAAGCGACCGGATGATGATCAGAGTCAATAGTGGCAAAGGCCGTAAGGATCGCTATACACTGCTGAGCGAAAGGATATTGGATGAATTGAGGGAGTATTTCAAAAAGTATAGACCCCAGCAATATTTGTTTGAATACAGTCCTGGTGTTCAATATTCGGGCAGCAGCGTGGGAAAGGTAGTGGCTAGAGCGGCCAAACGAGGCGGTATAATAGAACGTGTGACTCCACATATGCTAAGACATTCGTTTGCCACCCATCTGCTAGAGAGTGGAATAGATCTAAGGCAGATTCAAACGCTGCTGGGCCACAACTCTCTAAAAACAACGGAAGTTTACACACATGTAGCTGTAGAGGGGATGAACAAAATAAAAAATCCTTTAGATTTGGAATGACACTTAAGATATATCACGCACAGTGCGTGATTTAGAAATGTTAGCTGTCAGAGACTCAACATGAACAAAATATCGTCAAGGCATCACTATTTACCTCAGTTCTATTTGAAAGGTTTTACTGAGGATGACGGTAAGTTTTCAGTATTTGATCTAAAACAGGGAAGGTTAAAAAACAGACGACTATTTCCGAAACAAGTATTCTTTGAACAACATAGAAACACCTTTTTTTTAGGAGACGACGCAACAGACTTCTTGGAGTCTGAGATTTACCAAATGTTCGACAACAAAAACTCTAAGCATTTAGAGAAGATTGTACAAACAAGTCATCAATCTAAAATGGAACTGAATGACTTTCAATTTTTGCACTACTTCATAACAAATTTGTTCTGGAGAATCCCAAGAACAGATGAATTAGTCAAACAGATCTTCAAATCTTCAACACATAAAGATTTAGGTTTTCAATTAGTCGATAAGAAGACAGGGCAAGTTGATAAAGAAAAGTCTGATATTATCCTCGAATCTCCAGAGTTCAGAGAAACCTATAGATCCAGTATGGCGACGGTGGAATTTCACGATTGGGATATGAAAACGAACAGAAAAAACTGGGTAATTGGATATAGTGCAAAAAAGAATACTCCTCACATTTGCGCTGACAACCCGATTGTAACCAGAAATGATAATAGTACTAAATTGTTTGAAAGTGAACTGATATTCCCAATCAGTAAGGATAAGCTACTGTTTTATACAAACCACGAAATCAAACTAAGAGAAATAGCTCCAGAATTCAGACTTAAAGTGGACACAGTAATTATGGGACAATCTCAAATTATGGCGATTGGTACTAATTCGGATTATTTGAAGCAGCTATTTGAATTTACCAAAACGATTAAGCTCAAAGAGCTTAAGGAAGAGCTCTTTCAAATTTTCGAATAAAGACAGCTAACATGCTGTAATCAAATCATGGCGGTTCAGCTGTGAGTGAAAGATCTCTGCATTCTGGAAGTCTCGCCATATCTCAGATTGGCACTATGAAATCAAAAAGGGATAGCGCAAATCAGAGATTTGGCTATCTTGTAGCCGAAAATTTAAACTAAATCACACGCCACGATTGATACAGAGGCGTTACCAGCAATAAACCTTCATGGCACAGATGTCTACAACTGAAATAAAGTCAAAGAAGAGCTACCTGATATCTTACTTAGGTTTGACACTTGCAATGATGTTTGGTTCTCTTTATGTCCTTTTTCTGACCGACACTTTTCCGGAACGAACAACGAAAATTGGCGGCACAGTTGCAGCAGTCATTCTCCTGTGTGCAGCTTGGACGCTTCTGAACAAATTACGCACAAATCCCACCGAACTTCTGATAACAAATGAGAAGATTGCTTTTTACGAACAGCGTAATTGGAAGGAAGTTTCTTTGTCCTCCGTGGACTCATTTAATTTCAAGAACTTCTTTGACGGCTACAAAAGAGAGAGGCAACTCATTCTCCAATTAACGACTGGCGAACAGAAGGTAATCGAACTGAACGGACTGGATACAACTCAAGTCGAACTCGAAAGAATACTAAACGAAAAGAAAGCTGGTAACATGGCGTAGAGTGCATGTGCGAACTGAGCATTTAGCCAGTTTCGGCGGAACGAACCCGTGCATCTGCCGCGGGAAAAGACTTCTCTGCTTATAGTCAGGTCAGTTCGCCGCAGCGGAAGATCAGCAGAACGTAGCTCTCACCGATTCGCTAGTAGGTTCGGCAGATTTTCACTACTTTGGCTGTATTATCAAACGACACGCACACGCACCATACGCAGGCGTTAGGGGCCATGATTTGTGTTTGGGATCGGTGGCTCGGGCGAATGAAGGAACTTTCTGCTAGCTGACCCACATTTTCTCTCACCCCATCTCGGACGAACGGCCAACCTTGTCGTAACTTCAATTCAAGCCAACGGTTGAACCAACTGCCTAGTCCAGTCGCAGCACTCGGCCGAACGAATGAACTAAGTGCCACCTGCTGTCAGACTGCTAGATTTGATCATTTTCTGATTTTCTTACCTCGGATTAACAGATTAAGACGGTCCCTAACATGATGTATGCCTCATGCCTTTTTCGGTGCAAGTCCGAATCATTGCTTCTATCGGAACTGCCGTTCCGATCGGGAAGGGGAGTAAGTCCGTGGAAGCCGCAGGTCGTTCGAACTACGTCCCAAACTTGGGGTAACGGCTAAAAATGGCTTTGGCTGTGTAGATCGGATCGGCTATCTTCACTGCCATTAACAAACCGTCCGTGTAGGCACGCTGCATACATGGTCGTTAGCTGTAATAATCCTATAAAGAAAAAATCACGTAATGACCCCTAAGCAATTACTAACTTATGAAAAGATAATTGAATCCAAAAAATGGAACGAAAACCCTTTACACACATCCGTTAGAAACAAAATGCTTAGACTGTTAAGGAAGTTAAACATTGAAGAGATCGATATAGTTTTAGAATTATTGCAGAATTTCACTTGGATTAGTAGTAATCAGTACGATAAAAAGATACTTGATATTTTTAGACAAATAGACCCTGATATAATTTCGACAGCGAAGAAGTTCTATTTTTTTCCCATAGTTAAACCCAATGATAGTGGCAAATTGAAAAGTGGATTATCGCTAATTTATCCATTATTAGGAATTATTAATTATATCGAAGAGTTTGATAAAATTGATATTAAAAGTGAAAATGTAATAACGAGATATAAAAACCTGAATAAACTGTTGCTTGAAGAGAATGAATATTTAATTCTAGTAGATGACTTTATAGGTTCTGGTAAAACATTTGAATCATGCATTGAGGCAATTGAAAAATCTAATGTATCAACCGATAGAATAATACTGGTATCAATTGCAATTCAAAATGATGGTTTGAAACTAATAGAGAAAAAGAAAATTAGAGCTTATTACTCTCATATTGAGAAAAAAGGTATTACCGATTACTTCTACGATGAAGAACAAACTAAAAGAATTAGCCTAATGCGACTAATTGAAAGGAGATTAAAGTTCAAACCAAAATTCAGTTTAGGTTTTGAAGAATCACAAGCTCTAATTGCGCTGATAAGAACTCCTAATAACACTTTTCCAATATTTTGGCATGAATACAGTGAGAATGATAATCTTGTTAAAGCACCATTTCAAAGACGATAATAATGAACGAAAAACATATATACCTAGCCCTTTTGAAAGTAAAGAATAATACTAGTGTAAATGAACTAATACATCATGACCTTAATTATGATGAGATAATAAATTTAATAAAGTACGTAATGACAGAAAAGTACATTACAGAAACTGAAGACTCTTTAATTCTCTCGGCAAAAGGACTCCAAACTCTTATCAGACTAGAAAAAACTTATAAAAAAACAAATAAAAAGGATTGGATAAAACCTGATGAACGAAGCATCATCAAGAAAATCAAAAAAAATGATATATTTGTCCCAAGTAGTAATGAGTTGACTTTCAAATTAAAATTCAAAGAATAGTATGCTTCGGCATACTGGATTAGTGAATCATTAATCTGTATCAGAACTGAATTTCAAGCTCATCAACTTTTGAAAAGGTCTCCGTGACCTCCAACCTTTTCAAAAGTTTATTCCAAATTGAGCGAACTTCGGTTCGCTCAATTAAAGACACAATGGAATACGAACTTTATAAAGAAAAATTCACTTCTAAGGCCCATAGAAGTGGTTTAACAAAACAAGAGATTGAGGAATGCCTTTCCTATGCACGACCGCTTTTAGATAAAAACCTCCCTCTCATTTACAATACGTCCCATTTTTCAAGACTTGTTGGAATTAGAAAAATTTATATCAAAAGAGCTTCTATCTATACAAAATCGTATTATCGGAAATTTCTTATTGCAAAAAGACAAGGTAATCCTAGAGAAATCTCCGAACCTCTTCCAAACCTAAAACACATACAAACCTACATTCTAACTGAAATACTACAACATGTAAAAATTAGTGCCTTTGCTAAAGCATACAAAAAGAAAGCGAATATATTAGAAAACACTAGATACCATGTAAATCAAGAAAAAGTAGTCACTCTTGATATTAAAAACTTTTTTCCTTCTATCACTTTTAAGGCTATAGAAAACATCTTTTTTAAACTTGGCTATTCACCAATACTTTCAAATCTTTTTGCAAAACTATGTACACTTAATGGTTGTTTACCTCAAGGCTCTCCAACAAGTCCATATTTATCAAATATTTTCATGTATGATTTTGACTCGAAACTAGCCGACTTTTGTCTCGAAAGAAAAATTAGATATACACGATACGCTGACGACATTGCAATATCTGGTGATTTCGATGAAAAAGAAGCCATAGACTACATAACAGACTTACTCAAAGGTTTAGATCTCGAACTAAACCCTAGCAAAACTAAAATAATGTGTCAAAATCAAAGGCAAATTGTTACAGGAATTGTAGTAAATAAAAAAAATCAAATACCTAGAAAAGAACGTCTTAAACTTCGTCAAGAAGTTTTTCATATAAGAACAAAAGGACTTAAAGCTCATATAAAGCATAAAGGAATCACAAAGAGAAATTATCTTTATCATTTATATGGTAAAATTTCCTATGCCGTATTTATTAACCCTTATGACAAAGAATTCATAGAATACAAAAGGTTAATTAAAAGTCTAATGAAATAATGAAACACAGCTAACACGGTATATAGCCAATAGGGCACTCGGTGGATTAAGGAAGTTTGGTGGTTATTTGAAACACCGCCAAGCTAAAATTTTGATATTGAAAACGAATAAATTAAATATAAAAACGTTTAGCTCGGCTCAGGAGTAAACTGATACTTCATCCGTATCAAATGCCCTACTGCCCATATACTAAACGTTACAGCCCATAGATCAACTCGAACATGCTACTTTTTGGACTTATCATTTTACTTGTTGGAAGTGTTGGATTCCTTGTAACTCTGACATTTGTGATAATGGCCATATTCAAGAACTCCAAATATTGGAAACTGTCTGGAATTAGCCTGGCAACAACAACTTTGGCGGTAATCGCCCTAATTCTTATACAGGAGACTATTCTTTATCCACCTAACCCGAAGATTGACAAACTAGTTTTATCAGCCTACCGTGAAGCTCCAATCGGTGGAATTTGGCTTGGTGTTTACAACGATCGAACGTGGCAACTCGGCTACTCATCTGTAGAGATAACTTCTGAAGGAAAATACGAACTTGCTGGGGACACTTTAACTCTCTTTGCGAACGATGGCACAACAGTAATAGGTGATTCTAAACGAACATCCTTCTTGATCGAACCGAAGTATCTGGTCGAAGTTGAGAACTCTGGAATTCGCTCACTGGAAATCCAACTAAACAAACTGGAAACAAACGGGCTGTAACATGGCGTATAGATGCATGTGCGAACTGAGCATTTAGCCAGCTTCGGTGGAACAAACCCGTGCATCTGCCGCGGAAATTACTTCTCTGCTTATAGTGAGATCAGTTCGCCGCACCGGAAGATCGGCGGAACGTGGCTCTTACCGATTCACTAGTAGGTTCGGCAGATTTTCACTACTTTGGCTGTATTATCAAACGACACGCACACGCACCATACGCAGGCGTTAGAGGGCATAAATCCAACTAATCAAATGAGAATCCTGAAAATACTTACCATAATACTAACATTTACAGCCTGCGGTTCTGGTCCGAACACTTATGAGAGTAGGATCAACATGAACAGCTATTTTGAATCTTCTTTTTCATACATGCATGAAAAGAACTCGGTTACTCAATTAATGACAATACTTGAAGCCGATACTTTGAATAGTATTAGAATATCTGCGCTTCATGAATCGACTTTAGAAACATTGAAGTTCATAGATAATCTAAGGAAGCAACTGATTAGCTATACGGGAGGAGTAGATGAAAATGGAAACTACATCAATCCAAAGTCAGCTGAGCCCGTCCGTGAATTTATGATTACTCAACAGAATGCCTCGGAACTAAAGACAAAGATTGAAGCATACTCCAACCTATTAAGCGAATATGGTTTAGCGAACAGCCAAATTATCGTTGATCCTACAACTGACCCATGGCTAAGTAATGACCCCAAAATGAAAGGATCAACTTTTGGATCCATTCATTTTGGCAATTCCAACTTGGTCGAAGCGATAACAGCATTTGATATTTACTCAACTCGAATTCGCTTAATGGAAAGTACTACGATTAATATAATTCTGGCCAAAAAGCCCTCTAACATTTGATATGAGATGCATGGCGGTTTAGCAGAAATGGAGAGGTCAGCAGTTTTTACATGCCCCGCCGATTCTGCGCTACGCCTCAAGAGAAATCAAAAATGTATAAGTCGAATCGCAGATTCGGCTATATTAGTAACCGAAACAAAGAAAATATTAAGCGCCACGACACCATATCTTGGCGTTATGCTCAATATGTGCAAGTCGCAAAATCTGTAATGAGAACCATTGAACTTTTAAGCATATTTCTTCTGGTGGGGCTTCTGAACACGATGTGCAGAACTCAATCGACCACTCTAACTCCGTATTCCGAACTAACTGGATTCGAAAAAGGAAAAGTGCTCAGAAACGAAATAACTGGATACATGGACACAACTCTTGTCTACATTTCGGGTAAGATTTTTGACAACAACAACGAACAGATTCCAACAGCAGAGATTCTGATTTCAAGGGATGAACAGCAGCGAAGCGAACATTCCAACTTGAACGGGGAATATGGAAATTGGCTAGAACCCGGCAACTACGAGCTAACCTTTCAACTGGCTGGTATGGACACTATTAACGTTGGCGGACTGAACATGGACAGTGGTCAACGAAGAACCATTGATGTGAGCCTTGGTCTAGCTGGAACTTTAACACACTATTTACTGGAGAACAAGAAGTAAATGAAAGAGCATAACAGACGCTGATCGGGCATATGTCTACGTGCTTTCTGGCTGATTTTGGTGCAACTCGACCGTGATATCTGCCGCTGAGAATCGGCAGTGCTTTCTACAGACTTTTGCTCGCAGGATTTTTAGACTTTCAGAGCGCAGTGGGATTTGGAACCGTTGTGAGCTTCGGCAGATTTCACTACATTCGTGCTATTCACTAGCTGCGGACATACGCCCGATAGCTGTGCGTTGTATGCCATTTGTCTTCTAATCGCACATGGGAACATTTATCGCAGGAATATTTTTTTTCATTCTTCTTTTAGGTCTAACCTTCTTGATCACATCAATATTCACTCGTTTTATCAACGCTTCAAACGGATTAAAACTAGCTAGGCTTATAATTTCTGGAATTGTAGCGGGAACAATTGTTTTGTGGTTTTCAGTTTCGCCCACAACTAACGATGAAGTTGCAACAATCGAGCAAAGGCCTGAAGGACTTCTTATTACGCTAACTGGACAACGGTTGTTCATGGTTCATGATCCAATCTCAATGTTGAGCAGATCGACTTATGCAGACACTTTTAAGATTGAACTCCCAAGATCAAATGGTCAAATAAATGGAGAAGAAATACCAACTCGATCTGGGTCTTATTCCTATTCTGGAACAATCAATATCGAACAAGATTTACTGTTGATTGATTTGTATCGTAATAACACGGATGATGGAACTTTGGATGAACTCAGTTGGAATGGAACCTACAAAATCCATAGACAATCAAAGGAATAGACGGCATACAACAGTCGCTGATCGGGCATATGTCTGAGTGCTTTCTGGCTGGTTTCGGTGCAACTCGACCGTGAATCTGCCGCTGAGTAACGGCTGTGCTTTCTACTTACTTCCGCTCGCAGGAGATTTTGACTTTCGGAACGCAGTGCCATTTAGAACCGTTGTGAGCTTCGGCAGATTTCACTACTTTAGTGCTATTCACTAGCTGCGGACATACGCCCGATAGCTGGTCGTTATCGGTAATCTCTGCATGAACGTAAAATCCAAACAGTCAATAATCCTATATTTTGCAGTTTTCCTGCTTGCTTTTGGATCAGGAGTGCTACTTTTCATTGCGTGGATTATTATTCGAACCAACATAGAAGACCTGCTCAGACTTGACATAATTTCTGGAACGCTCTTTCTAATTTGGATCGGTTTGCTACCTCTAATTTTGGTCGGCGAACATCTAAGAGGAATTGTCATTAGGGAAGATCACCTAGAACTGTCTTACTTGTTTGGACTTTTTCGAACTAAGCACTACTTCACCAATCTGAAGCAAAACCAATATTGGTACCATAACGAAGGAGTTGTAGTTGAAACCGAATCTGGATACCAATTCACGCTTGGACAAAAACAATATCGAAACTATTCTGAACTACGGAACCTGATTGACGAGAAAATTGACAAATCAGACGAGCTGACATTAAGACGCTTTACTCGAACGTTGAAGATTTTAACGGTATCTGGAGTCATCATTCTAACTGCTTTTGTAATCTCCTTGAACGTATAAGAAAACCGATAACAAGCGATATAGCGAATGGCCAAACTGCCTATCTGATACTTCTCTGTAATTTGCCCGTGACCCTGCCCATTCTGCCAGCTTTTGTGCTTCTAGCCACTTTTTTCTTTCTGGATTTAAACTTTCACAACTCAGTTCTTCGTGGATACTGTTGTGGTGGTTGGGCAGTTTCACTACCTTTCTGCTTTTAAGAAAGGGTATGGCCACTCGCCATATCTGATCGTTACAGTGCATAGATGAAGAAGAGTATAGAGTTTGACATTTCCTTAAACCAAGCGCAGTTTTTTAGACTGACAAAGGATTATTTTACTAACCTAGGTTTTGACTTGAAGGATCAAACAGCAAGCTCAATAAACTTTAAGCGAGGGTCAACCCTGTTAAACTTTTTCACAATGAACCCTCTAGCGTGGAAGAGTACAATTGACATTTCCATCAATGATAATTTTGTTACTGCGAAGTTTAACATATCAACAATTGGTCAAACTGTCACTGACCGAGAAAACCAATTTTGGGTGGAATTAATTGAGAATTACCATCAAGGAATTCAAGAAGGAAAAGAACTTTCAAATCAAACTCAAAGTGACCTGAATGACACAAAGTCCAACACATACGGAATAATAAAAGCAGCTGTAATTGGAGCAATTGCTGTTGGAGTACCTGCAATGCTAATTGCATACTTTACTGGATACGATACAATTGCTCTTGTTGGTGTTGGTGCTGGTGCAACAGGAGGTATAACTTCAAAACTGAATAGAAAAGCACTGTAACAAGGTGTAGGCACGAATGCCCATGCGAGCTTTCCGAATCAATGCCAGAATCAGCACCACCGCTCCACGCGGAATCTTTAGAATACCGAGAACGCATTCGTGGTTTCCTTGGCGGTCTAAATTTGGGCTAATGGCTAAACTGACTTTTGTGGTTGTGCGCGGATCGGCTATCTTTCTGCCTTAATCAAACTGTGAGGGCACATCGTCCTACACAGGCGTTATGCTCCAGAAGTCCTAAGATGAAGACAAATATTATTGCCCTCATACTATTCATTATAGTGAGCCACAACTTGGTAGGTCAGAACCTGAACCAGGAGATAGTAATATATAAGCCCGATACAATTCTTCTAGAAACTGAGATATACGAACAGCTTTTAAGCATGCGCTCGAATATCGATGAGAAGCAGTCATGGAATGAAGTTGATATGAGAACGCTAGCAAAATCTGGAAGCGCTGGTTTTCCCGAAACTTACATTACCAAGAAATTATCTAAAATTGGCTATAACGTTGAGTGGAGGCAATCATCACTCAAGTCATCTGAACCACCTGAATCAACATACGGCGAATTGACAAAGAAGGTAGAAGTCTATAAAGACGGTGCTTTAGGAGTAATTTCTTATTTAACAATTTTCGGAACCGATGGAACAATCATCTCTGAGGGTGAGCCAGAAGAAGCAATAAAAATTATGGCAAAAAAAGGAGCATAACATGGCGTATAGATGCATGTGCGAACTGAGGTGTTAGTCAGCTTCGGCGGAATGAACTCGTGCATCTGCCGGCGGAAATGACTTTTCTACTTATAGTGAGGTCCGTTCGCCGCACCGGAAGATCGGTAGAACACAGCTCTCACCGATTCGTTAGTAGGTTCGGCAGATTTTCACTACTTTGGCTGTAATATCAAACGACACGCACACGCACCATACGCACAGGCGTTAGGGCCCATGATTTGTGTTTGGGATCGGTGGCTCGGGCTCGGGCGAATGAAGCAACTTTCTGCTAGCTGACCCACATTTTCTCTCACCCCATCTCGGGCGAATGGCCAACCTTGTCGCAATCCCAATTCGAGTCAACTGCTGAACCAACTGTCTAGATTGACCGCACTCGGTCGAACCAATGAACGAAGTGCCACCTACCGTCAGACTGCTAGATTTGATCGTTTTTGGTTTTTCATACTTCGGTTGAATGAATTAAGACGGCCCCTAACATGATGTATGCCTCATGCCTTTTTCGGTGCAAGTCCGAATCTATGCTGCTATCGGAACTGCCGTTCCGATCGGGAAGGGGAGTAAGTCCGTGGAAGCCGCATGTCGGTCGAACTACGTCCCAAACTTGGGGTAATGGCTAAAAATGGCTTTGGCTGTGTAGATCGGATCGGCTATCTTCACTGCCATTAACAAACCGTCCGTGTAGGCACGCTGCATACATGGTCGTTAGCATCAATGAGCAAAAAATTACGCACATCAACTGAACAACTCAGCTCTCTTAAGAGACGATTTCGAATCAAAGAGATGCGAAGTGCGTTAAAGGTTATGCTCGTGGTAATTCTTTTAAGCATTCCAAATATCATATATGATTATGGTCGAATACCGCTTTGGTTCAGTCTTCTAGCTATGCTGGTCGTTGGAACTTATTATTTTGCAATAGCGTACTTTAGTGTTCCTTCCAAAGTAAAATATTTTCATAAAAATTTCGAAATAGAGATTGATCAAAACATATTAATTACACGGTATCAAGCCAATATTTCTCACAGCATTTTCGACCTCACTAAATGCAGTTTCTCAATTAACAATTATGGTGAAATCATAGTTAAAGCAAAGGATAGAAAATGGTGGAGATTTCAAAACCCACTCCTAATTCCTCCAGAAATCAATGATTTCAACTACCTCAAATCAGAAATAGAGAAGTTTACAACTGGAAACTACAATTCTAGCATTCACGTAATTGAAGAATGATGCTAACATGGTGTAGGTACGAATGCCCTTGATTTCTCACCGAATCAATGCCAGAAACAGCACCACCGATCCTCGCGGAATCTCTAGAATACCGATAACGCATTCGTGGTTTCCTTGGCTGTCTAAATCTAGTTTAATGGCTAAACAGACTTTTGTGGTTGTGCGCGGATCGGTTATCTTTCTGCTTTAATCAAACTGTGAGGGCACATCGTCCTACACAGACGTTATGCACCACGATCTACAATACTCAGATGCAGCCAACAGAAGAACATGTCAAGGAGATAGCGGAACTTTTGGATTGTGGTCAACTCTGCTTCTTTCACGAACCAACTGGTACGATTGAACATTATCCAGACCCTGACAACCCATACGCTGAATTGGATGAATGGCAGGATGCTTTAGATCGCATTGACGCTGATTGGGACAACTACATACGATTTGAGAAGATGGATTCTAGCCAAGCATTTCGAGTTATGGAAAACTTTGCTAACTCTCTGTCAGACGAGAACTTCAGAACTCGGTTGATTCAACAGCTTTCTCAACGGCAACCTTTCAGCAAATTCAAGAACATTATTGACAACTCTGAATATCGGCAAAACTGGTTTGACTTCAAGGGACAGGCATACATCAGCTGGGTCCGTGAACAGCTTGAATAACGAAAAGGTGCATAACATGGCGTCATAGTGCATGTGCGAACTGAGTATTTAGCCAGCTTCGGCGGAACGAACCCGTGCATCTGCCGGCGGAATTTTCTTTTCTGCTTATAGTGTGATCAGTTCGCCGCAGCGGAAGATCGGCGGAATGCAGCTCTCACCGATTCATTGGTAGATTCGGCAGATTTTCACTACTTTGGCTGTATTATCAAACGGCACGCACACGCACCATACGCAGGCGTTATGCATTACAAGTATTTCCCATGAAACATACCGAAGATATAGTAAAAATCATTCAGGCTATTGGAGGAATATGGCCTCTTTTACTTAGTATTTGTTTCATCATAGCAATTATTAAAAAATGGAATTGGATTTGGGATCGATTTGATAATGTTAAAAAAATCAAAGTCAAAAGCGGTAATAATGAATTTGAAGTTGAGACCAATGGAAGTTCGAACAAAAAAGAGTCTTTACCTGAAATTGAGAAGGTTACTGAAGAATTAGATGAAAATGAGTCTAAAGAAGAAGAACAGACTTTATTCGATTGTTACACATCTCTAAAGCAAGGAGAACGAAAAAAAGCAGAAGAAATATTTTCCCAAGTTCAAAAGAAAGCCTCAAAGGAAGTTTTATACAAAAACGAAATTGTTTTTCTTTTTTACAAACACCTTTCAGGGGATCCTACTGTAATTGATAATTTAAAGAAGAGATTGGATGATTCAAATTTAGGCAACTCAGACCGATTGGTTGTTCTAAAATTCATAGCTAAATGTTACAGCGATCTTAACAATGTGCAAGAATTATCAACATATTTCGATAAAGCTTTAGAGCTTGCACAAAGCGATTCGGAAAAATCATCTATTGTTTTAGATAAATTTTACGGGCTCAAAGAGGCAAATGAAATAGAAAAAGGACGAACAATACTAATAAACTTCCTACCATCTTTAAATGACAATAACGAAAAAGCCAAGTTATTACACGCATTAAGCGATACTTACGAAGGAGAAGAAGAAATAATATTGAGACTTTCGACTCTAGAAAAGGCAGTTTCGTTAGTTCCAAATAATGTTCATTTATTATTTAGTCTAGCATTTGACTTGGCTAAATACGAATACAAGAAAGAGAGTATCAATTCTTACTTGAAACTTCTTCAATATACCCCTAAAAATGCTAATGCGTTAAACAACATTGGATCTGGGTTTAAATCAGTTGAAATGAATAATTATGCGGTTGAATACTACAAAAGAGCAAAAGAAGAAAATCATACTCTTGCGATTGGCAATCTTTGTTTTCAGTTCATTAATGCTGGATTTTTAGATGAGGCTCAGGAAATAATTGATTATCACAAAACGGCTGAATCATCTGAACATATGATAATTAAAGCTCAAGATGAGATATTAAATATCAAACGACGAAGAAAAGAAGATTTTAATAATATCGCTGAAAAAGGGAGATCATTCTCTGAATTCTTACTTGATTATTCTAACCAACAATTCGAAAATAATATTCCTGTAAAATATGATTCCAATGACTGGAGAACTGATCATGACGAACAAGTTACTATATCAATAGATAGGGAGATTTTAACTATTGTTTGGAAGGATAAACACCACTTCAATAGAGGAACTGATGATCATACAATTAACGCTAAAATAAATAATCGATCAATTTCGGGTAATTATAGATTCCCTCAGTCTTATCTATTTAAAAAATCAACCTCATTAACGGTTGAAGATAAGAAATATCAAGAAGTCAATGGTCATATTAGTTTAAATATAGACAATGGGACTATCCGCTTTTTAAATACTTCCAATGACGACTTCCAACTAAAGGTGTTCAATTTGAAAAATGCATAACAAAGTATATAGCAAATAGGGCGTTTAGTGGGTTAGGAAAGTTCTGTGGTTATTTGAAACACCGCCAAATCGTTGATTTGGCTTTTAAGAATGAATAAATTAAAAACAAAATAAACGATTTGGCTCGGAGCAACTCGAAAGTTCAGTGCTTTCTACTGCCCTACATGCCATATACAAATCGTTATGAGCAACGATGAAATTTCAAGCACAACTTTTTAGGCCTTATGATTCGTTTGTCTGGAAACTAACACCTGGACGACTAATTATCTCTTGCTTATTCTTATTGACAATTTCTTCTATCATCGCAAGTATTACCGAACCAACCAACTTAACGATCTGGAGACTATCTGTTTTGCTAAGCATTGGCGGACTAATAATTGGAGGTCGCTGGCGATATAATTATAGAGAAGCTGTCTTCGGAACACTGACTGAAACTTTAAAAATCTCTGAACAATCAATCACCACTGATAAAGAAATCTACAATTGGGACAGCATTTCAAACTTCACATTCAACGTGAGAGATTATGAAGACAAAGAATTATTCATAGAAGGAATGATCTATCATCGAATATACAGCGACCCATTTTCAGCTGGAATTAACAACTTCATATCTTTTGAATACAACAGCGCAACAATTGAGTTACAATTCAAAATTGACAACATCAAACATTTGGAACAGTTCAAAAGAACAATAGAGCCAGCTTTTTTCAATGACCATATAACCCCACTAAATTTCCAGGGAGGCTTAGGCCTGAGCTATGAAGAGTTACAGGAGTATAAAAAGAAAGCTCATAACATGGTGTAGGCACGAATGCCCTTGTGAGCTTACCGAATCAATGCTAGAATCAGCACCACCGCTCCTCGCGGAATCTCTAGAATACCGAGAACGCATTCGTGGTTTCCTTGGCGGTCTAAACTTGAGTAAATGGCTAAACAGACTTTTGCTGTTGTGCTCGGATCGGTTATCTTTCTGCCTTAATCAAACTGTGAGGGCACATCGTCCTACACAGGCGTTAGTGGTAATTTAAAGAAAACATACAAATACATTAAAGTATGAGAAAGTTAAATCTTTTAATCGTTGCTCTTCTTCTTACTTCAGGCCTTGCGGCACAAGAGGTAAAGCACAATGATCTATCTCTAAATTGGGGAGTGGGTTCAATTATGCGACAAGATCAAACGGTGTCACCGTTTATTCATCAAAAATGGTCTCCTGTTAATATTATGTTGAGATATAGCCGATCACAGAAGCTAGATCAATTAGCAGATATAAAGTTTAGTCTTTATAACCCTAGTATTGTTAAACCATACAACTTCAACTCATATTATAGCGGTGCTCAAACCGGGTTAGCCCATAGTTTTAAACTTATTGATTTCAATTATGCAATCGGCAAACCTATTTTAAATAAAAATGAGTGGAGGTTTGTGATCGGAGGCAAATCAAGGAATCACATTTATTTTTCAGATTACAATTTTGGCCCAACAACAACTCCATCTCCAATGTTTATATCATTTGGACTCGATCTTTGGTTAAACCTTCAGTATCGCATAAATGAAAAGCAATATATCAAATCCAATTTTTCATTACCTCTATTTTCTTATATTTATCGCGCTCCTTACTTAGCGCAGAATGATGAGTATTTTGAAAATATATATTCACACAAAGGATTAAAAGAGTTTACCAGTCGGCTAAGTGATGGTCAAATTCAATCATGGGGAGCATCCCAAAGGGTTGACTTTGATTTACAATACGGATATATACTAAATGAAAAATGGGATATTGGCTTGACCTACCTCTTCGCTATGAATTTAAACCAATCACCAACGAAATATTCGCAGATTGAAAGTGTATTTTATTTATGTGGGAAGTTAAAATTTTAGAATTATGAAAAAGTATAAATACGCCATTTTATTCTTCGCTTTCTTGACCATAGTGAGTTGCAAAAAGGTAATATTCGAACCAGAGCCAGAAAACAATCCTGAAGCCATTTTTGAAAACTTATGGACTACCTTTAATACAGATTATGCGCCATTTGAAGAAAGAGGAGTGGATTGGAATCAACAATACGACATTTATCGCCCTCAAGTTAATGCTTCAACCACAGATGAAGAACTTATAATCATCATTAAAAACATGCTTCGATCATTGGATGATGGACACGTATCATTTACTACACCAAATGCAGATGTTTATTATTCCAACTATATAATTGATCAAAGAATAGACGATGAACTGTTCGATCTAGAACTTATTAAAAGCAATTACTTGCAAAATGATTATCAGCAAAGTGAGAACAATTTAAATACGTATGGTTGGCTCGGAACAATTGGTTATTGGCATATTGGAGCTATAGGGTTGAATATGTTCGATATTAATAGCATCCTTGATTTTTTTTCTATTGCAGACGGGCTAATTGTTGATCTAAGACATAGTAAGGGAGGAAATTTCACCTATGCATTTTCAGAATTTGGTAGATTTACCAAAGAAGATCGCCTAGTTTTCAAATCAAAAACCAAAAATGGGCCTGGACCAAATGATTATACTGACTTATACGATTGGTATATCTCTCCAGCAGGATCTTATTTTAACAAACCGATTGTTCTAATAACAGACCGATACACTATTAGTGCAAGCGAAAGAACAGCAATGGCTTTTAAATCACTTCCAAATGTTACAACGGTTGGAGATACTACCAATGGTGCAATTGCCACTAAAATCGGAAAGGAATTGGCAAATGGATGGTTTTACTCTATAGTAACCCAAAAAACATATTATAAAGATGGTAATACTTTCGAAGGTGTTGGAATACCACCAGACATTTTTATTAAAAATACAACTGCTGAAATGGCTGCTGGACAAGATAAAACACTTGAAGAAGCTTTAGCGCAATTTTAGAACTACCACTAACAATGTATAAAAATAATATCCGATATAGTAGTAAATTAAGGGGTTGTAGCCCGTTTCAACTTTCTTGTAACTTGACAGGAATGGAGCCCGAAATCGGCTACTATTCTTATACGAGCCGTTATCTAGCATTACATGAATCCTGACAGACCATATTTTCATTACATAACCTTTGTGAACATTCTACTAGTAGCTGGGATGCTTTTCAGGGTCTATGTAATTAACTCTGACAAGGGGATTCTTATTCTAATTTTCTACTTTCCTGCACTAATGATATTGAATGGGATAATCTGGGGTATTACTGAAGCTTCCAAAAGAAAACTTGCGAAGGTCCTTAGGTTTAATTTGCTCCTGTTGGCTGCACTTCTAATACCAGTTATAATGTTCGGAATAACTCTATGACAACATTCTAGCTATTAATTCGAGGAATTGCGGCCATAATAGGAACTGCATGGTCATTTCTAACTTTGATTGTAATTTTCTTCCTTTTTGATCGATTCAACAACCCAGGATACAAGAGCATATCTAACGTAGATATCAAACAATATATAATTACTGTCGTAACTCTGCCAATAGTTATCGGATTGTGGTGGCTAAGTCGAACGCATAAAGAAACAGGTAGCTAACAGTCGCTTCCATGAATAACCCTCTGCAGCATAAATTTAGTTAAACTTCTTCATAATGTTTCTTTTGGCCGTTTTGGAATCGAATCTTTGATCCAATAGGTGGATGAAAGTAAGTCAAGGATGGCCATAGTTCTCCTGTGTGGGCTCTGATGTAGCTCCCACTCCTTTACTTACTTTTGGCAGCCTATTAACTTTGACCGAGATTCAAAAACAACCCATGCTTCCATTAGTGGTACCGTTAAAGTCCACAGCTTCCCGTCAGATGTTTAAAAATGGCACCCCGCCCCATACTAAGATAGTGTTCGGGACACAGCGAGTGTTAAGAGGTCAGGGTGCTCAACTGTCGTTAGGGGCTGATTTTAAGTCTTTGGTCTTTTTACTATTTTACTAATCCTATCTCATATTCTTCTCCTGTTTTGAGTACATGATATATCCTTGAGACCAGTTTCCTGGCTATAATTACTATTGATCTTTTCTTGGTATGCGACTTGGTTAGTTCCTCGTATCTCATCAACATAGCGGGATCTTTCTGCACACAACTCCAGGCACATTCGATCAATGCACTACGCAGGGCTTTGTGCCGGCGGTTAGTCATGTAGCCTTTCACGTCTCTTTCTCCACTGGAATGACTGGTTGGTTTGAGACCAATAAAGCTATTGAAGTGTTTGAAGCTGGGAAAACGATCTATGCTCTCCAGTTCTATGAGTAGTTGTACAGTGGTCAATGGGCCGATCCCAGGGATGCCTCTGAGTAATTTTGCCTGTTGCTTGTACTTAGCTAATCGTTGGATTTTCCTGACCTGTATCGCCACTTTAAGCAAATGACGATATGTAAAATGATAATGCTCCAGCAAGAAGTTGACAGTCAGTTTTGTGTTTTTGGATTCAAACTGAACTTGCGAGATCCAAACCAAGAAGGCTTTGCTCCAATAGGCATTGTCAAACTCAGTTGGTATAGGTATGCCGGCAAACAGTAATTTATCCTTGATACGGTTTTTGATCCTGACCAACTCTGCCCACAATTTCTTGCGGTAACGAAACAGTTGCCTATGACCTTCTACTTCGATACTGGGAACATGAATGCCCCGAAGTAATCCAGCTCTAAGAGCTTTGGCTATCTTTCGACTATCAATTGGGTCGGTTTTTTCGGTGGTTTCCTTGTGAGTGGTGGGGATGTCTGCTGCATTGACTACCAAACAGCGATAGCCATAACTCTCCAAATCTCTACAGATCCAGAAACCAATCTTGCAGGCCTCATAGGCACAGATCACCTTGGCAGTAGGGAAATGCTTGTCGAGGTAGGATTTGAGTGCGATTGGTTCAGGTGGCTGGGTGAAAGTTCGATGGTGAATATGGCCAGCAAAGATGCTAACCGACCAGCTGCGCTTGTGTACGTCCAAGCCAATGAATAAATTGTAAGTGCTTAAATCTTCCATGATATAAATCCTTTGGTTTATACTTCATACGCCATTGGGTTATATCATGGGAACTAAGAAATCATAGCCGCGCAATGCCATCGCACAAACCAAAGCTACGATTCTTACATTGACGTTAGGGGCCATGATTTGTGTTTGGGATCGGTGGCTCGGGCGAATGAAGGAACTTTCTGCCAGCTGACCCACATTTTCTCTCACTCCATCTCGGACGAACGGCCAATCTTGTCGCAACATCAACTCGAACCAACGGTTGAACCAACTGCCTTGTCCAGTCGCAGCACTCGGTCGAACTAATGAACTAAATGCCACCTGCTCTCGGGCTGCTAGATTAGATCGTTTTCTGATTTTCTTACCTCGGTTTAACGGAACAAGACGGCCCCTAACATGATGTATGCCGCATGCCTTTTTCGGTGCAAGTCCGAATCCTAGCTGCTATCGGAACTGCCGTTCCGATCGGGAAGGGGAGTAAGGCCGTGGAAGCCGCAGGTCGGTCTAACTACGTCCCCAACTTGGGTTAATGGCTAAAAATGGCTTTGGCTGTGTAGATCGGATCGGCTATCTTCACTGCCATTAACAAACCGTCCGTGTAGGCACGCTGCATACATGGTCGTTGGTGGTAATAAAAAATGATAAAGAGAAAAGACAGTATATTACTATTCGATTATCCATTGTTCACCATTGTGAATTTGGAAACACCTTCAGAAGCAAATTTGGATTTGCCTTCTGATGCTTGTGTAGCGTATATCATTGAAGGAGATGAACAAGTATTTTCTGAATCTGAAAACATTATTGCTAAAACTAATCACACCATTGTCTCTTTATGTGGACTTACATTAGGAGGTATGCTCTCAAATCAACCAAATGGTAGTATCAATTCTATTGTCGTTCATTTCAATAGACAAGTTTTGAATAAGGTATTTAAAGGAGAAAAACCAGAACTGTGGGAGGAATTGGAAAAACCGGTAACCCACTTTGTTGTTCAGTCTGCTGCCTCCGAAATGGTAAAGTACTATTTTGACACTATCATTAAGTTCTTTGAAAATAAAGAGGCAATTACTGAATCAATACTTAAAATTAAATTAAAGGAAATTATACTTTTTCTACTTCAAACTGATAACTCCGACTATGTTAGGAACATCATAAAAAGCCTATTCTCAGAAAGAAAGTTTTCTTTCCAAGAATTGGTTGAGGCTCATATAGAGAACACGGACTCAGTTGAAAACCTTGCCATAGCTACTAATTGCTCAATTTCTACCTTTAAAAGAAAATTTAAGGACATATTTAATACAACTCCCGCCAAATATCGACTTGAACTAAAACTAAGCCAAGTGGCAGAACTGCTGAAAACAAGTGACGATTCAATTAGTAACATAGGTTATACATGTGGGTTTGAGTCTCCAGAACACCTCAGTCGTGCATTTAAGAAACAATACGGCATTTCACCTTCCCAATACAGATTGAACTTTTTAGTCAAGTAATTGACTATCGGCATCAAGTGTCTCACCTGAAATTTCAAGAATTTTGTTTCATAAACAATTTAAAACTCAAATTATGGAACAAATCACACTTAGTTGGAAAAATGAAAGACTAAAACTTTTCTCTTTATGGCTATTTATCCTTTTTAATATCATTTTTAGAGATATTCATCAGATGACTTTAAAGTCGCATCTTGAAATGTTACTCACGGGCTACTACAATGGAATGGAAGTTACGGAAGCTATTATGCTTTTTGGAGCTTTTGTTGTTAACATCCCTATAAGTATGTTATTGGTATCTCTATTCACCAAACAAACTGTAAATAGAACAATCAACATGATTGCAGGTAGTGTCATGCCTTTAATTCTGCTCACCTCCCCTCCAACGGATATGGACGATTATTTTCATCTCACAATTGAGATTTTAGCACTTATATCTATCGTTACAACAAGTTTTAAGTGGAACAGAGAAACAAAAGCTGAATTACCGTGAAGTCTTTAATCAGTAATGAAAAAGTAGTACTGTCTACACTTTGGGTGTTTGTATTGATGAATATGATCTATGCAGATATACTAAATACCTTGAAACCAGAATACTTAAAAGAGCTCGAGTATGTCGGTGATAATATCTCGGAAGAAACCGTATTGCTTTTTGCCCTTTTGATGGAAGTGCCAATTGCAATGATTTTGCTTTCAAGAACTCTAAAGAGAAAGTGCAATCGAATACTTAATTTAATTGCAGCACCAATTTCTATCTTATGGGTTATTGTTCCTTCAATAGTTTTGAATGAAGGGAATACTTCTTTGTCCTATATCTTCTTTGCATCAATTGAAACCATTGCTATGTTGTTCATAATTTGGTACTCATATCGTTGGGGAAAAGAATAAATACTACCACCAACATTGTATAAAAGCAATAGCGGTTTGAGTGGAAACTCAAACCGTTTTTCTGCTTAATTAAGTATCTTGCTAGCCGAAAGTAAGTGCATTAAATCCGCTACTGCTTTTATACCAACCGTTACCAGCAATTCTCTGCATGAAGATTCAAAAACTCTTAAATATTATAAAACCACGATATCGAAGAAAATTCACTTATCACGGAACTTTCCAACAACTAAGTGACGAACTAAGAAATATCAAAGGACACATGTGGTCTAAAAAATTCATCTACTACAAAGTCAAGGGTAACGGAGTATTTAAGGTTTATGCTACTATTTCTCTAGGAACTCTAACGGGAATGGGATTTGGCCCTGGAATCAACGCTAAAATCACGGTCGAAGAAGCTGAGCCGATGAATCAGAAGGTTACATTTACAACACCGGTGAGAATTGAACACTTTTTCACTACTGGCTTATTTTTCATTCTTCCTGCGGTCATGCATTATGAACGACTGAACTTCGAACTACTTTTTTCAAACTTCAAAGATTGGGCAATAATTACAGGTTGGTTTCACTTTGTTTACAGAGCCCAAGAACTAATTCTTATTGATAAAATCAAATCATTTTTTAAAACAGAATCTACTGATGCGGTTCAAAGCTTGGAAGTTAACAATTGAACTCCAGCGAACCTGAACGGAAACAAAAGCTGGTAACAGGCGATATAGCGAATGGCCTAGCCGGCCGCACCAAACTGCCTATCTGATATTTCAGTACAACTCGCCCGTGAAGCTGCCCATTCTGCAACCTTTGTGCTTCTAGCTACTTTTTTCTTTCTGGATTTTGACTTGCTAAACGTAGTGCTTCGTAGTTGCCGTTGTGGTGTTGGGCAGTTTCACTACTTAGTGCTATTCACTAGCTTCAGACATACGCCCGATAGCTGGTCATTGTGAGGCGTCACTTCTTACCCTATATTTCAACGGGAAATTGCAAAACTGTATCCAAGTGAATACATTTGTCGTATGTATGCTATTGAAAAGACTGAGGTATTTGACAAGTGGCTTAGGAAACTAAAAGACCAACGGGCAAGAGCCAAAATCCTTTTCAGAATTCAACGCATTCAGGAACATGGAAATTTTGGTGATTGTGAACCTGTCGGCTTAGGAATCAGCGAACTAAGAATCCACTATGCCAAAGGGTACCGAGTCTACCTCAAAGAGCAAAATGGCACCATTGTCCTACTTCTGAACGGAGGAACTAAATCTACCCAACAAAAGGACATTGAGAGAGCCAGAGAATTATGGTCTAACTATAAAAACAACTGAAATGGGAACTACAGTAACTAAATTTGACATTGCAGAATACCTTGAAGACGATGCAATGATTGTGGAATATCTAAACACCGTTTTAGAAGAGGGAGATGCAGAAGACATTATTACAGCCCTTGGACATGTAGCAAAAGCACGAGGAATGTCTAAGATTGCAGAAGAAACCGGACTTAGCAGGCCTAGCCTATACAAGGCTCTATCTCATGGAGCTAAACCTCAATTTGATACAATTCTTAAGGTTCTACGTGCGGTTGGTGGTAGTTTGAACATACCAACTGCATAATGAAAACATGCCTCACAACTTGGCGTATATATGTATGTGCGAACGGAGTATTTGGCTAGCCTCGGCGGAACGAACTCGTGCATCAGCCACTAGGAAAGTTTTGTGCTCTCTACCGGGTTCATTTCACAGGAGTTTTTATCGTTCTGAACGAACTACCCTTAGATACTTTGGAAGCACTGGCAGATTTCACTATTTTGCTGCTATTAGCCAGCGTAGCGTTCACATGGCCATACTCAGGTGTTTGGAGTATTTCAGCATGAACAAAGTATCAGAACTTAAAAAGCAATTCGAATCAAATGATTTTCAGACTAAACTTAGTACTTCTGATCAGCTTGCAAATATTGGATCTGATGAATCGCTAAGCTTTCTGCTTGAACAACTAAAATCTGAGAACAACAGGATTCGGAACGCAGCAGTACTCGGTCTAATGGAAACTCGTAATCAGAAATTTTTCAAACCTATACTTGACCGCATCACCGAACTAGGATTTAATGAGGAGATTGGAACATTAGTTTACGCATTGGAAAACTTCAATTGTAGTAATGTACTTAAACTAATCTGTGAATTGTACTTATATGGGAACGCAGAGGTTCAAATGTCAACATCATCAATTTTGGCAGATCAGAAATTCAAGGAAATTCAAGGGGAGCTTTCGAATGTGAAGCAGCTTCTGAATGAGCACGGACGAAAGATCGAGGACTTCAAAATCCAGTTTGAAATAACTGAATAATGACGAAACACCAAATCTGCTATGAATGGGTTTTTATCGTCCAGGAAATTTTTGGTGAATGATGAAGTATTTGGCTTTTTAATCAAAACATTGTTTCGAATACTTGGAACCTGTATTGAATATCCCGAAATAAAAATGATCATACCCCAAAAAATGGGACAGTGGGTTTAGTTCAGAAATGACGATTAAATTTACTGATATGACACGCAAGAAGTACACATCAAAATTCAAGACGAAGGTGGTATTAGAGGCCATCAAAGAGCAATCAAGTGTAGCAGAACTAGCACAGAAATATGAACTAGCCCCTCAGCAAATCAACCTCTGGAAAAGAGAGTTTTTGGCCAATGCAGAGGGTGTTTTTGAGAAAAAAGGCAAGAGCAAGAAGTCCCAAATTGAAGATGAACGTGATCAGCTGCTTAAGGTAATTGGGCAACTTAAAGTTGAGAATGATTTTTTAAACGACGCCTTGCGGTAAGACCTCTTGCTGAACGGCGATCATTGATAAGCAAGGGTCAATTGAGTATGGCAAAGCAGTGCAAACTACTTTCCCTACACCGTTCGGGAATATATTATAAGCCCAGAGGAGAATCTGAATTGAACTTAAAACTCATGCGTATGATGGACGAGCATTATCTCCACCATTCTTTTAAGGGGGCACGCAGCATGCATACCTGGCTGACCAAAGACAAGGGACTGCAGGTGAGCAAAAATCGGGTTGAACGACTCTACTATCGGGTGATGGGGCTTAGAGCTACCCAGCCTGGAAAACATACTTCCAGACGGCACAAGGCTCATAAAGTGTACCCTTATCTGCTTCGTAATCTGACCGTGAAACGTCCCAATCAGGTCTGGGCAATAGACATCACCTACATCCCAATGAAGAAGGGTTTTATGTATTTGATAGCCATTATTGACCTCTACAGCAGGTATGTAGTCAATTGGTCAGTATCTAACTCAATGGATGCGGACTGGTGCCTAAACTGCCTAGAAGAGGCTATAGAAACACATGGAAAGCCAGAGATCCTCAATACCGATCAAGGCTCACAGTTTACATCAGAAGTCTTCGCCAACTTCGTCTTGAGTCAAGACATCAAATTGAGTATGGACGGAAAAGGAAGGGCTATTGACAATGCCTTTATTGAGCGGTTGTGGAGAAGTGTAAAGTATGAAAAACTGTACCTCAATCCACCTAAGGACGGTATGGATCTGTACCTACTAGTGGCAGAGTACTTCAACTACTACAACATGGAAAGAAGGCATACAAGTATCGAGAATCAGAGACCGATTGATCTCTATCAAACCACCCAAAAACAGGCCGCCTAATGAGCAGATTATTTTTGGGTTTTATTGTTAATGAAAGGATTATTAAACACTATTGTAGAACTTAAAACCGAACAATCCCTGTCCTAACTATTGGGGTATGATCAAAAAGCCGGCAAGGAAAAACTCCCTACCGGCCCGATCTGATTAGCTTTTTTTTGTTATCAATCTTCCAGCACATCCATACCGGCATGTACCAGGTAGATGTAGATAGCACCCATGTTGACTACATATTCGTTTTCGCCCCAGAGGAAAGGCCAGTCGTCTTTGTTTTCTGGGAAATCCGGTGGGATCACCAGCGTACCTGGTACCACACCGCCTGCGATGAAGGAGTAGTCGGCCCGGTTCATGCCATAGGCTACTTTCTTCGATTGCGTACCCACTGCGGAGACAAATGACAGGTTGGATTCTGGATGTGTTCCGTAGAGGTAGTTGAGGCTTTTGAGCACATCTTCCTTGTCGAATAGGTCTGGGAAGGCCTTGTACAGCGCATAGTTATTGATGCCCATTTGGATGATGGTGCCATTGCCAGCCCAGCCTCCTGTGGTGATCAATACGCCGTAAGGGTTCTGTTGGTAGAGCGAGTCAGACCATGCCTTGTAGCCTTCGGCTAGCTTTTTCAGCTTAGCTTTTTCTGTCTCTCCCAGGTCCGGTAGCACCTTTATAATGTGCGCAGCAGATCGGTTGAAAGATGCTTCGATTGTAGGCCATAATTCTACGATACGGTTCAGGTAGCCTTCTTCCTTGGTGGTAAGGTAAAGCTCTATGGCTGCTTTTAATTCCTCGTTTTCAAGACGTCCACCGGTGGTGTTCCCATGTCGGAAGATAAGGGGCTCCTCACGGGCATGCTCTGTTGTCCATACCTGACGAGCTGTCTCTAGGCATTCCTCTGCCAGCGCATCGTTGTGTCCCTTTAGCACTCTGCTGGCTGCTGCCAGTGTGGCGATCGATCCATAGTCCAGTGCCGTGGACTTGCTGGTAAAGGCCCAGCGATCGTCGAAAGTACCACTTTTGTTGCCTTTTACCTCCAGACTATCCAGTGATGGATCATAGATCAAATTGTCCGTCATGGTCAGCCCATCTCCCAGATGCGTGTACTGTGCGATGCTCGGTACGATAATGCCCGGGATGGCATGACCTACCGCTCTATATTGTGCGATCAGAGCCAGAGTCCCATGCTCGATTTGTTGCAAGATGTCGTTTTTGCCATCAGGGTGATGTAGGTCCACATAGCTGATGCCCTGATCAATCTGGGTCTGATCTCTTTCGATCCCAAAGTCCTCGTAGGCTTGCACCAGTGTCAGCACAGTAGCGTACTGCGTCTGGGTGCGGATGTCATAGTCTCCTGCATCGTACCAGCCCCCGAGGTTCAGACCTGGGATGTGCTGGCCGGGTTGATACTCCGTATCGGTCGTTTCGCCCATGGCATAGAGGTCGAAATGCGTGATGTCCGTTGGGGCTTGCAGGGCGTCATCCATGTGGGATTGGCCGTGCCACACGCGATAAGCTTCATTGATGAACATGTGATCCATCTGTACCGGGAAGTAGATGTCGTTGGTGGCGTGCCATGCGGTACTGAGATGCTTCTCGCTGATGACGAATGATTTGGTCTCCTGGCCTTTGTAGGATATACTATATACACCTGGGGCTTGTACAGAGCTGAAATCGAAGGTCACATAGTCGTAGCGCAGGTATTGTCCCCATTCTTCCAGTCCGGTTTCTTTGGCTACTTTTTGTTCTCCATTGGGCAGATGCTGAATCAGACGAGCAAACGGGGCTGCTTGGTCATTGCGATCCAGTTCTATTACTGCCTTCTTTTCCTGATTAGGATGGTAGCCTGCTTGAGAATAGGCGATGATGGGCTTTCTTACCCAATTTTCAAGCGTATTTGCTTTCAAGGTCCATTCCAGTACAGTTCCTGTCTTTTCTGATGGGATAAGGCTCTTGAGAACTAACCAGCCATTTTGCGCTTTGTTGCGTCCATCGAAGAGCATGATCTCGGTACCATTGCCATCGACGGTTACTCTTCGCTCTGGATCTTCAGGCGCCAGGGTGATTTGCTGACCAGCAGCTATGGCTTTAGGAGTCGTTTTGCCATTGACGTCAAATTCCATGTTGCTACTCGGGTAGAGGGGCAATGTCCCTACCTGGCCATCTGCGATGAAGGATTTTTCGAAGTAGGAGGCGGGTAGAAATTCTAAATTGAGACCTACACGACCTTCCAGTTCTTTGGGGACAGCCTTGTCGATATTGAGTTGGATTATTACGTCTTTACCTTCCGTACTAACCTTGATGGAGTAGTCGAAGTTGTATTTGGGATAGCCCAAAAAAGCTTCAATGCTTTGGTTCTCCTGGTCCACCACTTTCTCTTTGAAGGTAGGGATTTCATCCCATTGTTCGGGGGTGTTGTCTATGCGCACATCACCATTGGTCACTGTACGAACACCGTGATGGATGATTTCGATCCCACTCTTTTTTTCATCACCAAAGAGGCCATTATACCAGCTGTTGAATACCAGTACGCTTAAGCCTCGGGTCTCGAAGTATTCTTTGTCGTTGAGTATCAGTTGATCAGATGAGGGGTCTTTTTCCTGCTGGCATGATGGGATCAGTAGAGCGATAAGGCAGATCCCAAGTAGGATCTGCCTGTAGTTGTTTTTTTTCATTTGCTTTAGTCTTTCGGTTGTGATTGCTTAGAGGGATTTGAAAACCTGATCGTCTCCCTGGTATTCGTAATAGTCGAATTGGGCCTGGTTGTCAGTTCCCTCTTTACCAAAGGCATACATACCAATCGTGGAGCCTACAAAACCTCCTGCTACTTGGGTACTGAGGAAGGTGCCGTCTACTTGATCTTTTATTAGGGTCCATTCTCCTGCTCCTTCTTTGTAGTAGAAGCTGTAGTTTTCTTTGTCAAAATTGATTTTCAGATCCAAAGTCGCCTCTTCGCTGGTTAGTGGGGCACTGGCGATGGCTTGCATGCTGGAGTCATTCGACTGATACAATGCTACAGCTGATTTTCCATCGATCATGGTCTTGGCGAGCAGGTAGTAGTTTTTGGCGCTTTGGAAAGCGGCCAAACCTGCCATTTCTCCCTCTTGGATTGGTTCGAAAGTCAGACCAACAGACGCACTGCCTTCGTGGTGCTGCTGACGGTGAGCGATGTAGCTAGGGTTAGAAAGACTGGAAAGATCAGCATTGCGCAATTGTAAACTCAATTGTCCATCTTTGATATGATACCATTTTTCTTCTGGTGTTCTCAAGAACAAATAGTGCATGTCCAGTTGCTCTCCCTCAAACTCATCTTTGAAGCTAAAAATTCCGCTATAGCTGAATGCAGATGCTTCTACTTCATTGCCTAGAGGGGTAGGGTATTGATATTGTATTTCTTCAAAGTCGGGATTGATGACTGGCCAGCCATCGGTCCAGCTGACGGGTGTCATGAACGTCTCACGGCCGATATTGTAGAAATTGTCTCCATAGGGACGACACGCTAGGAATACAGCCCACCATTCTCCATCTTTTACTTCTACTATATCTGCATGACCAGAGGTAGTCACTGGGTTAGGGCGTGCAGGATTCAGGTGTCTTTGTGTTAGGATGGGGTTCTGATCCCAGGGCTCGAAAGGGCCGTCCACATTCTTGCTTCTGAATATTACTTCTGAATGATCGTAGGCGGTCCCTCCTTCAGCACACATCAGATAATAGTAGTCATTGATGTGGTACAGGTGAGGCGCTTCGATCCAAACCGGTTTTTTACTCAGGTCTACACCACCATTGACAAGCAGCTTTTCTTCTCCTAAGGTCTCGAAGGTATTGATGTCCAGTTCGAACATACGGATGGTGCGGTGACCTTCATAAAGGGATTCGTTGTTGGGTGGGATGCTGTTGTACACGATAAAGAGTTTGTCACCTTCGAAGTAGAGAGAAGGATCGATACCGTTCAGTTTAGGTAGGTAAGTAGGTTGAGACCAGGGACCCGCTGGATTGTCGGCTGTGATGATGAAGTTGCCACCCTTGTCGACATGGGTACAGACGATGTAGTATTTGCCCTGGTGGTAACTAATGGCAGGAGCAAACAAGCCTCTACTAGTGCCTTGACCATTAAAGTTCATTTGTTCGGGTCGGTCGATCGCATGACCGATTTGTTTCCAGTTGACCAAATCGTCGCTTTCAAAAATCGGAATACCGGGGTAGTAGGCAAAGGAAGAAGTGATGAGGTAGAATTTGTCTTCTGCTTTGCAAATGCTCGGGTCGGGGTAGAAACCTGCCAATATGGGATTGGTAAAGGTGTTTGTTGTCGTGCTTTCGACCACTTCGGCTTTTTTTTGCTGGCAATTGGTGAATATCACTGCAAATAGGATCAATGCTATTAAGTAGTTGATGTTTTTAGTCATTTCTCTAGAATTATCTATTTAATCAATCGATTGCGTAAGTTAATAAATTCTATTCATTGAAAATAGGACGACAGGCTATTGACTTGCTGAGATAGTCTTTAGTTTTTGCAGGGAAAAATGATTAAAATTAGACAAGGGATGCAGTCGACATGCGTCCTTACATAACCCAAAACATCAGAAAATGCCGATTTATCATAGACTTGGACAGATTCCGCCCAAGCGACATACACAGTTTAGGAAGCCCAATGGGGATCTCTATTATGAGCAACTTTTTGGAACCATTGGATTCGATGGGATGTCTTCATTGCTCTATCACCAGCACAGACCGACTATGATCAGTGACATAGGGGAGAGCATAGACGTAAGTCCTAAAATCGCAGTAGAAAAGAACATTCATTCCAAAAAACTTATCAGTTTTGATGTAGAACCCAAGGCTGATTTTTTGGATGCCAGAGAGCCCTTGCTGGTCAATAATGATATTATCATAGGGGTGGCAGCACCTAAGGATTCCCTTTCAGGCTACTTTTATAAGAACGCCACGGCAGACGAAATGCTCTTCATCCATAGAGGCTCAGGCACACTCAAAACACTCGTGGGCAATATACCATTCGAGTATGGCGATTACCTGATCATTCCCAGAGGGATGATCTATCAGATCGAGTTTGACACAGAGGAGAATCGTGTCCTCTATGCCGAATCCTTTACGCCGATCTATACGCCTAAGCGCTATCGCAACTGGTTCGGTCAGATGCTGGAGCATTCGCCCTATTGTGAGCGAGATTACAAACTGCCGCAGGATCTGGAAACTCATGACGAAAAAGGAGACTTCCTCGTAAAGGTCAAGAAGCAGGATATGTTGCATCATCTTCACTATGATTCGCATCCTTTTGATGTGGTCGGGTGGGATGGTTACAATTACCCTTATGGCTTTTCGATCCATAACTTCGAGCCGATCACAGGTCGGGTACATCAGCCGCCTCCGGTGCATCAGACTTTTGAAACCTCTGCTTTTGTGGTCTGTTCATTTTGTCCTCGATTGTATGATTATCACCCGGATTCGATCCCGGCTCCTTACAATCATTCGAATATCGATTCGGACGAAATGCTGTACTATGTGGATGGGGATTTTATGAGTAGGAATGACGTGGCGCCTGGCAATATCAGTTTGCATCCGGCAGGAATACCACACGGGCCTCACCCAGGTGCCTATGAGCGCAGCATCGGGCAAACCGAAACCAAAGAGCTGGCTGTGATGATTGATACATTCAGGCCCTTGATGATAACTGAAAATGCACTTAAGATCGATGACGGGAAGTACTATCGGTCTTGGGTTGAGTAAAATATGATTTTTGGATTGACTAAAAGACTATGAATAAAACTGTAAAGAATGCGCAAGAAGCCATCGTAGGAATCGAAGACAACATGACTTTGATGCTGGGTGGATTTGGATTGTGCGGCATACCAGAAAACTGCATACAGGCACTGGTAGAAGCTAATATCAAAGACCTGACTTGCATATCCAACAATGCAGGTGTCGACGATTTTGGTCTGGGCCTTTTGCTTCAGAAGAAACAGATCAGAAAAATGATTTCCTCCTATGTAGGAGAAAATGCGGAGTTCGAACGACAGATGCTCAGTGGCGAGCTGGAGGTGGATCTCATTCCTCAAGGCTCTTTGGCAGAGAGGTGTCGAGCAGGAGGCGCCGGAATTCCGGCTTTCTTTACGCCTGCAGGATATGGGACTGAAGTGGGAGAGGGGAAGGAAGTTCGTGTTTTCAATGGTAAGCCACATATTTTGGAGGCTGCTTTGACTGCCGATTTTGCCATTGTCAAGGCCTGGAAGGGAGACACTCAGGGCAACCTGATCTATAAGGGAACAGCTCGGAACTTCAATCCAGCAATGGCTATGGCAGGTAAAATCACTATAGCAGAAGTGGAAGAGCTAGTAGAGCCTGGGCAGTTGGATCCCAATTACGTTCATACGCCGGGCATATTTGTGCAGCGTATTTTCCAGGGAGAGAAATACGAAAAGAGAATCGAACAACGAACCGTCAGACCCAAATAAATATGTTAGACAAACACGGAATTGCTAAAAGAATTGCGCAGGAATTGCAGGATGGTTGGTATGTCAATCTTGGGATTGGGATTCCTACCCTGGTGGCCAATTATGTGCCAGACGATATGGAGGTAGAGTTCCAGTCCGAAAATGGAATTTTGGGGATGGGCGCCTTTCCCTATGAGGGAGAGGAGGATGCAGATATGATCAATGCTGGCAAGCAAACGGTGACTTTAAGACCGGGAGCAGTCATTTTTGACTCTGCTACTTCCTTTGCCATGATTCGCGGGCAGCATGTTCAGCTAACCGTACTGGGTGCGATGGAGGTCTCTGAGACCGGAGATATTGCCAATTGGAAGATCCCCGGTAAGTTGGTGAAAGGAATGGGGGGTGCGATGGACCTGGTGGCTTCTGCACAAAATATCATTGTCGCCATGATGCATACCAGCAAGTCTGGTGATTCTAAGCTGTTACCTGAATGCACTTTGCCGTTGACAGGAGTAGGCTGTGTGACCCGCATCATCACCAACATGGCAGTATTGGATGTAAGGGACAAAGCCTTTCATCTGGTCGAACGTGCACCCGGAGTGACCGTCGATGAAATCAAAGAAGCCACGGAGGGAAAATTGGTGGTACCCGCTGATGTACCGGAAATGAAATTATAACAACACAAATACGCTGAAAAGCAATAATCCATGAATGAATTGAAAAGTTGGTTGTCGATAGCAGACGACTCAGATTTTAGTATATACAATTTGCCATTTGGTATTTATTCCATCAAAGGAGGACGCAAACAGGCCGGAATAGCCATTGGAGACCAGGTGGTTGACTTGGTAGGTTTGGCAGAGAATCAGATGATAGACTTAGCCCCTTGCTTTTTTGAGCATGAGTACCTCAATGAATTTATCAATCTGGGCAAGGGAGTGACCAGCAAGCTAAGACTGGAGGTGCAGAAACTTCTGTCAGATGAAAATTCTCCATTACGTAATCATCCGGAGTTGCTGATTGATCAAAAGGATGTGACGATGCATATGCCCGTTCGGGTGGGAGATTATACAGATTTCTACAGCAGTATCGAGCATGCTACCAATGTGGGCAAGATGTTTCGCGATCCGGAAAATGCCCTATTGCCCAATTGGAAGCATATTCCTGTGGGCTATCATGGTCGTGCTTCCTCCATCGTGGTGAGTGGCGTGCCCATTCATCGCCCGATGGGGCAGGTCTTGCCCAAAGAGGCTGAAGTGCCCGTCTTCGAAGCGTCATCCAGAGTAGATTTTGAACTGGAGATGGGTTTTGTGATTGGCAAGAATACGGCTCTTGGTGATAGGATAGCTGCTGACCAAGCGGAGGATTATATCTTCGGAAAAGTACTGTTCAACGATTGGTCTGCCCGAGATATTCAAAAATGGGAATATGTGCCGCTGGGTCCGTTTTTGGCCAAGAATTTTGGCTCATCGATTTCTCCCTGGGTGGTGACTATGGAAGCTTTAGAGCCTTTCAGAGTGGCGGGACCTAAACAGGATCCTGAAGTTTTGTCGTATCTAAAAACGAAGGGTGAAAGGAACATTGATATTAATTTGGAAGTAGCCATTGCGCCTGAAGGTGTAGAAGAGCAGATCGTCAGTCGATCCAATTTCAAATACATGTATTGGAACATGGCCCAGCAGCTGGCCCATCATACGGTCAACGGCTGTGATGTACATGTGGGTGACATGATGGCTTCTGGTACTATTTCCGGACCTAATCCGGATAGTTATGGTTCGATGCTGGAGCTGGCCTGGGCTGGTACTCAGCCTCTGAAAATGAAGGATGGCTCAGAAAGAAAATTTATTCATGATGGTGATACGGTGATCATGCGAGGTTTCGCAAAGAAGGAAGGGAAGCGTGTAGGGTTCGGTGAAGTGCGATCACAGATACTGCCTGCAAAAAAGTAAGATATGGAGTACAAAAGTTTTGACCCTAAGGAGTTGTCACAGCCGGAGCTGCATGGCTACATGCTGTCTGCTGTGGCGCCCCGGCCGATATGTTTCGCCAGTACGATAGACAAGGCAGGTAATGTAAATCTGAGCCCTTTTAGCTTTTTCAATGTCTTCAGTTCCAATCCGCCCATTATGATTTTCTCTCCTTCTCGACGGGGAAGAGATAACACAACCAAGCACAGTTTTGAAAATGTGACGGAGGTCCCTGAGGTGGTGATTAATATCGTCAATCACCCAATCGTAGAGCAGATGTCTCTATCCAGTACCGAATATGATAAGGGAGTCAATGAGTTTGTGAAGACAGGTTTGACTCCAATAAAAAGTGAAATGGTGAAGCCTCCCAGAGTGGGGGAGTCTCCAGTTTCCTTTGAGTGCAAGGTGATAGAGGTGAAACCGCTGGGCGATGGGCCTGGAGCGGGCAATTTGGTAGTCTCCGAAGTGCTTCGTGTCCATATTCGACCCGAATACCTGGGTGCTGATGGAAAACTGGATTCTCACAAGTTGGATTTAGTGGCTCGCATGGGTGGCAGTTGGTATTGCCGTGCGACTCGGGACGCCATGTTCGAAATACCCAAACCCTTGCAGAAAAAAGGAATAGGAGTGGATGCATTGCCAGAGTCTGCGAGAAATAGCACAGTGCTAACTGGAAACAATCTTGGAAGACTCGGAAATGTGGAGTCCCTCCCAAGTGAGCAGGAAGTGAATGAATTGAGCTATTTGAACGAAATCAAGGTCATAGTGGGAAGTGAACTAGATAGAGATCATCTCATAGAACTGCTCCATCAAAAAGCCCAGCAGTGGCTCAATGAGGGAGAAGTGAAAAAGGCTCTTTCCTTAGTTCTATTTGCCGAACAATGGGTTTAGTTTAAAACTCTGCTCTCTCGACAAAGAACCCAAATTCTGACTTTCTATTTTTCTGATAGTCAGCATCATCGCAGTTGACCCCATCTATACAGTCGTTTTCAGGCACATGCTCTCCGAAGAAAAGCATCTTGAGACGGTCCTGATCGATACCACCTTGTACCAGATAATCGTAGGCTGCCTGGGCTCTTTTTTCAGACAACATTAGGTTGTATTCTTTTGATCCGCGGCTGTCGGCATGTGAGTTGACGAACAGTTTGAGTTCATCATAGGCCTTCATTACATCTATGAATTCATCCAGTACTTTTTCGTCTTGTGGCCGAAGCTCATAGAAGTTAGTAGCGTAATATATATTGTCCACTACCAATGGGGTTTTTAGCTTGAAGCCTTCTTGAATCAGCTTACTTGGGAGTTTGTTTCTTTCATCCTCATATAAGGAGAATCCTAAAGGGATCGAATGAAGGCCATCCGAAATCGACACATTGGTTCCATAACTAGGGATGTATACGTTTCCATTAAAGGCCATAAAAATTTGTTTGCCATTCATGATCAATTGAACGGAATCTTCCATGACCATGGGCTTTCTTTTCACAGCTATATCGAATTCACGAACATCTCTCGGGTTATTCATGCCCATTTCAATTTTTACCTCTCTTTCGAAATACTTATCAGAGGTAATTATGACGCGATGATTTCTATTCAATACAGAGCCAAGCTTGATTTTTCTTCCATCATAATCCCAGGTTTTTGATTCGTTTTCGTTCAGGTTGATGGCGACTTTTGCCTTGTCTATTTTCTCTCCTGTGCGAGAGTCCACAATGTTGATGTAAGCACTTACTGGTACTCTGCTGAATGCGTAGATGTCGTCGTTCAGGGGATCGGCTCGGTTGGAGCTGAAGTATCCTTTGTTGCCAGTTGGATCGATGGTGATCCCAAAATCATCCCCCGGAGAATTGATCGGCACACCTAGATTCTCTATTTCGTTGGAGGTTTCAAAATCAAACTTAGCCTTGTAGATATCCAGCCCTCCTAGTCCGGGATGTCCATCAGAAGCGAAGTAAAGCACATTTCTGTCCAGGGTAGGGAAGAGCTCATTGCCTTCGGTATTGATACCGGGGCCCAGGTTGGTTGGTTTGGACCAGGTGCTGTCGGCCTCCATAGTACAATAATAAAGGTCTGATCCTCCATAGCCTCCGGGTCTGCTAGATGCATATACCAATAAACTCCCTGCATTGTCCAATGTGGGATGTGCGCTGGAGTAGTTCTCATTGTTGTTGGAGAAGCCAACTATATCGTCCCAATGATCGTGTTCGTTTTTGGTAGCAAAGAATATTTCCAGCATATTGACACCATTTCCATCACTGTTGATTCTTCTCTTGAGGTAATTGTTTCTAGTGAAGGCAATTTTATTGTCATTGCTGTAGGGAGCCACTGGCCCTTCGTGAAAGTTGGTGTTGACACTTGAACCCAAAATTTCAGGTTCTTCAAAATAACCCTCAATTCGGTACTCTGCATAATACAGGTCTGAGTAGTTCAGTTTCTCGTATTTGGGTTCTTTGTTACTGGTTTTGAAAAGCAGGGTATTGGGTCTTTCTGATACAAAAAGAATTCCTCGTTTGTAGTATACGGGGCTATAGTCCCTGTAGGGAGAGTTGATCTCCAGTCTTTTCACTTCTACGGTGTTTTTAGAAGCAAAGAAGTCGTCATATTGTTCAATACCAATGATTCTGTTTTCAGTTTGTCTTAGGGTGTCTCCTTTGTGGTGCTCGTGATACCAATAATCAGCTTTCTTGACACGATCTATGGCCATCAGAGATTGTGCATAGCGCAGTTTGTAGACATTGGCTACTTCTATCTGAGGGTTTTCCAGCACCGCGCCGTACCATTTCGAGGCATTTTTGTAGTCACTTTCTTTGTAATAGGATTCGGCCAGCTTCAGCTGTAGGTTCTGGTTGGCAGAGTCCAGCTGCAGGGCTTGCTGATAGAAGTGTGCTGCTTCTTCATAGTTGAAAACTTCGAAGGCTTCATCTCCACGCACTTCAGGGTTGGTCAGTTTTAGCAAAAACTGAGCATTCAGTTCAGCCGAAATGAATAGAAGGGTAAATACAGTTAGGTTTAGGGCAAGGGTCAATTTTCTCATACTAAAAATATCTTGGTGAAATCGCGCTTGATTGCGTCAGTCTGAATACATAGTTTAACATGATTTCATGTGATCCAGAGTTGACACTTCGTAGCTCGTTTGAGGTTGATATATCATAAGCATAGCCGATTTGCAGTTTGGGTGTGATCTGAATCTGTGCCAGCAAATCTATACTGTCAAAAGATCGATAGGATACACCCGCCCAAATAATTTCTTTGATTAAAAGGTTGAGGTTGAGGTCTACTTGTGGAGCTACTCCTTCCACGTATTTGAACAACACATTGGGTTTTAGTTTAAAATTAGAATTTAGATCCACCACTATTCCAGAAGTGAAAAAGTAATGTCTTTTGAGTTGGGCCTCTGCAGTGGAGTTGGTTGGATCAAAGTTTTGTTCAATAATCTGTGGAATTGAAAATCCTGCATAGAATTTATCACTATGATACAGAAGTCCAAAACCAAAATTGACCAAAAAATCACTGACATTTCCTTCAGCCAGAGATGGGTCCAATCCATTGGTAGTATCGATGTATTCCGCGCTATAGTTATTGATACCTGCTTGTAGACCAAAACTAAGCTTGGCCTTATTTCGGAAGTAAATCCTGAAGGCAGTACTGCCATAAACTCCAATTTGCTCAGTCAGGCCGATTTTGTCCCGAATGGCCATCATACCTGCTGATAGAGGGGTACGTCCGAGTGGACCGTGTAGCGCCAAAGTCTGTGTGCTGGGGGCTCCTTCGAATCCCATCCATTGTTCTCTCCAGAGCAAGGTGGCAGATAAAGCATCATGTACGCCTGCATAGGCGGGGTTGATTGACAAGCCATTGAACATGTATTGGGTAAAGGTGACCTGCTGTTGAGCCTTTGCAGTCACCATCGTCAATGCAAAAAGTATTAGGAGTAGAGGTTTTTTCATAATTATCTTTTGATGACCACAAACTTGTTTTGACGCTGTGCACTATTCCCCAAATCAATGACTATAAAGTAAGTCCCATCATTGAGGTCTCCTCCTGCAAAGGCTGTGTTGCCTCTGCCTCCAAAACCCATTTCATTGTTGCGATAGCTATCGGTTTCCCAAACTAGGTTGCCCCAGCGGTTAAAAATACTGACATGGTTAGTCGGAAAATCTTCTATTCCTTCGATTTCCATAAAGTCATTGTATCCATCACCATTAGGAGTGATTACGGGTGTGTTGTATAGGTCCACTCCACAAATGAAAGAGACCGGTTCTTCTATCAGGTTGGATGCACATTCTAATCTCTCGAATTGAAATTGGGAGTAGATTCCATTTTTCAATTCTGTGAGTGAATGTCTTCCTTGCTCGTCAGCGACTATGCTTTCTGAAAGAAATTGTTCATCCAACATGTAATTGAAACTGTATGTCTGGCTGGCTTCTAATCCATCAATGACTATGAAACCATCTCTACCTAAACAGTTGGTAGGTTCAGCCTGGTCTACGACTGAGATTAATGCGGAATTAGGGTTCTCAGGGTGACAGCTTCTACCAATTTGTTGGATGTACAGCCTGCTTGAGTGACCTGGAAATTCTTGTAAGATCCGCTGGTTAGATTAGCAAAGTCATAAATCCCATTGCCAGCAGACTGTATCGCAGGGATGCTTTGAGGGTTTCCGTTCAGGTCGTAGTTGAGCGTATAGAAGCGTGCAGGATCTAATCCTCCGATCTGGATGAGGCCATCTTCACCAGAACAGGTCGATGGGGATTCTATTTGCTCAAAGGAAATCACATCGTTGATGATTCTGAAATCCAGAGCATATTCTACGCTCGTACAGGTAGCACTCTCATTATTCGAGATGGTTAGTACTGCAGAGTAGCTTCCTGCTGGCACTGCGTTTGGAATACTGAAGCTTAAGTCACTAGCAAAGGATGCATCAATCACATCTGCCAGGCCCTGGCTTTCGGCAAAATCATCAAAATCGAAACTATAGTTCAGGAATGGACCATTGATTGGATCTGAATAGGTAGCAGCAATGCTAGATTGACTTTTACAGATTACAATGTCATTTTCCAGTAAGGTGATGCCCGGTACGCCACGTACCGCTATCGTAAAGCTGGTAGTGAAGATATGCGAACAACCTACTGAAGATCGAGTACCTTTTACATACAAGTTGGTAATGCTAGTCGATAATGGATCAGTTACCAGTGCGATTTCTCCTCCATTGCCTGTTACCGGATCTCCTGTTAGATTAGTGCAAGTAGCGTCTGTACATAGTTGATATACAACCCCGGCATCAGAATTTTGACCGGTGATGGTGATGCTTTCATTTACGCAGACTTCTGTGTCGCCTATCAAGGTGATATTGTTCAAGGTCAGTGGTTTACACGCAACAGGAGCATCTGCTTCAATGGTGGCCACTTCACATCCTGAGCCTAAAGTTGCGGTGACGCTTACGACTGCTCCTGGTAGTAAAATATCAGAAAGTCCATCTAAGCTCCATACGCCATCAGCGACAGTCGTAGAGAATCCAGCTGCCTTCACATGGTCAATGTATAATTCGATCAAACTACCATCTGTACCTGTTCCGTTGATACTTGGGTCACCTTCGGTTATGGTTGTGTTGCTGATGGTCACTGCTGGTGCCAGTGGTGCCGTTAGCCTCTGGGCCTCTGTTAATGTGTTTGAACTACAGCCCGATTCTGTTACTACAAAATTGCTATAGATTCCGCTACCTATGTTGTCGAGTGTCAATGTACCCTCTGCTGTGGAGGTCAAGGCACCAAAGTTGACCGGGTTACCGCTGATCTGATATTCCAATTGGTAAACCGTTGAGGCTTTCATGCCGGTGATTTCAATACTTCCGTCCGTGTTGAGACAGGATGGATTGACCACTTCGCCATAGGAAATGATGTCTTTGTTCAGATCAAAAGTAAAGTTGTAGTTGCTTGTACATGAGCTACTAGAACTATTAGCTATGGACAGCACTCCTGCAAAACTTCCTCCATTGGCATCTGCTGGGATATCTATGGTAATAACCGATGAAATGGTTTCATTCACAATGTCCGTAAATCCTTCAGCTTCTGCTGCGCTATTGAAGTCAATACTATAGGTAGTCAAGGGGCCATTGACTACACTGTTGTATTCCAGATTGAAACTCGTGACATCTGAGCACAATGAAAAGCTATTGTTGACAAGCGAAAGGCCAGGAGCTTCTTTAACGCTAACACTAAAACTGGTTGAAAAAACTTGATTACAACTTGAAAAACCCGCTCTAGAGGCTCTCAAATAAATCTTGGTGATGCTCGTGCCCAAAGGCCCTGAAGTTAAGGTAATATCAGAACCAGTACCGGCCACAATGCTTCCTGTAGAGGTAGTGCCAGCCGCATCAGTGAATAGTTGATAATTCACCCCAGTCTCAGAACTGGCAAAGGTGACGGATAAAGTTTCGTTGACACAGTATTCCGTTCCAGTAGTCAGAGTGATGGTGTTTTCAGCATATGGAATACAGGCTACATTCGAGCTGGCTACTACTTCTACTTCCGTACAACCTTCGGCTAGATATGTTTTGATACTTACCTTGTCTCCAGGAGTGAGGACATCGCTACCTGCACTGGCAGCATCGAGTCCGCTTATCGTCCATACCCCGCTTGCTACAGTGGTTGAGAAGTCAGATTTTACGTCATTGATATAGAGGTCAATCGTTGCACCGTTTGTGCCTGCACCTGTCAGTTCCGCATCTCCTGCGGTGATGTCTGTACTGGTGATCGTGGCGGTGGGTGCTGCTGGAGCAGTTAATGTTTTGGTTCCACTCAGGACATTAGAGGTACAAGAGTTTTTAGTCACGAAGAAGTTGCTGTAAGTTCCAGTTCCTAAATTATCTAGTAAATAGTTTCCGTCTGAATCGGGAGTGATAGAGGCCACAGATACTGCTGTACTTCCTTTTTCGTAATCCAATTGATAGGTTTCTCCAGTGGTCAGTCCTGTGATCTGGATACTTCCGTCAGTTGCCAGACAGCTGGGTTGGGTGGTAGTTCCATAGGCAATTACATCTTTGTTGAGTTCGAAGGTGAAATTGTAATCACTAGAACATGTTCCACTTGCACTATTCGAAACACTCAGTACGCCACCATAGCTTCCTCCTGCTGCGTCAGTGGGGATATTTATTGTCACCACAGAAGCAATGGTTGCATTGCTGACATCCGTAAAACCTTGTGGCTCAGCGGCAGCATTGAAATCGATGCTGTAGACGCTCAAAGGTCCATTGGTCACGCTGTTGTACTCCAGATTGAAGCTGGTTTCATCAGAACAGATAGAGAGGCTATTATCAACCAAGCTCAGGGTTGGAATCTCTTTGACTGTGATACTGAAGCTGGTAGAAAATACTTTGTTGCAATAAGAGACGCCTGTTCTCGATGCTCTTAAGTAGATCTGCGTGTTGCTCGTACTCAAAGGGCCTGAAGTTAAGGTGATATCAGAACCAGTACCGGCCACAACGCTTCCTGTCGAGGTAGTGCCAGCCGCATCAGTGAATAGTTGATAGTTTACCCCAGTCTCAGAACTGGCAAAAGTGACGGATAAAGTTTCGTTGACACAGTATTCCGTTCCTGTGGTTAGTGTGATGGTGTTTTCTGCATAGGCCGTACAGGCCACAGCTGAAGCGGTACTGACGGTTACTGCAGTACACCCATCTGCCAGATAAGTTTTGATGCTGACCTGAGCGCCAGGAGTGAGGACATCACTGCCTGCACTGGCTGCATCTAGTCCACTGATGGTCCAAACGCCACCGGAAACGGTAGTTGAAAAACTGGTTTTCACATCATCGATGTACAGATCAACCGTAGCACCGTTGGTACCCGTACCCGTCAAAGACGCATCTCCTTCAGTGATATCGGTACTGGTAATGGTTGCTGTAGGATCGGCTGGAGCAGTTAATGTTTTGGTTCCACTCAGCACATTAGAAGTACAAGAGTTTTTAGTCACGGAGAAGTTGCTGTAAGTTCCAGTTCCTAAATTATCTAGTAAATAGTTTCCGTCTGAATCGGGAGTGATAGAGGCCACAGATACTGCTGTACTTCCTTTTTCGTAATCCAATTGATAGGTTTCTCCAGTGGTCAGTCCAGTGATCTCGATACTACCGTCAGTTCCCAGACAGCTGGGTTGGGTGGTAGTCCCATAGGCAATTACATCCTTGTTGAGTTCGAAGGTGAAATTGTAATCACTAGAACATGTTCCACTTGCACTATTCGAAACACTCAGCACGCCACCATAGCTTCCTCCTGCTGCGTCAGTGGGGATGTTGATTGTCACCACTGAGGCGATGGTTGCATTGCTGACATCCGTAAAACCTTGTGCCTCAGCGGCAGCATTGAAATCGATGCTGTAGACGCTCAAAGGTCCATTGGTCACGCTGTTGTATTCCAGATTGAAACTGGTTTCGTCAGAACAGATAGATAAGCTATTATCAACCAAGCTCAGGGTTGGAATCTCTTTGACTGTGATACTGAAGCTGGTAGAAAATACTTTGTTGCAATAAGAGACGCCTGTTCTCGATGCTCTTAAGTAGATCTGCGTGTTGCTCGTACTCAAAGGGCCTGAAGTTAAGGTGATATCAGAACCAGTACCGGCCACAACGCTTCCGGTCGAAGTAGTGCCAGCCGCATCAGTGAATAGTTGATAGTTTACCCCAGTCTCAGAACTGGCAAAAGTGACGGATAAAGTTTCGTTGACACAGTATTCCGTTCCTGTGGTTAGTGTGATGGTGTTTTCTGCATAGGCCGTACAGGCCACAGCTGAAGCGGCACTGACGGTTACTACAGTACACCCATCTGCCAGATAAGTTTTGATGCTGACCTGAGCGCCAGGAGTGAGGACATCGCTACCCGCACTAGCTGCATCCAGTCCACTGATGGTCCAAACGCCACTGGAAACGGTAGTTGAAAAACTGGATTTCACATCATCGATGTACAGATCAACCGTAGCGCCATTTGTACCCGTACCGGTCAGCGATGCATCTCCTTCAGTGATGTCGGTACTGGTAATGGTTGCTGTAGGATCGGCTGGAGCAGTTAGTGTTTTCGTTGCAGTTAAGGTATTGGAGGTGCAGCCTGATTCTGTGACCACAAAATCTTTGTAAGCGCCAGCACTGATGTTGTCAAGAAGGTAGTTGCCATCTGCATCAGGCGTAATGGAGGCTATATTCATAGGGTTCCCATCTTTGTTATAATCCAGAGAATAGGTTTTTCCTGTCCTTAGACCTGTGATTTGGATGCTTCCATCATTATTAAGACAGCTCGGATTGGTGACAGTTCCATAAGAGATGATGTCCTCTATGATTTCAAAACTGAAGCTGTAGTTGGTACTGCTACAAGTACCCGAGCTCGTGTTAGATACAGATACCGTACCTGCAAAGCTTCCAACAGCATCAGCTGGGATATTAAAATCAAGATTGGAAGAAATGGAGGCATCGTTGATGTCAACAAAGCCTGCTGTCTCTGCTGCGGCATTGAAGTCTATGTCATAGCTCAACAATGGGCCATTGGTGACCCCAGAATAAGTCAAACTCCCAGTAGCGTCATCGTCACAGATTTTGAGCGAATTACTTCCGAGTGTCATAGACGGTGTTTCTTTGATAGTTACATTGAAGCTAGAAGAAAAAATGTCATCGCATTCTACTCCAATACGTGAGACTCCCAGATATAACTTGGTCACGCTCGAGGCTAGAGGGTCTGTAGTCAAAGTGATGGTACTTCCATCTCCGATTACTTCAGATCCTGTAGGTGCGGTACCCGCTGCATCCGTGTACAATTGATATACATATAAATTCTCTGAGGAAGCGAAATCTACACTTACTGTTTCATTGACGCAATAAGTAGAAGTGCTTGGGTAGGTAGGAGCTCCTACATAGGCTTTACACTGTATAACATCAGCAGCATTAGTTGCATCACTTTCACATTTGCCTGATCCTTCTGAGCTGATCGAAACTTGCCCCCCAGGAAACAATACATCATATCCAGCACTGGCTTCATTCAATCCGGTAATTTCCCAGTTTCCATCACCATCTACGGTAGTCGAAAATTCGTCTATCAGTACATCATCAATGTATAATCTAATTGTGTTGCCCGCTGTGCCTTGGCCTGATATACTTGCATCTCCTTCAGTAATGGCTCCTGCATTTATGGATAAGGATGCGTCTGAAGTTTTGGCCAGAATTTCTACTTCGTTGGATAGATCACTTTCCAGTTCGTCGGTGGCTGTATTGGTTACTGCCATATGGGTGCCAGGGATGAGTCCAGCTCCTGTTAAATCAATAGTCCATCGTCCATTGGCATCCACTGTTCCGGTTACTGGATTTTTAGAGTCAGAGGTGGTCACCCCTGCGCTGGATTTCGTGTATAAAGTGACGAGAGTCCCGATATTCTCAGAGGATACACCGGAGATTAAAGTAATTTCTCCATCAGTACAATAGGTGCCCGTGATCAATGGAGCGATTGAGAAGCCTTTTACAGTAGTAGTGTCAGAGGATACTGGACAATCTCCAGGTTCTGTAGCAATTACAACTATTTCTTGACCTACCTCCACAGTCGGTAAGCTTAAGGACCATGTAGTTACTCCAGTAGCGGTTGTGCTTACCCCCTGATATACTCCATCAATCGCCAATTCGATGAAAGCATCAAAACCACAGGTTCCTTCTAAAGTAGTTGTTTCAGGAGATACAGGATCAGTAGTAATTATTGGTTTAGTCGTACTACCCGCCAGATTACAGACTACCACTGAGTCTGACCTACATTCTCCTTCTGCAGTGTTTTGTTGAGTGACATAATACAACCCGTCGGTTAGACTGTTGGAGGCTCCAGTGATTTGCCATTCCCCTGTGGTTGCCGTGCTACCAGTTGTGCCCACGATTCCTGGATTGACATGGGGAGAACTAGCACCTGTCCATAGAGTGGTTAGGTCTGAATCGGTCCAAATGGAAACAGAAGCCCCTTCTTCATCGGATGTTCCAGAGATCCCTTTTCCACTTCCTCCGGGTTCTATTGTAGTTGATGTTACAGGGTCAGAACATATCTGATTGACCGTGATGGGACTACAGTTGCTGTATGAAGTACTTTTGACACTAGTAATAGATGCCGTGGCAGTGACCACCTCACCACCACTAAAGGAAGTAAACCCGGTGAGTTCCCAAGTGCCTGAGCTCACTGTTGTGGTTCCGATAGAAGAATCATCTGCAAATACTTCAATAATGGCTCCATCCGCTTCAGTAGAGGTACCCGTGATGGAAGTAGCATCCAGTGCAATAGGGGAGTCGATGGTTGGACAAGCTGCTCTTGGAAGAATTGGGTTTCCTAAGGCTATGTCATTTCCCGAAACAGGAGGGAAAAATTCGATCATTTCATCCAAAAGGTCATTGATGTTGCCACTGTCGTCATCGGCACCTCCCAGATCTGAACCAGAAGTTGAGCCAATCAGCGGGTTGGCACTGATTCCCGATTGGGCGACCATTCTCATTTTGGTGTTAGCATCTATGCCTGCCAGGGCCAAATCAGCAAATGATACGTAGAAGTCATAAAAGAAGTCATCGTCACCACATACTTCGGTTAGTGCGACTGACCTTTGCGAGTGCACTTCTTCAGGTCTATCTGTCTTATGTGAGCCTATTTCATTGTTGGATGGGGCTATATTCCCATCAACATTATAGATTCCAATTCCGGAATTGGTGTGAAAGCTAAGTTCAACCTCGAAACCTGGGTTTCCTGTTATTGCGTTGGGGTCGGCATCATTGCCAGTGAAACCAAATTTTTCATCAGAATCAATGAATACGGAATAGGTTTTGGAGCTATTTGATGCTCCTCCGACTCTAAATCTGAAATACAAGTAGGTTCCTTCCGAATAAAAGTAAAGTGCTTCAGTGTCTGAAGTATTGACCAAATCGATGTAAGAACAATCTGAACCTTTGGCTACATCTCCGTCTGTTTCTGAACCTAAAGTAGGGATGGCGAGATAGGCGATTTCACTCTCGGTTTCATCATCAGTGGAAAATCCAGATGTAGTTTCAGAGGAATAACCGTCTTGATTGGGGTCTAGCAAAAGTTGTCCGGCACCAGTAGCAGGTTCATAAATGATCCCTTTGGTCTGGGCGTGTGTGAGAAGGGGAGTCAATCCCAATACTAATGTTGCAGCAATCCAATAGATTGGAGTTTTGAGTCTGCTTTCTATACCATAGCGTTTTTGCATCATTATAAGTTCTAGGTGAAACCTAAACTGTGGTTGGCCAAAGCGCTGGTTGATGCAATCGGGATAACTATAACGAGAGTAAATCCTAAAGTAATATAATAAAACTAAGATTTTACATCAACTAATATAGCTGATACTCAGCAATTTTAGTGTAGATACATTGAAGATTAGTGCTTTTATCGTTTATTCTTTTTGAATTTGAACCATGGATTTAGGCCTGAATCAACCTAATTTTTACTATGTTTAATGACTGCAACCAAATACAAAAGTATATGTCTATTAATGATCCGATTTCGAAAATCATGTCAAAAGATCTCATTACTGTGGATCTAACTGATCCTATTCAGGAGGTGATGAATGTTTTTGAGCAAATCAGAATCAAACATGTCCCAGTGATGGCCAATGGTACTTTAGTAGGCATTATTAGTCAATCAGATGTGTCTAGGCTGTCTTTTGGGAGCAAACTAATGGATGATCAAACGGAAACGGATACCTCCATTTTAGAAATGATTTCTGTTAACCAAGTGATGAAGCCTAATCCTGTTACTATAGGAGTGACTCACTCAATCAAAGAGGCGGCAGAGATATTTACGCGTAGCACGTTTCATGCTTTACCTGTGACCGAAAACAATGAATTGGTTGGAATAGTGACTACTACGGATCTGATCAAATACATGCTGAAACTGAGTGAATAGTTAAGCTTCGTTTTTGACCGATCTAAAATACAATCGGGAGACAGGTAAAATCAACAAACCCATTACTGCAAAAAACAGAAAAGAGATTTTCAATCCGAAAGCTTCAGAAATAAATCCAATCAAAGGAGGTCCAAAAAGCATGCCTACTACACTGTAAGTGGAGATGATAGAAATGGCCATGCCAGCTGAATATTTCTTAGAATCCCCTGCCAGTAAGAAGGTTGTAGGGATAACCACTGCAGTGCCCATCCCGACAATAGAAAACCCCGCCATAGCAGGAATCAAATAAGGAAGTGAGGTTGCTAGTAAAATACCGCCAGTGATCATAAGCGAACTGATCAAATACACATGCTCTTTTTTCATCCGGATGATGATGAATTTGTCAAGCATGATTCGTGAGAGCGTCATACAGATCATAAAGGTAAAGTACCCTGCGGTGTACAATTCTACATTCACGATGTCCTTGAAATAAACACCACTCCAGTCAAACATCCCCCCTTCGCAAAATGAGGCCAGGAGTATCAATACGCCTAAATAGAATAATGATTTGTCAGGTTTGCCGAGTTTGATTTTGGAGCCTTCCTCTGCGCGATCACCAGTGGGTAAATAGGGATAAGCCGCTATTGATATTATGGCAAGCATGATTGCTACACCTATAAGGTGAGGTAAGATGGTCACTTTCAAAGCTAATAGTAGGGAGGTCAAACCGACTCCCATGATGCCGCCGAAACTCCACATGGCATGAAACGAACCATTGATGGGTTTGGCATAAGATTTTTGAAGGATCACTGCCTGAGTATTCATGGCAATCCCGGTGATTCTGAAAGAAAGTGCCAGAAAGAAAAGGGCTGCACTTAGCGTATATAGATTGTCGCTCATTCCGATGGCAGCCAGGGATATACATTGAGCGATCATCCCCGTGATCAAAGGCGTTTTGTTGTCGAAGTTGCGTAAAATCCATCCCGCACTGACCAGTCCTAAAATGGAACTGATCGGCATCACCAAAAGAAGCGTACCCATCTCAGCATCGTTGATGTCCATGCGCTCCTTGATATCTGGGATGCGAGAGGCCCAGGAGGCCAGATTGATTCCATGTACGAGAAAGAAGGCACTAACAGCTAATCTTGATTTTCTTGGGCTCATTGGGCAATCTCAGAAATTAATTTTGGGCAAATTTAGTTCTAATGATCCCAGATTACAGTGAGTGATGTGCAGGATTTGGTGGGTAAATAGATCAAGGCCATTTTAATCTGTTTTGTCAATTAGAGAATCTCATGGTTTATGCACGCCTTGTAAGTGTTTTATATTCAGTTTGATAGTTAATGACTAAGGTCTTTCTGAGAGGTTTTTTGACAAAAGAGACTATTCATTGACTCATTATTTATCAAACTCTATTCCAAATTTATCATGGAATAGCCAAAAGTAGACTTTGAGCCTTTTCAATTCCATTCTTGTCTTACATTGTTTTTCGAAAGACAAACAAATTAAAACTAATTTCTAATGAAAAGACGATTACTATTAGCCGTGGTTTCACTGCTGGCACCCGCCATGCTTTGGGCCCAAACAGTTAACATCAATCAAGCTTCCGGCTGGCTTGAATCTGCCTATGTGACCTGGCAACCTGTATCGGGTGCAGATAGCTACAATGTCTACTATTCGGGTGCGGGTGTTACTGATCAAAAGATTGATGATCAGTTGATTCGGAGTTATGGCTCCTACATGAGAGCCGATATTCTTGGATTGAAAGCAGGAAGCTATACGATTAAAGTAGCACCTGTCATTGGTGGTTCGGAGGGGAGCGCTACTAGCACCGGAACCGTTAGTGTACAATCACATGATCGAAGTGGTTTTGCTTTCCACAATGGACGCGTGCCAGGAGCCTATAAAGCTGACGGTACACCAAAGAGTGGGGCAGTTATTCTTTACATCACAGAGAATACGAAGAACACCATATCTCTGGATGTGACAGGTGCTAATTCCAATCCATGTGTTGGCCTTCAAACCATTCTGGATGGATACAAAAAAGGGCAGGACAACCGACCCTTGATTATTCGATTTGTCGGACAAATCACGGACCTTTCTTATATGCTCAATGGGGATATTGTGGTAGAAAACAGTAACAATTCATCTGGTTATATCACACTCGAGGGAGTAGGAGAGGATGCTACTGCCGATGGCTGGGGTATCCGTGTCAAAAATGCCGCGAATATTGAGATTCGAAATCTGGGTACCATGAATTGCAATAGTGGTGAAGGAGATAATATTGGCTTGCAGCAAAATAACCAGCACGTCTGGGTGCACCATGTAGATTTCTTTTATGGAGATGCTGGAGGAGATTCTGATCAAGCCAAAGGTGATGGTGCTCTGGATACAAAAAAATCCACCTATGTGACTCATTCCTACAATCATTTCTGGGACAGTGGAAAATCTAACTTGTTGAGTAATGGAGGTGAGACTGAAGGGTACTTCTCTTATCACCACAATTGGTACGATCACTCGGATAGTAGACATCCACGGGTGAGAGACCATACTGTTCATGTATACAACAACTACTTCGATGGGATATCAAAGTATGGAATAGGAGCGACTACCTATTCTTCGATTTTTGCAGAGAACAATTACTTCAGAAACTGTAAATATCCCATGTTGATTTCTGAACAGGGATCAGATGTGTATGGCAGTAATGATGGTACATTTTCCAGCGATCCAGGGGGCATGATCAAAGCCTATGGAAATTACATCGAAGGAGCTACTCGATTTGTAGATCAGAATGAATTCCCTAATGATTTTGATGCTTATGTAACAAGCAGTAGGACACAGCAGATTCCCTCAAGTGTGACTGCCAATGCAGGAGGTCATGCCTATAACAATTTCGACACGAACGGAACCATGTATAGCAGCTACTTCCTAGAGTCAGCATCTGATGCTCGCAACACTGTGATGCAATATGCAGGTCGAATGAATGGAGGGGATTTCAGCTGGACTTTTGATAATTCGGTGGATGATACTTCGTATGCGGTGAATACAGCCTTGAAATCAGCACTTTCAAACTATTCAACAAGCCTTGTGTCAATTCAAGGTGACGGAGATGGTCCGGTGATAGATCCCAATGATCCTGATCCAACCGATCCGACCGAACCAACTGATCCAACTGATCCCACTACACCTGTGGATCCGGGTGATTATGATCACAATTTTACTTCCTCAGGTTTGAGCAGTACTTTCTACAGCATATCTGGAAATTTGTCTGATTCGAAAGGAACTGTGAATTATGGAGGGATGACTTTGACACAATGTCTGAAAATCGAATCCAGTACATCAGTTTCATTTACTACTACTTCAGAAGGGACGCTTACCCTGGTTTTCAATGAAGGTTGGAGTGGTAATTTCAAGATTGATGGTGGAGACAATGCTGTTTCATCTGGGAAACTGACTGTTACCTTAGCGGCAGGTAGTCACACCCTGACTAAAGGAGATACAGGTAATCTTTATTTTATGAGTTTGGATCTGGGAAGTGGCGGCACTACTCAATTCACCGTTTCTACTAGCGCTTCTGCCGGTGGCAGTGTCAGTGGAGGGGGAACTTTCGACGCGGGCTCGGTTATTTCTTTGACGGCTACAGCAGATTCTGGTTATCAGTTTGATGGCTGGTCCGGAGATGCTTCCGGATCTAATAATCCATTGTCTGTAACTGTAGACGCCAATAAAAGTATCACCGCAAGCTTTTCACCAGTTACTGCTTCGACTTACACTTTGACTACTTCTGCTAATGGTAACGGTACTGTTTCCGCAGGAGGAACGTATGATGCGGGTAGCACAGTGACAGTTACTGCTACTGCGGCCAGTGGCTACTACTTCAGTGGATGGACTGGTTCAGCCTCTGGTACCACCAACCCATTGTCAGTGACTATGGACGGTAACAAAAGCATTACGGCCAACTTTAGCGAGGAAGTGGTTGTTATCGGAGATGCATTTTATGTAGCGACCAATGGTAACGATAGCAATTCAGGAACCTCAGTTTCAGCACCATTTGCTACGCTACAAAAGGCCATTGAGTCTGTTTCAGCAGGAGGGTACATCTACCTGAGAGGCGGGACTTATCAGATGCCACAATCTTCTGTAGTGATTCAAAAAAATGGAGCAGCAGGTGCCTACATTCACGTGTTTGCCTATGGCGATGAGACGCCAATTTTGAGTTTTGATGATGTTGAACTTTCATCCAGTAGAGGTATCGTTCAGGATGGTGATTTCTGGCATTGGAAAGGTGTAACCATCGAGAAAGCCGGAGACAATGGAATGCTGCTTTCTGGAAACAACAATATAATTGAGGGCTGTGTATTCCGTGCTAATCACGACACAGGTCTGCAGCTGAGCAGATACAATACCAGCGCAGATCAAATCAGCGAATGGCCATCCAACAACCTGATCGTAGATTGCGAGGCATTTGACAATGCCGATAGCGATAGCGAAGATGCAGATGGATTTGCTGCAAAACTGACTTGCGGTACTGGAAATATTTTCCGTCGATGCGTGTCTCATCATAATATTGATGACGGTTGGGATTTATATACCAAATCAGAAACAGGGCCTATTGGTATCATCCTTTTCGAGGATTGTATCGCACACAACAATGGTACGCTGACTGACGGTGCTACCTCTGGTGGGGGAGACAAAAATGGATTCAAATTGGGTTCTTCGGCACATCAGGTAGATCATGAGTTGAGAAGATGTATCGCCTTTGGTAATGGCAAGCATGGATTTACCGACAATGGCAACATCGGAAATATCAAGTTCTACAACCTGACATCCTATGACAATGCGGACTATAACTATCACACCAGAGACAATGCATCGCATACTTTCATCAACTGTATTTCTTTGGATGGAAGCAGCTCGAATGACAGAATCGTGGGTAATGCGCCAGAAAGCTGCAATGCTTTAGTAGATTCAGATTTCAACTTCCAATTGGTGGCTTCTGCTTCCGATTTCGTAACGATGACCCCTGGTCCAGATGCTGACCCTACTTCTAATGGATTCCTGAATTTGGTTTCATCTAGTCCATTAGTAGATGCTGGATGTTCTGCGCCTGGAGTTTCAGGTAATGGTACTTTGGACGTAGGAGCGATTGAGTACGGTGGAGTGATCGAAACACAATATACAATTACAGCTTCTAGCAGTGGAAATGGTAGTGTAACTGGCGGAGGAACCTTTACAGAAGGTTCGGTCATCTCATTGACAGCCACAGCGAACTCAGGTTATGAGTTTGTAGGATGGAGTGGAGATGCTAGTGGATCCAATAATCCACTTTCTGTGACAGTAAATGGGAATAAATCCATTACAGCCAACTTCTCTGCCATATCTACGACTCAATATACTGTTTCGACTTCTTCTATTGGCAGTGGTAGTGTAAGTGGTGGAGGGACTTTCGATGAGGGTTCTACCATTCAATTGTCTGCTACGGCTGCTGCTGGTTATCAGTTTGCTGGCTGGTCAGGTGATGCATCTGGCAGTGCCAATCCATTGAGTATACTAGTTGATGGCAATAAGAGCATCTCTGCAAGCTTTAGTCCGATTACGGGTGGTTGTGTAAATGTCACATACCAAATGGAGGATGGAATCATTAGCAATGGTTCTGTAGATAGCAACCACGCTGGTTACAATGGAACTGGATTTGCTAATACCGCCAATGCGGTTGGTGAATATGTAGAAATCACAGTGGATGTCCCGACAGCCAGAACCTATGATGTGACTTTGAAATATGCGGCTACCTCTGATCGTCCCGCAGATGTAATCGTCAATGGTAGTTCACAAATTAGTAACTTAAGCCTACCAGCTACTGTTGCCTGGGATGCCTGGACTACAGTTGATTTTTCTCTGGATTTGGCATCTGGAACTAACACCATTAGGTTTATTGCGACTGGTGGCTCAGGTCTTCCAAATGTAGACGAAACGGTGATTTGTCAGGGAGGGGACGAGACCGTATTACCTTCTATTAGTCTGTCAGCAGCAGAGTCAAATGGGTCAATTGCGTTGAATTGGACAGTTACTGATGGTTCAGTTTACAATCAGCAGGTATATAGAGATACAGATAGCGATCCAGCCGGAAGAGTTAGAATTGCTCAATCTGTAGTTGGCAATAACTATACTGACAATACCGCTGTGGCAGGAACCACCTATTACTACTGGATCAAGGCTTCTGCAGATGCAGACGGTTCTACGGTTAGTTCCAATGCAGCTGGAGCATCAGTGAACATAGTGACTTACACACTGACGACTAACATCGTAGGCCAAGGAAGTGTCACTCCAAATGGTGGACAATTCGAGGCAGGCACTTCGGTTCAATTGACAGCTATGCCTGCAGCTGGTTGGGTATTTGATAGTTGGAGCGGAGGTTACACTGGTTCTACTGCCACCGTTTTGATGGATGCCGACAAATCTGTAACCGCTGTCTTCGTGGAAGAAGTAGTAGCTCCAGGTGATGAAGTTCATAATTATACAGAGTCTGGATTGAGCAGTAGCTTCTTCAGCATCTCAGGAAATCTTTCAGACTCTAAAGGAACAGTCAATTACAATGGCTTGACACTTACTCAGTGTTTGAAAATCGAATCTAGTACTTCTATCTCATTTAGTACTTCACAAGATGCGACTTTGACCTTAGTATTCAACGAAGGTTTTGGGGGTGCAATCCAAGTGGACGGAACTAGCTACAGTGTGAACAATGGTGTTTTGAACTTGCCGATTTCTGCAGGTAGTCATCAGATCACTAAGGATGATGTGGCGAACTTATACTATATGAGTGTGTCTTATGACATAGGAGCCAGATCGTTAGCAATTGAAAATGATTTTGAGGCGCCACAAATTTTGGTATATCCAAATCCAGTAGCCAATCAATTGAAGATTACTTCAAGCAGCTTGATTGAGCGGGTAGAGGTGTACAATTTGACGGGTACTATGGTCAATAGAATCAGTAGCCAGTTTGACCAGATAGATATGACTCGACTGAATAGTGGAGCCTACATTCTGCGAGTATTTACACTCGATGGGGTTTTTGTACATCGTGTGATCAAAAGGTAATTTTTTAATCTCCTATTTATAGAAAGGCAGTCCATAGTGACTGCCTTTTTTGTTTCCTATTTTCTTATCCTAGCATTAGGTGGGGAAAGAATAATTTTTCTATTCTTGAGAATTAGCAAAGAACTGGTAGCCAATGAAGCCATAAAGACACCAACTGAAATATTTAACGGCTAAGCCTGGAGTGACGACAGCCATTATCAACACTATGCCACAAGCTATGGCGAAAATTGACCCTACTTTTGTCAGCCGCTTTTTACTCCTTTCGAGCGTAGCGTTTTCGATAGAGCTAACTACTACCGTCAGGGCTATGCCTATACACAAAAGGTAAAAAGCCAGATTATACCATTGAATATCCTCTCTAAAAACATGAAGACCCATTGCTGACAAAAGTGACAACCCCAACAGAATAGCTGAGAGGGTAGCCGACTTCTTTTCTTCTTGAGAGAGCATATACTTCCCGAATGAGTGAAAGCGTAGAAAAATATTGGAGACTGGACCTATGATCCAGGTAGATATAGCAAAAACCATGTAAAGTACAATTATAGCACTTGCTATGGGTTTGAAACTTCCCATTGAACCAGAATACTCATTAAGGAATTGAATGAGTAGGTAGCCTACAATCACCACAGCCCATCTGACTTGTGGTTTTAGGCTCGACATCCAAAAAACATATTTTAAGAATAGATTGTAGACAAAGTTGGTAGACTTTATCGCTTGAATCATTCCTGATCTTGCAAATTCATTTGAGGGGTCGATTCTCAAAGCTTCTCGAAAGTGAGATTTGGCTTTTTCGGTTTCATTTCTATGAAGTGCATTGAAGCCTACTGTAGCATGGGTAGTAGGATTCATAGGATTATTTTTGAGGGCTTGTTCGTCAGCATTTAGCTGCTCATCTTCGTTTCCTATTTCCAACAATGCCATGCTTTTAAAGTTTAGGCATGTTTCATCATGAGGGTCAGAACTTAAACCCGTGTTGGCGGATTCTAAAGCTTTTTCAAATTCTGATTGTTGATAATAGATACTAGCTTTTAGGCCATGAATGATGGATAATGAAGGGTCAAAAGTCAAAGCACTGTTGGCAAACTTTAATGCGCTTTTTCTTTTACCTAATTGGGCTTGAATTACAGCCTTTAGGTATAGATTTTCTGGATCAGAGGGGTTTCTTTTCAAAAGCTGATCTGTCAATTCATCCGCCTTTTTATATTGTTTAATGGCTAGATGTATTCTGATCAATAATTGTAAGGCGGAAGTGTTTTCGGGGTCCGAGGCTAAAAATGAATTCACTTCCTTCTTAGCTTCATCATACCTTTCCTGATTCAAGTAATGTTCCGCTTTGTGTAGCGCTCTTTCTAAATCCATGTGGTAATTTCTTGTTACTTTATTTTTAAGTAGGTTAAAATATCGTCGTATAGACCCGAATCATTGGCATAAAGCGCATAGTTTTTTGCTGTTTGAAACCATTCCCTGGTACTTGGCTTTACTTTGTTAATAGCACTGAGGAGGTCTTTTGTCCTTAATAAGGATGGTTTTCCTACCTTCATTGCTTCTTGCAATTTCCCCTCTACTGCTATATCTATGGCCGCATTGATATCAGCACCAGAAAACTCTTTGGCATTTTTAGCAAGTTTAGCATAATCAATATCATCCAAAGGTTTTCCCTTTAGTGCTAGATTGAATATTTCTGTTCTGCTTTCAAGAGATGGCGGTTGCACAAATATCATCCGATCAAATCGACCAGGCCTTCTAAAGGCAGAATCTAAATGCCAGGGCGCATTGGTAGCCCCAATTACCAGAATGCCATCATTTTTACTATCAATACCATCCAACTCTGCTAAAAATTGATTGATCAGGTTTCTCCCTGCACTGCTTCTTAAGTCATTTCTGTTGGCTCCTAATGCATCGATTTCATCGAAAAATAGTACGCATGGAGACATGGCTCTCGCCTTTTCAAAGAGCAGATTTAGTTTCTTTTCGCTCTGTCCATGATACATGTCCAAAATATCATCAATTCCTACTGAAATGAAATCAGAGTCTATTTCACCGGCAGTGGCTTTAGCAAGAAAGGTTTTTCCACAACCTGGAGGGCCGTAAAAGAGAATTCCACCGCCTATTTTTTTTCCGTATGACTCATAGAGCTCTTTATGAGAGAGTGGATGAATGATTTTTAAACTGATTTCTTCCTTTTCGTATTCCATTCCACCTACATCCTGAAAGGTGGTTTTTTTCGATTTTCCGAAAATTCGAGTTTCTAAATCATCGGTAAGTTGATCATCCTTGGTATCAGGTTCTATTTCTTGATTGATTAGCAGTTTGCTTTCTATTTCCTGATCTTGAAAGTTTGGGTTAAGCGTTTTTATATGTTGGAAAGTATTGACGGCCTCTGATAGGTTGTTTTCGGCCATAAAGGTTTTACAAAGTAATACATAGGCATCCACATCCTTTGGATTTTGCTTGATTAGCTCTTCCAAAACTACAGCAGACGTACTAAAATTTCCTTTTCCAAAATAACTCTTCGCCAGCCCTAGTTTTGCCTGATGATTAGAAGGATCCTGGGCTAATAAATCAAGACATTCTCCTTGGAGTTCATCCCAGAATTCACCTTTGGTCAGTGCATCTAGAATCAATACTTGGAGATATTGATTGTCCGGTGAGGCAGCTAAAGCTTGCTTCAGTTTATTAATTTCTTCGTTCATATGTTAACGCGGTTGAAGCTCGTTGAATTACGTAGGGACAGTAGATAGAATTTCATTTCTTAAAAGTTCTTTAATCTGATAGTTCGGCATCATTGTTTGACCCATCCCTGTTTCATTTATTTAGATTCAAAAATTAATGATAATACAGCTAGCTTTAATATCAAAAAAAAAGCGACGTACATAGTGCACGTCGCTTTTTTGAATCTTTGTGTCCTTCGACTTAGCTATTTCCTTTTGCGTAATCTGCAAGGAATTGAGCCAACCCTTTGTCTGTCAATGGGTGGTTCAATAGACCAGTGATTGCACTCAATGGGCAAGTCACTACGTCAGCACCTACTTCAGCACATTTGATCAGGTGAAGCGGGTTTCTCACAGATGCAGCTAAGATTTCAGTTTCGAAACCAAAGTTGTCGTAGATACCTACGATCTGCTCGATTAGGTTCATACCATCAAACCCAATATCATCTAATCTACCGATGAAAGGAGAGATGTAAGAAGCACCAGCCTTAGCAGCCAAAATCGCCTGGCCTGGGCTAAAAATCAAAGTACAGTTCGTTCTGATACCTTTGTCGCTCAATGCCTTGATGGTTTTGATACCGTCTTTGATCATTGGGATTTTTACTACGATCTTTGGATCGATTGCAGCAAGCTCCAATCCTTCCTTCAACATCGCATCGTACTCGGTAGAGATTACCTCTGCACTTACTTTGTCGTCTACGATATCACAGATTTTCTTGTAGTGTGCTCTGATGTTTTCTTCACCAGTGATGCCTTCTTTGGCCATCAGTGATGGGTTGGTAGTTACACCATCCAAAACACCTAGGTCATATGCCTCCTTGATGTGATCAAGATTGGCTGTATCGATAAAAAATTTCATATCTCTTGTATTTATAGTCGTTTTATAATCCTAAGAATTCTACTACTTGGTTGTATACATTCTCTCCAGTGAAACCGAATTTTTCATCCAGTACGCCAGCAGGAGCAGAGTATCCAAAGTGACCCAAACCGAATACTTTTCCATTTGGTCCAGCTAGTGCCTCTAGGTTAACAGGCAATCCTGCAGTCAAACCAAAGATTGGCTTGTCAGTAGGGATTACAGATTCCTGATAGGCTTTGTCCTGAGATCTGAAGATACCTTCAGATGGGATAGAAGCAATATTGATCTTCAATCCTTTTTTCTCTTCTAGCAAAGCTGCTCCAGCTACCAAAGTAGAAACTTCTGATCCGTTTGCGATCAATACAATGTCTGGATTTTCTACTTCTTTCACCAGGTATCCACCTTTTTCTGCTTGAAGGGCATCTTCATATCTTGAAGCTCCTTTAGCAGGAAGGTCTTTGATGTTTTGTCTAGAAAGAATCAAACCAGTTGATACTTCTGTGTTTTCCAAAGCCATTTTCCATGCTACAGTAGTTTCTGCACCATCAGCTGGTCTCAAGGCTACAAAGCTGTTTTTGTGGCTGTGGTTTTGGATTTTTTCCATCAAACGAATCTGAGCTTCTTGCTCGATTGGCTGGTGAGTCGGTCCGTCTTCTCCTACGCGGAATGCATCGTGCGTCCACACATATTTGACAGGCAGTTCCTGAATGGCTCCCAATCTGATGGCTGGCTTCATGTAATCTGAGAATACAAAGAAGGTACCTACTACTGGAATCACGCCACCATGTAGTGCCATACCGTTGGCGATAGCTGCCATGGTCAATTCAGCCACACCTGCTTGTAAGAAAGATCCACCGAAATCTCCTTTTTGGATCGAACGGGTTTTCTTCAAGAAGCCGTCAGTTTTATCTGAGTTAGACAAGTCAGCAGAAGAAACGATCATGTTTTCTACTTTGTCAGCCAGGTAAGCCAATACTGCAGAACCAGCTGCTCTAGTTGCGACACCTTCTTTTTGCTCGATCGCAGAGAAGTCAATTCCTTCTGGCAATTTACCAGTCATGAATTGGTCTAGCTTAGCTGCCAATTCAGGATTTTCTTTTCTCCAGGCTTCTTCTTTCGCATAAGCTTCTTTTGCGGCAGCTGTTTTATCAGCCAATACTTTTGCATAGTGCGCTTGTACGTCTGGGAAGATTTGGAATGGATCCTCAGCGTTTGCACCCAGGTTTTCCAATGTTTTGGCATAATCAGCACCAGTAGCACCGATTGGCTGACCGTGTAGTTCGCAGTGTCCTTCGAACATTTCGCCTTCAGCAGTTACACAGCCTTTACCCATGATCGTCTTACCGATGATCAATACTGGCTTTTCGGTCTCTGCATTGGCTTCTGTCAATGCTTTTCTGATTTCGTCATGGTTGTGTGCATCGATCGTGATCACTTTCCATCCCCATGACTCATATTTCATGGCAGTGTCTTCTGTAGTTACCTCCTCGGTCATGGTAGATAGCTGCACATCGTTGCTATCGAAGAACATGATAAAGTTGTTCAAACCAAGGTGACCTGCTATACGTCCTGCGCCTTGAGAGATTTCTTCCTGAATACCACCGTCAGAAATGAAACCATAAATCTTTTGGTCCATCCAGTTGCCAAATTTGGCTTGAAGGAACTTAGCAGCAATGGCTGCTCCTACACCCATTACGTGTCCCTGACCTAAAGGTCCTGAAGTGTTTTCTACACCTCTTTCGATATCTACTTCAGGGTGTCCTGGAGTAACTGATCCCCACTGACGGAAGTTTGAAAGATCTTCCATCGAATATTTTCCTATCAGACTGTACTGCGCGTACATCAAAGAGGACAAGTGTCCAGCATCCATGAAGAACCTGTCTCTGGCATGCCAGGACATGTTTTCTGGGTCGAATCTTAAGAATTCTGAGTAAAGGATGTGCATGAAATCTGCACCTCCCATGGGGCCTCCTGGGTGTCCGGATTTAGCCTTTTCCACCATGGAAACGGCCAATGCTCTAATGTTGTCTGCTGCCTGTAAGTCTACTGTCTTCATTTTTAATGTTTCTAGAAATTAAAAATGCCTCGGAAATCTTCTAAATCCAAGGCATTTACTAAACCCAAAACTAATTTAAAATCTATTATTTTAATACCTCAAAGGTGGATATTAATCCGTTTCTGGTCATCAATCCGCATACTGCAAGCCCCCTTCACTTCCCTTTCACCTATACTTCACTTGGCGAAGGGTGGCGTAAGCCTAAAAATATGTCGGACTCTAGCGTATTTGCCCCGTGTTTTTATGTTGAATGAGGCACTTTGCCAAGTAATTCGTTTGCAAGGTAATAAATAAAGTGTTGTTTTTACACTTTATCAGTAAAAAAGTTTTTTCGCACCCTGTTTTATGAACCTGCCTGGCCTGGGATATGTTATTAAATAAGGAAAAAGCCTGTTTGAATTGGGTTAGCCAACAGAAAGATAAGCCTACAAATAGGTAGTGATTAGATTCGAAACATCAGAATAAAAAGAATGGTTATTCAATTAATTGTCTACAAAACCTTGCTGCCAGGATCTGATCTCACTGTGGTTTCGCAAGTCCACCCCAAAATCCACTGATGCCTTCATCGCCAACAGAACGGATACCCAGCCTGCAGTCATTTCTTCTTTTGCCTCCGTGTTGGTTACAAAGGCAAACATATTGAGAATGGTTCCGCCTTGGCGGGACTCTCTGAGGGTAAAGGTGACCTCTGTCCCGAAGTATTCAATTTTGAAGTATTCATTCTCTTTTCTGTCGATGATTTTAGCTTCATAGGTTGGGTAGTTTAGGATACTGAAATGAACATGTCCGTCTATCTCGGGAGCCGTTTCGGCCCAAAAACCACTGCGCCCTTCGTCAGTATTCAAAGCTTGATAGACTTTGTCAACTGTAGATGAAAAATGAAGTTTCCAATGAATTTGATTAGGTACGTCTTGAAAGGCCATATGATAATTAAAGTAATTAAAGAATTAATTTACTAGTGATTCTTTAAACCAGCCAATAAATTAATTCTTAATCTCCGATATCTGTTTAAATACAGCTTAGATAGGGTCTTTTAAGGTTTTTAGGATAAGGAATGATTCATTAATTTGAAAAAAAATGAGAGGGCTTGTCCAAATTTCGGTTTCCTCTTCGACTTAAGGGTGAAACAAATATTATTCACTTTAAAAATTTAGAAATTATGAATGAGTACATGATGATTATCAGAGGAGGTGACGAAGAGATGGCCCAACTGTCACCAGAAGAAATGGAAAAGCACATGCAGGATTGGCAAAAATGGATGGGAGCCATAGCTGAGAAAGGTCAGCTGATAGGTGGAGAACCTTTGAAAGCCGAGGCAATATCAATAATAGATGGGGGTAAAACGGTGATCGATCGCCCATTGGCCGAAGGAAAAGAAATGGTGGGTGGATACATTATGATCAAAGCCCAAACCCTAAAAGAGGCCGCTGAAATCGCCAAGGGATGTCCGGGTTTTGAACATAATTGTACGCTGGAAGTACGAGAAATTAGCCCAATGTAATCTGATTTGGGAACCACTCAACCAATCGATGATACATTAAACCATCTTTTCAGAGCTGAATCTGGGAAGATGGTTGCTGTATTGATCAAGATTTTTGGAATACAGAATATCGGACTGGCTGAGGATGTCGTTCAGGAAGCGCTATTGGCAGCAATGGAATCCTGGAAATTCAAAGGTCTCCCAGACAACCCAAGGGCATGGCTCTACCGAGTGGCCAAAAACAAGGCCATCGATCAGCTAAGAAAAAGGCGCCACGATCAGGTGTTTGATTTTACAGAGCCAGGTCGAATACTGTTAAGTTCTGAATATACTCTTCAGGTAACGATGGATGATTTTTTTGATGATCAGAAAATTCAGAATGACTTTCTGGCTATGATGTTTGCTTGTTGTCATCCAGAAATACATATCGATCACCAAATCACCTTTATTCTTAAGTCACTTTGTGGTTTTAGTACTCGAGAAGTAGCCCGAGCATTTCTGACTGAGGAAGCCACTATTTCAAAACGAATTTATAGAACGAAGACTTTCTTCAAAGAGGAAAGAATGAGGTTGGCGATTCCAGAAGGTCATGAGCTGGAGAATCGCTCGGCCTCAGTACTGCAGGCCATTTATCAAATATTCAACGAAGGATACAAAGCGACACATTCCGATCAATTGGTACGAAAAGACCTCATCGCTCAGGCTCTACAGTTGGGACAAGCATTGCTTCAGCATCCTCTTACTCGCTTGCCTGAAGTCTATGCTCTGATGGCCCTGATGTGCTACCATGCTGCCAGATCAGAAAGTAGAGTGGGGCAGGAGGGACAATTGGTTTTGCTCAAAGATCAGGATCGTTCTCAGTGGAATCAGGAGTTGATTCATAGCGGCCATGCTTTTCTGAACAAAGCTGCTTTTGGAGAGAGGGTATCTCGCTATCATATAGAAGCGGCTCTGGCTTATGAGCATTGTGCTGCCTCGTCCTACGATAACACCAATTGGCAAGCGATCTTAGGGTATTATGACTTGCTTCTCGATCAGGGATTTGATGCTGTGGTGTATGTCAATCGCTGTATGGCGCTACTAGAGGCATCTGGCGTGAAAGTGGCAAAAGACGCTTTGCAAAAAGTAGATGATATAAAGGTGTTACAGAAATATTATCTTTATCATGCGGCATGGGGAGAATTGTATTTGAAATCCCAAGAACCAACCAGAGCCAGGAGGGCATGGAAGAGGGCATTAGATTTGACTCAATCTCCCGCCGAACGCAAGCTGTTAGAAAACAAAATGCAACAACTTGAGGAGTAGTTAGGGGAGATGGGATGGCCAATTGTTATGCATAAAAATAATTCGATGAAACATACATTCTTTTTTGTCGCACTGCTTTTAATATTTCCTGCCTTATCTGAGGCTCAAGACTCTCCGTATCCATTTCTGGAAAATCGAGTGTCAGAATTTCCTAAAGTACGCGATTTGGCATTGACTCAGGATGGAGCCGAGGCATATTTTACGATTCAAAGTCCATTGGAGGAGGTCTCTCAGATTGTGAGAGTCACTAAGGAAAATGGTAGTTGGGGAGAGGCTGTTCTGATGCCTTTTTCTGGTAAATACAAAGACCTGGAGCCTTTTGTTTCGCCTGATCAAAAGCGACTCTATTTTGTGTCCAATAGACCGCTGGATGGAATGGGTGAACCAAAGGATTTTGATATTTGGTATGTAGAGCGAAAAAATAAAAAATCTGCCTGGTCATCGCCGGTCAATTTGGGGGCTCCCATCAACACCGAATATGGCGAGTTCTATCCATCTCTTGCTAAAAATGGTAATTTATATTTCACTCGCGATTCTCCTGAAACGAAAGGGAAGGATGATGTCTTTTTTGCGGAATGGAAGGACGAAAATTACCAAACCCCTATTTCTCTAGACACGACGATCAACAGTCAAGGATATGAGTACAATGCCTTCATAGCACCTGACGAGAGCTATCTGATTTTTGGGGCCTATCAGCGAGGTGATGGCTATGGAAGCGGAGATTTGTATATTTCCTATCGAAAAGATGGTCAGTGGCAATTGGCAGAAAACCTGGGAGAAAAAGTTAATTCTGCACAAATGGACTACTGCCCCTTTGTAGATCCCAAAACAGGTAAACTTTACTTTACCAGCCGTAGAAGCATGGTGGAAGCGGAGGATTTTGATTCGATGGAGAGTCTAAAAGAGGCAATTGGCCAATACAGTGATGGAACCAGTCGTTTGTATCAGGTGGATTTTAATCAGAAATGACAAGTCGGTATTTTTCGTCATAAGAATAAGAGAGCTTGCTTCGTATATCCCTTGATTTCCCTAATTTTGGCGCTCATGAAAAGCAAATTCATTTTCAGTCTGGCTTTGATGCTTGTCATCTATGCTCAATCTTTTGCACAGGATGAGAGAAGAACATACGTAGGCTTAAAGGGAGGCTATAATTCTTCGGGAGTCAATTGGTTCCATTCATTCTATAGAGGCTATGATATTCCTCAGGATATCCAGAATGGATATACGGGAGGAATCATCGTGATGAATTTCCTTAGAAACAACATAGGTATCCAGGGTGAACTGAACTATTCTCAAAAGGGCTACATCCAGCGCTTTGAAAATGCGGAGGACTACAGCGAGCAATTCAATTATGTAGAATTACCCTTCTTGTTTAACCTCCATACTGGAAAAGAAAAGTTTCACCTCTTTTTTAACGCAGGTTGTTTTTTCGAGTATTTGATTTCTGTTGAGACTTCTGATGCGGATTTTGACAATATCTTAGAAGAGGAAAAGTTTTTTCCTTACGATCCTGATCGAGATCCGAATTTCGGATATGGTTTTAGAGGGGGAGTAGGATCTTTTTATGATTCTCGAATTGGTACTTTTATGTTGGAGGCCAGTTTTAGTTATAGCCTCAGCAATCACATCGATCCGCCAAGTTTTGATTCTGGTGAGCCTACTTTGTCCAATCATATGGTCGTAGGAGTTACACTGGGTTATTTGGTCTCTTTTGGTACTTTCTGATCCACTTCTTTCTTTTTGAGATAGATTCGAAATCGTTTATCTTGGAAGACAGCATTGTCTTGAAAGATGAATTTTCGTTTTCTAAAATACCTGAGTGCCTTTAGCATTCCTCTTGTGGCTTTTTTCTCCATGACCTCTTCAGGGTGGTGGACATGGTCGGCCCTTCTATATTCCTATTTCATGATCCCGGCATTGGAATTTTTCTTCCCCTCTGATAGTCGCAATTTAGAGTCAGCAGAAGAGGAGGTCATCAAGCAAGATCGAATCTATGATTTTCTGGTTTACGCGATTGTCCCTGTTCAATATGGCTTGTTGATTTATTTCCTATCTAGGATGAGCGGATCATCCTTTACTACGATAGAGAACATAGGTCTAATTTCGGCGATGGGTATCTCCTGCGGGGTGTTAGGAATCAACGTGGGCCATGAGCTCGGTCACCGTGTCAAAAAAGGGGAGCGACTGCTGGCAAAACTGCTCTTGCTCACATCGCTTTACATGCATTTTTATATAGAGCACAATCGGGGACATCACAAAAATGTTTCAACTCCTGAGGATCCTTCGTCAGCCAGACAAGGTGAACCTGTTTATTTCTTTTGGGTTCGATCCATCAGTATGGCATATGTTTCTGCCTGGGGATTGGAAAGGAATCGGTTGAAGTCTAAAGGCCTGCCATTTTTTAGTCTACAAAATGAGATGTTAATTTTTCAGATGATACAATTGGCTCTGGTGTTGGCGATTTACTCTTTCTTTGGTTGGTGGGCTATGTTGGCTTTTCTGATGGCAGCTTTGATTGGGATACTGCAATTGGAGACTGTCAACTACATAGAGCACTATGGCCTGAGTCGCAACAAGAGTGACAGTGGTAGATACGAGCGTGTGATGCCCTGGCATTCCTGGAATTCCAATCATATGCTGGGGCGATTGATGTTATTTGAATTGTCGAGACATTCGGATCATCACTATTTGGCAAGTCGAAAGTACCAGATCCTGAGGCATCACGAAGGCAGTCCTCAGATGCCAACTGGCTATCCGGGAATGATGCTTCTGTCTCTTGTGCCTCCTTTGTGGTTTTGGGTGATGAACCCGAAGGTGGGCGCTATCAGTGCAGCGTCCACTCCGTCATAAAACTATCTATGAACTCGTGTGCCCGCTTGTCCATCCAGCTGTAGGTCTTGCCTCTGAGACTAAAGCCTACATGTCCTCCTGATTTTGGTGTTTCTAATGTGAGGTATTCGTTTTGTCTACAAGCTTCGTAGGGGTAGCACTTTTCGCCCAACATCGGATCGTTTAGCGCATTCACAATGAGCGATGGCACTTTGATGCTGTGGTAGTGTAGGTCAGAGGTGGAGGTCTTGTAGAAATGACGGGCATTTCTAAAACCGTGTAGAGGTGCGGTGTAGTTCTCATCAAACTGACCAAATGAAGTGATATCATCAATTCCCTCAATGCTGAATGATTTTGGGAACTGCTCATGTTTCTTTTTTACTTTTTCCTTCAGCTTCTTGAGAAATCGATTTTGATAAAACTTGTTTTCCCAAAAAGTCAACTGATGGGCACTGTCCCAAAGGTTGCATGGCACAGAAAATACTGCAGCTCCTACGATGTGCTTGGGCACGTTATATCCATTTTCTCCCAGATATTTCAAAGTAGTGCTGCCACCCATCGAGTAGCCAACCAGCCCGATTCGTTTATACTCTCGAGTGTCAATGGCATGATTAATCACAGACTCAAGATCGTCGGTCACACCATGATGATAGAGTCTTAGGTTTTTATTCATTTCCCCACTGCAGCTTCGATAGTTCCAGGCCAAAACATCGTATCCTTTTTGATTGAAATATTTGGCGGCACTTTTCATGTAGTGTCGCTCCGAACTGCCTTCTAGTCCATGAGACAGTATGATGAGCTTGTTAGATCCTCTTTTGAGCCAATCCAAGTCCAAAAAGTCACCATCTACGGTTTCGATGCGCTCTCTTTTGTACGTAACACCACGTACTTTTCGGTATAAACTAGGTAGGATGGTTTCGAGGTGCCCACTTCTTAAGGGATGAAGAAAATTGCCATAAGCAGAATGAGGAATAATGGGCATTTTTTAGGATGTAGGGGTTATAAATTTCCATACAGAGTTCCGTTTGTCTATCTGAAACTCTATTTTTGGCTTCTAAAAATAGGAAGAAAATGGCTGAATACGTACTAGGAATTGATATTGGGGGAACAAATACTAAATTTGGATTGGTCGACCGAGATGGAAACATCAAAAATGAGGGTAATTTCCCAACTCAGGCCGATGCTGATATCAATACTTTCTTGGATTTGCTCTACAGCCACGTGATCGAATTAATCCAGGATAACCATGTGATTGGCGCTGGAGTCGGAGCTCCAAACGGCAATTACTACAAGGGGACTATCGAACACGCACCGAACCTCAATTGGGGTGAGATAGTTGAATTCAGACAGCTGTTTCAAGATAAATTTAAGATACCTGTTGCCTTGACCAATGATGCCAATGCTGCGGCCTTGGGTGAGATGCTATTCGGGGGTGCCAAGGGGATGAAGGACTTCGTTCTTTTTACCTTAGGGACTGGACTAGGAAGTGGTATCGTCGTAGATGGTAAGTTGGTCTATGGATATTCAGGAATGGCCGGTGAGATTGGACATGTCAGCGTGAACCCTGATGGCCGCCATTGTGCTTGTGGACGCAAGGGTTGTCTCGAAACTTACGTGTCCGCTACAGGGATCAAAAGAACCGTTTCTAAGTTAATGGCCGACTACACGCGTCCAAGTGTATTGCGTGATGTTCCTTACAATCAAATTGACGGAAAGGTAATCACCGATGCAGCCAAAAACCACGATTATATAGCCATCAAGGCATTCGAATACACTGGGAAAATCCTTGGACAGAAATTAGCAGATACCGTATTGCATACTAGTCCAAAAACAATCTTTTTATTCGGTGGTTTAGTGAAAGCGGGAGAGTATCTCCTGGACCCAGCCAAACACTACATGGAAGAAAAGATGTTTAAGCCATTTAAGAATATGGTAGACCTTAGACCTTCTTCTCTAATGGATCGCAATGCTGCGGTACTGGGTGGGGCTGCCTTGGGCTGGACCGAGTTCGAGCAGAAAGTGTCTATCGCCTAAAGTCAAAGAAGTAAACTCTGCTGCCTGATATTTTGCAGCAGAGCTCAATCAGTTTATTCAATCATTTTTCTTGTCTAGCATCAGGACTTCACTGAGGTTGATTTCGGTGACGTATTTGGTGGCACCATCTTTTTCGTATTTGCGATTGACTAGTTTGCCTTGTATCGCTACTTCGCTGCCTTTCTTTAGATAGGTGTTGATGGTCTGGGCTTTCTTTCCCCATGCCACCACATGATGCCATTGTGTGTCGGTCACCTTCTCACCTTGATTGTTGGTGTAGCTCTCGTTGGTCGCCAGCGAAAATGTGGTCATTTGTTTTCCGCTATCGAAGTTTCTCAATTCTGGATCGTTGCCTAATCTACCAATTAGTTGTACGTGATTTTTTAAAGTATTCATGATGTTTAATAATTAAGTGATTAAAGATTTCACCTTTAGTGGTAGATGAAATTGTCGTTTGACAAAACAAAGGTGAGAAAGGGGTGCAAGTGGATTCGGTTGTTAAACGATTGTAGTCGATTTTATTCGATTGTAACCGTTTGTTGTTGTTTATGTTTCAGATATTCAGTAGTTTGTGATTATGACTGAAACGACCAACCCCCGGCTATGTCCCGAGTGTGAAAGACCTGTTTTTGGTAGAGCGGATAAGAAGTTCTGTTCGGATGCTTGCCGAAACGCCTATAACAACCGAAGCAATTCGGATGCTGTCAACCTCGTTAGAAACATCAATAATACCTTGAGGAAGAATCGCAGGATCCTGCTTGATTTGAACCCGGATGGTAAAACCAAATTACCGAAGAGTAAGCTCTTGCAAAAAGGATTCGATTTTGAATATCACACAAGTATATACACTACTAAATCAGGCCAACAATATAGGTATTGTTATGATCAGGGCTACTTGTTGTTAGACGATGACTTTGTCTTGCTGATTGTCAAAAAGGATTTTAATTAAATCATCCTTCCTTTCAAGTCGTTCAGGATGTCTGAAAGATCCATCTTTTCAGTCAATCCGTCTAGACGCTTCATCGCTTCTCTCAAAGTTTTTTGATAGTCTTTGCTTTGAGGGTTGTAGGGGGCGTGATGCATTTCGCTCAGCATGTCCTCGATGTACAAGATGTCCTCTTTGATATCTTTATGAAAATAAGCTTCAACGAATTTTTTGAAGATATAATCCGTAGCTAATTCATTTGGGTGGATCAGATCCTTTTGATAGAACTGATAGCCTCTCAGATCTCCAAGTAGGAATTCATAGGCAGGAAAGTACTTGACATAAGGAAATTCATTGACAATCATATGAGCTGCCAGTCGAAGTACTGATTTGCTGACGGCATTGAGTGTTAGGGTGTCTTTGGTATGTTGTACTGGGCTGACCACCAGGATGATGTTTTTAATTCCATTCAGGGACTTGTATATCTGTCTGAAACTATCAACGATCGTTTGTGGGGACAGCAATTCCTTGGAAAACAATTTCTGATCGGCCCTATGGCAATTTGCTACGATTTTTTTATTGCTGTTTAGCTTGTAGACAAATGCCGAACCCAGAGTAAGTATGAGGTAGTCGCTTTTTTTGAAATAGTCATGCGTTTCATCAACCTTCTCTTGAAGGCTGTTGATGAGCTCTGCACGAGTTTCATAGTTCTGCTTTGGGTGAAAATCAAAATGGTTCCAGTAGCCTTCTTTTTCGGTCACGAAATTTTGATTGATGTCAGTCCTTTCGGCAGTGAATCGAATCAAATTGAATAGCGAAACCGGGTTGTAAATCGTCCCATAGGGATTGCTAACAATGTTGAAGTTATACTTGGCCAAAGGATCGGACAGAGCTCGTGTAAAGCCAGAACCCATAGATAAGATTTTAGAGTCATACTCTATTTTATCGGGGTTTTCATCAATATATAGTTCGGTCCTGAAATGTGTCATTTGGGTAAGGATTTTTCCTAATTTAAAAGAAAATTATCACATTATACTGGATGTAAATCTATTTGTTTCAGTGCTTTGTGATCTAATATGGATTTTCTCCTTGTTTCAATTGATAACTCTGTCGTGCGATTTCGAATTCCTCGTTAGTTGGGATCACCAAAACCTTCACCTTTCCATTTTGAATTTCACGGAGTTCTTTGCTTCGAATTTGGTTTGCAGTCTCGTCGATGGAGATGCCAAATGCCTCAAGTCCCTGGCAGCTGTTGGCTCTAGTGGCAGCATCATTTTCTCCGACTCCCGCAGTGAATACGATCGCGTCCAGGCCGCCTAGAGCAGCTATATAAGAACCGATGTATTTTTTGATGCGGTAGCTGTACATGTCCAAAGCCGTTTGTGCTGCTGAGTCCCCGTTTGCGGCTCTTTCATTGATGTTGCGAAGGTCATTGTCTCCAGTGAGGCCTTTCATACCGCTCTTTTTGTTTAGGATGTTTTTGATCTCTTCGATTTCATATCCCTGCTCTAGGAGGTAGAATATGACCGAAGGGTCGATATCCCCAGATCGTGTGCCCATGATGAGGCCAGAGAGGGGGCCTAGTCCCATGGAGGTGTCGATGCACTTTCCATCTTTAATAGCCGCCATACTACAGCCATTGCCCAGATGAATGGTGATGATTTTACTCTCTTGATTGGCCAGTCCGAGATGCTCTATGGCCTGTCGCGACACGAATCGGTGAGAGGTGCCATGGAAGCCATAGACTCTGGTTCCGTACTTCTTGTACAGCTCCTCGGGTATAGCAAAGCGATAGGCCGATTCTGGAATCGTAGAATGAAAGGCTGTATCAAAGACTGCATATTGTTTTGCCGCTTCAAAGACTTTTTCTGCCACTTCGATACCTTGCAGGTTCGCTGGGTTGTGCAAAGGAGCAAGTGGGATCAGGTCTCTGATTTTGTTTTTCACTTCTTCGTCTATCAGTGTAGTAGCACTGAAGCTTTCCCCTCCATGAACAACACGGTGTCCAACCGCATCTATTTCTTCTGGAGAGGAGATAATGGCCAATTTAGGATCCATCAAACTTTTGGCGACCTGATTCAGGGCGTCTTTATGGTCTGAGAATGGAGCCTGAATAGCAATGGATTCTTCTCCAGCTGTTATTTCTAGATTCCCTTCCTTTTCCCCGATTTTTTCAACCAGTCCTGCACAGAGGACTTCCCCTTCAGGCATATTGAATAGTTGGAACTTCAGTGAAGAACTGCCGGAATTCAAAACCAATATTTTCATGCGTGTTCTATGTTTTAGTCTAAGTAGTAGGAGATCGTGAGTCTCTTGATAATTAATTCGTGTTTTGTGATTGGATGGCCGTGATGATTACCGTGTTGACGATATCCTCTACAGTACATCCTCTACTCAAGTCATTTACCGGTTTGTTGAGTCCTTGTAATACCGGTCCTATGGCTATGGCGCCAGTTTCCCGCTGTACAGCCTTATAAGTATTGTTGCCCGTATTCAGATCAGGGAAGATCAATACAGTGGCCTGACCCGCAACCTCAGAATCTGGCATTTTCTTCTTGCCTACCTCTGGATCCACCGCAGCATCATATTGGATCGGCCCTTCGATCATCATATGAGGTGCCAATTCCTTGGCAATGGCTGTGGCTTTTCTCACCTTTTCGACTTCCTCGCCTTTTCCAGATGATCCGGAAGAGTAAGATAGCATGGCTACTCTTGGTTCCACCCCAAAGGCTTTGGCTGTTTCGGCAGATGAAACCGCTATCTCAGCCAATTGTTCGGCTGTAGGATTAGGGTTGACTGCACAGTCACCATAGACCAAGACACGGTGCTCCAGGCACATGAAGAAGACTGAAGAGACCACTTTGATACCCGGTTTTGTTTTGACGAACTGGAGGGCAGGTCTGATGGTGTGCTGCGTCGTGTTGACTGCACCAGATACCATGCCATCAGCATCTCCCATTTGTACCATCATGGTGCCAAAATAGGATACATCGTTCATCAGGTCTTCTGCTATTTCCATAGTGATGCCTTTGGCCTTTCTGTATTCGAAAAGCTGATTGACATACTTCTTGAAGTTAGGGGAAGAGGCAGGAGCCATCACATGCACCTTGTCCAAATCCAGGTTGAGACCCATCGTTTTGATTTTGTTGATGACTTCCTCTGGATTTCTATATAGGAGCGTTAGTTCGACAATGTTCATGGCTTGAAGCTGCTCTGCTGCTCTCAATATGCGTTCGTCATTTCCCTCCGGTAAAACGATGTGCATCTTGTTAGAGTAAGCCATTTGGTTCAGGCTGTATTTGAACATCTTTGGTGTCATCCCTCTCGGTTTGACACTGATGATTTTGTTTTCCAGATTGGTCGCGTCGATCTGATCATTGAAATACTTCAGAGCCAATTTGATTTTGTCTGGGTTCTCGAGAGACAAATTGGATTTTACGTTGTTTAGATCGATCGCAGTTTGAAAGGTGTTAGGTGTCACCTTCAAAATAGGGACTGTAGTCTCCAGCCCTTTCAATAGATGATAAATCGGCTCAGGTAGATCAAATCCACCTGTCAGGATGATGGCAGAGATGTTGGGGAAGTTCTTAGACTGGTGAGCTTGCAAGGCTCCCATGATAATCTCTGCACGGTCAGCGGAAGCCACCACGGCACAATTTTCCGTCAGGAAGGTCAGGTAGTTAGAAAGCGTCATACCAGCTACAGAGTATCGACTGACGATCTGCTTGTGCATGTACTCCGTACCAAATAGTATTTTGGCGTTGATTTGCTCTGCAATCTCTGCAACACTTGGACTACTCAAGATGCTGTTGTCTGGGATAACGGACAGCTCTTTGTTTTTACCTGTTCCCCCTAGTTTCTTTTTCAAGGTAGCTTTAAAGGATTCGGCTGTCGTTTCTTCAACGCGGTTGATGATAGCACCTATTACCTCACACTCTTCTTCTTCGAAGGAATCCAGTGCAAATTTGAGTGCGCTCGTTGCTTCCTCAGGGCTTTTGTTTTGACCCGTACCTACGATGAGAATCGGGCTACCCAGGTTTTTGGCAATGGCCGCATTCAGTTCAAATTCAAAAGCTATGTTCTCACCAACAAAGTCGGTTCCCTCTACGAGGATGAAGTCATACTTTTGTTCTAGTTTTTTGTATTGCTCCAGTATCTGATCAATTACTTTTTCGAACTGACCTGATCCTAACATATTGTTGACCTGATCACCTGAAAAGACATAGGTGTCTTCATAATCTTGATCCAGATTGAAATAGGACAGAATTAGTTCGGTATGATAATCCCTTCTTTTTTGTTTGCCTTTGATGATGGGGCGGAAGTATCCAATTTTTGAAGTCTTTCTTAAAAGAAGCTCCATCAAGCCTAATGAAATGAGAGATTTACCTGTATTGGGTTCTATTGTCGAAATAAAAACAGAATTTGACATTTGTTATTTGGGGTTGTTTTCCTTGTTGGTTGCAAGGTTAGAGCGAAAATAATTAAGTTTAGGTGACGTAGATCACACCTTGGTCTAATGAATATCAGGAGCAAGATATTAACTAATTAGGAATAATTCTATGAAGAAAATAGTGGTTTTGACTGGTGCTGGGATTAGCGCCGAGAGCGGTATCCGTACCTTTAGAGATTCCAATGGGCTGTGGGAAGGACATGATGTAATGGAGGTGGCCTCTCCACAGGGCTGGGACAGGAACCCTGAGCTGGTATTGGATTTTTACAATCAAAGGAGAAAACAAGCCTTGACTGCCGAGCCTAATGAAGGCCATCTGGCTTTGGTAGACCTGGAGAAAGATTTTGAAGTTAGCATCGTGACTCAAAATGTAGATAACCTACATGAGAAAGCGGGTTCTAAGTACGTGATCCATCTTCATGGGGAGCTATTCAAGTCCCGAAGTACAGCGGACGAAAGGCTGGTGTATGATATGGAAGGATGGGAGCTCAACTGGGGCGATACCTGTGAGAAGGGCGCGCAACTCAGGCCTCATATTGTTTGGTTTGGCGAGATGGTACCTATGATGGAAGCAGGTATCAGGGAGGCTATGGATGCAGATATTTTTATGGTGGTCGGGACCTCTTTGGTAGTCTATCCTGCGGCTAGTCTGCTGCAGTATGCCAAGTTAAATATTCCCAAGTTTGTCATTGATCCGGCTATGCCGGAGTTGCCCAGTTATAAGCAACTTTATTGCTACGAAGAAAAGGCCAGCACAGGTGTGGTGAAGGCGATAGAGAAAATTCGCAAGGATTTTGGTTGAAAGTTCAAAAACGGGCAGGTTCTTCTGCCTTTTCGCAGTTAGCTGTTTGTGTTATAGTGTTTTTGCGTAAAATTATAGGATTTAGTACCTATAAATGCCTGATATTAAGGTGTTTCGTGTTGTGTTCTTGAATTAATTTTTTATATTCACAGTGAGAAAAATTATTACTACCTATAAAAGCAATTTTATAGACCTTAATCTACCATACAGCTATGTCGTCAAACTTAGAGTTACGCAGTACTTATTTCTACACAGAGGGATTGGGTTCGAGTTCAGTTTCGAGTCCATCTAATATCTATGGTCGGTCCTCAGCTGCGGATTCAACCATTGAAGAAAAGCCGTCTGAGAAAAATAAGTTCGCCGTGGCAACTCACATGAGTCAGGCCATTCATTTGGGTCTGGGTCGTGAGCTCTCTACACTCACCAGTAACTACAGTCAACAGAAGTTGGCTTCTAAAATCAATACTACTTTAGAAGCACTGGGCAAACTTTCTCTAGAGCACGCTGCTAACGAGGTAGTTGGTTTTGATCTGAATGAAAAGAGAAGTTTTGATGAATCGGTAAATACTAAGATTTGTATCCGATCAGGATCACACAAAGGACATGCCATCGTTCATATTCCTTCTTTCATTCCGAAAAACGACATCAAGGTTCCTGCTGAAGCAACTAACTTCAAAATCGAGGCGAGATTGGTAGCCGTTTCTGATTTTGTGAGAAAGTCGGAGGTGTTTGAAATGCTGGCGCCTAAATCGGATGGTAAGTTTGGTAGTTTTGAATCACAAATGCTTCCTATTTTGAAGACTTCTACGCAACCAATGACTGCTCATTTGAGATTGTTGGAAAGCGGCCCGATCTCTCAAAATGCTTCTACCGCATTGATATTGGCAGTGAAGTTTTACAAGTATGCGGACAAGAAATTTGAAAGTCTCGAAGAAGAGGCCTTGATATCTGTCAGAAACATATTCTGATTCGATCAACCTCCAATAGTTGACATAGATTCGGTGATGCCAGCATCGTTTTGGCGATTGGCTTCTGCTATGATTCCGTCTTTTTCTTTCTTTTTTACAGTGCTGATCAGTGTTTCTTTGATTTGATCATCAGATGTCCCCGATCTCATCAGCTCTTTTAGATCCAGTACCCCATTATCATAAAGACAATTTTTGATTGTACCGGTAGCGGTCAGTCGTATGCGGTTGCAACCGTGGCAGAAGCTTCGACTATAGGCTGCAATGATGCCTATGCTGCCGTTGAGCTCTGGCGAAGTATATTGAGTAGCTGGGGCATGCGGATCTCCCTGGATAGCTGTCAAATTGGGATAGTGTGATCGGAGCGTCTCGAGGATTTGGGGAGCACTCCAGATTTTTGACTGCTGTGTCTCACTACCGTTAAAGGGCATCTCCTCGATGAATCGTACTTCGATGTTTTTGTGACGGGCCAGTTCGGCCATGCTGATGATTTCACCTTCATTTTTACCATTCATCACTACCATGTTGATTTTGGTATGAATACCGTGCGAGAGTAGGGCGTCCAAGGTACTCATGACCTTTTGGTATTCGTTTCTCCTGGTGATCCGAAAGAAGTTTTCTGGATCCAGGCTGTCCAGACTCAAATTGACATGGTTAATCCCTAGCTCTTTCATCTCAGGTATAAACGACTCTGTCAATACCCCATTGGTGGTGATGTTGAGCGATTCGATACCTTCTATGGCTTTAATGCCCTTTAATAGATGCATCAGGTCTTTTCTAATGAAAGGTTCACCGCCTGTGATTCTGACTTTTTTGACTCCTAGTGACGAGAATATTTGCGTTAGCCTCAATATCTCCTCATAAGTGAGCAATTCCTTTTTAGGAAGGTAATGGATTCCCTCTTCGGGCATGCAATAGAAACAGCGCAGGTTGCAGCGATCGGTGATGGCTATCCTTAGGTAGTCCATCTGTCTGCCCCAGTTGTCGGTGAGTATGTGCTGCTGTTTTTGCAATTGCTTTAGTTTTGGATCGCCTGTGGGTTAGGAAAGCTGTCTGACTCATCTTCGTCGGGTCGCTTGTGAAGGCATTGAAAATCTTTCTCTACCAAGATTTTGAGATCCGAACCTTCCTCGTTTCTGAAACCAACATTCTCTGGATTTAACCAGGCTTTGGCCTCTGAAGTAGGAACGAAGATGATGATCTCATTGTTTTCAAAACTTGAGTCGATCTTAGAAATACCCTCCTTGATTGCAAGGGTGTATACTAAACTTTGGTTTCCAAAATCAGTGCGCCCCGAAACCTTTCCCGTTTGCTCAAACTGATCTACTTCACTTTGGCTCACTCTTAACCTGATGGAGTTGTTTAGTATTCTTAATTTCATGCTTAAAATTACTGTTTCTTTGAGCTTTCGTCTAAAGAAGCTGTCATTTTGTTGCCATTTTTCCTGATATATGACCATCCTATTAAAGATGATTATATATTTGACTTCAAATATTGCTTATGACCATTACCATTTTAGCTTTTGGGATTGCCCGGGATTTGTTTGGGGATAGGACGATCAAACTGGATCTGAAAGGAGGAGAGACTGTGGCTGAAGTTATGTCTTTGCTCAAGGACAGATATGAGGGGTTAAAGCAGCTCAAATCCGTGGTGCTGGCTGTCAATGAAGATTATGTAGAAGATGATTATCAAATCAAAAGTGGGGATGAACTGGCGATCATACCTCCGGTGAGTGGCGGATGATTCAGATTGTAAACCATAAGATAGATACGCTGGCCCTGATCGAATCGGTCAAAGACGATGGGGGAGGAGCCATAGATGTTTTCATAGGGACGACTCGCAACCAAACCAAAGGCAAAAAGGTACTGCGTCTGGACTTTGAAGCCTACGAACCCATGGCGATCAAGGAGCTGCAGAAGATTGCAGACCGTGCCTGTAGCCAATGGGGCATTTTGAATTATGCGATCGTGCATCGGGTAGGAACAGTAGAGATCGGTGAGGAGGCAGTGGTCATCGCCGTGTCGACTCCTCATCGGGAGCATGCCTTTCAGGCCTGTAAATTCATCATTGACGAACTTAAGAAAACAGTACCGATCTGGAAAAAGGAAATCTTCGAGGATGGAGAGGTCTGGGTAGCGGCGCACCCGTGAGAGTTCAAAGTTGAAAGTGAAAAGCAGAAAGAGGGCGTGTGATCCATCATACGAATTAGGGTTCTAGCTCTAGCGTCCGCTTGGGCTTATCTGGTAATGATTTATTTCCTTCAAGGTATTTGGTTTTGTCCAAAATGATACACTACTGGAAAGAGACCAGCTGTTGGTCAATTTGACATACACGGATATTAGTATATTTCTTGGTTTTAGGTGTATTGCGGAGGTAGGGAGGTGATTGGTGTCATCTGCATTTATAGTATAGTTCGGTTTAATTCTTATCTTAGGCTGGGAAAATTTTCAAGAAAGAAGAAATTGAACGGATTTAAAAAGGGATGATATGAAAATCATCATAGTCGCAGAGAATCTTATCAGCAAAGTTAATTCTATGATAAAATTTACCATTTTTATCAGTTAAGGATATGTAGCTAAGTGATTTATGAGTTTGGGTCGGAGTTGAATATAATTTGTAGAAGTCAGAAACCAATTTAACTTGGTCATAATTTTTGCACCAGATGAGAGGTTGAAGCGACATATTGCTCTTAAGAAGAATCTCTTTGGATTTTAATTTATCCATGACTTTCTTTTCAATCAATCTTTTTAGGAGGGGTTGGGTTAAACTCTTTCTTTGTTCTAAATGAATATTAACAACTTCAATTAAAAATTGATCATTTAATGATTCGGAACTGAAAAGGAAGTCTGCTGAGATGTTTTTATTGTCAAATACTTTTTCCTCAACTTTAATAAGTTTGAAATCTGTATTGATTTTGTAAAAGTATAAAACGGCTAATTCTCCGATAAAATTAAGGTAGTCTTTTTCAAGTTGAATCAAAATGCTTTTCAAAGTCCCACCTAGCATATTTCGTTCTTGATAAGACAACAAATGAAAAAGATCATTAAACAGTTGATCATAAAAGTCGAATTGTGCTGCACCCAGCCCATCTCCTGTAACTTGGCTCTTCATGATGCTAAAGAATGTGGCTTCACGAGTAATTAGAGTTTGAGTTTCAGCAAATTCTTCCTTGGCTTTCTGTATATACTCTTCAAAGATCTGATTTATTCTATTCCAAGAGATGTTGTTGTTTCCCAAAAGTTGTAGGAAACTTGGCATATGCTGCTCTAAAGCAGCTTTGATATTATAGGGTGATTGTGACAAAAAGTATTGATTCTGTATAGGCTAAATTATTTTTGTTTTTGATTACCCAATCTCCTTCACCGCTTGTTCATACTCCTCTGGGGTATTTACATTTCTGAGCACAGAGGCGTCTTCCAGCTTTACCAATTCGATATCCGTGTTGATTAGTACCTTTCTTGGGCAGGAGTATCCTTGACTCAAGAACTGTAGCAACAAGGGATAAGCTCTTGGTTCCCAGATTGTGATCAATGGCTCTGGAAAATCCGTCTCCGGATTGTAAAACGCTGTGGCTACTTTCGAGGGGTTACGCTTCGATATCAAAAGCTCCAGAACCGATTCGTCCAAAAAAGGTTGGTCGCTGGCAGTTACCAGCCAGGCGCGATTAGGGTTGCTGCGAAAGGCCGATAAGATGGCACCATACGGCCCCAATCCTACAAAGCTATCCTTGATGCAGGCCTCGTTTTCTTCCTGATCCTCCCTTATAGAATAGTAGGTCTCCTGGGATAATTGTGATAGCAGATCGTACATGTGTTCTTTCTGCGCCTTGCCATGGTATGCTATCAGGGTTTTGTCCTTTTGCATACGCTCACTTTTACCTCCGGCCAGTACCAGCCCATTGATAAGAGCCATACTAGAACTTAGGTAGTGTTTAACCCAGTCGATGAGTGCCTTCTCGTCTGCGAGAGAATGACATGGGACGTCTTCCTCTTGCTTTGATAGATGCTCTTTGAGATAATCAGGGATGGCTGTCTGGCTTTCGGTGGTCAGGATCAAAGCGACATGGGTCAGTTTGTGAAGCTTCTTCTCCAGTGGCTTTTTGGGATCCAAAACTACAATTTGCTGTTTAGCTGGGAAGTGATTGCCATTGACGATGACCAGATCCATCTGATCAAAATAAGGCCTGAACAACCAGGGATTCATCTCCCCCTGATGATCAAAACGATGGAAATCAATCTTGTCGACATATTCCATGGTATTGCCTTTAGCCAGTGTGCTGCCTGTCAAATTGCTTTGATCATCTGCACTTTTGTGGTCTGCATCCGCATAGGCGATTTTGTAATCTGAGGATAGTGATTGACTAATTATGTTCGCAATTTTCTTGATTTCTCCACATGGAGTGCCTAGGATGGAAAATTCGTTTCTGGCGAACTCTCCAAAATTTGGCTTGGCGATTTTGGCGTGCTTTTGATGTTTTTTAGTCATGATGAAAAAAGTCTTTTTTGCCTCCAGTTTTTTCTAATAGTCGTGTCTCCGAGATTACGATGTTGTGAGAGAGCGCTTTGCACATGTCGTAGATGGTAAGGGCAGCTACACTGGCCCCCGTCAGTGCTTCCATTTCCACACCAGTACGAGAGGCGATCCGGCAGGTACATTTGATGATGATCTCCTTCTCCTGAACCTGAATGTCTATATCGCAGGCATCCAGCCCAATAGGGTGGCATAGCGGGATCAATTCGCCGGTTTTTTTGGCTGCCATGGTACCCGCAATGATGGCTGTTTGAAAGACTGGTCCTTTTTTGGATTGAATGTCGCCGTCTTTGAACAAGGCCAGAATTTCATCGCTCACCTGCACCTTAGATCTGGCGGTTGCACTGCGTTTGGTGATGCTTTTGTCAGATACATCTACCATCGCTGGGTCATTGTTTTTGTCGATGTGAGAAAGTCCTTGTGGATTCGATTCAGCCATGCCTGTGAAAGTATTAATTTTATCCAAAATTATAAGATCAGGATATGATTAGTGTCGAAGAAGCCAGAAATATTATCCATTCGGTTGCGGTAGACTGGGGAAAAGAAGAAGTAGAACTCCATGAGAGCATAGGACGTGTCCTGGCTGAAGAGGTTGGTGCAGACAGAGATTTTCCGCCTTTTGATCGTGTGACCATGGATGGTGTTGCGATTCGATCTGAAGATTACAATCGGGGGCAGCGCAGGTTCGAATGTGTAGGCGAGCAATATGCTGGCGAGTCTGCTTTGGCCGTGCAGGAGGCCAATACCTGTATTGAAATCATGACAGGTGCAATCTTAGGGGAAGGTGTAGACGTGGTGGTGAGATACGAAGATGTTGAGTTCGTCGAGGAGGAAGGGAGGCGTTTCGCGGTTCTTCCGGAATTGGAGATACCTGCATATAAAAATGTTCACCTTCAGGGATCGGATCACCAAAAAGGGGAGGTGCTGCTGAAGGAGGGTGCCATCATACACGCAGGCACTGTAGCGATACTGGCGACTGTAGGCATGTCCCGAGTGCAAGTGAAAGCCTTGCCCAAAGTAGCCGTGATATCTACGGGGGATGAGTTGGTGGATGTAAACGAAACGCCAAAAGATTTCCAGATCAGAAAGTCCAATGTTGGGATGATTCAAGCATCACTAAAGGCGTTGAATGTGCCTTGTCAGGCGTTTCATTTGATGGATGATAAAGAAGAGTTGAGATTGGAACTCAGTAAAATACTGAGACAGTTTGACGTGGTTTTATTAAGTGGGGGCGTGTCTAAAGGTAAGGCAGATTATTTACCTGAAATTTTGGAGGAACTGGGAGTGGTCAAGCACTTTCACTGTGTGGCTCAGCGACCGGGTAAGCCCTTTTGGTTTGGCTCTATTGCAAACGAAACAGTCGTTTTTGCCTTTCCAGGTAATCCGATTTCTACTCTTGCCTGTTACCGTTATTATTTTTTAGAGTGGATGCAGTCGCAGTTGAAAGAGAGTAAGCAGATGATAGAAGCGGAGTTGACTGAGGATTTTTCTTTTAAACCTGATTTGGGGTATTTCTTGCAAGTAGAGGTGAGCTGTGTCGATGGTGTATTCCTCGCTACTCCAAAGCCAGGGAATGGTTCGGGGGATTTAGCTAATCTGGCTGAGATCAGTGGTTTTTTGTATTTGCCAGCTGGTAAGTCTGTTTATAAAAAAAGGGAAAGATATTTCTATTTTTCCCTTTAATCTCTTCTGTCATTTTCCTAGAGCAAATAACTGCGTCCCTTCGAAGGGATTGCTAGTAAGCACGTTTTCCTGGCAACCTAAAAAACTCAAAAAGAGAATATAGGCTAACAGGCTGAAAATGAACTTTAGTGACTTTTTGATCGATTTCATATATTATCCTATTGCTGATGAACGGTATGGTACAAATGCCATGCCTAAAAATAAAATAATAATCTGTCCCGATTTTCTCGCTGCTGTCAGCCATGCTTTACTGACTTTGCAAAAGTAAGCTAATTATGTAAACTCACCTATCTTCACTTGTGGATATATTTCTGCATAGGTCTTGATCTTGTCTTGGCTCACCCTTCTGTAGACATGGTGTCTCTTGATCTTGTGGGTATCGTCTACTCCTGTGGATCCCATAAACTCCACAAAGCTATGTACAGTTTCATTTTGGAATTTGGCCACTCGGTTGATTTTATCTTCTACATCCAGCCCCTTCATGAGATGATTTTTTTGAGTAGCAATGCCTGTAGGACAATTGTTGTTGTTGCATTCGAGGGCTTGTATACATCCTAGTGCAAGCATCATACCTCTGGCGCTATAGCATGCATCTGCTCCCAGCGCAAAGAGTCTAAACATATGGAATCCCGAGAGAATCTTGCCGGACGCAAAAAGCTTGATGTCCTTTCTTAGGTCATAGCCTCTCAATGTATCATGTACAAATGCCAGTCCGTCGCGTAGGGGCATACCGATGCTGTTTGAGAACTCAAGTGGAGCGGCTCCTGTTCCTCCTTCCCCACCATCTATGGTGATGAAATCAGGTTTGATGCCTGTATTTGTCATTGCGATACATAGGTCTATAAACTCCAGTTTGTTGCCTACGCAGAGCTTGAATCCTACGGGCTTTCCATCAGATAAGTCTCGCAATTTTTTGACGAAATCCATCATCTCGATGGGATTTTTGAATTCCTTGTGGGTAGGAGGCGAGTCCACGCGGGTGTGAGGCTTGACGTGTCTGATGGCCGCTATTTCTGGCGTGTTTTTTTCTGCTGGTAAAATTCCTCCATGACCGGGTTTTGCCCCTTGCGATAGTTTGATTTCGATCATTTTCACACTTTCTAACAGTGCTTTTTCTTTGAATTTTTCTCCATTGAAGGTTCCATCTTCATTTCTACACCCAAAGTACCCGGTGCCTATTTGCCAGATAAGGTCTCCTCCGTATTGAAGGTGGTAAGGGCTGATGCTCCCTTCGCCTGTGTTGTGAGCAAAGTTTCCCTTTTTTGCACCTCCATTGAGAGCCAGGATTGCATTTTTGCTCAGTGCTCCGAAACTCATAGCAGATACATTGAAGATACTGGCATTGTAGGGTCGCTTGCAATCAGGCCCGCCAACCAGGGTGCGAGGATGAGGATCCAGATCCTTTGCATCCAGTGCCATAATGGAGTGATTGGCCCATTCGTAACCCGTTCGGTACACGTCCATTTTGGTGCCAAAAGGATTGGTTGAGAGCACTCCTTTTGCTCTTTGGTAGACGATGGATCTAAACATCCTGTTGATGGGTGTGCCATCTGTTTCTGACTCTATGAAATACTGGTAGATCTTAGGTCTAAGGTCTTCCATTAGGTATCGACCGATGCCCAGGACAGGGAAGTTTCTTCTCAAGGTGTGTTTCTTTTGAAGCAAATCGACGACTCCCTGAAAGATAATCGGGACAATCAGGATCAATGACCATAAGATCGGAGGCCAAAAGAGATAGGTAACTCCTACACCAATTAATAATAAAATAGAACCAACAATGAACTTGCTACGCATAGGTATCGGATTTGATTTTTCTAAGATTGAAATTAATCAAAATTCGGGTCTCTTCATTTTTTTCGAAGAAAAATGAATGAAATGAGAAATTTCTCAAGAGAGATGCAACCCTGTATTAAATTGTTGGTCATTGGTATAGAATTTCGAAACTTAATTGAAACAGGCAACTAGTCATAAGGATATCCACTATGAATGGGTCGAATTGCTTCGGGTAAACGATCGAACAGCTCAGTATGAGATCTATCGATTGTATTCCAAAGCAATGTTGAACACCTCTTTTCGAATGCTCCAAGATTTGGCAGAGGCAGAAGATGTGGTTCAGGAGGCTTTTGTTAAGGCCTTTAATGGAATTGACAAGTTCAGAGGAGAATCCACTTTTGGTTCCTGGTTGAAAAGAATTGTAGTAAATGGAGCACTGAATGTCATCAAAAAGAGAAAAGAGATGGCGGATGTGGACGAAATCGAAGATAGGCCAGATGCTGACGAGTCTTTGGATTATTCGGAGGTGAGTGTGGATCAGGTGAAAGCAGCAGTAGCAGATCTGCCCGAGGGATTTAGAATGGTTTTTACGCTATATCTAATTGAAGGCTATGATCACAAAGAGATTGCAGAAATATTAGGAATAAGTGAGTCAACCAGCAAGTCGCAATTCAATCGGGCCAAGGCTAAGTTGAAAGTGATTTTAAAAAACAGGTACAACTATGAAAGATAGTATCGAAGATTTTGTAAAGAAGCACAGGTCAGAGTTTGATGACTTAGAACCCAGGGCCTCTATGTGGGATCAGATAGAATCCCAGCTGGATCAGAATAAGGAGATTCCGATTGAGCCAAAAAGGAATTACCTGTGGATGTGGAAAGCAGCGGCTGTGGTTTTTGTCTGTATGACGATCGGACTTCTAGTGGAGAGGAATTGGTATACTAATGATTCGACTGAAGTGGCAGAAGTGCAGAAGCAATCCGAAGATATTGAGCAAGTGGAAAGCTACTATTCCGGACTGATCGAAAAGAGGAAAGCTGAGATTCGACTGGCAATGGAACGAAAAGACATGGTAGACGAGGAGCTGCTAAGTGATTTGGATGGCCTGGATAGTATGTACCAGGACCTGAAAAATGAGCTAAAAAGAAACAAGAATAATGAAAAGGTGGTGAACGCAATGATTAGAAACCTTCAGTTAAGAGTCGAAATTCTAAACAAACAATTGGAGATTTTAGATCAATTAGTGAAATACGAAGAAGATGAAAAAATTAGCATATAGTATCATAGTGATGTTTTTGTTCGTCGGACTGACGGACCTGATCGCAAAGAATAATGTTGAGAAAAGGAAAACAATCCAGAAGTCCTATACGGTCAAGGAATTTGTAAAACTCAGTATTGACAACAGTTTTGGGAGGGTGCACATCAATACTACTAATAGTAACAAGATAGATGTGAAGATTGAAATCATTGCGAAAAGGAAAACCGAGGAAAGAGCTCTGGAGTTGCTGAAACTAATCAATGTCAATATTGAGGAAACTGGAAGCATGATCTCATTCGAGACGGATATCAATGGGAGTTTGAATAATAAGAACACCGAGAGCTTTGAGATCAACTATACGGTAAGTATGCCTATGAAAAACCCGCTTTACGTCAAGAATAGTTTTGGCGACACCTATCTGTCGGATTTGGATGGCGATGCAGAACTCAAGATTGCTTACGGAGATGTGAAAACAGAAACCTTGAATGGAACCAGTAAAATCAAGCTCTCTTTTGGAGATGGACACTTCAAATATGTGAAAACCGGCGAAGTGGAGGTGAAATATTCGGATGCTACCTTTGATAAAATGGGAATCGTAAAGTTTGAACAAGGCTTCAGTGACGTGGAGATCGGAATTGCCCAGACGCTGGATATGACTAGTAAATATGGTGATTTAGAAATCGGTAAAATCGATGGAATCAGGGGGTACATAGGGTATTCAGACCTATCGATTGGCTACCTCACTGTGGAGGCTGATTTGGAAGCGAGCTATGCTGGAGGATTCGAAATAGATCAGATTGCCAAAGGGTTCAAATCTGTAAAGATGGAAGGGAAGTTCAGTAGCTTCGAGCTAGAGTTCGAGTCTGGAACCAATGGGACTTTTGAAGCCAGAGTGAAATATGGTGATTTTGATTACTCAGACGACCAAATTGAGTTGAACTACAGAAATAAATCGGACAACAAAGCCGAATACCGTGGAACGATTGGTAATGGTCAAGGAGGACATGTAGAAATCATTACCAGCTACGGCAATATCGAATTGGATTGATCAGTAATGGCTGGACAAGTTGAATTCTACTTCAGCTGAGTCCAGCAATTTTCCTTCTTCACACTTCAATATCCTTTCTGGATGGTCTTCAATGAACTTGTGATTGTGAGTAGCCATCAGAATAGCCGTACCGCTTCTGTTGATTTCTTTGAAGAGGCTGAAGATTCCATTAGACACTTCAGGGTCGAGATTACCTGTTGGCTCATCTGCAAATAGAATCACAGGCTCATTGATCAAGGCACGGGCAATTACTACACGCTGCTGCTCTCCACCAGAAAGTTGGTGAGGCATCTTGTCAGCTGCAGCTCCCAGGCCTACTCTCATGAGGACTTCTGCCAATCTGGACTTTATTTTGGTGCGGTCTTTCCAGCCAGTAGCGCGCATCACGAAGGTGAGGTTTTCAGTTACCGTACGATCAGGAAAGAGTTGAAAGTCCTGGAAGATGATCCCAATCTTTCTACGAAGGAAAGGGATGTCTTTGTTCTTTATTTTTTTGAGGTTGTATCCTGCCACATCGATGGCTCCACTCGCTATGGGTAAGTCGGCATATAGGCATTTGAGCAAAGATGATTTTCCACTGCCTGTACGACCAACCAAAAAAACGAATTCTCCTTTTTCTATTCTGAAATTAATGTCGCTAAGAACTTTGTGATCCTCCTGATAGATATTGGCTTCACTTACTTCTACTACTGGGCGACTGTCTAATTCCATTTGCTAAAGATTTAAGGGCTGAATCTTACCATAGGGTAAGGAATCAATGATTTTTTTTAATTCTTCCTCTTTTCCATCCAAACCATATTTGTCAAGTTTCTTGAGTGGACGGTCTGCACGAAAATAGGCAATTAGAACAAAATCATCATCTCTGAGCTGAATATAATCAGGAATTTTGGCTTTTCCTTTGACTTTGATGATGTGCATGCGTAGCGGGGGATGCTTTAAAAGAAAAAGTGGCAAACCAATATCGCACCGCTACGACTATCTACCCTTGCTTCCTTCCAGACCTGGGGGAGTTCGATAGGAGCTGGTCGTATCGATTTGCCGCTGCAAAACTAGTTTGATTTTTTCTGTTTGCTAATATTCTTCGAAATATTTTCTGAATAAATATCAATATTGGCAACCTATCCGTTTAGCTGTTGTCTTTAGGACAAAATAATCGACTAACTAACAATTGAATGAAGTATCTACTGACTATAACCTTAGCCTTTATTTTTGTTTATGGCTCTACCGATGAGCTTTTAGCAGCAGATTTTAACCTGACACTTTTGCAGGATACTACTGTTAATCAAAAAGATTCCGTGATCATTCAAAAGGCTGACGTGCCTGAGGAAACGGAGGAACTGGAAGAATCCGAACCGGTAATTGTTTCTGTGGATACTTTGAAAAAAGACAGTACCAAACAGGAGGCGATTGTGGTGAAGTACTATCAGGCCGTAGATCCTCCGATAGTGGAAGAGCCACAACCTGTAGTAGAACCGGAACCAGAGCCAGCCGTAGTAGAAGAAGAGCCTAAAAAGGAAGAAAAGAAAAAGGGAGAGATTAGAACTTTGACAGGATCGTCTCATCATGGGGGCGGTTTTTTTGGGCTTGGAGTTAAAATGTCAGAATTTCAGAATAAGTCACTCGCCATGGGTGGAATCAGAGCCGCCTGGATAATCAACAGGACTTTAAGTTTTGGGGTGGACGCTTGGGGGGTCATCCCGAGTACAGAGTATACCGATATCCCAAACCCTAATAATTATGATTTGAATTTAGTAGGAGGCTATGGCGGTGTTTTCCTAGAACCTATTTTGTTTTCTAACCAGGTGATTCATTTGACCTTCCCTGTGTCTTCAGGTGCGGGTTGGTTGGGGTATATTCCTAATATTTATGGCGATCAATCTTCGGATCAGTTGATTGATCAGGATGTTTTCTGGTACGTGGAGCCGGGAGCCGCCGTAGAGTTGAACATTTCCAGAAATTTTCGACTGAATTTTGCTGTATCAAAACGATTTACGCAAGATTTGGATCTGATTGGAGCGGAGGATGCAGGATTCGATGAGTTGAATTATACCTTGTCCATGAAAATCGGACGCTTCTAAAAATATAGATGAGGCTGTCTCAAAAGTCTGACTTTGTCATGCCAGTCTGCCGACAAGCTCTATATGACAAGATTTAATAATTTGAATCTTTCGAGACAGCCTCTTTACTTTCTTAATCCCAAAGAGGAGAAGGGTATAACCCGTCTTTTACGTATTGCTGTATGGATTCTGCAGCAGTGAATTTGTCCTCCTGATAGGTCACGCCGAACCATTTAGCTGAAGAATGAAGTACATGCACCTCGATCATTCCTTTTTTGATCATTTGATCAATTACCGAAGGAATTTGAAACTCATCTACAGACAAATCTTTTGCACTCGTAAGGAAGTCTGAAAATTGTTTTTGCATTTCCTCAAATAGGTTGTTTTGAAACCCCCAGAAATTCATAGAAGCTAATCCTTCTGTGATTTCGTTGTTACTCTCATCTAATATTTTTCCGTCCTTCGAGTGAATCCCATGAGTCTCCTTGATGGATGCGAGTTTGCCATCCTTGTCGCTGATAGAGATGCCGCGCGATACGGTTCCGTTTTTCGAAAGCGTGTTCTCTAATTCGTATCCTACCATGCTATACTGATGTGGTTCAGTATGTGTGCTAAGGAAATCAGCCATCGTTTTGAAAGCTTCAGGTCCATAAAAGTCATCTGCATTGATCATGGCAAAGCTGCCTTTGATGAAATCCCCTGCACTCATGATGGCATGGGCAGTCCCCCAGGGTTTAGTTCTGGCAGATTGAATATGATGTGGAATCATATCGATGTATAGATCTTGATAGGCGTATGATACCCGGGTCTTTACTTCTGGCATTTTGTCTATCAAAGTCATGGTCTCTTCTTCCACTTCCTTGTTGATGACCAAAACAACCTCTTCAAAGCCATTTTTCAGGGCGTCATAAATACTGTATTCCATTATGGTCTCACCATTGGGTCCCATAGGGAATACCTGTTTGGCACCACCAAATCTGCTGCCTCTACCTGCAGCTAATATCAAGAGAGTAGGTTTCATTCTTATTTTTTAGAGTTCGAAGTTTGAAGAGCAAGTATAACAATTACTACAGCAAGATGGGAGTGATCTACTGAGAGATCAATTTTGGAGCTTTGGATAGGTCGTGATTTGACGAAGTTTTGCAACTATACTATCGATATCAGGATTCGGCACTAGTCCGGCATAATAATAGTTTAGAAATTCGTTACTTTGTTGTGATAAAAATGTTGTTATGCGAATATTAGTGGTAGGAATAGTTTTGGTGTTATGTATGATTTCCTGGGGTTCTCATGCCCAGTCGACCAGAGACTCCAAAGCAACTCCAGCACCTTCACAAGAGCAGTTTTCGAAAAAGAAACAAGCAGCCAAAAAAGCCTTTAGAAAAAAGGAAGATCAGGCACTCGTCGAGTACGAGCAGTTGATGAAGGACAATAAAAAGAAGTACAAGAAACAGGCCCGACAGATGAAAAAACCGCAATACTCCGATCCGAGCTATTTCGGTCACAAAAGGCCACCAAAGAAAAGAAAGAAAGGCAAACGGAAGTTTTGCAAAGAATGCGGAATCGTCCATTGACTTAAAGAATCCACCTGTAGTAATGAGTGAAAATATTGGTAAATCCATCATAGTAAGAGGGAAAGTACAAGGCGTGTTTTATAGAGCGTCAACCTTAGAAAAAGCGGAAGATTTAGGGCTAAAGGGTTGGGTTAAGAATCTGCCAGATGGTACGGTGCAACTAGAAGTTCATGGAGGGCTGCCAGAGGTTACGGAGCTTCATATCTGGTGCAGTACAGGTTCGGAGTTTTCTGAGGTGAAAGAAGTGGATGCAGTAGATATCCCTTTCAATCCTGACCTGAAAGATTTTAGGATTACTTATTAAGCAGCCTTCTTCTTTTTGGCTTTTCTGTTCTTTTTCTGAAGAACAACCACCTTTTTAACTCCTTTTCTTGTTACGATTTTGATTTCAAAGTGCTCGTTGATGATCGCTTTGACGGAGTTTCTAATGAATACCAAGTTCCTTTTTCCTTCATTGAAAACGGTCAACTGCAGGATTGCTTTTACGAAATTAGGATTGTTGGTTAGATCATCTACCCAAGCCAAAAATGTCTCTGACCATTCCTTTGCGTATTTTTCTTCCTGACTGCCCCCGTCCCAAATGATCTCGAGCTGGTTGTCAGAATTCTTGTAGCGATAGGTCACGCATAGGTTGTCATATATGCCTTTGACTTCATCTACATTGTTGTAAGGATAGTCGAGGATTTTTTGAAAAGTATCATCTACTAGCCCTAGTGGGTTGAAGAGGGTTCTGTACTTCTCAATGGTTCTTTTTACAAAAAGTTCTGCCAATTCAGAAAAGTGTACTTCCTGAGCAGCCTTAAGGATGATGTTTTTGTCCTTGTCAAAACTCTGTTGTAATAGCTCGTCTGTAATAATATAGTACACTAGCAGAATGTAATTTTTGAAAGCCCAAAAATATATACACTGATCACTAATTAAAAGTTAAGACCTCGTTAATTTCTTCTGATAAAGTTAACTCTTGGATAATCCAAACCTTGCGAAATCTCAGTTGACTCTCTGTAATATTGCGTTTGAAAGCAAATAGCTAATAATATGCTGCAGGCAGAGTATATTTAGTGCTAAAATTGCAACTTCAACAAACAAACTATTTACAACTATTCAAAAATCATGAGAAAAACACTACTACTTATTTTATGTTTATCGTCCTTGACGGCCTGGGCTCAAACGGGCAGTATCAAAGGTACGGTAATCGACAAAGAATCTAGTGAGCCTTTGATTGGGGCTACAGTTACAATCCAGGGTACCAGTGTGGGTGCCGTAGCAGATGTGCAGGGGAATTTTACTTTTAATGACCTTGATTATGGTACTTATACCGTAGTATTCAAATTCGTTGGATATGGAGAAGAAAAGAGGACGATTGATCTAAAAAGCGCTTTAGTAACTCTTGATCCTGTTGAGTTGTCAGAATCATCTATTGGCCTTGAAGAGGTTATGGTATTAGCTTCTGTAGCAGAAGATAGGAAAACCCCAGTAGCTGTATCTGTAGTTAAAAAGGATGTTATATTAGAAAGAGCTAGTAATCAAGAGTTTCCTGAGCTTTTGAAATCAACTCCTGGTGTCTATGCCACTAAGCAAGGAGGAGGTTACGGAGATTCAAGAATCAACTTAAGAGGGTTCAATTCTGAAAATGTTGCTGTTCTTATCAATGGTGTTCCTGTCAATGATATGGAGAATGGTCGTGTATATTGGTCCAACTGGGCTGGTTTGACAGATGTAACTACAATGATGCAGGTTCAAAGAGGACTTGGTGCTTCTAAGGTAGCCGTTCCCTCTATTGGTGGAACCATAAATATTCTAACAAACAGTACAGATGTCGAAAAAGGAGGAAATGTTTTTTATGGAATAGGTAATGACAATTATCAGAAAGCTTCCTTTTATGTTTCAACAGGTTTGACTGACAATGGTTGGGCAGTATCACTTTCTGGTGCTAAAATCACTGGTGATGGTTATGTAGATGGTACTGAGTTTCAAGGATACAACTATTTCTTTAATGTTTCAAAGGTGATCAATGAAAAGCACTCATTGTCCTTGACTGGATTTGGTGCTCCTCAGCGTCATGGGCAAAGACAGAATACTCATAGCTTACAGACGTTCAAAAATGAGGGATTGAAGTATAATACAGATTATGGCTATCTAGATGGCGAGGTATTACATGCGGAGGATAATTTCTATCACAAGCCTCAGTTTTCATTGAATCACTACTGGACAATCAATGAAAGAATGGATTTATCTACTGCTTTTTATGTGTCTACCGGAACCGGTGGAGGTGGAGGAACCGCGGGTAACTCTATGGCTAGAACATCTGAGGGGTTGTATGATTTTGAGACCGTTAGAGAGTTAAATGTAGAAAATAATGAAACTGGTTCTGGAGCTTTGTCCTATCTGAGAGCTTCTAGAAATGATCATAGATGGTATGGTGTCTTAAGTACTTTAAATGATCAGATCAGTGATAACCTTACAATTCAGGGAGGTTTGGATTTGAGATATTATAAAGGTATCCATTTTTCAGAGGTGACCAATTTGTTAGGGGCAGATTTTGCTGAGGATGATAATGATATCAATAATCCAAATAGAAGACTTCAGGTTGGTGATAAGAGAGATTATTACAACGATGGTATTGTACTTTGGGAAGGAGTTTTTGGTCAAGCAGAGTATACTGTGAATGATCTTTCTGCATTTGTCAATATTGCTGTGTCAAACACAAGTTATAAGAGAATTGATTATTATCAATATGTACCAGGTGAACAAGAGACTGATTTTCAAAACTTCTTAGGTTATCAAGCTAAGGGTGGTTTGAATTATAATTTGAGCCAAAAACACAATGTGTTTGTGAATGGAGGATATTTTACCAAGGCCCCAATTTTTGATGCTGTATTCCAGGATTTTCAGAATATCATCAATGAAGATGTAGAAATGCAGAAAATCTTGAGTGCTGAGGTTGGGTATGGTTTTAGAACATCCAAATTAAGCGCGAATTTGAATGTTTACTGGACTAACTGGAGAGACAGAACTTTAATTGAATCTATTTCCGATTCTACTTTTGCCAACTTGCAGGGAGTAAACGCAATCCACCAAGGTGTTGAATTAGATTTTCAATACAGACCAATCAGACAAGTTACATTAACGGGTATGGTTTCACTTGGAGACTGGACATGGCAAAACGATTTGACCGATGTGAATGTTTATGATGAGGATAGAAATTTGGTAGGTACTTATAACTATTATATTTCTGGTCTGAAAGTAGGAAACTCCGCTCAAACAACAGCTGCTTTAGGTGCTAGAATAGAAGTTTTAAAAGGATTCAAAGTGGGTGCGAATTTGAACTACTATGCCAACAACTATGCAGACTTTGAACCAACAGATATCACCTCACCAGAACTTAAAACCCAGTCTTGGGAAATTCCTGAATATTTCAATTTAGACTTGAATGCTAACTATACTTTCCAGATTGGTGAGATAGAAAGTATTCTTTATGGAAACGTAAATAATGCTCTTGATGCTGAATATGTGACAGATGCAAGAAGTGGTGGAATTAATGATGTCTATATGGGAACTGGACGTCAGTGGACATTAGGAATGAGAATTAAATTTTAATCCAGAAAGAATTTAGACATGAAGTTTTTAAAATATATTAATATTCTTTTTATCTCAGCCGTGATAGCGATGGGATGTGAACCTCTGGAAGAAGTCTACGATGAACTCGAAGAAAAGGAACTAGAGGAAGGAAGTGACCAAACTTTCATTTATACACTTACCAGTGATGATTATGCCACAGTTGCAGGAATAGCACTTGCAATGGAAACAAAGGAAGATTCTGCAGCAGCTGATTTTATCGAATCCAATGAAGCGTTTAGCCCTGATTATGAGGCCAAAAAATATCTTCCGACTTTCGTAGATGGCGCTTTCGCTTTTCATGGTAAAGGAACAGCTGTAAAAGTTAATTACAACTTGTTTACAGGAGATTCTGAAGCTTTTTCTGCTTATTTGACAGCTCCCAAATTCGAACTTGAGCAGGCGGACTATGAGTCTTATAGTGCTGAGTCAGGTAAGTTTGGATTCTTTGATAGTTCGGTTGATGCGGATAAGTTTTTGACAGAATGGTTGTTGACCAAAGTTCAAGATCCAGTTGAAGGTGATATCGTAAGCACAACTTATGATCGAATTGATCAGCGTTATAGCGAGCTGTCGGGAGAAGAAGTTTTTAGTGAAGACTTTGAGCTAGAGGAAAATGGTTTAGGTCAATTTACTGCCACAGACCTTTTAGGTGCCCAGGCTTGGGAATGGGATTCATTTAGTGGAGCAACTTGGGCAAAAATGTCTGGATATGCGAGCGGAGCACAGGATAATGATGATTGGTTGATTTCTTCTGAAATTGATCTTTCAGGTGCAACTGGTGATATAAATGTCACTATTACACAGATTTGGAATTACGCTTCTACAGAATGGGGTGAAGAAATTGATATACTTTATTCAACTGACTATGCAGGTGATGTGGCCGCAGCTACCTGGACAAGCGTAGATTTGGATGTAGTTCCTGAAGGTACAGGTTGGAGTGAGTTTGTAGGATCTGCAACACTGCCTGATGTTCAAGGAGGATCTTTATATCTAGGATTTCATTATACATCTTCCACTGCTGTAGGAGCATGTACTTGGGAGATTGTTGATGTGGTAGTAGAAGAAGGTGCAGCACCTGTAATCGATTATGTCAATGGTTTTTATGAATTTGATGGCGAGAAATGGGTGTCAATGGATGATGAAGTCGCTTACCTTGGCAGCAAAGATTATAATATGATGGGAGCTCCGGGTACTTATGACAATTTTAGTTCAAGTACTCCATCTTCTGATTATCTACCTACTTATTTGAGTCAAATGTTCCCATTTGCAGTTGAAGGTGATTCCTATGATGTTGTGTTTAGATACTACAACGGTAGAACGGTTACTCTGGCAGAGGAATATACCTTCACAGGTGGGGCTTGGATGGGTTCTTTTTATGAGGAGCAAGTAGAGCAGTATAAACATGACGGAACGTCATTTGTTTTTGATCCGTCGGTTGTTTTCACCATGACTAGTTCTGATTATCAAATCATTGTTGATGAGGTAGCTAAAACGCATCCTGATTTGGTGGATGGTTTTGGTACTGGAGAGTTCTACTACGGTGCAGGAGCCTATTATTCGAATTTTGATATCCGATTAGATAAGAGAACAACAGGAGATTTTGCACAAGCCGAATATGCAGAACTATCTGCAGATGATGGGAAGGCATTGATTATTGAAAGAATGGCCGAAGGTATACAGCTGCTATTGGAGAAGAAGTTTTCTGATGCTACTATGGTAAGTGGTGTAGACGTTTATTATACCGTGAAATGCGCTACCTATGATGGTTCTGATGCTAATTGGCAAACTGTCTTTATACTGATTGGTACAGGCGAATTTGAATTGTTCGAAGCACCAGTGATAATTGAGTAATAGAAATAATATAATATATAGAAAAGACTGTCCTCAAGGCAGTCTTTTCTTGTTTTAGCATATGAAACAATTAACAACATTATTGGTAGCCCTATTCTTTACTTTATCTGTTGGAGCACAAAATATTCCTTCGGGGTATTATGATGGAACAGACGGGTTGTCTGGTCAGGAGCTGAAAGTCAAGCTTCATCAAATCATACGTGGACATAAGGTTAGGACCTACGGTGAGTTTAGAGATACCATTTTGCCTACTTTGGATGAGGATCCTGATAACAGCGATAACATCATATTATTTTACAAAAACGCCTCTATTCCTAAAGCAAATTTTGCTTCGAATAATCAGCCTGATTACTGGAATAGAGAACATACCTGGGCCAAATCTCATGGGTTTCCGGATTTGGCTGATACGGCCTATACTGATGTGCACAATTTGAGACCTTCTGATGCTTCTGTTAATACTTCTAAAAGCAATAAGGATTTTAATGTAGTAGATCACACTGTAGCAAATGAAGAAGGGGAGGCACCGGATACTTATACCAATGGTGACTTTTGGGAACCAAGGGATGAAATCAAGGGAGATGTGGCTAGAATATTATTTTACATGTCTACAAGATACGAGAGTGATTTTCTAGATCTTGAGTTAGTCGATCGAATTTCCTATTCTGGTGATCCAGAATTTGGTGTTTTGTATACCATGCTTCAGTGGCATGAGAATGATCCAGTGGATCAGTATGAAATAGATAGACATGAGGGAGCGTATGGTTTTCAGGAAAATAGAAACCCATTTATCGATCATCCGGAATGGGTTGGAGAAATATGGGGGGTAAGTAGCAATCCAATATTATTGATAGATCACTTGTCTTTTAACCCTGATTTTGGAGCAGTTGAGCTGGGTAGCTCAGCCTCACAGCAGTATCAAATCAATTCTTACAACATTTCTGAATCGATAAACATCACTACAGGGTCACCTTTTTCTTTGTCTTCTGATGGTGTGGATTATTCGCAGAATTTGACTTTAACTAACACCACAGCCAATGAAGTCCATTCTGTCTGGATCAAATTTGAACCTTCAGCAGTTGATCAAAACGCATCAGTAAACATTGATCACTCAACTGGCAGTTTTATGACAGGTTTTAGCGTCTCTGGTAGAGAGGGTCAAGTCGAAGTGATCTCAATTGCCGATGCGAGAACAAAAGTGCTAGGTGAGGTAGTAAGTGTAACGGGTGTAGTAATCGATGCTGGGAATAACAGCGGGAATAGTCGAGTAATATATGATGGAACGGCTGGTATTGTTGTGAGGAGTTTTGATGTAGGGCACGAATCTGCAAATTTCTCTCAAGGGGATAGTATTTTGGTCAAGGGTGGGCTATCTGAGTATGGCGAGGCACTCCAAATTGAAGAATCTCCAATTACCATTGAATTGCTGAAATCAAATGCGCAGTTACCTGCTCCTAAATATTTGACCATAAGTGAAGTAGGAGAAAAATATGAGTCTCAATTGGTAACTATCGAGAATGTTTCTTTTGCAGATGTTGGGTCTACATTTGCTGGAGGAGGGACTTCAGGTAATTTCACAATTAGTGATGGGACAGGTGAAATGGTGTTCCGTATTGGGTCAGATTCTCATCCATTAGTAGGGACTGAAGTGCCTTCAGGTTATTTCGAGGTAACGGGTTTTATAGGTCAGTTTTTCGAGGATTATCAATTGTCAGTGAGAGATGCAGATGATTTGGTGCTGACAAGTGAATATCCTTCGGAAGTCAGTTTGATCACCATATCTGAAGCTCGCAATCGTCCTGAAGGAAGTGTTGTGATGGTCAAGGGTATAGTCATTGGTGGTGAAACTAATAACCCACATAACCGCTTGCTATATGATGGGACAGCTGGAATTGTAATAAGAAGCGAGGAAGTAGGGAATCTATCTTCCGAATTACAAGCCGGTGACAGTGTTGAAGTGATAGGTGGCCTATTGAATTATAATGGGTTATTAGAGATTGAGGAAAGTCCGGTTTCTATTTCACTATTGTCCTCAGGAAATGAATTGCCTTCACCTCAAGAAACTACCCTGGATCAAATTGGAGAAGAGCTTGAATCTGAAAGAATTCAGTTGACTAATCTGTCTTTTGTCGAAACAGGAACCTTCGCTAAAGGGGAATATACGCTTCAGGCAGGTGAAACTCAAATGACATTTACCGTTGGATTGGAGGATCATGATCTGGTCGGAACCAACATTCCTCTAGGGAGTTTTGATTTGATTGGGTATGTAGGTGAGACGGCCAATGGATATCATATCATGGTTCAAACAAAGGATGATATATTCAATATCGAACAAGTGTTATCCTCTGAAAATAAAGCTTTAAAAACTCTGATTTACCCCAACCCGACTCAGGGGAATATTCAATTGAAGTTGGGAGCAGTGGATACTGCTGGTTGGAAGATGTCTTTAGTTGATGTAAGTGGAAAATATGTTTTTCATTCTATAGCGTTCAGGAATGAATTGAACCTTTCAGATTTACGTCCAGGGATTTACTCCTTGATATTGACTTCTAAAGATCAAGTCATCAATAAGAAACTGATTAAACTATAGCTTGATTTCATTAGCATCAAAAAAGAGGCTGTCTCAAAAGTCTTTCTTTGTCATGTTGAGCCAAGTCGAAACATTAATTACACCTTTCTAAGGTACATTTCGACTAAGCTCAATGTGACAAACTCTATTTTTTGAACCTTTTGAGACAGCCTCTTTTTTATTCACGATGATTTACACCCAATCCACGCCCTTTTTCAGAAGAGAAAGTGTTTTCTCTTCCTTAGAACCAGGAGCTACTTCATAATTGTACTCCCAGTTAGCTTGTGGGGGTAGACTCATCAGTATCGATTCTGTTCGTCCATCGGTGTCCAGACCGAACTTAGTTCCTTTGTCGAGCACTAGATTGAATTCGACATATCTGCCACGCCTCAAGTATTGCCATTGCTTTTCATTTTCTCCATATTCGATATCCTTGTTTTTGGACATGAAATGAGTGTAAGTAGGGGCGAATAATTGTCCTACGTCTTTCACGAATTCCCAACGTTGCTCCATTGAGATCTCAGGAGTTGCGCTAAGTCTATCGAAGAATATGCCACCTATCCCTCTTGTTTCATTTCGATGCTTGATGTAGAAGTAATCATCAGCCCAATTTTTAAACTCAGGATAGTAGGAACCATGGTGGGCATCGCAAACTGACTTGATCTGAGAATGAAAGTATTGGGCATCTTCGTCATCCACATAATGTGGTGTCAGATCTATACCACCACCGAACCAGCTGATGCCATTGCTCATCTCAAAATAGCGCACATTCATATGAATGACAGGAACCATAGGAGATTGTGGATGCATCACTATAGATACGCCTGTGGCGTAAAAATCGGCTTTGTCTATTTTTAGAGCCTGAAGGATTTTGTCAGGAGTAGGGCCACTCACAGCAGAAAAATTAACCCCACCTTTTTCGATGATATTGCCACCTCTGATGATTCGTGTTCGTCCTCCACCTCCTTGTGGTCTTTGCCATAGGTCTTCTTCGAATTTGCCCTTTTCATCGGTTTTTTCGATTTCTTGACAGATGTTGTCCTGAAGGGATTTGAACCAGTTTTCTATAGTTTCTTTATTCATGATCTTAATTAAAATGGGTAGCCAATACCAATGTTCCAAATCAGTCGATTGTATCCTTCATAATCAGGTAAGTCAAATACTGAAGAACGATTGTTATCTGAAAACCTGGAAGTACTTGCAGGGTCGATAAGTTTCCAGGCGGCATCTAGTCTTAGTATCAAAAAAGAGAAATCAACACGGACTCCATAGCCACCTCCGACTGCAATTTCGGATAAAAAGTCTGATTCGAAATTTGCCCCAGGTCTGTCGTCTGATTCATTGAATGTCCAGCTATTACCCGCATCTATGAAGAAGGCGCCATGAATAGGCCCAAACAATTGATGCCTAAATTCAGCACTTAGTTCTAAGATGATTTCTGCCGGCTGCTCAAAATTGTTGCTGTAATTCCCCGCGCTATCCAGTGGGAGGTAGGTACCTGGCCCTAAACGTCTCGGTTCCCATGCACGAATGCTGTTACTACCACCTGCAAAAAAGAATTTTTCATAAGGTAGCGTCTTGTTATCTCCGTAGGGAATGGCCACACCTGCATGCGCTCTATATGCAAGGGTGATGATGGAGTTGACTGGAAGGGTTTGCCTAAAATCAACGTCGAGTTTGGCAAATTTGAAAAACTCCAGTTTGTTGTCACTGTCAATATCAGTATAGGGAAAGCTCTGGATAAAGTTTCCGCCAGTTTCTATTTGGTAGCGCAAAAAAGACGCCCTAGAAGTCTTGTTTCCATATTCATTGATATTGTAAATGGCGGTAAGGGAACTACCACTAATGAAAGAGGGCTCAAACGAACGGATAAGGTTGTTTCCTTGTGCTTCTAGATTTTCTAGTAATTCGCGATAAGCCGGGTCTGTAATGTCAGAATTGATATAGTTGACATCTATCATATTGACGGTATAGCTTCTTCGCTTGTTATAATTTTGCCAGGTATAGGCCCATACGGCATTGATGTTGTTACGTAGATACTCAGTCCTTGAATTGAAGTTGAGACCAAATAGGATTTTAGTTTTGGGGTTGAATCTACCCAGATTTGATTTGATGTTTTTGCCCAGTGGCATTACAAACTGAGGAAAGGTAAGTGATAGGTTGGCCCCATAGTCCAAACTGGAATAGGGGTTACCAGTTTCTGTTGCACCTGTCAGACCTTCGAATCCTACACGCCCACTCAATTCTGCCACTTCTAGTCCTTTGAAAATATTTCTGTTCTTGACTGACATGTTTAGAAAAGGTCCTGGAAGACCTTGACTCACACTTAGTCCAGCTTCTGTAGAGGTTTGGTATTTCTTCAGGGGACTTGTAAAGACATTGGCAATGAATTGCCCCCCAGTTGTGTCATAGTTTACATTGATGAATTTGAAAATATCCATGTTGGAGAGCTGTTTTTGAGTCTCCAGGGTGTTGGCTTTGCTATAAAGGCTATCTGGTTGTAGGAATAGGCGCCAATCCAATATTTTCTCGTTGTACCTACGTTGGTGAAACTGGTAGGTGACTCCATTGTATGTTTTGTGAGATCGCTTCTGAGACAGTCCCGTAATATCCGCATCCGTATTGAAAATAACTGAGTCCAATCTAAAGATCTTATGACTGTCCCTGTCAGGAGGATTGTTCACTACGATTCCAACCATTACCTTTCTATCGCCTAGAGTTGTGGTATCAACTCTAAAACCAATCAGTTTACGATTAAAATCATAATAGCCATTATTCAACATGATGTCGTTGATACGCTCTCTTTCTTTTGAGATGATGTCCTGGTCATAGTTTTCGCCTTTGATCAGCAAAGAATTGGCATCTTCTTTTTGAAGTATCTTCAGGACTAAAGAATCGGGTGCACGATAGAAAATAGAGTCTAGAAGATAGGCCTCTTTTCGATCAATGGTATAGGTGGAAGTGACCAGCTTTATGGTCTCTTCGGTATCTCTGCTCACCTCAGCATTAAAGTATCCCTTGGCGTGTAGGTACTTCTCTATTTTTTCAACTGTCTCGTTTTCTAGTGCCGTGTCATAGATAGCGAGTGGCTCACCGAGTCTCATGGCTTGGTTGCCTTCTTTTAGGTTCTTGTTTTGCTTGTTGATCTTTTTAGCCAGCTTCTGCTTGAGTTTTCTTTCACGATTTTCCCTGTCTTTTTCCTGAGCCCTGGCAATTTTCTTGTTATACTTTTTTCTAAGCTTTATTTTTTTGTTTTCATATTTAGATGAATCATAGGATTTCTTTCCTAGTTGATAGAGATCGACATAGGGAGACCATGGGATGAAAAGAATTTTTTCGTTCGGCTCATAAGCATACAAGGACTCGATTTCTTCTTTGTTCAGTTTTTGAGCACCTTCCAGATTTTGGTCCACGAGTAACTTTTGATCCCCTTTGAGGTATCTGCGCCCCATACATGAGTCCAGACCTCCCCACAGGGAAAGTAAAAGAGCGACCCTAATTACAGAGCGCATAGCTATATGAATCCTTGGATTTATGATGTGAGTACAGAATTTAGATCACTAGATTTAATGGAATTAATATCTCATATGTCTATCATCAAGAAACTGTGTAAGTTTGGCACCTGTACCTAACGCAATGTTACAATTCGCATGATCTCAAACAAAGAGTCAAAATTCATTAAATCCCTACAATTAAAAAAATTTAGGAAACTTGAAAACAAGTTCTTGGTTGAAGGTGCAAAAAATGTGCTGGAATTATTGAAATCAGACCTCAAGATTGATCAATTATTCGGGACAGAAGCATTTTTAAATCAATATTCTTCAGATACCCACTCTTACGACTTTCGAGAGGTGACTGAAAGGGAACTTTCGAAGGTCGGTAGCCTCACCACTAACAATGCCGCTTTGGCTGTAGTTGAGATACCTGATGTGGAAAAACCTGATTTGCAGCAATCCCTATTGGGGTTTGATCGAGTCAAAGATCCAGGCAATTTGGGAACGATCATTCGCATTGCTGATTGGTATGGCTTTCGTCATATCATTTGCTCGTCCGATTCTGTAGATTGTTACAATCCTAAGGTAGTTTCTGCTACCATGGGCTCTTTTGCACGCGTTCGTGTCATATATGACGATCTTTCTGATTGGATCGCTCAATTTCCAAATAGCTATGGAGCCACTCTTAATGGTGGAGATATTCATCAAGTTAAATTTGAGGAGCCGGCATTTTTGGTTTTTGGGAATGAATCGACCGGTATAAGCGAAGACCTGATTGACCAGTTGGGACAAGAGGTGAAAATTCCCGCCTACGGAGGTGCAGAATCTTTGAATGTAGCGGTGTCTACTGCCGTTTTTTGTGATAATTTTAAGAGATCACTGAAAGGCCAATAATTATGTCCAAGGGTAATGTTTTGATTACAGGAGTATCGACGGGTATCGGTTTTTATGCTACTCGTAGATTTATTGCTGAGGGCTATACTGTATATGGCAGTGTCCGAAAAAAGGAGGATGCTGAAAGGTTGGAAGCCAAATTTGGTGAGGCCTATCGCCCTTTGATTTTTGATGTGACGGACGAAGAGATGGTCCAACAAGCCGCTCGCGTAGTAGAAAGTGAAATTGCAGACGAGGGTTTACAATTGTTGGTCAATAATTCAGGGATGGCAGTCACTGGCCCATCTCAATGCTTGAGCACAGCGGATTTTAGGAAGCAATTTGAGGTCAATTTTCTTGGTTTAGTATCTGTTACGAATGCTTTTCTTCCCCTTTTGGGAGCAAAAGAAAATAGTTCGCTGCCTCCCGGTAAAATCATCAACATTAGTTCTGTCGCAGCTAAAAGCGGCATGCCATACATGACGCCATATGGTAGTTCTAAAGCAGCTGTTGATGCTTATTCTGAGGGGTTAAGGCGTGAATTGATGTTGTTCGGGATAGATGTAGTGGTTTTCAATCCGGGCCCGATCAAGACACCCATATGGGATAAGGTCGAAGAGCCTGAAGCATCCATGAAAGAATCTCCATACGGCCCATCCTTACTTCGCTTTTTGGATTTGTCCAAAAGAGAAGCTGCTAAAGCCATACCTGTAGAAGAGTTTTGCGATCAGCTTTTTGAAGTATTCCAAAAGAAAAAAGCTAAGACCTTTTATTTGGTGATTCGGGACAAGTGGACCAAATTTATCATTCCGAGATTGCTGTTTTCTGATCGAGCCATGGATCGACTAATGTTCAAAGTTTTAAAAATGAAAAGATGAGTCACATTGCAATAATAGAACAGTTTTATGGCGCTTTTGCCAATAAGGATTTGCCAAAGATGATAGATTGCTATCACCCTGATGTAGAATTTCAAGATCCTGTTTTTGGTCTTCTCGATTACGAGCACACATGTGCGATGTGGGATATGTTGATCAAAGCAGGTGCCGATTTGGAAATATACTTTGACAATGTACAGTCAGAGGGGGATAAAGGATCCGTAGAGTGGGGAGCCATCTATACCTTCTCTAAAACCGGCCGAAAAGTCCATAATCGCATAAAAGCCAACCTGCAATTCGCAGATGGTAAAATCATAAAGCACACTGACCAATTCGACTTATGGAGGTGGACTCAAATGGCTTTTGGTCCCATAGGATTCGTGATGGGATGGACGCCTTTTTTTAAGAGTAAACTGCGTGCACAGGTTCGAAGATCCTTGCTTTCCTTTATGAAGAAAAACCAAGCTTAGTTCACCTCTGCTTGTGGTTCTGATTGATCGACCAGTCCTATCTCCCCATTTTTAGAAAGTAATATTGCCAGGGCTTTAGTTTCATTAAATTGACTGAAAATAATAATGAAAGTAGCCGTAATAGGGACTGACAGGAGCATGCCGGTGACACCCCATATGAATCCCCATAGTGTTAATCCAATCAAAACAACCATCGGACTGATGTTGAGGCGGTTCCCCATGATTCGGGGCTCGATAAGGTTACCCACTAGAAGTTGAATGGCTCCCACACTAGTTAGTACCCACGCAAATTCATGAAAACCTCCAAATTGTACAATGGCAAATAGTGAAGGAAAGGCTGTAGCTATAATTGACCCCACTGTAGGAATGAAATTGAAGAGGAAAATAAGAAAAGCCCACAACCCAGCCAATTCTACTCCGATTATGAGCAAGACAAAATAGCTTAATACACCCGTGATGAAACTTGTGAATATTTTGACGGATAGATATTTGTCGAAAAGCAAAGTGATGGCTGCACCTACTTTATGGATGTTGCTTCCTTGAGGAGTGGTTTCCAACACCTTTTTAATTTTCTTTCCAAATAGGCTTTCTTCCATCAAAATAAAGACCACATATACCAAGACCATGATAGACTTTCCTATGGCCCCAGCGAAAGATCCTGCATAGGAGATGATTTCATTTTTGTATTGATCAAATAGAATGGAAAAGCTTTTCTCCAGATCGTCAATTCCTAAAGCCGATTCTATCTGTCTCAGCAGCGCCTTGATGTTATCACTATGCCTGGGTAGTTCTATCGCAAGTTTTTGAATGTTAGAAGAAATGATTTGAGTAATCAGGTAGATGATGAGAAAGATCACCACGGTGCTGGATATTGTAATCAGCCATTTGGGTGGGGCCACTTTTCCCCATTTTAATTTGGCAATCGAATCTCTTAACTTCTTGATTAGATACCAGATCAGAATGGCAATAACCAGAGATTTAAGAAAGTTTTCAAAGTACAAAAGTGAGGCAAGAACCGCAATGGTAATTAGTATCCAGTTGCTAATGCTGCTCAGGTGGTTGTTGGTAGAATTCATAGTGATCTAACGCATTTTACTTCTTTTGACCAGATAGGCCGATAATACATCATCAAAACCATTTTTAATATCGCAATCAACAAAATCGATTTTTAATTGTGAGCATTTCAGTTTCAATTCCTGAACGAAACTTTGCATTTGCTTTTGGTATTGATCCTTTACTTCCGATGGACTTAGTTTCACGATGGTTCCTGATTCTAGATCCTGAAATTTGTAAGGACGGTCCTCAAAGTTGAATTCTCGCTCGGTTTCACTGTCATTGATGTGAAAGACCAAAACTTCATGTTTGTTGTGCTTCAAGTGCTGAAGTGCGGCAAACACTTCGTCAGAATTGTCCGAACTGTGAAGCATGTCTGAGAAGAGAATCACCAGGGAACGTCTCGCAATTTTGTCTGCGATTTCATGCAGTACCTCTGGAACGGCTGTTGCCTGGTGTTCCGGTTTTTGATCAAATAGATTTTGAAACAACCCAAACAAATGGTGTAAATGAGAGGAGGTGGACCTTACTTCTGACTGGTGCGTAATTTGCTCGTCAAAAGTAAAAACGCCTACTGCATCACGTTGTTTGTGAAGGAGATAGGCCAAAGCTGCAGCAGCCATTACTGCAAATCTTATTTTGCCAAAAGAATCTGCGGGGTAGTACATGGAAGAAGAAGTGTCCAAAACCAGGTGACATCTTAGGTTGGTTTCTTCTTCGAATTTTTTAGTGTAAAGCCTATCAGTTTTGGCGTAGACTTTCCAGTCAATGTTTCTGGTACTTTCTCCGTAGTTGTAAAGACTGTGCTCAGCAAACTCAACAGAAAACCCATGGTATGGAGATTTGTGCAGTCCAGTCACGAATCCTTCCACCATTTGTTTAGCCAAAAGCTCAATGTTGGCAGACTCCTTTATCGTGTTGATATCTAGTTTGAGTTTCAAAGCAGAGAAATGTTAATGTATTAGCAAATTAAAAACTAATTAGTAATTTGATTTAAAAATTTCGAATTTGATAAAATAGGATAGGTTTTAATGTCGCAACCAAAGGTTATTCCAATGATTTTATATTCTGTCTTACATATTGGATTTGTTGGAAAAATTCTCGTATATTGGGTGTTTTAGTGAAACTAACTCAACTATCAATCCGACTTGTCGGCAACCAAAACGAACTGAAAAGTGGAAGATAATAAAGACAATGAAAGAACTGAGATTTTCTCAGAGAGAGTAAGGGCAGGGAAACGAACCTACTTTTTTGATGTAAAGGCGACCAGGTCAAATGACTATTATTTAACCATTACGGAAAGCAAAAGACGCTACAAGGATGACGGTTTTTTCTACGAAAAACATAAGATATTCCTTTACAAAGAAGATTTTAACAAATTCGTAAAAGCACTGAATGAGTCCATCGGTTATGTGAAAGACGAATTAATGCCAGATGTGGATTTTGAGGCATTTGACAATGAAGATGAAGATGCCAGAGACAATGCTTCACATGGGGTAGCCGCCAGCGCTAATAGCGAGCTCAACTGGGATTAATTTAATCTTTTGAAAGAAACTGAAAAGCTCTTGGATACCACCGAGGGCTTTTTTTATTTTAACTTATGATCAATCGCACACTTTTGACCCTGGTGGTCATACTGGGACTTTTTATTTTTGGAGCCTGGCTATTCATGGACATCTTTATGTATGTCTGTATTTCTATTGTATTGGCTACAATCCTCCGTCCTCTTACCAATTTTATCAGTCGTACCTATGTGTTTCAAGTTAAAGTCCCCAGAATTCTGGCCATTCTGTTCTCATTTGGTACTGTACTGGGCGTGCTTAGTTTGTTCATGTTGCTTTTTATTCCGCTGATTGTAGAGCAGGTCAATGTAATATCTACCATTAGTTTTGATGAGGTTTACAAACACCTGTCCCAGCCAGTTGTCAAAGCAGAAGATTTTTTGATAGAATATGGATTGGTCAATGAAGAAGATCATAGCTTGACTAAAACGATAAGGACCTCAACTATTGAGCTGGTTCGAGATATCAATTTTCAGAAAATCCTGAACAATGTGGTTTCTTTAACGGGAGGTGTTTTTGTTACTTTAATGGCTTTAGGATTCATTACGTTTTTCCTCTTGTTAGAGAATGGTATCATCAGTCGACTGTTGATTTCGGTAGTACCTAACCAGTATTTTGAACTTTTTATCACTGCTATTCACAAAATAGAACATTTGCTTTCTAATTACCTCATCGGCTTATTGTTGCAGATGTTGGCCATATTTTCCATTGCCGGTATAGGGTTGTCCATTTTTGGCGTCAATTATGCGCTTACCATCGCAGTGTTTGCTGCTTTGGCCAATTTGATTCCCTATCTTGGGCCTTTATTGGGGTCAGTATTTGGGATTTTGGTAGGGATCTCGACCAGCGGGCATTTTGCTATTGATGATGTGACGTTGATTCTGATCGTAAAGATCGTTTCGGTTTTTGCCGCGGTTCAGGTGACTGACAATGTGGTTTTGCAGCCTATGATTTTTTCTAAAAGTGTGAAAGCCCATCCATTAGAGATATTTGTTGTTATCTTTGCGGCCGCTACATTAGCGGGGATTCCTGGTATGATTGCAGCCATTCCTGTTTATACGATTATTCGTGTTTCGGTCATGGAGATCAGAAATGGATTCAACAGTTATCAAGTTTTTCAAGCATCAAAAAATTAAAGTAAATGGGGTTGAAATGTGGGATCGTAGGCTTGCCAAACGTAGGTAAATCTACACTCTTCAATGCGCTATCCAATGCCAAGGCTGAAGCAGCCAATTTTCCATTTTGTACGATAGAGCCCAATGTCGGAGTTATTACAGTTCCTGACGAGCGCTTAAAAATATTACAGGAATTAGTTAATCCACAGAAGGTATTGCCTACTGTGATCGAGTTCGTTGACATAGCCGGATTGGTAAAAGGTGCCAGCAAAGGCGAGGGTTTGGGGAATAAATTTCTCGCAAACATTAGAGAAGTTGACGCGATCGTTCACGTGACCCGTTGCTTCAATGACGATAATATCGTGCATGTGGATGGTAAGGTAGACCCTGTTTCTGACAAGGAAGTAATCGACACAGAGCTTCAATTGAAGGATTTGGAATCAATTGAGAAGCAGATTCAGAAAAACGAAAGAGCTGCAAAGTCTGGTGATGCCAAGTTGAAAACTTTGGTGGCCATTCTGACAGAGTATAAGGAGTTGCTGGAGTCAGGTAAGAATGCTCGTGAGCTGGAACTGACCGAAGAAAGAAAAGAAGCAGTAGGGCCACTACAGCTTCTCACAATCAAGCCAGTAATCTACGTGGCTAATGTGGAAGAATCAGCTATCCTGACTGGAAATGAGCATGTAGAGAAATTGAAAGCTGCTGTAGCCAATGAAGGAGCTATGGTAGTGATGGTGAGTGCGGCTATTGAGTCTCAGATTGCAGAATTCGAAGAGCCAGAAGAAAAAGAAATGTTTCTCGATGAGTACGGGTTGAAAGAATCGGGCTTGGACAAGTTGATTCGTTCTGCTTATGAACTTTTAGACCTCATTACTTATTTCACCGCTGGTGTCACAGAGGTGAGGGCATGGACGATCAAAAAGGGATGGAAAGCTCCTCAGGCTGCAGGTGTGATTCATACAGATTTTGAAAAGGGCTTCATCAAAGCGGAGGTGATCAAAATACCTGACTACCAAAAATACAAGACCGAAAACGGCTGTAAAGAAGCAGGTAAGTTATCAATTGAAGGAAAAGAGTATGTAGTGCAGGATGGAGATGTTATGCACTTTAGATTCAATGTCTAATCGATTTTGAATTGAAGAAATAAAGAAAAAGGGGCACTCGCCCCTTTTTTTATTGTCCGAAAATCTTTGCGTCTACAAAAAATGTTGACTTAATATCAATTGTATGGTCTTGACTGATGGTTTTGTCTGTACTGCTTTTCATTCTTAGAGAGAATTGATCTTTAAGCAGGTAGTCTTTCACATTGACTCCAGTTACTTCCATGTCAATAGAGTTGCCAATATCGTCAGGGATAGATTCTATGTAAGCAATTTCTACTTCATCCAATCCGTCAGCAGAGATTAGTAGCAATGCTGATTCCAAAAAACTAAATTCTCCATCTTGTGGTGAAGTAATTGTCAGCGTCATCGATTCTAAGCTAATTTCCTCTATTAGATCTTTGCTGGTATTGTTGCCTGCAAAGGTGGATTCTGAATTGGAAGGGATACTAGGAGTCGATAGGTCTATAGGGATGCCTATCACCGTAGAGGACTCAATCGTTACCGACTCAGTGTAGTTCATTCTAAACTGTGTCAGCTTGTCTATGTCATCGCACGAAAAAGTAAAGATGGCTAAAATTCCGATTGCAAATTGCGTAATTGTTTTTCTCATAACTGTTGTTTTTTGTATTCAACGTCTGCTTGTTTGATCTATTATGTTACAATAGTTGTGCCGGGATGCCCTAAGGGTTTGAAGTGAAATTCTAAGTGATCTTTTTACTGAAATCAGGAAATCAGTGGAGTCAATCCGTGTACGAACACTCTGAGTTTAATAAGCCAAATGGTAATTATGCGGGCAGGTTATTTAGAATCTTTCTATTTTAATAAGGACCGTTTGATCTACGTAGTTATTTGTAGGTAATTGGGAGCAAAAACTTTGATATTTTTTTAATTTTGCGTCCCTTAATCAGCAATTGATAACCCAATTATTTTAGAGGTTAATATTTAACGTAAAGCAGTGCTTTATGGTGTTTGATCTGGATGTGTATTACCAGCGCTATTATAGCTTGGTGAATCATATCGGGATAACTGCCGAAGGCATTGAATCTATTTGGACAGTCAGAATTACGAATTGGGTAACTGAAACAGAATTCTGTCTTTAACATAGAGAAGAAAGACAAGTATATGAACACTTACAACGATTACATCAAGGAGATTGAAGAGCGTAAAGCTCAGGGTTTGCATCCTAAGCCAATCGATGGCGCTGAATTATTGAGCGAAATCATTGAGCAAATCAAAGATACAAGCCATACTCACAGAGAGGATTCTCTCAAATTCTTTATTTACAATACTTTGCCTGGTACAACCAGTGCAGCAGGTGTAAAAGCCAAATTTTTAAAGGAAATCATCCTTGGAGAATCAGTTGTAGAAGAAATCACTCCTGCTTTTGCATTTGAACTGCTGTCTCATATGAAGGGTGGACCTTCTATTGAAGTCCTGTTGGATTTGGCATTAGGAGAGGATGCCTCTATTGCTGCAGAAGCAGCTAAGGTGCTTAAGACTCAGGTATTCCTTTACGATGCGGATTACGATCGTTTGAAAGCAGCTTATGAGGGTGGAAATGCAATAGCCAAGGAGCTATTAGAGAGCTATGCGAAAGCTGAGTTCTTCACGAAGTTGCCTGAAGTAGAAGAAGAGATTAAGATAGTGACTTTCATCGCGGGTGAGGGGGATATTTCTACAGATTTGCTTTCTCCGGGTGCTGACGCACACTCAAGATCAGATCGCGAGCTACATGGTCAGTGTATCTTCGAGCACAACAAGAAGATGCAGGAAGATTTGGCTGCATTGAAAGAGCAGCACCCTGACAAACGTGTGATGCTGATCGCAGAGAAGGGTACTATGGGAGTAGGTTCTTCTAGGATGTCAGGTGTAAATAACGTAGCGCTGTGGACGGGTATTCAGGCCAGTCCATATGTTCCTTTTATCAATATCGCGCCAATTATTGCAGGTACTAATGGTATATCTCCGATTTTCCTAACAACTGTAGGTGTAACCGGAGGGATCGGGATTGATCTGAAAAACTGGGTGAAGAAAAAGGATGCAGATGGAAATGTGGTAGTGAACGAAGAAGGGGAGCCAGTATTAGAGCAGGCTTACTCTGTGGAAACTGGTACAGTTCTGACGATCAATACTAAAGAGAAAAAATTATACAAAGGAGATCAGGAATTGATCGATATCTCCGCTTCATTGACTCCTCAAAAAGTTGAATTTATCAAAGCTGGCGGTTCTTATGCCGTAGTATTTGGTAAGAAACTGCAAACATTCGCAGCTCAGACCTTAGGTGTTGAAGCTCCGGTAGTTTTTGCTCCTTCTAAAGAAGTGTCAATTGATGGTCAGGGCCTAACTGCAGTAGAGAAAATCTTCAACAAGAATGCAGTTGGAACTACTCCTGGTAAAACTTTGCACGCCGGCTCTGATGTCCGTGTAGAAGTAAATATAGTAGGCTCACAGGATACGACGGGTTTGATGACTTCTCAGGAATTGGAAGCCATGGCTGCTACTACGATTTCTCCAATCGTGGATGGTGCTTACCAATCAGGTTGTCACACGGCATCAGTTTGGGATAAGAAAGCGCAAGCCAACATTCCTAAGCTGATGAAGTTTATGAATGATTTCGGTTTGATTACTGCACGTGACCCTAAAGGGGAATACCATGCGATGACCGACGTGATTCACAAAGTGTTGAATGATATTACGATCGATGACTGGGCGATCATCATTGGTGGTGACTCTCACACGAGAATGTCGAAAGGGGTGGCTTTTGGAGCAGACTCAGGTACGGTTGCTTTGGCACTGGCTACTGGTGAGGCTTCTATGCCGATTCCAGAATCTGTGAAAGTGACCTTCAAAGGAGAAATGAAGAGCTACATGGACTTCCGTGATGTAGTGCATGCTACGCAACAGCAAATGCTGAAGCAGTTTGGAGGTGAAAACGTATTCCAGGGAAGAGTGATCGAGGTGCACATTGGTACTTTGACTGCTGACCAGGCTTTTACCTTTACTGATTGGACTGCCGAGATGAAAGCGAAAGCGTCTATTTGTATCTCTGAGGACGAAACCTTAATCGAATCATTGGAGATTGCCAAAGGCAGAATCCAGATCATGATCGACAAGGGGATGGACAATGAGCAAAAGGTGCTTCAGGGCTTGATTGATAAGGCGAATAAGAGAATCGATGAGATCAGGTCTGGTGAAAAGCCAGCTTTGACTCCAGATGCTAGTGCTAAATATTATGCGGAGGTTGAAGTAGATCTAGATCAGATTGCAGAGCCGATGATTGCCGATCCGGATGTTAACAACGACGATGTTTCTAAGCGCTATACACACGATACGATTAGACCTCTTTCTTACTATGGAGGAACTAAGAAAGTAGACCTTGGATTTATCGGGTCTTGCATGGTTCACAAAGGTGATATGAAGATTTTGGCTCAAATGCTGAAAAATATCGAATCACAAAATGGAAAGGTTGAATTCAATGCTCCATTGGTGGTTGCTCCTCCGACTTACAACATCGTGGATGAACTAAAGGCAGAAGGCGATTGGGAAGTGCTGCAGAAGTACTCAGGTTTCGAGTTCGATGACGATGCGCCTAAGGGTGCGGCTCGTACCAAGTATGAGAACATTCTGTATCTAGAGCGCCCAGGTTGCAACCTTTGTATGGGTAACCAGGAGAAAGCTGAGCCAGGAGATACTGTGATGGCAACATCTACACGTTTGTTCCAGGGAAGAGTAGTAAAGGATTCTGATGAGAAAAAAGGAGAGTCATTGCTTTCTTCTACTCCAGTAGTTGTGCTTTCAACTGTATTAGGTAGAACGCCAAACCTCAATGAATATGAGGCGGCTGTTCAAGGAATTGATTTGACTAAGTTCAAGCCTTCTGGAAAAACGTTGGTTAAGTA